>NZ_FRAD01000004.1 GCF_900142225.1 Hathewaya proteolytica DSM 3090
ATTCATCTTGATTTTATTTGTGGAGTCATTATCAAATACGAGGTCATTTTCAACTAGATCAAAAATCTCATTACTTTTTGCGTTCTCAAGGAGAAGAAAAAGACCTGCATTTGATGTTAGATTCTTAGCTGTGAAATCAATTTTATTAATCATAATTTAAACCCCTTTTTCTTCTTTTGTTACTATTATTGTACCATATATCGACTCATAAAAGCTGATAATTCAACACATTTTTGAGCATTTTTCTTTCACCCAATGGGTGAAAGCTGAATTTTGAAGGAACGTATATTTATCAATGCTTTGAGGGTGGTTTATAAAGTACTGACGTAGAATCTCAGTATATTGGAGGTGGCAATTGCTTAATGTATGAATTGGGAAAATACAGAAGCACCTAATACAGTAAGCAATCCCGATACTGCTATGGAAAGGCTGCTCATGGCACCTTCAGTTTCACCCATCTCCATGGCCTTTGCTGTGCCGATGGCGTGAGACGAAGTACCTATGGCGATTCCTTTGGCCAAGGGGTTATTTATTTTAAATAGCTTGCAAAGGAATTCTGCGAAAATATTCCCTAATATTCCTGTTATAATTATTACCGCTACAGTTAAAGTGACGTAACCACCTAGTTCCTCTGAGACTCCCATACCTATGGCAGTGGTAATGGATTTCGGCAGCAATGTCACATATTGTTGATGATTTAGTCCAAACATAAGAGCCATAGCTAAAATTGAGCAAAGGCTAGTTAGTACACCAGATAGAATTCCTAAAATTATAGCTTTCCAGTTGTTTTTCAGCAATTCTAGTTGCTCATATAAAGGAATAGCAAGACAAACAGTTGAAGGAGTTAAGAGATAGCTTAGATACTTTGCTCCTTCGTAATAAGATTTATAATCTATTTTTCCCAATAATAAGATTGCAATAGTGGATATGATGGAGATGAGCAATGGATTAAAAATGGCCAACTTAAATTTATCTTTCAAAAACATACCAAAACTGTAGGATAAAATGCTGACCATTACACCAAAGAAGACAGAGTGTGTTAGAAAATTGTTCATTTACGTATTCCTACCTTTCATTGCGTTTTATTATGACTTGAGTTACAGTTCCAGATATTGCCATAACCAAAATTGTAGAAAAAATTGTTATTATGGCAAAAGGAGCCCAAACAGGTTTAATTATATTCCAAGACTCCAATAGTCCAACAGCTGCTGGAATGAACATAAGAGGCATAATTTCAATTAAGAATTTTGAAGTTTCTCTTACGCTGGATAGTTTTATTGTATTAGTTTTTAAACAGAGAAACATTATAACAAGGCCGTATATGCTAGCAGGTACAGGCAAGGGTATAATGTGATTAAGGATTTCTCCTAAAAATGAAATAATAATTATGATGCTGAATTGTTTTATAAACTTCATGCTTTTACCTCCAGGTTTCAAAGTTTTAATACTAATTTAAAATATCACAGCTAGATTTTCGTGTCAAATGGGGATGAAAAATACATAATTATGTAAAGTATACGCAAAATGAAACGAATATTAAGATAAATGAAGGGAGGTATATTTATGAGAACCATTAAGGGAAAAATTATTGGTGTTTGTTTATTGCTGTTTGCCATATGCATTTTTGTAATATCTTTTATAGGATACAATACTTCTAAAACAAATATCACTGAACAAACTCTGTCTAAAATTGAAAATGAGGCCAACACTTATTCAGCAAGATTTGAAGGGTGGCTAAATACAAAGGGTGAAATAGTAGATGAACTCAGCAGTGATTTCGAAGGCATAAAAAAGTTTGACAAAAGTACATTGGAATTTTTGTTTGACAAGAAGATTGAGCATAATGAGGGGGTAGTTTCAGCTTACATAGGGTTAGAAAACAAAACTTTTATTGATGAATCATCTACAGATATACCATCTGATTATGATTGCACTACAAGGGATTGGTATATGGAGGCTTTAAAAGAGGATAAACTGATGTACACGTCTCCATATATAGATGCCATTACAGAACAGATGGTTCTTACCATTTCTAAACAAGTAAAGGATAAGGGTAAAGTAATTGGCGTTGTTGGAATTGATTTATCTGTAGATTACTTGTTAGATGCAACTAGAAACGTAAAATCAGGCGACAGTTCCTATGCTTTTCTTTTGGACAAGGATGGAAATTTTGTTACCCATCCCAATAAGGCATTTCAACCAACAGAAAAAGGAGCTTTTAATTTTAACAAAGTTTTAGATGGCAGATTTAAAAAAATTGGCCAAGACATAAGAAAGGATAATAGTATTAATATTGAGAAGGACTATGATGGTATTAATAAATACTTTGTTACCTCAAAAATAAAGGCTACAAATTGGACCTTTGGTTTTGCTGTTCCAGAGGACTATGTGATGAAGCCAATCCAAGAGCTTTTAAACAAGTTTGTCATAGCTATTGTAATTTGTAGTTTAGTAACAGTGACCTTACTATTCATTATAATAACCATTATATTTAAGCCATTTAAGCAGATTGTAAGGGATTTAGAGAAATTTGCAGAGGGTGACTTCACTAATGAGAGATTGAAGAAACCTAGTAAGAGAAATGACGAAATAGGAAAGATAAATAACTCTTTGCATAAGGTACAAGCTCAATTAACTAAAGTTATTGCAGAGATATTAGATAATTCACAAAGCATCAGTGCATTATCAGAAGAACTTGCAGCCACGGTGGATGAGCTATCCTCTAGAGCAGAAAGCATTAATAATTCAGTAGTTACAATTACGGGAGGTATGGAGGAAGCTAGCGTTGCAGCAGATGAAATAAGCTCTTCAATTGAAGAAGTTGATGCTAGTGTAAACGAATTGTCTTCAAAGGCTATGATAGGTCATGATAATTCTAACCAGTTTAAAAAACGAGCTATAAATGTAAAGAATAGTAGTGAAGAAGCTATAAGAGGAAGTAAGAAAATATATGAAGAAAAGCGAAAACATATGGAAAGAGCCATAGAAGAAGGCAAGGTTGTAGATAGCATAAAGGTTATGGCTGATACCATAGCAAGTATTGCATCGCAAACAAATTTACTTGCTTTAAACGCAGCCATAGAAGCAGCTAGGGCAGGGGATCAAGGAAGAGGATTTGCTGTAGTAGCCGAGGAAGTTAGAAAACTTGCAGAACAATCTTCGGAGGCTGTAACTAATATTCAGGAAACCATTGTTAAGGTGCAGGGAGCATTTAAAATTAGTATTGACACAGGTAGCGATATTTTAGATTTTATTAATAATGAAGTTAATGAACAATTTGATTCTTATGGTGAGACAGGTAATCAATATTATAATGACGCAAATTTCGTTGCTGAGATGTCAGAAGAACTTGCAGATATGTCTAAACAGATTACATTGGCAGTAGGTCAAGCTAGCGAATTTGTGCAACGTATGGCGTTAAATTCAAAAGAAACAAGTGGTAAGGCAGAGTATATAAGAGAAAGTATGAAAGAGACAACAAAAGCAATAGGACAGGTTTCCGTGGCAGTTCAAAATCAGGCAGAATTAGCTCAACATTTAAATGAAATGGTACAAAAGTTTAAAATATAGTTAAAGTATAAAAATCATCAACTGAATTAATATAAGTTGATGATTTTTTAATGTATAATATAAGTTAGAAATAATTTTTTACATAGAAAGGGGAATGTTTATGGGTAAGAGCAATATTATAAAAAATAAATATTATCTGTTTTTAACTGAATTTTTTGCCGGCATGTCGGTTATGGCGGTGGAGCTAGGTGCTAGTAGGCTATTGGCTCCATATTTCAGTTCTTCTCAAATTGTTTGGACAATTATTATTGGTACTATCATGATTGCCATGGCTTTGGGAAATATATGGGGTGGCAGAAGTGCAGACAAGGATCCCAATCCCGATAAATTATATATGCGTCTTATTATTGCGGCAGTTTGGATTGCGGCTATACCAGTGGTGGGCAAATATATCATTATAGGTGTATCTGCCTTGTTGGTAGTGACTATAAGCAACAATCTTTTAATTATTGCCGCTTTTCTAGCTTGTATGATTATTTTTGTGTTTCCACTTTTTTTACTGGGCACTGTGACACCATCTCTTGTAAAATATACGGTTAATAGCTTGGATGACAGTGGCAAGGTAGTGGGAACCCTTGGTGCATATAATACTATTGGAAGCATAATCGGAACTTTCCTTCCTACTTTTGTTACAATACCTGCTGTGGGGACAGCCATAACCTTTCTAATATTTTCTGGAATACTTCTTATTATTGGAATTATTTATTTTTTAAATAATGGAAGGAAGAAAAAAAAGGTTGTTATAGCTTTCTTTGTATTTCTGTGCTGTAGTATCATTGGATCAAGTAGTAGTTTTGCCTTTTGGGAAAAGTCTTTGATTTATGAGGGGGAATCAATATATAATTACCTTCAGGTTAAAGAAAACAAAGACAATGTGGTGTTGTCAACCAATGTTTTATTCGGAGTACAATCTATCATGGTTAAGGATGGATCTTTAACGGGAATGTATTATGATTATGCATTGGCGGCTCCATTAATGTCTGGAATTGTAGATGAAAGGGGTGGGGATATACTAATACTTGGCATGGGCACGGGAACATATGCAAAACAGTGTCATAAATACTTTAATAATGTGGATATACAAGGGGTGGAGATAGATAGCAAAATTACAACGCTGTCCACAGAGTACTTTGATATGGATAAAGATATTGATACAATAACTTATGATGGGCGGGCATATCTTCATGCCACAGAGAAAAAATATGATGTAATTATGGTGGATGCCTATCAGGATATAACAATTCCCTTTCAGATGTCCACAGTGGAATTTTTTCAGATGGTAAAGGATCATTTAAAAGCTGATGGAATTATGGTAGTAAATATGAATATGCATACAAATGAGGATGGCAGCATTAACTCTTATTTAGCAGATACCATCTCCAGTGTTTTTGGGGACGTTCAAACTATAGATGTGCCAAATTGTACAAACAGAGAATTATTTGCTAAAGCTAATGGAAATATGAAAGAGGCTTTAAAAAACAATATAAATTCTGTTGAGGACGAGGACTTGCAAAAACTCATGATAAAGGTGAGGGATGAAATTTCTGAATATAAAGCAGGCAACTACATTTTTACTGACGATAAGGCTCCAGTAGAATTGCTTGGTATGAAAGTAATCGACAAAATCGTACAAAAAGAAATAAAATACTACAAGGATGTTTTTAAAAAAGAAGGATTAAAGGGTATACTCAACATAAATTAGCTGATATATGGTTTATGGTAAATATATGAATATTGTTATGGAGATAATAATGAAGAAAATTTTAGGTAGAACATACAAATATTATGGAAAATTATTGATTATATTTATTGCAGGTGTTTGTTTTTTAATATGGCAAAACAACAGTATTGTTATATCAAGAATTAATTATAGTAATTCAAAGATCTCCAAGGAGTTCAACAATTTCAAGATTGCCCACCTTTCCGACTTACATAATAAAAGCTTTGGTAAGGGTGGAAAAAATATTATAGACAAGCTAAAAAATATGAAACCAGATATAATTGTAATAACAGGGGATCTAATAGATAGAAGAAAGTATAACCTTAATATAGCTATGGAACTAGTGGACAATGCGGTGAAAATCTCTCCTGTTTACTATGTTTCTGGAAATCATGAAGCATGGTCAAAAAAATATGAAGATATAAAGGGCAAATTGTTGTCATCAGGTGTTAAAGTTGTGGATAATGAAGTTCTTAAGATTTATAAGGGAAATAGCTATATAAATTTAATGGGCCTTAGAGATCCAGATTTTCTGACCTCTGACTATCTTGAGGGCACTGATGTTACTGAAGTTGAAGAAAATCTCTGCAAATGGAAAGAGTGTGAGGGCTTTAAAGTTTTGCTTTCACACAGGCCTGAACTTTTAAAGTTGTATAAAGATTATAAAATTGACCTTATTTTTTCAGGACATGCTCATGGTGGGCAGATAAGGATTCCGGGAGTAGGCGGAATTGTTGCTCCGGATCAAGGATTATTCCCTAAATATACTAGTGGAATTTATAAAGAAAATCATACAAGCATGGTGGTTAGCAGGGGGCTTGGAAACAGTATTTTCCCCTTTAGAATTTTCAATAGACCGGAGATTGTAGAAGTAACCTTAAAAGTCCAATGATAACTTATTAAAAATTAAGTGATAATTTAGTTCTATATAAATGTTAGAAAATATAAATTTTACTAATTTCGACAAAAGATAAAAAAATGTGTTATAATAAAAACCTACAGTAAAAGGAGGGTTATTATGCATATAAAAAAGATATTGGAAACGGTAAAGAGCAAAAGTATTTTAGCAATAGCAGTTGCCATATCGCTTTCTACAGTTGTAGCGTTCGCTGGTTTTAAGACAATTAGAAACAATAGAGAAGTATCGTTGAAAAAGAACAACGAGGTATCAAAAGAGTTAAGCACATCAAAGCCCATAATACCTTATGAAGATAAGAAGACGGCGAAAGATGTGAAGGTTTTAAAACAACAGGAAAAAGAAGAAAAACAAGTTTCCAAGATTAATGAACAAAAAAATGTACAAGCTACAAATAAAGTGAAGAAGAATTTGAACAATAAAGATTTAAATAGAACTAATGTTTACAAAGCTACAGAGAAACAGTATCAAAGTAAAATTGTACAGCCTTTGAAGTCTGAGACCCTGGAGCTAGAAAGTTGCGAACTTCAGCCAACAGGGGATAAAGTAACAGATATTAAAACAATTGAACAAAAGTCACCGACAAATTCTACGTCAACTAAAACTCCAACTCCAACTCCAACTTCAACCTGGACTCCCACTCCAAAACAGAAGAATCCAGCGCAGTCAGTGGAGACGGTTAAGGAAAAATCTAGTGATAACGTGGATATCAGCGGATTAGAACCATTGCCAACTAAGTATAATATTTCAGTAAGCGGTTCACAGGAACAAATAATACTTAATTTGCTTAACAGTAAAAGAAGACAAGCGGGTCTAAAAGAGTTAGTGATGGACAATACTTTGTTGAAAGTTGCTAGATACAAAAGCAATCACATGATTCAATATGACTATTTTAATCACAGCACTCCAAAAGGCGAATTGTGGTATGATTGGCTTAGAAAGATAGGATATAAGTACAGTGGCACAGGAGAAAATATTGCGTACAACTACTCAGGTGGAGAGCAGCTATTTAATCAGTGGTGGAATTCCCAGGGGCATAGGGATAATATGATGAATCCTAGCTATACAAAAATTGGAATTGGTGTTGTGTACAATAAGGACAAAGGTGTTTATATGGGAACACAAACCTTTGCAAATTAAATATTAGTATGTAAGATGCGCAGAAAATATAAAATTTCTGCGCATTATTTTTGGGCCCTGTTATACTTTCGAATGAAGATGGGAATAATAAATTATAATGTGAATATGTATATAAATAGTAAAGTATATTTTGGAGGTAATATTATGAAATTTAAACCTTGGATGATTGTTGTAGTAATTTTAGCCGTATTGGGGATCTTTGTAGTAGCTCAGTATAACGGTTTAGTAAATCATGAAGAAACAGTGAATTCAAAGTGGTCTCAAGTGGAGAATAATTTAAAGAGAAGAGCGGATTTGATACCAAACCTTGTAAGTACTGTTAAGGGGTATGCTAGTCATGAAAGCAATGTCTTAAAGGAAGTTACTGATGCCAGAACTGGGTATGAAAAGGCAAAAACACCAGAGGAGTTTGCAAAGGCAGAGGCAAACTTAAAAAGTTCTATTAATATGGTGATGGAAGCTTATCCGGATTTAAAGGCAAATGCTAGTTTCTTGTCATTACAGGATGAATTATCTGGAAGCGAAAATAGATTAACTGTAGCAAGAATGGATTACAATAATGCCGTTGAAAATTACAATAAATCCATAAGAAGATTTCCAAAAAATATTTTTGCTGGAATCATGGGATTTCATGAGAAAGAATATTTTCAGATTACAGAAAGCGATGCAGATACACCAGAAGTGAAATTTTAGGAATGGTGATTTTATATGATCAAAAACTGTTTTAGAAAGTTATGTTGCGTTTGGGTGTCTATTTTTGCTATAATACTATGCTTTTGCCTAAAGACTAATGCTGCAGTGCCAAAGCCTAGCAGGGATTTTTATGTGTATGATGATTACGGCATTTTAAGTGAAGATGTTAAGAGCTACATAATAAGTACAAACACTAGTTTATTTGATAAAACGGGAGCACAAATTGTGGTGGCACTTGTAAATTCCCTTCAGGGGCGGGACATAGAATCTTATACGGTGGATATGTTTCGCTCATTTAAAATTGGCTCTAGTGAGAAAAATAATGGCATACTTTTGCTTTGTGCTATCAACGACAGCAAGGTAAGGTTAGAAGTGGGATATGGGCTAGAAGGGGCACTACCTGACAGCAAAGCAGGTAGAATTTTAGATGAATATCTCATTCCAAGATTTAAGACAAAACAATATGAAGAAGGAATAATCGATACGTACAAAGCTATATTGTCAGTAGTTCAACAGGAGTACAATGTGGAAATAGATAAATCAATTCCATCACAGGATTACGTGGTAGATGAGAAAAGCACGATTAGAACTGCCATACCTATAGCAATTATTTTATTACTAATAATCATGGATTTATTTCTTAATAGAGGCAGAATAATTAGAAGTTTGCTTTACATCATAATATTTTCTGGTCGAAATAATGGTGGAGGATTTGGTAGCGGTGGCTTTGGCGGTGGAGGTTCAGCAGGAGGGGGAGGTTCTTCTGGTGGTGGTGGAGCCTCTAGAAATTTTTAAGAATTTGTGGTATAATTGTTTCTTAGAAATATTTAGGTGATTACATTTGTGAAAAATTAATTGTGAATTATTTACTTCAAGGGCATTATAAGATATGATATTGATATACTTAAAATATTAAGTAAGGAGATGAGAAACGAGGATGAATGATAAGGATATACAATCTTTATTGAATAAAATTTTGGAAAACCAATCTTCTATGAAGTCGGAAATGGATTTTATTAAAACAGAAATAACCTCCATGAAAACAGAAATAACTTCCATTAAAACAGACATAACTTCTATGAAATCAGAAATGGCTTCTATAAAGAATAATCTTGAAAGAAATACACTGATGCTAGAGAAAGTCCATACGGATGTTAAAACCATAGCAGAAGTTCAGGGAGCTTTTTCAGAACAGATGGAGAGAGCTAAAACTAGGGATGGTAAATCCTTAGATGAAAGATTGGATATAATAGAATTAGCTATTACTAATTCGCATAATTTGGTAAAAAATATTAGCGATAAAATTGATGATCTTTCTCAAGACGTAATCCTTGTTGAAGCTGTTAGTGGAAAAAATATGAAGGATATTGCGCATTTAAAATTAATAAAATAAACAGACTTCTTAGCTCCAGGTTGAGTTTTAAATTCACCTAAAGCTAAGAAGTCGTTATCTAGGGGCGTGTCTCATGTCATCGACTTCCTATAAGAGGCGGGTGTGTTATACCGTCTAGCCATCAGATAAATCGCTGAATTATGAAATTGAAAGGGGAGCCGGCAATTTTGAGCTAAGCTCCTTTCTAATTACATGATTTAAAAATTATATCTGTCTAATTTTGTAGTACAGAAGGGAGATTAAGAACTTATGAAAACAGCAATTATAACAGACAGCAATAGTGGTATAAATGAAGTGACGGGTAGAGAGCTTGGGATATTTGTTATACCTATGCCTGTTATTATAGATGGTAAAATTTACTATGAGGGAGTAAACATCTCTCAAAGTGCATTCTATGATAGTCTTACAAGTGGCAAAAATGTTTCCACCTCACAGCCATCTCCAGGCGATGTAATATGTGCATGGGAAGATGTTTTTAAAAAGGGATACGATGAAATAGTATACATACCTATGTCTAGTGGTCTTAGCAGTTCATGTCATAGTGCCATTGGACTTGCAGAAGATTATGATGGTCGGGTACAAGTAGTGGACAACCATAGAATTTCTGTTACTCAGCGGCAATCAGTGTTAGATGCAAAAAAACTTGCGGATAAAGGATGTAGCTCCACTGATATTAAGGTTAAACTTGAAGAATCAGCCTATGAATCAAGTATTTACGTTGCTGTGGACACTTTAGAATTTCTTAAAAAGGGTGGACGAGTAACAGCCGCAGGAGCGGCAATTGGAACAGTGCTCAATATAAAGCCTGTTCTTACTATTCAAGGTGATAAATTAGATGCCTTTGCTAAAATAAGAGGGATGAAAAAGTGCGAAAAGAAGATGTTAGAAGCTATAAAGAATGACTATGAGACGCGCTTTGCAGGTGTTGAGGCTTCATCTATAAGTATTGGAGCTGCTGGCACTTTTGACAATCAAAAAATGGCGGATGAATGGTTTAATGCCGTAAGAGAGTACTTTCCAGGAGCATATGTATTCTACGATCCACTTACCTTTAGCGTTGGGTGCCATGTAGGACCTAATTCGGCGGGTATAGGCATATGCAGGATTATAGAGTAGGAATAATACATAAGTAATAATTAATTTTATATAAAATGAGGTGAGTATTAATCATGGCACACCAGTATACAAGAAATTTAATTAGAGATACTTTTGTAAAGATGCTTAATGAGATCCCATTGAATAAAATAACAGTGACCAATATTGCCAATGAGTGTGATATAAATAGAAATACCTTTTATTATTATTATCCTGATACCTATGCCATAGTGACAGAATTATTTCAAAATGAAATCCAAAAGGTCATAGATGAGTATAATGATACCCTGTGCTGGGAAGATGCATTTCTAAAGGCTACCAACTTTGCATTGAAAAATAGAAAGGCCATATACCATATTTATAATTCATTGCATAGAGAGGTATTAGAAAAATATATTTTTGATGTGGCAGGAAATGTAATGGTTCGTTATGTGGATAAGATAGGACGCCATATAGGAGCTGTGGATGATGATATAAAACTCATAGCTTTTTTGTACCAGAGTGCATTAACCCAAATGGTTCTTCATTGGATTTCAACGGGGATGAAGGAAGACCCAGAAAAGCTTATACGAAGGGTAGGAAAGCTATTTGACGGAAATATAGAGTTGTCCCTTAAGCGAAGTGAATCTTTAAAAGATAAGTGGTAAATACTTTTTAAAAGCAGTGGGAAATATAAAACCTCACTGCCTTTTTTGACAACTAAAAACAATTTTAATATGACTACCGATGTGATAAGATTAAGAAAGAATAAAAATTAAAAAAGGAGCGAGTATGAAATCAGAGATATTTACTAATAAGGAATTGAAAAAATTAATCATACCTTTGCTCATAGAGCAGGTTTTAGCTATATCGGTTGGTATAGCGGATACCATGATGGTGTCTTCAGCGGGAGAGGCGGCTGTATCGGGTGTATCCTTGGTGGATATGGTGGTGGTAGTTATAATCAACGTGTTTGCAGCTTTGGCCACAGGGGGTGCAGTTATATCTTCACAGCTCATTGGGAAAAAGGATGAGAAAGGTGCCTGTGAATCTGCAAGTCAGTTGGCCACTATTACAGTGATAATTTCCATGGCTATAACAACTCTTTGCCTTTTATTTAAAAGAAATTTGCTTAATCTTTTATTTGGCGTCATAGATAATGATGTTATGGACAATGCAATAACTTACTTTACTATTTCAGCCCTATCTTTTCCATTTTTGGCCTTGTACAATTCCTGTGCAGCTTTGTTCAGATCCATGGGAAACTCCAAAGTGTCCATGATAATATCTGTAATTATGAACATAATAAATATAGCTGGCAATGCTATATTAGTTTTAGGTTTAAAAATGGGAGTTGTTGGTGTGGCTTTACCTTCTTTGATTTCAAGAATGGTGGCAGCTGCTGTGATGCTTGTACTTATATGCAACAAAAAATATATGATACATATTAAAATTAAGGACTGTTTCCATTTAAATATTTCCATGATAAAGAAAATACTTTATATTGGAATTCCCAACGGCATAGAAAATGGCCTCTTCCAATTGGGTAGAGTAATTGTGGTGAGCCTTATAGCCACCTTTGGTACTGTGCAGATAGCTGCCAATGCTGTGGCAAATAATATAGATAATTTGGGCATAATTCCAGGTCAGGCTATGAACTTAGCCATGATAGCAGTTATAGGAAGATGTGTTGGGGCTAGAGACTATGAAGCAGTAAAATTTTACATTAAAAAGCTTTTGAAAATAACTTATAAATTGATTTTTGGCTTGAATGTGATTATGTTCATATGTTTACCTTGGATATTAAGTGTGTACAACTTATCACAGGAAACTATTAAATTGGCTACCACACTTATAGTAATTCACAATGGATTTGCCATGCTTTTGTGGCCTTTAGCTTTTACATTTCCAAATGCACTGAGAGCTGCCAATGATGTGAAATTTACCATGGTGGTTTCCGTGTTTTCCATGTGTGCCTTTAGAATATTATTTAGTTACATCATAGGAAAAGGGCTAGGATACGGTGCCATTGGTGTGTGGATTTCTATGATTATAGACTGGATTTTTAGAATAACTTGTTTTGCCATAAGATACAAAAGTGGAAGGTGGAAGGATACATCCTTAGTTTAATTTGATAATTTAATAATAGAGTTAGCATGAATTATAAAAAACAATGGATAAAATGAAAAATTCACGTATGAAAATATTGACTGTATAAATAGTAGAGTTTACAATGAACTTGTGGTGAGGTGTGAGATATAATGTTTCTTGCATCAAACCCAAATTAAAAATTTAAAAATCAATTGTACTGTACTTGAGGGTTCGTCCCGAGAGAGAAGGCTATTGCATGACGAATATGAAAATATAGGTCCTACTATAGGTCTATTTTCTTGTCCCCGCAGTTATACTTCTGTGGGGATTTTTTTTATTATAAAGAGAATTTAAATCTGAAGGCTAGAAGTCTTTATCTTAAGAAGAGAGGTGGAAATAACATGGAGACGCGTATTGCAGTCATTGGTATAATTGTTGAAAACCCAGAATCAGTGGAGAAATTAAATGCCATTCTTCACCAGTATGGTAATTACATTTTAGGCCGTATGGGTGTACCTTATAGGGAAAAAAACATGTCCATTATCAGCATTTTCATAGATGCGCCATCGGACGTAATCAGTGCACTCTCAGGGAAAATTGGTATGTTAAAAGATGTGAGTACAAAGACTATCTACTCTAAGACTGGAGGAGATAAATAAGAGATGACCATTATTAAGGAACTTGTATCAAAATTGGAGCAAAAGGGGATTTTATCTCCAGGGGAATTTGAAACTTTAATAAATGAGAGTTCAACGGATGACAGGGAATTCTTGTATGAAAGAGCTAGGGAAAAAGCCAAGGTTTATTATGGCAATAGCATATATATACGAGGTCTCATTGAACTTACGAATTATTGCAAAAATAACTGCTATTATTGTGGCATAAGACGGGATAATAAAAACTTAAGTCGATACAGATTAGAAAAAGAAGATATTTTAAATTGTTGTCATAGTGGGTATGAACTAGGATTTAGGACTTTTGTCTTACAAGGAGGAGAAGACGCTTATTATACAAAACAGCTACTTGTAGATATTATAAGTGAAATTAGGAATGTGTATCCACAGTGTGCCGTTACCTTGTCCTTGGGTGAAAGAACTTGTGAAGATTATAAGGCATTTTTTCAGGCGGGTGCCTCAAGATATTTATTAAGGCATGAAACAGCCAATGAAGAACATTATAGAAAGCTTCATCCCAATAGTATGTCCTTAGAGCATCGTAAAGAATGTTTGTGGAATTTAAAAAGTATTGGCTATCAAGTTGGTACCGGATTTATGGTGGGTTCACCTTATCAGAATGTTCACCATATCATCTCTGATTTGGAGTTTTTATATCAGTTGAAGCCTGAAATGGTTGGTATTGGACCTTTCATTCCCCATCATGAAACCCCTTTTTCGGATTTTAAAGCTGGAACTATGGAACAGACCACAGTGCTGATTGCTATAATCAGGCTCATGTTTCCCAACGCTTTGATTCCATCCACCACTTCTTTGGCAACGGTAAGTCCACAGGGGCGACTAAAGGGTATTTTAGCCGGGGCCAATGTGGTGATGCCAAATTTATCTCCATGGCAGGTAAGAAAAAAATATATGCTTTATGATAATAAAAAATGCACAGAAGAAGAGGGGGCAGAAGGCTATAAGGATCTGGCAGAAGCTATAAAAAGCATAGGATATAAAATAGTAGTGCATAGAGGAGATTATAAGCCAATATAAAATAATAATAAATAAAATACAATAACGGGGGTACAAGCAGATGTATAAAATTGATTCAAAAGTAGCAGAGGAATTCATAAATCATGAGGAGATAAAAGAGACCTTAGAGTATGCTAAGAATAATAAAAACAATAGGGAATTAATAGAGAGTATTTTAGAAAAAGCAGCGAAAATGAAGGGCATATCCCACAGAGAGGCAGCTGTGCTTTTAGAATGTGATATGGAGGATGAAATTCAGAAAATGTATCAGCTTGCCAGGGATATAAAAGAAAGGTTTTACGGTAACCGCATAGTTATGTTTGCCCCTTTATACCTTTCAAACTACTGTGTCAATGGATGCACATATTGCCCATATCATATGAAAAATAAACATATTGCCCGTAAAAAGTTGTCTCAAGAAGAAATAAGCCGTGAAGTAATTGCTTTGCAGGATATGGGTCATAAGCGTCTTGCTTTGGAATTAGGGGAGCATCCAGAAATCAACACTATGGAGTATATTTTGGAGAGTATAAAAACTATTTACAGCATAAAACACAAAAATGGTGCCATAAGGCGTGTGAATATTAATATTGCCGCCACCACAGTGGAGAATTACAGAAAATTAAAAGATGCTGGTATTGGCACATATATTTTATTTCAGGAAACTTATAACAAGGAAAGTTATGAGATGCTTCATCCTACAGGGCCTAAGAGCAACTATGCATACCACACGGAAGCTATGGATAGGGCCATGGAAGGTGGCATCGATGATGTAGGAATCGGGGTATTATTTGGTCTTAATATGTATAAGTACGACTTTGTAGGTCTTATGATGCATGCAGAACATTTGGAAGCTACCTTTGGCGTTGGTCCACATACCATCAGTGTACCTCGTATATGTCCAGCAGATGATATTGATGTAGATGCTTTCTCCAATGCGGTACCAAATGATATTTTTGAAAAAATCGTGGCTCTTATTAGAATAACGGTGCCATATACAGGTATGATAATATCCACAAGAGAATCTAAGAATATGCGAGAACGTGTATTAAAACTAGGTGTATCACAGATTAGTGGGGGTTCAAAGACTAGTGTTGGTGGATACGCTGATGAGGAAGAGGAACATGAGGATTCAGCTCAGTTTGATGTAACAGATAGGAGAACCCTAGACCAAGTAGTAGACTGGCTTTTGGATATGGGACACATTCCAAGTTTTTGTACGGCTTGCTATAGAGAGGGACGTACTGGTGATAGGTTTATGAGCCTTTTAAAATCAGGACAAATTGTGAATTGCTGTCATCCTAATGCACTTATGACCTTAAAAGAGTATCTTATGGATTATGCTAATACTGATACAAGGGCAAAAGGAGAAAAGCTTATAGAAAAGGAACTTTCGAAAATAACCAATGAAAAAGTAAGAGAAACCGCTACAAAATATATAAAAGATATTGAAAATGGAAATCGCGATTTTAGATTTTAATCATGGTTAGAAAGGATATAATATGTCAGAGCTAAATAAAACCCCATCAGGGAATAGAATTCATATATGTATTTTAGGGCGTCGAAACAGTGGGAAATCATCATTGATCAATGCCTTAACTAATCAGAATACAGCACTGGTTTCTGATGTGCCAGGAACCACCACAGATCCCGTATATAAGGCCATGGAGTTAAATGGCATAGGACCCTGTGTATTTGTGGATACAGCAGGCTTTGACGATGAGGGAAGCCTTGGAAATATGAGAGTTGCTAAAACAGAAGAAGCTGTGAAGAAATGTCATATGGTTTTTATGGTTTTTGGTAATCAGGGGCTACAATTGGAAGAACAATGGATAGAAAAATTAAAGCAAGATAATGTGCCTGTAATACTTGTGTTTAATGAAAGACAAGGTAATGCAGAGGCAATAGAGAAAAGAAAACTAGAAATTGAGGAATATTTCAAATCTCAGTGTATTGTGGTAAATGCCAGTACTTCAGCCAATGTATCATCATTGTACAAAATCATTGGCGAGAATCTTCCAGAGGATTTTGAAACAAGAAGTATTACGGAAGGGGTTGTATCACAGGGAGATAGAGTACTTCTAGTTATGCCCCAGGATATTCAAGCACCCAAGGGTAGACTTATACTGCCACAAGTACAAACTATACGAGATTTACTAGATAAAAAGTGTGTGGTTACAAGTACTACGGTGGATACACTGGATAAGGCATTGGAAACTTTTCTTTGTCCACCAGATGTTATTATCACAGATTCCCAGGCATTCAAAGCTGTATATGAAAAGAAACCAGAGAAAAGCAAACTCACTTCTTTTTCCATACTTTTTGCCGCTCATAAGGGTGATTTAAGTTACTATATAGAAAGTGTAAAGAAAATAGAATTCTTAAATGCGCAATCGAGAATTTTAATTGCCGAAGCCTGCACCCATGCACCTAAGGAAGAGGATATTGGAAGGGTAAAGATTCCTAATATGCTTAGAAAGCGCATTTCTCCGGAAATTAATATAGACTTTGTAAGAGGAACAGATTTCCCAAGAAATCTTTCACAGTACGATTTAATTATCCATTGTGGAGGATGCATGTTTAATAGAAAATATATTATGAATAGGGTAAATGAGGCGAAAAACCAAGGGGTACCCATGACTAATTATGGCGTGGTCATGGCATACATCAGTGGAATATTGGATAAAGTGAGCATGTAAAAAAATGAACTGTCACCGTATATTAAAAAACAATAAGCTATGTAATTCTGCTTAAAGTTGACTTAATTAAAAAATAAGAATATAATGAATATAGATTGTGCGAAGGCGCATGAAGGGGCACACCACCACGGGTGTGGATTTCCTTCATGCGCTCTTTTTTTGTGCATAATAAAGGGGGTGGAGTTTTAAATGAGAGTAAATGGTGAGGAAGTTACATTAGAGGAAGCTCAAACCTTAGAGCAGTATCTTATAAATAATGGATACAGAAAAGAAAGAGTAGCTGTGGAAATCAACGGAGAAATCATTCCAAGAAATTTATATGCTACAACTACACTTAAAAGGCAAGACACCATAGAAATTGTGCATTTTGTTGGAGGTGGCTAAGTATGTATATTCCCAATGAAGAAGAGTTTCAGAAGGTATGTGATCAGCGATTTTCAAAAGATATGTATAAGCTTTTGAAGGGGTCTAGTGTTGCCATAGCAGGACTTGGGGGCCTTGGCTCTAATATAGCTGTAATGCTTGCTAGAAGTGGTATAGGAAAATTGCTTTTAGTAGATTTTGATACGGTGGAGCTAAGCAATCTAAATCGTCAGGTTTATGATGTGCGTCATATCGGCATGAAAAAAACAGAAGCATTAGCCAGTAGGTTAAAGGAAATAAATCCATATATAGAACTTGAAACTTTGGATATAAAAATAAGCGAAGAGCAGGTTTATGATATTTTCTACCAGTACAAATATGTTTGTGAGGCCTTTGACAAAGCTGAAACTAAGGCTATGTTTGTAAATAGTCTGCTGGAAAAATGTAAAAATACTACGGTTATATCGGGGTCAGGTATGGCTGGGTACCATGATGCTAATAATATATGCACAAGAAAATTGGGACGACGATTGTATATTTGTGGTGACAATAAGAGCGACATAGAAGATGGTATTGGGCTTATGGCTCCTAGGGTTGCTATATGTGCAGGTCATGAAGCCAATAAGGTCATTGAACTTATATTGAAAGATAAAAATATTGGAGGAATGGAAAATGAATAATACAGGTGAAAAGATAAATAAGGATACGTGGACTGTAGGTGGGCATGAATTTACATCTAGGTTTATACTTGGTTCAGGAAAGTACAATATGGAACTTATAAAAGCAGCTATAGACGATGCTGGTGCGCAGATGATAACTATGGCTCTTAGAAGGGTAGGAACAGCAGGAAGTGGAGATATTTTAGATTATATTCCAAAGAATATTACACTTTTGCCAAATACATCAGGGTGCAAGACAGCAGAAGAAGCCGTAAGAGTGGCAAGATTGGCAAGAGAATTGGGCTGTGGAGATTTTGTAAAGCTAGAAGTAATACACGATTCAAAATATTTGTTACCAGATAACTATGAAACAATAAAGGCCACAGATATTCTTGCAAAAGAAGGATTTATTGTTATGCCATACATGTTTCCGGATCTTAATGCGGCAAAAGACCTAGTAAATGCGGGAGCAGCTTCTATAATGCCACTTGGTTCACCTATTGGCTCTAACAAGGGACTTTGTACAAAAGATTTTATTAAAATCCTTGTAGATGAAATAAAACTACCCATAATTGTAGATGCAGGTATTGGAAAGCCATCACAAGCTTGTGAGGCCATGGAAATGGGAGCCACCGCTGTTATGGCTAATACAGCCATAGCTACGGCTGGAGATATTGTACTCATGGCAAGGGCTTTTAAAAATGCTATAAAGGCAGGACGAGAAGCTTATCTTTCGGGGCTTGGACGAGTAATTGAAAGTGGTGCCAACGCTTCGTCACCAGTGACAGGATATATTGGAGTAGATATGGAATAATTGTAATACTGGGTGTAGTGAATAGTTAAACACAATATGATATAATACTAATGGGTTAAATAAATCCATTGTAGGAGGACACTAATTTGGTAAATAACAGATGGAAAAGTTTATGGAGTTTATTCGTAACATTTTTGAAGATAGGAGGTTTTACCTTTGGCGGTGGATATGCCATGATTCCTTTGATTCAGAAAGAGGTTGTGGATATAAAAGGTTGGATTTCAAATAGTGATGTTCTGGATATTATAGCTATTGCGGAATCTACTCCAGGACCTATTGCCATTAACTCTGCCACCTTTGTCGGATATAGAGTATGTGGTGTTTTAGGAGCTGTATGCTCTACCCTTGGTGTTGTAATGCCATCCTTCATAATAATATACGCACTATCCTATGTCATCACTGAATTTCAGCAGGTTCAAGCGGTGAGTTTTGCCTTTAATGGTATAAGGGCAGGTGTGTTGGCTTTGATTATAAAGGCGTTGATATCTATGTATAAGCAGTGCCCAAAGCATATTTTTTCTTATGTGGTAATTGCGGCGGCTTTTATATCTGTGGCATTTTTAAAGGTAAATGTGCTATTGGTTATTTTACTGTGTGCTATATCAGGGCTTGTAGTTACACTATACTCAGAAAAGAGGGCTAAAAGATGATTTTACTTAATTTATTCCTTACTTTTTTCAAAATAGGTGCTTTTACTTTTGGTGGCGGTTATGCTATGATCCCACTCATTCAAGGAGAAGTGCAAGCGAAGGGATGGATGACACTATCAGAAATAGTAAACTTTATTGCTGTCAGTGAAAGTACTCCTGGACCTTTTGCTGTAAATATGGCCACCTTTATTGGAACTAAGATGGGAGGAATACTAGGAGCTTTTTTTGCTACACTAGGTTTGGTGTTGCCATCTTTTATTATTATTCTTATTATAGCCAAGTTTTTTATGAATTTCCAAAATAATATAGAAGTTCGAGGAATAATGGCAGGGCTTAAGCCAGCGGTGATAGGTATGATTGGCGCTGCAGTAGTATCTATAGGGCAAACTGTGTTTTTCCCAAAAGGATTTGTCGTTAGTATCATGGGAACCTATGGATTTTGGTGCTCAGTTCTCATATTTATACTAATGTTGCTACTTATTAAGAAAAAACTTCATCCTATTTTAATTATAGTTTTGTCTGCCATATTAGGCATAGTATCGGGGTATGGAGGATTGATGTTTTCAATTTAATTTAGAATAAAGCATTTCAGATTATGTACTCTGAAGTGCTTTTATTACCTAAGTTACATTGAAGAAAATGGCTTAGAATGATATAATAAATTAATGTTATAAATATGAGGAGAGTGAGTATATCGTGCATTGCATCAGAAACATTAAAGAAGATATATTTTATGTGGGAGCTAGTGACAGACGGCTTTCTTTGTTTGAAAATACTTTTCCAATACCGGATGGTGTGTCATATAATTCCTATATTATATTAGATGAAAAAAATGTATTAATGGATACTGTGGATTCTTCAGTGGAAAAACAGTTTATGCAGAATTTAGAACATGTACTACAGGGCAAAAAGTTGGATTACGTTGTAGTTAACCATATGGAGCCTGATCACTGTGGAACATTACAAAATGTTATAGAAAAGTATCCTGAGGTAAAAGTGGTTGGTAACTCTAAAACCATGTGTATGGTTAAACAGTTTTTTGATTTTGATATAGATTCTAGAGCAATAGTCATAAAAGAAGGAGACACTTTATCTTTGGGGAAACATGTGCTGAAATTTTTTATGGCACCTATGGTTCATTGGCCAGAAGCTATGGTAACCTATGATGCTACGGATAAAATTTTGTTTTCGGCAGATGCTTTTGGAACTTTTGGAACTCTTGATGGCAATATCTTTGACGATGAAGTGAATTTTAAGTGTAAATGGATTGACGAGGCAAGAAGATATTATGCCAATATTGTTGGAAAATATGGAGTCCAGGTACAATCTCTGTTAAAAAAAGTTGTTGCTTTTGAGGTAGAGATGATAGCACCACTACACGGTCCAATTATAAGAGAAAATATAAAATATATTATAGGTAAATATGATTTGTGGAGTAGCTATAGACCAGAGGAATCATCTGTTTTGATAGCTTATGCATCTATCTATGGAGGTACAGAAAATGCTGCCAATGTTTTGGCATATAGATTAGGTGAGCTTGGCGTAAAAAATATTGCAGTGTACGATGTTTCCAATACTCACTCATCCTACATAGTATCTGAAGCTTTTAAATATAGCCATGCAGTTTTTGCAGCCCCAACTTACAACAATGGTATATTCCCCAATATGGAAACTTTGTTACTAGACCTTAAAGCACATAATTATTCCAATAGAACTGTGGCGATAATTGAAAATGGTTCTTGGGGGCCTGTATCTGGAAAACATATGAAGGAAATTATAGAATCCATGAAGAACATAAATATTATAGATAATACTATAACCATAAAATCTACAGTTAAGTCTTTACAAAAAGATGACATTGACAATCTTGCAGACACTATAGTTAAAAGCCTTCAATAGAATATTATTAGGTATAAAACATAGAGTAAGATAAATAGACATAATAAAGAGCGGTAAATATATTATAAAAATTAGATATTTACCGTTTTTGTTCTACCTAGAGTGAGCATATTAATTTATGGCATAGGAAGGGATAGAGAATGAATAAAAGAATATTATGGGTATTAATGACAATTGCTATCACTGCTTTATCAATTCAGGGTTGTAAAGGAAATAATAAATTGGAACCGGTAGATGACAATAATATAATTTTAGAGAATAAAAAGGAACAACTTGGATCTGAAATTAGTAAGAACAAAGATACAGAAAGTGATGGCAAAGAAGAAAAAGAAAATAATGATAATTATATGGATGGAGAAAATAATCAGAATAATAGAAATAGGGAAAAAGAAGATATTCCTAAATTAGGGGAAGAAAAAAAAGAAGAAGAGAAAATAGAGAAAGAAAAAAAGCAGGAGGATATAAAAGTAGACAAAACGCAAGAAACCTCCATCGACAATACAAAAACTGAATGGTGGTTTATACGCAATAAGGATTATAAAACACCTAGAATAAATGGAAATTTAAAATACAATTTAAATGAGTATGATGCTTATTATGTGGGAGATGTGGAGAAAAAGGTTTTGTATCTTACCTTTGATGAGGGGTATGAGAATGGATATACATCAAAAATTCTAGATGTACTTAAGAAAAACCAAGTCAAAGCTACATTTTTTGTGACTTTGCCTTATGTGGAAGAACGACCGGATTTAGTAAAGAGGATGGAAGCTGAAGGTCATGTAATTGGAAATCACACTAAAAGCCACTTATCTATGCCAGATGTGACATCAAATAAGCAAAAGTTTGAAAATGAACTGAAATCCGTAGATGAAAGATATAAAGAAGTTACTGGAAAAGATATGTCAAAATATTTTAGGCCGCCTATGGGAGAATATTCTCAAAAATCCCTTGCTATGACAAAAGAAATGGGATATAAGACAATTTTTTGGAGCTTTGCATATAAAGATTGGGAACCTACGGAACAGCCTGAGCCAACGGAAGCAAAAAAGTTAATACTTGAGGGTATGCATAATGGCGCTATATTTCTTTTGCATGCAGTATCAAAAACCAATGCAGAGATATTAGAAGAGATAATAACTGAAGCAAAAAATCAAGGATATGAATTTGAATTATTGCCATAAGGGTTCTTTTGAGCCCTTGACAAGCATATAATATTTTAGTATATTATAAATTACTAAAATGAAATAAGGAGAGATATCATGGCAAAAAGAAAAGCAGTAGTGGGGAAACAATGTGTAGCCTGTGGTTCTTGTGTTATTATATGTCCTAAACAAGCTATATTTGTATACAAAGGAACAAAGGCTGTTGTAGATTATGATAAATGTGTTGGCTGCGGACTTTGTCAAAAAGCATGTCCAGCAGGAATAATAAATGTTGAAGAAAATTTTCAAAACAGGAGGTAATTAGGGTGAAAAAGAAGAAAGCATGGTATGAGTATTTATGGATCTTGACTCCTGTATATTTAACTTTGGGAGCATTTAACATTTTGTTTGGGTGGCTCGGCATGATAGCTTTTATTTTGCCTATGATAATTGCCATTTTTGGTGGTAATAAAGCTTATTGCAATCGTTATTGTGCCAGGGGACAACTATTTGAAATGATAGGTGGGCACTTCAATCTGTCAAGAAAGAAGAATCCTCCTAAGTTTTTGTACTCTTGGTGGTTTAGATATGGGTTCTTGACCTTTTTTATGACTATGTTTATACTAATGATTATAAATACAGTGCATGTATTCTCTGGCACACAAAATCTAAAACAAGTGGTTACACTATTGTGGACCTTTAAAGTGCCTTGGAAATTTGCGTATCATGGAACCTTTTTATCCTTAGGTGTGGCACAATTTGCCTTTGGATTTTATAGTATGATGCTTACATCTACAATTTTAGGTCTTGTAACTATGTTGCTATTTAAACCTCGTTCATGGTGTGTTTATTGTCCCATGGGAACCATGACTCAGGGAATATGCAAACTGAAGAATGTGGGGAAGAAAGATGAAAGATAAATCAGCTTATGAAAAAGCTAAATTCGTGTCAAATCTCATGAAGACCTTGACCAATGAATACAGATTGATGATTTTATGTATGCTAGAAGAGGGCGAAAAAACCGTGGGAGAAATTTGTAGTGAACTTCAAGGAATAGGTATGTCTGCAGTATCACAGCATCTTTCTATGCTGAAAAGCCATGATCTCATAGAGTCTAGCAAAGTTGGACAGAATGTCATATACCGCATAAGCGATAAACGAATTTCGGAAGTAATTAAAAAGATACGTGAAGAATATTGTTAAGGCAGAACATGGGTTCTGTCTTTTTTAGATTGTCTAGCGTGGGCAAGTACTTGTTGGTGAAAGTATGATATATAAGGATACCGTGAGAGTTCTTTATAATTAAGTAGGATGTATAAATAATATATTTAAAATTTCAAATATATTGAATAAACATATTGAATGTATTATAATGACATTATCATATATAAAAAAAGGAAACAAAATAATGAAATAACATTTAAAATATAAATGAGTAATAGAAGAAATGTATATTAGTAAAACAAAATTTTTGCATTCTAAATTATCAAAAGGGATAAATGGGGGTAAATGCAGTAGAATGGTAGAAAAAGAATATAAAATAATACTTAATAGCAAAGAATATGAAAAAATTAAAAAAACGTACATATGGGATGAGAAATATATACAGGAAAATTATTATTATGATACCAAAAATCTTGATTTATATAAACTGGGTATAACATTTAGAATACGAAAAAAAAATTTAAAATATACGGTTCAGATAAAACTAAACAATAAAACTAACGAATGTATATATAAAACTAAGGAAGAGTATGAACATGATATAAATTATATACCATTATGTGTAAATTCAGAACAATATAATGAAATAAATGAATATGTTCATGGCAAGTTATATCTTATAGAAAAATTAGTTACTAAACGCAGAATGAAGCAATTATCCGAGTGCAGTGCTATATTTCTTGATAAAAGTTTTTATTTGGAAAGGCATGATTATGAACTTGAATTTGAATTTGATAATAATGATGAAGAATGTCTTAATGAAATTCAAAAGCTAGGTTTGAGTTTTAAATTAAAAGTGTCACCTGATGGAAAATATAAAAGATTTATAAAAGAATATATATCAAAATATAAGAAGGGGGGAAAATAATATAATAATTATATTATTCAGAGTGTATGAATGAAAAATTAATAAAGCGATTGAAAGAAGTAAACTTAAATGTAAATGATATTTTAAGCATTATTGAGTACAATGTGGGTGACTACGGTATAATATATACTTCACATATTGATGGTTTAGGAACATGGGATTCCGATTTTGATGTTTATATTATACGGAACCAAGAAAATTGTGAAGATTTTTTTGCCAATGGAGAAAAATATGTAAAAATTTATGAAATAGACTCAAAAAAATTAAATATACCATATATAACGTATTTATTTCTTGATGTGGAATATTGGAAAGCAGAATCAATAGAATCAAAGATTAGACGTGTTCATGAAAAGAAAAAGATATCAATTGCGGATCTTAAGGTATTGCTGAAAATGCGAAATGGAGATGTGTTGATTGGAAATGATGTTTTAGGATTAAAAGAAAAACTTAAAGCGCTTCAGTTAGAAAGGTATTGTGCAGATTTACTAGCATCCGATGCAGATGAGAAGTTACATGATGCAACAACATTGTATGGGAATGGCGATTATTATGGAGCTATGATAAGTGCAAGGGATGCAGTTGGATTGGCTATATGTGGATACAATTCTGTTAATAATAAATTAAATTTAAATGTAACTAAATGGTACAGCAGAATTTTCTTAGAAAATAAAGCTTTTGGGAAAAATGATTATATGGAAAGGTATCTTAATAATTGTTTTTTCTATAATCTCAATATTGAAAATATAAAAGAGAAAACTGAAGAGTTAATAATTTTTGTCCAAGATATTTTAAATAATGATTTGAATTTCCTTGGAAAGAAACATTGGCTTCATCATGAAATGTATAATATGTTAGATGAAGAAAATGATTATAGATATGAAGTGAAAAGTTCAAAAACAAATTTGTAATTTGGGGAGATGAAAGTATGAACGTAACAATAGCCACCTTTAAAAAAAACAGAAGGGAAATATTAAGAGCCACACCAATATCATTTATATTCTCAAGAATAGTAACAGGCTTTTTTGCCATTGTGCTCCCATATTGTATTTATAATTTCTTTATGAAAGGTAGCCTTACAAGTGAATTTCAGGAGTATACCAATAATGCTGATTATATGACCTATATTGTATTAGGTTCAGCCCTTAATGTACTAGCTGTAGCTACACTTATGAACATAGGAAGAGCATTGATTACAGAACAAAGACAGGGCACACTTGAACCTTTCATAATTACATCGGCGTCCAGAATACAATATTTTCTTGGATGCTTTTTAGAACAGTTCTCCAGAGCTATAATGGAATTTGGAGTTATTCTCATAGTGGGGTATATATTTGGGGCGCACCTTGGAAGGTTGTTTTGCTTGGATTCTGTTATAACGATTTTATTAGCTGTTTTTGCATTTTTTTGTTTAGGGCTTACCTTATCATCTATAATGCTCCACACACGAGATACATTTATAACACAAAATACCTTATTTAATCTTATGACATTGTGTTGTGCTGTATTTTATCCCGTAGAGTATCTTCCTAAAATTATTCAATATATATCACAGCTATTTCCACTAAGGCATGCAGTAGAACTATTTCGAAGGGTTGTAATTGGCGGTGAGACCGTTCTAAATAATTCTGAACTTGCTATTCGTATTATTATTCTTAGTATAATATATTTTACAGTGGGATATTTTTGGTACAGACATATAGAAAAAACACTTGTTGAGCAAATATTTAGTTGATGGAGGTTGTGGATTATGAATGAATTAGTAGCAGAAAAATTGGTGAAAAAGTATGAGATAAAAATAAAAGATGGTTTATTTAAAAGAGAATATAAGGTTGTTGAAGCTGTAAAAGGCATAAGCATTACAATACCTCATGGCAAAATTGTAGGGCTTTTGGGCGTTAATGGTGCAGGAAAAACTACAACCATAAGAATGCTTTCAGCTATTGTAAAGCCTACCTCTGGCGCTTTGACTATAGATGGCGTAGATGCTGTAAAAAATTATATGAGTGTAAAAAATAAATTAAATCTTATTATTGGCGGAGAACGAAATTTGTACTGGAGGCTTACGGCAAAGGAAAACCTAGAATATTACGGTAGCTTATATGGGATAAAAAAGGATGAATTGCATGAGAGGATTGATTATCTACTGAATATCGTAGGATTGACAGAATTTAAGGATGTGCCCATAGAACGTTATTCAAAGGGTATGAAACAGAGGGTTCAGATTGCAAGGGGGTTAATTAACAATCCTGACTATCTTTTTATGGATGAGCCAACGTTGGGGCTTGACATAATAATTGCTAATGAGATGAGAGGATATATAAAAAAGCTTGCAGAGGATCAGAATAAAGGGATTCTTCTTACAACTCATTATATTTCTGAGGCTGAGGAGCTATGTGACTATATTTATATAATTGACAGAGGAGTTATTATAGCAGAAGGAACAAAGCAGGAGCTAAGAAACATACTGTGTTACAACCAGCAGCTTGATATTATTACAGGAAAGCTTACGGAAGAATTTTTACGTGAACTTGAAGATGAATTCCAAGGAGAAAAGGTTAAGCTTACTTATGAAGAGGATAACAGTAACTTTAAGCTAAAGTTTGTCGGTAATAAAGAGCAATGGTCTGGAATACTTAATTTTATGAATAAGAAAAACGTATCAATACTGGATTTCGAAACCAAAGAGCCTGACTTGGAAAATGTGTTATTGGCCATAATAAAAGATTTCAGACAAAAAACTCCAAGTGAGGTGTAAGTATGAGAACTATATTTATGATAATAAAAGCTGAAATAATAAAACAGTATAATGATAGCTTTAATTCATATTTTACGTATTGTTCCTTATTGCTATGGCCAATACTTGGACTGTTTACTGTTTATTTTACTTATAAGCCATTTTCCATGGAAAAGGCAGCTGCTTTTGGAATTAATAATGGCAAGCAGCTGATGATTTTTTTGTGTACAGGTTATGTAGCATATAACTGTTTCTGGGCAATGGTTCAAAGTGCTTGGAGATTTTCTTCAAGAGAGAGGACAAGCGGTACTTTGGAGATGGCTTTTATTTCTCCAGCAAACAGGATGGCACTTATATATGGAAAAGCATTAGGCTCATTGTTGCAGCAGACCTGGATGTTTGTAAGCTTTTGCATAGTTTTACTTATATATGTTGGGGGCTTCAGCATTAGAAGCATAGTATCACTGCCACTGTTATTTGTTATATTGATAATAAGCTCAACGGTATGGGGTGGTATGCTCAATTCCCTATTTTTATTTTCAAGGGATTCATCAATTCTCATGAATGTGTTAGATGATCCGATGGTATTATTTTCAGGCGTGAAAATGCCAGTTACCAGCCTGCCGCATTGGGGACAAGTTATTGGCTCTATATTTCCACTGACATATTGCTTGAATATCTCAAGGTCATTACTAACCAATTTTGTAGATAATGGATTTTCATGCAACTATATCATGATTAATTTAGGAAAACTGTTATTATGCCTTTTGCTCATGTTCATCATTACGAAATATTGCATGAAGAAAGCTGAAGAGAAGAACAGGAAATACGGTAATTTTGAGTTCTACTAGTATATAGTTATTTAAGTTAATTAAAGAAAGAAGGTGAAACTGTAATATACAAGGTTTTGTAAATTACAGTAGAGTAAAATGGGGGAAAAGGAGTTTGTAAAATTTGAATCAATTAATTTGGAAAGAGCTAACGATATAGCGAGGAGATTTCCTAAATATGATTATAGGGTCACAAGAGCGGAGGTAGTGTTAACAAATAAATGTCAGCTAAAATGTTCATACTGTAAAAAACATTTATCAGAAAATGATTATGAGAATAGGGTAGATAAAACAACATTAATAAAATGTCTTACAGAATGGCTTGAAAATGGTTGCCGATTTGTTCATTTCACAGGAGTAGAGGCTACTTTATGTGAAGAATTATTTGATTATGTAAAATTGTGCAATAAATATGGAGCAGAGGTTACGTTAAGTACCAATGGTAATTCTGATATAGAAGTTTATGACAATCTTATAAAAGCTGGTGTAAATGGATTTCATATATCAATGGATACATTAGACCGTGATGAATTTGATATTCAAGTTGGAGTTAAAGGTGCTTTTGACAGAGCAATAAAAACTATTAAGTTTGTGACAAAAATGAGGGATGAATATAATTACAAAACACATCTTGTTATTAATACATGCATAACACCACTTAGCTTTTCTAAACTGAAGGAAATTTTAAGGTATATGCTTGATTTAAAGCCTGATGATATAAAACTGATTCCTATTGCCCAGTTTAAAGAAAAATGGGTAGAATATGAAGAAGAATATGAAAAGGATATATATCCTGAACTTATTAAAATGGTACCTCATGGTAATAAGTTTAATATGCTAAGAAGTAGGTTAAATAATCTAGTTAAACTATCATTTAGAGGTTATAACAATAAACGACAGGTACCACCATGTTATCTTTCAGCAGATGAAAGAACTGTGGATCCTGAAGGAAATTATTATGGATGCTATATAAACTATCGAGAGGGTGCAGATCCTGTAGGTAAACTACAATATGATTCATTTATTCAGCAATCGGAGAAATTACGTGATAATATGCTTAATTTTACTAAAAGCGATGTATGTCAGAAATATTGTGCTGATATCACTGTATTATGTAATAAATATATAGATGAAAAAGTACACGAATATGAGTTAGCGAGAATTAAGGTGAGTGAAAATGAATAAAAGGAATAAGTGGAAAATCAGAAATCTCGGTTGTTGGGGGTATCTTAAAGCATCATTAAAAAAAAATAAAAAAGTGTATTTTAAAGGGAATGTAACTACTGTAGAAAAACGTAGTCAAGTATTTATGGAAGATAAATGGGAAAATTTTATGTTAGTTAAACCTTCTGGAGCAAATAAACTAAATAAAATAATAGGTATATTAACAAAGAAGCATTACATTATAAATGAAATATTAGAAATTAAGGATTATAATCAACTTATGATTGATATGTTTCCTAATGTTAATCCTTTGGAAGTAGCATATTGGAAGCAGATAAATGATGAGTTTTATAAGGATCCTTATGGAAACATAAAAGCTTATATATTGATTTTTGATAAAAATGTTTCTGTAGAACAGCTTGAAAAAGAGAAAATATTTATACGAAGAAAATGTGGCATAGATATTTATGATGTAATAGACGGAGAAAAACCAGTATATGAAACATCAATTACTCCAATACATGTGCCAGATAAAGAAAATATGCGCAAAGAATATTTTGTTGCATTTAAATATTCATCAAAAAAGATACATTAGAGTTAGTTTATAAGTACCAATGATAATAAATGTATAATATTAAAAAATAAACTCTAAGGTTTAATATAATTTTTAAATTATTGTATGCCAAATGGAGGTAAGATGTTTTGAGAATATATAACATAAGAGATATTATTAGTGAAAAAGTGGAACCTCAAATTATAGGAAATAAAGCGTACGGTTTGGGGATATTATCCAATAAAAACATAAAAATTGCAGATGGCTTTGTAATACCAGTTGACTTCTTTTATGAATGTGTCAAATATAATAATGCAGAAAAATATTTGAAAAATATAAAAGATAAAAATAATGTTTCACAGTTTAGAGAAATTATAAAAACATTTATAATTCCTAAAAAAATATGGAGTATAATAGAAGAAAATACAACCCAAATAGGGTATCCTGTTATAGCCCGATCCTCTTCAACTAATGAGGATTGTGCTAATAGTACCATGGCTGGAATGTACTTGTCTATTGGTGAAATCAATACTCTAGAACATTTAAAAAATTCTATTTTAGATGTATGGGCAAGTGCGTATTACAATTATTTTAGTATAAATACACCCATAGCTATAATCATACAGCGATATTTTAAGTCAGAATTAGGTGGCGTTATTTTTTCAAAGCATCCTATTGGAAAAGATTGCTATTATGGTGAATATTCGATGAAAGGTGCGGAAGATGTAGTAGATGGTAAATGTAATTATAGTTTTGAAATAACAGAAGGGAATAATCTAGTGAATAGTGATTCTTATCTAAAAAATTATTCGAACGAACTTGGAAATATTGTGAAAAAAATAAAAGAATATTTTCAATGTGAGGTAGATATAGAGTGGCTTATATATAAAACTCAAATTGTAGTTCTTCAAGCACGTCCCATTACTACATATATTCATAAAAAAAATATTAATAAATTTTGTATTATTGACGTAGACGATAGAGAGACATTATGCACTGTAGATATGTCTAAATTTTATTCAAAATATATGAAATGGTTTGATAAGAGGGATAGACTAAGAAAAATATGTATAAACAATAATATAGATATACCTATTGTAAAATATGTTTTTTACAATAATGATAACCTTGATCTTAACCAACTTTATAGTGTATTTAAAAGGGCTAAAATATTAAAAATTGAAAATAATGACAAAGTGAGAACTAGAAAAAAAGAAGAATTGGGAACATATCTCAGAGAAATATGTTCAACACCTTGTCATAATATAAATATAGTGCGTATACAAGAAATAACTTCAACTGAATATTGTGGTAATGCATGTATGACGAATGAAGGATATATATATATTGAATGTATGCCTGGAGGATTTGGAGGCTTTCTTAGTGGTGAACTTGATTTTTCAAAATATCTTATTGATAGTGAAGGAAATATATTAAGCGAAAATATTTTAATATATAACTACATATGGAAGATTGATCAAAGAACTGGAAGGTTTGTAAAATCAAAACTTAATAATGGAATGACGGGATCAATAAATGATTTTTTAATAAAAAAGGTAGTTTATATGGTTCAAGTACTAAACAAGGTATACAAAAACATAAAGATTGAATTTGAAACTGAGGGAGAAAATGTATTTTTTAATGATGCAACATTTGAAAAAAAATCAGTAAGCTCAGATAATATATCTTATGGCATACTTTCCACAGGAGACTTTTACGGAAAGGTAGATATTATATCTGAAGATACAATAAAATTATTAAAAGAAGAGGTCGGATCTAGAAGCGTTATTGCAGAAAGTGAATTTATAAATAAAAGTAGAAAATACTTAGAACATATTCATATTAATAATGGGCAAAAAAAAGTAATGGTAGCTCCGTATCCAGATCCGTGTTTGTCAGCACTAGTTGATTGTTATGAAGGCTTTATATTTGAACGAGGTGGATTGTTATCTCATATGGCTATAATTTTAAGAGAAAAAAGAAAGCCTGCTATAATAAAAAAAGACCTTGGAGAGTTAAAAAATGGAGTATATGTAGAGATAAAAGATGGCATGGTGAAGATATTAAAAGGGGACAAAGGGGAAAATGCTCCGGAAGGAACAATTATTGGAATTAGAGAGTGAGGAATAGTGTGATAATATATTTTATTCTACGCTGGGAAAGCCGGAACTTTCAACTTTTTGTCCAAGGCATTGACATAGGTTTAAAAATTAAAATAAATGTAAAAAGCTATACAGATGGGTCAAAACTGTATAGCTTTTTCTGTTACATTCTCTGTAAGAATGTATTTTTTTCATCACATACAAAATTTTCTCATGCATAGTTATAAGTTAATATCTTAAGAAAATTTTAAGAAATTATGTACCTATTTTGTAAAGTTTTTTTGATATGATATTTTATAAGGAAAGCAACTATATAAACGGGGGTGTGCATGGACAATGGAATGTAAAAGGGAAAGAAGAAAAGTAAAGAGACGGAAACGAAAATTCACAAAATTATTAACAGTGTGCATAACTATTGGAGGAATTTATCTGCTGTGGAATTTGGCATCGAACCAGATTAGGAGCCTTGAAATTCCCAATAAAATATACACTTATCTTACCAGTAAAGAGAATAGAATAAATACATACAATAGAGGTATAGAACTTAACAATAATAGTTCTGCCAATACTTGTGTGTATTTTGTAGCAGAGGTTTTGAGGAGAAATGATATAGATGTGCCAATTCATGTAGCAAATACTAGACAGCTTCTTGAGGTACTTGAACACAAGGGGTGGAGGAAGGATACTGATTATAAAAATTTAAAGCCTGGTGATATTGCTTTCACCACTGATGAAAATGGTGGTTCTCATGGGGAACCAACTCATACCTATGTTTTTATGGAGTGGGTTGGCGAAGGAAGTTATGAATATGCGTATATATGTGATAATCAAGCCAAGGATTACGATAATAAAATATACCATATAAGAAACATTAAAAATGTTGGTACGGCCAATGGAATGTCAAAGGATGCTTTCGCTTTTTTTATGAAGCCTAGATAATGAGGAAAATGGACTAGCTTTTTCTAAGATGTTATAATGGCATCAGGTGGTGAGAAAATGGAACAATATAATGTTTTAGTAGTGGATGATGATAGGGAAATAAGGGAATCCATTGAAATATATTTAAAAAATGAGGGTATTAATGTTGTTGAGGCGTGCCATGGAATGGAAGCGCTAAAGAGACTAGAGGAAAATCATATACATCTTATTATAATGGATCTTATGATGCCTAAAATGGATGGAATGAAAGCTACATTTAAAATAAGAGAAACAAGAAATATTCCAATTATAATTCTTTCAGCAAAGTCTGAAGACACAGATAAGATTCTTGGATTAAATATTGGTGCTGACGATTATATGACAAAACCCTTTAATCCTCTAGAGCTTGTTGCCAGGGTTAAATCGCAGCTTAGAAGGTATATGGATTTTGGTCATGTATATGATGAAAATGAAATTAACATACGCGGTGTTTGTCTCGATAAGAATACTAAAATTGTAAGGGTTAATGGAGAAGATGTAACCCTTACCCCTACAGAATACAAAATACTAGAATTGCTTATGGAACATAGCGGTAAGGTATATTCTATACAGGAAATTTATACAAAGGTTTGGAAAGAACCTTTCTATAATGGTGAAAATACAGTGGCAGTTCATATAAGAAGAATTAGAGAAAAAATTGAAATAAATCCGAAAGAGCCTGAATATCTTAAGGTGGTGTGGGGAATTGGGTATAAGTTTGAAAAATAAGTACACTTATTTACTTATGTGTACACTTTGTATGTATTTAGCTGCAATATCAGTGCTAGTTGCGTTAGATATAGGGCAAAATTACGCGCTCCTCTCAAAAGATGCTTATTTTAAAAGCGGAAAATTTAAAAATCAATTAGTAGTATACAATGAAATGGCTAGAGTTTCAAATAATTTGGATTTAAGCAAATCTGTAGACGAGATGACATTGAAAGATGCTAAGGATCACGTGCAGATGGAGCAATCCATAAGGTATTACCTTAAGAATAAAAGTAATGGAGAGGTATTTACTAACATAAGTGTAGATTATGATGTAGAAAAATATATAAAGGATAAGGCAATTCATGTGGAGCGATTCCCACAAAACATAGGTCCTAATTGGGAATACGAAGAAATGAATTACTGGTTCCGTAAAAATAATATAGATGGTGTATTTGCTCTTATAGAAAGCAATGATATGTATAGTCAAATCAAAAAAGACTATGTTTATTACAACTCCATACGTAATAGACTGATTAAAGAGATAAAATTGGGAACTATATGTATATTTGCTATGGTGTTGCTAATATTAAGCATGAAAAAATTTTTAAAAATAAAAGGTCATAATGTAAACCTTACGGAAAAGTATGAGAAAATACCTTTAGATTTGAGGGTACTCATATTTGTAATATGTATCTTCCTTATAAAAGCATATACCAAAAGAGTTCAATTTTTCTATAAACCCATTAACATTAGGCATTTTCAAATACTTACATATATATCTGTTTGTACTATGTTTATTGTGACTAATTTAAAGTCTTTTACAAAAATTATATTCAGAAAAGATATTCGTGTGAATCAATGGGAGCACAGCATAGCGTTTAAAATAAGAAAACTAAGACGTGAAAGTGCTATATGCAAGGATATGATGAAAAGTGAAGCGCGTTTACTGGTGTTTACCATGCTATTTGGAGCTTCTTTTATAATGTGTATATATGGATTATTAGTCTCCTATTCATTTATAGTGTTTATTACATCTATTTATAATGTGATTTATCTAATGTTTGTACCACAACGCATTTTGAACAGGGTACATGATATTAATAGCATAATAAATAGTACAGATGATATAATATCAGGAAAAATGGAAATTCCTATAGAGAATTTAAGTAATAGTGAGTTTATACATATATCAAAAAATATAAATAATATGAAACAAATTTATAAAGATAGTATGGAATCTCAAGTAAAAAGCGAAAGATTAAAGGCAGAACTTATTACTAATGTATCTCATGACTTAAAAACACCTTTAACATCCATTATAAATTATATAAAGCTACTAAAAAATCAAAGTATATCGGAAGAAGAAAAAGAAAAATATATAGAGGTGCTTGACAAAAAATCTCAGAGGCTAAAGATATTAATAGACGATCTTTTTGAAGCAGCAAAAGCATCCAGCGGTTCTGTGGAACTTAATGTGGAGAAAGTAGACATAGCTATGCTTTTAAGACAAGCATTGGGAGAGTTTGAAGACAAAATAGCCAATACAAGCTTAACTTTTAGAACAAGTATTCCTGAGAATCCAGTGTATTCAAATCTAGATGGCCGAAGAACATGGAGAGTTTTTGAAAATATAATTGGAAATTCTATTAAATATTCTCAGGATAGTTCAAGGGTATATGTAGATTTAAAAACAGATGAAAATAATGCTATTGTTACTGTAAAGAATGTTTCAAACTATGAGATGAATTTTGAAGCCAGTGAAATCTTTCACCGTTTTAAGAGGGGAGATATGGCAAGGAGTACTGAGGGGTCTGGCCTTGGATTGTCCATTGCTAAGAGTCTTGTGGAACTTCAGAATGGAAGTATGGATATTGAAATAGATGGAGATCTTTTTAAATTGATAATCAGTTTTCCACTAGTAAAATAATTCTGTTTATGTAAATGAAGTATGAATGAATTTTCTGAGGTAATATGATATAATAATAACATAAAGACTTTATTATATTGGGGAAGTGATATTGTGGAAGATTTAAATGAAATAGCATGGAAAAACAGGTTTGAAGATTTTACAAAAACATATAAACTTTTAAAAAAATATTCTCAACAGGACATCAAGAATGAGCTTGAAAGAGCTGGTATAGTTCATTTTTTTGAGATGACTTTTGAACTTGCTTGTATGGTTTTAAAAGATTACTTAGAACTTGAAGGCTGTACTGTGAAAAGCGCTAGGGAAACCATAAAATTGTCATTCCAGACAGGATTAATTGAAAATGGTCATGTATGGATTGATGCCTTGTCTAATAGAAATTTAACAGCTCATGCTTATGACGATGAGTTAGCAATTAAAATGACGGGTGATATAGTGAATATATATATTCCGGAGTTTGATAGAATGTTTGATAGATTAGACAAAGAGTCTGAACCTTACGGACTATTGGAGAGAGATACTTATTACATACAGAAGGCATTGGACAACTTTCCTGAAATTGAAAAGGCAGTTATTTTTGGTAGCAGGGCTATAGGAAATTACAAAAAAGGTTCAGATGTCAACATCGCTGTTATAGGTCAGCGAATAACAGAAGATGTGGTGCGTGGATTATCCAATTATCTAAATGAAGTTTATCCATTACCATATTTCTTTGATGCTATAAATTACAATGACATATCAAGCGATATGTTAAAGGAGCATATAGACAAAGAAGGAGAAATTATTTATATAAGAAAAACAAATATTCAACCGTTCATGAACGAAGAAATTACAGTATAGAATAAAAAGAAAGTCACTGTTCTTAAAAAAAACAGTGACTTTCTTTTTTATGTAACAGGTTAGTACTTAAACCTGATCAACTGGCTTATTTTGTGATGCTATTTTTGCTTGAACCTCAGATTCAGCACAATCGTATTCCCAATTCCAAGGGTCCTTTTGGCAAGCTTTTTCTGAGTATGGAACAAATATAGCTATTATAGCAAATATAGCTAAAAGGTGAATATACCACATACTTGAAATAAGTTTTAGTGGATTAATGGCACCTTTTGTCAAGCTTCCAATAACTAAGAACTGTGCACCATAAGGAATAAGTCCCTGAAATACGCAAGAGAAAATGTCTAGCAAGGAGGCTGTTTTTCTTGGATCAATTTTATACTGTTTGCTCATATCTTTTGCTATAGGACCACTTATGATAATTGCCACTGTATTATTTGCTACTGCCATATCAGCTAAGCTTACAAGGGCAGCAATACCTAGTTGAGCAGAGCTCTTGCCCTTCATTAGTTTGCGCAATTTGTTTAGTAACCATGTAATACCACCGTAATGCTGGGTAAGTTGAGCAATACCGCCACAAAATAATGATAAAAGGAATACTTCAATCATTGAACCAAATCCTGTCCAAATTTGTTGTGCAAAAGTTAGGAATGATAAATCACCGTAACAGATTCCTATTATTCCTGAAGATAAGATTCCCATTATAAGCACAAGAAATACGTTTATACCTGCAAGAGCGAGAACGAGAACTAGCATATATGGAAGAACTTTTATGAAATTGAAGTCAAGATTTTGAATTGCCACTGCGGTTTCTGGTTTACCAAATATAAACAGAAGAACTATGGTAATAATTGCTGCAGGTAGGGCAATTAAAAAGTTTAACCTAAATTTGTCCTTTAGCTGGCAACCTTGTGTACGAGTTGCTGAAATTGTTGTATCTGAGATCATTGATAAGTTATCGCCAAACATAGCACCACTTACACATGCACCCATGACCAATGGAAGACTAAGGCCAGCTTTATCAATAACACCTAAAGCTATAGGCACTATGGCACTGATTGTTCCCATGGATGTACCTGTAGCTAAACTTAAGAAAGCTGACATGATAAAAATTCCTACGGTTATGTATTGGGCAGGAATAAGTGATAATCCCATATTTACTGTGGCATCTACGCCCCCCATGGCTTTAGATACAGTAGAAAATGCACCTGCAAGTAAGTATATCATGAGCATAGTCATGATGTCTTCACTACCAGCACCCTTTGCAAAAATGGTGAACTTTTCATTAATAGTTCCCTTATTTATTATAAATGCTACTAAAGTGGCTATAAATATAGCTACTACTGATGGAAATTGATAAAATGCCATTTCCGCTCCCTGGTATTGCATTATAAGACCTGCACCAAGGTATATTAAAATAAATGTCAAGAATGGTATTAATGCTTTGGCATGTCCTTTATTATTCAAAGATTCATTAACCATAATTATTGCTCCTTATGTAGAAATTTTTGTCGGCCGACGCTTGAAGTATAGTACAAATTGTAGTTATTGTAAATGGAAGATATCTTCGTATTATAAAAATGTATAGATGAAAAGTTTGTTATAAAATAAACAAATGAATCATAAAGGCTTTGCACAACAAACTAGGTTATATAAATGGATTTTTTGTTGCAACTAGTATAGAATTATAGGTAAATAAGGAAATCAAAAGTGGAGTGAGGAAAATGAATAAGTACAGTGGTATAGATAAAACTTACATTTCATTAGATGCTATAGAGAAAATGTATAGATGTGACCAGTATAAGGAATTGTATAGGATTGTATGTGAGGATATAAAGCGTGGTCATATTCAGCCTGTAAAAAATAGTAGATTAAATGGGAAAAATCCTTCACTTCATGAAAAATATAGGATAATAAGAAAGCTAGAAGATAATAGTGAATTTATAGATGAACTCACATATCATATGTGGGAAGGTTTTGATATTTCATATTATAAAACTCATATGGATAAGTATAAAGAGCATAGAAAGTACATCTCCATGTTAAATGAATTTATTTTGAAAAACAGAGATAAGCTTAATACCTCAATTTCTATGAATGAGCGATCCTTTCAAATATGGGGAAGGGAGAAGTTTTTACAGAAGGAAGAGGGTAAGACTATCTTAAAAAACCTGGGAATAAGTTGTGAATTTTTAAATTACTATGACACCTCAGAGCCACTAGCATATTATTCGGTGAGCAAGGAGGTACCTCAAAAATTATTGATCATAGAGAATAAGGATACTTATTACACCATGAGGCGTTTTTTGATAGAACGTGGTGGAAAAATTCTTGGTGAGGATATAGGAACTATTATTTATGGGGGAGGAAAAAACATATGTAAAACCTTCAAGGATTTTAAAATTTCTGTGGAGGAATATGTGTGTAATAAGGAAAATCAAATATTGTATTTTGGGGATTTAGATTATGAGGGAATAATTATATATGAAAGCCTCTTTAACGTTAATGGAGGAATTTATCCTATATCTCCTTTTGTGGCAGCATATGAAAAAATGATGGATAAGGTTGAAGAAAGCAGCGTATGTTTGCCAGAAACAAAAACTGGGCAGAATAGAAATATTGGAATAGAGTTCATGAGTAAATTTAGCTGTAAATCACAAAATGCTATAAAAAACATATTAGAAAAAAATTTATATATTCCGCAGGAAATAATTAATATAAATGATCTATAGGGGGCATGGTTACGTATGGATATAGGATTTCTCGAATCACATCATATTAGAATGAAAAAAATAGGAGCATATGCCCTACTCTTCAGAAATAGTATAGAGAAAAAAACATGGAAAAAATATGGCTTTGAAGAAGGGTATGAACAGGATAATCTTATATTTGCAGTGCTTTTATATGTTATGGAACAGTCATTAAAAGAAGAAATTTGTACTATAGATAACATAAGTGTGTTTATAGATGAATTAAATAATATATTTTTTAAAAAGGAAATGACATATGAGGATTGTAAGGGACTTAGTGAATTTATAATAAATACTGTGTTGTGTGACGAAGGGAGAGCTATGTATTTTAGAGCATTCAACTTCAAAGATCGCCAATACGAAGATATCAACATCAGCTTCATAAGGAATAAAATTGAATATGTGGATGGTGTAAGAAGAGTAGTATATGCACTTACGGATGAAGGATATTCCCTTATATTATCTACTTTAGAAGTGGAGGAAAACCTTAAGATAACAATAGATGAAATAATTTTTAAAATGCATTTGGAAAAGGCTGATTACGATAAAGCAGTAAATGATATAAAAAATATTTTCAATCAATTTAGAATAAGAGTTCAAAAAATCGAAGATGATATACGCAGAATAAAGGAAAATCCACTGGCATACTCTGTGGCAGAGTACAGGAACATCACAGAAGGGAACCTAGAACTTTTATGGAAGAGTAAAGAGAAATTTGTATTGCATAGAGAAAATGTAAATGAGAAGATTAAAGAATTTCATGAAAAGGATATAAATATTCAGGAGCTTAATGAAGAAGAAAAGCAGAATCTAGATAATTTAAAAACTATAAAGGAATATCTTGGACGAACTATAGATGAAGATCAGAGAATTCTTTTAAGACATTATGATTTAAAGGAAATTTACGGCAAGGAGCTAGAGGATATTTCAAAAATGACTTTAATCGACAGATTTAATTTGAAAACTGATGTTTATGATAAGGTTATTAAAGATATAAGCAAGCTAGAAAATATACATATCTTTTTCAGACCACTTTTTATCAAGGATGTAAAAAAACGATATAACTTAAATAAAGCATTGACTTACGATATGGCGAGAAAAAGTAAAGGTGATACAGAAGAAGAAATTCTTGGCTTTGATGAAGAGGAGTTCATGGAAGAAGAACATAGGCGTAAGGCTGAAAAACTGAAGAGGTATAAAGATATAATTAAAGTGATATTGGAGTTTGCAGAAACAGAACCAAATATTTCTCTCAAAGAAATCAGTACTGTGGCAAAGGAAAATGGCGAAATTATGAAGAGACTTATACCCAATGTAAGGATGTTTAGAGAAGTTATAATAGAAATGCTGAAGAGTAAGGAGTTTCACATTGATGAACTTATAAGAGAGAGAAGGGTAGACTACATCGAAGATAATGAATATGATTTTCAACTTACAAGATGCATATTAGACATAATTTATGAAAATAAGGAGTTTTCCAGAATAAAATATATATCTGTAGCTAAAAATCAATATGGACAAGATATAAGCTTAGAAGGTTTAAGAGATGAAGATGGAAGAGAAAAGAAATTTATATGCTCGGATGTTATTTTTACAGTTAGATAAAACATGTATATGTAAGATTAAGATTAATTGCGGGGGTAAGTGCCATGAGCTATTCTATAGATGAAATAAAAATCAGCAATAAAATATATTATTACCTTTTAAAGAATGGTCAACTAGATGAAAATGAGGAAGAGCTTTATAGGGCGTATTCTGATAATGAAAATATAACTCTGCTTGTAAAAGAAATGGGTGAGGCATCGGAAACTATAATAAGCAAATATGGTGGCATCGTCTACATAATACCTAAGGAAGAAAACGATTTTCTTGGCTATTCTAAGGGAGAGTTGAAGAAAATATTATGTAAATCCACTGCTAATGATAAAGATTATTATTTGTCGCAATTCATTATATTAACCCTTATGGTAAATTTATATGGAGCGCAAGGTATAAGCAGTAAGTCTAGGGACTATATAAAAATTGGGGAGTTTCTAAATATAATTACAGATAAGCTTACAGAGGGTGCTAACAGAGAAAAGCAAGAAGATGATAAACTTCTAGTGGAAAACCATGGGGGAAGCAGTGAAAAAAATTTTATAGTTTTTCAAGATTTGCTAGATAGATTTGAGGCATTAAAAAGCTCGGATATAAAAACTACTGCAAAGACTACCAAGGAAGGATTTATTGATACCATACTTAAATTCCTAGAAGATGAGGGTCTTATATACTATATAAAAAATGATGATATAATAAAAAGCACTACAAAGTTAGATAGCTTTATGGATTGGGATCTTCTAAATAAGAATAATTATAATAGGGCATTGCGTGCTCTAGGGGAGGCCATGGATGAGTAAGATTAATAGGATAAGAATTGTAAACTTGAACTACAATAACAAATCTATAAGGGTGGACGATGAATTATTTAATATGGATTGTCAAGACACCATGATGAGTCTTAGAAATGGTGGTGGAAAATCTGTTCTTGTTCAGATGATTATGGCTCCCTTTATAAATAAAAAGTATAGGGATCTTGGCAAACGAAAGTTTGAAAGTTATTTTTCCTCATCTGTTCCCACTTATATTATGGTAGAATGGAAACTTGATTATGGTGCTGGATATGTGATGAATGGCATGATGGTTAGAAAGCGGGAAATTGTAGGTGATGAGGACTTTGCAAGTAAGCTGGATATTGTTAATTTTATATATGAATACAATGAAAATAATTCTTATGATATAAAAAATATGCCTGTGGTATGCAATGGAGAAAAGGGGAGAAGGTTTGAAAGCTATGCTAATAGTAAAAAGCTTTTTGAGGAATTGAAGAAAAATAAAAATTATAAATTCAATTACTACGATATGACCAGTTCTTCTACTAGCAGTGCTTATTTTTCAAAGCTTATGGAATACCATATAAATCACAGAGAATGGGAAAATATAATTAGAAAAATAAATCAGAAGGAATCAGGACTATCCGAATTATTTACTAATGCCAAAAATGTAACGGGACTGGTGAAGGAATGGTTTATACCAGCTGTAGAAGAAAAAATATCAAAGGATGACGATAGAATTAAAGGCTTTAGAGAGATAATTAACAAGTACATAAAGAATTACAAAGATAATAAAAGTAAAATTGATAAAACATCAAAAATGGAGTTATTTAATAAGCTATCAGAAGAAATAAAGGAAACAGTTCAAAGTAGTATTGATATAAGCAATTCCAGAGATAAAATGGAAAATGAAATTGCCAATATCATGGTATATCTCCAAAAAGAATTTGATGAAAACAAAAAGCAACTAAATTCTTCAGAAGAACAGATTCAGAGTTTACGTCATACTTTCAATGAAATTGAATATGAAGAAAGTTCCCTTATGATATATAATCACATAAATAAATACGATGAATTGAAGAAAAAATGTGATGAATATAAATCACAAAGGGCAGAGATAGAAAGTGAATTGGAGAGTACAAATAGAAAAATAAATATATACGATTGTGCTCAGCTACATTCTAATTATGAAAAGTGTTCCAAGGATCTTTTATTGTTAGAGCAGAAATTAGAACGGATAAAAAAAGAAAATGGTGATATGACGCCTAGAATTGAAAATTTGGGATACACTATGCGCACTTTACTGGAAGATGACAGAAAAGAGCTTATAGAGAAGATACAAGATAAAAAGCAAAAAATAAATGAACTTTATGAGGGGAAATTATTAAAGAATACGGAATTAGAAAGAAATATAGATAAAAAGGATGATTTGAAAAATAGAGAGGGTGGATTACAAGCTATTATAAATGAGTTTGATAAAGTTGAGAAAAAATTTAATAAAAACAACAATGAAACCTTTCAAAGAAATATAGAAAAATTATACGATGAAACAAAACTCATGAATTACAATGAGAATTTAGAGAGTTCATATGAAGAACTTATTAAAGAAGAGAAGAACTGTAGTGTACAATTGATGGCAAATGAAGAAAAAAGAAGGATTATGGAAAGCCAAAGGGAAAGTGTAAGGGCAGAAGAAATAAAGAATACCAATGAGTTAAAGTGGAAAGAGTGTGAATTATCAAAGGTAAATGTGGAATTAGGAAAAAGACGTGAGATGCTTAAATATGTAGATCTAAGTGAAGACTATTTATTCCATAAGGATAAGATTGTAGGAAAATTTAATGATAAAATAGCTTTATTGGTCAGCAAGCAACGGGAAATAAAGAATGCAATTGAAAAAGAACAATCTGACATAGAAAAGCTTGAGACGGGTAAAGTAATGGAACTATCTCAAGAGCTACAAAAGGAATTTAAACGTCATGATATTGATGTGGTATATGGTATGGAATGGCTGAAAAAAAATGAGCGTTCTGAAGAAGAAAATATAGAAATTATAAAGAACAACCCATTATTACCTTATGCATTGATTATGAGCAGTGGTGATATAGAGAAATTAAGAGGCAATACTTTAGAGGTTTTCACATCTTCTCCTATTGTCATTGTAAAAAGGGAGTCTATTAATGAAAAATTAGAAGAAAAAATGTCCAATATAGTAACTTTAGCTGATGTAGACTTTCTTGTATCTTTTAACAAAAAGCTTTTAAATGAGGAAGAACTGAAAAAATTAATTATAGAAAAGAGACAATCTATAAAAGATTACAGTGAAGGACTAGAAAAAGTCAATGAGGATATAGATTTGTACAATGATAAAAAATCCTTTGTTCAGTCATCGGAAATTACAAAAGAATCTTATGAAGGTTTAAAGAAAGAAATAGAAGAGTTGAAGACTTTATTAAAGGATTTGGATTTAAAAGCTATAAATATTAGTAAGGACATAGGCAAAATAGAAAGCGAAATATCTTCTATTTCCTTGAGAAGGGAAAATACCCAAAGACAAAGGAACAGTGTAGAGAAAAAAATTAAGGAATTCTCTGGACTTATGGAGAGTTACCATGAGTATAAGGCAAACCTTAAGGAATTAGAAGAGGTAGAAAAGAATATAGACATAATAGAAGCTAATATAAGGTCATTGAAAAAACTTATAAATACTATGGAAGTTCAACAAAATGAATTTAAAGATATGGTAAATGAATACCAAGGGAAAAAACACACTATAGATGAGAAAATGAAAAAGTATGCTACGTATAAAAATGGTGACTTCATAGCAAAAGATAGGGAAGACATTATAGCAGAATATGAAGCACTTACTCAGAAAATAACTAGTACAGAAAAACAACTAAAAGATGAAATTGCAGAAGCAGACAAATCTTATAAGGAAGCACAGCGTATATTAGAAGCACGTAGTGATTCATATGGTATTGAAGAGAAGGATTATATTCATTTTACGTATGATATTGATGAAGAACATGAATTAAAGAAAGTCCTTGAAATCACGGAAAACTCTTTAAAAGAAACTGATAATAGCATATTATCTATGGAAAAAAGTGTAGCAAAATTAGAGAGTAAAATCGAAAATTTAAGGAATAACTTTAAAGAGAAATTTGGTACAAATATTTTAATGCAGCGTGAAAAGATTTTTGAAAAAAACTACAATGAAGAAAAAAATAAGGTCCGCATGGAAATTAGAAGGGCTGAAAACATCGTAGCAGAGCTTCAAAAGATAAGATGTGATATAGACAAAAATATGGATAATTTAAAAGAATATGAAGACTTCAAAGTAAAGGATGTCATGGAAATATCCATAGCAATAGGCCAGTTAAGCGATACTATTGGACGAAAAAGAAGAGATCTTAATAAGCTATGTAGGCAATACGATGAAAGCATAAATATAATTCAACGAGAAATCGACAACAAGCTAAGACAAAATAGAAGTTTTATAGGAGATGATAGTTTTAGTCAACCTATAGAAATATATGCAAGGCTAGTGGATAAACCAGAAGAACTATTATTGCAGATTGATACCATTGTAAATTCTTATATAAGCACTATGGAAAAGCTCAAACACGATATATCTTTAGTTACAAAGGAAGAGGAAAGTATATTAGATGACTTGATGCAGTATATAAGTGATATAAATAGCAACCTTAAGGAAATTGACAACAATTCCACTATAAATGTATGTGGTAAGAGTAGAAAAATGCTAAATATTGATGTAAGTGAATGGGATGACAATAAGGAATTATATAGAATTAGGCTTCGAGATTATTTCCAGGAAATAAGAGAACGAGGATTAAAAGTTTTAGATGAAAATGAGAATATAGAAGACATAATAAGTTCAAAGATTACAAGTTACAATTTATATAATGAAGTGGTAGGGGTTAGCACTGTAAAGGTAAAGCTATTCAAAATAGAAGAAGAAAAGCAACGTCAAATAAGCTGGGACGAAGTAGCTACCAATTCTGGCGGGGAAGGCTTCTTGTCTTCTTTCATCATTCTTTCCAGTCTTCTATCTTATACTAGAAGAAATTTTAGTGATGTGTTTAGCCGAAGCGAAAGTGGCAAAGTACTTATTATGGATAATCCTTTTGCCCAGACAAGTTCATCACATCTTTTAAAACCCCTTATGGAGATGGCAAAGAAGAGCAACACTCAGCTTATATGTTTCACTGGACTTGGTGGAGAATCTATCTATGACAGGTTTGACAATATATATGTTCTAAACACCAAGCAGTCAAAGCTACAAAATGGCACTCAATACCTTAGAGGAGAACATAAAAAAGGCCAAGGAGATGAGGAATTCAATGGGGACATGGGAGATGAATATGAGTATTTGGAATCTGCCAGAACTCAGATAACAGAGCAAATGAGATTGTTTTAAAAAGGTTTAAATAAATATTTTAAAAAATTACTTTACATTAAGAAAAAAATGTAATACAATAGTTTCAACAACATATAATGTTGTATAGGTAATAATATAAAATCAGTGAGCAGAAGGAGTAACTAGAGAAGTTTAGTTTCAGCGAGTCTGGGGTAGTGTAAGCCAGGTACTGTAGTCTGTAGTGAATGGGTCTGTAAGATGAGGTGTGAAATCATAGTAGCACTTTCCGGAGTGTCCACCGTTATAGGGACAGGGTATCGAGTTTTCGATGTAGCAAATTGACTCCGTACCTGGAAGAGTAAGTATATTTAGGTGGCATAGCGAATAACATTTCGTCCTATTAAGGAGGAAGTGTTTTTTTTATGTGACAAAGAGTTTTACCTAAATGTATGAAAAATATGGGTGGCAACATGAAGTCACTTCGTCCCATGATAGGGCGAAGTGGCTTTTTTTATTGTCATTTGTATGTCTAAATGTTTTCACTGATACATTTACCTAGTTAATTTTAAAAATTTAGGAGGTAATTGTAATGAGCAATGTAAGCAAGGAACAATTTGATGAACTTAAGGGAAAAGGTCTTACTTTTCCGGTGTTAGTGAGTGTAAAAGAAGATGAAATGGAAGCAGTAGAGATATTTCACGGTATAAAGAGTGATTACAAGTTTATTTTAGAAGACAGGGATAGGAAGCAAAACCTGCGATATTCTTATATAGGTTTTAATCCGGAAATGGCTATTAAATATGAGGATGGGAATACGTACATTGTAAGAGAATTGCAAAAAGACAATGTGAGCATTGAAAATTACGCTGAGGGCCTCTTGGAAGCAGTAAAGAAGCATGTATACGTACCTTTCCATGGAGCAAATACAGAGTTTCCATTTATAGGAGGAGGACTTGGCTATATTGGCTATGATTGCATAAGTAGCTTAGAAAATATACTTGTGAATTCAAAGAGCAAGAAAGAAATGGATATTCCAGAAGCTATGCTTATGATTTACAAAAATATTCTAGTGTTCGATCATGAAAATAAAGTTTTGAATTTGATATACAATGTAAAACCCGATGAAAAGATGGCGTTGAAAGATATAGAAAAGTACTTGAACAGCATATATGAAGTTATTAAGTGCAATAGGAATATGGAAAAATTTAGGGAAGTTTCTATGAAATCAGAAGGTGGAAATGAATTTACAAGCAATTTTACTAAGGAGCAATTTTGTGGTCTTGTGAAAAAAGCCAAAGAACATGTGGTAAAGGGTGACGTGTTCCAAGTGGTTATATCTCAGCGGTTTTTGAAAGATACAGGGTCCAATCCTTATGATATATACAGAAGATTAAGGTTGAAAAATCCTTCACCCTATATGTTTTATATAGATTTTAAAGATTTTAAACTAATTGGGGCTTCACCAGAGAGCCTTGTGAAGGTCAGGGGAAGGGAAGTTGAGACAAATCCCATAGCAGGTACAAGAAAAAGAGGTAGAGATTCTAGGGAAGATGAGGAGATAGCCAGGGAACTTTTACAGGATCCAAAGGAAGTAGCTGAACATGTTATGTTAGTGGATTTGGGCAGGAATGATGTGGGAAAGATAAGTGAGTTTGGCACTGTAAATTTGAGCAGTTTTATGAAAATAGAGAACTTTTCTAAAGTAATGCATATAGTTTCAGAAGTAAAGGGTGAGCTAAAAGATGGCATGGATGCCATAGATGCCTTTAAAGCTTGTTTCCCAGCTGGCACGGTATCAGGGGCTCCTAAGGTTAGAGCCATGGAGATTATAGATGAACTGGAAGAAAGCAAAAGAGGCTTTTACGCAGGGGCTGTGGGATATTTCTCTTTCAATGGAAATATGGATGTGGCCATTGCCATAAGAACCATGTTGTACAAAGATAAGAAAGTTTATATTGGCGCAGGGGCTGGCATTGTGTACGATTCAGATCCTGAATCTGAGTACAAGGAAACTATAAATAAAGCAAAAGGGATAATGGAGGTTGTTTAGTATGATATTGATTATAGATAATTACGATTCTTTCACTTATAACTTATACCAGTATTTTGGGGAGATTTATAAGGAAGTTCAGGTAGTAAAAAATGACAAGATCACCATAGATGAAATAGAAAAAATGTGTCCCAGTGCTATTGTATTTTCACCAGGACCTGGGAGACCAGAGGATACTGGAATTTGCAGAGAAGTCATTGCTGCGTTTAAAGGTAAAATACCTATGCTTGGCATATGTATAGGTCATCAGCTTATTGGCCAGTATTTTGGAGCCAAAGTTATTCAGTCAGATAAAATTGTTCATGGGAAAATATCCATGGTAAATCACAATGGCAATGGCATTTTCAGTGACGTTAAAAGTCCTATGAAAGCCATGAGATATCACTCACTTATTGTAGATAGAAGTTCCATCCCTCAGGAACTGCAAATAATAGCAGAAGCTGAAGATGGTACGGTTATGGGGTTAAAACACAGAGAGTACAACATTTACGGTGTACAATTTCATCCTGAATCCATTCTAACGGAGGATGGGAAAAAAATAATAAAAAATTTTCTGGAGGGGTTGCAAATGTGTAAGAATTTTAAAGAGTATACGGAAAAGCTTTTGAATAGAGAGGACTTAAGTAGAGAGGAATCTAGGGGAGCTATGAAACAGATAATGAGTGGAAAACTCACAGAAAGTGAAATGGGAAGCTTTCTTGCTTGCATGAGAATGAAAGGTGAGACAGAGGAAGAGATTCTTGGTTTTGTAGAGGCCATTAAGGGATATGATGAGGAATTTGATATTCAGGGTGAATATGCCATTGATACTTGTGGCACTGGCGGTGATGGGGGAAAGACTTTTAATATATCCACAGTTGTAGCTATTATAGCAGCCAGTGCCGGCATAAAGGTTGCAAAGCATGGAAATAGGGCTGTATCAGGTAAGAGCGGCAGTGCTGATGTATTAGCTGCTTTGGGCATTGACATCCAAATGCCAGAGGAACAATCAATGGGATGCTTCCATGAAACTAATATGACATTTTTATTTGCACCACAGTATCATAAAGCTATGAAAAATGTGGCACAAGTTAGAAAAAACCTAGGTTTTAGAACTATTTTCAATATGTTAGGGCCAATAATAAATCCTGCACCTATAAAGGGGCAGATAATGGGAATATACGACGGAAGAGCCACAGAAATAATTGCAAAGGTTTTATCTGGACTTGGAAGGGAAAGAACCATGGTGGTACATGGAGATGATGGCTTAGATGAAATATCCTTAAGTGCAGGAACAAAAATTACAGAGCTAAGGGACGGAAAAATAAGAACCTACCATATAGAGCCTGAGGATTTTGGATTTCAAAAAGTTGCCATAGAAGAAGTGGCTGGTGGAAGTGCAGAGGACAATAGTAAAATAATTTTAGATATACTAAAGGGAGAAAAGGGGGCAAAACGCGATATTGTGGTGCTAAATGCAGCAGCAGCTCTTTATGTGGGAAAAAAAGTAGGGGATCTTAAGGAAGGCGTACAAATGGCTGAAGAGCTTATAGATTCTGGAAAGGCTTATGAATGTTTAAATAAAATGGTGCGTTACCATCAGTCTGTAAAGGTTGTAATTTAAACTATCATGGTAAAGGCATAGCAATATAGGTAATAAATGCAGATAACACAATATAGATAAGAAATAATAGGTGGTGATTAAATGATTCTTGACAATATTATAGCTCATAGAAAAAAAGATGTAGAGGAAAGAAAAAAAATAATAAGTGAAGAAGGATTGTATAAAAAAGTTGAAGAAAAAAGTGTCTATAAATTAAAAGATATGAAGGGGAATACAGGATTCAGAGAGGCTCTTGGTGAAAAGGGATTTAATATCATAGGAGAGGTAAAAAAAGCTTCTCCTTCTAAAGGAATTATTGTGGAAGACTTTAATGTGGGAGAAATAGCTAGATTTTATGACAAGCTTCCTGTAAAAGCCATATCAGTACTAACAGAAGAGAAGTATTTTCAAGGCCACCCTGACTATGTGGCCTGTGTTAGAAGTATGACATCAAAACCTATATTAAGAAAAGATTTCATTGTGGATAGATATCAAATTTATGAGACCTTCCTTATGGGATGTCAAGGTATTCTCTTAATTGCAGCTGTGCTTGGAGATAAGTTAGGGGAGTATTACAAAACATCCTTGGAGCTTGGCATAGAGCCTTTGGTAGAAGTTCATGATGAGAAGGAAATGTATAATGCATTGAAATGTGGATCTCGAATTATCGGCATTAACAACAGAAATCTTCAAACCTTCGAAGTAGATCTTGGAACCACGGAAAGGCTCGTGAAGCTGGTGCAAGGAGAAACTATAATTATTTCTGAAAGTGGTATAAGGAATGAACAAGATATATCATATCTGAAGTCTTTAAATGTTAATGGGGCTCTAATAGGTGAAACTTTTATGCTGGCTATGAAAGAGGGAAAAAAGTTAGAGGGGTTCTTCTAAAATGACAAAAATAAAAATATGTGGTTTAAAAACCATGAGGGATATAGATTATATAAATGAACTTATGCCTGATTATGTGGGGTTAGTTTTTGCAGACAGCAAAAGAAAGGTTTCCTTGGAACAAGCCATCACCATGAGAATATCAATTAAAAATAATATAAAGGTTGTGGGTGTGTTTTTAGACGAAGATAGAGAAAAAGTGTTGGACACAGCAAAAAAATTGAGGCTAGATGTAATACAACTTCACGGTGAAGAGGACTTGGAGTATATGGAATACTTGAAGATGAAAAGTGAAGCTGAAATCTGGAAAGCTGTTTGCATAAAATGCCAAAAGGACCTCGAAAAAATACGGGAATATGAAGGGTACAAGCTTTTGCTTGATGGTGCCAGCGCTGGACAGGGGAAGTGTTTTGACTGGAGTCTTGTGGAGAATAAAGTGTGTGGAAATATTATACTGGCAGGTGGGATTAATTGTAATAATGTACAGCATGGAATTTATATGTTTAAACCATTTGCAGTTGATGTATCTTCGGCAGTGGAAACTGAGGGAATAAAAGATTATATAAAGATGAAAGAGTTTATAGGAAAGGTGAGACAATATGATAAAAGGTAGATTTGGTAAATTTGGAGGACAATATGTAGCTGAAACTCTTATGAACGCTCTTATAGAGTTAGAAAAAGAGTTCAACTATGCTATAAATGATGAAAAGCTTATGGATGAATATAGATATTATCTTAGTGAATATGTGGGAAGAGAGTCGCCTCTTTATTTTGCAGAGAATTTCACAAAACATTTTGGTGGACCTAAATTTTATTTTAAAAGAGAAGATTTAAATCATACAGGAGCCCATAAAATTAACAATGCATTAGGTCAAGTTTTACTAGCAAAGCGCATGGGGAAAAACAAGATTATTGCAGAAACTGGTGCAGGACAGCATGGTGTTGCTACGGCCACTGTGGCTGCTATGTTCAATATGGAATGCGAAGTCTTTATGGGAGAAGAGGATATACGAAGACAAGCTCTAAATGTGTTTAAGATGGAACTTTTGGGTGCTAAGGTAGTACCGGTTACTAGCGGAAATGGCACTCTTAAGGATGCTGTAAGTGAGGCTATTAGGTATTGGGTTACTAATGTTACGGATACATTTTATGTCATCGGTTCTGTAGTTGGACCTCATCCCTATCCAACCATGGTGAGGGATTTTCAAAAGGTAATTGGAGAAGAAACAAAGAAACAGATAATGAAAAAAGAAGGAAGACTCCCAGACTATATACTGGCTTGTGTTGGTGGTGGTAGCAATGCTATGGGCATATTTTACCCTTTTATAAGTGATGAATCGGTAAAACTCATAGGCGTAGAAGCTGGGGGAAAAGGTATTGATACTGGTAAACACGCAGCAAGTATACAAGGTGGTTCTCAAGGAGTGATTCATGGTACCATGACTTATGTTATGCAAAATGATGAAGGACAAATTCAGGATGCTTACTCAATTTCGGCAGGTCTTGATTATCCGGGAATAGGCCCAGAACATGCTTATCTTCATGATACTTGCCGGGCAGAGTACAAAGTGATAAATGACAATGAAGCCATGGAAGCTTTGAAACTTGCCAGCCGCGTAGAGGGCATAATCCCAGCTATTGAAAGTTCCCATGCTATAGCTTATGGATGCAAGCTAGCAAAACAATTAATAGAGAACTTGGGCAAAGAAAAGGCAAAAGAGAAAACAGTGGTGATAAACATATCTGGAAGAGGGGATAAGGATATGGACACTATAAGAAGTTATTTTGGAGGTGTTACACATGAATAATAGTCTTGATACAGCATTTAAGGAACTTAAGGAAAAGGGCGAGAAAGCTTTGGCTTGTTTTCTTACAGCAGGCGATCCTACAGAGCAATGTACCTTACAATTAGTTAAGGTAATGGAACAGGCTGGTGCGGATATAATAGAAATAGGAATACCTTACGCTGATCCATTGGCAGACGGTCCTACTATTCAGAATTCCTCTAAAAGAGCATTGAAGCATGGCATTAATATCCCTAAGATCATGAACCTTGTAAAAACTATAAGAAATTCAGAAGTAAAAGCGCCTATAGTATACCTTATGTACTACAATAGTATTTTTAAATATGGTATGGAAAGGTTTCTCAAACAATGCTCTGAGGTGGGGGTACAAGGTCTTATTATTCCAGATGTACCAGTGGAAGAGCGCGGTGAGTTAGGAGAGATGTGTTTAAAAAACAATGTATATCTTATTCCTCTCGTGGCACCTACCTCTGAGGAAAGGATTGAAAAGATCACAAAGGATGGACATGGATTTGTGTACTGTGTTTCAGTAAACGGTGTTACAGGTACTAGAGATAGCATAAATACAGACATGGAAGAGTACATGAGTACCGTAGGAAAATACACATCTATACCTAGAATGATTGGCTTTGGAATATCTTCTGTGGAGACTGCAAGGAAGATGAAGGAACACAGTGAAGGTGTAATCATTGGCAGTGCCATTGTAAACAGAATAGCTAATATCAAAGAAGATATGAGTAATTATAAGGAAGTAGAAAATCATATAAAAATATTTATTGAAGAAATAAAGAACGAGTTAAAGAGGTAATAAAAAAGCATGGGAATCTATTGATTCCTATGCTTTTTAACATGATTTATAAAAGTCTTTTTTAATCTTTATTTTTTGTAGCTTTGCTTGGTTTAATGTTCTTATCATTGTTTTTTAATGGTTTAGATGGTTTTAATTTTGGAGGTTCGTTGTTTGTTTTAGGAGCTATATTTACAGAGGGTTTATTTACTCCGGGTATTTTGTCCTTCTGTACTGTTGGATTCTTCCTGGTATTCTCAACAATGACATTGTCTTTTTGAAAATTCTTTTGTGAGTTTTTATTGATATTTTGAGAAGGAGACGGATCTGTTTGTTTTAAAATCCTGTTAATATTATTGTAGTTTATAGCATTTTCTTTTTCAGAGCGTACTACTACTTTGGGGTTATTTGGATTTAGATATTTCATGCTTATGGCGTATTCAATGATATCAATAATTCCTTTTTCACAGTTTTCACCTTTTATAGAATGTATATTGGATAACAATGTTTCCCCATCTTTGTTCATAGCTTCAGCTTTTAAAATATGATTTTTCCGATTAACATGTAGTTTTATAGAGGGATTTATAGAGACATATACTGTATTGTAAACTTGAAAATAAGTTCTATATATTATGCCTATATTAATAAATAGAAGAAAGCAAGCTGCTATTGGTATGGGTTTTATGAAACTTCTTGCATAATATAATGAATTCTCATATTCCTCACCCAGTTTAGGCATGAATTTCTGTTTTTTAAGTTGTATAAATTCTCCATCTGGTGTTAATACTACTACACTTTTCTTTTTAATTTCTAAAATAATTCCTTTTTTAATCAATGTTATCACCTACCGTTTCAAGGTTTAAGTAATTTTTCAAACATGAAAACTTTGGCATTGAAAGTACAATAAGTATGGCAATTATGTACTTTCTCCATTTATCCACAAGTTTTCTCTTTACCTCATATTTATTGCATATGAGGTTTACATTAAGGTATTTTTTTGTGTATAGACATTCCATAAATTCATGTTCTAAATATAATTTAGAACATAGATGCAAAAGCATACTCCGTGTATCCTGATGTTTGGGAGAAGCCTTTACTAAGTCACTTAGCTGAATTTTATATTTGTACAGTTCTTTGGTAAAATCGCTAATAACCTCTTCATTGTTTTGTTTTTCTTCTTGTCTTTTATAGTCATCTATGGACAATTTATAGTCTATTACATTAAATGAATCCTCATCATACATTGAAGGAAGAAGGCTATTTTTTCTAAAAAAATCTATTAACGCATTTCTAATGACTTTTTGGCAATAAGCTTTAAAATTTCCCTTATCACTATCATATGTATCGCAAGCTTTATTAAAGGCTATAATTGCAATAGAAAATTCATCGTCATTTTCTATGGATATCCTGCGTTTGCATATTTGTTCTGTGGTATGTATTATAAAATCCATGTTCTCTTGAATAAGATAATCTCTGCTTTTAAAAACCACGGAATCACCTCTTGTTGTTTTCGTATAATCATCCTAAATAATTATACGTAAATAAATTAAAAATTTGAAGGGTTAAAAATAAAAAAAATATTTTAATACAAATTACTTTTTACCCTCTAAAATATTATGGCATGTTTCGTAATAATATATGAAAGGAGTGATAAATATGAAAAAAACAAGTATTTTAGTAACAACAGTTATGCTATTAACCATTGGATTTAGTAAAGTTGCATATGCTACGGAACAGAAAAATGCCGAGGATAAAGCTGGTGTAGTGCCAGGAAGTATCTTCTATAAATTAGATAGGTTTATAGAAGACATAAGCTTGAACCTTACAAAAAATGCAGAAAAAAAAGCTGCATTAATAGAAGCTTTCAATGAAGAGAGATTAGCAGAGGGTGAGGTATTGATTGCAGATTATAAAATTGATGAGGCTAATGAGTTAATCGAGGAAATAAGGGTAAATGACGAAAAACTTATAGAAATCATATCTAGTGAAGAAGAAATAGAAAGCCTAGACTATACTGAAAAACAAAAACAATTTATGCAAAACCTTGAAAATATAAAAGAATTATTGCCAATAAAGGCACAAGAAAACATAGCAAAAGTTATTGAGAAACAAAAAGAAAAACAAGCCTTAATATTGAGTAAAAGGGAAATTAAAGAGAAAATACATGTTGCCAAAAAAGAAATAAAAAGCATTGAAAAAGAAATTAGAACTATGGAGAAACAAGGCCAGGATACTGTAGATGTAAAAAATAAACTACAGCAGTACAAAGAAAGTATGTTAACTTTAGAGGTTCAGTACAAATCTCTAAAGGAAGAACATAAAAAATCACCAAAAGATGAAAAAGATAAGACTAAAGAAAATAAAGAGCGTGAGCAAAGTAAAGAAGATAAGGAAGATAGTTATGACGAAGCTCATGAAGACAACAAAGGTGAGGAAGACAACAAAGATAACGATGATGCCGAGGAAGAGAAAAATACGCATGTTTCACAAGAGCATAACTCTAATGTGAAAATAAGTAATGAACTAAAAGTTAATGAAAAAGCAAATGAAAAACCTAGAAATAATAAATCAAGTATTGAAGAAACAAATCATAAAGAAAAAGTGCATATAAAAGATAAGAAAAATAAATAAAAAATGGTTATCCTATATAAATTATCAATACTAGAAATATGGAATTTTTTCATATACACTGATAAAATTAAGGCATAAGATAAATGAAAAAAATTCGTATGGAGATAATGACATGTTTGATGAGATATATAAGGAATACGGCCCATACTTTTATTTACCTATGAATCAGGCTTATAGTGTAGCGGTGCCAGTAACTGTAGGTTGCACGTGGAATAAATGTCTTTACTGTGATCTTAATCATAATATGGAATTTGAATTTTTGGGCCTAGAGAAAATTGAAGAAAAATTAAAGATGCTAAATAAGTATTACTCTCGAAAAAGAGGTGTGGTGAAAAAAATTGTGTTGGCTGGTGGAAATCCTTTCTGTCTACCCACAAACTTGCTTTTAAAAGTAATTGAATTGATAAAAGAATACTTCCCCCATACGGAAAGCATAGGAAGTTTTTCAAGAGCTGACGATATATTAAGGAAAAGTCATGAAGAGCTGGTGCGATTAAGAAATGTAGGAATGACGGAACTTACTCTAGGCTTAGAATCTGGTAACGATAAAATACTTGAATTTCATAATAAAGGAGTCACTGTAGAAAACAATTATGATGCACTGAAAAAATTGGAGCAAGCTCATATAGGGTATTCATTTTATGTAATGTTAGGACTGGGAGGTCGAAGGCTTAGCCGTGAAAATGCGGTGGATACAGGAAAATTCATCTCTCAATTTAATCCTAATGTCATTGTGGTGGTGACTTTAGTGCTTTTTAAACATGCTAAATTGGTTTCAAAAGTTAGAAGTAAAGAATTTGAGAGAATACGTCCTTACGAGTCTTTACTGGAAGAAAAATTAATGCTAGAGAACATCAATGTGAAAAACAGTATATTTAATGCCACGCACAAAACCAATGCCATAATACTTAAAGGAAAATTGCCGGAACATAAGGAATTAATCATAGAAAAAATAGATAAAGCTATTTCAGAACATAATAATGTTGAGGACACGGGCCGTGAAACGAGAAAGTGGCATAGGTGGTCCATTGAATAATATGAATTAATTAATAAAAAGTGTTGAGAATATGGAAACTTGCTGTATAATCTTAAAATAGGTTATGTAGCAAGTTTTTTGTAATTATTGCCTTATATCTTGGATATATTCTAATAGGTGAAATCATTGAAAAAACAATTATAAAGTGGAGGTATATATGCTTAAATTAGTAAAACCGAGGTTTGATGAACTGTCATTTAGAAAGGAGTTGTTAGCTGACAACCATACTATGGAATTTAACGCTGCTTGGGGAGGTACTATTGATTTTCCGGAGGATAGGTGGAACATCTGGTATGAAAAATGGCTCATGTGTGATGACAATAATTATTTCTATAGGTATTTGTACTGCAATGAGCTTGAAAAATATGTAGGGGAAGTGGCATATCATTTTGATGAAGATTATGGTGTAAACATAGTAAGCATTATAGTGCACAATAAATATAGGGGAGAGGGATTTGGGCGACAGGGGCTTAGTCTCCTATGTAAAGCAGCAAAAGAGAATGGACTGAAGTACCTCTACGATAATATTGCTATAGATAATACATCAATAAAGTTATTCTTAGAAAGTGACTTTGAAGAAATGTGGAGCAACAAGGAATTTACTATGCTTAGAAGAAAATTGTAAAAACTTTAATTTGAAGGCTTGTTTTTTCAAGAAAAATAGCAATAGATTACAAACACAATGTATAAAAGCGAAGATGGTAAAAATATGTCGAAACAATATGATTTACAAGGATATATAAAAGATTTAAAATAATATGTGTAAGATGCACTGAATAGATTAATCTATTTTTTAGCTTTTTATAAAAAGAAAGGAGATACAAATAGTTTTCTTAAAAGAATAAAGTTACAATACAGTTAGGGGGAAAAAGGAATGTTACAAAGAGAGAGAAGAAAAATAAATAAGCTTTTATCAGCTATAGTATGTTTTTTGTTTATGTTTTCAATTGTGCCAATTACTGCTTTAGCTGATGAAGTTCAGGCTATAACTACTAGTGCAGAAAGTAGTGTAGAAATTAAGGTAGGACAGGTCTACTCAGGGTTCAAATTAGTTGATGAAAAGCCTTTAGATGATGTAGTGATAAAAACTTTTTTACATGAAAAAACAGGAGCTAGACTTACCTACTTTGAAAATGATGATGAAAATAAGGAATTTTCTATTGGATTTAAGACATTGCCTGAAGATAATACAGGTGTAAACCATATTATAGAGCACTCTGTATTTGGTGGTTCTGAAAAATTTCCAGTTAAAGATCTTTTGTCAAGACTTCCTTCATCACTTCGTTGCTTATTTATGAATGCATTCACAAGTAATGACGCAACTATATATCCAGTGGCAAGTAAGTATGACAAGGATTTCAGAGCACTTATGGATGTTTATCTTGACATGGTTTTTAATCCCAATCTACTTAGAGATGAAAATATATTTAGAAGAGAAGGTTGGAGATATGAGCTTAATTCAAAAGATGATGAGCTTAAAATAAATGGTATAGTTTACAATGAGATGAAGGGGTATTATTCGCAGACAGAAGGGATTTTTATGCAGCATGAAATACTAAAATCATTATTCCCTGACACCATTTATAAATATGAAAGTGGTGGGCATCCAGACAATATACCTGAGTTATCTTATGAACAGTTTAAGGAAACATATAAGAAGTACTATACTCCTTCTAATGCAAATATAGTTTTATGTGGCAAGATGGACATATTAGAAACCCTTAAGTTTATCAATGATAATCATTTAAGTAAATTTAATAAGGAAACAGTGGATTCAAAAATAGAACTTCAGAAGCCTTTTGATAAAATGGCAGAAGTTGAAACAGAATATAGCATTTCTAAGAATGTGTCAACTGAGAATAAGAGCATAATGTTACTAAACTATGTGGTAGATACTGTGAAGGATAGGGAATCTTTGTTTGCACTTGACAAGCTATCATCTATTTTAGGAGATACCTCAAAATCTCCATTAGCAAAAGCTTTAAAAGACGCAGGATATAAGGGGAATATGGAATCTGTAGTAATTGGCAATTTCCAACCTGTACTCAGCATTATACTTAGAGATATAGATAAGAGTGAAAAGGGAAAATATGAAAAAATCATAAAGGATACACTTGCAAAAATAGTGGATGATGGTTTTGATAAAGAACTAGTAAATGAGTATTTTAAAGAACCAAAGGATGATAAAGATGATAAAGACATTGGAATATATATACCATGGAATAAGTATTTTATAGTAGCACAACAGTTTTTAAAATATGATCTTGATTGTGCAAAGTATGTGGACGCCAGCGATATTGAGGAAAATATAAAGAACGCTATCTCAAAGGGTGATAAATACTTTGAAAAATACATTCAGGATAAAATCATAAATAATAAACACTGTTCATTGATTATGATAAATCCAAAGCCAGGGTTAGAAGAGGTAAGGGGACAGAATTTAAAGAAAAAGCTAGATGAATTTAAAGCATCTCTTACCCCAGAAAAACTTGATGAGATTGTAGGTAAAACTGCGGAATTTAAAAAATGGAATGATACTCCACTAACTAAGGAACAAATTGCAACAATACCTACAGCTGAAAAGAATGATGACAAGGTAGAATATAAAAAGCAAGAGAGAAAAGAAAAAAATATAGATGGTGTAAAGGTATTATATTATCCTTGTAAAACAGATGATGATGTATATATGAATGTGCACTTTAATACTAATAATGTTCCACAAGATAAGCTTAATTATTTAAAATTGTATACCTTATTAAATGGAGCTACCAATTTACACAATGCATCAAAAGAAGATTTTGAAAAATTGTGTAATGATGAAGAAATAAACCTTGTAGCTATAGAGATGAATGTTCCTTTAGTTTCAACTACAGGTGATTTTATTCCAATGATACAACTGAATGGATCATTTAAAATAGACAAGACAAGCAAAGCTATTTCAGCAATGAAAGATATGATGATGGACATAGATTATGGAGACAAAAAAAATATAGAGCAGGCTATAAATGATCAGATATCATTTTTAGATAAACTAACCACTGTTAACTCTGAAGCTATTCCAAGACAATCCATACTTTCTACATTCTCAGATGTGAATAAACACGATAGTATAGAGAAGACACTTCAATATAAAGAATTTCTTAAAAATATTGTAGAAAACTTTTCAGAGGAATGGCCTAAAACAGTAAAAGAAATAAAAGAAGTAGAAAAAAAGATTTTCAACAAAGACAATACTATGGTTAGTATGACCTGTGATGCTGAAAAAGTACAAATATTAGAAGACAATTGTAAGGTATTTATTGATGCATTAGGAGACAAGCCTTTTGTAAAGGAAAAATATGAATTTGCATCTACAGAAAAAAATATGGCCTATATAAATAATGACAAGGGTCTTAGTGTCGTAAAAGGTGGCAATTTCTTAAAACATGGTGGCACCTACAATGGTAGCACAATGGTTACTGCTTCTATAATAAATGAGTATTTAATTAATACTGTAAGAGTAAAGGGTGGAGCATACACTGTATATTGTTTGCCAGATTTGTATGGTAACATAGTTATGTGTTCTTTAAATGATCCTAACATTAAGGAAACTCTTGACTATTATGATGCAACAGCAGATTATTTAAAAAATCTAAAAATGTCCCAGGAAGAACTGAATAAATACATCAGTGTTACTCTAAATGCAATAGATCAATTAATGGTTATGATTGAGCAACCAAGCATTATGATGTCACAGATGGACAATAATTATCTTATAAAAATGGATGATAATTACCTTCAAATTATTAGAGACGAAATTGTAAATACAAAACCTGAGGATATAAGAAAATTTGGAGAAGTATTGGAAAAGGTTCTTTCTGAAAATAATTACTCTGTTTCAGGAAATAAGGAAAAAATATTGGAAAATAAGGAGTTGTTCAGTAAGGTTGTGGATTTAAGCAGTTCGGAAAACAATAATACTGAAAACCTAATGGAAGAATTGCAGAAAAAAGCCATGAGAATAAATGGCACAGATAGATATGAAACTGCATCTAATATCTCATCCCAAGTATGGCAACAGGCTGATACAGCAATTATCTGTTATGGAGAGAATTATGCTGATGCACTTTCGGCAATATCTCTATCAAAAAAATATGATGCCCCTATATTGCTTACAAAAACTGAAAAGTTAGATGATAGTACAAAGAAAGCTTTAGAAAATCTAAAGGTTAGAAATGCTATTATCATTGGTGGAGAAGGTGTAGTATCTAGTGAGGTGGAAAAAAGCTTAACTAGTATGGGACTAAGCACGGAGAGAATATTTGGTAAGGATAGATACGAAACATCATTAAAGGTGGCAGAAAAACTAGGTGAAATCCATGGAATAGTTCTTACAACTGGAAAGGATTATGTTTCAGGTTTATCAATGGCAACCTATGCTGCTAACCACAATATGGCTGTATTGCTTGTTGATAATGACGATATGAGTATCGAAATGTCAGAATATATTAAAGCTCAAAAGGTAAGTGAGATATATTATGCTGGAAATGATAAAACCATAGGAAAAAACATTCTCAGCGTAATTCCACATGGAAAGAGAATTTTCAATGACAATAGGTACAGTGAGAATATTGAAATATTAAATAACTTCAAAGATAGCATGAATTACGAAAATGTATTTGTCGTTAATGGAGAGGATTTTGCTGATGCCTTATGTGCAGCAGCTGTTGCAGCAAAAACCAATGCACCAGTTGTATTTATGAATAAAAAAGTTGAGGATTCAACTAAGGAGTATTTAAAGAATGTACTTTCTAATACACAATTTTTGATTATAATTGGATCAGAGGGTGCAGTTAGCAATGAAACATTAGTAGAACATTTTAAATAACATCATTTTCAATTAGTGATAATTTTATGTAAATCGCATAAAAAACCTTCCTCCCACAATGGATTCAATAACATGGGCCATTTTGGGAGGAAGTATATTTTAAATGGAAAATTAGCAACAATGCTTTGTATAAAATCAGGTCATGGTTCCACAAAGGTATTTCACCAAAATAATTGAAATATAAAATATGTTTATGTTGACAAAGTAGATTGGAGGTAAGTTGAAATAGTGAAAAAAAGAAGCATTATTATATTGCTTTGCAGTATATGTTTTTTTTGCATAACAGCCTGTTCAAAAAAACAATATGATGATATAGGGAAAGATAGTATAAAAGAAAAGGGCTTTAGTGAAGTAGTGGCTAAGCTTCAGCCTGCGAAAAAATATGAAATTCCAAGTTCAAAGAGAAACAATTATAGTATTGAAGGAGTTTTTGATAATAATAGTAAAAGTGTTCATGCAAAGGAAACTATAGTATATACAAATAGATATAAAAGCCAACTGAAGGATATGGTTTTACATTTATATGCTGATGCTTACGGAAATGAAGATACCATGCCCAAAGGATTTGGTGGGGACATTTTTGACAAGAATTATTTAGGTGATATATGTGTAAAGTGTGTAAAGGCGGATAGCAAAACTGTGGAATTTACTCAAAATGATGAAGTTCTTCATTTTGAACTGCCACAGACGCTTATGCCAGATAAGGAGATAAGTCTCTATATTGAATTTGAGCTTAAAATTCCAAAATCTAATGGCAGATTTGGATTTATAGAAAATGATTACAGTTTTACAAACTGGTATCCTATAGTGTCCATGTACGATGAACTAAGTGGCCAATGGGACAAAAACTCATTCCACAATATAGGTGAATCAAATTTTGCGGATTACTCAGATTATAAAGTAAATATGGAAATACCTAATGATATGGTAATGGTTGCCACTGGTGTATGTAAAGAAAATGTAAAAGGAAATGGCAGGAAAATTGTGATTGCTGAAGAAAAAAATGTTAAGGATTTTGCCATGTATATATCTTCGGGTTACAAGGTTATATCTGACGGCATAGATGGCATAACAATAAATAGTTATTATTTTGGTGATAAATCAGGTGCAGCTAAGAGATTGCTTAATGAGGTAAAACAAGCCATGCATTTTTATAATAATGTTATAGGCAGTTACCCCTACAAGGAACTTGACATAGTAGAGAGCAGATTAAAGGGTGGAGCTATGGAATACCCAGGCATAATACAAATGTATTCATATGAAAATGAGAGCAGTTCGGCGGAGATTGAAGAAAAATATTTAAACAGTACGGATCAGATTGTCATACATGAACTGGTACATCAGTGGTGGTTTGGGGTGGTAGGCAATAATGAATATGAAGAGCCTATTTTAGATGAATCATTTACTTGCTATTGGACAAGTCTTTACTTTGAAAAATTTTATGGTAGAAGCAATAAATTTACCATGACAAGTATACTATCGAATTATGTGTTTTTTAAATCACTTTTGCCTATGAATAGAAATGTAAGTTCATTCAGTGAACCTCAGGAATACGATATTGTAATATATCTGATGGCTCCAATGTCATTAGAAGATTTACGACGACAGTGTGGTGATGAGAAATTTATTGAAATATTTAGACTTTACTATGAAAAGTTTAAATTTACCAATGCCACTGTGACGGATTTTGAGAAATGTGTGAAAGATGTATGTGGAGAAGAAAAGGCAAAGGATTTCAATAATGCTATCAATGGTGTAGAATACGATGTTAATAAATTTCATGAATAAGGGGATGATATTTTGGACGAAACAGCAGCAGTAAAGAGAAAAAAAACTAAAATAAAAAAGACCATACGGAATATAATTATTTTTCTTCTTTCCATTGGAATAATTATTCTTAGTTTATTTTATGTATCATACAAGATTGACAAAAAGAACAACATAGACGAATTAAAGGCAATGAAATTTAATGGTGGTATTATTAAAGGAACATTGGAAGAAAATTTCAATACTTGTCTTAAAAATATTACTTGGGACTATGAAAGAAAAAATGAAAAGAACATGGTGAGTGTGCAAGGAGAGTATAAGCATGGAACAAAGAAAATTCAAGTTGAGGTAGAATTTCAAGTAATGGGGGGTAATACTGCGAAAGTTGTTAATGTTTATGCTGATGGTAAGAGAGATTTTGAAATTTGGCCCCAAATAGTAGAGAGTATGGAGTATAAGCAGTAAAGGTATTGATATTTTTAGAGATTAGTATGTGTTTAATAGGTGTTGCCTTAAAAAGAAGCCAGTGTAATATCAACCATAAAGGAGTGGTTAAAGTGAAAAAGTTAATGAAATATTTTAAAATTGGAACTATGGAATGGAGCACTACAGTTAAATACTGTTTAATTATTGGTACAATAATAGGTTTACTTGTTGGAGCACATATAATAATTAAAATATGAATTAATATCTAAAGTTTTAACTTAGGGAGATTTAAAGGAAATGCTTAAAAAACAGAATGTATTTTTGATTGGATGCATTATTATGGGGATATATGGTTTTCTACTAAAAGAAAATGATTCAATAATATCAGCATTTATACTATATATTAGCCTAGGCGTGTGGTTAAAAGGTATCTATAATGCAAGCCCAGAAGTAAATAAAGCTAAAACTATGTATGGTTATATAGTGAATTGGGGCATTTTTACGGTTTATTATATATCTATACTTGAAATAGTAGATTACTATTTTCATATTATAACTAAAAATGTTGACAGTATATTTAGCGGGTTAGGAGTTATGATGATTGCCCCTATAATGATAGTTTTAATCATAAGTCTTTATAAGTTTTTTAAAGTGAGAAAAGAAAAATAATATAGAAGCTGTAGGTCCTAAAATAACTACTACATATTCAATATAACAAGCGATGGTACAAACTATGGATGTAGAGATTTTAGTTCCCATAGATCATGAGTTTAATGAAACAGAGGAATATAAGTTCAAACCAGAAATACAACTTATGAACTGCCTGAAGGATTCATACAAGGGGAATCCACAGGGGTTCAATAATGCTGTAATGGAAATACAAAAGTATATTGCAGAAAACAAGCTTATACCAATAACATCTATGTATATTGTAACTTTAAAGGAAGTAACAAAACCAGAAGAAATTTAGCTTTGCTTACGTGAACAGAAATGGAAATGAATCTTAAGGTAGCAGAGGAAAATGTAAAGCTTACAACAATAAAATCACCCTGTGATGGGGTAATGAATATAATCTCCAGAATAAAGGAAGGGGATTACGTGCAGAGCGGTACGCCTGTAATAAGCATAGTACCAGAAAGAAATGAGAGCTTTAATATAGAAATATACATTCCTAATGAGAATTTAGGCGAGATAAAGGAAAATCAAGAAGTAAGTATAGAACTATTGTCTTTGCCAGGAAGAGAGTATGGATATCTTAAATCCAAGCTTAAGAATATAAGTGTAGATGCAAAGATAAAAAGTGGCATGATGGAACAAGCAAAAATTATAAACAGAAGGGCATCATACTTCAGGTATTTCCTAGAGAAGATAGATATTCTGGATTAGAGATAACAAATAAATATATTTTTCAGTGATGAGAAAAACATATAGGAGGATTTGAAATATGTAAATGGTTTTAAATAATGGATTTTGTGAAATGACACAGGACGAGATGGAGATGGTTGATGGTGGCGATTTTGGGCGTAATTTAGGATACGCATGTGCAACTGTCTGTTGTGTAGGAGCTACTATTGTAACTGGTCCGTTAGCTGGAGGAGCAGCACTAGCAGCAGCTGGATGGTATTGGTATGATGCTGTAAGATAAATTGTAGGTTTAGAATAATAATATGAATTATATTCTTAAGGAGGGTATATATGAGAAAATGTATAAGATGTAATGAGGATATGGTAGATGGGTATTTACTAAATGTAGAGGGAAAACTATACGGAGTAAACTTATCTAATGAAGATTGCAAAAAAATTTATAAAAATACGGAAAAGATTTTTGTTTCAGTATGCCCAAAATGTGGTGAAATATCACTTTATGTAGATAAAAAATAATTTTGTAAGTGGTGAATGAAAATGATTTCCTCCCACAATGAATTCAATAACATGGGTCATTGTTGGGAGGAAGTATATTTTAAATGGAAAATAGAAGCTGTAGGTCTTAGAATAACTACTACACATTCAATTAAGCAGCTGATTAATATGGGGCGCATACTGTACGAAGGTGGTTTTGATATAAATATATTTCTCAGTTATGAGAAGAACATAGAGGAGAATTAGTAGCGTTATTAGGTGGACTCATAGGAGTGACAGTAGGTACTGTTGCAGGTGGATTTAAAGCGGTATATTTAGATTTAATCGAGGAGGTAAATAAGTGAATATATATATATTGTTATTATGGTATATTGTTTATTTTCCTTAGTGTTGGATTATATAAACAAAAAGAACAGGTCAATTGAAAATATAAAAAAATATATTGCAAATACATTTAAATGTGAAAAATATATAAATATAGTTATTTTCATATTCGGAGCTATAAGTATAATAATCATACATTTTTTAAGTTTTAAAATACCATTAAGACAAATATTAGAAACGGTTATCTGTTGCATAACTGTTTATATGATATCAGTTAAATAACGTATAATTTCAGTGAAAATCTTACTTTATAAGTTTTTTAAAGTGAGAAAAGAAAAATAATATTAAAACACCTTACAAAGTTGAAATTTAGCTTTGTAAGGTGTTTTTTTCTAGTCTTCGTGATGGCATTCATGCTCATGAGCATGGCATGCGATGCCAGAGTCCTTTAGTTCTCCATTAAGCCATTTCTGTGCTACATCAGCTATAGATCCTGAGCATCCACGAATAACTTTTATACCGGCATTGTTTAGGACATGTACTGCGCCATCTCCCATGTTTCCTGCTAGCATCAGTTCAACACCCATATCTGCTAATACAGAGGAAATATTAGATTTGCAGCCACAACCTTCTGGTGAGTCCACCTTTTCAGTTTCTAATATGGTTTTCTTTTCAGTATCTACAGTAAGTACGGAAAAGTATTCACAGTGTCCGAAGTGATCGTCTATATTATTATTTCTTGATGGTAATGCAATTTTCATTTTATCAACCTCCACATATCTTTCTTGACAATGTTATGAACATATGTCATATATATAGTATAATATTACTGTTGTGGACATATGTCAATAATTTTGAAGGAATTCAATAGCATATTAATGAAAATATTTATACAGGGAGGCTTGTGAGTATGCCAAGACCAAGGAAGTGCAGGCGAGTGTGCGGTTTACCTCAAAGCAATATTTTTGGACCATTGTGTGATCCACGAAATGATGAAAACACCATATTTATGACTGTGGATGAATATGAGACCATAAGGCTTATGGACATGGAGTCTATGACGCAAGAGCAGTGTGCTGAGCAGATGCAAGTTGCTAGAACTACAGTTCAAAGAATTTATAATGATGCTCGAAAGAAGATAGCTTTGGCCCTAGTAAAGGGTCAATTTCTTAAAATCCAAGGGGGAGATTTTAGGTTATGTAGTAAATCTCATTTATGTGATGGAGTGCAATGCCCATGTAAATGTAGGTGTAAATGTGAAGAGAAAAAAGAATAACTATTTAGAAACTGAATAAATATAGCTAAGGTCATAGAAAAAACGTATTAGATGAATATTTCCATAGAGTTTAAAATAAAACTATGAAGTTATGTTTTAAACAAATGGGGGAAAGTATAAAATGAAAGAGCTAGATATGTTACTAGAGAATTTCGCCAATGCAAGGCGAAATGGATTTGTAGAAGTAAAGGAAATCAAGGAATCGGGGAAACAGGTTATAGGTGTATATTGTGGTTTTGCACCCTATGAATTATTAGCAGCTTCTGGGGCTATGGTAGCATGGCTTTGTGGCATGAGTGAGGAACCTATTTCCGATGCAGAAAAAGAATTGCCAAGGAACATATGTCCTCTTATAAAATCATCCTATGGTTTTGCCATTACCGGAAAATGTCCTTACTATTATTTTTCAGATATGCTGATTGGAGAGACCACTTGCGATGGTAAAAAGAAGATGTATGAATATCTCGGTACCATGAAGCCAATGCATATCATGTCATTACCACAAAATCTTCACAGAGAAAGTTCTCTTGAGTATTACAAAGATGAGCTGCTTATATTGAAGGATGAGGTAGAAAAGAATTTAGGAGTTAAGATAACTGAAGAGGCCATAAGTGAAAAAATTAAATTAAGAAATTCAGAGAGAAAGGCTTTAAGAGAGTTTTATGAGTTAGGAAAACTTTGTCCACCACCACTTACAGGTATTGAAATGAGGAAGGTTTTAGGATCTACGCAGTACATAGGTGATAAGGAAAAAGAAATTGAAAATATAAAAAACATAACAAGGCTTGTAAAAGAAAGATATGAAAGTGAAGGAACTACAGTATCAAAAGATGCAAAGAGAATTCTTGTGACAGGATGTCCATTAGGGGATGCCACAGAAAAGATTCTAGAGACCATTGAAGACAATGGTGGAGTTATTGTATGTTTTGAAAATTGTAGTTCTACAAAGAGCATTGACGATCTTGTGGATGAGACAAAAAATCCATATGATGCATTGGCTGAAAGGTATCTTAAAACTGCTTGTGCATGTATGAGTCCAAACACGAATAGATTGAATATGATAGACCATTATATAGACGAATATAAAATAGATGGTGTAATAGATGTTATTCTACAAACATGTCACACATATAATGTGGAGACTAATAGAATTAAGAAAAAGACCAATGAAAAGGGTGTTCCATACATGAGCCTTGAAACTACATATTCTCAAGAAGATATTGGTGGACTTACTACAAGAATTGCTGCCTTTATAGAGATGCTATAAAGGATGGTGAAAAAAATGTTAATAAATAAAATGACCTCAGCTGAAAGAATGAATGGTTTAGTAATGGGTGATGCCATTGACAGAGTGCCAGTGAATTTGATGCTAGGGTCCTACCCAGCGGTACTGGCAGGTGTGGACTTTAAAACATATTTTGAAAATACATCCATTGAAGATATATTTAAAATGAATGTAAAATGTGATGAAGTTTTCCAACAAGACGGCTTTACGGGTTTTGCTATGCCTGGTGGATATGGGGCTGCTTTTGGGGGAACATATAGGTTTAGTGATAGAATTAAATTTCAGAACCCTACTTTGGTAAAAAAAGTAGTGAATGATCTTCATGATATTGAATTGTTGCAGATACCAGACGGAGTAAATGCTCCCTGTATAAAAAAAGCTGCTGATTATACTGATTATGTAGTAAAAAAAGGTGGCGGAGTTGGGATATTTGGTGGGACAGCTTTTACTACAACTCAGGAATTAGTAAGTGTAGATAAAATGCTTAAATGGATGAAAACAGAGCCAAATATGCTTCATAAATTAATACAAAAGGTTCAAAAGTACCTTATAAAAGTTGGAGATTACTATGTTGATAAGTATGGCGCTGATAGGTGTGGAGGCTTTATGCCATTCCCTATGGAATCTAATGAAATAATATCACCAAAGATGTTTCAAGAATTTAGCCTTCCATATATTAAGGAGTTGTATGATCATTTTGTGAATCGTGGTGTTAAGGCATGGAATTTTCATCTTTGCGGAAAGCATAATGATAACCTTGAGTATTTTAAAAGGGATATAAACCCTTTGCCAAGAACAGTCATTAGTATTGGAAGAGATATGGATCTACAAAAAACAGGAGGTTATTTAGGAAGTCAATATATAATAGCTGGGAATCTTCCTACATCAGTGCTACAAATTAGTTCTGAAAAGGAGGTTTATGCGGAAAGTGGCAAGATAATTAGCGGCATGAAATACAGGGAAGGCGGTTTTATTTTTATGCCTGACTGTGGAATATCACCACTAACACCAGCTGAAAATCTCCAAGCTATGATACAAGCTACATCAGATTTTGGCGCATATTAATATGATATAAAAAACAGACTATTGCTGAAAATGCATAGTCTGTTGTTATCTGATTAGTAGAATTCTGATTATATGATGAAGGTTGTTTCATCTATCCATTTATATTGCGGTTTAATTAACTTTATATCTTCAACAAGTTTAAATAGAGCCACATCTTTTTCTTTACACTCTAACATGACGTCAAAATCTTTGTTGATAGAACGAGTTTTTTCTATGAAATTGATAAAGTCTTCGGCTACAATGAAATCTGCATGTTTTCTAACTTTTTCTCCATTTAAAGGAGAGGAAAAATGAAACTTTGGAGGTAGTTTTTGTTTCTGCCATGTGGTGAAAATTTCATCTAAAAAGCTTTCCAAGGGGATTCCATCATTGTTGCAGTTGTGGTGGTGAACATCTAGCACCATGGGTATACTCAAAGCCTTGCAAAGCTTAAGCGTATCCACAGCATTATAAATTTTATCATCATTCTCCACTATAATATTTCCCTTTAGTATTTGTGGAAGGGCTTTGAATGCCACCGCAAATCTTTCCAGTCCATTTTCCTTTCCGTCTGGTGCGCCACCAATGTGTAAAACCATTTTCCAATCTTTATACCCCATGTCTTGAAACCATTCTGCTTGCCTCATAAGATTTACTATAGTATTTTTAACCACTAATGGATTTGTGCTATTTAGAACATTGAATTGATCTGGATGAGTATCTACACGCATGGAGGAATTCTTTATTATTTTTCCAATATACTTAAAGTCATTTTTAAATATCTCCCTATGCCCCCAGTAGCCAACTTCAGGGTGAGTTACTAGGGGAATAAGGGAAGACGTTATTCTGTAAAAGTGAATGTTATTTTCTATATTGTACTCTAGTAGTTTTATGAGATCCGATAAGTTTGAAAGTGTTACGTCGGTAAGCTTTTTTAATTTTTCTTCTGGAGTTTTTAATTTACAGTAATTTGTATAGGTGACTGTACTTGAACTGGTGACTTTCCTTCCTAGCTTGTTTGATATGGCAACGTAGCCAAGTCTTATCTTCATATATTCCTCCATGTTATAAACAAAATTATAATAAGTTTAACTAAATAATAACAAAGAATCGTAAAAGAAAGCAAGTGTATTAAAAAATCCAAAATAAAATGAATATTTTTTCACTGAAAACTTGGCAATTAACAAAAAGTTAACTTAATTAAAAGCTAAAAGTCCTTAAAATGCAAAACAGTGTGTATTAAAAAACCATATATGTTAAAAATAAAATTGAAGTGATTTCTTCACTAGTGTATCATTCCATATATAATGAAGAAAAGGTGGAGGAATAGCGTGAAAAAAGTAGTGAAATTAATTGTTTTATTATGTATGATTCTATTTTGTTTTAGTGGATGCATAAGTAAAAATAATAATGTAAATCCCGATGAAGATTATAATAAATCCTCAAAATCTGTAGATGGAGGTACCCTTGTTATTCCAATATCATCAGAGCCATCAAGTTTAAATCCTCTTTTCAGTCGCGATAAAACTACTTACATGGTGACTAATGCTTTATATGATCCATTATTCGTATTAGATGGGGAGGAAATCAGGTATTACTTAGCCAATAGTCTAAGTGTGTCAGAAGATATGCTCACGTACACCATAGAACTTAGAAATAATTTAAAGTGGCACGATGGTATGCCTATTAATGCAGATGATCTTATATTTACTGTGGAAAAAATATTAGATGAAAGGGAAAACATACATTTAAAAAGTAATTTCTTAGTTTATAAGAAACCTGTTCAGATAAGGAAAATTGACAATCTTACTGTGGAATTTAAATTACCACAAGTATATATTCCTTTTAAACAGAATTTAAGTCATCTTATTGTGATTCCTAAACATATTTTTCAAGATAAAACTGAACTAGGTAGTATTGCATCTTCTATAGACAATACAATTGGTTCAGGACCTTATGCTCTGAAATCTTGGAAAAGTGGAGAGACTATAGTGGTAAAAAAGTTCTCTCAATATTATCAAACTCCAGCACATATAGATGAGATTGTGTATTGTAAAATGATAGACAGTAGTGTAATAGATATAGAGTTAAACAATGGAAAACCTATAGCTAGCTATGTGTCGGAAAAACAATGCATTCAGTATAAAGATGATAAGCGATATAATTTATATAGTTTTGATGAGGGTATGCTAAATTATATTATGATCAACACAAAAAATAATGCTGTTTTGGCCAATAAGAACGTAAGGAAAGCCATTTGTTATGCCTTAAACAGGGATAAAATTATAAAAGAAAGTCATATAGAGCATAGTTTATGTAAAGAGGCATATTCGGTATTTTCACCAAGGACCTTGTATTATTCCAATGACATTGAAAAGTATACTACAAATGTTGATAAAGCTAAAGAGTTGCTAAAAAAAGAGGGTTTAAATGATATAAAAATTGATTTTAATTATATAAAAGATAACGAACAAGCTACTAAAATTGCTTACAATGTTAGAAAACAACTAAGTGAAGTTGGTATATCTGTTGATCTTACCCCTATAGATAGGGAAACTTATATTGAAATTTTTACTGCTTTTAATAACAAAAACTTTGATCTTATGACTAACACTTATGCTATGGGGTCAGAACCAAGCTCTTATAAAGATGTGTATATGACAGGAGCTATATTTAATGTATTTAATTATGGCAGCAGAGAAGTAGACAATATGTTCATTGAAGCTGATAAAGAAATAAGCAACAAAAAACGAGAACAGATGTATAAAAAAATTCAGCAGACTATTGCAGAGGATGCTGTTATATACCCTATAGAGTATGAAATATCCCACATTATTGCTCCCAAAAACCTAGGTGGTGTAGAGGACGCAAAGCTTGTGCCAATCTATATGTTTGAAGATTTATCAAAACTATATTTTACTGAATAACAAAGAGCAGGTTACCTTGAAGACTAGGTAACCTGCTTTTCTTATGACTTGTTTACATTTAATATGCAAATTGAACTAAATATAAGAAGTATTCCAATTATTCCTGTTAAAGTAATGGATTCTTGAAAAACTATAATACCTACTATTGTTGCCACCATAGGTTCAACAAAGGCCATGACAGAAGCTTTGCCAGGTTCGGTGTTTTTTAATCCTAAGGTATATAAAAGAAAAGGCAATAGTGTTGAAATTATGCCAATGGATAGTGAGTTTATAATGGATGATGATGATTGAAGTCTCACAAAAAAATCAGCTTTAACACAAAATGGTATTAAAAAAAGTGAAGCAACGAAAAAAGTGTATGAAGTCACTGTAATAGAATCATATTTTTTTAAAGCCACATTGCCGAAAATTGTATATAAGGCATATCCAATTCCAGAACCTATACCAGTGAGTATACCTAGGGTGGATATATTGCTAAATCCATCAGGTTTAAAAATGCTACCAAGGATACCAGTGGTAAACAAACATCCAATTAATGAAAGCACAAGAGCCGTTATTTTTTGCTTTGTTATATGCTCACCAAAGAATATAGAGGACATTATCATTACAAAGCAGGGAGCAGTGTATAGAAGTATAGCTGCCATGGATAGAGTTGTGAGTTTTATGGTTATGAAGTACATTACATTAAAGAACACTATGCTCAAAATTCCTGTACCAATAAAGAGCCATAGGTCTTTTAACTTAATTTTAAGCTTTGATATATCAAAAATAATTACGTAGATTAATAAAATTATAGCGGTTATAATGCTCCTTAAGAAGGTAATTTCAATAGAATTAAATCCTTGCAAGGAAAGTTTTTTTGAAAAGATTCCTATGATTCCCCAACAAATGCCGGCAAGGATGATATAAAGAGAAGAAAAAAACTTCACACTTCCTATGCTATTTTTGTGTTGCATATTTTTAACTTTCATATATTCCTCCTAATTGATGTATAGTAAATAATATAAAGACCGTAATCATTTTAACATATATAATTTATAAATACTAATGATAATTAATAGAAAATTAGTTATAATGTTATTAGTATATGTAATAATATTTATATTTTGTGGAAGATTTGAGATAAAAATTGGGGGGGTACAAATGTTCAAAAAAGAAGAAATACAAGAGTTGTGTAAAATTTACAATGTGGAATCAATGGAAATATGTGATGTAATTGATACATCACATGGGGACGATGACCTAAGGTTTAACTATAAAATAGACCAAAAATATGTTTTAAAGATTAATAATCATAAGGCAGTTACCGAAGAGTTTATATCAGATATGAATGATGTTATGGAGCGTTACAGAGCCATAGGCATATACTGTCCTTCATTGTATAAAAACAAGCACAATAAGTATCTTTACAGTTTTCAGAAAGAGGGTACAAGCTACGTGTGCTATCTTGAGGAATATGCAAAATATAAATTCTATGATGAAACTGTAAGTGATTTTTATGAGTTTAAAATGGAAATGTTACATCATGTGGGTATTATGGCATCACGATATTCAAACCAGTATCTAGTTCCTACGAGAACCATGTGGACCATAATTGAATTGTCACCTTTTGATACGGATATAGATGAAAAGCAAGAAAATTTATACGAATTGATTAGCAGTTTAAGGGAAAATAGCTATGTAGAATTAAGTAACAAGATTGAGAATTTGGATATTTTACATAGGAACAACATAAAGAAATATTTAGAAAAATTACCTAGGTGTGTGTACCAAGGAGATTTAAATCCATCTAATATGTTGGTAGACGAAAATAATCACTTTAAAGGTCTTGTGGACTTCAATATGTTTGGAACTGAAGTGAATATAAACTGTTTTTTAAACGAAGCAATGTATTATCTGACAGAAGAAGATTTTGAAGAGTTGACGGCAAAAGAAATTATGGAAAAGATGGAGCAAAAGCAGAAGGAACTTATGGCTGTTATCCTTAAAAATTATGAATTGTCTGAGCTTGAAAAATTGATAATGAATGATTATAAATGGATAACTTATGCATCTTTTTATCCCAATGTACAGATGTGGATTTATCTTATAAAGGAGCATAAAAATGAGGAGAAGGTTATTGAGATGTTAGAAATTCTTTGTAACCTTTCTATGTGATAAATTACAGTGTTTTTTATGGATTATTCAGCCTAAATATATGATATAATATTATTAAATCGTTTTAGAGTATAATGGATTATATATGTTAGGAGAAGTAAGTGTTATGGATTACAGCAAAATGGAGTTCAAAAAAGTTATAGAAAGAATAAATGAGCTTTATAAGTTAAGTCAAGAAAGGGAGCTCACTGAAGAGGAAAAGTCAGAACAAAAAGAGATTAGAGAGTATTATATAAGAGTAATAAAAGGAAATGTAAAACAACAGATTAGTGGCTATAAACAGAATTCTTAGCTTAACGTGGAGTTTTTAACTCCACATTAAGGTTAGAAGTCGTTATCTAGGGGCGTGTCCGATGTCATCACCCTCCTATAAGAGGGGGGTGTTACAACGGCTAGCCATCAGATAAACCTCTCAACTAAGAATAAAATAACCAGTAGTCTTCAAAATAAAAGATTACTGGTTATTTTATTGTAATTAGAATTAAAAGCTAAATTATTATTTTACAATTTCACCGCATTTAACTGCTCCACCAGCAGCATTTGCTTCATCAGTGTCTATGTGCATAGCTGTTGCGTAATTTTTACTTACACGAATTACTACATCTCCGAAGACTAATGAACGACCTTCAGCTCCACATTTTACACTTACAATTTCCTTATCCTTTACGCCAGCAGCTTCTGCATCGGCAGGGGTCATATGGATATGACGTTTTGCAACTATAACACCCTCAGATAGTTCTACTTCACCAGCAGGTCCGATTAACTTACATCCTGGTGTTCCAGATATGTTACCACTCTCACGCACTACAGCATCAAGACCTATACTACGTGCATCTGTAGCAGAAAGTTCAACTTGAGTATCTTTTCTTACAGGTCCAAGTATAGATACCCTTGCAAGTTCTTTCTTTGGTCCAACTACGGTAACACGTTCTTCACAGGCAAACTGTCCAGGCTGGGATAAGTCTTTTTTCTTTGTTAATGCATATCCAGATCCGAATAAAGTTTCTAAATCTTTTTGTGATAAATGGATGTGTCTAGCAGATGTTTCAATTAAAATTGACATAAAATAGTCCTCCCATAACGAATCTATAATGAATTAAAAGAATTTTACTTATTCAAGTTATATTTTATCATTGAGAGAAAAAAGTTCAAGTATAAAAAAATGTAATAAATGAAATCAATGGAAGAAAATTTATGTGAATAGTCCATGCTAGAGAAGGTTTGGTAGAAAAATTAATATATAGGAATCCAACTGTCTATATAGTCTAAATCAATATTTAAAAGCTTTGCATCCTCTTCCAAGTTTATATTTAAGATCATTTTATCTTTTCTCCACTGTATAAGGGTTTCCTTTAAAATTTCTTTCTCATCGTTACTGATTTTAATTTCTGAAGCATTTTTAAGATTCTTAGGCACTGTACAGTAGTAAATGGAAAAATATGCTCCACTATAAACCACCGCATCTATAAAGTTTTCTGAAGTTATCATTTTGAAATTGTAAGAGGTAACCAGGGCTTGGAAGCCAAATAGAATTTTATAGTTCCCCATGAGCTTCAAGGTATTCAATAAATTTTGCCAATAGGTAGATGTTAAGCTTGTATTTCCATCTTCATACTTTAATTTTATAAGGGGCACAACGTTGCCCAAAAGGCACATCTTTTTACAAAAATCTTCGTTTATATGGTGAACACCAGAGGTGGACAAAATAAATATACAATCATTGTGTTTAGAGAAAATAAACTGAAGATCATTAAAACATTCTAAAGGTTCATCTCCACATATAAAGTAAGTGTATATTCCGCGAAGTTTTCCTTGGATGATAACTTTATCCATATCATTTTTGCTGAGAATTGCAGACTTTGATGACAGAGAATATGGAGATAGTGGAATCACAGGTTTTATTTTTCTTATGTCAGAACTACTTTCTTTTATAATTTTTCCGCCCTTCATGCAACTATTTAATATGAGGTTATTGAAAAATACAGAAAATATATTCCCATTTATTGTGGTACACAACTTTATCATAAGTTTATTTAGAGTATTATTTTTATCTTTTAAGTTCTTCTCTAATTCTTCAAGTAGCTCCTTATAATTGCCATCACTATCAAAACTAGCTATAATCTGTAATACCTTGTCTAGATTTTTTTCCGGATCCTTTCTTAAATAAGATAATATTTGTCCTACCGCTACTTTTTGCAAATTATATTTTAAGTCAAGCATAGAATCTCCTCCATATAATTGTATCTACATGATGTAGTATATTTTCACAGGATTTTATTTAGAACGATAAGGGTAAAATGCAGTAAGATTCACAAAAAAAGGTTGATGAAAAAATTTTTTAAAAGCTTGATTATTATTATGTGATGTGATAGTATGATATTGCAAATTAAATAAATAGTAAATAGGTTTGAAAGATTTCAATCTTTCGATTAAAAGGGAAGCAGGTTAAAATCCTGCACGATCCCGTCGCTGTAATAGAGGAGTTTTTGCAATTATCCACTGGGAAACTGGGAAGGATGCGAAAATGTTGATGCTTAAGTCAGAAGACCTGCCTGTTTAGTTGCACAGTTAAACTCTACGAGCGATGGAGCGTGTATAAGATTGATGAATGGTTTTGTTCACAAGTGTGTTTTGTGTTGTCTGAAATTTAAAAAGGACAAGCAGTAAACATTGGTTGAAAAATTACGATTTGATTATTATAGACTTTAGCGTCGTCCTTAGAGGATTTAGCTAAAGTCTTTTTTATTGAAACTATAATTTCTATGAGAGAGGGTGTGGTTATAAGGATAATAATATTATAAGTCCTAATTTTAAAAGTATACTTAAGAGTATTATTGAAAGTTAAACACATAGGCTTTGGAGGAATAAAGAATATGAAAAAAATGATATCTATTATTATAATGCTTACAATTTGTGCATTTACTTTAACAGCATGTGGAGGAGAGAAAAAGGCAAACGTAAATGATCAACAAAGTAATAAAACTGAAACATCAGATGCAAAGAAAACGGATTCTCATTATCCAGTAAAGATTACCACACATAATTTTAAAAAGGAAAAAGTAGAAATTACATTTAACAAGGCACCAGAAAGAGTGATTTGTTACGGACTAAATTCTGTAGAAAACATGATCGCTTTGGGATTAGAGGATAAAATAGTTCTTGCCATGACTAGGCCAGAAGATGTTTTACCTAAATATCAAGAGGGATTAAAGAAGATTCCTGAGATTCAAAAGGAGTTCATCACAAAAGAAAAAGCAATAGAGCTTAATCCAGATTTTATATTAGCATGGTATTCAAGTTTTTCAGATAAAAGGCTTGGGGATGTTAGTTTTTGGCATGAAAGAAATATCAATACATATATGGCTTATAACAGTGGGCTTGGCAATCAAACATTGCAAAATGAGTATGATGATATATTAAATTTAGGAAAAATGTTCAATGTGGAAGAAAAGGCAGAGGCCATAGTTAAAGAGATGAAGGATAAAGTTAAAAAAGGTCAAGATTTTGCAAAAGAAAAAGCTCCTGAAGACATAGTAATACTAGAGGATGAGGGAGATGTATTTAGAATATACGGTGAAAATAGCATAGGTGGAGATATTGCCATGCAAGTAGGGGCAAATTTAGTGGCAAAAGATAAGAATAAAAGACTAAGTGCAGAAGATCTTATAAAGCTTAATCCTAAAATGATATTTGGAGTTCATTTCGGACCAAATAGCAAGTCGCTTAATGATAAAAACTGTATGGATGTTTTTAAAAAGAATCCTGCGTTAGGCAATATTGATGCTGTTAAAAATGGCAAAATGTATCCTACGGATTTAAGTCTTGTATACAGTCCTGGAGTAAGAGTTCTAGAATCACTTGACTTCTTCCTTGAGCATCTATATCCAAATGCTAAGTAAGATGAATATAAAAAAATGCATAACTGCAGGCGGATAGGAAAAAATCTGTCTGCAGTCCTTTGAATTAATTCGATTTTCTAAAAATTGTTCAGCGAGAGGAAATAAAATGAAGAAAAAAACAGAAGTTTTCTCAAAGAAACCTGTTTGGTTTCTTACTATGATAATATTACTTATTGTGTTAGTGTCATCCATAGTTTTTGCAGTAGCAATGGGTTCTATGGAAATTTCCGCTAGTGATATTTTCAGAGTTGTTATATACAAGCTATTTGGCATAGGAGACGGAACTGTATATGGAAAAGGGGCTATGCCAGATGTAGTATGGTTTATAAGGCTTCCAAGACTTATTCTTGCTGTAGCGGTAGGCATGGGACTAGCAGTTTGCGGTACTGTAATGCAAGCTATAGTTAAGAATCCTTTGGCCGATCCCTATATTTTAGGTGTTTCATCTGGAGCATCTCTTGGAGCGACTTTGGCTATTATGCTAGGAATAGGGTCAATATTTGGTGGTAATTTTGTTGGGGTAATGGGATTCCTTGGAGCTTTTGGTGTATCTATAATGGTTATGTTGATTTCCAATATTGGAGGAAGATCAAACTCAGTAAAATTATTATTATCAGGAATGGCTCTTAGCTCAGTTTGTTCAGCTTTTTCTAGTTTTATCGTGTATTTTTCTAATGATAAAGAGGGTATAAAAAATATAACTTACTGGCTTATGGGTAGTCTTGCAGGTGCTAAATGGGAAAGTATAGCTGTGGTTTTTCCATTCGTTATAATATGTTCTATTTTTTTATGGACTCAGTATCGTACATTAAATTTAATGCTGTTAGGCGATGAGGCTTCCATAACTTTAGGCACGGATTTAAATAAATATAGACATATGTATCTTCTTGTATGTTCATTAATGATTGGTTTTATTGTTTATACATCTGGAACTATTGGCTTTGTAGGATTAATTGTGCCACACATTGTTAGGAGCGTTTTTGGTACAAACCACAAAATGCTACTTCCTTTAAGTGCGTTATTAGGAGCTATTTTAATGGTATGGGCAGATGTGTTGTGTAGAATTGTTATACCTAATACTGAAATTCCCATTGGAATCTTGATATCTATGATTGGAGCACCATGTTTTGTATATATGATGATTAAGAAAAGTTATGGATTTGGAGGGAATAATCAATGAGGGTAACAGCATCAGAAGTTAAGAAAAAAATAGGTGATAATAATATTTTAAAAGGTGTGTCTATAAAAGCTGAAAGTAAAAGTTTTATAGGAATCCTTGGGCCTAATGGTAGTGGAAAGTCCACTTTATTGAGGTGCATGTACCGTGTACTTAAACCTGATATGGGGGTAGTCATGTTAGGCAATGATAAACTTCAGGATTTAACTGTAAAAGAATCCGCAAAAAAAATGGCTGTGGTAGCTCAACATAATTATTATAATTTTGATTTTTCCATTGAAGAGGTTGTATTAATGGGGAGATCTCCACATAAAAAGGCTATGGAATCGGATAATGTTGAAGATTATAAAATTGTGGATGAGGCTCTTAAAACTGTAGGAATGCATTCTTTTAAGGGGAGAAGTTTTTCAACGCTTTCAGGTGGAGAACAACAGAGGGTTATTTTGGCGCGTGCTTTAGCCCAAAAAACTCAATGCTTAATTTTAGATGAACCAACTAATCATCTTGATATAAAATATCAGTTGCAACTTTTAGATATTGTAAAGGGATTAAATCTTACTGTCATATCTGCAATACATGATTTGAATATGGCAGCTATGTATTGTGATTACATATATGTCCTTAAAAATGGTGTTATTGTGGCAGAGGGGAGCCCAAAGAAAATTTTAAATCGAGAACTTATTAAAGATGTATATGAGGTAGAATCGGAAGTAATTACGGATAGAAACGGTATAATTCATGTCATATATCAACCACTAAATGTCATGTAGAATGTAAAAGGAGATGATAAAGAATATGAAAAGAATAGCTATATTGACGTGTTTGAAATCAGCTAGTAGTGTGTGTACTGGTGCTGGGTGCTTTAAAGCTGTAAATCAGCGAAGAGGGACTTTTGAACAGTATAGAGAAGAAGAGATACAAATTGAAGCTTTTTTTCAGTGCAATGGATGCCATTCAAAATTAGAAGAGGATAAGGGAATGGAAGAAAAACTTCAAAGGATTATAGATATAAAACCGGATGCAGTTCATGTGGGGATTTGTACTATGAACAAAGATGGCAAGAGATGCGAAACTATTGAAAAAATTATAAATTTATTAGAGGAAAGTCACATAAAGTGTATAAGTGGTACTCATTAATAGTAGCTGTTTGAAGTTCATGTATTTATTATTTAATAAATATCTTTTTAAAAACTTGATTATTATTTTATCATATGATAGTATGATATTGCAAATTAAATAAATAGTAAATAGGTTTGAAAGATTTCAATCTTTCGATTAAAAGGGAAGCAGGTTAAAATCCTGCACGATCCCGTCGCTGTAATAGAGGAGTTTTTGCAATTATCCACTGGGAAACTGGGAAGGATGCGAAAATGTTGATGCTTAAGTCAGAAGACCTGCCTGTTTAGTTGCACAGTTAAACTCTACGAGCGATGGAGCGTGTATAATATTGATGAATGGTTTTGTTCACAAGTGTGTTTTGTGTTGTCTGAAATTTAAAAAGGACAAGCAATAAACATTGGTTGGAAAATTACGATTTGATTATTATAGACTTTAGCGTCGTCCTTAGAGGATTTAGCTAAAGTCTTTTTTATTGCAAAATATACATATGAGGAGAAAGAAAAAATGAAGAGGTTTAAAGAGGTAATTGCGGTTGCAATGTGTGTGTTATTATCAATTAATATTATCGCCTGTGGATCTCACGACAAGAAAAATTCTTCCAGTGTTGGTGGGCTTAGCAATACTAAGAGTTCTAGTAAAGTTTCAGACAAAGAACTTCCCATAGAAGTAAAGGGAGAAAACTATCCACTTACGGTAAAGGATTATCTTAAGGATGAGACAGTAATAAAGACAAAACCAGAAAAGGTAGCAGTGCTTTCTGGCACGCCACTAAATATATGGTATGACCTTGGCGGAAAGTCTGTGTGCACATCTGACGTTTCTGAAAACATAAAACTTGTAGAAGAGCATAGAGATGAGATAAAAAATCTACCTAAGATTGGACCTGTCTACTCCATAGACATGGAAGGGGTTATTAAAATGAAACCTGACTTAATTATTGCTCAGGTGGGGACTCAGTCTAAAGAAGCGAAAAAATTAAGAGAAATGGGATTCAATGTAGTAAGTACTCATATAAGAGGATATAATGATGTACTTGCCACATATAGGGCTTTTGGAAAAATTCTCGGTGTAGAGGATAAGGCTGAAGAGAGAATAAAAAAATTGGAAGAATCAAAAAATCAAATGGTTTCAAAGCTTCCAAAGGAAAAAAAATCAGCAGTAATACTTTATGTAACATCAAAATCTTTAGCAGTGAAGCTAGATAATAGCATAGCAGGGGATGTGGCAAGAATATTAAATATTGACAATATATCCTCAGGTTTAGCTCCGGACACCATAGGTTCTGAATCAGCGCCTATTGATATAGAGTACATTGTGGGCAAAAATCCAGATTATGTTATAGTTACTAGCATGATTTCTAGCAACAAAAAGGCAAAAGAAACCATGGAGGAGCAGTTTAAAAACAATCCGGCTTGGAAAGGTGTAAAAGCTATAAGTGATGGAAGAGTCATATATTTACCTCAAGAGTACTTCCTATATAATGCGGGGCCGTATTATGATGAGGCTATAGAGTACATGGCTAGGGGAATTTATCCTGATGTATATGGAAAGTTGGAGGAATGGTATGGAAAATAAGGTACAACTGAGGGATAGTAGGAAATTTAAGCTTAGTGTTATCTTTATTTTAATGGGTCTTCTTGTACTAGGATTTATATTGGGAAATGCAAAGGGAACTATGGAGTTACCTATAAGTAGAATATTTGACGTTATATTTCATGATGATGGAAGCCCTGAAAGATTAGTTATATGGAATATAAGACTTCCAAGAATGATACTAGCTGCACTAGTTGGAACTAATCTTGCTTTGTCGGGAGCCATACTGCAGGGTGTCATGGGAAATCCGCTAGCGGATCCTGGCATCATAGGCATAAGCAGTGGAGCAGGTCTTTTTGGAATAATCATATTAGTAGTTTTCCCACAGTATCAATCCCTTGTACCAATAGTAGCATTTTGTGGAGCCATGCTAGCTTCTATAATCATATATATGTTGGCATGGAGAAATGGAATACAACCCATAAGAATTGTACTTGCCGGTGTGGCAGTTTCTGCATTGTTTAGTGCTGGAATATCTGCTCTTCTTGTATTTTTCAGCGACAGGGTTCATGGGGCGTTGACCTTTATGAATGGAAGTCTTTCGGCTAGAAGTTGGCCAGAGGTGCAGACAATTTTGCCATATACTATTATAGGGGTTATTTTGGTAATAATATTTGCACAGAAATTGAACATCTTAATCCTGGGAGACGATGTGGCAAGGGGGCTTGGGCTTAATGTAGAGCTAACAAGGCTAGGCTTTACAGCTTTAGCAGCATTACTGGCAGCCAGCGCCGTCAGTGTAGTGGGGCTTCTTGGATTTGTAGGTCTCATAGTGCCACACAGTATAAGGCTTATCATGGGGAATGATTATAAGTATATGTTTCCAGGGTCGGCACTTTTAGGTGCTGTATTGGTAATGTTCAGTGATACCTTTGCAAGGACGGTATTAAGTCCTACAGAGATTCCTGTAGGCATAGTCATGGCAGTTTTAGGTGTACCATTCTTTTTATACTTGCTGAGAAAGTAGGTGGTGAAACAGATGAACAAAAATGTTTTATTGAAGGTAAGAGATTTAAGCGTAGGATACAAGGAGCATAAAATCATTGATAATATAAACCTGGATATAGAAAGAGGGAAAATATACTCCATATTGGGACCTAATGGTTGCGGGAAAACCACCCTTGTACGCACCATGAGTAGGAGCATAAAACCGAAATCAGGTAAAGTGTTACTTCATGATGAAGACATATTCAAAATGAAGACAAAAAATGTGGCAAAGAAAATGGCAGTATTGTGTCAAAATAATATTACCATGAGCGATGTTACAGTAAAAAATCTTGTGCAGTATGGACGGTACTCTCATAAAGAATGGTGGAGAGGATCTAGTGAAGAAGATAAAGGAATTGTGGAGTGGGCTTTAGAGAAAACAGGACTTTTGAATTTTTCTAATAGAAAGATTAGCAATTTATCAGGGGGCGAAAGGCAGAGGGCCTGGATTGCCATGGCTATAGCTCAAAAGCCTGAGATTTTGTTACTAGATGAGCCGACTACATATCTTGATATTTGTCACCAATTAGAAATCATGGAGCTTGTGTCTAAGTTAAATAAGGAAGAGGGAATAACCATAGTTATGGTTTTACACGATATAAATCATGCAGCTAGGTATTCTGACGAGCTAGTTGTTTTAAAGGACAAGCATATATATAAGCAAGGTGAACCTTTTGATATATTAGAACCATCTGTTTTGAAAGAAGTATTTAAAGTTGAAGCTGATATTATGAAAGATAAAGACAATAACAAACCTGTGTTTTACGCTAAAAGAGTTGTATAGGGGTGAATTTACGTGAAGATTACAATAGTAACAGTATCTGTTACGGCTGTAAAGAGCTTAATTGAAGTTGGAAACCAAATAAAAGAGCAATTTGGAAATGTACTGAATCTTAAATTGTACTATGCAGTTTCAAAATACCATGATGAAAAGCTTAAAAATATGGTACAGGATATAGAAGATAGTGATCTTGTATTTGTAGATTTAATGGGTAGTCCACAAAATGTTGTACAAGGCGTCTATAAGGGACTTGAAAAGGCCAAGGGCCATATAGTTCCATATGGAAACTCCGCTAGAGAGTACATGAGGTTAGGGAAGTTTACGGCTGAATCTATGAGTTCAAAGAAAAATAAAAATAGTGGTAAACCCATGGACATGGCAACTATGAAGAAAATGCAGAGTATGGCGGAAACCATGGGAAAAATAATTCCAGGCAAAATGAGAGATATGAGAAACTACTCATATATAATGAAGTACTTTAGCATAGCTAGCAAGGAAAATATGATGAATATGTTGTATCTCATTCTTAGAGAATATGGCAATATAAAAAATGTGCCAAAGCCACAGGAACCAAAGGTGGTGGACAACATATTTCTTTGTAATCCTGAAACCATGGAAATGTATGATGATAGGGGCACTGTAGCCATGATTTTTTCTGGAAAAACTTATCCCACAGATACTTCTATTTGTGTGGAAAGTATAAGAAAAAGGCTATGTAAAGAATTTAATGTAGTATCTATTGCAGTATGTGGCAACTTTGATGAGTACAAGGATAAGCTTAAAAACATTCTTGTGGATTCTGGACAATTTAATGTAGATTTAATGTTAAATTTTATGCCTTTTAGGTTGGGAGCCGGTCCCATGGGTGGAGATTTTCAAGCGGGTATTAATTTATTAAAGGATATAAATGTGCCATATTTACATCCATTTTTCATGACAAGAAGACATTTAGGGGAATATGAAGAGTCAGCTCAAGGGTGCACGGCTTCAGAGACTTTGATATCGGTAATGTTGCCGGAACTGGATGGAGCCATGGAAACTTATCCTATAGCGGTTATGACGGAGCCCGAATATAACGGAGATTACGATGTATATACAGACGAACTTAGCATCATGGAGGATAGATTAGAACGTCTAGTTGGAAGGGTTAGAAACCACATAAGACTTAGACAACTTAAAAATAGTGAAAAGAAGGTAGCCATCATATGTTACAATTATCCACCAGGAGAGAGTAATCTTTTTGGAGGGGCTTTTCTAGACACTTTTGCTTCAGTGGAAAATATTTTAAGGGAGCTAAAACAACAGGGCTATACTGTAAACGATATAAGTAAAGAAGAACTTATGCACATATTCACCATAGAAGGGGTAGTAAATTCGGGACGTTATAGTGGTGAAAATAATAGTATGATACTTTATTCAAGCGAGGCATACAAAGAAGAAATTCAAAAGGATAAAACTTATGGAGAAATGATTGAACAATGGGGAGAAGTGCCTGGGACTGTTATGGTCGGAGATAATAAAAATTTTTTCATACCTGGAACAGTACAAGGCAATGTGTTTATAGGTCTACAGCCTTCCAGAGGTATTCATGAGAATGTTGAAAAAGCTTACCACGATAAAACTCTGTTACCGCATCATCAGTATCAAGGATTTTACAAATGGCTTCGAGATGAATACAAGGCAGATGCCATAATTCACGTAGGAACTCATGGTACTCTTGAATTTTTGAAAGGAAAAGAATGTGGCATTAGCAGTGACTGCTATGGGGATAAGCTTCTTGGCGATATACCTCATATGTATCTTTATTATTGTGGTAATCCTTCTGAGGCTGTAATTGCAAAAAGAAGATCCAATGCAAACTTAATCAGCTATGAGCCACCAGTTTTTGTACAAGGCGAGCTTTATGGAGATTATGCTAAACTAATGTCCCTTGTGGATAACTACCATCAATCCTTGGCCATAGCACCTCAGAATAGTGAAGCTATCATGAAGGATATACATAAGTGGGCGGAGGTCTTGAATCTGCCGAGAGAACTAGAGGAATTAGAATGTGAGTTGTACAGAATGAACACTAGCCTCATTCCTAAAGGGCTTCATGTATTCGGCAAGGGTTTTAGTGAAGAAGAGGCCCGTGAGTATGCTAAGGGTATTTTGAGATATAGTGGAAATGGCATAACTTCCTTGAAGCTACTTGTGGGAAGGGCTTTAGGATATAGTGATGAATTGATAAATGAAAATCTAGATTATGAAGTCATAAATAATATTTTTTCACAATGTAACAGAGTTTTTAATGTTTACATGGACAAGGGTGCTTTAGAAGAAATTGAATTTGTAAATGAAGAAAATAAAGAAGAATTCATAAAGACACTAGAGTATGGGAAAAAAATACACACAGAATCACAGAAAAATTATGAGATAAGAGGAATTGTAAGGACTCTTTCAGGAAAATTTAATGAGGCAGCTTTGGCAGGAGATATATATAGAAGTCCTGAGGTTTTACCAGCTGGGTATAATCTGTATCAATTTGACCCAAGATTAGTTCCTACGAAAACAGCTTATGAGAGAGGACAGCGTATATGTAATAATACGATTATGGCCTATAAATCCGAAAATGGCACATATCCACAATCCACAGCGGTGATTTTATGGGGGCTTGAAACTTCTAGAACACAAGGAGAAACCTTTGCACAGATTTTATCCTATCTAGGTGTTCGTATGGTGGAAACTAAAGATAAGTGGGATGCGAAGTTTGAGATCATTCCTTTGGAGGAATTGGGAAGACCAAGGATTGATGTAACTATAAATATATGTGGGTTCTTTAGAGATATGTTCCCTAATCTTATGGATGTGTTGCAGGATATTTTCAATGAACTTTATGAACTTGATGAGAGTACAGAGGATAATTACTTCAAAGCAAATTCAGAGAGAATATATATGAAGCTCATCAGTGAAGGTTATGATGAGAAAGAGGCTAGAGAATTGGCGGTGTCAAGAATATTTGGTCCTAAGGAAGGCGAATATGGTACTGGCATTACTAGTATTATAGAGACGAAGAATTGGCAATGTGAAGAGCAAATAGGTAATGCATTTTTAAATAGTCTTCAACATGTTTACACAAAGAATATGAGGGGTCGGGAAGTAAAAGAACTTTATAAAGAAAACCTTAAAAGTGTAGACCTTGTATCCCAGACTAGAAGCAATCATGAGTATGAGATTACAGACCTTGACCACTATTATGAGTTTTTCGGGGGATTATCTAAATCTGTAGAGATGGTGAAGGGCAAGAAAGCAAAGATGTATATAACGGATACCACAGGAGAAAAAATATTCACAGAAAGTGTGGATAAGTCCATAGCTAGGGGTATAAGAACTAGAGTTTTAAATCCAAAATGGATAGATGGCATGCTTAACCATAAATATCATGGAGTGCAGAAAATAGCAGATAGGTTTGAGAATGTACTTGGACTAGCTGCCACCACCAACAGTGTAGACCAGTGGATATACAATGACATGTATAAGTGTTATGTAGAGGATGAGGAATTAAGTGAAAGATTAAAGGAAAATAATCCTTATGCATATATGGATATTGTGGAATACATGGTTGAGTACAATGAAAGAAATTATTGGCAGGCTTCGGAGGAACAGATAAAAAAATTAAAGGAAAAATATCTGGAGCTAGAAGACAATATAGAAGATAAAATGTAGGTGCAAAATAAACAAAAAGACTATAAGGAGAGAATAACATGAAATCAAAAAAATTATTGAGTATTTTACTTTTACTAACTATGACAACAGCAATATGTACAGGTTGCGGAAAGAAGGATGATAGCAGTGTTCCTTCAAGTAATAACAGCAATACACAAGAAGTATCTCAGGATAAAAAAGAAAACACAGAGAAAACCGATGACAAGCAGTTTAAAGAAAAAGACGGTATGATGGTGTACACAGATACAAAATACAGTCCTTTTGAAGAAAGTGGATTAGAAATTCAGCTAAAAAAGGGCGAAAAGGGTAGTGCAAAATTTATTATAACTGACAAGGATGGGAAAGCTACTGTAGATTATTACTTGTTTGACTATGATAAGAACTATGTTGAAAGGCATAAATATGTAGCTGCCATGGGTACTGAATTCTATTATTACTACGATTTAGAAAAGAAAACTTTAGCTAGAATTGAAGATGGAGACCACAAAGATACCACAGAGAAGACAAAATCATCTAATAGATGGGATAAGGCTGTTTCCACCATGGATGAAGATGTAAAAGCTCTAGAAAAATATTATTCAGAGCAATACAAAACTACAATTAAAGAGGCAGTACAGGGAAAATAATAGTATAAAGTGCACGGTGATACCGACCCCCTTTTGGGTATCACTGTGCAAATATACTCAAGGGGTATTGAAATAATACCTTTTGATTATATTTAAGTTTTACTTTTTTATATTACTCCCATTAACTAGCTATGGCTTATAATTACATATAAACCATAGCATTTTTTTTTGCAAAAATACTATTGACAATTGAACAGTTGTTCAACTATAATAAGATTAACAGTTGAACAACTGTTCAATTAAAACATATGATATAGTAAATTATAATATACTATGGTAATAGTAATGAAAGGAGAAAGCATATGGCGAAAAGTGAATATACCTGTGATTGCACCGTGATTCACCAAAATGTTGTAGATGAAGTAAGGGATGTTATGCTTACAGATTATGAATACAATAGAGCTGCCATGTTTTTTAAGGTCCTGGGAGAACCAACAAGGTTTAAGATAATATGGGCCTTAAGCAAGAGAGAAATGTGTGTTTGCGACATTGCAAACCTTTTAAACATGACAAAGTCAGCAGTATCACACCAATTAGGTAGCCTTAGAAAGGCGGACCTGGTAAAATTCAGACGGGATGGAAAGACAGTATACTACTCACTGGCAGATGAACACGTAGAAGGCATGATGCATGCAGGATTAGAGCATGTAAATGAATAAATATAAATTAAAAAATTTTGGAGGTAATGATAGATGAAAAAGGTGTTTAGATTAGTAGGATTGGATTGTGCAAATTGTGCTGCAAAGATGGAGAGAAAGATCAACGCCATTGACGGTGTAAAGGAAGCAGTTGTAAATTTTATGACTACAAAGTTAACTATGGAAGTAGAAGATAGCAATGTGGATGAAATAATAAAAAAAGTTGAACAAGCTATAAAGGGTGTAGATAACAATGTGGAGATGAAGAGGGCGTAGAACGAAAGGGATAGAAGATAATTTATTATTATTTATGGAGATGAAGGATGTGAGTTAAGGATGAAAAAGGATTTAAGTCGTATAATTATATCTGCTATATTATTTATATTGGCACTTACCATGAAGGGAACACAGCAGGGTGTTAGCATGGCACTTTTCATGGCCAGTTATGTTATCGTAGGTATAGATGTGGTATGGGGGGCCATTAAGAATATTGTTAGAGGGCATGTGTTCGATGAGAATTTTTTAATGGCAATAGCTACAATTGGGGCTATTGCTATAAAACAATATCCAGAAGCTGTGGCAGTAATGCTGTTCTATCAAGTAGGGGAATTATTTCAAAGTTATGCTGTAAACAAGTCTAGAAAATCCATAGCTGATTTAATGGATATAAGGCCTGATTATGCTAATCTAGTAAAAGGTATGGCTACAGAAAAAGTTGATCCTTATGATGTGCAGGTGGGAGATATAATTTTAGTTAGACCTGGTGAAAAGGTACCCTTGGATGGTGTTGTAGAAGAGGGACAGGCTATGCTAGATACTTCAGCCCTTACAGGCGAATCTGTACCAAAATCGGTTAAAATAGGAAAAGAAATATTAAGTGGATGTATAAATCTTAATGGTTCCATAAAAGTAAGGGTTACAAAGGAATTTTCTGAGTCCACAGTGACAAAAATATTAGATCTTGTAGAGAATGCTAGCAATAAAAAATCTAACTCAGAAAATTTTATCACAAAATTTGCTGCAGTGTACACTCCCATAGTGGTAATCTGTGCTGTATTATTGGCAGTGATTCCTCCACTTGTAATAAAAGATGCCGTATTCTCAGACTGGTTCTACAGAGCGCTTAACTTCCTTGTAGTTTCATGTCCATGTGCCCTAGTAATCTCTGTGCCATTGAGCTTTTTCGGTGGTATTGGTGGAGCATCAAAAGCTGGGATTCTTGTAAAAGGAAGCAATTACCTAGAGGCTCTTGCAGATACAGAGGTTGTTGTATTTGATAAAACAGGAACTCTTACTGCAGGTGTATTTGAGGTTCAGGATGTAAATCCTGTAGGCATTTCCAAAGATGAGCTTATAAAAATTGCAGCCCTTGCAGAGAAAGATTCTAATCACCCTATTGCTCATTCTCTAAAAAAAGCCTATAAAGGCCATGTAGAAAAGGGAAGTGTAAAGGATATTCAAGAAATATCTGGTAAAGGCATTAGTGCAGTGGTGGAAGGAAAGAAAGTTTTAGCTGGTAATGACAAGCTTATGAAACTTTATAATATAAAATTCCATGAAAAACAGCTTATAGGCACCATAGTCCATGTGGCTGTAAATGATGAATACCTTGGATATATTGTCATCTCAGATAGGGTAAAATCAGATTCTAAAGAGTCTATCAGAAGGCTTAAGAAAAGTGGTGTAAAAAAGACTGTTATGCTTACAGGTGATGCAAGATTTGTAGGTGAAAATGTAGGAAAAGATCTTAATTTAGATGAGGTATATACAGAATTACTTCCAGGAGATAAAGTAGATAAACTTGAATCGTTGATGGAAGCTAAGTCTTCAAAAGGAAAGCTTGTATTTGTGGGTGATGGTATAAACGATGCACCAGTATTAGCCCGTGCAGATATAGGCATTGCCATGGGTGGCGTTGGTTCCGATGCAGCCATTGAAGCAGCCGATGTGGTGATAATGAATGATGAAATTTCAAAAATTGCACAGGTTATAGATATTTCTAGAAAGACACTGGGCATAGTATATCAAAATATTTATTTTGCCATAGGAGTAAAAATATTAGTTCTGATTTTAAGTGCTTTTGGGCTTTCAAACATGTGGGAAGCAGTTTTTGCTGACGTTGGAGTATCCGTCATTGCCATTGTTAATGCTATGAGGTGCTTAAAAGTAGGAGAAAATAGTAAATAGAATAATGAAAACTAATGAAGCCCTGTAACCTTGCTTATTTGCAATGCTACAGGGCTTTGGTGTGACTTAATTTGATTTTTACATTATATTAATATATAATGGTATAATAATGTGAATTAATACACATAATAATATATAATAATGTGATAATAATCACATAAAAATATATAAAAGTGTGAAAGAAGGTGTAGCATGAAACGTCTTATTTTGAATGAACTATTGAAATGGAAGAATTCTAAACACCGTAAGCCTTTGATTTTAAAAGGTGTGCGTCAAGTAGGAAAAACATGGATTTTAAAAGAGCTTGGCAGAATATATTATGATAACGTAGCTTATTTCAATTTCGATGAAAATGAAGAATACAAAGAGTTTTTTGAAACCACCAAAGATGTTCAGAGACTACTACAAAATCTTGTCATGGCTAGTGGGCAAAAAATTGTCCCCGAAAAGACATTGATTATTTTTGATGAAGTGCAAGATTGTCCTAAGGTTATAAATTCTATGAAATATTTTTGCGAAAATGCACCACAGTACCATATTGCTTGTGCAGGGTCTTTACTAGGTATTGCTCTTGCAAAACCATCATCATTTCCTGTGGGTAAGGTAGACTTTATGCAGATTAATCCCATGACCTTTACGGAGTTTTTAATGGCAAACGGTGATGAGAATTTAGTAACTTATATGGAGAGCATTGATAGTTTTGAGTCTATTCCACATGCCTTTTTTAATCCTTTGTCAGAAAAACTAAAGATGTATTATATCACAGGTGGTATGCCTGAATCAGTTCTTATGTGGACTGAAGACCGCGATGTTGAAGCTATGCAAAAAGCATTATCCAATATTATTGAATCCTATGAAAGAGATTTTGCTAAGCATCCTGACGTTAAAGAATTTCCTAAGATATCTATGATATGGAGATCCACGCCATCACAATTAGCTAGGGAGAATAAAAAATTTATTTACAAGGTAGTAAAAGACGGGGCTCGTGCAAGAGAATATGAGGATGCACTACAGTGGCTTGTTGATGCTAATCTTGTTAGCAAGATATATCGGAACACATCGCCCGGACTCCCTATGGCAGCATATGATGACTTATCGGCATTTAAAATATACCTCGTAGATGTAGGCGTGTTAAGAAGATTATCCTTACTATCACCAGAGGCTTTTAGAGAGGGTAACCGTATGTTTACAGAATTTAAAGGAGCATTATCTGAAAATTATGTGCTACAATCATTAATAAATCAGTATGAGGCCATACCACGATATTGGTCAGAAAGCAATCCACCATATGAAGTGGATTTCATAATTCAGCATGAAAATGACATCATCCCTGTTGAAGTAAAGGCGGAAACTAACATTGAAGCTAAGAGCTTAAAAAAATATAAAGAGAAATTTGGACAAAAGATAAAATTGAGAGTTAGATTTTCTTTGAATAACTTAAGATTAGATGATGATTTATTAAATATTCCTTTATTTATGGCAGACTATACTTATAAACTTATAAGTATAGCTTTAGAACGTCTTAACAAGTAGAATGATATACTGAAGGGAGTTGTAGATTTATGAGTAGAGTTACTTTAGCAAAGACAATAAAGAGTTGTATTATCATTAGTTATCTTTTCCACAAAGCAGCTGATTTACAGGAACAAAGTGATTTTACAATTTAGAGGAGGACGCCATGGAAAAAGAAATTATTTTTAATATTGATGTTATGTTAGCAAAGAGAAAAATGAGTGTTACAGAACTTTCAAAAAGAGTGGGTATTACCATGGCCAACATTTCCATATTAAAAAATGGCAAGGCTAAGGCTATTAAAGTTTCAACTCTTGCAAAGCTTTGTGAAGCATTGGACTGTCAACCAGGGGACCTCCTTGAATATAAAGAATTCCCAAAGAAATAGTCGTATAATCACAGTAAAATGATGCGTAGATTAAACTAAAAAGGATGATGGACATGAAAACATTGATAAATACATCTAATTGGCAAGGGGATTTAGATAGATTAGGGGAAAATTGTAAGCAAGTAGAGGAATTTTTGATAAATAACCATTTGGACGGAGTAGAGTTAATTCAATGCGGAGATATAGATTATAAAAGGATAGATAAAAATAATATTGTAGGACTTCATCTTCCCTATTATCCTATGTGCATGGACTTGTTTAATGATGATAGTGAGGGCCTAAAGAGAACTTTTGGATCTGAAGATATAAGTCATAGGTTTTACAATGGTAATCGCGAAGATTTAATTAAACAATATAGGGAACAGCTTCAATTGGCAAGGGAGCTTAAGGTAGAGTATGTGGTTTTTCATGTGTCTCATGTGCTTGTGAAAGACTGCTATACGTACAAATATGAATATAGTGATGAGCAAGTTATAGATGCCACTATAAAGTTTATAAATGATGTTCTTCAAGGTGAGCAGTACGATTTTTATTTTTTATTGGAAAATCTATGGTGGCCAGGACTTACTTTTCTAAATAATGAACTCGCAGAAAAATTATTGAAGGGTATAAAATATGATAAGAAGGGTTTTATGCTAGATACAGGTCATCTCATGAATACCAACATTTATCTAAAGACAGAAAAGGAAGCTGTTGAGTACATAATAAATATTTTAAAAGGAATGGGAACTCTATGCAAATACATAAAAGGTGTTCATCTCAGTGTATCTTTGTCTGGGGAATATGTACAGGAGACTAAGCAGAAACAGATTAAATTTGCTTTGCCTTCAAGCTATGAAGAATATTTAGAGCAATATAAAAATACCTACAATCATATATTTAAAATTGATCATCACAAACCCTTTACAGAGGATCATGTTAAGGAGATATTTGATTATATAAATCCAGAATTTCTTGTGTATGAATTTATTGCCCATGACGGTGATACCTTAGAGAAATATATCAAAATACAAAATGAAAGTTTAAAATAAGCTCAAAGGTCTATAGAAATTTTTATGGAATTTGTGAAGAAAAAATGATATACTTTAAAGTGGTTGCAGGGGAGCGCCTGGAACTAATTTAGGATGAATAATACATCCGAATAGCGAGGGAACCTGTGTTTCAGGGTGAGAGGAGACTTTTAAGTTTCGACCGTTACTACCATGTCATATGGGAATGGCTATTTGGAGTTAAGTACACCTCTTTCATGGCATATATTTCCTTTGTGATGTGGAAACTAATGTTATTGTGGAGGTATTTTTATGAATAAAAAACCAGTATTATTGAGAAATATCATGCTTGCCATGATGGTTGCTATTGGTGTTGTAATCTCGCCAATTCTTCGTGTAGAGGGACTTTGCCCCACTGCACACTTTATAAATATTGTGTGTTCAGTAATCCTTGGACCATGGTACTCACTTTTGTGTGCTACATTGATCGGAATTATAAGGATGACCATGATGGGAATCCCGCCATTAGCTCTTACAGGTGCGGTTTTTGGAGCTGCCTTATCTGGAATTTTGTATAGAGTTTTTAAGGGGAAAATTATCTTTGCTGTAATAGGGGAGATAATTGGTACAGGTATTATAGGGGCCATTGCGTCATATCCTGTTATGGCTCTTTTGATGGACAAACCAGGTATTGGTTGGTTTTTCTATGTTCCGTCCTTTGTTACAGCAACAATAATGGGAGGTTCAGTGGCATTTTTGTTCCTTGGTGCTCTCAGTAGAAGTGGTATGCTAGGCAAGATTCAGAAGAGTTTGGGGTGTAAAGTGTATGATAAAGGAAGAGGAAATAATAAATAAATTAATAAATATTAAGATAAAAGTAAAAGAGGAAAAACCACTTATTCACTGCATTACAAATCCTATTTCAATAAATGACTGTGCCAATGTAATTTTATCTGTGGGGGGAAAGCCTATTATGGCTGAACATCCTAAGGAGGTAGCTGAAATTACAGCAGTGTCAAAGTCATTGGCAGTAAATCTTGGAAACATAACTGATGTTAGAATGGAATCCATGATGATATCAGGAAAGACAGCATTATTAAATCATATTCCATCTGTAATTGATGTGGTAGGTGTGGCTTGTAGCAACTTGAGGATGGTCTACGCAAGGGAGTTCATTCAGCAGTGCAAACCTTCGGTAATAAAGGGAAATATGTCAGAAATTATGGCTATATGTGGGCTTCAGAATAATGCTAAAGGAATAGATGCCGGTGAGGAAGATTGTGCTCAGTGTAAAAACTATGAAAAAATACTAAGGCAAATATCCAAGCTTTCAGAAGAAACTGGTGCTGTCATTGCCGTAACTGGTAAAACTGATATAGTATGTAGTAGGAAAACAATTTATGAGATAAGAAATGGTTGTGATATGCTTCCTCTTATTACGGGCACAGGATGCATGGTCAATGCACTAATTGGAGCTTGTCTACAAAAAGAATATATAGCTGAATCTGTAATTCTGGCCATGGCCATTATGGGCATAGCAGGAGAAAAAACAAGTAAAGTAAAAGGAACCGGCAGCTTCAGAGTTGGACTTATGGACAACATATATGTGATTTCCGAAAAGGACATAAGGGAAAACTTGAAGATACATGAATGCATATCTTGACATATATTATTTTAAAAGATATAATTATATAAATTATAATTTTAAAATAACTTAAAAACAGAATAATAGCATGTACAAGGATGTATGTGTATAAGCAATGGGGCTTTATGGTAAATGTTTAATTTATCATAAAGCCCTTTTATTTTTAAGGAGGTAAAAATGAATTCATTTTGTATGAAACCTAGGGTGCATTTTGGAGAAAATGCACTAGATTATTTAATGACTATTAAAAGTAAAACAGCTTTGGTTGTAGCAGATCCATTCATGGTTAAGTCTGGAGTAGTAAACAAGGTGTTGGAGAGATTAGAAAAAGCAGGTGTAAAATGTATTGTATTTTCAGATATAGTGCCTGATCCTCCTTTAGCTATAATTGCAAAGGGCATAAAAGTCATGGATAAAGTAAATCCTGAAGTGGTTGTAGCTCTTGGTGGTGGTTCTGCTATTGATGCTACTAAAGCTATAATCTACTTTAGAAAAACTGTTAAAACCGGTCTTCATGGCAATGAAAATATGGTTGAACCAGAGTTCATAGCCATACCAACAACTAGTGGTACGGGCTCAGAAGTCACTAGTTTTTCAGTTATAACTGATAGGGAGAAGAATATAAAGTATCCATTGGTTGAAGAGGAAATGATACCAGATGTTACAATTTTAGATCCTGAACTGGTAAAATCAGTGCCAGCTCAAATCACAGCAGACACTGGTATGGATGTGTTAACCCATGCCATTGAGGCTTATGTTTCAACAAATTCCAGCGATTTTTCTGATGCTTTTGCAGAAAAGGCCATTAAAACTGTATTTGAGTATTTGCCAAAGGCTTATAAAAATGGTGATGATGAAGTGGCAAGGGAGAAGATGCACAATGCATCTTGTATGGCTGGCATGGCATTTAACAGTGCTTCTTTGGGAATAAACCACAGCATGGCACACATTCTCGGTGGTAAATTCCACATTCCTCACGGAAGGGCCAATGCAATTTTATTACCTTATGTAATAGAATACAATGCAAATTTAAATGATTCAAAGGCTGATAGCAAAAGTACAGCGGAATTGTATGCAAATATTGCAAAGATGCTAGGCATCAATAATGGAAATACTAAGATGGCTGTAAAATCACTTATTAATACTATAAAGAGTTTTACAAAGTCCATGGGTATTCCACGGAATATAAAAGAGCTTGGGATAAATAGGGATGAGTACATGGGAGAAGTACAAGCTTTAGCAGAAATAGCATTAAATGATGGATGTACGGCTACTAATCCTAGAAAACCAGAGCTTAAGGAATTAGAAAAATTATTTATTAATATATATAATGGTATATAAACAAAGTATATATTTTTTGTTGACAAGAAAAAATAAAAGAGTTATAATCTGATTATAATATACACAAAGAAGTGTATGATATCGAAAGCAATGGGGCTTTATAGAGGATAATTTATTCTTTATGAAGCCTTTTTTTATTAATAATTATAACGATGTAGTTATAATTTACTATTAAAATGGTGGGGTGTAAAAATGGAACACAAGCAAAGAATAATTCAAGAATTTGTTCCAGGTAAACAAATAACACTTGCGCACTTGATAGCTCATCCCAATACAAGTGTTTATAGTAAATTAGGTTTAGTTGGAGAAAATTCAAATGCAATTGGAATTTTAACTATTACTCCTAGTGAAGCAGCTATCATAGCAGCGGATGTTGCCACAAAAGCATCAGGAGTAGACATTGGATTCATCGATAGATTTAGCGGATCCTTAGTTGTAACAGGGGATGTTTCTAGTGTAGAAGCGGCATTAAATGAAATCATCAATACACTAGAGAACATATTGGGATTTACTCCTTGTAAAATAACTAAATCATAGGACGTATTTAAAATGAAAAAGTTAATTATGATAGGCAGAACAGGATGTGGAAAAACTACATTGACTCAAGTTTTGCATAGCGAAAAAATCGATTATAAGAAAACGCAAGCTATAGAATTCTTTGACAAGGCAATAGATACGCCAGGAGAATACATTGAAAATCGAAGGTTTTATAATGCACTTATAGTCTCTGCTGCAGATTGTGATATTATTGCCTTATTACAATCCTCAATAGATGAACATAGCATATTCCCACCAGGATTTGCAACTTCATTTGCTAAACCAGTAATAGGAATTATTACGAAGGCTGATTTGTGTCACAGTGAGGAAGAACTAAAAAGATCTGAAAAATTTTTAAAAGAGGCTGGAGTAAAACAAATCTATACGATTAGTTCAATTGAGAGTTATGGAGTTGAGGATATAATTAAATTGCTTGAATAAACAACACTAAAGTTGTGTATACTAAATTTCTTCAAACCAATAGGAGAGATAATACATGATGAAAAAAAGAATAATAATAGTTGATGATGAACCACTAACTAGAATGGATCTAAGTGAAATCTTAGAGGACGCAGGATATAGCGTAGTTGGAGAAGCAAGCGATGGAATTGACGCAGTAGAACTATGTAGAAAAGAAAAGCCGGATTTAATAATAATGGATATAAAAATGCCTTTGCTAGATGGCCTCAGCGCTTCTAAAATAATTCAAAAAGAAGAATTATCTGGTGCCATAATACTATTGACAGCATACAGTGGCAAGGAGTTTATAGAAAAAGCCACTAATGTAGGAGTTATTGGGTATTTAGTTAAACCAATAGATGAAAAATCCTTGTTGCCGGCAGTGGAAGTAGCTTTAGCTAAGGGAATTGAATTTAATAAGATAAAACAGGATTTAAAAGAAACTAAAGATAAATTGGAGTCGAGAAAGATTGTGGAAAAGGCTAAGGGCATTTTAATGAAAAAGTATGGTTTAAACGAAGACGATGCATACAAAAAAATCAGATCTTTAAGTATGAATAAAAGTTGCTCTATGAAAGATATCGCTGAAATGGTAATTTTAAGCGATGAGGAATAGCCATGGATACTACAAAAGAACTATTAAAGAAATACTCTAATTTAGACGAACAAAGCATATTAAAAATTCAAGAGGTGTGTAACTCCTTGAAGTTTATTGCAAATATTGTCCAGGCAGATGTTTTTATAGATTGTCCAACAAGGGATAAGGATATAGCCATAGTTATAAATGAAGCAAAACCGGATATGGCGCCATCTCTTTACAAAGAAAATGTAGTAGGAAAATTTGCCTTGCGGGAAAATGAACCAGCTGTTTTCAGAAGCCTTGATTTAGGTGTATCCACAAGAGATATAAAAGCTTTGACTCAAGAAAATGTAAATGTCACTCAAACTGTTGAGCCTATTTTAAATCATGAAGGTAGAACCATAGGAGTGATTATAATAGAAAGAGATTTAACAGGTGATATAGGAAGCTATAAGAAAATGAAAGTTTTGGAGATTGAAAATATACAGTTGTCCAATGAACTAGAACAATTTAAAAACGATACTGAACACATAACTTACCATATAGACGATTCCATTATAATCTTTGATGCTGATGGACTAGTAAGGTTCAAGAATCCTTCAGCAGAGCAGTTATATATGAGTCTAGGCTATAAAGAAAATCTTATTGGAATGCATTTTGACAATATAGTTTTAGGAAACAAGAAGTTTTCTCAGATATGTCAATTCAATGATACTTATATAGAAGAAATTGAAGTTGGTGATTCAGTTTTTGAAGTAAGATATATAAAACAAGTAAATAAAGTTTTGTATTTAGAGATGCTGATAAAAAATATAACTTACATTAAAGAAAAAGAAAAAGAGTTAATTTACAAATCTGTGGCAATAAAAGAGATACACCATAGAGTAAAAAATAACCTACAAACTATTGCAAGTCTCTTAAGACTCCAATCGAGAAGAGTTAAAGATGAAGCAGTAAAACCCATACTTGAAGATAGTATAAATAGAATACTGGCTATTGCCTCTTCTCATGAAATATTAGCCCAGAGTGGCATAGATGAAGTCAGTATAATGAATGTACTAGAGAGAATGATGAGAGGCATAAAAAGTGGCTACGTTCTAGAAGATAAAAATATTAACATCGATATTAGCGGTGATGATTTTAACCTGAATTCCGACAAGGCCACTAATATCTCCTTAATCGTAAATGAATTAGTACAGAACTCTTTTAAATACGCGTTTAAAGGTAAAAATGAAGGAAATATAAATATTATAATCAAGGAAGGAAAAACTTATTCTTCTATCTCCATAATTGATGATGGAATTGGTTTCGATATGAACAAGGTAAATTCTAAGAGTTTAGGATTGAGTATTGTAAAATCCTTGGTTAAAGATAAGTTAAAGGGCGAAATAAAAATAGATTCTTCGCAGGAAGGGACAAAAATTACCTTTGACTTTGCCAACAAAATATAATAAAAATATTCAATACGATGTAGTATTGTCTATGTGGCGACGAGGCCCAGAATTAATGTTGATTTTCATTAAAGTCAATATTAATTCTGGGCTTTTTTTACAAATATAAGCAAGAAAAAACCTATTGGGAGGGGAGTGCATTGAGAGAGAAGATCTTAAGTGCTGGAATAGATATTGGAACATCTACTACTCAACTTGTCTTTAGCAATATAACCATTGAAAACACGGCGAGCAGCTTTACTGTTCCTAGGATACTTATAGTTGATAAAGAGATTATATATAGAAGTGAAATTAACTTTACCCCCTTAAAGAATTTAACAACTATAGACAGTGAAAAGGTAAGAGAAATAGTAGAAAAAGAATACAAAAAGGCAGGAGTTTTACCTAAGGATGTAAAGACAGGCGCTGTAATTATAACAGGAGAAACTGCAAGAAAAGAAAATGCCAGTGAGGTGTTAAATACCTTAAGTGGTTTTGCAGGAGATTTTGTAGTTGCCACTGCCGGACCAGACCTTGAGTCAATCATTGCTGGAAAGGGAGCAGGGGCAGATAAAATATCAAAAGAAAAAATGTGTACCGTTGTAAATATTGATATTGGTGGAGGCACATCTAATTTAGTGGTGTTCAAACACGGCGAAACACTAGATACAGGGTGTCTAGATATAGGTGGAAGGCTTATAAAGATAGATAAAGATAGTAAAAAAATTACTTATATAGCTTCTAAAATTAAAAAACTTGCAGCTAGCATAGGCATAGAGATTAGCGAAGGTGAAATGGCAGAAGTAAATAAGTTGAGGCCAATAGCCAGAGAAATGGCTAAACTTATGGCAGAGTCAGTGGGTATTTTACCAAAAACAGAAATGTATGAAATGATAATAACCAACAAAGGTATTAAGGATTTTAATATAGATTATATAACTTTTTCCGGTGGAGTTGCTGACTATGTATATGGAACTGAGCACAGTGATTATTTTAAATATGGAGATATAGGCGTTCTTTTAGGAGAGGAAATAAAAAACTCAATTTTAACTAAGAAATTGAAACTCGCACCAGCAGCTGAAACCATAAGAGCCACAGTGGTTGGGGCAGGATCTCATACTACGGATATAAGTGGAAGTACTATAACTTATACTGAAGATATTTTTCCAGTTAAAAACCTTCCCATCCTTAAGTTATCATCACAGGATGAGAATGCAGGGTTTCAGGGAATTAAAGATGGTATAAAGGAAAAGCTTAAGTGGTTTCAACTTGAAAATGAAGTTCAAAGTGTGGCCATCGCATTAAATGGAATGAAAAGCCCCTCTTTTTTACAGATTCAGCAGTTAGCTCAGTCTTTGGTAGAGGGCATGGAGGAATTGATAAATAAGAATTTTCCATTGTTTATCATTGTGGAAAATGATATTGCAAAGGTTTTGGGACAAACAATACATAGACAACTTGAAAATAGAGTAAAGGTGGTTTGTATTGATAGTATAAGAGTTGAAAATGGTGACTACATCGACATTGGAAAGCCCCTAGCAAATGGACAAGTTCTTCCTGTGGTTATAAAGACACTGGTATTCAATTCATAGAAAATATATTCAGAGAGGTGACTGAAGTGATATTAAAAGCTAAATTTGGTGGTAAATTATACGAATTCAAATCGGTAAAAGAAGTTTTAGCAAAGGCTAATGAAGAAAAATCAGGAGATATCCTAGCAGGCGTTGCTGCAAGTAGTTCAGAAGAAAGAGTTGCTGCAAAATATGTTTTGAGCCATTTGACAGTGGGAGATGTAAGAAATAATCCTGTTGTTTCTTACGAAGAAGATGAAGTAACAAGAATAATTCAAGATGCCGTAAATGAAAAAATTTATGGTGAAATCAAAAACTGGACAATTTCAGATCTTAGAGAGTGGATTCTAGATGAAAACACAACAGGCGCTGATATTGCAAGAATAAGAAGAGGATTAACTGCAGAAGTTATAGCAGCTGTTACAAAGTTAATGTCCAACATGGATCTTGTAGTTGGAGCAAGAAAAATAGTAGTTACAGCTCACTGTAACACAACTATAGGTGGAAGAGGAATTTTAGCTTCAAGATTGCAGCCAAATCACCCTACAGATGATGTAGATGGTATTGTAGCTTCATTGTTTGAAGGTTTATCTTACGGTGCAGGAGATGCACTTATGGGATTGAATCCAGTTGATGATTCCGTAGCTAGTACTACAAGAGTTTTAAAGAAGTTTGATGAAATAAAACATAAATTTGAGATTCCAACTCAAATATGCGTGTTATCACATATTACTACACAGATGGAAGCTGTAAGAAAGGGTGCTCCTGCGGATATGATATTCCAAAGTATTGCAGGTTCACAGAAGGGTAATGAAGCCTTTGGATTGAGTGCAGCCATAGTTTCAGAGGCACAGGATTTAATGCTAAAGGAAGGAACAGGAGCAGGTCCAAACGTTATGTATTTTGAAACTGGACAGGGTTCCGAGTTATCTTCTAACGCACACCATAATTCAGACCAGCTTACTATGGAAGCAAGATGTTACGGTTTTGCAAAAAAATATAACCCATTTATGGTTAATACAGTTGTTGGATTCATAGGACCAGAATATCTTTACGATGCAAGACAGGTATTGAGAGCAGGTCTTGAAGATCACTTTATGGGCAAGCTTACAGGTATATCCATGGGTGTTGATGTATGTTATACAAACCACATGAAAGCTGATCAAAATGACCTAGAAAACTTAGCTATACTTCTTACCAATGCAGGATGTAATTACTTTATAGGTATTCCTCACGGAGATGACATCATGCTAAACTACCAGTCAAGCGGATACCATGAAATGGTTGCTGTTAGAGATTCTTTAGGTGTTAGACCAATAAAAGAATTTGAAATGTGGTTAGAGAAAATGGGAATTTACGAGAATGGTAAGTTGACAGCTAAGGCTGGAGATGCATCTGTATTTCTAAACAAATAATCTAAAAGGGTGTGAATATAAATGTTGTCAGAAAAGGACTTAAAGGAATTAGTTGAACAGGTATTAGTTGAGATGGCAGGAAAGGGCGGAAATACTGAGGAAGCTGTGAAAGCTGCAGTGAGCTCTGTAACTGAAGTAAGTGATGAAGTGTTACCTGATCCATTAGAAGTTGATTTAAAAAAATTGTTATTAGTAGAAAATCCAGAAGACAGAGATGCATATATGAAGGTGAAGCAGTACACTCCAGCGAGACTTGGTGTGGGAAGAGCTGGCGGAAGATATAAGACTGAAACAATGATAAGATTTAGAGCTGACCATGCAGTAGCTCAGGATGCAGTATTCTCAGACGTTCCAGAGGAATTGATAAAAGAAATGGGATTCTTCTCAGTACAGACTATGTGCAAGGATAAGGATGAATATTTGACAAGACCAGACCTTGGAAGAAAACTTGATGATGAAGCTGTTAAGATGATTAAGGAAAACTGTAAGATGAATCCTACAGTTCAGGTATACGTATCTGACGGGCTTAGCTCCACTGCTATTGCAGCTAATGTAAAGGATGTATTGCCAGCATTATTACAGGGACTTAAAGCTTATGGCATTGATGCAGGAACTCCTTTCTTTGTGAGACTTGGAAGAGTTGCAGTTATGGACCAGATTTCTGAAATAACTGGTGCAGATGTTACATGTGTACTTATTGGTGAAAGACCAGGGCTTGTGACAGCTGAAAGTATGAGTGCATACATCACTTACAAGGGAACAGTTGGTATGCCAGAATCAAGAAGAACAGTATTGTCAAATATACACAAGGGTGGTACTCCTGCCGTTGAAGCTGGAGCTCATCTAGCAGAAATAATAAAGAAGATGTTAGAAGCTAAAGCAAGCGGAGTAGATTTAAAGCTTTAATTTCTTAGAATATGTGAAAAATCACTAGGAGGAATAGTCAATGATAGGTGAACAAATTCCAGTTAATATATTAAGTGTTAAAATGATACCAAATGTAAACCCTGATATGGTGAAACAGTTTAATTTAGATCCAAATCATAAGAGCATTGGTATGATCACAGCTGATTGCGATGATGTAACATATACAGCCTTGGATGAAGCTACAAAGGCTTCTGACGTAAAAGTTGTTTATGCAAGATCCTTTTATGGCGGTGCGGGAAATGCTAGTACAAAGCTTGCAGGTGAAGTTATAGGTATAATTTCAGGACCATCACCTGCAGAAGTAAGAAGTGGATTAAATGCCATAGTTGATTTCATTGAAAGTGGAGTTGCAACTTTCAGAATGGCAAATGAAGACGGTTCAATACCATATTATGCTTACTGCGTGTCGAGAACTGGTTCTTATCTTTCAGAGCAGTGCGGTATAACAGAGGGAGAAGCCATTGCATATCTTATAGCTCCACCAATGGAAGCAATGTACGCTCTTGATGCAGCTATGAAGGCCGCTTCAGTAGATATGAAATGTTTCTTTGGACCTCCATCAGAAACAAACTTTGGAGGAGCGTTGCTAACAGGAAGCCAGTCAGCCTGTAAGGCAGCATGCGATGCTTTTGCAGATGCAGTAAAATTTGTAGCAGCTAATCCAACTGATTTTTAGGTTAATATAATATGAATTCACTAGGTTTAATTGAGACTGTGGGACTTGTGTGTGCCATTGAAGGTCTTGATGTGGCACTAAAAACTGCCGATGTTGAAGTAATAGGTTGCGAATGCATCGGCGGTGGTATAGTGACAGTAAAACTTACTGGCGAAGTTGAGGCTGTGAGGGTAGCAGTAGAAACTGCAGCGATGGCTGTGGAGAGAATAGGAACACTTAGAGCTACCCATGTAATTGCAAAAACTGCAGAGGATATGGAATTTATATTAAGTGACAACATGCCCAAAGCAAAGGAGCAATTACAAGAAGATAAGTGTTGTGACACTGAGGAAAATAAAGAACTTAAAGAAAGTAAAGAGCTTCAAGAGGATAAAGATCTTCAAAAAGTTTGCGAAAAATCCTCGGTATATACAAGGGAAGACCTTCAAAGTATGAAAGTTTTACAGCTTCGTACCATTGCAAGAATGGTAATAACAAATCTTACAAAAAAGCAGATTAAATTTGCAAGGAAAGATGAGCTTATAGAAGCCATACTTGAGGTTGTGGAAAGGAAGTGTTAATAGTTGAATACTTTAGATAAAGATCTTATGTCTATACAAGACGTAAGAAGTTGTATAGCAAGAGCCAAGAAAGCTCAGGAAGAATACAAAAACTTTTCCCAGGAACAAGTAGATAGAATAGTAAAGGCTGTGGCAGAGGCTGCAGAAGCCCAAGCTATAAAATTGGCAAAGATGGCCAATGAAGAAACTGGTTTTGGTATATGGGAAGATAAGGTTATAAAAAATTTATTTGCTAGTAAAATTGTATTTGAAAGCATGAAAGATATGAAAACTGTAGGCATAATAGCTGAGGATCAGGAGAAAAGCACCATGGATGTGGCAGTACCTGTAGGTGTTGTGGCTGGTATAATTCCATCTACAAACCCAACTTCTACTACCATATACAAGACTCTTATTTCTCTAAAATCAGGTAATGCCATAGTTGTATCACCTCATCCAGGTGCACAAGGATGTATATTGGAAACGGTAAAGATACTTAAAAAGGCTGCGAAAGAAGCTGGGGCACCAGATGGCATTATAGAATGTATTTCTATTGCCACACTGCAAGGAACACAAGAGCTTATGAAACATAAGGATACAGCCCTTATACTTGCCACTGGTGGAGAAGCCATGGTAAAGGCGGCCTATAGTTCAGGAAATCCAGCCATAGGAGTTGGACCAGGCAATGGCCCTGCATATATAGACAAAAGTGCAGATGTAAAGATGGCAGTAAAGAGAATTTTTCATAGCAAGACCTTTGACAATGGTGTAATTTGTGCATCGGAGCAATCCATTGTTATTGAGGAATGTATGAGAGAAAAGGTAATGTTAGAAGTACAAGCTCAAGGCGGTTACTTCTTAAATAGAGAAGAATCAAAGAAACTTGGCAGCTTTATTTTAAGAGCCAACGGAACAATGAATCCAGCCATAGTTGGAAAAAGCGTAGAAACATTGGCAAAGCTTGCAGGTCTTGATATACCAAAGGGTATAAGAGTGCTTATTTCTGAAGAAACTACTGTAAGCAAAGATAATCCATACTCCAGGGAAAAGCTTACCCCAATATTAGCTTTTTATGTGGAGAAGGATATGGAATCAGCTTGTGATAGATGTGTTGAAATTCTAATGAATGAAGGCAAAGGTCATACTGTAGTTGTTCATTGCGAAGATAAAGATGTCATAAGAAAGTTTGCACTAAAGCAACCAATATCTAGAATGCTTGTAAATACACCAGGAGCTTTAGGTGGTATAGGTGGAACAACAAACCTTGTTCCAGCATTAACACTTGGCTGCGGTGCCATAGGTGGAAGTTCAACATCAGCCAACGTTGGTCCAATGGATCTTATAAACATTAAAAAAGTTGCCTATGGTATTAGAGAACTTGAGGATATAAGAAAGGCATCTCCTTGCACAATGGAAAGTTGTTCTAAGCCTGTCACAGAAGCTAAGATCTCAGATGAATTAATTGAAGCTATTTTAGAAAAACTAATGGAGAAACTTGCAAAATAATTTGCGATTACAAATAAAAATATATAAAATTTTAAATGGATTCTTAGGAGGAATAAAAAATGGCAAACATGAATGCATTAGGAATGATTGAAACTAAAGGATTAGTAGGGGCTATAGAAGCTGCTGACGCTATGGTAAAGGCTGCAAATGTACAACTTATCGGCAAAGAAACAATAGGTGCTGGTCTTGTAACTGTAATGGTAAGAGGAGATGTAGGAGCTGTTAAGGCTGCAACAGATGCAGGTGCAGCTGCTGCTGAAAGAGTTGGAGAATTAGTATCAGTTCACGTAATTCCAAGACCACATACAGATGTTGAAATAGTATTACCAAAGGTAACTGAGTAACAATTGCATAAAATAGTTTAATAATACCTTAAGTTAAAGTGGATAGCTTAGTGGCTGAATGTGGTAAAACATCACTGTGTCATCACTTTGCTGTCCATTTTGTTTATGATAGGATGTGAAAATATGGGTGTGTTAACTGAATATAATTTAAGAGCAAAGCTAAAAAATTCCGACATAAAAGAGCTTACAGTGGAGAAGGGGGTAATAATAACGCCTTCAGCAAAACAATATCTTCAGGAGAGGAATATAAAGCTTACAGTAGGTGAAAAAGCTGACACTTCGGTGGAGGTAAAGAAGAAGGAAAGTAAACCTTTTAAAAAACCTGAATTCATGACAGCGCTTTATGGAACAGAACTTGCATATAAAGATCACCCTATTATTAAGTTGCGAGGAAAGCTGGATTCACTTCAGGCAAAGACATTAAGTGCACAAGTAATGGCGCACAAAGCTGGTAAAAGCCATATAACAAAGGATTTGCAGTCTATTTTAGAGTATGAGCGAAAGATTATGATAGCTGAAATAATGAAGGAAGCTATAGAAGATAATAATGTTATGGGCTATAGCTTTGATGAAATAAGGCTTATGTCTCACAATCCTAAAAAGTACTTTGGCGTGGATCATATTTGGTATCCAAGCTATGAATATGGAGAGATTTTCGCTGCAGTAAATGAAATAAGAACCCAGGTTAGAGAAGCAGAAGTTATAGCCATGATGGCACTCAGAAATGGAGAAGAAATTGCAAGGGAGGACATCATAAAAGCTTTGAATAGGCTTAGTAGCTATGTGTATGTTCTAATGTGCAAAATTCTCAGTGAAAACAAATAAAAAAGTGGTTAAGCAACAGGTAAGGGTGGTGAAAACATGAAATCGGAGTATGAAAATAATATAGACTTAATAGTGGATGAACTTGTAAAAAGGATAGGTGAAAAATCTAAGTCCCATTGCCATGTATGTGATAATAATAAGGAAGATGAGGACAGTATTCTTGTAGAGGCTTCTGGTAAGCACGTTCATTTATGCAAAGAGCACGTTGAAATGCTATTTGGTAAGGGATATGAACTAAAACAGGTTAGAGAACTTTCACAGCCAGGACAGTACCTTTGCGAAGAAAAAGTAACGGTTATTGGACCTAAGGGAGTTCTTAGTAAAGTGTCAGTGCTTGGGCCTGTAAGAAAAGAAACTCAGGTGGAACTTTCCCTGACAGATGCAGTAGGTATAGGACTTAAAGCCCCAGTTAGAATGTCAGGAGATATTGAGGGTAGTGAAAGTGCCATATTGGTGGCTGGCAAAAATGTGGTATCCTTGTCCAAAGGTGTTATAGTTGCCAAAAGACATATACACATGACTCCTGAAGATGCTAAAAAATTTAATGTAGAGGATAAGGAAAAAGTCATGGTGAGAGTAGGATGTGAGGAAAGAAGCCTTATATTTGACAATGTAATCGTAAGGGTAAGCCCAGATTATAATACAGCCATGCACCTTGATTACGATGAAGCCAACGGATGTGGTTATTTGAAGAATATGAGAGGGAAAATTGTAAAATAGCGGGTGATCTTGTGGAAAATAAAATATTGACAGACAACAAAGAGTTAATACAAAGTGTCACAGACGAAGTGATGAGAAGAGTATTACAACTCCTTAAGGATGAAAATATAAAGAAAAGCAACTGCGACCATAAGGTGTTTTTTCTTAAGCCAAGGGAACAATACAAAGAAAGAAAAGCAGAGGAGCTTATAGACAAAATCTGCTTACAGAAATTCAATGTTGTCACTAGCTGTGAAAATATAGACCTTAACTGTGAACAGTGTGGCCATTGCAAGGAAGCTGTAGAACAGTGTCAGAATTTAGTTGTGTATGGGCTTAGCAATAAAGAACTTGCCAATATTTCCTTGGGAATAATAAGCGACTGTAGAGAAATGTATATTTCCCATGCTATACTTAAAGGCAAAAGAATATATGTGATAAACGAAGGTGTTGAGTATAAGGATTATAAAAACACTTGCAATCACAATTTCTATAATATGTACGGAACTTATGAAAAAGTCCTTCAATCTTTTGGCGTGGATTTTGTAAACGAAAGTAATCTTTTGAGTGAAATTGGAAAAAAGAGAACTGAAGATAAAAAAGTTATAGAAGAAGAAGCAAAAGAAGAAAATAATATTTATGACCTTACTGACAAAAAAGTTATATGTGAAGGTGAGCTTAAAAAGGCATCATATAGTGGTATCAAATCAGTAAGCATTGATGCAAAGGCGATTTTTACACCACTTGCCATGGACTTTGTGAGAAGAAACAAAATATCTTTATTGCGTAAATTATGATTTAATGTAACTGGAGGCGTTGTTATGTTTATTGGTGAGGTAATTGGAAATGTATGGGCTACAAAAAAAGATGAAAAACTTGAGGGCTTGAAGTTAATGGTAGTTGTACCTTGTGATTCAGATAAGGACAAAATACACAAATCAGATGCCATAGTTGCAGCAGATATAATAGGTGCAGGAATTGGCGATAAAGTCCTTATAGCTACGGGCGGAGCAGCTAGAGTTTCCGTTAGAAGAGAAGCTCCCCTAGATGCAGCCATTGTAGGTATAATAGACTCTGTAGACATACAGGAATAACTTAGAATACAGCATATGGAGGTGAACTATATGAGGGATGCTTTGGCAATTGTAGAGTTAAGCAGCGTATCAAAGGGATATGAAATCGCGGATAGAATGTTAAAGATAGCTGATTTAGATGTGATTATGTGTAAAAGTATCTGTCCAGGTAAATTTCTTATTGCATTAACGGGATATGTGGCAGATGTGGAAATGGCATTAAATGAAGTAAATCACATAGAAGATAAGCATGTTCTTTCAAATTTTATTATAACTAACCCCCATGAAGATATAATAAACAGCATTTCAAAAAAATATATATCGAAAAAAATTAGTAAAGCCATTGGTATTGTTGAACATTCTTCAGTAGCTTATTCCATAAAGTATTTAGACTGTATTTTGAAATATTGCAACGTAAACCTTGTAAAATTTGTGCCAGGAAACCTGGTAGGTGGAAAAGGTTATTTTATAATCTCCAGTGAACTCAGCAATGTACAAGAAGCTGTGGATTACGCTTTAAAAAACATAGGAAGAAATAAGCTAATAAATATATCTGTAATTCCAGCTCCTAGCGAAGAATTATTAAAATCTATATAGAGATCTGTGTAAAGATCTGAAAGGTGGTAGCTTTAATGGGTATTAACGATATTATTATTTATATAATGGTTGTGTTCATGGCCTTAGGTGCTTTAGATAAAGTTATAGGCAACAAATTTGGTTTAGGTGAAAAATTTGACGAGGGCCTTATGGCTATGGGTGCTCTTGCAGCAGCTATGGTGGGTGTAATATGCTTAGCACCAGTTATTGCAAATGTATTACAACCGGTGGTAACACCTATAGCAAAGTTTTTAGGTGCGGATCCAGCCATGTTTGCAGCGGCAATCCTTGCCAATGACATGGGAGGATATGAGCTTGCCAAAACTATGGGTACAAATCCAGAAGTGGCAAGATTTGCAGGACTTATTCTTGGAAGTATGATGGGTGCCACAGTAGTGTTCAGTATACCAGTATCTCTTGGTATAATCAAGAAAGAAGATAGCCCATTCCTTGCAAAGGGTATTTTAGCAGGTATGATAGCTATTCCAGTAGGATGTTTTGTGGGAGGACTGGTACAGGGACTTCCAGTGGGAACTATCCTTATAAATTTAGTACCAATCATAATTTTTGCAGTTCTAATAGCATTAGGTCTTTGGAAAGCACCAAAGGCAATAATAAATGGTTTTATTATATTTGGTAAATGTGTTACAGCAATAATCACAGTGGGTCTTGCCGCAGCTATAATAGAGAAACTAACAGGATTAGTAATAATCCCAGGTATGAAGCCAATCGGCGATGGTATATCTGTAGTTGGCGATATCGCTATAGTACTTGCAGGAGCACTTCCACTAGTTTACGTTATAACAAAAGTATTCAGCAAACCACTTATGAAAGTTGGTGGACTTTTAGGCATCAATGATGTGGCTGCAGGCGGTATGATAGCAACACTAGCAAACAACATCCCAATGTTCGGAATGATGAAAGATATGGATGATAGAGGAAAGGTAATAAACGTGGCATTTGCAGTAGGTGCTAGCTTTGTATTAGGTGACCATCTTGGATTTACAGCAGGAGTGGACAAGGGTATGATTTCTGCTATGATTATTGCAAAGCTTGTAACAGGTATTGTAGCTGTAGTATTGGCAAGCATTATCACCCCTAAAAACCCCAAGGTAGAAGCTAGTGCAGAAGCTTAATAAATAGACATTGTAGAAAGGTGTGAGGTGAATAACATATGCAGAATATAGATGAAAAGGCATTAGAACAGATTATAAGAAGAATAATAGAAGAAAAGCTTGGCAAGTCTGGACAGTGCAAAGGCCAAGATGAAATGGTGAGACAGATAGATCCAAGTGGCATCATGGCAGTTCGGACAAACACAGTAAAGGTGGAGAAATTCGATACAGGCAAAGAAAGCGACCAAGTATATCTAAAAGATGTATTTTCAACAGAAGAAAGTCCACGTCTTGGCTGTGGAGTCATGGAAATGAAGGAAACAGAATTTGACTGGACACTTAAATATGATGAAGTTGATTACATCATCGAAGGAACCCTTGAAATTGAGATAGATGGCAGAAGAGTTGTGGGAAATCAAGGTGACATAATGTTGATTCCTAAAAACAGCAAGATTAAGTTCTGTGCCCCTAATCATGCAAAATTCATATACGTAGTATATCCAGCAAACTGGGCGGAACAACAATAGAAAAAAAGAAGAGACTGTGGATACATAATATCCACAGTCTTTTTACTTACTATTTTTCCACAGTTTTTATTGTACTATTTTTGTAAATTGCCATGATAAATCTAACCAAAGTGTAAGCAACAAGCACAGTAGCTATAATAGTTTGCACCAGTACCACATATTTTAAAACTGGCAGTGGACTTTTCATAGTAGCTAAAGCTTTCATAGATTGCTTTGTAGAAATAGCGCTGATTACAAATGGAAAAGTGAAAGCGGCACAGCTTGGATAAAATTTAAGCTTTAAAAAGCTTGGCAACTTTACTAACACAACTAAATATATTAAAAGTGATAGTGCTAGTAAACAGTAAATCATGGTGATATTTTTTGTTGCAAAGGATTGAGTATAGGCAGCAAGGCAAAGGCTAGCAGGTGCTGTAAATATGCAGAATAATGGTGCTGCTGGCTCTGGAATCGCCTTGAGTTTCATGTGCCTATATGTGACAACAGGAAGTAAAACAATTAAAGAAGCTAGTCCAAAATAAAAAGACATTCTTCCGATATTTTGCATCTTAAATGCTGGTGCAGACACTCCCGCTACTGCTATACCAACGTAGACTATGTAGTAGCTAGCAAAAACTTTTTTTATGTCAAATTTCAAAATAAACTTCCATGTGAAGTAAAGTATAAGGGCACAGTGGAGCCCTATGGCAAAAAACCACAAATACACTGCTAAAGAACCCATATATGGCTTTAAATACACAGAAATAAGCATTAGGCTCATAGGAAATGTTCCTGCCACACTGGCCATAATAGGATTTTTCATTTCTTCCTTTATGGAGCTCGGACAGACAACAATTTTAAATATGTATGCTATAGCTAGAATCATTGCCATAATGCCCAAGGCAAGCCTTAAACTCTCCGAATAGCTTTGAAGTAAGTTTCCGAGGGCAGCAAGGCCTAAAATAACCCCTGCAAAAGGTATTGGAATAGCTTGTATAATTTTTTTCATGGTATTTCTCCTATTTTTATATAAAATTATGCATCAAGATTTGTTAAGCTAAGCTCTCTTATAACTATTTCAGCTACTTTTGCAGCAACCATGCCAGTGAATCTTATGCACTGTTCTTTGTGCTCGCCAGCACCCATATCAAATTCTTTTGTAAGTATTCTACAACATAGAGCATTTTTCCCGTTATTTTCTTTGAAATAATCGTGTAATTCCTTTGCAACCGCTAGGTTTTTCTCTACCTTAGGATCTCCCTGCTTTGTACGTCCGAAGAAAATACCAAGAGCTAAAACGCCACCGGATACAGCGCCACAAAGACATTTTGATCTACCAATACCAACAGGGAAACCAGATGCCATAGCTATAACCTCTTCTGGAATATCCAATTCGAAGTTGCTTCTTATAGCACTTACTACAGCCTCAGAACAGAAGAAACCACCTCTAAATAATTCTTCAGCATCCTTTCTTATTTTTTCTACGCTAACTTCTTTTTTAATATTCATAACTTCTTACCTCCAATAGTATATTTTGTACACTTACAGTATAAGTAATACTACACCTACATTCAATAAAAAATTATATAACATCTATAGATAATACAAATAGAAAGCTTAACTTTTATTGAAAAATACAATACATACTTGTGATGTTAAGAAGTTGATTAAAAGTTAATTAATATTATAATTATTATTATAATCTAGTAAAAATTTAAAATTTAATATTAATTTTTTTTTGTAAATGACGATAAAGTAATATATGATTGTGAGATAAAGATAACTAGGAGGAATAACTATGAAAAAGTTTAAAGAATTAACTATCAGAAAGCAAATTGTAGGTACATTTGCATTTATCTCTGTAATAGGATTAATAGCGGTATTTGGCGGAATGTTTTTATATAAAATGAACCCTACCATTGCCTTTATCGTTGTAGGAGTGGCTATTTCTATCTTCGCTGTAACTTGTGTATTCGCAGCTAGGGCAATAAGAACATCCATCATGGAACCTTTAAAACAAGTGGAAAAAGCTGCAGATAATATGGTTAAAGGTGTTTTTGACGTAGATATTAGCTATGAAGGTAACAATGAAATCGTTAAGGTGGCAAGAAATTTTGATGTTGGTTTTCAAACTTTTAAAACCATAATAAGTGATATCAGTAATATGTTAAATGAAATGGCAGAGGGTAATTTTGATGTTAGATCTAATAATGAAGAAGCCTATGTAGGTCAGTTTAATGAAATTCTTCAGTCTATAAAAAACATAACTTCTGGACTATCAGAAGTTATGTCTGATATTGGTTCAGCAGCCAATGAAGTGGCAAATGGCTCAGAGCAGATTGCACAGAGTGCTCAAGTTCTTTCAGAATCATCTACAGAGCAAGCTGGTTTTGCAGAGGAATTAGTCGCTACTCTAAGTACAATATCAGAACAGGCAAATGTTACAGCTAGTAACTCTAAGCAGGCTAATGGAAAAACTATGGAAGCTGCAAGTGAATTGCAGAAAACCGTTGACAATACAAAACTTCTTGTGGATGCAATGACTGACATAGAGGATAAATCAAAGGAAATATCCAATATAATAAATGCCATTAACGATATAGCAGAGCAAACAAATCTTTTGTCATTAAATGCAGCCATAGAGGCAGCAAGAGCAGGAGATGCAGGAAGAGGATTCTCCGTTGTAGCGGATGAAATAAGAAAATTAGCAGATCAAAGTGGAGAGGCAGCAAAAAACATAGTGGATTTAATTGGAAAATCATCACAGTCAGTAAAAAATGGTGTATTGATTCTTGACAGCACAGTGGATTCCATCGGCAACGTAAAGGAATCTGCACAACAGGTTTCAATTCTCGTAAACGAGATAAGCGATGCCGTACAAAATCAGAGCACATCCATCAATGAACTTGTAAACGGTGTTGATCAGTTATCTGCCACAATTCAGACCAATTCTTCTACCTCAGAGGAGACAGCAGCGGCAAGTGAAGAACTTACAAGCCAAGCTGATTTATTAAAGGATAGAATAAATAGTATAACATTAAAGAAGTAGAGTATTAAATAAGTAAATTTTTAAATAAATAAGGGGATGTTTTTATGAACAAAATTTTAGAAAATATTATGAAGCGCAAAAGCTGCAGAGCATTTACAGAGGAGCCTGTAAGTAAACAAGCTATAGAAGAAATACTTACAGCAGCCATTTACGCTCCCACAGGCATGAATAAACAAAGCTGGCAGTTCACTGTGGTTCAAGATAGAGAAAAAATACAACACTTAGCAGGGACAATGAAAGCAGCTCTTGGTATGACAAAGGAGTACAATATGTACAATCCACCAGTTATAATTCTTGTCTCTAACGAAAAGGACAATACAAACGGCCTTGCAGATTGTGCTTGTGCCATGGAAAACATGATGCTCATGGCCACAGAACTAAATCTAGGTTCATGTTGGATAAATCAGCTTAAGACTATTTGTGATAGAGAAGAGATAAGGGAAATCTTAAATTCCTTCCATATCCCTGAAAATCATGTGGTGTGGGCAACCTTATCCCTAGGTCATGCAGCGGTAGAACTTCAGGACAAAGAAAGAAATGAAAACGCCATTGTATATGTAAAATAAAGCATTAAAAAATAGCCTTATGGTATCCGTAGAGGATTATCTGTAAGGCTATTTTTAAAATATAATTTAGTAGCTTTTCCTATAAAGATGTTTTTTAAATAATAGGAGATATGTTACTGTACTAACCACGGTACTTATCATGTCTGCAATGGGCTGTGCATAGAAAACATTTCTTGTGGCAAAGAACATTGGCAAAAAGAAGGTGGAAATTACATATACAGATTTACGGAACATAGACAGGCATAATGCCGCTTTAGTGCATCCAAGGGCTGTTAGGCCATCTACAAAGGTATACTGTGCCGCAAGGGGAATAATGCCTAAAGTAAACGCTTTTATACCCCAAACTGAAAGGCTGATGTATTCAGGTTCCTTTGTAAAAATCTCCACAAAGTATTGAGGGATAATACGGGAAATCGCAAACATAATAGTGGTAAAGGAGGCGCATAGTATAAGTATATACTTTTCAGCCTTTAGCACCCTATCGTGATTTTGAGCTCCATAATTATAGCTTATAATTGCTTGAGTACCGCCGGTAATACCTAACATTGGGCCAGTTACCAGCATAAGATAACTTTGCACAATAGTTGCACAGGATATAAGCATGTCTCCATTTTTGCCACCATAGTGTTTCAATATGGCATTCATTAAAATTATTATTATGCTGTCAGAAGCCAATATTAAAAAAGGGGAAACGCCTATTTTAACAATTCCCTTCATGATTTTCTTAGAGTAATTTCCAAAGGTGATTTTTATAGGTATAGTTTTACCAAATAAAAACCACAGTGCAAAGGAACAAGAAAATATTTGGGCGATGACAGTAGCAATGGCAGCCCCAGCAACTCCCATATTGAGTACAAAGATAAATATGGGATCCAATATGATATTGGTAACTGTCCCCAGTAACACTGTAAACATAGAAATAGTGGGAAATCCTTGGCAAGTTATAAAATAATTTAGTCCCACAGCCATAAGAGCAAAGAAGGTGCCAAGAGTATAAATTGTCATATAAGTATTTGCATACTCAAAGGTTACGTTGCTAGCTCCAAACCAAAACAGCAGCTTATTCTTAAAAAGAAGAAAAATCACTGTTAAAATAAGGGATAATACTGTAAGCATTAAAAAGGAATTTGATAATATGTGCTTTGCCTCTTTCCTATTTCCCTCACCCATTTTCATGGCCATAAGAATAGAACCACCAAGGCCCACTAGAGTTCCAAAGGACGATAAAAGCGTTACAATGGGACCGCAGATTCCAACTCCCGCTAGTGCAAGCTCACCTATAGCATGGATGTTACCGATGTACATACGGTCGATGATGCTGTATAGTACATTTACAAATTGAGCTATCATAGAAGGGATTGATAGCTTTAAAACTAAGGACCATATGGGATCTTTCCCTAAATCATTGGCTCGTCTCATAATAACTCCTTCTTTCTTTTTTAGTATTATACTATAATAAAATAGTAGGTATGTATAAAACCATTATTAAGATACCATTATATTATATAAAATGCAAGGAAAAAGGGGTGTGTGAAAATGTGTAATAAATTCGCTAAGGTTGCCATGACTAAAGATAATGAAAAATGGCAGCATTGTATTGGAAGGGAAAAAGCTATATACCATCGCCAGGATGATATAAGAACAGAATTTGGCAGGGACTACACTCGAATTCTCCATTGCCTTGCCTACAGAAGGTTAAAGCATAAAACACAGGTGTTTTTCAATACTCAGAACGATCATATATGTACAAGAATGGAGCACGTTGCCCACGTGGAATCCATCAGTTATTCCATAGCCAGGGAACTAGGGCTAAATACTGAACTCACCAAAGCCATTGCCATGGCCCACGATTTAGGTCATGCCCCCTTTGGACATACCTGTGAAAAAATTATAGAAGAGTTGTACAGAGAACAGGGGTTTCCAGATGAAAGGTTTTGGCATGAAAAAAATGGGCTGAGATTTGTAGATAAAATAGAACTTTTGGAAAATTGTAACGGTGAACATTGCAATTTAAATCTTACCTATGCTGTACGCGACGGCATAATATCCCATTGTGGTGAGGTGGATGATAATGGCTTGTTTCCTAGAGCAGAGGCCATAGATTTCATAGATTTTCAAAATCCGGGGCAATTTAACCCTTATACATGGGAAGGCTGCATTGTGAAGGTGGCGGACAAAATAGCATACCTAGGAAGGGATATAGAGGATGCCATAGATGTAGGACTAATATCTAGAGAAAATTTAAAAGAACTTAATGATATAATTGCCCCTTGTGATATAGGTTATATAAACACATCTAAGGTAATCCATGAACTCATATCAGATCTTGTAAAACACAGCTCACCGGATAATGGAATAGTTTTCAGCGATAAAACTATGACCATGATAAAAAATATAAAAGCTTTCAACTATAGAGTAATATATGGCAATGAAAGAATGAAATATTTTCATGAGTATTCGAGTTTAATAGTTAAAAGCCTATTCAAGGCTCTTTTTCAATGCTATGACGAAAAGGGGGCAACAAGCACCATGCTAATTTTAAGGAAAAATCAAAAATATTATAATGAACTTATGGGAGGATTTGCAGACTGGCTGACAAAATATTGTGATATAGAAGAAAATAAGCAGCATGGAAAGAGTGGAGGGAAACAAGCTACCTATAAAAACGAAAAAATCTATGGCAATCTTCAAAGTCGAAAAGATTATATGCAATCTGTAGTTGATTATATTTCAGGTATGACGGATAGCTATGCTATAAAATGTTTCGAAGAGCTAGTGACATTTTAAATTGATTACTGCAACTATGTGGTTTATAATTATATAAGTCACAATTGTAAGGAGAGGAAATCTTATGGAAAATTCATTTAAAATACTTGCCATAGAATCCAGCTGTGATGAAACGGCGGCAGCAGTCATTGAAAACGGAAGAAATATGTTATCTAACGTTATAGCATCCCAGATTGATATACATGAAAAATTCGGTGGTGTTGTGCCAGAAATCGCATCACGAAAACATATAGAAGCTATAAATGTGGTGGTGGAGAAGGCTCTTAAGGATGCAAATCTTGAATTGAAAGATATAGATGCCATAGGAGTTACCTACGGACCAGGGCTTGTGGGAGCACTGTTAGTTGGACTACAGTATGCAAAAGGACTTGCCTATGCAACGCATAAGCCTTTAATAGGTGTAAACCATATAGAAGGGCATATTTGTGCCAATTTCATTGAACACAAGGATTTACAGCCTCCTTTCATATGCCTTGTGGTATCTGGAGGACATACTTTTATTGTTTATATGAAAGATTATGGAGAATTTGAAGTTCTTGGGCAGACAAGAGATGATGCTGCTGGAGAGGCTTTTGATAAGATAGCAAGAGCCATTGGACTTGGCTATCCAGGTGGGCCAAAGGTGGATAAATTATCTTATGAGGGCGATGAAAATGCTATAGAATTCCCTAGGGCAAAATTTGACGAGGATACCCTTGATTTTTCTTTTAGCGGTGTAAAGTCTGCAGTGTTAAATTATCTCAATAAAATGGAGATGAAACAGGAAAAAGTAGTTGAAGCAGATGTGGCTGCATCCTTTCAAAAAGCAGTGGTAGAGGTACTGGTTTCAAATGCCATGAAGGCTTGCAACATGAGAAAAGCAGATAAAATAGTTATAGCTGGTGGAGTTGCTTGCAATACACATCTTAGAGCAGCTTTAGATGAAGCTGGCAGGAAAAATGGTGTGAAAATATTATACCCATCGCCAATACTTTGCACAGATAATGCTGCAATGATAGGCAGTGCCGCTTATTTTGAATATGAAAAGGGAAGAACTGCGGACTTAAAGATAAATGCCATGCCAAATTTGAAATTAGGACAGAGATAAAGAATTCATTTAAATAAAATAATATAGCTATGGCAACAAAACAAGGTACTCTGTATAAAATAATATAGAGTACTTTTTTTGGAGTGAAAAATGATTATTTTAAAGGAAAATGACAGAGGAAACAAGGTTAGTAAGCTACAGAGTATATTGAGACAGCTAAAATTTTACAAAGAGCCCGTGGATGGGATTTTTGGAGCAAAGACTAAGGAGGCAGTTATAAATTTTCAAAAATCTAATGGACTTTTAGATACAGGAATCGTAGATGACCTCACCATGGATGCCATAGACAGGTATAGAAATGGATATTTCATCTACTCTGTTGAAAAAGGGGATACACTGAGCGGCATTGGCGAAAAATATGGTGTTTCATTGCAGCAGCTTGTAATGATTAATAAACTAGAGGATGATTCCATATTAACCATTGGTCAGGAACTGATAATACCCTACCCTGGTATAAATATAGTTCCTACGGATGTAAAATATGACTATGAAGTATTGGAGAGAAACATAAAATCTCTAAAAGTTCTATACCCATTTCTTCAGGTGGGAACCATAGGAGAAAGTGTACTTGGGAAAAAAATGTACTACCTAAGATTGGGAACAGGTGAAAAAGAAGTAGGATATAATGGAGCACATCATGCCATTGAGTGGATAACATCTACATTTTTAATGAAATTCATTGAGGAGTTTTCAAAAGTATACAGCAAAAAACAAGAGTTTTTTGGGTATTCGCCAGAAAAAATATGGAACGAAGCTAGTATGTATATTGTGCCCATGGTGAACCCAGATGGGGTAGATCTTGTCATCAATGGAGTAGAGGAGAGCAACCCTTATTATGATAAGCTAATTAAATGGAATAAAGGAAGTAAAGATTTTTCCACCACATGGAGTGCAAATATAAGAGGCGTAGATTTAAATCATAATTACGACGCATCCTTTGAGGAGTCAAAAAAAGCTGAAGAATCTTATGGAGTATTTGGACCTGGACCTACAAGATATGGAGGCCCTTACCCACAATCAGAACCGGAGAGCAACAATTTAGTTAACTTTACAAGAGAACATGATTTTAGGCTTGTCCTCGCCTATCATAGTCAAGGAGAAGTTATATATTGGCAATATCTAGATGAAGCTCCACAAGAGGCATTGCCAATAGGAGAGACTTTTGCAAAAATTAGTGGCTACTCTTTAAGCGAAACCACTGGAATTACATCTTTTGCAGGATACAAAGATTGGTTTATAAAGGAATTCAATAGGCCAGGATATACTGTAGAAGTGGGATTAGGGAAAAATCCATTGCCCCTTAGCCAAATCTGTGAAATTTACAGAGACAACGCGGGAGTTCTTATGGAAGCAGCTATAATAACAGAATAAAGATGATATGAAAAGCAAGACCTCATGATTTACAGCTTTATATGCCATTTGTCATGAGGTCTTATTATATATTTAATTTCCCAATTCACTCTTGTCTGCTAAATTTAACAATTCTACAATGCCAATGAATTAAAAAACAATAAAGAACTTTATGTATATAGTGTGAAGGAATATTGTAAAAAATAGATAAATATAAGAAAAAACATGAAAAATATGTTAAAGAAATAAAGGAGTTTAGGATAAAATGTAGAAATTAATAATAACAGAATTATTTTATCTGATGGCTAGCTGTTGTTAACTCCCTCCTCATTAGAATGGAGTTAACAGCAGACACGCCCCTAGATAACGACTTCTAACCTTAACGTGGGGTTAAAACTCCACGTGAAGCTAAGAAGTCTGTTTATGAATTAGGTTATTAAATAATATTCTGTTAAATAAAATGATAGTACTACCCACAGCAAGGGATAATAGATCTGTGACGAGCATAGCGAAGGCAGAGGTCATTATCCTACTGCCAGAGATGCAAAGATGGGACTTATCTTATTCCAAACCAAGGATGGAATGCAAATATAGAGGCTGGAGGATGTGTACAGTTAAGTTTTAAATTTAAATCTGATAATAAAAGATAGTGACTTTACCAAATGCGATAGCATTATGACGGAGTCAAATGGAACGTATGTTAAGGACATAGAAAATGCTAGGCAGTACAGGTTAGAGCTTGAGGAGGAAAATTAACATTAAACATAAGAAGAGGAATTAACAATATTTATGGAGAAACAATTAAAACCACCGAAACAGATTATGATGGAAACTATTTTTTTGATATGTTAAAAGGTGGCAATTATTGTGTAGAAATTGTTGATGAGAATAAGATGTATATTTCCATATTTGTAAATATAAAAGTGTTAGGTAGTAAATCTATTACTGGACAGAATGGAGTGGTATCAACAGAGTTATCGGAAAATCAGATTAGAGTTGTTTTGTCATGGGGAGATACACCACGTGATTTAGATTCACACATGCTATGTGATTTTAGTAATCTATCAGAAGGACATGTATATTATCAAAATAAGAGTGTATATAATAATATGGAATTGGTATGTATGTTAGATATTGATGATACATCGGGATATGGACCAGAAACAACAACTATATATGAATCCAAATCAGGATCATATACTTTTTATGTTTACAATTATAGCAATGAAAGTAAGCTATCTTTATCAAGGGCTACAGTCAAAGTGTATGTAAATGGTTCGGCATATCCAGCATATACATTTAATGTCCCAGATGGTGAGGGAAGATATTGGACTGTGTTTAGATATAACGGTGCAACTAGAACTATATGTCCAGTTGATGATATGTCAAACGATGTTATAAGAAGAGAGTAATGAATGAAAAAATCAGTGGTTATAGCAATTATACTAATGAGTTGTTTATTGATAGGGTGTATACTTTTAAATAACAAAAAGCAAGAAAAAATAAAAAAACCATAAGTGACTACCCCAAGTAGACCTACTAAAGATTATTCAAAAGTACAATTGGATCTATCGGGTATAATGGCTGCATATGAGGAAAAACAGTATTATGGAAATAGCCTAGTAAAACATACTGTAACAATAAGAAATGGACACGGAGATATCAAAAACATTGATTTGACAGATATACACTTATTAATAGAACCCAACAAGGATGAATACTTGCAAAAGTGTATGAGAGATGAAAGCATTAGCGTGGTTAAAACCGAAGGTAAAGTACTGAGGAAATTCTAGATAAAATAAAAAAAATAACAGATATTAAACTAACATGTAATAGCTTACCTAAGGGTAGAGTAACAAATAAGATAGAGGATACAAATTATTATTACTGTGCTCTCGGAGATGGTTCTGGTCATTTGAAATTAATCGATGGATATGCACCTTTAAAGCATGAATCGTATTCAAGTAATAATCAGGATTTAAAGGATGTAATGAACTATTTTTTCACAAAATCAATGTATTTACAATAAAAACTACAAGTTCCCCACATGATGATTTATGACAACAATGTGAGGAACTTTTACGTTTTCAAATAATTTTTTATCATCGAATCTTAAAATTAAACATTTCCGCAATGCCAATGAATTAAAAAAGAATAAAGGACTTTATGTATATAGTGCGAAGGATTATTGTGAAAAATAGATAAATATAAGAAAAAACATGAAAAATGTGTTAAGGAAATAAAGGAATTCAGAATAAAATGTAGAAATAAATAATTGTAACAGAACTATTAAATAAATGAATTATTAAATAATATTATGTTAAATAAAATATTAAATGAGGGGTGGTATAATGAAACACAGTACAAAAAAGTTAATGTCATTAGTATTGACTTTGGTTATGGGGTTGATGACATTATGCAATACTATAGTAGCCAGCGCTGGTGAAGTCAAGATTAATGGTCAAAAAGCAAGTGAAGGAGCGGAAAATGCATCACATTTTACTGGGGAAGGGTACGAAATAAAGTACTACGTTGATAATTACAACATAGGTGAATACCAAGAACAAATTTGGATAACGAACACTGGAGATAAGACCATAGAAAATTGGAAACTTAAGTTCAATCTACCATACAATATAGATGCTATATGTAATGAAACATGGGAAACATATGAAAATGGATACCAGAGATGTTCAGATGGAACTTATCTTATTCCAAACCAAGGACGGAATGCAAATATAGAGCCTGGAGGATGTGTACAACTAAGCTTCACATTTAAATCTGATAATGGGGTAGTAGATCCTACGGAATTTCAATTGTTGCATAGCGGTATGCTAAATATTGAAGGGGAAGGATATACCATAGACCACCACATTATCAATTACGAAGCCAATGGATATCAGGACAATATTACCGTAACCAACACAGGTGATAAGGTGATACACAATTGGAGCTTAAAGTTCAATAGTCCTTATGAGATCTATGCAATATACAATGGAGAATGGCAAACTTACGAAAGTGGATACCAGAGATGTAAAGATGGCAGTTATATCATAACAAATCATGTAGATAATGCAGATATAGAGCCAGGAAGTTGTGTGCAGTTAAGTTGCACATTTAGAACAGATGAAGTGGTTACAGAACCTACGGATTCAAGATTAATACAAAAAGAGAAAATATATACTCAAGGTAATGGTTATACCATGGAGTATGATGTGAATAACTACAGAAAAGATGAATACCAGACTTTTATCACTGTAACTAACACTGGAGAAGAACCAATAAACAATTGGAGCTTAAAATTTGATTGTCCGTATAAACAGAATTCTTAGCTTCAAGTGGAGTTTTAACTCCAACTGAAGGTTAGAATTCGTTATCTAGGGGCGTGTCTGTTGTTAACTCCATTCTAATGAGGAGGGAGTGTTACAACAGCTAGCCATCAGGCAGAATAGATTCTGTGTATAACGGTGCATGGGAAAATTATGATAATGGATATTCGAAATGCGAGGATGGAAGCTACCTTATTACTAATAATGGTGTAAATGCTAACATTGAGGTAGGAGCATCTATAAAAGTAAGTTATATATTTAAGACACAGGATGAGGTAGTGGATCCAGAACATATATTAGTTTTATATGATAATATGGGAAAAGTAATTGACCCACTTGAAGATGATTTTAAATATCTTAGAATTGGTTACAATCCTGGAGATTGTGATTCTGCCGTTACACAGGATGTAATGCTTGTTGAAAGTGGACAATATGGTTCTGATATTGAATGGACATCAAGTGATGAACAGATAATAGACTTAAGTGGAAAAGTTAATAGACCATCCAGTGAGCCAAAGAGTGTACAATTAACAGCTAAGCTTACTTACGAAGGTAGAACACTGGTAAAGGAATTCGCAGTAACTGTTATGAATACAAGAAATTTTGATCCATCAAATGTAAAAGATTTATCAGTAGATGATTTGGCGGAAATGAACAGTGGATATGATAATTATAATATAGAAATAAGTGAATTCGGATACATTACAAATATATCAGGGAGCTATAGTGATATAAAGGTAGATTCGTATGAAACGGCACTTTATTCGCTATATAGTTTGAAGACTGCAATGGGGATTAGTAATCCATTTGAGGAATTAAAATCAACCTCCGTAAAATCAAATAAAAAAGGAAGTATATATAAATTTAATCAGGTATATAATGGTATAGAAGTTTATGGCAAAACAGTAGTTCTCTCGGTAGATCCTCAAGGGAAAACACGTTATTTAAGATCGAACTATTTCCCTATAAATAAAGATATTAATGTAATACCTAAAACAACATACGAAGAGGCTTTAAAATCTGTAGAGGAAAAATATATTGGAGCACAGGCATATGGAGATGAGGATGAGAGTAAGAGATTATATATATCTAATTATTATGGTAAAGTAGAATTAGTATGGAAGGTTTATTTTGATTTGTTAGAGGATAATGGTGATTTAAATAAAGGTGAATATAGAGCACTAGTAAGTGCTATAAATGATGATGTTATTTATAAAACATGTACTACACAATATGATTCTAATATAGAGGTAAAGGGAACCGATTTAAATAATAAGGAGAGAACATTTAACATCATAGAGAATACTCATTGGTTTAGTAATAAAGTAGAGTATATGCTAGAAGATATGAAAAGGAATATACGTATCTGTGATGCTCATGGTGCTGAAATTTTCAAGAATGATATTTACCAGTCAAGCAGTAAGAATGAATGGACAGAGGAACAGATTTCAGCTATGGCTAATATGAAAGATATCTATGAGTATTATCTCAATACATTTGATAGAATATCTTATGATGATGCTTGGACTAAAATAACTGGGAACAATATAAGAATCTACTTAAACACAGGCATAGAGAACAATGCCTATTGGGATTCAACAAGGAAATTAATAGCAATGGGTAAAGGCGATGGAGATAGATTTAAAGAGATATCACTTGCAGCGGCAGAAGATGTATTGTGTCATGAGTTTACTCATGCTATTGTTGGTTATGAAACAAATTTGGGGGAAATTAATAAAGGATTACCAGGAATAATAAATGAAGCATACGCAGATATTTTTGCATGTTTTTATGATAGCAACAAAAAGGGTTACAAGGATTGGATAGTTGGAGAGGATATTTGTAGTGGAAAAGGTATACGAGATGTTTCTGATCCTAATAGTTTAGGAGATTGTGCTGAGTTTAATGGTAAATATTTTCAAGATTACAGTAATCCAGAGTATTATACTAAAGGGAATGATTTTGGTGGTGTACATCAAAATTCAACTATTATATCCCATGCAGCATATTTGATGTATAAAAATGGTATAGGGTTTGAAAGACTTCAAAGCTTATGGTATGAATCATTATGTTTAGGATATGAGGTGCATTCTGATTTCTGGGATGTTAGAGTAAATGTTATACAAGCAGCTAAAAACTTGGGTTTTTCTAAGGCGGAAATTGGTATAATAGAGCAAAGCTTTAAACAGGTAAATGTTACAGAAGATTGCAACGAAACGTATAAGTCATATTTTAAAAGATTAGATAAAATATCCATAACACAAGACTATTTTTGCAATAGTATAAAATTAAATGGCAAGGTTGTAACTGCGGATTTAGACACCATAATTGGAAATAACAAAGGGATAAAAGATGTAAACATAAATGTTTATTCTTTTAATAAGACAGAGAAATATGGTTATACAAGTACAGAGGATAGCGGCATATATATATCACAAATAAAATTGGAGGATAAATATTTAATTAATTTCGACAAGGAAGGTTATGTATCTGAAAAAATGTATTTAAGTGATATTGATTCAATATTCAAATCAGAATATTATTGTGGAACTGTAGCGTTGGTTCCTAAAGAATACGAAGGAATGGGAGGAGCTCGTGGTAAAGTTATTAGTGCATCAACAGGTTTAGGGGTAGGTGGAGTGACCTTAAATGTAAGAAGAGGTATTAACAACATATATACAGATATAACTAAAACAATAAAAACAGATGATAATGGCGAATATATCATAGATTCCTTAGAATCTGGAAACTATTGTGTGGAAATTGTCGATGAAGTAAAAAATGGTGATGAATATCTATCTACTTTTATAAATATAAAAGTATTGGGTGGTCATTTGATACGTGAACAGAATGGAGTGATTTCTAGTAGTTTAGAACGAAATCAAATTAGAGTTGTTTTATCGTGGGGAGATACACCGCGCGACCTAGATTCTCATATGTTATGTAGTTTGCTAAATACTTTAGCTGGGCACGTAGATTATAGAAACAAAAGTTTTTATAATGAAAATAATTTAGTGTGCATGTTAGATCTTGATGATACAAGTGGGTATGGTCCGGAGACTACTACAATATATCATAGCGAAGTAGGAATGTATACTTTCTACGTATATAATTACAGTGGAGAGGAGAATATAAATAGGTCACAGGCAACAGTTAGTGTATATATGAATGGAGCAGCGACACCTGTATATACATTTAATATACCAACAGGTGATGGTAGGTTTTGGACTGTATTTAGGTATAATGGGGCAACAAAGATAATTATTCCTATTAATTTAGTTGAGAATAATACAATAAATGAGGAGAGATAGATGAAAAAAATAGTAATCATAGTGCTTATACTAATGAGTTGTTTCTTGATAGGATGTAGTTTATCTGATAATGATGAACCTAAAAAAACTTTAAATATGTCTGAAATAATACTCTCTTACCAGGTTGAAAATTTTTCATACCCCGAATTTAATTATGCTTATGTTGTAAATGGGTACGGTGATGTTAAGAAGATAAGTCTTGTAGATAAAAAAAAGGATGAAGAATATTATGATTCTTATCTGCAGGAATGTATGCAAAGTTCGGATGTTCCCATTGTTGCAAATGTGGGGATAATTCCTGATGATATATTAGATAAAATAAAAAAAATATCAGAAGTTAAATTAAAAGGCAAAATGCTAAATGTTAATTTCATAGTTGATCCCGGAGCTAGAAAGTATCTATGTGCTATGGGAAATGATACTGGTAGATTAATCCTACTTCAAGAGTTGGGACAAATGGAGTATACTAGTGATGACAAGAATGTAAAAGCAGTATGCCGATATATTGATGAAATTAAATATCTTCTGACAAAGTAAACAATACCACAATAAAAACTACAAGTTCCCCACATGATGATTTATGACAACAATGTGGGGAACTTTTGATTTAGTTGAAAATAATATGATAGTTTTTAGCAAAGTTCTTCCCATTTCTCGTAAAGCTCAGCTAGGGAAGCTTCTTTTTCAGCAATGGAGGCATTGACTTCCATGGATTTTTCTGGGTTGGAATAGATTTCTTCCTTGCATAGTTCGCAGTGCAATATTTCTATTTCCTCTTCTAATTTTGCTATTTCTTTTTCAGTGTTTTTAAGCTGTAGTTGTTTTTGCTTTGCTTCCTTTTCCAGTTCGCGCTTCTTTTTCTTGTCATTGTTCAATTGAGTTTTGGTTATACCATTGTTTTCCTCTTCCATAGGTTGAAAACGCATAGGGTTTCTCTTCTTTTCCACGTAATAAGAATAATTTCCTAGGTATTCGGTAACACCATTCAATTGTAGCTCGTAAATCTTATTTACCACCTTATTTAAAAAGTATCTATCGTGGGATATTACTAATATAGTGCCATCATAAGAAAGTAGGGCACTTTCTAAGGCTTCCCTTGACATTATATCAAGGTGGTTTGTAGGCTCATCTAACAAAAGTAAGTTTGATTTACTAAGCATAAGCTTTAAAAGATTTATTCGGCATTTTTCACCACCGCTAAGTTTTCCTACTTCCTTAAATACATCGTCACCAAAGAAAAGGAATGCTGCCAAGGCAGAACGCAATTCCGTCATGGTGAGTTCAGGGTAATCATCCCACACCTCCTCAAGGATGTTTTTGTTATGATGTAAGTTTGATTGTTCCTGATCGTAGTAGCCTATTTCTACGTTTTTACCTAAAAATTTACGGCCACTATCAGGTTTTAATGTGTCCATGAGAATCTTAAAAAATGTGGTTTTACCCCGGCCATTATCGCCTATAAGTGCTACTTTATCCTCTCGAATGAGCTGGAAAGAAAGATCAGTGAATAATTGTTTATCTCCAAAGCTTTTACTTAAATTCTCCACCATGAGCACGTCATTTCCACTTTGAATCTGGGTCTGGAAGGAGAAATGTTTAAGTTTTAAGTCGTTTTTTGGGGCATCCAGACGTTCTACCTTGTCTAAAGCTTTCTGTCTGCTCTCAGCTGCTCGAATACTCTTTTCTCTATTAAAGGATTTGTATTTCTTTATGATTTCCTCTTGACGCTTTATATCTAATTGCTGATTTTCATACGCCTTAAGTTTTTCTTCATATTTCTTTTTTCTAAGTTCTATGAATGAAGAATAATTGCCCTTGTATTCATCTATGCAACCATCGTTTAACTCAATGGTCTTATTGGTGATGGCATCTAAGAAGTAACGGTCATGGGAGATTATAAGCACACTGCCCTTGTAGCTCTTAAGATAATCCTCTAACCATTCAATGGCAGAAAGGTCTAAATGGTTGGTAGGCTCATCTAGAAGTAGTATCTGAGGATTGTGGAGTAAAAGTTTACAAAGAGCCACCCTTGTTTTTTGGCCACCACTCAATATATTAATATGTTTTGTAAAATCATCTTCCTCGAACCCAAGACCATATAGCACCCTATATATTTCAGCTTTATATGTATAGCCACCACGAATTTCGAAGAGTTCTTGACTAGTGGTGTAGTTGTGAATCAGCTTGTTGTACTCATCTTCATTGCAACCATCATAAGTGGAATTTAACTTTGCTTCCATGGCTTTTATTTTATTTTCTAATTTAGTTAAATCAGAGAATACGAGAAGCAATTCGTCGTAGATGGTATTATCGGAGTCAAGAGAGAGATCTTGAGATAGATAACCAAGCTCCTTATTCTTGTCTATATATATCTCACCGCTATCGTGTTCTAAAGCATTTGTGAGTATTTTAAAAAGTGTAGATTTGCCAGCTCCGTTGGGACCAACAAGACCTACCTTGTCACCCTCATTGATACTGAAAGTAACATCTTTTAATATCTCAGTTATTCCATAGGCTTTTTTTATATTTTTACAGCTAAGTACTGTCATGTTATCACCTGCATTTCATATTATTATCACAATGCAAAACAACCCTAGTATATATTATACATAATAATCTCAGTGAAGTCATATATTTTGTAGTTCTTTCTATGAAAAAACTTGACAAAAGGCTTATATAAAGAATAAGATTGTATTATGACTAAGTTTAATATTACGTTATTCCTTGGAATAAGAAATGGGGAGGTGTTTCCATGGACAGAAAAAAGGAAAATATATCAAAAGCTGTAATAAAGAGATTGCCTAAGTATCATAGATATTTAAATGAACTTTTGAACAATAAAGTTGATAGAATATCTTCTAAAGAACTTGGCGAAAAAATAGGCTTTACTGCATCCCAAATACGCCAAGACCTCAATTGCTTTGGAGATTTTGGACAGCAAGGTTATGGGTATAATGTGGAAGCGTTATACGAAGAAATATGTGGTATACTTGGACTTGGCAAAGACTATAAAATGGTTGTGGTAGGTTGTGGCAATATAGGTCAGGCCGTGATAAATTATGATAATTTTAGAAAACTTGGATTTGATATCTGTGGTATCTTCGACAAAAATCCCAAACTTGTGGGTTTGAAAATTCGAGATGAAGAAGTCATGGATATAGAAAAACTAGAAGGCTTTTTAAAGAACAACCATGTGGATATTGGTATAATATGCGTTAATAAGGAAAATGCTCAAAGGATATGCGATACCATGGTGGCTGGCAAAGTCAAGGGTATATGGAATTTTGCCCCTGCAGATCTTGTGGTTCCAGAAAACATAAAAGTGGAGAATGTTCACCTAAGTGATAGTCTTCTGACTTTAAGTTGTGTGCTAAATGATGTAGAATAGTTTGTTTACATGTATTGACTTAAGATTTATAAAAATATAGAATATATAATAGAGAGTATGTGATTTTTTTCACTCTTTTTTAAAAGAATGAAACAGGCAAAGGGGGCTTTTCTTTACCTGTGTTTTTTCTGTGTGTAGCATTAATTCAATGTTGTTTAAATATTTTTTAAATGTTGTGGAGGAATGAAGATGTTTAAGATTGTGGAAAAAAAACAATTGTCTTCTCAGATATTCTTAATGGATATTGAGGCACCTAGAGTAGCAGAATCAGCATTACCAGGGCAATTCATCATCATAAAGATGGATGAAAGAGGAGAGAGAATCCCTTTAACTGTATGCGATTACAATAGGGAAAAAGGTACTGTTACCATCGTAATTCAAGCTATAGGTTGTTCTACATTAAAAATGATGGATTTAAATGTTGGAGACTATGTTGCTGACTTTGTAGGACCATTGGGACAGCCTTCTGAGTTAGTAACAGGAGATTTAGAAGAGGTTAAAAAGAAAAAAATACTATTCGTAGCAGGTGGACTTGGAACAGCACCAGTTTATCCACAGGTAAAGTGGTTACATGAACATGGAGTAGAGGCTGATGTAATAATCGGTGCAAAGACAAAGGAACTTGTTATTTTAGAAGAAGAGATGAAAAAGGTTGCCGGAAATGTTTACATAGCAACTGATGACGGTTCTTATGGTTTCCATGGCCTTGTTACTAACCTTATTGAGGAATTAGTAAACAATCAAGGTAAGAAATACGACGAAGTTATTGCAATCGGACCAATGATAATGATGAAGTTTGTATGCCTTACAACAGAAAAACTTGGAATCAAGACAATTATCAGTTTAAACCCAATCATGGTGGATGGTACTGGTATGTGTGGCGCTTGCAGAGTAACTGTTGATGGAGTTACTAAATTTGCTTGCGTAGATGGACCGGAGTTTGATGGACACAAGGTAGATTTTAACGAAGCTATGAGAAGAGCTGGAATGTACAAAGATGAAGAGCAAAAGGAAACTGAAGCCCTTCAGTCTGGCTGCAAGTGCTTAGGAGGTAACTAATAATGGCTATTGATAGAATGAAGAGAATTGTTATATCAGAACAGGATCCAAAGGTTAGAGCTAAAAATTTTGAAGAAGTATGTCTTGGATATACTGAAGAAGAAGCAGTACAGGAAGCTTCAAGATGCTTAAATTGCAAAAACCCACTATGCGTTACAAAATGTCCAGTATCCATAGCTATACCAGAATTTATATCTCACGTTAAAAATAGAGAATTTGAACAAGCGGCAAAAGTTATTGCAAAATACAGTGCATTACCTGCAGTGTGTGGAAGAGTATGTCCACAGGAGGTTCAGTGTGAAAGCAAGTGTATTCTTGGAATAAAGGGTGAAGCAGTAGCTATCGGTAAATTGGAGAGATTTGTTGCTGACTGGACTAGAGAACACGATGTAGATTTAAGTGAAACAAAACCAAAGAACGGCAAAAGAGTTGCAGTTATAGGAAGTGGTCCTGCAGGACTTACTTGTGCAGGTGACCTTGCAAAAGCTGGATACGATGTTACTATATTTGAAGCACTTCATGAACCAGGTGGAGTTTTAGTGTATGGTATCCCAGAGTTTAGACTTCCAAAGGACACTGTAGTAAAATATGAAATAGAAAACGTTAAAAAATTAGGCGTTAAAATAGAAACTAACGTAATAGCAGGAAGAACTATCACTGTAGATTCATTGCTTGAAAAAGAAGGCTTTGAGGCTGTATTTATAGGCTCAGGAGCAGGTCTTCCAAAATTTATGGGAATACCAGGAGAAAACTTAAACGGAGTATTCTCTGCCAATGAATACTTAACAAGAACTAATCTTATGAAAGCATTTAAAGGAGATTATGAAACTCCAATAAAAGCTGGCAATAAGGTTGCTGTTGTTGGCGGTGGTAACGTTGCTATGGACGCAGTAAGAACAGCTCTAAGACTAGGAGCAGAAGAAGCTCATATAGTATACAGAAGATCTGAATCAGAACTTCCAGCAAGAGTTGAAGAAGTGCACCATGCAAAAGAAGAGGGCGTTATATTTGATCTACTAGTAAATCCTGTAGAAATCATAGGTGATGAAAAAGGCTGGGTTACAGGAATGAAGTGCGTAAGAATGGAACTTGGAGAAGCAGATGAATCTGGAAGAAGGAAACCAGTTGAAGTTCCAGGATCTGAGTTTATACTTGACGTGGATACAGTTATCATGTCCCTTGGTACTTCACCTAATCCACTAATCGCTTCAACAACACCAGGTCTTGACACAAACAAGAGAAAATGTCTTGTGGCTGAAGAAGAGACAGGCCTAACTACAAAGGATAGAGTTTTTGCAGGTGGAGATGCTGTAACAGGTGCTGCCACAGTTATACTTGCTATGGAAGCTGGTAAAAAAGCAGCAAAAGCTATAGATGAAATGTTAAGCAAATAATTCACAATCAAATAGTGTAATAAAAATAAAAGGTTACTAGTATATATGTAGTAATCTTTTATTTTTTTTAAAATCGTATATAAACAAAATTAATAACAATACGATTATTATAATAAATGATTATTTAATTTCTTACACTATCATTAAAAAAATAATAGGAGGTGCTTGTATGCAAAATGGACAGGCAAAGGAAAAGGATAAAACTATGAATAATACTAACCAACCTGACAAACGCATAGTAAAATCCATAACAAAAGAAACGTATATTGCGTTGGTGGGAATAATTATTTTTGGAGTAATTTTTGCAAGCAAAATGGGTTTAAACAACATGTTTAAAACCATGACAGCCACGGCCCATGATTTGATTTTGAATACAATTTGGTTTCTCATGGGTGTTATAGTCATAGCTGGTGCCTTTACAGCTCTGTTATCTGAATTTGGTATAGTAGCAGTAGTAAACAAAATTTTGTATCCTCTTATGAAGCCATTGTTTGGCCTTCCAGGTGCCGCATCTGTAGGAGCAGTGACAACTTATCTGTCAGACAATCCTTCAATTGTGCCAATTGCTCAGGATAAAGGTTTTTTAAAGTATTTTAAGAAGTATCAAGTTCCTGCATTAGTAAATTTCGGTACAACCTTTGGTATGGGACTTATTGTAACTACAGGATTATTTGCATTGTCAAGCAGTGAAGTTCCTCTTGGAAAAGCAATTATTATTGGTAATATAGCCGCATTAATAGGTGGTATAGTCAGTGTAAGACTAATGATCATGTTTGGAAAAAAAGCCTATGGAAAAGATGCAGATGTGTTGAATGAAGAATATGAAGGCTACGACATCATGAATTACAGAGAAATAAGAAATGGTAACGTGGCACAAAGAATACTTCAAGCACTTCTAGACGGTGGAAAAACTGGAGTTGAAACAGCACTCACCATAATCCCAGGAGTAGTAATTATGTGTACTTTAGTTATGATGTTAGCTAAAGGGCCAGGAGCTGGTGGAGTTTATACTGGAGCAGCTTACGAAGGAATAGAATTATTCCCTTGGATAGGTAGAAAACTTAACTTTATTCTACAACCACTATTCGGCTTTAGCAATCCTGAGGCCATAGCATTCCCAGTTACATCGCTAGGTTCTGTAGGAGCTTCAATAGGAATTGCAAAGAATATGCTTGAAACAGGCATTATAGGGGCTAGAGATATAGCTGTATTTACTGCTATGGGTATATGTAATGCAGGATTCCTTAGTGTACACGTTGGAATGATGGATGCCATAGGTGAAAGAAACCTTACGAACAAAGCAATAGCTACACAATTCCTTGGTGGCTTAGTATCCGGTATTGTAGCAAATTTATTATTCTTAATTTTCTAGAAGATAAAAATACTGATGGAGAATATTCATCAGTATTTTTTTGCCTAAAATAAATAGAATGAATATATAATGGATATTAATAGAACAAGTATGGTAAACTATAATGGTGAGGAAAAAATTCAGCTATTTTTAAAAGTTAAGGAGAATATCATGGATTGTAGAGACTACCAATGTATAAAAAATAATATAGAGGGTATAATTATAAAAAATGTTAAGAATTTTAACTTACACCATGTTTTTGAATGTGGCCAGTGTTTCAGGTGGCATGAAACAAAAACTGGTAGTTATGTTGGTGTTGCCTTTGGGAGAGTAGTAGAAGTAAGGAAAGTTTGTCAGGATGTAATAATTAAGAACTCATCCATAGAAGAATTTCATAGCATATGGGAAGAATATTTTGATTTAAAAACAAATTACGGTGATATTAAACGTATATTAAGTAATGACCCTGTACTTAAAGAAAGTATTGAGTTTGGACAGGGTATAAGAATACTAAAACAAGACCCCTTTGAGCTAACCATTAGTTTTATTATTTCAGCCAACAATAGAATACCTATGATAAAAAAGGCTATACAAAAAATATGCGAAACTTGGGGAAAACCCTTAGAATATGATGGTGAAATCTACTATACTTTTCCCACTGCCCAGGAGTTGAAGGATGCAACGGTGGAGGATATGGAAAAGTGTGGTACAGGTTTTAGGGCAAAATATATTATAGATACCATAGGCAAAATAAATAGAAATGAAATGGATCTAAAGGAAATTAAGCTGCTAGATGATGATGAATGTCATAAAAAAATGCAAGAATTCATGGGAGTAGGTCCTAAAGTGTCGGATTGCATTATCTTGTTTTCTATGCAGAAGTATTCAGCTTTTCCTGTGGACGTGTGGGTAAAACGTGCTATGCAGCATTTTTATTTAGCCCCAGATATTTCATTGCCTAAAATACGGCTTTTTGCTAGAGAAAAGTTTGGAGATTTGTCGGGTTTTGCACAACAATATCTTTTTTATTGGGCCAGAGAAAATCGTATAATTTAAGATATATTAGATTATAAGAGAAAGTAAGAAAAGTAAAGAAAAATTGAGAATACGTTGAATAATTTGTGCATACATTGGTTTATAATTAAATATGGCATTTGATACTAAAGGATTAATTAATTAATATAATAATTGTATTAGCACTCTAACTGAATGAGTGCTAACAAAAAACTAGTATTTAACTAAATAATATATATTTTAAGGAGGTTTTTAAAAATGATAAGACCACTTGGAGACAGAGTCGTAATTAAAAGATTAGAAGCAGAGGAAACTACAAAAAGCGGAATAGTCCTACCAGGAGCTTCAAAGGAAAAACCACAGGAGGCAGAGGTTGTAGCAGTAGGACCAGGAACTGCAGAAGTTAAAATGGAACTTAAGGTTGGAGAAAAAGTGCTATTCTCTAAATATGCAGGAAACGAGATTAAGTTTGATGGTGTTGAGTATATCATTGTAAGTCAGTCTGAAATATTAGCAGTTATCGAATAGAAAATGAATATTAGATATTAATGGAGGGTGATAAATATGGCAAAGACAATATTGTTTAATGAAGAAGCAAGAAGAGCTATGCAGAGAGGTGTTGACAAATTAGCCGACACAGTAAAGGTAACACTTGGACCTAAGGGAAGAAACGTAGTTTTAGATAAAAAATTCGGTGCACCACTAATCACTAATGATGGTGTAAGCATTGCAAAGGAAATCGATTTAGAAGATCCGTATGAAAACATGGGTGCACAGCTAGTAAAAGAAGTTGCTACAAAGACTAATGACGTAGCAGGTGATGGTACTACTACAGCAACATTATTAGCACAAGCTATTATAAGAGAAGGATTAAAGAATGTCACTGCAGGGGCTAACCCAATGCTTATCAGACAGGGAATAAGAATAGCTGTGGACAAAGCTGTTGAGCAGATAAAAACTTTCTCAAAGCCTATTTCAGGAAAAGAAGATATAGCTAGAGTTGCAGCAATATCAGCAGCAGATGAGACCATAGGTCAACTTATTGCAGAAGCTATGGAAAAGGTAGGAAAAGAAGGCGTTATAACAGTTGAAGAATCAAAAACTATGGGAACTGAGCTTAACGTAGTTGAAGGAATGCAATTTGATAGAGGTTACTTAAGCCCATACATGGCTACTGATACAGAGAAAATGGAAGCAAACATCGACGACGCATACATTCTTTTAACAGACAAAAAAATATCCAATATACAGGAAATACTACCAGTGTTAGAGCAAATAGTTCAGCAGGGAAAGAAGCTTGTTATCGTAGCTGATGATGTTGAAGGAGAAGCTCTTGCAACACTTGTTGTAAATAGATTAAGAGGAACTTTCACTTGTGTTGCAGTTAAAGCTCCAGGCTTTGGTGATAGAAGAAAAGAAATGCTTAGTGATATAGCTACACTTACAGGCGGTCAGGTTATTTCCGATGATCTAGGTACAGAATTAAAAGACGTAACTATAGATATGCTTGGAAGAGCAGATAGCGTTAAGATTACAAAGGAAACAACAACTATAGTTAACGGAAAGGGAGACAAAGACTCTATAAAAGCAAGAGTATCACAGATAAAGGCTCAAATAGAAGCTTCAACTTCAGATTTCGACAAAGAAAAATTACAGGAAAGACTAGCAAAGCTTGCAGGTGGAGTAGCAGTTATAAAAGTAGGTGCAGCTACTGAAACTGAATTAAAGGAAAGAAAGCTTAGAATAGAAGACGCACTTGCAGCTACAAAGGCAGCAGTAGAAGAAGGAATAGTACCAGGTGGCGGAACTGCATACGTTAACGCAATCAATGAGGTAGCAAAATTAACAGACAACAATTCAGATATACAAGTTGGTATAAATACAATTGCAAAGGCACTAGAAGAGCCATTAAGACAGATTGTAAAGAATGCAGGACTTGAAGGTTCAGTAGTTATAGAAAAAGTTATAAATAGCGATTTAGGCATAGGATTCGATGCATACAAAGAGGAATACGTGGATATGGTTAAGTCTGGTATAGTAGACCCAACAAAGGTTACAAGATCAGCACTTCAAAATGCAGCATCAGTTGCAGCTACATTCCTTACAACAGAAGCAGCAGTAGTGGATATACCAGAAAAGAATGCAGCTCCAGCAGGAATGCCAGGCATGGGCGGCATGGACGGAATGTATTAATAGATACATTTAAATAAAAATATTTAATTTAAAGAAAGACAGAGTTAAATCGTTGTAACACTCCTTTTTTGAGGTATTGCTAAAATGCAATACCTCTTTTTACGATATAAGTTTTACTTATAATACCTATGAGAAATAGGTATACTAAGGTATATAAAGTTTTTTGCATAAAGCTATTGACAAATGCCTCGAACTTAAATAGAATAAGTATAATATTTATTTTGACGAATTTGCAAGAAAACTTGCAAAAAGAATGAGAAATAGAATATTAACCGTCAATATTCAAAAATAAACTCAAATGAGTACATTAAAATACAAAAATACAAAGAAGGAGGAAACAAATATGGCTATTATTTTAAAACAAGCTTACACATTTGACGATGTATTATTAGTACCAAACAAATCAGAGATCCTACCAAGAGAGGTATCACTAAAGACAAGTCTTACAAAAACAATAAATCTAAATATTCCATTAATGAGTGCAGGCATGGACACCGTTACTGAATCAAAGATGGCAATTGCCATGGCAAGAGAGGGTGGAATCGGAATAATCCACAAGAATATGACCATTGAAGCTCAGGCTGCTGAGGTTGATACAGTAAAGAGACAGGAAAATGGTGTTATAACTAATCCTTTTTATTTAGCTCCAACAGATAAAATATCAGATGCTCTAGCACTGATGAGAAAGTATAGAATATCAGGTGTACCAGTTACACAAGAGGGAAAGCTAGTTGGAATAATTACAAACAGAGATATAGTATACGAAACTGAGTATGATAAAGAAATAAAAGAAATTATGACAAGTGAAGGATTAGTTACAGCTCCAGAAGGAACCTCAATGGATGAAGCAAAGAAGATTTTACAGAAGCACAAAATCGAAAAGCTTCCATTAGTAGATAAAGAAAACAATCTTGTAGGCCTTATAACAATAAAGGACATCCAAAAAGCTATAATGTACCCTAACGCCGCAAAAGACGAGAGAGGAAGACTTCTTTGTGGGGCAGCAGTTGGTATAACAGCAGATATCCTAGACAGAGTATCAGCACTAGTTAAAGCTGGGGTAGATGTTATAGTACTTGATAGCGCTCACGGTCATTCAAAAGGAGTTATGGATTGTGTTAAAAAAGTGAAGGAAAACTATCCAAAACTACAGGTTATTGCAGGAAATGTTGCAACAGCTGAAGGTACTAAAGCCCTTATAGAAGCAGGAGCAGACTGCGTTAAAGTTGGTATTGGACCAGGCTCAATATGCTCAACAAGAGTAGTTGCAGGCGTTGGAGTTCCACAGCTTACAGCAGTTATGGACTGTGCAGAAGAAGCTGCAAAATACGGAGTACCAGTTATAGCAGATGGTGGACTTAAATACTCAGGAGACCTTGTAAAAGCTCTTGCAGCAGGTGCACAAGTTTGTATGATGGGATCAATGTTTGCAGGATGTGAAGAAGCACCAGGCGAAATAGAAATATACCAAGGCAGAAGCTACAAAGTGTACAGAGGAATGGGTTCCCTAGGAGCTATGGCTTGTGGAAGCAAAGATAGATACTTCCAAGAAGGCAACAAAAAGCTTGTACCAGAAGGCGTAGAAGGAAGAGTTGCATTCAAGGGTTCTGTTACAGACACCATATTCCAATTACTAGGAGGAATAAGATCAGGTATGGGATACCTTGGTTCCAAAGATTTCCCAACACTTTCATCTACAGCAAAATTTGTAGTTCAGACATCAGCAGGATTAAGAGAAAGCCATCCACACGATATAAATATCACAAAGGAAGCTCCAAACTATAGCATTAACGCTTAATTTGAAGTATAATATTATAGTTAAGAACAAATTCTATTCAAATTAATGTACGGAGGAAAACAATTGATAACTAATAGAGAACTTATATTAATAATTGACTTTGGCGGTCAATATAAGCAACTAATTGGTAGAAGAGTCAGGGAAAATCACGTATATTGCGAGATAGTTTCCAACGATATCACTATTGAAGAAATAAAATCTAAAAGTCCTAAGGGCATAATCTTCACAGGCGGACCAAACAGCGTATATGCTGAAGGCGCTCCAATGGTAGACAAAGAATTATTCAACCTTGGAATACCAGTGCTAGGCATATGCTACGGTGCACAGCTTATGGCACACATTCTTGGTGGAAAAGTTAGCACAGCAACATATAGAGAATACGGAAAAACTGACGTAGAATTAGACAAGAATTCCAAGATATTTGCAAACTGTGAAGGAACACAGTGCTGGATGAGCCACACCGACTACATTGCAGAAATTCCAGAAGGCTTCAAAATCATGTCAAAGACAGATAAATGTCCAGTAGGTTCTTTCGAAAATGAAGAAAGAAAATTGTACGGCGTACAGTTCCACCCAGAGGTTGAGCACACTGTATTTGGTAAAGAACTTATAAGAGATTTTTTATACAATGTATGTAAAGTAACTGGCGATTGGTCTATGACATCTTTTATAGATGAAAAGGTTAAAGCTATAAAAGAAATCGTAGGAGACAAAAAAGTTCTATGCGCATTATCTGGTGGAGTAGATTCATCCGTTGCAGCAGTACTTGTTCATAGAGCCATAGGCAAACAACTTACATGTGTATTCGTTGACCACGGCCTACTAAGAAAAGATGAAGGCGATCAGGTAGAAGAAATCTTCAGAAAGCAATTCGACATGAATCTTGTAAGAGTAAATGCTCAGGAAAGATTCCTAGGCAAACTTGCTGGAGTAACTGATCCAGAAAGAAAGAGAAAGATAATCGGCGAAGAGTTCATAAGAGTATTTGAAGCTGAATCAGAAAAACTTGGACACATGGACTTCCTTGTTCAAGGAACAATATATGCAGATGTCATCGAAAGCGGTACAAAATCCTCTGCAGTAATCAAGAGTCACCACAACGTTGGAGGACTTCCAGAAGATGTAGAGTTTACATTAATCGAACCATTAAGAGACCTATTCAAAGATGAAGTTCGTGCAGTAGGTGAAGAACTAGGCATTCCTACAAAGCTTGTATGGAGACAGCCATTCCCAGGCCCAGGACTTGCAATAAGAGTACTTGGCGAAATCACAGAGGAAAAACTTCACATAGTAAGGGAAGCAGATGCAATCCTTAGAGAAGAAATTGCAAATGCAGGTCTTGACAGAGCTATATGGCAGTACTTCGCTTGCCTACCAAACATCCGTTCCGTAGGAGTAATGGGCGACGAGAGAACATACTGTCACACAGTAGCACTAAGAGCAGTAAACTCATCCGACGGTATGACATCAGATTGGGCAAGAATCCCATATGAAGTACTAGATCTAATTTCTAGACGTATCGTCAACGAAGTACCAGGAGTAAACAGAATCGTATACGATATAACAAGCAAACCACCAGCAACGATTGAATGGGAGTAGTACCAATTTTGTCAAGCCTAAAGGCGTAGACAAAATTATGGTACTACCCACAGCAAGGGATAATAGGCCTGTGACGAGCGAAAGCGAAATCAGAGGCCATTAGCCTACTGCGAGAGAGACACCAATTTTATCAATTTCGAAGAAATCAGATAAAATTAAGGTGTCACCTACAGCAAGGAATGGTAGGACTGTAGCGAGTGATAACGAGACTAGAGTCCACCAGTCTACTGCGGGAGTAACTCTCAATTTTTTAAATAGAAGTGCATAAACAAAAAGTCCTTGTTCCTATTATGGAACGAGGATTTTTTTACTGAATTTTATTTAAAAAAAAGAAAGCGTACTAAAAACGTACTAAAAAATTGCAAGGGTGTTTTAAAATACACAAGAATTCATGATGTAAGCTTAGCTTTACATTATGTCTTTTTATTGAGAAAAGGGATGGCGAGTGATAAACTGGAAATAGAAGTTTATTGAGCAGTTACACAGAGAGAAAAATCGGAATTTTGAAAGGGGATATATTTATGTGGGAAGAATTAGGCATTAGTGGTGGTACAGCACTTATCGTTTTAATTGCATTATATTTTATAGTGAAGTGGGCTGTTAGAAATGGAATTAAAGAAGCGTATAAGGATATAACAGTGAAGAAAGTAGTTGAAGAAATTGAAGATGGGGAGTAGTGTGAAGAAAACGGAATTAACATATAAGATGATTGAGTGAATTTCTATAAAATATTAAATAAAAATGTCCATAGATTTATAGAAATAACCAAAAAAATACTATTTGTCTAGTTTTGTCGAAATAGTTGAAAAAATAGAATAAAGGTTTACAATTATTGTAGGAGGATTAAAATCAGATGCATTACAATTGAATTCAAGGTAATAAACATACTTTTTGTTTTGGATTATATACGTTAACTACATTATAATAGAAAAGAGATGGATGCCGTATTTTAAGTCAAAAAAAATATTACCCGAAGGGTGTAAATAGTAAAATAAATTATGATTTTAAGATAAAATAAAGGATTTTGAGTATGGCAAAAAAACTTCGGATAAAAAAATTTTGATTTTGCTAATCACTAGAAGAATTTATCCACGCAGTGATTGTCAAGTTCCATATGTGTATTTTACAGATAAATGGGGTTTTTAGTTTGCATCTTAAAGAAAGCTTTTTGGAGAAGGTAAAGATGGCACTGTATAAAATTATAATAGACAATAAAAATGAACACATAATATGAAGTTATGCAGGGGCGTTTTCGTAACTGTAGGTAATATGATGAGATGATTTGAAAGTACTAGTTTGTCTTTCTATTAATTAATTTACCCAACCAAATTTAATAGATACTACGTCCTTAGTGCATAATTGGTTACATTATATGTAAATCTTTATACTATGCATTTCTGCTAAGTCGTGTGCAGTTTGTCTAGTGGATAGATAAAGTGTAAGGTAATAAGTTTATTTACTTTAAACTTTTGATATTCTAGACTGTATGAATCATCAAAAGCCCATTGCTTAAGAGGAATATGGGTGGAATAAATAAGAATAGTTGTTTAACAAATTTATTTTGGTATTGAATATATAAAAGTAAATAAGTTATATTTGAATTCATGACAATGACCTCCTTTATGTTGTTTTTTGTTTTTCGATGATTCAATTATAATAGAAAAAAGAGGGTTATTGTTTTTTTACTCAAAAAAACCTGGTAACCCTTGATATATAAAGAAAAGGTAAAAAATATAATGTGAAAAACTTTACACTAACAATTATAAAGGAGAAGGTTGAAGATGAAGATACATTCAATGAAAGTTAAAAATTTCAGAGGGTACAGTAACGAAGTAGAAATATTTTTTAATGATTTAACTGTGTTTGTAGGAAAAAATGATATTGGAAAATCTACGATACTAGAAGCTTTGGATATATTTTTTAATGATGGAAAAGGAGTAGTCAAATTAGAGAAATCTGATGTTAATATTCAAGAACAGAGACAGGTAAATCAAGAAACAATAATTACAATTTGTTTTAAAAATTTACCAGAAAGAATTATTATTGATTCGACTGTAGAAACGACATTAGAAAAAGAATATTTACTGAATGAAGATGGATTTTTAGAAGTTGAAAAGAAATATAAAAATGGTGGAACTCCAAAAGTTTTTATAAGGGCAAGACATCCAACAAATGTTAAATGTACAGAATTATTATTGAAGAAAAATACGGAGTTAAAAAAAATTGTGCAGACAGAAGGAATAACTTGTAATAATCAAACTGTAAATTCTCTTTTGAGAAAAGCGATTTGGGAACATTATTCTCAAGAACTTAATTTAGAAGAAATAGAAATAGATGCATCCAAGGAAGATGCAAAAAAAATATGGGATAAATTATCTACATATTTGCCAATTTACTCGCTGTTTCAATCCGATAGAAAAAATAGTGATGGCGATAATGAGGTTCAAGATCCATTAAAAGAAGCTGTGAAACAAATTCTAGCCGATGAGAAACTTCAAAATACTCTTATAAATATAGCAAATGAAGTACAAACAAAGCTTCAAGAAGTAGCTAACAGAACACTAGATAAGCTAAGAGATATGGATTCTGATATTGCAAATAGCCTTAATCCTGTTATTCCAACAGCTCAAAGTCTGAAATGGCAAGATGTGTTTAAGGGAGTATCGATATCGGGGGATGAAGATATTCCAATTAATAAAAGAGGTAGTGGTGTTAAGAGACTAATTTTATTAAACTTTTTTAGAGGGGAAGTTGAAAGAAGATTTAACGAAGGTGATAATACTGGAGTTATTTATGCAATAGAAGAACCAGAGACATCTCAACATACAGATAATCAAAGAAAATTAATTGATGCCTTAAAAGTCTTGGCTAAAGCTGCAAATGTACAGGTAATCTTAACAACTCATAGTGCATTTATAGTTAAACAGCTCGATTTTGCTAATTTAAGAATGATAATTAATAATCAAGGTTGCAAAGAAATTATTAATGTTTTACCAGGTCAACTTCAATATCCATCTTTAAATGAAGTTAATTATGTAGCATTTAATGAGGTTACGGAAGAATATCATGATGAACTATACTCATATATAGAATTTCAAGGTTGGAAAAATAATTATATTACAGGTAAACCAACACGCTTATATCATCGCCAAAAATCAGATGGTAGTATTAATGAGGAACAAAAAATTTTGACAGAATATATAAGACATCAAATTCATCATCCAGAAAATCATCACAATGTAAGGTATACCATTGAGGAACTTAAGCAATCAATTGATGAAATGAGAGATTTTGTAAATAATATTGCTACGACACAATCAATAAGTGAGCCTTAATTATATTTTAGAGCAAAAACCACAGAAAATGTCTGTGGCGTGTTTTTAGTTTGCAAAGCATGGGCGGAATCTAATTGGTAAAAGTCCTTAATGAATCTTGGTAGTGGAAAATTTATGACCGAAGGCATGTGAGGTGAAATTTTAGGAAAGCCGTAGGTAACCCACTAGTCTGTTTATCAGAAACCACATTAGACATTAATTATGGATAATAATAGGTTCGCACGTATAAAATGATTGTAAGTATACCACCGAAACTAAGTGTGGAGCAATTTATGGAATATTTAAAAGGGAAGAGTTCCTTGATGAGTTTTGATAGACATGCAAACTTAAAATATAAGTATGGAAATAGACAGTTTTGGTGTAAAGGATATTATGTTGATACAGTTGCCAGGAATAAAAAAATAATAGAAGAGTATATAAAAAATCAAATACAAGAAGACATAGCATATGAGCAGATAAGTCTGAAACAATATATAGCCTGTTTACGGGTGGCGATGATTTCCATTGATATCTACTAGTTCATTTATTACATCATTTTTTTCTGATATTTCATTCTTAACTACACGTTTTTCATCTAGCACCTCACATTTATTTAGTTGTGATGAGATTATACCAGACTTTAGGTGTAGGATGTATTCAAATATCAATCATACTTTAAAGAGTATATATACGTAAGCTAAAAATGTACTAAAAAATTGCAAAAGCATTTTAGGATGAATAAAAAGATAGAATATACGGATAAAGCTGCAAAGAAAAAGGAATTAACGCAGAGGGCAAATGATTAAATTCTTGCCCAAGAGGTTAAATAAAAATGGCTATAGAATTATAAAAGTAACCCCAAAATACTAAATATCTAGTTTTGTCGAAATAGTTAAAAAAATAGAATAAAGGCTTACAATTATTGTAGGAGGAATAAAATCAGATGCATTACAATTGAATTCAAGGTAATAAACATACTTTTTGTTTTTTATGGTTGATGTTGACCTTAATAAAGATATGTACATTGGTTCCTTAAATACAGCAGGGTAAAGGACATTCTTGTAGATGAGGAATGGATTAGAAAATATAAGGGGTTACTTGAGGGTGGAATGTGGGGACTGTTTGGTCTTGAAAGAAATAAGGAAAGTTCAAGATATCCCGTAATGATAGGAAAGTTCAGGGCTATGCAAGTATCTGCTGATGAAATGGATGATTTTATAGCAAAAAGAGCTGAATTTACAAGGGATGAGTGGTTAGACCTTCTAATCAATAGTATAGGTTTAAATCCTGAAAAGTTTGATTTTAGACAGGAATTGCTTATTTTGTTGAGAGTCATTCCACATTGTGAAACAAATTATAACCTCATTGAGTTAGGACCTAGTGAAACAGGTAAATCATATACATAGAATGAGCTTTCTCCATATAGTTTGCTGTTGCGGGTGGAAAGGCTACGGTTCTTGTATTATTTTATAATCTCACTAAAAAAGAAGTTGGACTTGTTGGTACATGGGATGTTGTATCATTTGACGAGGTTGCAAATGTTAAGTTTAATGACCCTCAAGGTCCTGCAATGTTGCAAACATATATGGGGCCTGGTAATTTTGCTAGAAATAACATGAGAGTTGAGGGGAAAGTCTTAATAGTATTTATTGGAAATATTAATAATCAATTTCAAAAATGGGGACAAGGTGGAAACCTATTTATGACACTTGCTGATGAGTTGCAGACACCAACAATCATTGATAGATTTCACTACTATTTGCCTGGTTGGGAAATGGCAAAAATGAAGACTGAAAATTACTCCTCAGATTATGAGTCTATATCTGATTACTTTTCAAAGATTTTGCATGACTTTAGAAAAAGAGGATATGCAGATATTATGGACTAGTATTTTGTGTTGGATAATAGTTTGAGTGGTAGAGACACAAAGGCCATAAAGAAAACAATGTCAGGTATTCTTAAGCTTATTCATCCAGATATGGATGTTACTAAAGAAGAAATTCAAGAGTACCTTGAATTTGCCATGGAAGGAGGAATGAGAGTGAAAGAGCAACTCAAGAGAAGAGGAGGCTTAGAATTCTTTGGAGTAAACTTTAGAAATGTAGATAAAGAAACTCAAATGGCAAAACAAATATTCCTCAAAGAAATGGTTAGTGGTGTGGGAAGTATGATTGCTCCTTTGGATATTGGTGAAGTTTATACTGTAATTACTAAGGATGAAAGAATGTTCCCAGTTAAAATTGAAACTAATTTGATTGTTGGTGGAGGGACATACTAAATTACAGGTAGACCTAGTGCTGAAACCAAAGAAACAATTAATAATATTTAAAATTATATGAAATTAAATTCTGGCAATATGGGTATATAAAATATCATTGAAGAAAATACTTTTGCTACACAATTAATTGAAGAAAATACTTCTGGTGGAAACCAAGAAATTGGAGCTACATGCTATTTAAGTATGATTTTTGTTTTCCTTAAGAAACCAATAAAGAGTTTACAGTCATTCTTGGAAGCAGGACTATAAACGGAAATCTTGTTAAGACAACAAATTTGTATGAAAAACTGGAATATATTGTCGAACAAGTGCAAAGTCGGTATATGTTCCGATTGCTAATCAACCGGATACAATAACAATGCCAGGGGATATTTGGAGTAAGTTATCTATTTTCTTTTATGGAAGTGCAGAAGACTTGATGAGGAAGGTTTTTGAATTGGAGTAGGAGAAGCATATCCAAGAAGTATCAATTACTACGGAAGGTACTCAGAAAGATGTAAAAAATCTATTGAACTTTAGATGATTTATATGAATATACGGAATGGATTCGATGCCTAAGCAGATACTGTATGTGTTAGTTTACTCATAAATGTAAATGATGGAGAGGAGGTTTATTCGTGATTTTATCGGATAATGAAACAAGAATTGATCGTTTTAATAATATGGCAATAGCGAAAACAATTGTATCAATTATAAAAGAAAATAATGAATCCATTTCAATTGGCGTACATGGAGATTGGGGTGCAGGAAAATCAAGCGTACTTGCAATGGTTGAAGATGAAATAAAAAAAACAAGTGATACAGGTGAAAATGGTGTGGAAGATGATGTATCAGATTATTGTGTAATACGATTTAATAGTTGGCAATATCAAGGGTTTGAAGATGCTAAAATTGCTCTTATGAGAGCAATAGTGTGTCAGTTGGAAGAGGTAGCAAAGGTATATCTGAAACATCATCCAATTGAGAACGGAATTAAGGAAATTAAAGATATTGGTAAAAGATTATGGAAAAATCTTGATAAGTTAAGTATGGCAAAAAATATGGGGAAAATAGGAGTTTCCCTGGCCACTGGAACAGCTCCATTAGCAATAATGGAAGGGATTATTAGTACAATAAAAGGTGGTGTAACGGATGAGGAGAAAGCAAGCAATGCAATAGAAAAAATTGGCAGTTTGATCGATGATTCTAAAGAAGAAACATCTGGTTATAGTGAAATGGAAGACTTTAGAAAAAACTTTAAGGAACTATTTGAAAAAGCACATATTAAGAAAATCGTTGTGCTTATTGATGATTTGGATCGATGCTTGCCAAAGGTTGCAATTGAAACTCTAGAAGCAGTGCGAATCTTTTTAACATTGGAAAATACTGCATTTATAATTGCTGCCGATGATGCAATGATTAGATATTCGGTAAAAGAGTATTTCCCGAGAGTTATAGAAGAACAAAATGATAAACAAGATTCTATTACAAAGAAAGAATATAATAATTTTGCAGATAAGTATTTAGAAAAATTGATACAGGTACCATTACATATTCCTAGAATTGGAATTGCTGAAGCACAGCTTTATATTATGCTTTTAATGATAGAATCAGAATTGGGTGAAACAAAAGAGTTAAAAGAATTAAATAATGAAGTAATAAGCAAGCTTCATAAGCCGTGGGCATTGGAACAGCTTTCGACAGAAGAAATAAAAAATTCATTAAGTGAAAAATATTATGAAGCAATAGAGAATGTTAAAATTGCAAAAAACATTGATAAAATATTGGCTGAACACACGGGTGGTAATCCTAGAAATATAAAGAGATTCATTAATATGCTCTTATTAAGAACTGAAATTGCAAGAAATAGAGGATTTGATCCAAGCGAATTGAAGATGGGAATATTAGCCAAGATGATGTTAATTGAACAATATAATAATGACTTTTATAAAGCATTGGCAGATGAATTGGATGAAGAAGGTCATTGCAAAGCTTTTAATAGTATTTCGGATATAGAAACAGACGGGGCTAAAATAGATGATAAGGAGAAAGAGGAGGGAAAGAACGTAAAGATAAAAAAAGAAATCAAGAAAGTTGATAAATTAATCGATAAGGAAGATAAGTCGTCTATTATTGTAAGAAATGAACAGTTTATAGTTTTTTTGCAACAAGATGATATAAAGAAATGGATGCAGATAGAGCCATCGTTAGTTGATATTGACCTGAGACCATACTATTTTGCCTGTACCGAAAGAATAGATTTCTTCTTTAGTAGTTCAGAAGAACGTTTAAGAGAACTAGTTTCGGTTGTTCGGGCAGGAACATTTAGTACATCAAGTAAAAAGGAAGAAATTATTGCACTTAATTTTTCTGGTGCAAAAAAATTATTTAACATAGTATCTCAGGATGTATTTATTAGAGATTTATCAGATAATAAACCACCAAGAAGTGTAGAAGGTATTAGATGCTTGGTAGAATATCGTCCCGAACTTCAAGATAATCTTGTAAATTTCTTATTAACTTTGCCATTTAATAAATTAGGAATATGGGCTGTTGGAGGTTGGGATTCTTGTATTCCAAAAACATCAAGTGTTCGTGGAGAATTGAATTTATTCTTTAAAAAAGTTGAAGAGAGCACTACAGATCTTATTATAAAAAATGCGGCAAAAGGCGCACAGAGGTGATAGTATATGGGAACATCTACAAGAAACAAAGGACAGTCAGGACATACTCCTTTAGTCCCATCATGGTTAGAAGGAGATGACACTAACGGAAATGAGGGACAAAATGTTGGTGGAAATATGCCAATTCCACCAGAAGGAGATGTTAATAGATTTACAGCTCCTAGAGGAACATTTACAAGATATTTGTCGAGCGGTGGACGCGATGGAAGTTTTATGCGAAGTAGTATTTCACAATATGTTAGTCATTCACTAGGTGGAAGTTCTAGAGCCACAACAAGATTGGGTGCTGCTCGCCATAGTACTGCCCGATTATATAATGTATTAAGTTCATTGTCTAGGAATGGTGGAGTTAGTGAAGTAGCACATCAGTTATCAATTGATAATTTAGAAGGATTATCCGCATCTAGTTTTTTTACAAATATTTCTTCGTTTGTCTGTCCAGATGGAGGTCCTAATGATGAAGGGATGGCGAGATCAGCATACTTTGATACTATAGCAGAGAATCCAATCTTAAATGAAAAGAAAATAGAAGAGCTTACGGCTCAAGATTGTATGACAGTTCTGCAAAAGTATATGTGTAAGGTAATTATGGAACATATTAAGAATGATATTGCAAATAAAATAATCATTCTACCCAATGATATTGATGAAATTTCACGTATAGAAGGTTCAGTGGAACAGTTGATCCAGCAAAGTGTTTCTGATGCATTTGCTGAAGTGCAACAAAATAGTGCCCAGATGACAAATATTAAGGCTGAACAAATAACGGATTCTGTGTATAAGAAAACTTATGATATTTTGGAAGGTCAAGGTGAGTAAAAATGTATAGATATCATTTAATTGCCTCATTTTCGAAAGAACAACGTGCTATCGAAGATAAATATATTCCTGAATCAAGCATAATAGAAGTGTCACTTCCTATGAGAAAATCAAATGGACGTTTTCGATATGGTCTTCAAACGATGGTTAATGAACTTCAAAAAGCAGATATTTATCCATCTGAAAGTGGGTTTGATGCAATAATAATAGGATTAATGGTATATATTGCAGATATGAAAATATCAAGAAGAAAACAATCTCAAGATTCATGGACAAGAGAAATTATACTTTCTATACCTGTATATGATAACAGATGGCTGGATAAGAGAAAAACGATTGAAAGAATGCTAAGATTTTTGACTGGTGATATATGGGTAATAGATTTTTGTAAGAGAGAAGAAAGATTTTCAGTCAATGATAAAGAAAAGAATCGTACAGACAGTTATAGATTTGCATCATTGTTTTCTGGTGGAATGGATAGTCTCATTGCGACTATAAATTATATGGAGCAAGGTCAACAAACTCTATTGATTAGCCACGCAGGAGAACCAAGAGTTAGAAAATGGCAAACTGATTTATTAAAAATATTGGATGAAGAGTATTCAAGTGTTTCGCATGATAATGCGTATTTGTGGACAAATTTAAGTGATATTGAGTTGCCAGAGGCTGATGAAGACAAAAATCAAAGAAGTAGATCCTTTTTGTTTATCGCTATTGCAATATGTGCAATGAGTGGAACAAAAGGGTGTAATCATTTATATATGCCAGAGAATGGATTAATAGCATTGAATGTTCCTCTTGATAGTACTCGAATTGGTTCTCACAGTACGAGAACCACACACCCTTTTTATTTAAAATTATGGAATGAAATCAGTATGAGTATTTTTGGCTTTTCTATTTCAAATCCGTATTGGAATAAAACGAAGGGAGAAATGGCTGCAATTGGAAAATCATATTCATGTTCTTCTGTAAATAATGCCAATATTCGTAGTGGTCATTCGCAGCATTGCGGTCATTGTTTACCGTGTATTATTAGACGAGCAGCAATGTATCATGCTTTTGGAAAGAATGATCCTTCGGAATACTTATATTCAGATATATATGCAATTGAGAGTAATCGTGGATTGGTTGGAGAACAATTGCGTTCTTTCCAGTATGCAATACAGAAACTAAGACAGAATCCAAATTCGGAAAAAATTTTGATTCATAAGACAGGCCCTCTTGATGCCAATGAGGAATATTTAGTTGAACTTTCTGATATTTATTATCGAGGACTTATGGAAGTGGACAAATGGATTCAAGCGAATAAGGAGAAGTGATATGTTAGTTGATACTCATTTTCACCTTGATTTGATGGAGAATATGCAATTGTTAATAAAGCAAGTTAAAGATGCAAATATTGGAATTATAGCTGTTGGGACAACACCATTGGCTTATAGACAAGAAATCAAGTTTATCAATGAAAATAGAAATTTTATTAAAGTTGGACTGGGATTACATCCTCAGTTAGTGGAACAAAGAAGTCAAGAAATTGATTTATTTTTACAATTATCACAAGAAGCTAAATATATTGGGGAAGTTGGATTGGATTTTAATAAAGACTATGGGAAATCGAAGATGATGCAAATCGATTGTTTTCGGGAAATTGCAAGAAAATGTGCTATAGAAGGGGAAAAAGTATTATCGATTCACAGTGTGAAGGCGTCAAAAGTTGCTATTGAAATACTACAAGAAGAGAAAGTCTTTAATAATTGTAAATGTATCTTTCACTGGTTTACAGGAAGTGTATCAGAGAGAAAATTAGCTATAAGTAATGGCGCGTATTTTTCTATTAATCCTAAGATGTTACAAACAAAAGGTGGAAAGGATTTAATATGCAATATTCCTGAAGATAGAATATTATTAGAGACAGATGCACCTTTTACCATGAAATGCAATTCTGTGGAAGATTTAGATAAAGAATTAAATAGAATTGCAAGAGGAATTTGTAGTATACGAAATGAGGATGTAATTTCGCAAATTGAGGATAATTCTATGAGAATATTTGAGAATAACCAATAGTATTAGAATTAGTCAAATTACCCAAAGTGGATTCAATTTTGAAACTCGAGTTGAAGCTTTACTAATAAAAAGGAAAAGTAAGGTTTAAATTGTAAGTCTTAAAAGATGAGAAAAATGATTATATTTATATGCAAATTAATTGGAGGCGATTAAATTACAACTGAATTGATGAGAAACTTGCTTTCAAATGAAGAAAAAATAACAGTAGAATACAAAACATATCAGAATGGAATTCAGGAGGATGTTTATGAAACTGTGTTCTCGTTTTCTAATAGATATGGTGGATATATTATTATGGGGGTAGAGGACGATGGTACACCTATAGGAATTAATAGAAACATGAGCAAAGACATGAGAAAAAATTTTGTGAATCAGCTTAATAATCCTGATAGAATGTCACCTACATTATATCTTTCTATAGCCTTGAGCATAATTCCAAGGCATTGATATTACTAGCCCGTTAGGGCTAACTTTTTTTTTATCACTCAAACATATATCATAGGATTTCGTCACATTCTTGTCGAATTATACTATATCACCACACATAATATAAAAACAATAAGGAGGAAATCGCTATGTATCAACGTCAAGAAATCTTTAATATAATTCAGAATGAAGAGTGGCAAAACGAAATGTTACAATTGGAAGAGAGGGTTTCTGAGAAAGATGAATATGTGAGTATTTCTTCTTTTCATCATATTATTTTGAGTAAGAAGTAAGTTTGAAAAAGCTTTTATTGCTATACATGGTAGAGGAAATAGAAATTTAGTGATAAAATATTCAATTATATATTTTGGGAATATTGGCAGCAGATGAAACAGTTGAAAGCCTGAAATATAATAAAGTGAATAATCATATTTCGTTTCATACAGTAAAAGCATTGGAACATTTGAAATTAATTGGGAGGCACGATTATGAATGATATTATATATAAATTTAATGGAAAAGATATCACCATGAATGTCTTTATCCAGATTCGAGGAGTGGTAGATGTATTTCAGGAACGTTTAAATATTGGTTTTGTAGAAGCACTTGAGCGTTTTTATAACTCGGAAACATATGCAATATTACAGAATACAGAAAATGGGTTATGGGCAGAATCAGCAGAGTATATTGCCGATAGGTTTATGGAAGAAAAAGAACTCATTTAGGCTAAAATATAGTATATTATAACTATGGCATAATGGTGTCATAGTTATTTTGATATTATGACATAGATTTGAAGTATCGGTAAGAACAAGTATGAGAGATATGGATACGCTTGGACAGGATGGTATTACAGTTCAAGCAGAATACGGAGCCCATGGTGGTTACTTAGATTTTAGTGTGGACAATGAAAAGGAACAACATCATAGATCATGAAGCTGTTAATATAACCATACATGATGAGCGAAAAGTATATGCCAGATGGTTGGAAAGGGTATGGCAAAGTAGGGGAATATGATTTGAGATGAAATAACAGCAAGTAAAATCAAGCAGTAGGCTCTTTATTTCTTTATAATAAATGGAGAACGGTTGAAACGAGGTGAACAAACAAATGTACGAGTGGCAGAAACAAATTCAAATAATTGTTGATGAAATTGACAAGTGTATTAAAAATTACAATGATGAAGCCTTGACAGTAAGCTTTCCTTCTCACAGGCTTGGTTATTCTGAATTTTATACAACGAGAAAATTCAAAGAAATATCGTGTATGCAATTTAGTGATTATCTGCGGTATAGAAAATTAGCCTTTGCACCTACTTTTTAGGATTGGGAGAGATTGGTATGATGAAATCTAAAGATGATGTTAAAATTTATTTTGTAACAATTCCAGCACACAAATTTTTACACATTAAAAACTATGAGAGTAATGGTTATTGGGATTTTTGGCAAAAGCAAAGTCTTATTCCAGGACAAGACTGCGAAACAATTTGCGGCTTACTGGATAGTATTAAGGGCAAATTGGATGATGAGGGAGGGAGCGAATCTAACAGCAGCAGTGGTCAGATTATGGCGTACATTAATGACCCAGATGGCAGACTTTGTGATTGGGGTATTCCACGTATAGAGTGTTATGGTGCACGTCTTCCTTTTGATTATAAAGGCGAAATATCACAACCAATGTGTATGATTGACGTTCCAGAAGCCGAGTATATTGTTTTTGAACATGGACCATTCGATTATGAGTGGGAAAATCGTAGTGTGGAGGAAAAGATTGAAAAGGCAATGGAAACTTTTGAATTTGCAGGCACCGGTTACTGCTTTGATACTTCACCCGGTAGAATAATTTACTTTTATCATGATCCGGAGCGGTTTTTTAAGTATATCAGACCAGTGAGAAAGTAAATAAAACTGGATTATCTAAAATTAGAAACAAAATTGAGGGGATGTATGACTTATGATATTTTTAATTGCTGGTGCTTCACATACTGGGAAAACATTACTAGCACAAAAGATACTTGAAAAATATAAATATCCTTATTTATCTATTGACCATCTGAAAATGGGATTAATACGCAGTGGACAAACAATACTGACGCCACAGGATGATGATAAACTTACTGATTATCTTTGGCCTATAGTTTGCGAAATAGTTAAAACAGCCATTGAAAATAAACAGGATCTTATTATTGAGGGATGTTACATCCCTTTTGATTATAAAAATGATTTTGCCGATGAATACCTTAAATTTATCAAATATAGATGCCTTATCTTTAGCCAAAATTATGTTGAGAATAATTATGATATTATCATGAATAATGCGTGTGCTATTGAAAAACGTTTAAGCGATCATTATCCAAAAGAAATCATGATATCAGATAATACTAAGGCACTTAAGGAATGTATAAAGCATAGCTGTGACTATGTATTCATAGAGAAAAACTACAATTTTAACATTGATATGGATGCTTGATTGTGATGCATTTTGTGTTTTTTATAGATAAAAATTAAACCGGGGGAGAGAATAATGAACGATAAAGACAAAAAGAAAATTCAAAAATATATGACTCTATATATGAGTCTTGGAATGTGCTTTGGAGTATCAGGCGGATTAGTATATGGCATGATTTTATTTCCTGACAATATGATACTTGGAATGAGTTTTGGGCTTCCAATAGGAATGTGTGTTGGTATAGCAATAGGTTCAGCTAAGGATAAAAGACTTTCTGAAAATATGATGGAAATAGTAAGAATTGTAGCTGTGGATGAATCATTTGATATGTTTATTTACGCTATAGATAAGAATGGAGAAGAAAAAGAATATAGGATTACTAAGGAAAAGATGGATGAAGAAAAATTTTCAGTTGGAGACAGAGTTGCAGAAGAAACAGATGGTTACTTGCTGTCATTGGAAAGTAAGTAATCAGATGAATAGAAAAATGATAATTATTTTATATAGTCAGGAGAGGTGGCAATGGAAAAGGAACCGTATTATTTAGTTTATGAAAAGCGTTACAAAACTGTTTTTGAAGCAGGGGCAGACCGCTGGGGGCATTCTCCAGAGGATGAAGTGCTTTTTGAAACTCTTAAAGAATGGGTGATTTCAAATAATCTAGTAGGAAAAAATATTATTGAATTTGCTTGTGGTGAGGGTGCATGTGGTGTTATTTTATCAGAACTTGGTTGTAATTATCACGGAGTTGATATTGCTCCATCTGCTGTTGCAAAAACAAAAGAAGCCATTAGTAAATACCCCAATGCAAAAGTAGATTTACTTGACATGGTAAAAGAAACAACAGGAGATACATATGATGCCGCACTTGATTGTATGGGTTTTCATATGCTTGTTACAGATTCAGACAGAAAATCATATCTTCAAAATGCTTACAATTCATTAAAAAATAATAGCCCTATGCTTTTCTTCCGTGAATCATATAGAGATGATAACAATAATGAGGGTATTTGCAAGGGAAAAGTAAATTCATATGAGGAATGGAAGCTTATTTCAGGCAGTGATTATACAACGCCAGCAGCCCGCACAATTAATGTGGGGAATAGTGAGACTACAGTGATGATTCCACTAGTTCCAGCAAGAGCCAATGATAAAGAAGGTTATATTGCCGAATTAGAAGCAGCTGGGTTTGTTGTTAAAAATTTTGTTGAAATGGACATATCCAACGAAATACTATATTCAGCAACTATTTATGTAGAAAAACTGTAAATTTTATTAAAAGCACAAGATAATTGCAATAGTTTATATAATGGGTTAATAGATAAAATCAATGATAAAAAAGTTTTTAATCGATTTTATCTATTGTACATATAGAAATTTCAGTGATATACTAAATGAGGTGTATTTAATAGGAATATTCTTAAAAATTAACATCTAACATCTAACATAAAACAATTAAGAACTAGACATTATAATTGCAATGAAAAGGAGCTTCGGAGCTTATGGATAAAAAAACTAAAAATTCATTAGTAAAAATCCTTGCCCTAGCAATCATTATGATTTCTGTCTTTTTTCTGTTTAGTAAACTTAAGGTGAATGACTATGGCCCTAGCGATATAAAAAATTTCATTTTAAGTAAAGGGAATTTAGGCCCAGTAGTGTACATAATATTGCTTACCTTGTTACCACTTGTGTTATTTCCAGATTCAGTACTTGTAATAGGTGGAGGAATGGTTTACGGATTAGTTTGGGGAACAATTCTTACATCCATAGGCTCTCTTTTAGGGGGTATTATCGCTTTCATGCTGTCTAGGAAACTTGGACGTGACTTTGTTAAAAAAATAACAAAGAAAGACTTAGTTATGTTTAAAGAAGATAACAAGCTAGGCGGATTTTTTGTGATTCTAATGCTTAGATTGATACCTTTATTTCCTTTTAAAGTTGTTAGCTACAGTGCAGGATTATCCAATATTAAATTAAAAGATTTTTCCATTGCAACAGTAATTGGATCACTCCCTGGGATTATTGTTTATACAAATCTTGGAGATAAGACTAATAATGTTGGATCTGCGGAATTTTATAAAGCTATAATTATATTAATAGCTTTATTTGTTGTGTCTTTTATTATAAAAAAGGTAGTCGCAATGAAGAACAAAAACATATTGAAAAATAAGTATAAGTAGATATTGGGAGGGTATAGATGAATAAAATAAAGAAATCTACAATTATAAAAATTGCCATTTTAATTATAGTAGTACTAGCATTTGTTTTTGTGAAACCATTAAATCAAGGTTTGAAAAACATGGTCGGCGCATTTAAAAATTTAGAATCTGTGAAAGAGTATATTAGATCCTTTGGAGCTTGGGCAGTAGTAATATCTATTACTATGATGGTATTGCAATCTATAGCTGCTCCAATACCTGCATTTTTAATTACTTTTGCAAATGCAGCAATTTGGGGATGGTGGAAGGGCGCCATATTATCTTGGTCTGGAGCAATGATTGGAGCTGCAGTATGTTTTGGAATCTCAAGACTTTACGGTAGAAATATTGCTGAAAAATTTGCTAGCAAGATGGCTCTTGATGATGTTGAGGTTTTCTTTGAAAAGTATGGTAAGAATACAATTCTTGTAGCTAGATTGCTACCTTTTGTACCTTTTGACCCTATAAGCTATGCAGCTGGGTTAACTCCTATGACATTTTGGGGATTCTTTTTAGCTACTGGATTAGGTCAATTACCCGCAACTATTGTTTATTCATATGCTGCAGCAAAATCCTCTAATCCTTCAACTTTTGTAAGTGGATTGTTAATCTTATTTGGTATTAGTGCTTTAGTGTACACAGTTAGAATGATTTGGATGGACAGAAATAAGAAGGCTGATAAAAACAAAAGGGTGTAACCTATGAAAATATATGATAAAACAATGGAGTTAATAATTAAAGAAGAAGAGAAATGCATTGGTTGCAAACAATGTATGAAAGGCTGTCCAATGTTGGACAAGTTTTGTAGTTCTCCAAAGGAACTGTTAGGCGGACTTAAAGATACTGGAGAGTTCAATTATTCTTTACCATATTCATGCATGTTATGTGGGTACTGCACTGAGGTATGTCCAGCGTCGGTGGATTTAACAAACTTGTTTTTGCAATTGAGGAGAGATACTGTAAATATATACAATGGTAAGCTTCCAAGGGATTTAAATACTTTTGTATTAGATTTTCATCAGAAGTTTAGTTTCTCTAAATTATTTACTTCTGATATTGAAAACCTACAGTCAGATACTATATTTTTTCCAGGCTGCGGCCTTCTTTCATATAGTCAGAGTATAGTAGAGAATACATACGAATATCTTAGGAGTAAGATACAAGGCATTGGTATATATACAAAGTGCTGTGGGAAACCAACCAACGCACTAGGAAAAGAAAATAAATTTAACGAATATTATTCAATTCTGGATAAAGAATTTAAAGATAAAGGAGTAAAAAGAATAATAACAGGATGTCAAAATTGCTTTAATACTATATCTTGTAATAGCAAGGATATAGAAGTTATTTCTTTATGGCAAGTATTAGCGGAGTTAGGTATTCCAGAAGAGAAAAAGAATATATGTGAGGATGTGGAAACTGTATTTACAATACACGATCCTTGCACTACCAGGGGACAGGAAATTGTCCATAACTCTGTGAGAAAAGTGCTGGATGATTTGGGATTAAAGGTAGAGGAGATGACATTCAACAAAGATAGGACCCTTTGTTGTGGTTCAGGAGGTATGGTACAAGTAACTCAGAGCCAAATAGCTAATGAACATATACTAAGGAGAGCTAATGAGGCAAAAACAGAATATATTATTACCTATTGCCAAGAATGCGTTGAATCAATGAGAAAAGGTGGAAAAAAATCATATCATATATTAGACTTGTTATTCCGCGATGATTTTAGAAATACAAAACAAATAAATCAAAAGTTACTTAGCAGATGGATAAATCGATATAAGGTTAAAAATATAGGTAAACATTAGTTATAAAATATATCTATTTAATAATTTAATAGATTTATTATAAAATTATTTTAAAATAAAAAACGGAGGGATATTATGACTAAAAACAGATTATTTAAAGTAATTCCTATGTTAGTAATACTATCATTATCAATAGTATTAGTTGCATGCGGAAAAAAGGAAGAAGTTGCAAGCAACAACCCTATGGAGTATGTTTCCATTGAACAACTAAAAAAATCAATTGATGAGACAAAAGAATATGTGATTCTTGATGTAAGAAAGATTGAGGATTATAAAAAATCTCATATAAAAGGCGCTTTTGAAGCAGATGTTGATGCTGCTAACAAGGGTGGAGATGATAAAGCTGGAATAGCTAGTCTTGAGGATGGACTTTTAGAAGCAACTGGAAGCAAGACTGGAAAAGCAGATGCAAAATACGCTTTAATATGCTATTCAGGTAAAACATATGCACAGAAAGCTACTGATTTATTGATAGGAATGGGCGTATCAAAAGATAAGATTTTCACATTAAAAGGCGGTATGAAGGCTTGGGAAGCAGGCGGCAGCGAGTATACTGATTTATTAGAAAAATAACTTTAAATGATGAATGATGACTATTCACTTTACAACAATCAGTGAATAGTCATTTTTTAGTTGCTAATAAACAATTAAATGATAGAATAAACAGAATTCTTAGCTTCACGTGGAGTTTTAACCCCACGTGAAGGTTAGAAGTCGTTATCTAGGGGCGTGGCTCATGTCATCGCCCTCCTAGGAGGGTGTGTTACAACGGCTAGCCATCAGATAAAAATTAAGGAAGGGAGGTGGTAATAATGAAAGATAAAGCAATAGTTTTTTTTACAAAAGCCCCTGAGCTAGGCCGAATAAAAACAAGATTGGAACCATTTTTGACAAAAGAGCTTTGTGTAGAATTGCAGACGGCTTTTATTAAGGATATTTATAATTGTATAAGCACTATGGGAATAAATATAATTATTAATTATTCGGCAATAGGAGATTTAGACAAACTAAAGAATATTACACATAGAGAGGCAAAGTTTATAAAACAAGAAGGAAATGATATAGGGGACAAGATGTATAATGCCATATCTACCGCACTAAAAGACTATAAAAGAGTAGTTCTTATAGGCAGTGATATTCCTCTTATAAATCATAAAGACATAGAACTGGCTTTTGATATTCTTGAGAAAAATGAAGTGGTAATTTCCCCAACCTACGATGGTGGGTATTATTTAATAGGAATGAAGCAAGCTAATTTAGATTTATTCAAAATGAAGTACAGTACTAGTTCTGTATATGAAGAAACTATAGAAAAAATCAAAAGTTTAGGGTTAAGTTACGGAGAGGGACATATTCAATTGGATATAGATGATAAAAAAGATTTTATGAAATTATATAAAATTTTAAAAGAAGATGATAATATTATTTGTGAAAACACTAGAATTATAGTTAATAAATTTATGAGGGAATGTGATAAAAATGTGTAGAATTAATCTAGATAAAATAAGAAAAGATAAAAATTTCATAGATGAATTTGGAATAGAAGAGAATGAAGAGTTTTCAATTTTGGGGCAAGGGGAATACAATATAAGTTATATTTTCAATTCAAAAAAATATAATAAAAAATTAGTCCTTAGAATTGCAACAGACAGTCAGATGGATTTAAACAATCAGATTGAATACGAATATAGAGCCTTAGAGCTATTACAAAATACTAAAAGAACTCCAAAGCCTATTTATTATGATGATAGTAAAAGGTTGTTACCTTATGGATTCTTGATCATGGAGTATCTGCCAGGAAATTCTTTGGATTATAAAAAACATTTAAAAATTGCCGCGGAAATTTTAGCTGACATTCACAATGAAAATGTTCCAGAGGTTAATAATTTAATAAAACCAGAAAATCCAGTAAAAGCTATATATGAAGAATGCTTAAATATGTTTGGGAATTATAAGAAATCAAATTATACGGATGAAAGTACTATAGATAAAATAGAAAATTTATTGGAAATAGGTAAAAATATAAGCAATGATGATATAGGACACAGAACCATAATAAATACAGAATTGAATTCAGGAAATTTCCTTATAAATGGTGAAAATAAAGACAATTACTTGATAGATTGGGAGAAACCTGTATATGGGTATCCAGCTCAAGATTTAGGACATTTTTTAGCACCTACAACAACCTTTTGGAAAACGGATGAGATTTTATCCAGGGATGAAATAGATTTTTTCATAAAAGAGTATTGTAAAAATTCTAATGAATATAAAGATGAAAATGAACTATGGAAGTCAGTTAAAAATTATATTGCTATAAACTGTCTGAGAGGAATAACTTGGTGTTCAATGGCTTACGCAGAGTATCAGAATCCAGATAAACTTATAGTCAATAAATATACTTATGAAAAAATTAAATCATATCTATCCACTGAGTTTTTAGATATGATAAAGAGAGAATATTTATATGGATATTAAAGAAAAAAATAAAATTTCAATCATAATACCAGTATATAATGAGGCTAAAACAATAAATGAATTACTGCACAATATAGAGCAATTTAAAGCTTATAGCGAGATTATATTTGTTGATGGTGGTAGTAATGATGGTACTAATAAAATAATTGAAAAATACCACAGGCTTGTTTACTCACCTAAAAAAGGTCGATCTTACCAAATGAATTATGGAGCCACATTAGCAAAGGGAAAGATTTTATTGTTCTTACATGCAGATAGTTATTTATCTCATGATGCATTAGATAAAATTAACGTAATAATGTCTCAAGGTCATAAGGTAGGTTGCTTTAAAATAAAATTCAATAGTAAAAGTCCTATTATGAAAATATGTGGTTTTATGTCTAATCTTAGAGTTAGATTAAGGAATATAGCTTTTGGTGATCAAGGCATATTCATAGAAAGAAACTTTTTTTATAAACTAGGTGGGTTTGCGGAAATTCCTCTAATGGAAGATTATCAATTATCAATTGATATAAAAAAAACTGGGGAGAAGATTGTAGTAGCAAATTCTATAATTGAAACTTCAGCCAGGCGATTTATAAAGCAAGGTAGGCTTAAGACTATGATCAAGATGCAAAAAGCCCAACATATGTATAGAAAAGGTGTGGATATTGATAAAATCGTAGATTTATATAAACCATAGGAGGAATATAATGTCTAGAAAAATAATAATAGATTGTGATAATACTTTCGCAATAGATGGCTGTGATATTGATGATGGACATGCAATAATATATACATTAGCACAAGAAAATGTAGAAGTTTTAGGAATAAATACAACCTTTGGAAACCATAAAATATCTTTGGTTTATCCAAATACAATTAAGTTTATGAAAGATATTGGCTGCTCAAATATTCCAGTTTATAAAGGAGCAAAATATTTTCATAAGAACAATGAGGCAGCAAAATTTTTAGTGAAAATGGCTAATCTCTATAAGGGTGAGCTATCTTTGATTGTTACAGGTTCACTAACAAACTTGTATCATGCTTGGCAAATTGACAATAGTTTTTATGACAAAATAGAAAGTATAGTTTTAATGGGGGGAATTACAGAACCACTAATCATTAATACAAAATTGTTGAATGAATTGAATTTTTCCTGTAATCACAAAGCAGCTTTAAACGTAATGGAACATGGTAGAAACCTTATAATAGCCACTGGCAACACTTGTTTAAGTTGTTTTTTCACTATAGAAAGATTTGAAAAGTTAAAAGATGGAAGCAAATTTGAAAAATGGCTATACCATGAAAGTGTTTATTGGTTTGAGAGAGAAAAAAAGGTTTACAAAAATAAAGGGATATACATATGGGACATTATAGCGGCGGCAGCAATGCTAAATCCACAACTATTTATAGAAGAAAATGTAGAAATTTCTCCAGATAAAAAGAGTATAAAAAAAGGTATGCTTATAGGCAAAGGAGAAAAACGAAAAGTTATTATACCAAAAATAAAAAATGCAGATGAGTTTATAGAGCATGTATATGAACAATATAAGAAATTTGGAGAGAAATTTTAGTTTGAATAATAAATACAATATGAAAAGAGGTGTTATCATAAAAAGAAAAACTATTAAACTATTTAAACGTTGTGTACTAGGTATACTATTTATGATATTAATAGGTCTAATTTTTCCTACTTGGACTCCTAGAATTAAAGGAGAAAATAGTATTAGTCAGCTTGACTACATTGAGATTAATGGAACAAAGTTAGCTGTTATGATACGAGGATATAAAAAGGATAATCCTATTATTATGGTTGTACATGGTGGTCCTTGCTGTTCAGAAATTCCATACATCAGAAAATATCAAAAAGAACTTGAAAAAAAGTTTACCATTATTCACTATGATCAGCGGGGAAGCGGAAAATCATATCACTTTTTGGAGGATTATTCAAAGATATCTTCAGCTTTGTTAGTGGAAGACTTGGTTAAACTATCTCAGGAAATATCAAAACGATTTAATAATAAGCAAATTATTTTAATGGGTCATTCTTTTGGTACATACCTTTCCATGCAAGCCATAGCACAGTCTCCTGAATTATACAAAGCATATGCGGGAATTGGACAGGTTGCTGATCAAATTACAGGAGAGTTAGATAATCTTAATTATTGCATAGAAATAGCAAAAGCAAAACATAATGAATCTGACGTTGCTTATCTTGAAGGATTACGGAATTCAATTGCTAGGGGTGAAATCAATACACCGCGAAATTATGTGAGAAAATATGGTGGTGCGGCACGTAAAATTAATGAAACAAAGGATATGACCACAGGTCTACTTTTTAACTCAGAATACAATTTACTAGATACAATTGGATATGCTTTGGGTGTAATAAGATTTCAGGATATTTTACTGGAAAATCAGCTAAAAAATCCATTAAGAAAGTTAGTGGAACATGTTGAAATACCTGTTTACTTTATTATGGGACAATATGACCACATGACTTCAACTGCAGCTGCACAAGAATACTTTAATTCCATTGTGGCTCCACAAAAAGAATTTATTATTTATGAAGGAGCTGCACATTATCCGCAACTAGAAGAAAAAGAAAAGTTCTACAATTGGATATGTGATACATTTGCAAAATAGGATAAGATATACCAAAATGAATCGGTGGTAAATTTAAAATAGGTTGAGGTGGAATAATGATTAGATTAGAAGAAATAACACCAGATAATTGGAGAGAAGAGTTGAAAGTTGCTCAGTCACAGAAAGATTTTGTATCAAATGATATGTCATTATTAGCTAGAGCTTATGCTTATCGAAATGATAGAAGCAGGGCATTATTCATTTACAATGATGACTTACCAATTGGCATTGGCACTATATTATGATTGTGATCCTTTGAATGCATATGATGATGGTAAGTATAATATTAAAAATATATTAATTTTATTTTAACAAAGTGGCAAGTATACAATTCTGTAAAATATACCATATGACAGTGGTAAATATGATGTGATAAAAAGTAGAATTGTTGCAATTAAGTAGATACAAGCTTTGGGTTCATTGAAAAAAAATATTTAAGATAAAAGATTTTTTTGAATGATAGAATATGTTATTTTTTTGTTAAAATAATATCATTCGTATAGATTTAATAAATAGATAAGTCAAATAGTATAGAAATATTCAATTAGACAAACTTTGAAGGTAGGGTCTATAATAACCGTGGAAAAACAATACTTATACTTAGGAGGAAATTTATGAAACTAAGAAAAAAAGTTTTGGCGGTTCTTTTAGCAGCTGTATTAGCCATAGGTACTGGATGTAATGCAGCAGGGGATAAAAATGGAGCGACAAAAAACGACACTAAGAAGACACAATATTCAAGTAAAAATGGAGATGTTATGGTGTTAACACTATTCCAAAATCCAAAGACGCTTGATATTCAAAAAACAAATGCTGATTATTTTATCCCACTTCAGATTTATGATCGTTTGGTTGAAGTAAAAGTAAGCGATTCTGGAGAAACAGAAGTTATACCAAGTTTAGCAGAAAAATGGGATATCAGTAATGATGGATTAGTATATACATTCCATTTAAGAAAGGGAGTTAAATTCCATAATGGTGAAGAGTTCAAGGCAGATGACGTGCTTTTTACTATTGATAAGGCAGTAAATCCAGATGAAGCATGTGTTAACGCTTCTCAATTTGCAGATATAAAAGGATATCAGGATAGATTAGATGGAAAATCAAAGGTTATTGAAGGGGTAAAGGTAACTGATGATTACACAGTGCAGATAACTCTAGAGAAACCTTCATCTTCATTTTTAGCAAGTCTTACAGGTGCACCAGCATCTATATTTAACCGTAAAGCTGTTGAAGAAGGAAAAGATAAGTTTGGCTTTGAACCTAAATACACAGTTGGTACTGGATATATGAAATTCAAAGATTGGACACAAGATAAAGAAATTAATTTAGTAAAAAATGATGATTACTTCAATGGACCAGCAAAAATCGGCGGAGTAAGATACTTAATGAATATTGATAAGTCTACAGAGCGAATGATGTTTGAAAATGGTGAGTTAGATTACATGAAACTTAGTCCAGAAAATCTAGATTATTTTAAGGGAAATGAATTATGGAAGAAAAATATTGGTACACATCTTCCACCAAGCATGGATTACTTCCTATTTAATCAGAATGACAAATTCCTTGCAGATGAAAACATTCGTAAAGCAGTTCAACTGGCAATTAATCGTGATTTAATGAATAAGACTTTTTATAATGGCGAGGGTATAATATTAAATGGTGTACTTCCACCAGCAATTCCTGGATACAATGATAAACAACCTAAAATACAATACAATCTAGAAGAAGCAAAGGCTTTATTGAAAAAAGCAGGTCATGAAAATGATGTGAAATTGACACTTCTTCAGAATGGTGAAAGTGAATACACACACCCAATGAATGAAATGGTACAATCTATGTTAGCTGAAGTTGGAATAAAAGTTGAGATTAAAAATATGGATATGACAAGCTTCTGGGATACAGTATCAAAGGGCGAAGGTTTTTCTATGTACCTAGGGCCTGTAACTGCAGACGTGCCAGATCCAGGTCAGTTCTTTACAACTTTCACAGTTGAAAATAGTAAGTCTAATGGATACAACATAAAAGACAAAGATTTAAGTAAAAAAATTGAAGAAGCAAACGGAATTTTAGATGCCAATGAGAGAATAAAGGCTTTGCAGGATTTGGAAAAGGTTATTACAAGCGAAAAATCATTGTACCTTCCTATAGTTGGCAAAAAAATGAATTACATTATTAGCCCAAGACTTAAGAATTTCAAGCTTGGTTGGCAAGGATGGGTTTGCTGTTCAACTCATGATGTGGAAATTGACAAGTCATACAATAAATAAAATAGAGTATCAATAATTGAAAGGTCATTCTCTGTGATGACCTTTTATTATAGTTAGGAGAAGAAAATGCAAAAATACATAGCGAAAAGAATTTTGGTATCAATTCCAATCATTCTAGGTGTTATCTTGATTACCTTTATCCTCATGAATTTGATTCCTGGTAATGCAGTTACGGCAATGATGCAAAATAAAATAAACAATAAAACGGTGGCCCGTGTAGAAGCCCAAATGCATTTGAATGACCCTATACCAGTGCGGTTTGGTCGTTATGTGAAAGACCTTATGCATGGAGATCTGGGAAAGTCTATAATTATGAATCAACCCGTATCGCAGTTAATTAAAAATGCATTTCCTAATACTTTAAAACTAGCAATGTCCGCTATATTGTTTGCTTGGGTTTTTGGCATTCCCATTGGGGTTTTTACGGCATTACACAAGAATACATGGTTGGATAAACTTTTTATGGGAGTATCATTAGTGGGAATCTCTATGCCAACTTTTTCAGTGGGTATTATTTTGCAGTATTTAGTAGCCTACAAATTAAAATGGACTCCCATTAGTGGCTTCTCCTCTTTAGCACATTTAATACTTCCATCTATAGTACTTGGGTGGAGCATGGCAGGAGAGATTTCACGATTAATTCGTACAAACTTAATTGATGTTATTAATGCAGATTATATAACAACTGCAAAAGCAAAGGGGCAAAGTTACCTTGGGATTGTGGTGTTTCATGCATTAAAAATGTCTATTCTTCCAGTGATAACTATTATGATGTTACAATTTACTTCATTACTTGGAGGGGCATTGATTACCGAGAATATTTTTGGAATTCCTGGCATTGGAACGTTATCTATTTCTGCACTTACCAATCGTGACATACCATTATTACAGGGAACAATTATTCTAAGTACCATGATTATTATCGTAGGAAATCTAATTGCAGATATTATTTATGCATTGATTGACCCAAGAATACGTTACGATTAGGAGGAATGACAATGAAAATAAACTTCAAAAAAACAGGAAAAATACTGGTGCAATATATGAAAAAAGATCCTGTGGGATTTATTAGTTGTATTATGATTATCATTTTTATTCTTCTGGCCATATTTGCAGACTATGTAACACCTTATGGTATTAATGAAACCCAGTATAATGCAGTAAGACAAGCACCTTCAGCTCAACATATTTTAGGCACAGACGAATTAAGTAGGGACATATTTAGTCGAATATTATATGCGTCTAGAGTATCATTGGTTATCGGTTTTGTACCCACTACTATAAATTTGATTATTGGTGCTATCCTTGGAATGATTTCAGGTATGTCCTCAAAAATAGTGGATACAATTATCATGAGAATCGTTGACGTAGTACTTTCATATCCCTTTATGATTTTGGCAATGGCAATCGTCTATAATCTAGGGGCGAGTACAAAAAACTTATTCCTTACGTTGATTTTAGTAGGATGGGCAGGTGTTGCCAGGACAGTTAGGGCACAGACATTGTCGTTAAAAAGTAGTACATATATTGAGGCAGCACGTTCTATGGGTGTTAGCAAATGGAAAATTATGATCCGACATATTCTGCCCAATATTCGTCCCATGTTAATGGTAATATACACAATGTCAATTCCAACCGCCATTTTATCTGAGGCGGGATTAAGCTTCCTGGGATTTGGAGCTCAGCCACCACAGACAAGTCTTGGAGTAATGGTTTCCAAAGGTAGAAATTATCTTTTTGATGCACCATGGATTTCATTGGCACCGGCTATATACATTTTAGTTATTTCGTTGTGTTTAAATTTCTTTGGAGATAGTTTGAGGGATATTCTTGATCCTAACCGAACAGAAGAAAAGTAGAGGTATAAAGTGATGGACGATATATTATTACAAATTAAAAATATGACCATTGGTGATCCAAAATCTAAAAATGCCATCGTAGAAAATCTCGATTTGCGAGTAAAGAAAAAAGAAATCGTTGGCATTGTTGGAGAGTCGGGTTGTGGTAAGAGCATGACTAGTCAGGCAATTATGAAGCTACTTCCCTCTAATATTAAAATTAGAGAGGGGCAAATTTTATTTAATGGAAAGGACCTTGTAGAGATAAGCGAGAAGGATATGAAAAAGATTAGGGGAAAAGACATCTCAATGATGTTTCAAGAACCTACAAGGGCTCTTCACCCGCTTCATCGAGTAGGGAAGCAGATTGAAGAAACATTAAAAATTCATACTAATTTATCAAAGCAAGATGCCAAAAAGAAAACTTTGGAATTGATGAAGGCAGTAGGAATCCCAAATCCAGAAATGCGGTATAATCAATACCCTCACCAATTGTCAGGGGGGTTGAATCAAAGAATTATGATTGCCATGGCTATTGCACTAGATTCTCCGCTTCTAATTGCAGATGAACCTACAACTGCTTTAGATGTAACTATTCAAGCGCAGATTTTACAGTTGCTTCGTTCGTTAAGAAAAAAATTTGCTATATCAATAATTCTGATTTCACATGACTTAGCTGTTATTTGTGAAAATTGTGATTACACCTATGTAATGTATTGTGGTCAAATTGTTGAGGCTGCTCCCATAAAGACTTTTCTGGAGAGTCCAAAACATCCATATACAAAAGCCTTAATTGAGGCGTGCCCTAATCCAGATAAAAAGATAGAACAACTTCATCCCATAGAAGGTGTAGTACCAACTATGGACGATATTCCTGAAGGATGTAGGTTTGCAGAACGTTGCCCATATAAAACGGAACAATGCACAAAAGAAAATCTTGAAATGTATTCACAGAAAGACGGAGCTTTTGTGAGATGTTTTTTGTATAGGGGGGATACAGCAAATGGGTAAGAATTTGATTGAGGTAAAGGGTGTTAGTAAAACATTTGTCAGTAGAGAAGTTTTTGGCAGAAAGAAAAAAAACAGTGTATTACATAATGTAGATTTGACAATATACGAAAATGAAACCTTAGGTTTAGTTGGGGAATCAGGGTGCGGTAAAACAACATTAGGTCGAATAATTATGGGAATTGAGACACCAACGGAAGGGAATATTTACTTTCGTGAAAAAAATATATTTCATAAGGGAAAAATGGAGTTAGAGGTACGAAAAAACATACAGATGGTTTTCCAAGACTCTTATGCTTCCTTAGATTCTAAAATGAAGGTCCAAGATATACTTTTAGAACCACTCATAGCGAACAAAATCGGAAATACCATGGAAGAAAAAAAAGCAAAGGTAAAAGAATTATTAAAAATAGTAGGACTTGATGAAATTCACATGAAACGCTATCCACACCAATTTTCAGGTGGACAGAGGCAAAGGATAGGAATCGCAAGAGCCTTGGCATTAGAACCAGAATTTATAGTTTGCGATGAACCTGTGTCGGCTTTAGATGTATCTGTACAAGCTCAAATACTTAATCTGATGAAAAAGATTCAGAAGGAAAAGACCTTTAGTAATTTGTTTATTTCTCATGACTTAGGCGTGGTAAGATACATTGCCCATAGGGTTGCAATCATGTATTTAGGAAGAATATGTGAGGTAGGCCCAACAGAGGAAGTGTATAATCATCCTAGACATCCTTATACGGAATATTTGATTCAGTCAGTTCCTAAAATGCAGATTCCTAATTGGCAGAATGAAAATGTAAGTGAAGGCAATTGTATAGCTAGTGAAGCCAATGCAAAGGAACAGGGTACAGGCTGTCCATTCTATTCAAGATGCAAGTATAGTACTGAAATATGCAAAAAAGAGTTGCCAAGACAAGAAGAAATACATGGAGTAAAATTTTATTGTCACTATGGGTTATAAAAAAACATAGTAGTTGCAATTACAACATAGAAAAAACGGATTTAGAGGAAAAGCCCTAAATCCGTTTTTTAATATCTTTGTATTTCTATTGATAGTTGTGCTAGTATATATATTGTTAGAGTAGAATTTAGGAGAAGGAGGGATAGAAAAATATGAAGATAATTCATTGTGCGGATCTGCATCTTGATTCAAAAATGGAAACTAATTTGAATGTAGAAAAGGCAAGGGAAAGGCGTATTGAGTTATTAAATACTTTTAAAAGAATGGTAGAATATGCAAAGAAAAATTCTGTGAGAGCAATAATAATTGCTGGGGATTTATTCGATAAAAAAAATATAACATTAAGTGCGAAAAATATGGTCATTGATCAAATAAGGGAAAATTCGCAAGTTGACTTTTATTATCTAACAGGAAATCATGAAATGAATGGTTTTATATCGAATATTTCTGAAATACCAAATAACCTTAAGTTATTCGAAAAAGAATGGAAAAGCTATAATTTGACAGAAAATAATAAGAGGCCCATAGTCATTACTGGTGTGGAATTAAGTGGAGATAATGAAAGTGATATATATAGTACATTGGAGCTAGATTATGAAGCCTTTAATGTGGTAGTTCTTCATGGTCAAATATCGGAGTATACAGCTAGAGAAGGTGGAGAAATAATAGATTTATCTAGATTAAAAAATAAGAATATTGATTATTTAGCCCTAGGGCATGTTCATGAATACCAAGAGGGGGAATTGCCACCAAGGGGTGAGTACTGTTATGCGGGATGCCTTGAGGGAAGAGGCTTCGATGAATGTGGAGAGCATGGTTTTGTAGAGCTAGATATTGATGAAGTAACCCATATTTACAAAAAAAAGTTTGTATCTTTTGCCTATAGAAATTTGTATTGTATTTTTGTAGATGTGACGGGTTGTAACACCACTTCTGATATGGAAAGATGTATAAATAAAGAGCTAGAAATGAGCTGCTGCCAACCACGGGATTTAGTAAAAATAGTTCTTGAAGGCAAAGTGGATGTAGAATGTGAAAAAGACATAGAAGCACTAGTTCAGTTATTCTCTAGTAGTTTTTATAAAATAAAAATATATGACCATACAAAATTAGCAATCAATTATCAAAATTACTTATTAGATGCCAGCTTAAAAGGTGAATTTGTACGTGCAGTGCAAAACGAAACATCACTTGATGAACAGGAGAGGGCTGAAATTATTAGATGTGGTATTCAAGCCCTAGAAGGGGAGGAAATTGAGATATGAGGTTAATAAGCTGTCATATAGAAAACTTTGGTAAGTTACATGATATTACATATAATTTTAATGAACACCTTAATATAATTTTAAAGGATAATGGTTGGGGAAAAAGTACTTTCGTTACCTTTATAAAAGTAATGCTCTTTGGGTTTGAAAATGAGTCTAAAAGAAAGGTAATTGAAAGGGAGCGAGGGAAGTTTGCTCCTTGGAATGGCAAGGTATACGGTGGACAGCTCGTCTTTGAGAGTAATGGAAGACAATATCGTATAGAGAGGACATTCGGAAGTAAAGAAAAGGAGGATTCTTTTGCCTTATACGATAACGTGACTAATTTGTTAACTAATGATTTTAAAATGGGAAATGGCAATATAGGAGAAGAGCTTTTCAACATAAACAGAGAGTCTTTTGGAAACACTGTTTTTATTGCCCAACTAAATTGCAAAACATCAGTTACTGATGATATTTATGCGAAAATAGGAAATGTGTCTAGTGATATATCTGATATGAGTCAATATGAAATAGTCCAATCAAAGTTAAAAAAAGAATTGGATAGGTTAACACCTCATAGGAAATCAGGCGAATTATATAAACTGAATGATGAAATTAATAAATTAAATGCTGAAATTAAGAATAAGGACGTTCAAAAAAATGCACTTCACAACTTGCAGAATCAATTAGAAAAGCTTAATTCTAGAAAAGAGGAACTTCAAAAGGACGACAATAATATTCAAGATGAAATAAGAAAGTTGAGTTCTATAAAGGATAGTAAGGTACTTTTACAAAAATATAATGAATTGAAATCAGTAAAGCTCCAGGCTATGTATAGACTAAAGGAAGAGCAAAATTTATTCCCTGTGAGGATACCACAAATGGATGAAGTGGATCAGTATATAAAGTATCAAACTTCTGCCATGGTATATAAGGAAAATGCAGCAAATTATTCTTTAGATGAGACACAAAAAAGTAGGCTCATAGAACTGAATAAAAAGTTTTCAAAAGGTATACCTAATGAGGAAGTGATGGATGATTTAGAGAAAAAAATAGAAACTCTGCAGGTATATGAAAAACAAATAAATGAAAACACACTTTCTCAGAATGAAATGAAAGAACTAAACTATTTATCACAGGTTTTCAAAAATGGCTTGCCAGATGCTCAGTACCTAGACAGTCTCATTGAAAAATGGGAGGAGAGAAAAAATAGAAAAAACAATATTAATGCTAAGAGTAATCTTTTGCAAACAGTCAAAAGTGTTAATGAGGCGCCAAAGAGAAGCATTAGCAAAATAGTAAAAATAATAAAAGTGATCTTAGCTATTTTTATTATTTTTATTGGAGTTATAGGATGTTTTAGTGTTTTACCATTGGGCATAATATTTATAGCTATAGGTGTTGCTCTTTTATTGAAAAAGAAACCATCATTAAGTAAAAAAAAGGAAGAATTATGTCAATGTGAAGATTACGAGGAAGAAATCGCAAAGGATACGGAATTTGTTCAATATGTTGATAAAGAAATAAGCGAGTTTATGAACAACTTTCAAGGTGATGTAAGTGAACAGAAGGTTTCTGAAAGCTTATATTTATTAAAAAATCAAGTGGAAAAATACAATAAGTTGATGTTTATGTATCAGGAGTGCAATAAAGCAGAAGATATACAGACATATGATAATTTGAAATCTAAAATTATGCAAGTGCTAGAAATGTACTGTGAAGATGTAACTCAGTGTGATTATTTAAAAGTTTTTATGGATTTGAAAAATCTTGTGTCTGAATATAAAAATCTTGTTTTGAGAGCACAAAAAAATCAGGAGCAACTAAATAAGTATTTTGCTATGAGTGCAGAGGTTAAAAATTTTCTAAATTCTTTAGGGATTACAGAAAATGATGACGCTGGTAATGTATTAAGAGCTATTGGAGATAGATTAAATAAAATTGAGTTTTTGAATAAGGACATGGAAGAGAAGACTGAGGCTATAAATGATTTTGAAAAGCACAATAATATATCCTTACTGCTACATAATGATACTTTGCCATCGGTGGAAAAGACATCGGAAGAACTTGTAGATTTGTCACAAAGTATGAAGAAAAAAATAGATGATGTAAAAGATGAAATCTTAGGAAATAGACAGAGTCAGAATGCTGTCATGACGGAACTTGATAGAATTGATGAATGTGAAGAAAATCTCATAAAAACTAAAGAAAACTATGAAGAATTGCACCATAGATATGATATATTAGGGAAAACTAGAGACTATTTAGAAAAGGCTAAAATTAATTTTTCGTCTAAATACATGGATCCTGTGAAGCAGTCATTTGATAAATATTATGGTATGATTGCGAAAAATGATGATAAAAAATATCAGCTTGATGCGAATTTGAATATGTCATTGACTGAATGTGGTGGACAAAGAGAAATTGAACTGTTAAGTGAAGGATATCAGGATTTGGTTGGCATATGTAGAAGGATGGCTATGATTGATGCTATGTACGAAAAGGAAAAGCCTTTTATTTTACTGGATGATCCTTTTGTCAATTTCGACTCCAAGAAAATGGAGGGTGCATTAAAATTCATGGATGAGATATCAAAAGAATACCAAGTAATATATATGACATGCCATGAAAGTAGGAAAATTGATTAGCTGTATATGAAGATTTAATATATAAGGAGAAGGAATATTATATGTCAACTACCATAAGTTATTACGATGAGAATGCAGAAAAATTTACAAACAGCACTGTTCTAGTGGATATATCTGATATACAAAACCGTTTTGTATCAAAACTTCATAAGGGAGCTTTTATTTTAGACTTTGGTTGTGGATCCGGGCGTGATGCCAAGTTTTTTTTAGAGCAAGGGTACTATGTTGTCGCTACTGACGGTTCCAAGGAGTTGTGCAGGCTGGCCAGTGATTACGCTGGAATAGATGTAAAACACATGTTATTTCAAGAATTAAGTGATATAGAAGCTTATGATGGTATATGGGCATGCTCTTCAATTTTGCATTTGCCTACAGATGAATTGAAGGTTGTACTTGAAAAAATGGCTAATGCTCTAAAAGATAATGGGCTCATTTATACTTCCTTTAAATATGGAGTTTATGAAGGTGAGAGAAATGGACGGCACTTTACGGATATGACGGAAGCTAAGTTTCAAAAGTTGCTTTATGGTATAGAGTCCATTATTATAGAAGAGTATTGGATAACCTCGGATGCAAGGCCGGGAAGGGGAGAAGAGAAGTGGTTGAACTTATTACTTCGAAAGAGATAGAAAGAGAAATAGAGTGTAAAATTATAGAGGCAGAATCCACTGATGTGATGACAGGCGGTGATGATTGCAATAGATACTTGTATTATCAATTAAAAGCCAGTATTCAAAAAGCAAAGAAAATTGATATAATAGTATCATTTTTGATGGAGTCAGGGGTTAGAATGATATTGAATGACTTAAAGTCTGCATTACATAGAGGTGTGAAAATACGACTGCTCACTGGGAACTATCTTGGAATCACACAGCCTTCAGCTCTATATTTAATCAAAAAAGAGCTGGCTGATTCCATTGATTTGAGGTTTTACAATGATAGGGGTCGTTCCTTTCATCCCAAATCTTATATTTTTCATTATGACAATAGCAGCGATATTTATATAGGCTCTTCGAATTTGTCTAGAAGTGCACTTACATCGGGAATTGAGTGGAATTACAGATTTAACAACTTATTGGACGAGAAAAATTTTCAGCAGTTTTATGACACCTTTGAAGATCTATTTTACCATCATTCAATTATAATAGATGATGCAGAATTAAAAAGATACTCAAAAAATTGGCATAAGCCAGCGGTATCAAAGGATTTGGACAGATATGAGAAAAATGAAAAGGAAGAAGATTTAGACGCTAAGGTTCAGCTTATATTCCAACCAAGAGGGGCACAAATCGAAGCCTTATACGCCTTAGAGGATAGCAGAAAAGAGGGTGCTACTAAGGGATTAGTACAAGCAGCTACTGGGGTAGGAAAGACTTATCTAGCTGCCTTTGATTCAGCAAAGTACAATAGAGTTCTTTTTGTGGCACATAGGGAGGAGATATTAAACCAAGCCGCTTTACCTTTTAAAAATGTTAGGCATTCTGAAGATTATGGATTTTTTTATGGTAAGCAGAAGGATACAGATAAATCCGTAATTTTTGCTTCTGTTGCCACTTTGGGACGAGCTGAGTATCTACAAGAGAAATATTTTGCACCTGATTATTTTGAATATATTGTTATTGACGAGTTTCACCATGCTGTTAATGAGCAGTACCAGAGAATTGTGCGGTATTTTAAACCTAAATTTTTGTTGGGACTAACTGCCACGCCAGAGAGAATGGATGGCAGAAATATATATGAGATATGTGATTACAATGTTCCTTATGAGCTATCCTTGAAAGAAGCCATTAACAAGGGGATGTTAGTTCCTTTTCATTACTATGGAATTTATGATGAGACAGATTATTCTAAATTGCATGTGGTGAGAGGACATTATGACGAAAAAGAACTGAACGAAACATACATTGGCAATGTGAAGCGCTATGATTTAATATATAAATACTATATGAAGTATAATTCTAGTAGTGCACTGGGGTTTTGTTGTTCCAGATTGCATGCTGAGGAAATGGCTAAGGAATTTTGTCGCCGTGGGATTCCCTCAGTTGCAGTGTATAGCGATGCCAAAGGTGGCTTTTCAGAAAATCGTGAGGAAGCTATAGATAAATTAAAAAATGGAGAAATCAGGGTTATTTTTTCAGTGGACATGTTTAATGAGGGCTTAGACATTCCCAATGTGGATATGGTACTATTTCTTCGTCCTACAGAATCCCCCATTGTGTTTATGCAACAGCTAGGAAGAGGGCTGCGTAAGAGCAAAGGAAAGACCTATTTAAATGTTCTAGATTTCATTGGCAATTACGAGAAAGCTGGCAAGACGCCATGGCTACTTAGTGGCATTGCTGGCAATTCCAATCCTATAAACCACGGGGCAGATTTGGTTCATAAACTTAATTATCCAGATGATTGTATTGTTGATTTTGATATGCGGCTTGTGGACTTATTTGAGGAATTAGAAAAAAGAGGAATAACTATTAAAGAAAAGATAAAGAATCAATATTATGATGTAAAATCATTGCTTGAGGGAAAAGTTCCCACTAGAATGGAATTGTTCACCTATATGGAAGATGAGGTGTACGAGCTTTGCATGAAGAATTCCAAGGAAAATCCTTTTAGAAGATATATGGATTACCTTTATGATCTGAAAGAGTTATCCAAGGAGGAACTTGAAATTTACAATAGCCTTGGACGAGAGTTTCTAAACGTGCTGGAAACCACGGATATGCAAAAGGTGTACAAGATGCCCATTCTTTATAGCTTTTACAATAATGGAAACATACGCATGGAAGTTACGGAGAAGGCTGTGCTAAAGCATTGGAAAGCTTTCTTTGGAACAGGTACCAATTGGAAAGACCTTGGTGCTAGTATTTCTTATGAGGATTATCTTAATATTTCGGATAGACAACATTTAAGTAATGCTAAGAAAAATCCCATTAAATTTTTAAAAGCTTCAGGGAAAGGGTTTTTTGTGGAGAAAGAAGGATATGCAATTGCCTTGCGAAAGGAATTAAGTGAGTTTGTTGGAAATGATGTATTGAAAGCTCAAATGAAGGATATTATTGAGTATCGAACTATGGAATATTATCGTAGAAGATATAAACAGAAAAGTTAAGGCCCAACTTTATTGTTGAGCCTTGTTTGAGTTAGGGTGGTTATATTTTATCTTCTTCAATACTTTGCTTTAATTCTTGTATAGCCCTTTGAACTTCGGGATTTTCCTGGAATTCATCCATGGACTTATCTTCTGATAGACCACGTAGCAACATTTTTCTTAGAAGCATTGAAATTCTTGGTTGCTCATCTTTTATTTTTATAGCAGGAGAAAATAAAACTGGGTTTGGCATTAAAAGAGGTTTATTGGCATCCTTCATCATTTTTAGAAGACTTTCTTTTTGTTTATCTGAATCACCTAGGCGTTCATAAGCTTCCACAAAGAAACCCTCACTAAGACCACCGCCAATACCAAATATATCCTCTATTTGTCGGTAAATCTTGCATATTTCCATCATTTTTTCGTTGTCGGGCAGTATTTCTTTATTCATCATAGAAACTAAACATAATTGTGTTTGTCGTACTAAGGTATATAATTTTTTTTGAGTTGATTCCAAGGCTTTTTCGGGTTCACCACGTTTTAGATAAATTTGTGACCATAGCATAGTAGTGTCTATATTGTGATCTGGCAATTCTTTTAATAGCGGTTCAGCTTTTGCAATATCATCCTTTGCTATGGCAAGGGAAGCTAGTCCAGATACAGCATACTGCCAATAGGGAGAATTTCCTGCAAGGTGGACATAATTCAAAAGTACTTCTTTTTCCCTTTCCCACTGTGTTAGTTTTTCTTCAGATTCTTTTGGAAAAAACATATTGAAAGCACAGAGTGCATTATGTGCATTGTACTTCAATTCTATGCTTGATGGATAAGTATGAAGCAATTTTTGTAGTAAATCCTCAGCACTTTTCAAATCTCCATTAGTAGCATAATCCATGATTTCTTTCATATAAGCTGCAATTTGCTCAGAGGTCAATGTTTCTTCAAAATGAAGTAATGTATCTACATTTGTATCAAGTGCCCTAGCTAGTGGGCATAACAAAGCTATATCAGGGTAGGATGAGTCAGTCTCCCATTTGCTCACTGCTGGCGGTGAAACACCTACTGAATTTGCCAGTTGTTCTTGAGTCATGCCTTTTGCCTTTCTAAGATTTGCGATACGGTCACCTAATTTCATTTCCATATTAAAAACACCCCTTTTCATTATTTAATATATTATAAGTATAAATCCTGTTTATCATCAGCACAATGGAGGCGTAGTTAACTAATAAAAAGAAAAGAATAACTGTGGGTTAAGTTGGAAGGTGAATTGTTGGATAAAGAAGAATATATAAGTGTAGAAAATATTATTAGACTTTTGGGGTGTTTAAGAGACTAAGTTATATAAGAACAAATAGAAAAAGGTAAAGGGGGTAAATGATTATGGATAACGGTGCAAGTAGCTACCACCGTTTTTTAATGGGAGATGAAGAAGGGTTTCGGGAAATAATCGAGATGTATAGTGTGAAACTTGTATATTTTATAAAAGGGTTTGTCATGAATATGGATGTGGCTGAGGAAATTATGGAGGACACTTTTTGCGATCTTATTGTATACAAGGGGAGGTATAAAGGACAGTCTTCCTTTAAAACTTACCTATTTTCCATAGCCAGAAATAAGGCATATGATTATATGAAGCATAGAAATCGTGAAAACTATAGTATAGATAAGGCATATGAGTTAACTGGTGATAAGAGGATGGAGAATAGCATAATTAAAGATGAAAATGATAGACATGTATATACTGCCATGTGCAATCTTAAGTCTGAATACAAGGTTTTATTATATCTTCTGTATTTTGAACAATTAACTTACGATGAAGCGGGGAAAATACTGAAGAAGACTAATAAACAGATTAAAAATTTAGCATATTCGGCCAGAAAATCTTTAAAGATGATTTTAGAAAAGGAGGGATTTGAATATGAAGAATACTGATGAGTTAATAAATAGCATAAAAAGAAAGGCAAATGCTAAAATATTATTACGAAGGAAAAGAAAAAAAAGTCTTTTATTTGGTTTGGGAATTTGTTGTGGCATCGCTGTTTTGATTGGTAACTATTGGGATAAATTTTTCCTAAAAGGAGATAGGAGATTTTATTTTCAGGATCCTAATAAGAAATACACAGAAGCAAATTATGAAATGGGGATTCATATACCCAAAATAAGGCTTGAAAAAAGTAAAAATGGTATTAGTACTTGTATGATTGGACTTGTTGTATATAAGGATAACATATATACGCAAGCGCAGTATATAAATGGTGATAAATCGCTGAAAGAAAAGTATGTAGGCAATTATATTGGAAGAGCAAAAGGGAATATTGATGAATATTCGGGAAAAGATGAGTATTCAAAGGAACTTGCGTCTACAGTAATGGGAGACGTATATACGGTTAAAGGGTATGACGAGAATTTTAGGATTTGTACAGTCCAAGAGGAAAATGGGGTAGTTGGTGTACAGTTTTATGAAATGCTAAACGGTATAACTTTTAATCGTGGTGAAGATCTCTTCGGGGAAAATAGGTTGAACTTAAAAGAAAATTGGAAAGGCGTAAGCTTTGTAACTCATGATGATTGGGACAACAACAGTTATGAAGAATATGAATATGCATCTTTGGGTTGTACACAAGACGAAATAAATAAATTTCTTCAAAGGTTATACCAAGGTAAATTTCAATATTTATATAGTAATGGAGACACAGTTAGCATATATAATTCTGAAAATAAACAATACCATTTGTTTTTCAATATGAAGGACGGTACTACAGTAGAGCTTAGGTTGTTTGAGAATGGGTATGTAGGTTACCAAAATCTTGGGTGGTATTTTATTAAAGTTGATGGAGAAGAATTTGATAAAATTATTCAAAGCTGTGTAAAATAGTCTAAGCAACACCTAATTAAAAAATATTTTAAATAGGTGTTGCTTTTTTGTATTCTCCAGCATATAATCTATTTAAATAGAATTTTAAATAGATATGGAGGTAAAAAAGTGGGTATAGCAGATACATTTAAAACATTATCGGACCCTATAAGACGTGAAGTACTCACCATGTTGAAATCTGGAAGGATGACAGCGGGAGAAATTGCTGAAAAGTTAAATATAACTCCAGCAGCATTGTCATATCATTTAAAATTGCTTAAGAAAACAGATATGGTTATGGAGTATAAGTACAAAAATTTCATCTATTACGAGTTGAATACCACTGTATTTGATGAATTAATAATTTGGATGAAACAATTTGGAGGTGGAGAAGAATGAAAAAGAAGTTATTGTGGTTTTTTACCTTATTACCTATGATTGTAACTACCGTAGCCATGCAATTTATGCCAGACAAAATTCCAGCACATTATGATATGTCAGGAAATATCGACAGATGGGGATCAAAATACGAGGGGTTCATAATGCCTAGCATCATCATTGTATTGACCTTATTTTGGAGCTTATTTATACGGCACTTTGAGAAAAAACAAAGAGCAGCTACTGACGAAAAAGAGGCTATAGAAGCTACTAATAATGCAAAAATTATATATTATATGGCTATTGGTCAATCTATTATGTTTGGGATAATGGGATATTTTTCTATGTATACTGGATTTTTAGAAGTTAAAAATAATATGAGTCAGTCTAATGTTGACAAGTATTTGTTTATTAACATATTTATGAGTATATTTTTTATTGCAATAGGAAATATTTTGCCAAAATCAAAGCGCAATTCTGTAGTTGGATTGCGTACAAAAGCAAGTATGGTAAATGATAAAGTTTGGGCCATGAGCAACAGATTTGCTGGAAAATCATTGGTTATTTCTGGAATTATAACTATCATTGAGACCTTGTTCATAGGCGGAGTAGCATCCACCTTTATTATGGTTGCTATATTAGTTGTAGATGGCATAATTAGCGCAATATATGCACAAATTGCAGTTGATAAATATGAAAAAGAAAATAAAATGGATATTGAGTGAAAACATGACACTAAATTATGTATTTGAATTTTAAAAATTTAGAATACCAAAGTATAAAAAGTTTTCTCTAATTATTTTGATATGTCTTAACAGAAGGGAATTAGTATGGTATAATATCTTTAATAGTTGTTAAAAATATATCAATATTATAAATCAATTATAAAAATATATAGGAGATGAGAGCATGGATTATAAAAATGTAGTTGTTGCAGGTGGCGGCGTTTTAGGTAGTCAAATAGCGTATCAAACTGCTTTTAAAGGTTTCAATGTGAAAGTTTGGTTAAGAAGTGAAAGTTCAATTGAAAGAGCTAAGCCAAAGTTTGAGAGACTTAAAAACATTTATTTAAATACTCTTGAAGCATGGAAAACTAATCCAGCAGCGTATTGTCGTGGATTTTCAGATTCAAAGGTTTTATCAGCTACTGAAATTGATGAATTAAAAGAGCAAGCAATTAAGGCTTATGAAAATATTCATCTAACTGCAAGTTTTGAAGAAGCTTTCAAAGATGCAGATTTTGTAATTGAATCTATTGCAGAAATACCTGACGAAAAGATTGCATTTTATAAAGAGATGTCGAAACATCTTCCAGATCATACTGTTGTTGTTACAAATTCATCTACACTTTTACCTAGTGCATTCGCAGAATACACTGGAAGACCAGAAAAGTATTTAGCTCTACATTTTGCCAATGAAATATGGAGGTTCAATACAGCAGAAATCATGGGTCATGCTGGAACCCAGCAAAAATATTATGATGAAGCTGTAAAGTTTGCAGAAGCAATTGGCATGGTTCCATTAAAGCTTAAAAAAGAACAACCAGGTTATATCTTAAATTCTATGTTAGTTCCATTATTATCGGCAGCAGAAACTTTACTTGCTATAGGTGTTGCTGATCCACAAACCATTGATAAAACTTGGGAGCTTGCTACAGGAGCACCTGCAGGACCTTTCAAGATTCTTGATATAGTTGGATTAACTACTGCTTATAATATTAATAGTATGAATCCAAAAAGCCAAGATCCAGAATCAATTCCTGGCAAAATATCTGCCATGCTAAAAGAGTATATAGATCAAGGCAAGACAGGCATTAATGCGGGTGAAGGATTCTACAAATATAAATAATGTAGTTACTATGAAATAAAAATAAACAAAGAAATAAACCCTGATTCGATTTAATTCGGACCAGGGTTTTTATACATTTTTGAAAAAATGATGATATATAGATAAGAATCATATAAATGTGTTAAAATTGAGGTATGCGCAGTAGTGATAAAGTAGATATATAGTGTAAAAAACTTTACACTAATAAAATAGATATTGGGGGAAGGATATGATACTAAGTTTTGAAGGAATAAAAAATGTTAGAGATATAAGCGAGATAAGAAGAGCAGATGGAAAAGCATTAAAAAGAAACAAAATATTTAGAGGGGCGGAATTATCAGAAGCTACCGAAAATGATATAAAATTATTGAAGGGAAAATATGGAGTAAAGGTTATTGTTGATTTTAGGGGAGAGTCGGCTTGTTCTGAGAGACCCAATAAGCTTGTACCTTCTTCGCATTATTACAATATACCATCATTGCCAGCAGGAACTATTCCAAAGGGGGAGAACGATACTAGCGAAGAGTTTGCGCAGTTAATGGAAAGACCTATGGAAATGTTTATGAAAATATATGAAGCGCTGGCTTTATCAGAAGAAAGTGCAGATGCATATAAGAAGTTTTTTCACATATTAATTGACAATAATTGTCCTAGTGTATATTTACACTGCAAACAAGGAAAAGATAGGACAGGTATTGCCATGTTTTTGCTTCTTACTGTACTTGGCTTTGATAGAGAGGATATTATAAATGATTATCTTATGACCAATGACGCTATGAAACCTGAATTTGACAGGTTGAAGAATGAAGGAGTTTTAAATGATAAACATAAGTTGGAATTATATACAGTAATCATGCTTGTAAGACGTGAATGTATTGAAAAATATATAAGTTTGATAAATGATAAATACGGCTCAGTGGACAGTTATATAAGAAATAGACTTGGCATAGATGAGGATAAAGTGAAGTTACTTCAAAAGGGATATTTGGAGTAAAGGGAGTTTGTTTTATTTTGCACTTATGACTATAGAAAATTAGTTTGAAATTACAAAATATACTATAGATTTTGTAGATTAAAGTTGAAATATGCTATATATAATAGTATCATAATATTTGGGAATAATATAAAGCCTTGAAGAGTAAATAAATTTTTCAAGGCTTTATACTTATAGAGAGGGGGAGGGCAAATAAGATGAGTGTTTGGAAATTTGCACGTTTAGAGGCTATAGAAAATACAGTTTTTAATAATGCATTAGAGAAATTTTATGGACTTGGTGTGGATGGATTAGTGAGAGAGAATATACAGAATGCTATGGATGCAAAATTAATTGATAACATTACTCCAGTGGAAGTATATATTGAATTAGGGGAAGTGTACAGTAGCAATATTCCAGGTATAGACGAAATCAGGGATAGAATTTGTCATCTTAAGGGCGAAAATAATTACAGCAGAGGGACCATCGAGCATATGAAGAGGGAACAGGGTAAACTATTGGTTCCTTATATTTCTTTTGAAGATAGTAATACTAGAGGTCTTACTGGAGCAAAAAATGGACAAAATTTTCACGTAAACGATACGTGGGGGGCATACGCGTACAAGAAAGGTGTTCATCCCCAAGAAGATGATGAGGAAAAGGAGAGTCTAAGAGGTGGATCCCATGGTATAGGAAAGATTGCATCTAATGCAGCTTCAGATCTTCATATTATGTTTTTTGCTAATTGTGATGAAAATGGAGACAAGCATCTTGGTGGTACAGTACAACTGATAGAACACCAGTATAATGGCGAATTTTATAGAGATACCGGTTATTTTTCTGATGAAATAGGGAATGTATTATATCCTTATGAAAATAAGTTTGGTAATATATTTAAAAAAGATACTAGAGGTTTAAAGATTATTATTCCCTTTTTAAGAAAACAAAATAATGATGAGAAAAGTGTTATATGTAGTGTATGTGATAACTTTTTTATTGCTATTATTGAAAAAAACTAGTTGTTCGTGTAAATGACTTAATTATTGATAATGATAGTATCATCAATATAGTGAAAAACAATAATTATTATGAAGGCTTAGAAATAGATAATATAAAGAAAAATTTTACTTCATTATATATAAATACCTACATGAATAAAGAACCAAAAGAGATAAAAATTGAGGATAAAGATAAAGAACAATACGAGTTTATGTTATATCTTGACTATAATTGTAACATAAAAAAAGGGCGTATGGCTATTGTTAGAAGAATCGGCATGAAGATTGAGGATAAAAAAATAAAAAATATGGCTACGGCGCCTTTTAATGCGGTGATGATTCCTGTATCTGATAAAGAGGATAAATTTCTTAAGTCACTAGAAAATGAATCTCACACTTCACTATCCAGTGATCATATTAAGGATCAAGATATCCAAAATAATGCTAAAAGATTCATTAATAATATATCTAAAGAAGTTGGAAAGTATATTTCTGATATAATGAAAATGGAAAATCCTGTAGGTGGAACTATGGATACTTCAGATATATTGTACTCAGTGGAAAGTAGTTTTAAAAAGGAATTTCAAAAAGATATTTCTACTGTGCAGTTAACAAGACGTAATAGTAAAAGCAAAAGAAATATAGTGAAAGTTAAAACTCATGTTAAAAGTAATAATGGTGATGACAATGCTAAAACAAACCAAAATACCTTTGGCACACAGAGAAAAAAGTCTGCAAGAAGGCAAGATGGAGACGGGAAAGATCTAAACAGAGTTAGATTTGGAGCTGAACCAGAGGAAGTAAAACGACTTGTATTGCCTGGGAAAGAAATTCTATATATCGACCTTTCAAACAATTATCAATACAGTAACGAACACCTATGTGACATTGTATTACATATTGTAGATGGCACCGGTAAAGAATACAGCAGTGAATTTTATATTAATAACAGCTATTTTAATATTGTTGATATGAATACGAATTTACAATGTTCTGTGAAAAATAATACCATTAAAAATGTGTCTATTTGTAACAAGAAAATTCAGTTAAAATTACAGACTACAAGGAGTTACAACAGTTCATTAAAATTCATATATTATGTGGAGGTGTAAAAGTTGATATATACCAAGAAAGCAAATTTTCCATATCCGTTGCTTATCAATAATACTGATGATTATAAAAATGCAAACTTTGATTTTGATGTAGAGTTAAAGGAGAATGCTGACGAATATATTTTTGAAATACAATATAATATTAGTTCTGATTTCATAATAGATATGCTGAAAAATAAAAAAGCAAGAATTATTTTGATTATTAAGGCTAGGGATAATCAATTTCATGTAATATCTGACATGAATAATGCGGTGGTTCATGTAAAAAAATCAAGATTGTCTTTAGACAGTAGAACAGTATTACAGCTTATGCTTCAAGCTAGAATAGACATTGGTTTCAAAGATAATAATGATATAAATTGCTTTTATGATGAATATAAGGATAATATTGTAGTAAATGCTGGTATGGCATTGGGATTTTCTAATACAATATTATTTGATGGAAGCCAAAACAAACCTTTTGATTTATTCGAAAAGAGAGTAGATTCCTCTATTATATCAGATATAGAAATTGAGTTGAACAGTGAAACCATAGTTATTGTATACAAGAATGAAGATATGCAATTTAGAGATATATCTTTTAGTAGAGATTTGAATAATCCGTACATATATATGGGCTTGCAGAAAGCTATTATGAAATTTATAATAAATAATTCTGCCACACCAGATGAAGGTGTAAAGTTAGATGATATAGTGGAAGATTTATGACCATTAGACCAAAAATTATATGGTTTAATGATATCAAAGAGTATTAAAGAAGTGTCTTTAGAAAATTTAGATGAGGTGGTCTATTTGATTTCGGATCATGTACTATCAAAATATGCTAAAGCAGTGAGGGGATTATGCAATGGAAATTAAATTATTAAAAGAGGGGTATAAAAATAATGATGAATTTTATCAAGATTTTCTAGTTGGTAATTTACATGATGATAAATATCTTTCAGGAGATTCTGTAGTTATAGATGACATTCCTGATTTTCCAATATATTTTACTGATATTAACAATGAAGATCAAAAAAAAGAATTCATACAACTTATGTCTGTTATACATGATTATTTTTTAAATCTTGATCGTGAAATTTATTTTAATGAAATTTTTTGGCATTCATTTTTATGTTTATACAAGAGAGAATATATTTTAAAAAAATATCCTCAGCTTATAAGTAGTGAAAATTATTTTCATAGAATTGTAATAAAAAATTTTGATTGGCAGAATCATATTTATAGAGCACTTTTAGGGTCCCAATATGTAAATGATTATACAAATGGTAGTGATCAACAACGTTACTATGAACTAATTGTTAATAATCTTGATTTGGTTAACTATATTATGAAATATCCAATTTTCAGAAATGGTAATTTTTTTATTAATATATTAGACATTGTAGATGAAACTAATACCAGTAAAATTATGAAATCTACTATTAAAGGGCGAGACGATCTTGGAAAGGATGAGAGATATGGTCGACGCGTAATTTTTGAATTTAATAAGAGTTATCCAATTGTACTATCTCCTATGATAGAAAAAAGTGATCTGAAAAATTATTTTTTGAAATTTCTTTCTTATTATTATCAGGGGGAAGAAGTGGCAGCAACTAAAGGAGAATAGTTATAACATAAATCAACCTCTAGATATAAATACTGGAGGTTGATTTGTCTTGGATAATTGTTTAATATTATTTTTGGGTAAAACTATTGCACTTTGTATCAATACAGTTGTTAGCGCTACCCAGGGAAGATACATCTACGTTATCTGCATGACAAGCACAGTTTTCATTGTGTATGCAGTCATGGGCTTCACAGTGTATGTCTGTATCAGGACTTGCAAATCCTGAAACACAGTTAGTAACACCATTGGACTCTGCAAAGCTACTGCAGCATGTGTTTGATTTTGTTTCACCACCACTTACTTTGATAGAATTTAAGCTACATAGATTACTGTCGTTATAGGCGCAATTGAATACGCCACATGATAATTTTGGCATGGGAACCTCCTAAAGTTTTGTAATAAATATCTTAAAGTTAGTATGCTTATTGTCGAGATATTTATACTTGTTTTTTTGGCTGTAAAATCACTTTATAGAAAATATTGTAAAAAAACCTTGACAAAATGGCGAAAGGGTATAATACTATAAATATAGCAAAAATAAACAAAGGTCTTTGAAATTAACTTATGATATTGAAATTATATACTAATAGGCCTAAAAATGGAGTGAAGATATGGAAAACAGAGTTTTAAAAGAAGAATGTGTTAGTATTTTGGACAAGCATCTAAAAGTAATAAAGCCAGATGATGTTTTACTTGAGGACGAATTGGCTAACTACACAAAGGAACACATAAAGGGAATAGCCAAAAAGTATAGATTGACCAAGATCTCATCTTTGAGAAAAGGAGAATTGATAAATAAGACAGTTTGTGAAATGCTACAAGCAGAAACAATGGAGAGGGCATTTATACATTTAAGAGATATGGAAATGACCTTATTAGAAAAAATAATGTTGCATAGGGAAGGGTATAACATAGCAGAAAATGAGGAGAGCTTATTAAGTAGGATAAAGAGTTCTTTTTACGTATTAGATAGAAAAGATGGCACTGCCTTTGTTCCAGCAGATGTGGTATCTTTATACAATAAAATTAATACAGAAGAGTATATTCAAAAAAGAAGAATAGTAAGTTGGCTTATAGATTGTTTTAAGGTGGCGGCAGAATTTTATGGAGCTGTTCCTTTAGATGTCATGGTAAATGTGGTGAACAGGCACAAAAACATATTTATAGATGAAGAACAACTTATGGAATACTATGGGCAAATACCACAGGAGTTTAATTCTTTTTCATTCATCAATGGACAATTTGTTCTTGAAAATTTTACAGAGGTCCAAGGTGATAAAAAATTCTATATTCCAACGGAAATTGAAATTGAAGAAATAGCTTTGAATGGTTACATTGCTAGCGATAAACATGTGCAAAAGTTAATGAATTTTTTTAGTGAAAATATGGGTATAGACAATGAAAGAATTAGTTGTGTAATTAGAAAAATGCAAAGTGCAATGCGTCATGGTTCTACTATCAATGAAGTGTATAGTGTCATTAATGAACAAAAGGTTTATTTTGAGAGTGAACAACAGGTAAAGCAGATGGTTTCCCTGATAAATGAAATGTGGAATAATACTAGAATGATGAAAAACAGAGGCTTTAAGCCAACAGAATGTGTAATCACAAAAAATAAAGTTGGGCGTAATGACCTTTGCCCTTGTGGGAGCGGAAAAAAATACAAGAAATGTTGTGGAAGACAATAAATAAATATGAAGAGTCAAATCCCCTCGCCGAAGGTTTTCACCTCCAACGGGGGGGATTTCATTACAATATATGGGGTTGTTGAACAAAAAACTATTTCATATTTTTATTATAAACTACTGTTTACAAAAAATCAATATAAAATTTACAAAACACTAAATAATATTTAAAAAACAAATTTCTTGTTTGTAAAAGAATTTGGTGTATAATAAAATATACATTAGGAAATGGAGGACGCGGAAATGAAGCAATTACACGAACGCATATTAAAAGATGGACATGCCTTATCTGAAACGGTACTTAAGGTAGATTCTTTTTTAAATCATGCAGTAGATCCACAACTTATGTATGATATGGGAAAAGAATTTAAGTCATACTTTGAAAAGAAAAATATTACGAAAATAGTAACCATAGAGAGTTCGGGAATAGCGCCGGCTGTTATGACTGCTATGCAAATGAATATTGAAATGATAATTTTAAAAAAGCAAAAATCTAAGATACTTAAGGAAGATACACTTCAGACAACTGTGCATTCTTTCACGAAAAATACGGATTACGAGTTAACTTTGTCTAAAAAGTACATAAGTAGCGAGGATAACATTCTTATTATAGATGATTTCCTTGCCAATGGGGAAGCAGCTTTTGGAGCCATAAGGCTATGTGAGCAGGTTGGGGCAAAAATAGGTGGAATAGGAATTGTAATTGAAAAGTCCTTTCAACCTGGCCGTAAGAATCTAGATGAAAAGGGGTACGATGTGTATTCTCTAGCTAGAGTAGCAAAATTAGGTGAAGGTATTATAGAATTTGTGGAGTAATAATTAGATTAGAAAATACTATTTGCAGTATGCAAATTAGAGATGAGTAAGTACATAATAAAGACTATAAATTTAGATAGAAATAGATCCAAAGTGAAGGTTTTGAATTTATCTCTATCTATTTTGTATGCAATTAAAAATATAATAGATATATAGGGTTCTATTATTCTTTTCAATTAGACAGACAAATGCATGTATGGTAACCTTATTTCTATGATTGGATAGATAGGCTTAAATAAAGTAATTAAATAATATACAATTGTTATTGTAAAAAACTTTGCTCTAACAAGATAAATATATGGAGGAAAATATGGAGAAAATAGAGGGTTATTTAGATTATTATTGTAAGGAAAAGGGCTATAATTGTGCTAAAACTGTTCTTCGTGCGGCAAATGATGCATGGGGTTTAAATTTAGATGAATCAGTTTATCTTTCTATGGGTGGTTTTGGTGGAGGAATGGCAACTAGAAATGTATGTGGTGCTATAAGCGGAGGAATTGCTGCTATGGGATATTTGTACATGGATGAGACAGGATATGAAAGTCCTCTTATGATGGCAAAAGTCAAGCTATTGATGGAGCTAGTAAAAGAAAGATTAGGGGATGAAAAGTGTTCTTTCCTTGAACCTAAATTTAAAACATCAGAGGAAGGATGTGTCCCTACAATACATGTTGTTAGTAAAATCATAGATGAGGTAGTAGCTACTGATATAGAGGTTGAATAAATTCATGTAATTTAAATAAAAAGGATTAATGAAGTGATACTTTGTTAATCCTTTTTTAAAAATTTAGAATATGATATAATATAAATTATATTTTAAAAAGGGGTGAGCCGTCTATGAATATAATGTTTAATATTGTACCGATTTTCATGGTTATTATATTTATTGTTATGTTTTCTTTAATAATCTCTCAAATGGTAAAAACTTCTAAGCAAGCAATAAAAAATAACAATTCGCCAGTGCTTACGGTGAATGCAAAAGTAGTAACAAAGCGTACAAATGTGAATAGCAGACATTCTATGAACGAGAATTCCATGAATAATATGCTACATGATACTGATTATTATGTTACATTTCAGGTGGATAGTGGGGATAGAATGGAGTTTCATGTAACTGGTGATGTATATGGTATGATGGCAGAAAGTGATGTGGGAAATCTTACTTTTCAGGGGACGCGATACTTAAAATTTGAAAGAAAAATTTATTAATATTATACAAAAAGAGCAATCTGACAACTTATCTGATTGCTCTTTTTGTATTAACGTAAACATAAGAGTATAGAAAAAATATATAAAACGTAAAAAAATCATAGAGAGAAACTATTAGACAAACTACTTTCAAGTTGTTATCATCTAGAATGAAATGGCTGAGATGTGAAGATAAAGTTGGGAGGTGATAATAAATGGATTTATTTGAAAATTTCCAAATTATAACTGACAATCTACCTTTTTTATTAAAGGGTGCTAAAGTAACTATAGAAATAAGTTTGATATCTTTTGTTTTAGCACTTTTTATAGCGTTTGTTGTAGGAATTATACGTTCATATGACAGTTTTGGTGTTTTAAAAAAATTTCTTGGTTTCTATGTTGAAGCATTTAGAGGGACTCCACTATTAATTCAGTTATTTTTTATATATTATGGGCTTCCTTCTTTAGGCATTACTATGGATAGTTATACTGTTGCGATTACGGGATTAGCCTTAAATTCAGGAGCTTATATGTCGGAAATAGTAAGGGGAGCGATAAAAGGCGTAGATAAAGGGCAATTTGAAGCAGCATATTCTATGGGATATAGCAAGTTACAAGCTACATGGCACATAGTCATTCCACAAGCACTTGTGGTTTCAATTCCTGCTTTGGTAAATAGCTTTTCAGATCTTCTAAAGAGTAGTTCTCTTATCACAGTTATATCTATAACAGAATTAACAAGATGTGGACAACTTATATATACGAGTACCTCAAGACCTTTTGAGGTATACACGGTTATTGCAATAATTTATTTTGTCTTAATTTATGTGGCGTCTTTAATCTCTAAAATTTTAGAGAGGAAATTGGCTTTAAAATATTAAACAGAGCGTGGAAGGTGAGTAAAAATGAGTTTATACGATGATTTACAGAAAAATTTGGTTTGTGCTTTGGATTTAAATAGAAATCCTGTTGGAATAAAATTTTTATATTCGGAAAGTGAGTTTGATGAATGTGAAGTACCACGAGTAAAGTATAAGTTATCATACTGCTCCATGGTCCAATTAGCAACTAAAGGTAAATGTCTTAAGGCTAATTTTGAAAATTCAGGATGCTGTGGAGCTACTAGAGCTTTGGGATTAGAAGAACTAGATGAACAATGCCACATAGGAAATCGATATTATTATTTAAATATGTATAATAGCATGTGTGTTGCTAAGAAAACACATAAGGAAGCAAATATAGTTTCACAACGAATATATGGTGTAGTAGCTCAGCCTTTAAGTGAGTTTAAAGAAGAGCCAGATGTAGTTATAGTGGTAACAATACCATATAACATGATGAGAATTATTCAAGGTTATTCATATCATAATGGATTGTGTAACAATATTAGATTTGATGGTAATCAAGCTTTATGTCTTGAGTGCACCACAAGACCGTATGAAACTAATGATATAAATGTTTCGGTTTTATGTTCTAATACAAGATTTTTGGCAAAGTGGGATAAAACAGAGATGGCTATTGGTATCCCATACAATAGATTTCCTATGTTAGTTGACGGTGTTATGAAGACTATAAATGCTACGGAAAAAGATGAAGGTAAAAGGGAGATTATTGCACGAGCTGAAAAGGAAGGATTAGATTTTAGCCATATTACTTATGGTAGTTCATATTATTAAAATTAATTTATAAAATACATATATTAGAAGGAGAAGTAGTGATGAAAAAAATTGTAAAGTTACTTTCTTTAATATTAGTTATTAGCATGTTGTCCTTGGGAGTTTTTGGATGTGAAAAAAAAGATAGTGAGAGTTCATCTAATAACGGTGTTGATAAGTCATGGGATAATGTGAAGAAAAAAGGTAAAATTACTGTTGGTATGTGTGCAATGTATCCTCCATTTGAATATAGAAATTCGAAAAATGGAGAAATTGAAGGCTTTGATCTTGATATGATGAGAGCCATTGCCAAAGAAATCGGCGTTGAGGTGGAATTTAAAGATGCAGAATATGTATCTTTGATTGGAGGTGTTGAAAAAGGGGATTATGATCTATTAGCTTCTGGTATGTTTAGAGAAAATCTTGCAGAAGGTAATGTACAGGGTAGCGATACTTATTATAATATTAATACCGTAGCAGTGGTTTTAGAGGAAAACAATGATATAAAGAAACTTTCGGATTTAGAGGGTAAAGTAATTGGTGTTCAAAGTGGTACATATGCAGAAAAATTGGTAGATAGTAAAGTAAAAAATGTTAAAGAAATAAAACGATACAACTACAGTGCAGAAGCATTTACAGATTTGAAGGCAAAAAGAATAGATTCGTTGGTAGTTGGTCATACTTTTGCAACAGATGAGATTAAGAAAAAGGGAAAGTATGTTAAGATTGTGGAGGAGCCATTAGGAACAAGTGAGATGATTATAATGACTAAAAAGGGAAATAATGAATTAAATAAAAAACTAAATGAAGGACTTGCAAAAATTAAAAGCAGTGGTGAACTAGAAAAAATAGCTAAAAAATGGGCGGATGTAGAATAGATACAAAAAGAAATTAAGGTATGTAAAAGCATACCTTAATTTTTTTACAACTTCAAAATATGCCCATTATATAAAAGGTCTTTGTACATTATGTTAGCTTCCTTATACTTTCTTTTAAGTTCAAGATGTTCAATGAGTTTTAACTGTATAGATGAGTAAAATTCTATGTAGTTGATTTTTTTATAAAATGGCAATATATCTTTTGTAATTGTTGTATAAAAAATTTCCTCTGAAAAGTGGTGATAACTAAGATATAGATAATAAAGATATTTATAATAAATTGAATCCTCATAATCTGTGCATAAATATTTTTTGAAAAATTTATCTATATCATCATATATATTAGATTTTAAGGCAGCTTCTATGTAATTTGATACTGCCAAAAGAGTGAATATTTCATTGTAAAGTTCACACATTTTTATGGCTAATCTGGAGTATTCCATGGATTTTTCGTATTCTTTTGTGCACATATAAGCATCAGACAAGTTTATATAAATACCACATAGGGTAGATTTCATATCAAAATATGTTGCACCGTTGAGAGCAGCACTTAGATGAAATTTGCTTTTTTCATAAATGTTGAGATAGCCATAACATACAGCTAAACTGTCATGACATTTTACGGCATTCATGTAGTGACCATTTTTTTCATAACTATCTAAAGCATTGTTTAAAAAATAAGTGGCCTTTAGTGGTTCGTTATTAAAACAATAGGAGAAACCAAGCATATAGTTTACCCAGGGTGTGTCCATGATTTCTTTTGCTTGTAAGAGACGAGCAAGCCCTTCGCCATGGTCTTTGTCTCGAAAGATGCATCGTCCAGTAGTAAGGAGATAAGTGTACTTTAAAGTAGCTTCTGAATTCACTAGAGCCTTGTCCAATATCTTAATATAGTCTTTTAAAGTGTCATACTTTTCTTTTTTTACAAAAAACAGATAAGCTATTTTATAGACTTTAAATTCAAGACTATAAAGGGAGTCTTGAATAAAATCCTCCATAGATGTGAGCTTCATATATATACTCTCTGCACGCTCCTTATCACCAGTCTCTATTTCTTGCATCATGGAATAGAGCTTTTGGCGTATTGAACCCAACTGATTTATATTATTTATGTTGTCAATTCCCAGCTTTTTTAATAAAGCTTCTATAATGTCTTCTCTTAAAGTTCTCTTACCATTTTCAAAGTAACAAAGATGGCTTTTTGAACAGATACCATAACATAAAGCTTCCTGGCTAATGGATTTTTCCATGCGGAGATATTTGATCCAAGATGACAGGAAATTGTATTCAATTTGTTGTCCGAATATGTAACAGGTTTTATTCATTTATATCGCCTACCTTTAATATGAAGAAACAAGTATAAGTTCACATAATGCTGTGAATTTATATAAATATTATATCATTAATTTTAAGGATAATCACGGGATAATTCAATAACACTTAATTGAGAAGGTATGAATTTTCAGATAGAATTATATTGTAAGATTAAATACACAATATAATCTTTGAAAGAAAGGGGTAACTTTTATGAGCAGTATTATTGAAGATATAAGTGAATTTATATTTGTAGAACATATGCCAGAAAAATCTGATGCCATAATGATTGTAGGTGGTTCTTTCTCAGAACAGGGTGAAGTTGCAGCAGAGCTTTGGAAGGAAGGATATGCACCCTATTGTATTGTAGGCGGTGGTGTCAGCGTTAAGACTGGAAAATTTCCTGGGCCTAAAACAAAACAAGACGTATACAATGGACAATATGATACGGAAGCTGATTTCTTTAAGGATGTTTTAATGAAAAATGGAGTACCAGAGGTAGCTATAATTGAAGATAATAAGTCTGGATGGACTAGAGAAAATGCTGAAATGGCCAAAGTAGTTTGTGAAGAAAACAATATAAAGGTAGAAAAAGCTATATTGATATGCAAAACTTTTCATGCTCGTAGAAGCCTTATGTTTTATAAGTCCGTATTTCCTAACACAGAATTTTATGTGGTTACTGTGGAAGGTTATGATATTAACAGGGACAATTGGTTTAAATCTGAATATGGAATAAAAAGAGTGTTAGGAGAATTAAAACGTTGTGGAGAGCAATTTAATGAAGATGATGTGTTAAATTGGTGAGAAATTAATTTTAATTGAAGGGCAGAATTAAAGAAGAAATCCACAAAACCTAGGAGGGTATTATGACAATAAAAAAAGTTTTGCAGCCGTATTTGGAGTTGCCTAAGGCTGTTTATATTATGTTACTTGCATCTGTTATAAGTAATATGGGTAATTTCGTACATCCATTGCTCACCATGTTTTTGACATATAAAGTGGGCATGGGTGTGGCAACTGTAGGTTCCATTGTGGCCATCAATAGTGTAGCTGGATTAGTTGGAACATTAATTGGCGGCAAACTCATCGATAAAATAGGAAGAAAAATTATTTTTATGGTGTTTAGAACTCTTTCGGCAGTTTCCATACTGTGTTGCGGATTTGCTAAGGATACCTGGATTATAGTAGCTTTTATTATGCTTTCCAATTTTGTTACAGGAATATCGTCTCCAGTGTACAGTACAATAATGACAGATTTAACAAAGGGAGATAAGAGGAAAACTGCATTTTCATTGCATTATATGGCTATGAATGTGGGCATGGCTGTGGGACCGCTTATGGCAGCATTCTTATATAATAAATACATTCGGTTGCTTTTCATAGGAGATGCTGTAACCACCATAATTTCTGTTATCTTAGTTGCTACTATGGTGCCAGAAACTATGCCAAAGTTTGGGGAATTTGATGCAGAGGAAAATGAGAAGGATTATCATAAGGAGACGGCAGAACAAGGTGGTCTCATGAAAGCTTTACTAAAAAGGCCACAGATCCTAATTTTTTCAGCTATCATGGTAATATATTTTCTTGTATTTTCTCAATATAACTTTGGTATATCACTTCAGCTAGGTGATGTATTCAGTAAAGATACTGCTTCCCTGGTGTTTGGTACCCTTATGACAGTGAATACTGTACTATGTAGCCTGTTACCACCACTACTTCCCTATGTAATAAAAAATGTAAAACCTTCTATGTGTATTGCACTGGGTGGTTTGTTCTATACCGTGGGATTTGGCATGATGGCCTTTATAACAAGCTATGGCATGTTTATTTTATCTGCTGTCCTATGGACCATAGGAGAAATATTGGTAGCTACCAATACTAATATTTATATTGCAGATAATGCGCCTATAAGCCATAGAGGAAGATTTAATTCTATATTTCCTATTATTCGTAAATTAGGATTTATCCTGGGGCCTATGCTAGCAGGGGTGTATGTGAAACATTTTAGTATACAAGCTTTATGGATTCCTATAGGAATATTAGCTTTTATTGGGGCATTATTAATGTGTGGATTACAAATTGTTGTTAATAAAAGGGAAACAAGTTGTAGAAAGAATTAAAAATAAATTTTGAGGTGATAATATGTCAGAAACGACTAAAGATAGGATTATAGGATGTTTAAAAGGAGTAGCAATTGGAGATGCCAACTCATGGTGGACAAATGTCGATATGTGCTGCTGCTTCCATGGCTGCGTCTATCGCAGGCGCAATTTCTCCAAATACAATAAATAATCAGTGGTATGAAAATGTTCAATCTGTTAACGATTTGGAGCTACTAGATTTAGCAAAAAAATTATATTTGCTTAGAAGAGATTAGAAAATAATTAAAAATAAGTTTAAGATTCATAGAGTAAAGATTAAAGGACACAATGTTATAAATTCAAACTGAAGTTAACTAAAACCTTTGATATTGATGTGAAAAGTGATATACTATTCAATAAATAATAGCTAGGAGATGAGTGACAAGCTAGGAAGTGTTACAACGGTTAGCCATCAGACAAGGAAACAGTTATAAAGGAGATATAATGAATAAAATCGAAAATGTAATTGAAGAAGTACGCCATATAACACAGGGCAATATTCACATTCAGTATACTCTTATGACAAAAAAGGTTAAGAATATTAATTTGAGGATAAGAAGCGATGGAAGTGTAATGGTATCTGCTAGTAAAAATTTGTCTGCATCTTATGTTGACGACTTTGTAAGGTCAAAAGCAGCCTTTATAAAAAAAGCTATAGATAGGTTAGAGAAAAAGCAAGTGCTAAATGGATTGGAATCAGAGAATTATGGTGATGGGGAGGTTTTTCTCATTTTAGGCCAAGAATTTGTGCTAAAGGTTATACCCCAGTGCAAGAAAAACTCTGTAATGGTAGATGAAAACCAACTTCTTCTGTATATAAGGGATAAAAATGAATATAAAAACAGGGAAAAGCTTATGAAATCATGGATTCGTCAAAATCAGCAGCTGGTGTTTTCAAAAGTATGTGATGAAGTGTACGATGTTTTTAAAAAATATTCTGTTCATAAACCTTTAATTAGAATACGTAAAATGAAATCCAGATGGGGGTCCTGTCAGCCAGTAAAGGGTATCATCACACTGAATTCCAAATTATTTCAAGTTCCACTAGAATGTATAGAGTATGTAGTATATCACGAATTTAACCACTTCCTTCATCCAGATCATTCAAAGAGTTTTTATGATGAGCTGGACATTCTTTTGCCAGGATGGACAAAAAGAGAAGAAATGTTAAAACAATATATGTAGAAAAACAGAAGATAAAACCACGGGGGGTGATTGAATGTTAAGAGATGTGTTGAAGAATATTAAGGTGATATTTAGATATTCACCCTTTCATGCTATTATAAAATTAATAGTAGTTGTTATTGCGGCCTTGATGACACCATTGTCTCTTTTTTTTACTGAAAAATTGATAAAAAGTATACAGCTATGTATTTTAAATGGGGAGCCCATTAGAAGTGTTGTTATGTGGTCTTCGTGTTTAATAACTTCTATGGTGATTCCTTGTGTATGTTCATTCTTAAATAACTGTGAAGATATAAGAATTAAGAGGGAGTTAGATACTGAATTTACTGAGGATATAGCTGACAAATACGCTAGGATACAGTTTTGGTGTTTTGAAGATAGCCATACAAAGGATATATTAAAGAGGATGGGAGACAATCCTCAGGAGAAGGTTTTTCAACTTTTTATAAATGCTGTAGAGATAATCGGCGTTTTTGTAAGTCTTGTGGGTCTTATACTTGTATTTATGCAAATTGGAATAATATTTTGTATTATATTTATTGCTATTATAATTGTCATGATGATTATGGATTTTAAAGCTATGAACACTATGAATACCATGTTTAACAACCAAAGCGTAGATGAAAGGTTTATGGATTATTTAGGACAATTATTGTCAGAAAAGTCCTCTCTTTTTGAACTTAGGTTATTTGGTGCAGTTAATTATATAAGTGGACTTTGGAAAGACAGAAGTAGTAAAGTGCTGAAAGAGCGGCTTCGTATTACTATAAAATCTCAGGGGTATTTTGCGGTAAGCTGTATCATGATAATTATATGGGTAGCTAGCATTCTATTTTTCCTTGTAAAAGGTGTAATTTCAAAAGACATATCTCTTGGGGTTTTTGTAGCGTTAGCAGGTTCTGCGGATAGCATTATAAAGACCACAGAAAATCTATCATATACCTTTACTCTTATAGCCCAGAATTCTATGTACATGAGAGTATATCATAAATTCATGAATCTACCTGAAGATAGTATGGATTTAAGTGTGAAAGAACATGGTAACAATGAAGATGTGCATTACATAGTTTTTAAAGATGTACACTTTGCTTATCCTAAAACAGAAAAAGAGATACTTAAAGGGCTTAGTTTTGAAATAAAAAAGGGAGAAAAAATTGCTTTTGTAGGGGAAAATGGTGCTGGTAAATCAACAGTGATAAAACTTTTATGTAGGTTATATGAGCCACAGCAGGGAGAAATTCTAATCAATGGTATAAATATAAGAAATATGAGCTATAAAGAAATCCATAAGGCTATTAGCTTAGTATTCCAAGATTATGAAAAATATAGTCTTACTTTGAGAGAGAATGTAGCATTGGGTGATATACAAACTTTAAATAATGAGGAACTTATAAAAAAAGCACTGAAGGATGGTATGGCAGAAGAAATAAGTGAAAACATAGATGTAAACCTTGGAAAACTCAGCGAAGATGGTATAGATGTATCTGGAGGTCAGTGGCAAAGAATTGCTATATCTAGAGCATTAGTAGCGTGTAGCCAATTTACAATATTGGACGAGCCTACTTCTGCTTTAGATCCCATAGCTGAGAGTAACATGTATTCATGTTTCCAAAAAGTTCTTCAGCATAGAGGATCCATTGTGATCTCCCATAGATTAGGCAGTGCAAAAATGGCTGACAGAATTTTAGTGTTAAATAAAGGTGTGGTGGTGGAGAACGGCTCTCATGCTGAACTTATAAAAGCACAGGGCTTATATGCTGATATGTGGCGTGTGCAGAGTAACTGGTATGACGGAGGTAGTGCAAATGAAGAAGAAATACAGTAGTTACGTGATAATTTCAAGAATATGTGGGCAAATATTTAAAAACACTCCGGTAGCTGCCATAGCATCACCAGTATATTATATTTTAGAAGGACTTTTCCCAGCATTTACGGCTATTATTATGGCAAAACTGTTCAATTATATATATGAATATTCATTGGGGACAAGGTCCATATCTTTTGCTATAAAAATGTGTGTTATATTGATTATAGGATATGTTGTCAGATTGATCTTTCAACTTATATCTAGCGTTTATATTAATGCTGATTTATATGAAAAAAATGATAGTGAGTTTAATAGAAAAATCTATGAAAAAGCAGCTAAATTATCTCTAGTGGACTATGAAAATAGCAAGACTATGGAGCGTGAAGAAAGGGCAAAACAATGTGTAAACAATGAATTTATGAGCCAAATCTTTATGTCGGGTTCCATAATTATCACCAGCCTTATAGGGATTTTATCCATAATCACCGTGTTGGCCTCTTACAGTCTGTGGTTTATACCTGTTAGTATTTTCAGTGTTTTACCCTATGTTGTTGCAAAAATTATAAGGGGAAATGAATTTTATTGTCTAAAGTACCAGCAATCTGAAAATGTTAGAAAACGCGATTATTTGTGGCAACTACTTACAAATAAGAGTAGCATAAAGGAAATGCGTGTAACAGATTCTGGCCAATATTTGAAAGATAAATGGCTTTGTATAAGAAACCAGATAAATGAAGAATTATGGCAACAGAGTAGGAAAGATAGCATGTCTCTTATGCTCTGTGATTTTATAAGAATAACGGGATATTTTGTATGTATTGTATTGGCTCTTGTTATGGTGGTGAATGGAACCATAAATGTTGGTATTTTTGGGGCATGTATATCTGTATTTCTTCAGATGCAGGAACAGACAAAAAAATTCCTTATTAATATGGGTGGTTTTAACGAGAAAGTGAATTTTGCCAGTGATTATTTTGAATTTATAGATTTAGAAGAAGAAGAATATGGTGAAATAAAGTTTGATAAATTAAAGTATAATATAATTGTTGAAAATGTAAGTTTTTCATATCCAAACTCGAAAAAAAGCACTATAGATAATATTAATCTTGAGATTAAAAAAGGCGAAAAGGTTGTGATTCTTGGGGAAAATGGTAGCGGAAAAACAACTTTAACAAAACTTATACTTGGATTTTATAAACCAGAGTCAGGTGAAGTAAAGTATGATGGCATTTCTGTGTTGGATTTTAAAAGAGGAAGTTTTATCCATAAGATATCTGGAATAGCTCAGAATTTTACAAAGTACAATTTAAGCATAAGAGAAAATGTGGCATTATGTGAAAGAAAATTTGAGGACAGCGATGAGAACATATGGAGGGCACTTAATTATGCGGGCTTAGATATGTTTAAGCAGGAGAAGGTTTCTTTAGATGAAAAATTAGGTAGAGATTTTGGTGGTAGAGAGCTTTCTGGGGGACAGTGGCAAAAGCTTGCCATAGCTAGAGGTATCTATAAAGACAGTGAAATTATTATTATGGATGAGCCTACCAGTGCTTTGGATCCTGTAATGGAATCAGAAATCTTGAAAAAATTCATGGATATTTCAGAGGGCAAGACTGCTATTATAGTATCTCACAGAGTGGGGCTTAGCACTTTAGCTGATAAAATTGTGGTGATGAAGCAAGGGAAAATTTCTGAGATAGGTTGTCATGAGGAACTTATGAAAAGGCAAGGAGAGTATTATAAACTATATAAGGCTCAACAGCAGTGGTATGTGTAGAAAAGTGGTACATTAAGTTGATGGGGTGATATTATGATATCAGAGAAGTATTCTAATATGTTAAAAGGAAAATCAGTTATACGAAGGCTTTCAGAGTTTGCCACAGAAAGAGGGAAGGAGATTGGATATGATAATGTTTTTGATTATTCCCTGGGAAATCCCTCAGTGCCGGCACCAAAGGAATTCACTGAAGCCATGGTGGAAATGCTTAAAAATGAAGATCCAGTAAAACTTCATGGGTATAGTCCTACTCTTGGTATCCCTTTTGTAAGAGAAACAGTGGCTAAATCTCTAAAAGAAAGGTTTGGAATTCCTTACACGTTAAACCATATTTTTATGACTAGTGGTGCTGCTGGTGCCATTGCTCACGCCATAAGATGTGTAACAGAGCAGGGAGACGAGGTAATAACTTTCGCACCTTGTTTTCCGGAATATGTGCCTTATGTAAACCTTACAGGAGCAGTTCTTAAAATTGTAGCTGCCAATTATGAAAATTTCCAAATAGATTTTGAAAAATTCCAAGATATGATAAATGAAAAAACCATGGCTATACTTATTAACACTCCTAACAATCCAAGTGGTGTAGCATATTCTGAAGAAACAATAATTAAGCTTTGTAATATACTTTATGAGAAACAGAGAGAGTTTGGACACGATATTTTCTTAATATCCGATGAACCTTACAGAGAAATAGTTTTTAATGGGGCAAAGCTACCTTGTGTATGCAAATATTATGATAATAGCATCATGTGTTATTCATTTTCAAAGTCCTTGTCTGTACCTGGAGAGAGAATAGGATATGTAGCTTTCAATCCCGCCTGTGGAAAGTCTGAACTCCTTGTAAATATGTGCGGTCAGATATCTCGTGGTATTGGACACAATTGTCCCTCATCCATAATGCAATTAGCCATTGCTAAAACCATTAATCTTACAGCAGATTTAGGGGTTTATGAAAGAAACATGAATTTAATATATGAGAAGCTTGCAAAGCTTGGATTTAAGATGGTGAAACCAGATGGGACTTTTTATATTTTCCCTAAGGCACTGGAGGAGGATGCTAATTTATTTTGTGAAAAAGCATTGAAATATGATTTAATTCTAGTACCAGGTGATAGTTTTGGTGCTCCTGGGTACTTTAGAATGTCTTATTGCATCGATGAGGACAAGGTAAAGAGATCTCTTTCTGTGTTTGAAAAATTTGTAAGAGAAGAGTACCCTAAATATATAGTTATGCAATAAACAAGTATGTAACTGAGTTTGAAAATATCATAGTTTTGTAGTAAAATATGAACCTAGGGTAGTTATATTTATTTTGGGAGGATAGTTTGTATGACAGAAATAAAAGTGGATATAAGAAAGGCAGCTCCATATTTAAAAGAGGATGAATTAAAAAATATGGAATGCACTGTTAGTTGCGCAGCTAAAATGTTAGAAGAAGGCAGCGGAGCAGGAAATGACTTTTTAGGATGGGCAAATTTGCATGAAAAGTATGATAAGGATGAATTTAATAGGATAAAATCAGCTGCTGAGAAAATAAAAAACAACTCGGAAGTATTGGTGGTAATAGGTATTGGAGGTTCCTACCTGGGAGCTAGAGCTGCCATTGAAATGCTGAACAATTCTTTTTACAATTCTATGAAAAAGGAAAATAGAAAAACACCTGAAATATACTTTGCTGGAAATAGCATAAGTTCTACATATCTTATGGATCTTGTGGACCTTGTGAAGGATAGAGATTTTTCTGTTAATGTTATTTCAAAATCTGGTACAACCACTGAGCCAGCTATTGCTTTTAGAGTTTTTAAAGAGCTTTTGGAAAAGAAGTATGGTAAAGATAAGGCAAAGGAAAGAATTTTTGCTACTACAGATAAAGCTAGAGGTGCTCTTAAATCTTTGGCAGATGCAGAGGGCTACGAGACCTTTGTGATTCCAGATGATGTGGGTGGAAGATTTTCTGTGCTTACTGCTGTAGGACTTTTGCCTATTGCAGTTTCAGGCGTTAATATAGATGAAATTATGGAAGGTGCAGAAAAGGCCCGTGAAGAATTAAAATGTGGTGATGTACTAGAAAATCCATGTTATAAATATGTGGCAGCAAGAAATGCACTTTACAGAAAGAATAAAACTACGGAGCTTCTTGTAAATTATGAACCAAGACTTCAGTATTTTTCTGAATGGTGGAAGCAACTTTATGGTGAAAGTGAAGGAAAGGATCAGAAGGGAATTTTCCCTGCTTCTGTGAACTTTTCGACGGATCTTCACTCCATGGGACAGTATATACAAGATGGACTTAGAAATATCTTTGAAACTGTAATCACTGTAAAAAATCCATCAAGGGATCTTGAAATAAAAGAAGCTAAGGAAGATTTAGATGGTTTGAATTATTTAAAGGGAAAAACTGTGGACTTCGTAAATAAAAAAGCTTATGAAGGTACATTGCTTGCCCACAATGATGGAGGAGTTCCAAACATAGTCATAGAAATACCGGAAATTAGTCCATATTATTTTGGTTATATGGTTTATTTCTTTGAAAAAGCTTGTGGTATAAGTGGATATGTGCTTGGGGTCAATCCTTTTAATCAGCCGGGAGTGGAGGCATACAAGAAAAACATGTTTGCCCTTCTTGGAAAGCCAGGGCATGAAAAGCTTAGAGAAGAGTTAATGGAAAGATTGAAATAAAATAGGAGTTCTGCCTTTACTATTATATAAAGGCAGAACTCTTTTGTTTTAGCTAAAAAATGATATATAGGAATTTCCGTCTAGTGGTATAAGAACCTGCAGTGGTGGGGTGTCATCTAAAAGCCCTACTAAATAAATAGTATAAAATTTATTTGGAAGTAGTTTCATATTTGGTACATACAATACTGAGTTTGTGGTGTTTGATAAGTTAATATCTATGTGGTAAATACTGGGTTGTAAAGATATATAGCCTTGCTTTTCAGTATAGCCAACATTTTGAAATAAAACTATTCCTTGAGATGTAATAACATCTACAGGTAGAGTATTAGGAGATAGATGTACAAGCCTTAAATATGATTTACTGGTGTCTATCTGTAATTTTGGATCTTTTACAGGGAAAAGTGATAAATCTTTTGCATCCTTTCCAATGGCACACACTGTTAAAATTTCATTTGGAGCAATTTTTATATCTTTTTCATAAATGAGCACAGCAGTGCCTGCTCTAAAGAGTTTTACATTGTATGTTCCAGAAGATATAGGCAAATACTCGGTGAATCCTTTGTATTGTAGATTTTTTATGGTGGGTATGCTGTTGATATATACATCTACAGCGGGAGTTTGTGGAGAAGCGTGCAAAACACGTATAAATGATTTTATAGCATTGGGGATATTTACTTCCATTGAAATCATCCTTTCAAACATTATCAATACTAATATATTTTACATATGGGATTTTGATACCAAATTCACAGAAAACTTTTGTATATAAAATAAATTGTTTTGTAGAATCTTCTATTTAATTAATTAAGCTTAGATTGGGTATACTACATAAGAAATTAATAGTATATAATAAGATTGTGTTATGTTTAAATAGTCTTATGACATACAAAATACACATAGAAAGGCGTGATATATATGTTAGAACAGTTAAAAGAGCTTAAGAGTTATGAAGTTTTTAAGTTTTTTAAAGAGATGAACCAGATTCCAAGGGGATCTAAGAATGAAAAAGCTATAAGTGATTGGCTTGTAGATTTTGCTAAACAACGCAATCTAGAAGTAATTCAAGATGAAGCTTTAAATGTTATCATAAGAAAGCCAGGCACAAAAGGATATGAAAATTCACCTATAGTTGTGATTCAAGGTCATATGGATATGGTCTGTGAAAAGGAAGATAGCAGCAACCATGATTTTGAAAAGGACCCAATTGCATTTATAGTGGATGGAGATATGCTAAGAGCAGACAAAACAACTCTTGGCGCAGATGATGGTATTGCTGTGGCTATGGGACTTGCTATTCTTGATTCTAAGGATATAAGTCACCCACCAATTGAGCTATTAGTTACAACAGAGGAAGAAGTGGGGATGGGTGGTGCAGAAAACCTAGATCCTTCAAAGATAAAGGGAAGAAAGCTAATCAATATAGATTCTGAAGAAGAGGGCGTATTGCTTGTAAGTTGTTCTGGAGGTGTAAGAACAATTTTAGATATTCCTGTGGAGAGAGAACAAAATGAGGAGAGATGCTACAATATTACCATAGATGGTCTTCAAGGTGGACACTCAGGTATGGAAATCCACAAGCAAAGAGGTAACGCCAACAAGCTCATGGGTCGCGTGCTAAGCGATTTGAATAGCAACTGTGATATTAAAATTGTAGATATCAATGGTGGAGCAAAGATGAATGCCATTCCTAGAAGTTGTTCAGCTGCTTTTTCTACCAATGCTAAGGAAGAAATCATAGAAAAATTTGCTGTAAAATGGCAACAAACTCTATCTAACGAATTTTCATCTCAAGATAAAGATGTAAAGGTGACTTTTAAATCAGTTAAAAATGAAGGTAAAAGCTTTACAAAGAAGAGCACTGAAAATATAATATCAGCATTACTTCTTATACCAAATGGTGTGCAAACTATGAGTATGGAAATAAAAGGACTTGTGGAGAGTTCTAGCAACTTAGGAATAGTTTTAACAAAGGATTCCATGGTAGAATTTGAAAGTGCTGTGAGAAGTTCTGTAAGTACTCTCAAGGAAGAAATTGTGGTTAGAAGTGAGCAATTGGCAAAGCTTTGTGGTGGAGAACTAAAAAAAGAAGCTGACTATCCTGCATGGGAGTACAAAAAAGATTCTGAACTTAGGGATACTTGTGTTGGAGTATTTAAGGAAATGTTTGGAAAGGAACCAGAAATTTCAGCAATTCATGCAGGGCTTGAATGTGGATTATTCGGTGGAAAATTTGGAGACGACATGGATATGATTTCTATGGGACCAGATACTTTTGATGTTCATACTCCAAAGGAACACATAAGCATTCCTTCCATCGACAGAATGTATCAATACTTAATAGAGATTCTAAAAAAACTAAAATAGAAATACCAAATTAAATATAGAGTGATAAATATAGAACAATAAATATAGCTATATAGTTAAGAGCATCCTGTGGTGAAGCTACTTTTGTCAATGAGACTGAGTGGTTTCACAATGACACGATGCTCTTTACAATTCAGCCTAAATAGGAAAATTAATAATATGTTTTTTTCTACACATAATATAAAAGAAATCAAATTTCCAGGAGAAAACATATGAAGAAAAAAGTTTATATTTATATTATGTTGATTTTAAGCACGGTGTTTGTAATATGGTATTTTTATGGTAACCGTATTTCCATAGGCAGGGCCATAAAGAAAAGGCGACAAGGTATGGAGGGGAACTATTCAAAGGTTATAATAGATAAAACAAGCAGTGGGGATGTTGTACTTATCACTGAAGATGATAAAATAGTGGATAAGATAATGAATTATATAATTCCATTTACGGTGGAAGTTAGTGACGAAAATATTTTGTTAGGTGAAGATACATATACAATGAATTTTTATGGAGACAGTCTAGATGATGGGATGACAATAACCATAAACAATGGCAACTTGGTGGAGATTTACACCATCTATAAAAACAAGACTGAGATAAAAACTTATAAAATAATCGGCAATGTGTTGCGTATTAATGATATTTTGGAAAAAGCTAAATCTTCATAGAAATATGGAGAGTGCTGTGGTAAAATGATACTGAGGTGGTGTATATGAAGGCAGAAGAGTATTTGAGACAGTTTAATATAAAAGTTACTAAAGGAAGAATAAGAGTGTTAGATTGTTTTCTAGAAAAAAATTCTCCTATGACAGCAGAGGAACTTTACTTTATTCTTAGAGATGAGGATGTAAAGGTGGATTTGTCTACTATATATAGAACACTAGACGTTTTTGAAACAAAAAATATTGTAAATAAGATAATAGGTGAAAATGGTACCTTTAAATTTATATTAAAAAAGAATGTACATAAGCATAAAATTCAGTGCTCAATTTGTCATAAGGAAGTAGAATATGAGTGCCCTATGCCACAGATTGAAGAAATATTGAGGAAAGAAACTGGCTTTTATGTAACTTGTGGGGACATTACACTGGAGGGCATATGCCACAAGTGTAAGGAAGATAAGAACAGCAATAGTGACAATAATAACAACAATAATAACAAAAAAAAATAGAAAAAATCAAAACCTATTGGGGAGGATTATAAAATGTCTATGGAAACAGGTGTTAAGGATAGAGAGAGCATTGACAAAAAGTACAGATGGGCTATTGAGGAGATCTATGCAGATTTAGAAGCCTTTGAAAAGGACTTTGCCTTCGTAAAGGAGCAGAAAGAAAAGTTAAAGGACTTCAAGGGAAAATTATCTCAGGGACAGCAACTTTATAACTATTTAAAACAAGAAGAAAAGGTGTATAGGGTTCTTGACAAATTATACGTGTATGCTTCTTTAAAGCGAGATGAAAATACCATGATAGCTGAAAATCAAACACTTCAGCAGAGAGCAGATGTCCTATCTAGTGAAACCAATGCTATCATCTCTTATTTTGTACCAGAGGTATTGGAGATTGGTGAAGAGAGAATAAAGGAAGAAATCAATGAAGTTCCAGAGTTGAAGCTTTATGAGTTTTATCTTATGAACATATTAGATGAAAAGCCACATACATTGCCAAAGGAACAAGAGGAATTATTGTCAAAATTGGATTCTGCTTTTGGCGTTCCAGAGAATACTTGGAATATGCTTCTCAGTGCAGATTTAAAATTCCCTTGCATAACCACAAAAAATGGTGAGAAGATACAAATCAGTGATTCAAATTTTACGGCTTACCTTAAATCTAAAGATAGAGACCTTAGATTTAAAGCCTTTAAAGCTGCCTTTGGTGCATTTAAGGATTACAAAAATACCTTCGCTTCTTTGGTGCTTTCATCCATTAAAAATTTCGGTGTAAAGGCAAAAATGAGAAATTATGAAAATGCATTGGAGTACGCATTAAAGCCAGATCATATACCTGTTAAGGTTCATGAAATTACTCTTGATACCATTCATAAAAATTTGCCAATACTTCACAAATATATAGCTTTAAAGAAAAAGGTATTGAAAGTAGACGAGCTTCATATGTACGATATGTATGCACCATTGGTGGATAAAGTAGAAGATAACATACCTTACGAGGAGGGTGTAGAACTTATATTAAAGGGGCTTGCACCACTTGGCAAAGAGTACCTTGATATATTTAAGAGTGGTATAGAAAATAGATGGGTGGATGTTTACGAGAATAAGGGTAAAAAGGGTGGAGCATACTCCTGGGGTACCTACGACACAAAGGCTTATGTACATGTGAATTACAGCAATCACTATAGCGATGTTTCCATGTTAGCTCATGAAATGGGACATTCTATACACTCCTATTATTCAAACCACAATCAGCCATATATATATTCATTCCATAGTGGCTTTTGTGCAGAGGTAGCTTCTACAACTAATGAGTCCTTATTGGCTAAATACCTTATAGATGTAGAGGAAGATAAAAATAAAAAAATGTTTTACATTGCCGCACAATTAGAGCAAATGAGAATAGTAGTATTCAGGGCAGCTCTATTTGATGAGTTCGAACATCGTATAAATTTAGAACTGGAAAAGGGAAATATATTATCAGCAGATGATATCTGCAAAATCTATCATGATTTAAATGTTATGTATTATGGAAATGATATTGTGGTGGATGATGATATTGACATGGAGTGGGCAAGAGTAGTACAATATTTCTCAAATTACTATAACTATCAGTATGTAACGGGATTCTCTGCTGGTAATTCATTTAGTAAGGCTATTCTAGAAGGTGGACAGGAAGCTGTAGACAAATACCTTACCTTCTTAAAGAGTGGGAATTCTTTAAATTCCATAGAACTTTTAAAACGGGCTGGTGTGGATATGACCACATCAAAACCATTACAGGATACTTTAGACGTATTTGCAGAGAGAGTAGAAATGCTTGAGAATTTACTAACAGAATAAAATAATTAAAATGAAATGATGGTAATTTAAATGGAAAAGTCAGACAAGGTAATTCTTCAATATTTAATAGATGAATTCAGATATGGTGTTTCTGAAATAAGACTAGGGAATGTACCCAATACTTGGTGTGTATCAAAGATACATGAGGATAAAATAAATTATATTGTGTTTACCGAGGGTGGAACACAAAGATATTTTAATGAGTATAGACAAAGTATACTGGAGAAAACTTCTGGATTAAATATGAACGTTCAAGTCTATGAGTGCTTTTTGAAAAAGAATGTGGAAGATGTAATCAATCCCCACATGGAGCTCCTTGCAATTAATTTTTCAAAGGAGACCATGGAAGTTTATGGCATGGTAGACGAATCTGTGCTCTACGAAATACAATCATCTTTGCAATACTATAAAAGCCGATCCCGCGGTTCAGGGGAATTCTTTCATGAAAATAAAATAGTAGTGGCACTGATGGCTGTAAATATTTTGGCTTATATTATTGAAATTGTGTCAAATATAAAGATTGGGGGCGGCATTCTAGACATAGATATATCTGTGGTCTATAAGCTAGGGGCTCTTACAAATATCTCATACATTGGAAATGAATTTTATAGATTTATCACCAATATGTTTCTCCATGGGGGGCTACTCCACATTGCCAGTAATATGTATGCCTTGTTTGCCATCGGACCTCTTGTAAGGCAAGTTTATGGAGAGAAAAAATTCCTCATAATTTATTTTGGATCCGGGCTAATTGCCTCTTTACTTACTTCTTTAACATTGGAAGGCGTGGCTGTGGGGGCTTCAGGAGCTATATTTGGATTACTAGGTGCTACTTTAGTTTTTGCATATAGAGCTAAAAAGAAGATTGGCAAGGGTCTTCTTTTAAATATTTTAAGTGTAATAGCTATCAATATTTTTATTGGTTTATCTGTAAAAAATATATCCAACATGGCCCACATGGCTGGACTGGTGGCGGGTATGTTAATAAGTTCTTTTATGTACGTATATACTTATAAGAAAAAATAGAGTGGGGGTGTAGAGGTGAACGTTAATAACGTAAATATAAATGTTAGCAGGGAAGACTTAAAAAGCATTATCGAAGACGTGTTAGTGTTGGCAAAGGTTGATGGGCTAAAAATATACAAAATAGACTATGTGGAAAGTAGGCTTTTTATTGAAGGGTCTTATAAGTTTAAAGTGGAAATTCCCTTTAAAGGTATATTGAACATAGAGGGAGTAGAGAAGAATTTTTTAAGGCTTAGAATAGCAAAGATATCCATTGCGAAGTTGCCTATTCTTCCCCTTATTAGAAAAACTGCTCTTAAAAAATTGCTAGATGATTTTATGGTTATCGGCATTATCTCCCATCAAGACATGATATATGTAGAGCTGGATACAGTGCTGACTATAGTGCCTTATGTAACTTTTATTCTAAAGGAAATATATATAGAGGGTGATTATCTAAAGCTATCTTTAGATAATCTTCAGTATAACCAAGATAAGAACTTTATTCCCTTTGAAGAAGCGATGAAAAAAAATGAAAAAATTAAAAGTGTTAGGGAGTTAAATCCTGAAAAAAAGCAGGAGATAATTCAGGTTGTGTTGAACTCTAAAAACAAGGTTACTGATGGATATACTAATATTAGAAAAAAAATAGAGGACAGCGTGAGCCCACAGTATAAGGAATTGTTACAGTATTCCATGGTAATTCCAGATTTGATATCCTTAGTTTATAGGTTGATAAAAGATCCTAGGGTTAAAAACAGCAATAAAGTTTTGCTAGGAGTTGTAGGTGCTTACATAATATCTCCTATAGAACTTATTCCCGATAAAATACCCTTTATAGGAAAAATTGATGAGATCACTCTTATATGCTTTGCCCTTGATAGGGTACTAAACAATGAGGATGAAAATATCATTTTGGAGAACTGGGAAGGAAAAGACAATATAATAGACTTAGTAAGAAATGGCGTTAGAATACTAAAGGGCATTGTTGGAACTGACAGTATAGAAAAAATCTATAAATATATAAATAATCATTTAAAAAAGAAATGTGAGCCAGAAGCACAGCATTAATTAATGAAATTTGTTGTATGGTAAAATTTGCATTGAACATTTATGATTAAATATGAAAAAAATACACATTCTAAGGGTAAACATAATTATTTATGAAAGGATGTGTAGTGATGAGTATGAAATTTATAAGAGGCATGGCAGCTGGTACGCTTTTTGGTATGGCAGCAGGTATAATGTTCGTTCCATCTATGAGTAGAACTACGAGAAGAAAGATAAGAAGAGCCAATAAGTACATGTTAGGCACAGCAGAAGATATAGTAGGTTCTATGAAAGACATGGTGGAAAGATAATTTTAAAGCAATAGGTACAAAATAGTCATGAAAAAAATTTTTTCATGACTATTTCAATTATATATTAAAAAAAAACAATAAAAAGTACATATTTTGCAATTGGTTTTTGCAAAATTGATAATATTTATGATATAATATTATTAAATTAAAAAAAATAATGTAGTTATGTTACAACATTAGCTATGAAAAGGAAGAAAACCTAATATGGAAATGGAAATTTTATCTTTAGGAGAAAAAATTAAAAGAAAAAGAAAGGATTTGAGCATGACTTTAAAAGATCTTGCTGGAGATAGAATAACTCCAGGTCAAATAAGTCTTGTAGAATCTTCAAAGTCCAATCCTAGTATGGATCTTTTAGAGTATTTAGCAGAGCGGCTAGATACCACTGTAGAATATTTGATGGAATCAGAAGAAACACAGGCAGAGAAGGTATGTAAGTTCTTTCAGAATGTAGCTGAAACCTATGTATTACAAGGAGATGCAGAAAAAAGCGAGCTGTATATTGAAAAAGCACTCTTTTATGCTAGTCAATATAAGCTTGAGTACATAGAAGCAATGTGTCTGTATCTTAGAGGCAAAATACATTTTATAAGAAAAGAATACGCTTTGGCACAACAAGTTTTTTTGTCCGCTAACATTATATTTATAAAATTGAGCAGACAAGAGGAGACGATTAATACGTTTCTAAAGCTGGGGGAAATTACCCTCATCCTTAAATCTTACGAGTTAGCCAATACATATTTTAAACAAGCTGAGAAAGTTTATATGGACAACGACGTAGAAAATGATTCCATGATAGGAAAAATATATTACTATATAGCTTATTCCTATTTCAAACTAGACAACATAGAAAAGTCCATGAATTACTCTTATTTAGCTGAGAAGAAATTTATACAGCTAAATGACAAACACGAATACGCTAAGTCATTGCTTTTAATAGGAGAGCAATATTCTAGGAAAAAAGACTTAGATAAGGCTATTTTGTATTCACAGAAATCATTGAGTATATACAGACAACTTGATGATGTAAAGTGTATATCAGAGATAGAAAACAATATTGGCCAGTTATTCTCTAATTTTGGAAACAGCCAAGAGGCATTTTTACACTTAGGAATTGCTGAAAAAATGAGAAGAGATAATAGAGATCCAAAGGTTGTGGATACACTTATCTGTATATGTGAAGAGTACATTAAAACAAAAAATCTTGATTCGGCAAAACAAGTTCTTGAAGACATCATGAGCGAAGTACAAAATGGAAATAAACATGCTCTAGTGAATTACTATCTACTAAAATACAGAGTAGATATTCAAGAACAGAATTTTATTGAAGCTGAAAACACTTTAATAATAGGCTTAAATTTTTCAAAGAGTATGGGGTATAAGAGAGAAGTGGAGCAAATTTGTATGATTTTAGGAAAGTTCTATTTAGATAAGGGTGACGAAACCCTAGCAGCTAAATACCTTAATGAGGGTGTGGAACTATTAAAAGAATTAAGAATGGTAGATTGTATATAAATTGTTCAGATAGGTGGTTAATATGGAAATACTATCAACGGGGGAAAAGATTAAGAGAGCAAGGATTTACAAGGGCTTCACATTAAGAGAATTGTGTGAAGACAAAATTTCTGTGTCCAAAATGAGTTGTATTGAAAATAATAAGATAAAACCTGAACCTTGGATACTAGAGTATATTAGCAAAAAGCTGGATATAGAATTTGAATACCTTCAAAAAGACATTAAGGATCATCTAGATGAAAATTACGAGATGATAAAGAAAAATATTGGTTCAGATAAAGTTGTAGAAGAAATTATCGTAAATTTAGAGTATGCGGAATCCTGCCAATACTATGATACAGCGATAAAGTTGATTCATGTATTGTCAAAAAAGTATTTGGAACAGAAAAATGAAGAAGAACTAAAGAATATACAGTGCAAATACTATGAATTATATGAAAAAGTGTGTACAAAAGAAAACCAAGCCTTGTATTTTGCAGATTTAGCTGACTATTTGCAGCTTATAAAACAGTATGAGCAGGCAGCCAACTACTATAAGAGTGTTAGATTATTGCTTATGAAGTCTAAAAAAGAAGAGAAGATGTCTTTTGATAAAAATACAATGATCTGTGAAATGATTTATGGGGAAGCAATTTGTTATTTCTTGCTTAAACAGTACAAGAAGTCTTATGATGTTTTAATAAATAATGAGATATATATATAGCCAGCTAACGAGAGAAAACTTAAGTTTAGATGCTATTCTGTTTTGGCTTTCCTGTGTTATAAGATGCAGGAATCATCTTACAAGCAGTACACAGAGCAGGCTAAATTATGCTATGAAGAAGACAAAGCTTTTGAAGCTAAGCTGTATATTGAATATGCTTTTGTAAAATTAGAAGCAGGCAATAAAGAAGAGGCTTTTAAAACTATGGAAATAGCTATGAAAACATATTCTAAGGACAAAGAAGATGAATACATATCCTTCCTTTTTGAAATTTGTTATTATTTAATTAAATATAAACAAGTGGACAAGTGTTCTGAAATAATAAAAAATGCTGTGGATATGGCTATTTTGATTCAGAATAATAGGCTTATTGAAGAAGCTTATTATATAAGTGGATTAGTTGCCATAGAACAAAAAAACCAAATATCTGCAGAAATGAATATGAGTATATCCTTAGATTACTTAAAGAAAGTAGGAAGTAAGGAAGAACTGTACAAAAGATACATAAAGCTGGGCGATATGTATTACAAATTTGGCAATGTGAAGGATTCCTTAAAATATTTTAATCAAGCCTTGGCCATTAGCAAATATATTTAAAATACAATTTTCTTGCTTTAGTGGGAGCCTGCTCTCTTGCTAAAGCGAGAAATTGCATTTTATTAAAATATAAAATTATTAACTTACAATGTATACACAAAAAGTTAATAATTTTTTTGTATTCTATACAAAGTGTGTATTAATTTTTCTATATAGTAGTATTATAATAAGTATAAACAGAATATAAGTATAAGGAGGTATATTATGGATGTTGAAAAATTAACTGTAAAAGTTCAGCAGGCAATTAATGATGCACATAGTATAGCTGTAAAATCAAATCATCAACAGCTAGATATAATTCATATGTTTATGGCCCTTATTGAAGAGGATGATGGGTTAATTCCAAATGTTTTTCAGAAAATGGGTATAGATATTAAGGCTATGAGAAGCTATGCCAACATGGAATTGAACAAACTTCCTAAAGTTTTAGGTGAGGCTGGAAGGAGTTCAGGAATATACCCAACTAGAAGATTTGAAGAGATTTTTATAAAGGCAGAGGAAATATCAAAAAGATTTAATGATAGCTATATAAGTGTGGAGCACGTTATGCTTGCCATGATGGACCTAGACGAAAAGGGACTTGTGGGAAAGATTTTAAATAATTTTGGCATAACAAAGGATGGATTTATGAAGGTGCTCATGGAAATAAGGGGCAATCAAACTGTAGATACCAATGATCCAGAGGGTACTTATGATGCTCTTAGCAAGTATGGACGAAATCTCATAAATGATGCAAAGAAGCACAAGCTTAACCCGGTAATTGGAAGAGATGATGAGATAAGGCGAGTGGTTAGGATTCTTTCTAGAAGAACTAAAAATAACCCCGTGCTCATTGGAGAACCTGGTGTAGGTAAAACCGCCATTGTGGAAGGCCTTGCTCAGAGGATTGTAAGTGGGGATGTGCCAGATGGCTTAAAAGATAAAATAGTATTTTCTCTTGATATGGGAGCATTAATTGCTGGTGCAAAATACAGGGGAGAGTTTGAAGAACGATTGAAAGCAGTTTTAAAAGAAGTATCTGCCAGCGAGGGCAAGATAATTTTATTTATAGATGAAATTCATACCATAGTGGGTGCAGGTAAGACTGATGGAGCTATGGATGCAGGAAATCTAATTAAGCCAATGCTAGCTAGAGGAGAGCTTCACTGTATAGGAGCTACTACTTTTGATGAGTACAGAAAGTATATGGAAAAAGATAAGGCACTGGAAAGAAGATTCCAGCAAGTTCAGGTAGATGAACCTTCCGTGGAAGAGTGTTTAACAATACTAAGAGGGCTTAAGGAAAAATTTGAAGTATTCCACGGAATAAGAATCCACGATAATGCATTGGTAGCAGCTGCAAAGTTATCTTCTAGATATATAAACAATAGATTTTTGCCTGATAAGGCTATAGATTTAGTAGATGAAGCTTGTGCTATGATAAGAACTGAAATAGATAGTCTTCCAGCTGAAATGGATGATATTAGAAGAAGAATATTTAATTTAGAAATCGAAAAACAAGCTTTATCCCATGAAAAGGATGAAAAATCTTTGGAGAGATTGAAACAAGTAGAAAAGGATTTAAGTAATCTTAAAGATGAGGATAAAGAGTTTACCGCAAGATATGAAAGAGAAAAGTCACAGATACATGATATAAAAGATCTTAGAGAGAAGCTAGATGAGAGAAAAGGTGAATTGGAAAAGGCACAAAGGGAATATGATTTAAACAAGGTAGCAGAGCTTCAGTATGGAGTTATCCCTAGCCTTGAGAAACAGCTGCAGGAGAAGGAAACACAGCAAAATAGCAGTGATAAAGGTACTCTTTTGAAACTGGAGGTTACAGAAGAGGAAATATCCGATATCGTTTCAAAGTGGACTGGAATTCCTGTTAAAAAACTTGTGGAGGGACAAAAGCTGAAACTTTTAAGATTGCAGGAAGACTTACAGCAACGTGTTATAGGGCAAGAAGAAGCTGTGGAGGCTGTTTGCAATTCTGTTCTAAGGGCTCGTTCAGGTCTCAAGGACCCAAAAAGACCAATTGGATCATTTATTTTTCTTGGACCTACTGGTGTGGGTAAGACTCAATTAGCTAAAACCCTTGCCAACAATTTATTTGACAGTGAAGATAATATCATAAGAATTGATATGTCCGAGTATATGGAAAAGCATGCGGTATCTAGGCTTGTAGGAGCTCCTCCAGGATATGTGGGATATGAAGAGGGTGGACAGCTAACAGAGGCTGTAAGAAGAAACCCTTACAGTGTTATTCTTTTTGATGAGATTGAAAAAGCTCATGAAGATGTATTCAATATTTTCTTGCAGATCCTAGATGATGGAAGACTTACAGACAACAAGGGCCAAGTGGTAGACTTTAAAAATACTATAATCATTATGACCTCAAACCTTGGAAGCCAATATCTTTTGGACAATATTCACCAGGGAAAAATTCCAGAGGAAGTTAAGAATAATGTTCTAGATGAGCTGAAGAGGCATTTTAAACCAGAGTTCATAAACAGGTTGGATGATGTTATTATATTTAAGCCACTTGCCATGGACAGTGTAGAACATATTGTGAACATTTTCCTAAAGGATACAGAACACAGGTTAAGAGATAAGGACATTACTTTATCTATAAGCCATGATGCAAGCCAGCTCATTGCAAAGGAAGCCTATGACCCTATTTATGGAGCAAGACCTCTTAAAAGGTATATTGAGAACTACATCGAAACAAATATTGCAAAGATGATCATTAAAAATGAAGTTTATCAAGGACAGAAAATAATCATTGATGCTGAAAATGATGAGTTGACTTTTAAAGCTGAATAATTTTTAAAACATGAGACACACTACTAACAAATTAATTTGTAAAGGGTGTGTCTTCTTATGAGTAGTGAAAACGAATTATTAAATTATATTTTGCAGAATGCGGAGATGGGCAAGGATACCATAAACCAATTACTTTCTATAACTGAAGATGAAAAATTCAGACAGGAATTGAGAAATCAATTGGCAGAGTATATTGGTATATATGAAGAGGCAAGGAAAATGATCAGTGAAAAGGGGGGACAAATAAAGGAAATAAATAAGATTGCCAAAATATCCACTGATATGTCTATTAATATAAAAACTATCATGGATAAATCTGTTTCGCATATAGCAGAAATGATGATCAATGGCAGTGTTATGGGTATTATAAATATAATCAAAAAGCTTAAAGAATATCATATAAAAAATGATGAAATCTCAAAATTGGGTAATGATCTGTTGAAAATTGAAGAGGATAATTTTAATAGATTAAAGGAGTTTTTATAATTTATTAGATACATTTTTGCTTAGTACAATAAGACTCTATAAATAACAATAAGGTGAAAATAAAATAAGAAACCAGTTGAAAACTTGTCCAATATGCAATATAATATGAATGAACTAAATAATATATGTTTTTGGTACTTCGTGTTGAAGTTTAATAGGGAAAGTGGTGAAAGACCATTACAGCCCCCGCTACTGTAAGCGACTACAAAGTGACATAACCACTGGAATAAAGTTCTGGGAAGGGTCATGGAGGTTATAAATCGCAAGTCAGGAGACCTGCCATGAACATACATGCATCAAAGATTTCGGAGGGAGGTCAGTGTGAGTCGTATTAAATGTGTAGGATACGTGTTTTATTGTGTCGTGGATATTTTTTAGAACTTCCTTTTGTGAAATAAAGGGAGTTTTTTTATGCGTATTTTTATTAAAACTAGTGAAGAATATAACTGGAGGTAGAAAAATGAAAAAAAGTACAATAAAAAAGTCTATAATTTGCCTTATGACTGCTATTGTCATGTCAATGAGCATGGTGGCATGTGGCAAAGCTGGTAATAGTACAGAAAAGAAGGATAATTCGACTAGCAATACGGAGCAAAAGAGCTTTGAAAAGAAAAAGGTAGAATTAAAGTATGCAAAGGGATTTAGCATAGAATACGTTGCTGACGGCGTTACAAAGGTGGTAGATGGCGAAAACAGAACTATTATTATAGCGAAAGATGGAAAGAGTGTGCCAGAGGAGTACAAAAACGAGACAATTATAAATGCACCAGTAAAAAAAGTTTTTATAGCTTCTACAACACAGGCATGTTCACTTAGAGCTATTGATGAACTTAACAGCATTGTAGCCACCACATCAGATGCCAAGACATGGCAGATTCCAGAAGTAAAAAAGGCCATTGAAGATGGTAAAATTCAATTTGTTGGTGGAGAAAAGCCAGATTATGAAAAGCTAGCAACAATAAAACCGGATCTTACAATTGTTTATACAGGTACATATGGACAAAAGGATTTGATTGCAAAACTAGAGGAATTGAAATTAAATTACGTGGTTGACAACGAGTATATGGAAGACAATCCTTATGGAAGAATGGAATGGACAAAATTAATTGCAGCCTTTTATGGAAAGGTAGATGTGGCAGAGAAGCACTTTGATGGCATTATCAAAAAAGTAGAAGAAACAGCAAAGAAAATTGAAGGCGAAAGTAAGCCTAAAATTGCTTGGGCTTCTGTGTACAAGGGAATTGCATATATTCCAGCAAAGGGCACATATGTAGACAAGATGATTGAATTAGCTGGTGGCGAAAATCTTTTTAAAGATGCAGATACTTCAGGACAGATAAGCATTGAACAGTTATTTGAAAAAGCTAAGGATGCGGATATTCTAGTTTACTCATCAACTGAAAGCTACACACCTGACCAAAAGACTATATTGGATGCCGCTCCTGTTTTAAAGGATGCAAAGCCAATAAAAGATAACAAGGTTTGGGTTTTAGGCAATGATTACTGGCAGTCTATTGATAAAACAGATGAAGTTATTGTTGATTTAATGGAAATATTACACCCAGGTAAAACAGGTGAGAGTGCAAGACATTTTGTTAAGCTAGAAAAATAATTTTAAAGTATATAAACAAAGGATAATACTAGAGGAGAAAGCTGATGGATTTTATTCAAAAGTCAAAAATAAGAGTTACATTAACTTTTGTCATGTTGACGTTGGTTTTAATAGCATCCTTTATATTGTGTATAGCCATGGGTTCTGTAAGAATCGGAGCTAGGGAGGTTGTTCACACTCTATTGGAAGGAGCTGGTGGTGATTCAACTTACAACACAATAATATGGAGCATTAGATTTCCAAGGGCTATAGCATCTATTATTGGGGGCTGTTCTTTGGCTGCTGCTGGGTTGCTATTGCAGATATTTTTTAAAAATCCTATTGTAGAGCCTTATGTTCTAGGTGTATCATCGGGTGCCACTTTATTCGTGGCACTTGTTATGCTAGGAGGCTTTTCATTGGGAATCACCAGCATGTCATCCTTTGCCATGTTTTTAGGTGCTTTTTGTGGTTCGCTTGTTGTCATGGTGATTGTTATTCTATTTGCCAGCAGAGTAAAAAATGTGGTTACCCTTCTAGTGATTGGGATGATGACAGGCTACATATGTAGTGGTGTCACAAGTATACTTACAGTTTTTGCAGATAAAGAAAAAATAAAAGGGTTTTCAATTTGGACAATGGGGAGCTTTGGAGGCTTTACATGGGAGCAAGTAAAGGTGCTTTGTATTATAGCTATTCCTGCATTGCTTTTAAGTATGTTTCTTGTTAAGCCACTAAATGCTTTCTTACTAGGTGAAGAATACGCAAAAAGTATGGGTATTAATATAAAATTGTTTAGAATTTCTGTGGTAACCATTGCTAGTCTTTTGGCGGCTGCAGTGACAGCCTTTGCAGGTCCAGTTGGATTTATAGGTTTGGCTGTGCCTCAAATTGCCCGCCTTACATTTAGAACAGCGGATAATAAAATCTTGGTTCCCGGAACCATGCTTTTAGGCGGAATTGTAACTTGCCTTTGCGATCTTATTTCAAGAACCGTGCTGTCACCTATGGAGCTTCCCATAAGTTCTATTACAGCTTTCATCGGTGCACCAGTGGTTATTGTTCTTATATTGAGGAGGAAGACCACATTATGATTATGTTAGAAACTGAAAATTTAAATGTTGGCTACGGTAAAAAAGTTGTGGTAGGGGATGTGAATATAAAAGTTAAAAAGGGAGAAATATTGTGTCTCCTTGGTGCTAATGGTGCCGGAAAAACTACCACACTAAGGACCATATCTGGACTTTTAAACCCAATGCAGGGAAAAGTTTTGTTTAAGGGTAAGGATATAAGTCATATTGCCAAGAAAGAGTTGGCAAAAAAGATGGCCCTTGTGCTTACAAGTAGATTTACTGGTAGTTTAATGACTGTGTATAACATAGTTTCCATGGGTAGATATCCTCACACAGGTTTTTTTGGAAAGTTAAATGACAATGATAAGAGCAAGGTATTTGAAGCTTTGAAAACTGTAAACGCTGAAAACTTAATTCAAAGGTATTTTGACGAACTAAGCGATGGTGAAAAACAAAAGGTACTTGTGGCAAGAGCTCTAGTACAGGAGCCGGAAATAATAATATTAGATGAGCCCACGTCACACCTTGATATAAAGCATAGGCTAGAGCTCATGGAGATTCTTAAAACTTTGAGTAAAAAAAATAATATAGCCGTGGTTTTATCCTTGCACGAAATCGATATAGCCCTAAAGAGTTGCGACAAAGTTATGCTAATAAAGGGAAATAAGGTGGCAGCTTATGGAGAGCCAGAGGATGTGGTAGATGAGGAAATTTTAAATGGGCTTTATGGTCTTAAAAATAAGAACTACAACAATCTCTTAGGAGCTATAGAATTAAAAAATCCTAGTGAAAAGAAAACTTTTGTAGTTGGTGGTGCTGGTACTGCTATCCCTATTTTTAGAGCCCTTACAAAAAAGGAGATTGGTGTCTACGCGGCGGTATTGCATGAAAACGATGTTGATTACGAAATTGGAAGAACTATGGGAATAGGCATGTGTACTGTGGCACCTTTTAAAAATATTGATGAAAAAGCTTATAAGAAAGCTATTGAAAATCTAAAAAGCATGGATTACGTTGTTGATTCTGGGTTTCCCATTGGAAACATAAATAAAGAAAACGTGAAAATAATTTGTGATGCTGTGGAGCAGGGTAAAAGGGTTTATTCACTTCGAAGGAAGAGTGAAGGAAAAGATGTGTTTGGAAAATATAACGCCAAAATTGTATACAAAGATAGTATTTCTTGCATTGTAAGCGAAATTAACGGTGGGGTGAATGATGGTGAGAATTTATAAATTGTCTACGGGTGATGATGTTCACAGATATGAGAGAAGTGTAGTTTTACAATTTAAAGGAAAAAGAAAGGTGCTGAGTACTTCACCATTTAACGGTGGATATCAAGAGAATTTAAAGTACGTATTTAATCATGATGGAAACATAGGGGCTGGTGTGCCTTGTAAAATGAAGGCACCTACCTATGAAGAACATATGCGCATAATAGCAGAGGAAATAGGACTTGACCCAGACAGTTGTGCCGGCTTATCGACTGCAGCCCATATGGAGAATTTATCTATACAGAGTGAGACCTATGAAGATTTCACTGTGACTGCACTTGTAACAGGGGGAATTGAAGTCAATGGGGGACGTGTGGGTGACGTGGCCTCATATGATGAAAAGCAGGGAAAAGCTACAAAGGTCAAAGAGGGTACCATAAATATAATATTAGTTATCGATGCCGATTTGCCTGCTGGTACCATGGCAAGGGCACTGGTTACTTGTACTGAAGCTAAAACTGCGGCTATTCAAGAACTGATGCTAGATAGTAGGTATTCTAGGGGCATAGCAACAGGATCTGGCACAGATGGCACCATTGTGGTATGTAATAGTGAGTCTGAAATAAAGCTTACTAACGCTGGCAAGCACTCTAAGTTAGGTGAATATATTGGAAGAGTAGTAAAGAAGGCCGTAAAGGAAGCACTTTATCTTCAAACTGGAGTATGTGCAGATATGCAATACAGCATGCTAAGGAGAATGAGAAGGTTTGGTGTCACTGAAGATTCTATATGGAGATGTTATGAAAAAATATACGAAAGCCATATGAAGGATAAGGATAAAGCTAAAATGACTATTCCTGAATTTATGCACAATGTGCACATTCTTGATAAAAATTCGAAAATTATTACTTTTACCACCATGTATGCCCATCTTATTGATGAATACGATTGGGATTTGATAAAGAGTGAAGATGTAATTAGTGGATGCAATATGATTCTAGAAAATATACGGAATTGGAAGGAAGAGCATGGACAAGCATCTCCACATCATGGGTATATAAAATGTTCTTCTAAGGATAAGGAAGAGTTAATAAAAGGCATCATAGATGCATTTGTAGTTACAGTGGCTTTCTCAGCCGGAAGGGAAGCATATGTTTAGAATAGTTTTTTTGACAACCATGCACGATTCAAATTACATCATAAATAAAGTGAGCAAAAAATTGCAGCAGCAGTACCAAGGAATATTGTCTTTTAAAAGTATTTCTACTTATTATATGGACAATGATAATAGGGTGCTTAATGAGGCATTTCATGAGATAGAGAAAGCAGATTTAGTCTGTTATTTTGCCCATGGTGGTATAAATAATTTTAAACATTATCCTCAGATGATGATGAAATTCGGGAAAGATAAGTATTTCTTTATGCATTCTGGCATGGAGGATGAGTGCAAAGAATTAATGAACAAATCAAATATGTCACAGGTGGTTTACAATGGCATGTTATCTTATTTCTTAAATGATGGTGAAGAAAATATAGAGAACATGATAAGGTTTGCTGCTAGAAAATTGGGACATATAGACATAGAATATGGAAATGTAACTTTGCCACAGTGGGAAGGTTTGTATTATGGTGGAAGGATACTTTCAGAAGAAGAACAGCAAGACTTTCTTTATAGGGTATATAGTGATGAAAAGCCTGTAATTGGAGTTTTATTTTATGGAAGTTCTGTCCACCAAGATAATTTACAACATGTAGACGAGATTATAAAACAAATTGAAAGTGAAAATGCCACAGCATTGCCAGTGTTCACGCATACAAATAAAGATGAGGAAATAGGAGCTAAGGGTATTCAATGGAGTTTTGACAACCTATTTACAGTGAAGGGAAAACTTTTGCCAGAGGCTGTGATTAATTGCATGGGTATGTCTACTAGTATACTATCTACTCCAGGTGATGGGAATAAGGTTGTAGATACAAGTATATTTGAACAGTTGGACATGCCAGTAATACAAGCTATGACTACGTATCAAAGCTATGAAACTTGGAAGAATAGTGTGCAAGGAATTGATGCCATGTCTCTTACCAGCAATGTATACTACCCCGAATTTGATGGACAGATTATAAGCGTTACGGCTTCTTATGCTGAATACGAAAGTGATGAAAATGGCGATAGAATTTTGTATAAGCCAATACCAGAGAGAATTAATAAGATTGTAAGACTTACAAAAAATTGGATAAGATTAAAGAGGACCAAACCAGAAGAACGAAAGGTTGCTATCATTTTCCACAACATGCCACCTAGAAATGATATGATAGGATGTGCTTTTGGGCTTGACACTCCAGCGACAGTTTTTAACATTGTGAATGATTTAAAAAAAGAGGGCGTAAAACTAGATTATGATTTTAAAAATGGTGATGAAATCATCTACAGAATCATTGATGGTGTTTCCAATGATAAGAGATGGCTCACAGCGGAAAAAGCTTTAGACAAATCCATTGATATTATTGAGGCAGATAAGTATAGAGGATGGTTTGAAAACTTAGATGAAAAGGTAAAATCTGAAATGGAAAGAGACTGGGGTGAGGCTCCTGGAGATTTCCTTGTGTTTGATGGAAAGATGCCTATACCAGGTATTTTAAATGGCAATGTATTTATTGGACTTCAGCCATCAAGAGGATATATAGAGAAGGCAGAACAGGCTTATCACAGCACAGAGCTTGTGCCACCTCATCAGTATTACGGATTTTATAAATGGATTAAGGAGGACTTTGGAGCCCACGTAATTGCACACATTGGGACTCATGGAACGCTGGAATGGCTACCAGGTAAAGAGGTTGGCTTAAGTAATCAATGCTATCCCGATGTTATGATAGATGATCTCCCTCATCTGTATCCTTATAGCATAAATGTAACGGGAGAGGGTATACAGGTAAAGAGAAGATCTAATGGTGTTATATTGTCCCATCTTATTGCACCTATGACTCTCAGTGAAGGCTATGATGACATATCACAACTAGACGATCTTATAAAACAGTATTATCAGGCTGTAATAATGGATCAGGGGAAAATGCCATTAATTAAGCAGAGTATCATTGACCTTTGCATTGAAAATAAATATGATGAGGACCTTAAAGTAAATAGAGAGTATATGGAGAAAAATTTCCAGGATTTTATGAGCACTCTTCACGCTTATATTGAAGAGCTTAAGGGAAATATAATAAAGGATGGACTTCATATTTTTGGACAGTGCCCTAAGGAGCATAAATTAAACAATATGATATTTGCATTACTTAGAATAGATAGTCACAATATGCCGTCTATAGGACGAGCTGTAGCTGAAATTTTTGGATTGGATTTTACTTATATGAAAGAACATGGCACAGAGATGTATAAAGGCGGCCTTACAAATCTAATGATTCTCGATGATATTAATAAACTATCTTTAGAGATTATTGATGAATTTTCTATCCATGATTTTGAAATTGATACTATAGATCAGTGCATAGATGAGGCATTAAATAAGCATGAAGGTGTGCTTTCTATAAGTAATATGGGCTTTGCCCAATGCCAACAGGGAAGAGTGTCTATAAACAAGCTTTTAAAATACATTAGCGGTGTAATTCTTGGAAAATTATATGACACAAAAGAGGAGTTAACTAATTTCTGCAAGGGTGCTAGGGGCGAATTCGTGAAACCAGGAAAATCAGGATGTCCTACTAGAGGGAATATAGATATTTTGCCAAGTGGAAGAAATTTTTATTCCATAGATCCTAATTGTGTACCTTCTAGAAGTAGCTATAAAGTTGGTACTTCTCTTGCAAAGGATTTGTTAGAAAGGTATATAAGAGATGAAGGCAAGTATCCTGACAGTATCATGATTATCGTTTATTCAGGGGAAACTATGAAAACTAATGGAGACGATATTGCCGAAATTTTAAATTTAATGGGTGTTAAGCCAATTTGGCTAGAGGGTACGGACAGAGTTATTGATCTTGAAGTAATTCCTATGGAGGAATTAAATAGGCCTAGGATAGATGTAACTTTGAGAATAAGTGGACTTTTCAGAGATACATTTCCTAATTTAATTGAGCTTATTGAAGAGGCTGTAACTTTGGTGAGTCAATTGGAGGAGTCCTATGAAGTTAATTATATAAAGAAAAATATTGAAGAAGAGATAAGCAATCTTATGAAAGATGGAATTTCACTGGAAGAGGCTTCAGAAATGTCAGGCATAAGAGTGTTTGGATGTCCTGCAGGAACATACGGTGCTGGAGTATCCCAGCTTATAGAAAGTAAGCAGTGGCAAAACAGTGACGACCTTGGGAGATCATATGTAAATTGGAGTGCCCATGCATATAGCAAAAAGCTTCATGGAAAGAAATTAGAATCTTCTTTTATTGCTAGGTTATCTAAAACAGATATTACGGTAAAGAATGAATGTTCAAAGGAAATTGACATGTTGGAGAGTGATGATTTTTACAATTATCATGGAGGCGCCATGGCTGCTGTTAAAATGGCTAGAGGGCAGTATGCAAAAGCATATTGTGGGGATACTAGCGATCCTTCAGATACAAAGCTGAAAGATGTCAATGAAGAAACTGCATTTATAATGAGGTCAAGGATTTTAAATCCAAAGTGGTTTGACGGACTTAAAGAACATGGCTATAAGGGTGCACAGGAAATTTCGGCTATGATTGACATTGCTTTTGGTTGGGATGCTACATCAGAGGTGGTAGAGGACTGGATGTACGATAAAATGTGCGATGCCTACGTCTTAAATAAGGAAAGACGAGAATGGATAAGTGAAGTGAACAAATGGGCCATGCACAACATGAGTGAGAGGCTTTTAGAAGCCAATCAAAGGGGTATGTGGAATACAACTGAGGATAGATTAAAGGAACTAAGAAAAATATACATGGATACGGAGGGTGACCTAGAAGACTATTAATTTATAGGTCATGGATCTAATATGGAGAACATTAACCTTATGCAAGCAAAAGAAAAAGTAAACTACTTGGTGATATGGTGTACTAATATGTGCAATCTTAGATGTACTTATTGTTATGCAAAAGATAATCTGGGAAATGAGGATATGGACCTAGACACGGCAAAAAAGGCCATAGATATATTGGAGGACCGTGGAACTTTGGTATTGGCTGGAGGAGAGCCTTTACTTAATTTTCAGTTGGTGAAAGACATCTGTTCCTATATAAAAAGCCAAAGTAGAGATATTAAGGTTAGTATCCAGACTAATGGGACTCTTATAGATGAAAATATGGCTTGGGAGATTAAAAATCTTTCTATTGGTGTTGGCGTAAGTCTTGATGGAAAAATAAAAGTTAATAATCTTTGCAGAAGTAAGGGTAGGGAGGCCATGGAAGGTATACTAAATTTGAAAAATCAAGGGGTGCAGGTAAATCTCAATGCTGTTATAACAAAGAACAATATTGAAAAGCTTCATGAATTGGTTGATCTTGCATACTATATGGAAAACGTCAATGCCATAGGTCTTGATTTGCTTAGAAGTAATGATTTAAGTCTTAGGGTCAACGAAACTCAAGTATACCAAGGAATAAGGGAAATGTGGAATAGGGTTGAAAAGTTATCATCTCTTACAGGTAGAAAGGTTTTAATAAGAGAAATAGAAGATGCGAAAAGAAGAATAGATACTTCCTATAAAGCTTGCAATTACTGTTACGCATCAAAAGGTCAGGCAGCTGTTATTACTCCCAAGGGTGATATGTATTTGTGCGGATCATTGGTGGGAAAAGAAGAGTATTATCTTGGCAATATTAACACAAGTTATGCCCTTAAGGCATTAAAAGATATTGAATTTGATGAATGCAAAAATTGTAGTTATTGTGAGATGTGCCGGAAGGTATGTCCATCGAGGGCTATATTAAATAGCAGAGATGGCATTCTTTCAAAAGAAGAATGTGCATTGAGAAAGGTATGCTTTTCCATAGCAGAGGAAAATAGAGATTAAGAGTTAGAGCCAAGGACAAAGGAGAATTAGAGTAATGAAAAGAAAGTGTGTTTATCCCTTTACAGCAATTGTTGGACAGGATACTATGAAAAAAGCGTTAATATTAAATATAATAAATCCAGAACTAGGTGGAGTTCTAATTAAAGGTGAAAAAGGAACAGCAAAATCTACTGCTGTACGAGCACTAGCTGAACTTCTGCCAGCACGTGAAGAGGTTAAGGGTTGTATGTTTGCTTGTGATCCTCATGATAGGGGAAATGCCTGTGAGGAATGTATGAAGAAAATGGAGAAGGGTAAAAAAATAGAGGGTGTTATGGGGAAGATGAAAGTCATAGATCTTCCAGTCAGTGCCACAGAGGATAGGGTGGTAGGTACTCTTGATATTGAATATGCTATAAAAAATGGAGAAAAGAAATTTGAAAAAGGCATACTGGCACAAGCTAATAGAAATATCTTATATGTAGATGAAGTAAATCTTCTTGAAGATAGTGTAGTTGATATTTTACTTGATTCAGCGGCTATGGGCGTAAATACCATTGAAAGAGAGGGAATATCATACTCTCATCCTGCAAGATTTGTCCTTATAGGAACTATGAATCCAGAGGAAGGAGATTTGAGACCACAACTTTTAGACAGATTTGGTCTTGTAGTAGATGTCATCGGCGAAAAAAGTGTGGATAAAAGAGTAGAGGTAATAAAGAATAGACTTGAATTTGAAAAAAATCCAGAGGAATTCATAGCAAAGCAAGAAGATAATCAACATAAGCTTAGGGAAAGAATAGTAAAAGCCCAGGAAATGCTATCTAAAGTAAATATGGATGAAAAACTTTTAGAGAAAATTGCCAGACTTTGTATAGAACTTCAAGTGGATGGACATAGAGCTGATATAAGCATGATAAAGACTGCACTAACCATAGCGGCATTCAATGGAAAAGAAAAAATAACAGCAGAAGATTTAATTGAAGCCAGTGAACTCGTGCTGCCACATAGAATGAGAAAGAGGCCATTTGAAGAAAATTCCTTTGATTTTGAACTTGTCAAAAGGATTATGGAAGAATAGGGAGATGAAACTATGAGAAAAAATAGTATATTTCCTTTTACGGCCATTATAGGTCAGGAGAAGCTAAAGAAAGCCCTTATCTTAAATGTGATAAATCCTAAAATCGGCGGGGTACTTATATGTGGTGAAAAGGGAACGGCTAAATCCACAGCGGTAAGGGGACTTGCCAAGATTATGGACGGCATGGAGGTAGTAGATCTTCCACTGAATGTAACAGAAGACAGGCTTATTGGCGGTGTAAATATTGAAAGTGCCATAAAAAAAGGTGTAAGAGAGCTGGAGGGTGGTATTCTAAAAAAGGCTAATAATAATATACTTTATGTAGATGAGGTAAACCTTTTAAGTGAACATATAGTAAATTGTATTTTAGGCGCTTCTGGTACAAATAGGATAGAACGTGAGGGCCTTTCAGAGGAACATCCATGTAATTTTATTTTAGTAGGAACCATGAATCCAGAAGAGGGAGCTCTTAGGAGTCAATTTCTCGATCGATTTGGGCTTTATGTTGAAGTAACCAGTTGTGGAAGTGTAGCTGACAGAGTGGAAATTATCAAAAGAAGAATGGAGTTTGAAAAAGATTCTTATGGTTATGAAGAGCTTTGGTGCGATGAGCAGAATATTTTGAGGGAAAAGATAAATAATGCGAGAAAGAAATTAGAAAGTGTACAAGTAAAAGAACAAGCTTTAAATCTTGCAGCACAACTAGCATCCAAGGCAAATTGTGATGGACATAGAGGAGAACTAGTGCTTATTGAGACTGCAAAGGCTATTGCCGCCATGGACAATAGAAGGTATGTAAATGTAGAGGATTTGAAGGAAGCATCGGAGCTAGCTCTGCCACATAGGATGAAGGAAGCACCAATGGAACCACCACAGGATGAAAATAAGGATGATAAACAAGAAGGCAATGAAGAGGAAAATAGTGAAGACAATAAAAATGGGGATAATCCAGAAAAAAATCCTGATGAACAGTTATCTCATGATGAAGAGGATACAGAAAACAAAGAAGATGATCAGAATGACGATAGCAATGACACTGAGGAAAATGAACGTGAAGAGAATGATCATGAAAATAGTGGTGTAGATGATTTAACTGAAGAGATTTTTGATATAGGAAAAGTCTTTAAAGTAAAAAAGCTTAACATTAAGGTTAGAGACAGAAAAAAGAGGGCGGGTAGCGGAAAACGAACAAAAACAAAGACCAATGCATTACAGGGTAGGTATATAAGATACAAAGAATGCAGAGGGGCAGTTAGAGATCTTGCATTTGACGCTACCATAAGAGCTGCAGCGCCATATCAAAAATTTAGAGAGCACAGTGGAAACACATGCATATGCATAAAAGAGCAAGATATAAAGGAAAAGGTAAGAGAAAAAAGAACTGGAGCTACCATAGTTTTTGTAGTGGATGCCAGTAGTTCCATGGGCGTAAATCAGAGGATGAAAGCAGTGAAGGGAGCTATCATGTCTTTGCTTACAGATGCTTACGAAAAAAGGGATAAAGTAGGTATGGTGGCTTTTAGAAAGGATAAAGCTGAAGTATTGCTTGATGTAACAAGGAGTGTGGAAATGGCTCAAAGACAGCTTAAAGTCATGCCAACAGGGGGGAAGACTCCCTTAGGATTTGGTATAGAAAAAGCCTATGAATTATTTAAAAAGTGCGAGAAAAAAGATAAGGACATAGTTCCTGTCATGGTGCTTGTTTCAGATGGCAGGGTAAATTATCATGGTAAATCTAGTGATCCCTTTGAGGACACATTAAAAATAGCTCATGAAATACAGGATAAAAATATTCAGAGCATTGTTATAGACTGCGAACAAGGATTTGTTAAGCTTGGCATGGCAAAGGAAATAAGTGAGGCTCTGGATGCGGATTACTATAAAATTGACGATTTGAAGGCTGATGAAATTGCAAATGCCGTAAGAAATATTGTGTAAAATAAGTGGTATTAGAACTTAAAACTGGGAGTATTATGAAGGGTTAAAGCTTAAAGATGAGATTATTTAATCATACACTTTAAGGAGAATATTATTATGAAAAGTAATAATGAGAATTGCGGTAAAACCCAACTAATAACTAAAGATAGAATTGTAAGAGTTATGTTAGTACTTTTAGGAACGTTTATTTATTCTATTTCTGTAAATGTATTTCTTACACCTTACAAATTGATTCCAGGTGGCGTAACAGGGGTGGCAACCATAATAGAATATATCAGTGGAATACCGTCGGGCGTGTTTGTATTTCTTATGAATGTACCTTTGTTCATAGCGGGTATAAAAAGTCTCGATAAAGAATTTGGTATTTTTAGTATAATAGGTATGATGTCCATGTCTTTGTTTCTTATTCTTACTAAGGGAATATCGAAGTATTTTTTCTTGGATGATGTGTTTTTGTCCACATTGTGTGGAGGTATTTTTTGTGGTATAGGTATGGGGATTGTATTTAGGTGCAGGGCTTCAGAGGGTGGAACGGATATTGTTTCTGTAATTATAAGAAAGAAATACGGCATAAAGATATCCACAGTAACTTTCGTATTGAATCTTTGTATTGTTTTAGCAGGAACATTTTTAGGAGATATAAAAACTGCCATATACACTATTATATCCATGTACCTTAAATCTATTGCTTTAGATAAGATTTCAGTAGGAATAGACAATAAAAAGCTTGTTTTTGTCATCACCAATAAACCAGAAGAGGTAAAGAATTTCATCCTAAAAAAACTTGGACGAGGTGTTACCTTATTGAATGGACAAGGTGCTTATACTGGTGAGAGTAAGCAAGTCATATATTCTGTTATGAGTACTTCGCAGTTGGCAAGAGGTCGCGAGTACATTAGGCGCATAGATAATAGGGCAGTAATAACAATTATGGATGTAGCTGAGGTAGAGGGAAAAGGGTTTAGAAAAAACCTTTAATTTTACTGGTGAATATTGAATACAAAAAAGCGAAGTTTTTCTCTACTTCGCTTTTTTTGTAATACTTGCAATTCAATCATAATAGATATATACTGATAATATAATAATGAAAATAAAATTTTTATTTAGATATAGAAAAGGTTTTCTTAAGGAGGCAAAGATATGAAAGTATTAGTTTGTGGAGGAGCAGGATATATAGGGAGCCACATGGTGGCAGAGTTGCTTAGAAACAATCATGAAGTTGTTGTATTAGATAGTTTTGTGAAAGGTCACAGAGATGCAGTTTTAGGCGGAAAAATATATGAAGGCGACTTGAGAGATAGAAAGATATTAGATAGGGTTTTTACAGAAAACAAAATAGATGCAGTAATAGATTTTGCAGCTTTTTCTCTTGTAGGGGAAAGTGTAAGTGAACCTCTTATGTACTTTAACAACAATGTCTATGGCACTATATGTCTTTTAGAAGCTATGAGGGATTATGATGTAAAATATATTGTATTCTCATCTACTGCTGCTACATATGGTATACCTGAGAAGTATCCTATTATGGAAGAAGATCAAAAGGAGCCTATAAATCCATATGGAGAATCTAAATTGGCTGTGGAGAAAATACTTAAGTGGTGTGATAAGGCCTATGGTATAAAATACACAGCTCTTAGATATTTTAACGCAGCGGGAGCTCATATAAATGGCCAAATTGGAGAGGATCACAATCCAGAAAGTCACCTAATACCTATTATTCTTCAGACAGCTCTTGGAAAGAGAGAAAAGATATTTATATTTGGTGAGGATTACAATACACCTGATGGAACGTGTATAAGGGATTACATACATGTATTGGACCTAGCAAGCGCACACCTTTTAGCTTTAGATAGGCTTAGACAGGGAAAAGAAAGTGCTATATTTAATTTGGGAAATGGAAAAGGCTTTTCAGTAAAGGAAGTTGTTGAAACAGCAAGAAAAGTAACGAAAAGAGAGATAAAAGCAGAAATTGGGGACAGAAGGCCAGGAGACCCAGATGTATTGGTGCCTAATTGCGATAAAGCCATGAAAGGATTAAAATGGACACCAAAATACAACTCCCTTGAGACTATAATCGAAACTGCATGGAAGTGGCACTTGTCTCATCCAAATGGATACGAAAAATAAAAAAGGTGGTTTATAACTTATATGTTGAGGAAAGATATTTTTAAAGGTGAAGAAGCTATAATTTTAGAGAATAATTTAATTAAAGCAATAGTTTTGCCTGAATTAGGTGGAAAAATAGCTTCGATATATTACAAAAATAAAAATTTCGAATTGGTATTTCAAAATAAAGACAGCATCTACAAAAAACCAGAATTGTATAGTGCATTTGAGGAGTTTGATGCAGCGGGTTTTGATGATGCATTTCCAACTATTGATAAGTGTAAAGTTAAATACAATGGTAAGGACTTAGAGTACCCAGATCATGGTGAAATATGGAGTTCTTCGTTTAATATAAAGGCAGTGAAAGACCATGAGGTAGAATTGGAATATTGCAGTAAAATTTTACCTTACACCTTCACAAAAAAAATTAGCTTAGATGAAAAAAATCACATTAACATACAGTATAATATATCAAACCTTGGAGAAAAGGATATTCCATGTATTTTCGCAGCACATTACCTTGTAAACTGTGAGAAAAACATGGAGATATGCTTTCCAGAAGATACTTATGAGATAGTAATGGTTCAAGATAGCATACGATTTGGTCAATCTGGCACATACTACAACTATAAGAGCAAAAACGTTGAGAAAATTTTTTCACGTGTTCAAGATGAAAATGCCGACAATACAGAAAAATATTATGTAAACCACCAAGTAAAACAGGGTAGGTGCTCTATTAAATATCACCATAAAAAGGTAGAGTATGTGTTAAGCTATGATAGTGAAAAGCTGCCTTATTTAGGCTTTTGGGTTACGGAAGGTGGGTTTAGAGGTGATTATAACTGTGCTTTAGAGCCTTGTAATGGCTTTTATGATAATATAGATATAGCAGGTAAAAACGAGAAACTGTATTACCTTAAAGGTGGGGATAAGCTAGATTTTCATATAGATATAGAAATTAATGATATTTAATTAATTATGCATATTTAGTTTTGATAAAAACAGAGTAAGGTGAATAAATCGAATCCCTTTTGTACAATATAAATCATGTGGTAAAAATTATATTGTTGAAGGGAGAAGATAAGATTGAAGATTAATAGGATTTTATCCTTTGTCAGTACAGTAACTATAACTTTATTTTTAATTTGCCCTATTTGCAATGCTTCTGAGTCAGAAAAATTACAAATTGAAGGGGATAGAACTTCAAAAAATAAAATCATTTATCTTACCTTTGATGACGGTCCTACGAGAAAAAACACCCCCAAAATTTTAGAAACCCTAAAAGAAGAGGATGTACCAGCTACATTTTTCTTAATAGGTGAAAAGATAAAGGTTTATGAAGATGTAGTTAAAGAATTAAAGGATCAAGGAATGGCTATAGGAGCACATTCTTATTCCCATGTTACATCAAAGATATATAAGAGTGCATTCAATTATCGAGAGGACCTTGAAAAATGCATTGATGTGATAAAGGAGGTTACTGGAGAAGAACCTATAAATATTACTAGAATGCCTTGTGGTTCTACCAATACCATAGCAAACATTAATGTGAAACGTGAAATAAAGAAAAGTATAAAATCCATGGGAATGAATTATGTGGATTGGAATGTAAGCGGAGAAGATGCCATTTACAGAAATGTTCCAAGCAATGTGATATGGAAAAATATCATGAAAAATTCCAAGGACAAGGATACCATTGTTCTTCTTTTACACGATGGTTATTATAATACCAATACGGCAGAACTTCTGCCAAAGATAATAAAGCATTTTAAAAAAGAAGGCTATACCTTTAAGACCATGAAGAATATGCCTCAAGATGAAATTGAAAGTCTAGAGAAACTTAGGATTTTAAACAGAAAATAGATAAAAATAGCTTTAGACCTTATTGAAGGATTCTAAAGCTATTTTTATTTACAGTGATTAATGTAAATAATTACATTAATGGTTATGAGTTTTTCATATATGTTGATATTATATAATCCTTTGCCTTTAGCTCCAAACTGTCATCTAGAGGAGCCAATTGGCAGATATCATCGCCGTATTTATTTTTCAAAGCTGCGTATAACATTTTATCTGCTAGTTCTGGATTTTTTGAAAGTAAACAGCCATGAAAGTAAGTTCCGTATGTGTTTTTGAATATACAACCTTCTGTCTTATCTTCGCCATTATTTCCAAATCCCACTTTTACTTCACCAAGGGGTTTCAGATTGCTGATATAAGTTCTACCTGAATGATTTTCAAAACCTACATATGTTTCATCATATTTTTCGTTGTAAATCACGGTATTGCCGATAAAACGAGTGTTTCCAGCTTCAGTTCTTATGGGTAGTATATTAAGTCCAGGAAGCTTTTCTCCTTGGGAAGTCGTGTAGTATTCCCCAAGAAGCTGATAACCACCGCAAATGGCTAAAAAGACTTTACCTTGATCTATGTATTTTTCTAAGTTTTCCCTTTTCCCTTTTTGGATGTCCTCGGAAACAATGGATTGTTCGAAATCCTGGCCACCTCCAAAAAGCGTTATATCATAAAGAGCCTCATCAAAATCATCGCCTACAGATACATTGAAAAGGTTTACCTTAATATCTCTCTTTTCAGCTCTCTGCTTTAGTATAAGTATATTTCCAAAATCACCGTATACATTTAGAAGATCGGGGTACAAGTGACAAATATTTAGTTCCATAAAAAAATCTCCTTTACCAAATCTTTTTTGCATATCCCTTGTTGCTTAGGTATTTTCTGAAATCGGTCATGGCAGTGTATGTGGCCAATATATAAGTTGTTTTAGTGGAAACTGAGTCAATTGCATCTAGTACATTTTTGTAGTCATCGCAAATGATAAACTTGCTTCTATCAAAGCCAGCAGTTTTTAATCTCACAGCCATATCATATTTTCTTACACCACTGATAAATATACTGTCAACATCTAATTGAGGTAATTTTTCAAAACAAACATCCCATATCCAAGAAATATCGCGACCATCAGCATAATTGTCATTGAGCATAAAGCACAAATTTATTCTGTCCTTGTGGAGGCAAACGGTGTTAATTGCTTCATCGTAACCAGCTGGGTTTTTAACAAGTATTATTTTTATTTCCTTATCATTTATACAAATGGTTTCTTGACGTCCAAAGGAACTTTGTTGGTGCCCTAGTGCGTTTTTAATGCTATCCATGGATATGTTAAAAATTTTGCCCATGGCATAGGCGCAAAGTCCGTTGTAGATATTGTATGTACCGGGCTGATTAATGGTAATCTGGTCATCTCCTATTAATACAGTAGATTCTGTAGCTGTTACTTCTAATATATCTGTAATTTTATACTGTAGTTCCGGTCTTTTATAGGAGCACTCTGGGCAATAATAATCTCCTAGATGATTGTAAGTTACAAAATTGTATTTGTAAGCAGCTTTGCAGTATTTGCAGAACTTTGCATCGGCATTTATGTTAACATCAGAGGTGCTATTGTCATAGTTGGAAAATCCGAAATACACAACTTTGTTTGTCACATCTAGTTTTCCCAACAGTGATTCATCACCATTTAGTAGTAAGGTAGATTCGGGGGTTTTTTCAACACCTTCTAATATCTTATTTAGAGTAGTGTACAACTCACCATACCTATCTAGCTGATCTCTAAAAAGGTTGGTAACGGCTATGTTTTTTGGTTTAATATGCTCTGTTATGAACCTTACATTGGCTTCGTCCACTTCTATTATGGCATACTTTGGTCCATGAGTCTTTTTAAAGGTAAAATTTTTGATAAAAGTAGTAACTATACCACCATAAAGGTTTGCACCAGAAGAATTTGTGATTACAGTGCTATCTTTAAACTCAGTTTTAAATATGTTGTAAATCATATTTGTTGTGGTGGTCTTACCGTTAGTACCTGTTATTAGGATGACATCGTAGTCACGGCTTGCTATCTTTAATATGTTGTTGTCTATTTTTAAAGCTAGTTTGCCTGGAAAATTTGTTCCTCCAACAGAAAATACTTTGCAGGCCCAAATTGCTAGTTTTGAAATAATTATGCTAAAAAAACTTTTGATATTAATTGTTAGTCACCGCCTTAAATGTATTTATTCCTGAGGCTGAAAATGGTATTCATCTGAAAGATTGAAACCGGCGTCAGGTGATATTTTTGTCAATTTCTTTATCACTCTTGTGTACTCTTCACCAGAAAGAGGTGTAGGGCAGTAATCATTCCTATTTTTCACTGAGGAAATAGAGCACGGAATAATGCGAATACCTATGGAAACGAGCTTATCATTTTCATATTTAAAAGTGTTTTGTACAATGGCAGAATCTTTATCTGAGGGGTTTGAATTACCACCGAAACAGAAATTACCTAGACTATAGCATATAAATTTGTTTTTATAGGTTTCTATGCTTTGAAGCACATGGGGGTGATGTCCAATTATAACATCGGCACCATTGTCTATGGCAAAATGAGCTAATTTTTTTTGAAAAGATGATGGTGTGTAGTCTCTTTCTATACCCCAATGAAAATTAATTATAACAGTATAATTTTCAGATTTCAATTCCTGCAAGGTGTTTTTCAGTTTATCGAAGTTAAAGCTATCTCCCCAAGCCTGGTAACCTAACATGGCAAATTTAAGGCCTTTTATATCTGTTTTGTAGATATTACCTTCTCCGAAGTAATTGATATTTTCAGCCTTTAAAGCGGATAAGGTGTCATCAAAGCCTTTTTGTTTGTAGTCATATATATGATTATTTGATATATTAACCGCCTCTATAGAACCTAAGGTAAGGGATTTAGCATAAGATGGATCACCTTTAAAATTAAATGCCTTTGGTTCTTTTTTGTCGTAAGTTGTAAAAGTCGTTTCAAGATTCACTAAAGTCATATCATCCTTTTCAAAAATTTTTTTAACATTTTTGAAGAAATAGGATAAATCCATGTCATTAGATTTTAAAGTAACAGGAAGAGTATTTCCTCCAAAAGATGGATCTGTGCCGATGGTACAGTCCCCAGCAGAACTAATTACAATTTCAGATAGCTTAGGCTGTGGTATCTCAGGCTCCTTTTCAGGGGATATAGGATCATGTTTTTTTTCTTCAACCTTAGTGGGGATATTATCCAATTGTTTGCTTTTTGCCACACTAGATGAATTTTTAAAGAAAAATAAATAAATACAGCAAATTGCAATTATCACCGATAGTAGAAGGATGATAAGTATATTCCTTTCCTTGCTTGGTTTTCTTCTTTTTTTTCTTACAGAACGCCTATTAGAACGACTCATAGTAGCCTCCCTAGTTTTTGGCAGATAAATATATTTCCATGAAAGTTCTTAAATAATTAACAATTATCAAGGAAGCATATATAGTAGCCATTATTAACAATACTATTGTACCAATTTGAAGTACAATAATCTACTTTATTTACTAAACTCTTTGCATTTTCTTTGAATAATGTTATTATGTTTATATGTGTTTTCAAATTGGCAAATAGGAAGTGAAAAGATGATATTTAAGCTTATTCCTGCTTATAAGGGTTATTTGTGGGGCGGAAACAAGTTGAAGAAAGATTTTAATAAAGATTGTGAAGAGAATATTATAGCAGAGAGCTGGGAGTTGTCTTGTCATAAAGATGGGCAAAGCACCATAGGAACAGGTAAGTTTAAGGGGAAAACTTTAAAAAATTTTTTAGAGGAAGAAAACTACAGACCTCTTGGAGAAAACTGCGTAGAATTTAGCGAAATGCCAGTGCTTATAAAACTTATAGATGCAAATAAGCCTTTATCAGTCCAGGTACATCCGGATGATCATTATGCAAAACAAAATGAAGGTCAATCTGGAAAAACTGAGATGTGGTATGTGCTAGACGCAGAGCCGGATTCAAAGATATACTATGGATTCAACAGAAATATTACAAAGGAAGAATTTCTTAAAAGAATAGAAGATAAAAGCATAATGGAAGTATTAAATGCTGTGGAAGTTAAAAAAGGAGATGTTTTTTTCCTAGAGCCTGGAACAGTGCATGCCATAGGAGCCGGTATTGTAGTGGCTGAGGTACAAGAATCATCTAATGTTACATATAGAATTTACGATTACGACAGAAAAGATTCAAAAGGCAACCATAGAGAACTTCATGTAAACAAAGCTGTGGAAGTGTTGAATTTTAATAAGCAACGTGACAGATATAGATTTGGTGAGCATATTGCAAAGTGCAAATACTTCACGGTGGATGAGGAAAAAGTAAATGGTGTATACAACGATGAAGCCACGGAAGATACCTTTCATTCTTTACTTATTTTAAAAGGTTGTGGCAAAATTCAATGTGGAGAGGAAAAGCTAGAATTAAAGAAGGGCGATAGCATATTTATATGTGCAGGCAGTGGAAAATATACAATTGAGGGAAGATGCAATCTTATAAAAACCACTGTGGAAAAGTAAGGGTGAGGTGATAAAGTATTGTGGATTACTCAAATATACCTTCAAAAGAACAATATATCATAGGTGTAGATGTTGGTGGAACCAATATAAAAATTTGTATTATGGATTTTCACAACAATATGGTATGTAAAGACTCCATTCCAACTAATGCTTATTTACCTTGGCAGACCATCGTTAAGAATATGATAAATTCCATTGAAAACATGATACTTAATTGCAAAATAAAAAAAGAACAATGCTTATATATGGGCATTGGAATACCTGGTATTGTAGATAATCTTCACGGTAAAGTAGTATACGCCAATAATCTTGGGTGGAGAGATGTTTTAATATCAGATGAAATAAACAAGTATTTAACCATAGATGTGTTTCTTGAGAATGATGCTAATTGTGCTGCCTATGGTGAGTACATAAAAGGCCAAGGAAGTAGCTGCGGTGATATGGTGCTGATCACCTTAGGCACAGGTGTAGGAACCGGCATCATAATAGATGGCAATATTTTTTCTGGTTCAGGTCTTGGTGGCGGAGAGTTAGGCCATACAACCCTTATATACCAAGGGCTGCAATGTAGTTGTGGAAGAAAGGGCTGTGCTGAAATGTATGTAAGCGCCACAGCTTTAATTGAACAAGCCAATACAGCCTTGAAAAGTGACAAGACGAGCTTAATGAATAAACTAAAAGAAAAAGAAGGAAACATGAATGGGGAAGTTCCATTTAAAGCTGCTAAAATGGGAGATTCTTTGGCAATTAGTGTAGTAGATCAGTATAAAAAGTATTTAGGTGCTTTTATCGTAAATGTTGTCAACATATTTAGGCCAGACGCTGTATTTATATCAGGTGGAATATGCAACCAAGGTGAAAGTCTACTAGACACAGTTAGGGAATATGTCCATATTAATTCTTATGGTTCAAAAGTGGTAGATGTGCCACCGGTTAATATTGCAACCCTTGAAAATTCAGCCGGCATGGTGGGGGCGGCAAATCTTTACAAACAATATTTGTAGAAATAAATAAACTAATATAAATGAAAACCGTTATGCAAAATAAAACATAACGGTTTTTTTTAGGGAATCTATATGAAATTATTAAGGGTAAGCTTTTTTATGATATTTCCGTCGCTAATGAGAAGAATAGTTCCATCAACATCCGTTCTAAAAACCTTTGTTTTTGAAGATATTAATTTTTGCAATGTCTCCTTAGAAGGATGGTTGTAGGTGTTATTCTTTCCACAGCTTACAATGGCAACACTAGGATCAACTTTCTTTAAAAAGGGCAAGGTGGTAGCTGTATTGCTGCCATGATGGCCTAATTTTAATACTGTAGATTTAAGATTTATCCCTGAAGAAAGCATTTCGCTTTCACTTAACTTTTCTGCATCTCCCGTGAATAAATAGGACGTATTTTTAAAGGAGAGTTTAACAACTGCAGAATAATTGTTTAAGTTATCATATTCTTCTTTATAGGGTGCTAAAAAGTCTAGATGCAAGTCCCCAAAATCTAATTTTAAGTCTCTATGCGCAGGTGTGATCTTTAAATTTTGTTTTCTTAATGCAGCTATCATTTTCTTATAACAGTTTGTATTAGTGGAAACTTTAGGTGCTATGAACTTCTTCACCTTAAAGGTGTTTAGAATGTTGCTCATATTTCCAATATGGTCTTCGTGGGGATGAGTTGCAATGACGCAGGTGATTTCACTTATTTTGCATTTTTTTAAGTAATTTATCAAAGTATTTTCAGCTTCTTTTGGACCTGCATCTATGAGGATAACTTTGTCCTTGTATCTAATTAGCTCACAATCACCTTGTCCAACATTTATGTAATGAATGGAGAGGTTATTTTCATAAAACGCAAAAAGTTTTTTATCTCTTATAAGACAGTCTAAAATATCTTTTTTTGAATAATAATATAAAAATGCAACTAAGGCAAGACAAACAGAAATTGCAGCATATATGCGTTTTTTATTTATAATACACATTTTAAAAATCTCTCCTTAAATACAAAATATGGTAATAAATATAGTATATTACACAATGAAGAAAAATACAATGATAATCTAAATTTTCATTGTATTATTTTACTTTAATTATTTTACTGAAGTTGTGTTTATAGCTTTAGAATGATAAAATGTATGGTGATGTCAATATTATATTTTGGAGGCTTTTAGCATGGGAACAATTTGGTTTGGTGTAAAATTTGCATCATTTATGATTAAATCCAGTAAATATAAATCACAAATAGAGAAATTAGAAAAACAAGGGAAACTAGATGAAGCAAAGGTGTTAGTAAATGAACACATTAAGAGATGGGCTGATTTTATAACGAAAAATGTGCCAATAAATGTTGAAAGCATAGGGATAGAAAATATTCCTTCAGGTCCCTGCCTATTCGTGGGAAATCATCAAAGTTTGTTAGATATAACTACACTACTTTACGTGCTACCAAAACCAGCTGGTTTTGTAGCTAAAGTAGAAATGCTGAAGGCTCCCTTTTTACCATATTGGATGAGGAAATTTGGCTGTGTATTTATTGATAGAAATAATCCAAGGGAAGGTATTAAAGCTATAAAGCAAGGCACAGACAACATTAAAAATGGTCAATCCATGGTTATTTTCCCAGAGGGAACAAGAAGCAAGGATGGAAAGCTTGGAGAATTTAAAAAGGGAACCCTTAGAATGGCTATTAAGGCCGGTGTTCCGGTGGTACCTGTATCTATAAATGGAACTGCCAATGCTTTTGAATACAACAATAAAAAGATTAGGGCAGCAAATGCTAGGGTTATTATTCACAAACCTATATATATAGCAGATATGGAAAAAGAGCAACAAGAAGGGGTTTTAGATACCATACATGAAATTATAGAAAAGGATTTAAAGCTTTCAGTTTAATACAAAAACAAAGACTTGCACTTTATCAGCTGCAAGTCTTTGCTTTTTAATCGTTAGAACAGTTGTCGGATCTAAATAATAGGGAAATACAGTATAGACCGCATATACCAACTGCACTGAATATTATTCTGCTTATTATGCTCATATAACCGAAGATAGAGGATACTAAATCATAATCAAAAAAACCTATTAGTCCCCAGTTTATAGCACCAATTATAACTAGTAGTAATGCTATTGTATCTATTACTTTCACTAAAAACATCTCCTTTAAATATATTTATATATTTACAAATAGTATTGACATTTTTAGAGAAATTATGAGCGATTTTATAATTATTTTATTTCACCATGATGTTCGCAATAAGAGATCTCAGAGACCTTATTATTTTGGTCCACAAAAACCACCACTGGGTTGCATTTTTTCGCTTCATCCAGGTCCATTTGAGCATAGGACATAATGATTACTTTATCGCCAGGTTGCACAAGTCTTGCCGCAGCACCATTGAGGCATATTATGCCACTATCTTCTTCACCTTCTATTATATAAGTGTCTAACCTATTGCCATTATTTATATCTACAATTTGGACTTTTTCGTAAGGTAACAATTGAGCAGCTTTTAATAATGTTTTATCTATGGTAATACTTCCAACGTAATTTAAATTGGCCTCTGTAATGGTGGCTCTGTGTATTTTGCTTTTTAGCATATTTAAAATCATATATTTTTCCGTCCTAAAGGTTATTTTATAATTATATTATCAATTAATCTTGTCTTACCAATGTAAACAGCTATGGCAATAAGAGTATTGTGCTTAATTTCTGATGTAGGTTTTATGGTATCAAAATCTACAATTTCAACGTAATCAGTTTTCGCAAGTTTTTCAGTAGAAATGGAGTTTAAAATAGCTTCTTTTATTTTATCGCTAGACTTCTCACCATCTTGGATTAATTTTTCAGCTAATTTTAAACTTTTGCTTAGTATCAGGGCGGCCCTACGTTCTTCTATATTTAGGTAAGTATTTCTGGAGCTTTTAGCAAGACCGTCTTTTTCACGGACAATAGGACAACCAACAATTTCTATAGGAAAATTTAAATCTTTTACCATAGTTCTAATCACAGAAAGTTGCTGAGCGTCCTTTTCTCCGAAATAAGCTTTATCTGGCTGAACGATGTTGAAAAGTTTTGATACCACAGTACAAACTCCTTGAAAATGGCCAGGTCTTTTAGCACCACATAGCATGGATGTGATTTCCTCAACAGCTACATGAGTTAGGGGAGTTCCCATAGGATACATTTCAGAGGGTTCAGGATTAAAAATAGCTGAAGCACCTGCAGATTCGCAGAGCTTGCTGTCATGAGCTAAATCTCTAGGATATGTGGCAAGATCCTCTGACGGTCCAAATTGTATAGGGTTTACAAAGTCTGAAACAATAACTCTGTTATTTTCCTTTACAGCTCTCTCAATTAAACTTTTGTGTCCTTGGTGTAGGTATCCCATAGTTGGAACTAGTCCAATGGTTAAACCAGCGCTTTTCCACTGAGATATAAGTATCTTTACTTCGTTAATTGTTTTTAGTATTTGCATGATATACTGCTATTAATAGCAGTTCACTTCCTTTCAAAATGGTTTTGTTTTTAGTATAATTTGTTTAGTGTTTCATCAGATATATTGAAGGTGTGCTCTTCACTTGGAAATTTGCTGTTCCTTACTTCTGATATGTAATCTCCTATGCCTTCTTTCATCAAATCTCCAACATTTGCAAAACTTTTTACAAATTTTGGCTTGAAATCTGAAAACATGTTCAGCATATCTTGATACACCAGGATTTGACCATCGCACTGGGAGCCTGCACCTATGCCAATTGTGGGTATGGATACAGCTTCTGTTATAAGCTTTGCCAACTTTGCAGGCACACACTCTAACACAATGGAAAAGGCTCCAGCCTTTTCAAGTTTCTTCGCATCCTCAATGAGTTCCTGTGCTTTTTCTAGGGATTTTCCCTGTACTTTAAAACCACCAAACATATTTATGGACTGGGGTGTTAAGCCTATGTGTCCCATCACCGGAATCTGAGCTTTTACAATGGCTGCTACTTGTTCTATTACTGAAGCGCCGCCTTCGAGCTTCACAGCATCTGCACCACCTTCTTTTATCAGTCGACCTGCATTTACTACAGCATCATAAACAGAAGTCTGGTAAGACATAAAAGGCATATCAGCAACTATAAGAGCATTTTCCGCACCTCTTGAAACCGCTTTTGTGTGGTGGATCATATCCTCCATGGTAACACTTAATGTGTCCTTGTACCCAAGACAAACCATGCCTAGAGAGTCTCCGATTAGTATGCCATTAATGCCACATTCATCTTCCAATTTTGCCATGGAGTAATCATAGGCTGTTAGCATGGTGATTTTTTCGCCTTTATTTTTTGAATCTAAGAATGTGCTCACTGTGTTTTTCATAATATTATCTCCTATAATATTTTTTCCAATTCACTATAATCTTTATTGGGATTTTTTGCACAAGCAATTTTTATGAGAGTTTTGCTTAAACTCTTGTACAATTCTAAATCCTCTTTAGGAATTGAATTTAAATGGTACATCACTGTGTTGACGTCACAACGCTCCACAGGACCTGAAAGGGAATCAGGAAGTCCCTGTAATTTAAAGTTTTCAATGTTGTTTAAAATAAGAGGCATCAATGCTTCCATGGCCACTTTTTCTTCAACACCACAGAGCTTAAAATAATCACAACCCTTTTTTATTAGCCCCAATACAAAATTGGATACGTTTACGGTGGCAGCGTGATAAAGGCTTTTATTTTCTTTTGAAAGAAGAAAATACTTGTTTCCTAGGGAAGATATAAATTCTGTTATTAAGTGAATAGTTTCAAGACTTCCTTCTATAGAGAAGTAAGCTTTATCTAGATTTTTGTAGGAAGTAAATTTATCTGGGAAGGCCCATAGGGGATGAAGAGAATACGTGTGTACACCTGAATTGTTTATATTTGATAAAACCTCAGAACTTAAGGAACCGCTGCAATGGCAAATATACTTGCCTTTGAGATCTTTCATAGTTTCCAAATTTTCTGCTACGGATGCAATGGCATGATCAGGTGTTGTTATAAAGATTAGGTCACATGAACATACTAATTCTTCCATATTTTTAAAAGCTGTTGTTTTTAAAAAGTCACATGATTCTTGTAGGGAAGTCTGGTTTTTGTTGTACATACCTTTTACATTGAGGCCACATTGCTTAAAGTACATGGCTAGGGACGTACCTACTTTACCAGCTCCTATAAAACCAATGTTGTTAAATATCAAAATATCACCACCAATTTATTTATTAGTGGTCCTTAAGTTTTGTCCTGTTCCAGTTAAGTGGATACAGGCAAAGATATAAAAAATAATAAACAATTTTTAGTGTAGTTCTTCCAATAAAGATACTGCCCAAAATTATTTTATCATACTAAGTTCATAAGTCCAATACTAGGTAAAGTAAATGTTTTAATTTTTTTGTGAAAATTACTTGATTAATGTATGAAAATATTAAATAATATAAGATAGCATATAAAATAATTGGAGGTAGTTGAAGATGGATATAGTTTGGACTATCCTTAAAGTACTAGGTGGGGGAATTCTAGTAGCCCTTGTCGCATTTATTGCATACTCTCTGCTAAAAGAATTTATGTTTAAATATGTGAAACCTAACAAATGGATTTTAGTAGCACTGTTGTTGGTGTTCATAATTGCACCTATTCCTATGGGAGTAAAGTTTAAAGGATTTACAGGTAAATTCCTTTTGCCCACTATAGATGCCATTCTTATTCTATTTTTGGCAGATAGCTTTGGTCTTTTTGCAAAGGTGAATATGAGTGAAAAAGAAAAGAAACAATTAGAAAAGGAAAAACATGATGTAATAAAACCTAAGGCTAAACCCAATAGAGTAAAAAATATGAACAAAAAAAATTAGTTACTTAAAAAAGTAATAGATAAGTTGAAATCTATTACTTTTTTTTATTATGTTAGATTAACACTTTATATTGTAATAAACTAAGAGTGTGAATAAGTAAAGGATTAAATTTAAAACAGGAGGAGTAAAATGGAAGTGTTAGTCAGTAAGGATGAGATGACGTCAATTGAAAGGATGAAAGCATTTGAAAAAGGGGAAGAACTAGATAGGGTGCCTTGTTCACCTATAATGGGTGAAACCTGTGGCCCTTTGTTTGGAATCTATCCAAGGGAACACAATCATTCTGCAGAATTAATGGCGAAGGTTGAAATAGAGGTGTACAAAGCATTTAAATGCGATGGGGCCGGCATTGGCACGGGCCTTAGAGGAGTAGCTGAGGCCATGGGAACGGAACTAGTTTACCCAGCGGATAGGGTATCTTATGTTAAGGAACCCTTGTTAAAGTGCTATGATGATCTTGGAAAAATCAAGCCTGCTGATCCACACAAGGATGGCAGACTTCCATTGATACTAAAAGCATTGCGTATGATAGATGAAGAAATCGGCCATGAAGTTGGAGTTAGCACCGATATAGCTGGGCCTATAAGTGTAGCAGCAGCCATAAGGGGAACTGAAAATTTAATGAAGGATTTTAAAAGATGCCCCGAAAAAGCTCATGAACTTTTACAGCTTGTAACAGAGAGCAATTTAAGATTTATTGATGCAGCTTGTGAAATGGGGTATGGAGTAGGATTTTCAGATCCTGTGGCTTCTAGTAGTATGATAAGTGTGAAACAGTTTAGGGAGTTTGCCAAACCTTATCTTAAACAGTGCATTGACAGAGTGGCTAAGTGGAGAGGAGCAGGTGCCCTTTTACATATATGCGGAAAGTCAAAAGGAATATGGAATGATATGGTTGAGCTAGGTATATCAACACTTAGCATAGACAATGTGGAAAGCCTAGAAGAGGCAAGGGATATGGTAGGGGATAGAGTATGCCTTGTGGGAAACGTTAAACCTGTCGAAACTATAAAAATGGGAAGTAAAGAGGAGATATATGAGGAGTGCAGGAGATGTATAGAAATAGGACGGGAAAACCCTCTTGGATATGTTCTTAGCACTGGATGCCAGATACCTCTTGAAACGCCACGAGAAAATATACAAGCCATGGTAGAGGCAGCTAGAATTTATGGAAAAAATTATCGAAAACCTAGGATTTGATAATTTTATATTTTAATAGAATTTTTAACAAGACTGTATTTAAGTATTTAGAAAATATATAATAATACGATATTATAATATATACGAAATTATTTAAAATGTCTTATTGTGTTGTAAAAACAACAAACAAAAATGAATATGTATGTTACAATAAATATATAGTGTATTACTTGGGGAAAAAACTATTTAAAAAATCAAATTAATAGGTATTTTATAACTTTGCCCGTAAAACCTCGTGTCCTTGTGGTCGAGGATGTAAGGGCTTTAAGTTAGTGGAGTTCGATACTCCCCTAACTTAACATTACACTAACTTCTGATTTAGAACAAAATACAATATGAAAGTTAATTCTGACGTCATTTCAATAGCATTGTATAATAACTATACAAACTACATAAAATACATAAGAAATGAGGTGGATATTGTGGAGAAGTCTTTTAAATTTAGGTTAGTGCCAACTAAAGAACAAGAAATTATGTTAAGTAAGACTTTCGGCTCTTGCAGATTTGTATATAATCACTATCTTGGAAAGAAGATAGACTTATACAA
>NZ_FRAD01000016.1 GCF_900142225.1 Hathewaya proteolytica DSM 3090
CTCGACTTGCATGTGTTAAGCACGCCGCCAGCGTTCGTCCTGAGCCAGGATCAAACTCTCAATTTAAGATGATGCTAGAAACTTGTTTCGTGCAGCATCTTACTCATCAGCTGCGCTGAGGAGTTCCTTGCTACCCTAACTTGTATCTGCTCTTTTATTGAGATATTATCTCTTGCTCGAAGCATTACTTGCTAAGCATTTTACTTACTTGTTATTCAAAAGAATACGAGTTTGTTTATTTCTTTTATTCTGTTTAATTTTCAAAGACCATTTATCTTCGTCGCCGTTAAGCGACTTGTTTAGTATATCAAACCTAAACTTTCTTGTCAACAACTTTTTTCAATTTTTTTTGAAGTTAAGTTGTTTGCTTGAGCTTACCTTTTAAAGGCTTGTCTCTCGCGACGACATGGATAATCTTATCACATTCATTTTTAATTATAAATACATAAACCCATCTAAATTTAAAGTTTAATTTAAGATACTACATATTTCTCTTTTTTTCGCTAATTTTTATATTAAGATACACTAGGTACTGTTTTTCTCTTTTTTTACATATAAAAAAGAGAAGGACATGCCTTCTCTTTTTCTATGATATATAGTCTCTTGATCTTTATCAAGTATGTTAACAATTATAAATGCGAGTCTTACTCGCTCAACAAAAAATATTATACTATGTACTCAAAAATTATGCAAGAGTTTTTTTATTTTTTTTATATATTTTTGTGACATTATGTACTTTTTTGTCGATTTTCTGTGTTTTATTTAAAAAAACATGGAATAATACTTTATTTGTTTTGAAGTTCAAGAGAATTTCTTAGCTTTGAATCTAAAATTTTGATAAAATCATCTTTTAATGTGGCTATTTTTCTTCCCAATCTAACCTTGGATACTACCTTTATCTGTTCACATAAAACTGTACCCGTTATTTTTTGAGCTTCACCCACCACAAGATTATAGTCTGTTTCCCTTAACTGAATATGTACTTTAATTTTCTTTTGCCTGTTAGATATAGGAACAACTATAGTTGTAGGTCCTTTTAAATTTCCCGTATTATTCTGTATAATAATAACTGGACGAATTTTATTTTCTTCAGACCCTACATTTTGTCCAAGTTCACAGGTCCAAATTTCACCTCTCCTAGGATTTATGTTTTTATCATCTGCGGACTTGCTACTCATCTCCATCTTTTTCTTAACCCACTCTATGTACTTAAACAAGCTGTGGATCTTTCTCGCCTGCTCCACAAGACTACAACATTTGCTACTATTTTTAACTGCTGCTCTGAATTCATTCAAATATTCATTTGTAAGATCCGCTATCTTCTTTTCCGTATCCTCGATATACTGAATTAATTCTTCATCGCTCATACTCCTTATATCGTTACACATAATGTCCCCCGATTAATTTTGAAATCATTTATCTAATGTCCTGGATTTAACGCCCTAACTGAAATCACATTCTCTAGTTCCATAATTTTATCTACCACATCTTCAGATATTCCGTGATCCATCTGGATGATTGTAAAAGCGTCTTTTCCCTTTGAATTTCTTGTCACATTCATAGTAGCTATATTGCATCCGTATTCCGCCAAAACTGTAGTAATGCTGCTTATAACACCCCTTCTATCGTGTTGTTCTACTATTACAGCTGGGTAGTCCCCTGTTAAGTCTACACTGTAACCGTCTACTGATGTAATTTTAATGCTTCCCCCACCAATAGAAGATCCTATAATGTTTCCTATAACGTCTCCTTTTTCGTAAAATACTATTTTGGCAGTATTGGGATGCTGGCCTTCAAGTTCCACTGTTTTAAATTCTATTTCTATGTTTTTCTTAGCCGCAATATCCATAGATGTTCTTAAGTTTTCATCATCCGGTCCCATGCCCAATATTCCTGCAACAAGAGCTTTGTCTGTACCGTGACCCCTGTAAGTGTGTGCAAAAGACCCATGAAGGTAAAATTCCACTTTATCAAATTTTTTATTTACAATTTCCCTTGCAACTTTCCCAAGTCTTGCAGCACCTGCTGTATGAGAGCTTGATGGGCCAATCATTATAGGTCCTAAAATATCAAATGCACCGTAACTCTTCATGTTATCTCTCCTTTTATATACAATTAATATGTTATATGCCATTTATATGCAGTTTACACTCTATTGTTCTTCACATTATATGTCTTAATCTTGTTACTTATTTTTAAAATATCCGAATACACTTCCACATATACCACCTACTATGTGACCAAATTGTGAAATATTGTCATTTCCAGTGATTCCTCTTATCAACTCAGGCACTATGAATAGCATGACAATAATTATAAAAGTGACAGGAATTTTGCCGTTTTCAGTATTGGTAAAAGACCCGATAATTATAAACATAAATGCAATGCCACTTGCTCCAAGCACAGCTATACTTGGGAAAAATATAATATTTAAAATGCCGGTAACTAAAGTGGTGATTAATATCATCTCAAAGATACACTTTGAACCGTATTTTTCTTCAATCATGGGACCTATAGCCAGTATAATTGTAAAATTCCCCATGAAATGTTGCCATGATGCGTGGGCAAATATATAAGTTACAAGCCGTGTATATTGCATTACATCCACAAAACTAGTTTTCTTCAACATAAAAACTCTATATGTAGTTATATCTTTTGTTGCAAGCCCTAGTAAATAAACTATAAAACTAATTGCTGTAAACCCCAATATTACTGGTGAATTATATTTTATTTTGCTTTTTAAAGCTAATATATTCATGTTTATTTTCCTGCCCATAAATTTAAATAATTTTTGCTTCCTTTACGTAAATATTATATCATATAATATAGGTAAATGGAATATTGTTTCAAATATGTGCCAAAAGAAAAGTTGGATTTTTTGCTTTTTTTATATTGCATTGTGTTTTTTATTGTGGTATACTAGCAAAGTAGGTTGTGCTTATGCCGAAGTGGTGGAACTGGCAGACGCGCTGGACTCAAAATCCAGTGGTAGCAATACCGTGCGGGTTCGATTCCCGCCTCCGGCACCATAAAAAAAACGTTCAATCATAGGAATATGATTTGAACGTTTTTTTATACTTTTTACATGTATAATATTAAGAACTAAAACAAAACATCTAATACTTATGCTAAAGAAAGAGCAAGTTCAATCATGTTGGTAAAGGTTGTTTGTCTTTCTTCTGCTGTTGTTTCCTCATGGGTTAGTATGTTGTCACTGACCGTCAAAATTCCCAGTGCATTTACCTTGTATTTTGCTGCTATAGTGTATAGACCAGCTACTTCCATTTCTAAAGCAAGTGCTCCAAATTTCGCCCATATCTCATAACTCTTAGGATCATCATGATAAAAAGTATCTGATGTAAGCACATTTCCAACATGAACATCCATGTTCTTTTCCTTTGCCGAATTATAAGCTTTGTATAGAAGGTCAAAAGAAGCTGTTGGTGCAAAATTCATACCGTTAAATCTCAAAGTGTTAATATTGGAATCCGTAGATGCACTCATAGCTATAATAACGTCTTTCATTTTTACGTGTTCCTGTATGCATCCACAAGTACCGATTCTAATAAGATTTTTCGCACCATAACTTTGTATCAACTCTGTTGCATATATGGATATAGAAGGTATTCCCATACCAGTTCCTTGCACTGACACTCTCTTACCATTGTAGGTTCCAGTAAATCCATACATACCCCTTACTTCATTGTAACATTCCACATCCTTTAGAAAATTTTCTGCTATAAATTTTGCCCTAAGAGGATCTCCTGGCATTAAAACTGTTTCTGCAATTGCTCCTGCTTTAGCATTGATATGTGTACTCATAATAGCTCTGGTAAATAATTTTACCAGATTACACCACCTTTCATTTTAAATATTTTATTTATATTATATTGCTTGCTTTTTATTAGTAATGCTATGCAATATATTTACATAAAGCATGACACCATTTATTAAATTGGATTCGTCTATGTCGAATTTTGGACTATGGTGTGAAAATTTTCTTTTTGTTCCAATAACAAAGTATGAGGCTATACCGCCACTCTCACTTACTTTATTCATAAAATACGTTACATCTTCCGATGCTCCAAAGTCACAATTATATATTGGCTTTAAATTCATTTCCTTTACCACTTCTTCAACCTTAAGTGTAAAATCTTTATTTAGGTATTCAAAAGAATCAGCAGAACCTACTACTATTTTATCATAATTCACGCCATACATTAGAGAAGCGCCCTTTATCATGTTTTCAACCTTTTCCTTTAAATCATCCAAGATGATTTTTTTACTAGCTCTTATTTCCATCTCCAATTCAGCTTTGTCGGGTATTGTATTCCTAGAGGATCCTGATATTAATTTCCCCACATTTGCCCTACTTATACCTTTGCCATTTTGTGTTAAATTGTAAACATTGCTAGTTAAAGCGCAGGCAGCCATTAAAGCATTCCTGCCATCCTCTGGGGCTACACCTGCATGAGAAGACACACCTGAAAATTCCACATTCATTTTTTCAGTGCCAAGAAAGCCTGTGGTGGAACATCCTATCTCCATATTTTCTGCACAAAAGCCAATATGAGAGGACAAAAAATAATGGCAATGCTTTAATATATCTGAAACAATTTTGCTATTACAAAGGCTGTACGCTCCTCTCACTCCCTCTTCTGCTGGCTGGAATATAAATATAATTTTCCCAGCAAGTTTATCCACATTTTCACATAGATATTTTGCAATAGTTAGCCCCATGGCAATGTGACAATCATGTCCGCAGGCATGCATATATCCCTGGTGCTTTGAAGCAAAACCTTCTATATATGGTTTGTGATCTTCACACTTACTCTCTTCTATAGGGAGCCCATCTATATCAAACCTTAATACCGTAGTATTCCCTTCACGTTTAGTATCTAACACCGCCACTGCACCTGTATAACCATCTAAAACTTCATCATACTTTTTACAATCATATTCCTTATATTCATCAATAAAAGCTTTTTTATTTTTTTCTATTATACTGTCCTTAGGCATGCCCATTCTATGACTGTGAATAGATTTGCCGTACCATACCGCTAGACCTAATCTTTTTAAGTATTCAACTATATCTATGGTAGTTTTATATTCCATCCACCCTTCTTCAGGATATTTATGAAATTCTCTTCTCAAGCCTATAAGCTGTTTTTCCAATTCTCCTTTTATTTTTTCATTGCAAAATTCCATATTATCACCTTTTTATTTTAAAAAAAGAAAAGACAAGTATGCCTTTTCCTTTAGTTTTATTATTTATCAATTTCTATATTTTTTAAAACATCTCCAATAGATGTAGCATTTTCTTCTTTGTCAACATAAGAAGAAAAATCCTCTACAGGTTTTTCATCCACATCTTTCATGCTAAGAGAAATCTTATGACCTTCAACATTGATATCGATTACTTTTACCTTTACTTTGTCATTAGCCTTTAGAACTTGAGATGGTTTTGATACATTTTCATGACTAATCTGACTTACGTGAACTAAACCTTCTATACCCTGTTCTAATTCTACAAAAGCACCAAAATCTAAAACTTTTGCAACAGTACCTTCTAACACATCTCCAACTTTAAATTTCTTTTCGATATTATCCCATGGATTCTCACCTAATTGTTTTAAACTAAGTGAAATTTTCTTTTTCTCAGCATCTACGTCTAAAACATATACGTCAATGGACTGTCCCTCACGTACAACTTCAGAAGGGTTTTTTATCTTTCTCCAAGACATTTCAGATAAATGTATTAATCCATCCTGTCCCCCTAAATCAACAAAAGCACCAAAAGTAGTTATCTTTCTAACTATACCCTTAACTACCTGCCCTGTTGAAATATTGCTCCAGAATTCTTCTTTTTTCTTTGCAAACTCTCTTTTCTCTATTTCTTTTGCAGACGCAATTATTTTTTGTTCCCTTTTGTCCACATCTGTAAGTAGGCACTGGAGTTCTCTTCCTTCATATGTTTTTAAATTATCTATGTATACAGTTGAGACAAGCGATGCTGGCATAAAGGCATTCAAACCTTTAACAGTGCCCCTAAGACCACCCTTTACTGCCTCTTTTACCTTAAATGAAACCACTTGGCCTTTTTCTTTAAGACCTATGAGTTCTTCCCAGATCTTTAAAGCATCCGCTCTTTTCTTAGATAGCAACACATTTCCCTCACCATCATCTCTTTTTACTACCATAACCTTTATTTCATCATCAACCTTTACTATGTCTTCTAATTTTCTTCCGTCATAGCATACATCATCTACTGGAATAATACCATCGTTCATATAGCCAATATTAACTATTACTCCATTTTGAGAAACTGATAATACCTTACCGTGTAAAACTTCACCAGTTCTCACACCTCTCATGGATTTTTCAATGTCCTTCATCGCTTCTTCCATGGTCATGTTTTCATCATCAAAGTTCATTTTGTTCACCTCAGACTAAATTTTCTATGTTATCAATAATTTGATTATACTATCATAATGATTTAAATTCAATAAATGTATTCTCTTGGCTTAAAATTTATTAGTAAATTTTTTTATTCTATCCATAGCTTCTTCGAGAAGAGCCCTTCTAGTAGCCACGTTTATCCTTAAATAATTTTCCCCTTCTTCCCCAAATTGTATTCCACTGCTGCAAAGTACACCTGCATCTTTCAGTGCAGCCACTAATTCATTGTTGTTCATATGGAGACTTGAAAAGTCAACCCACAACAAATAAGTGCCTTCTGGCTTTCTTACCTTAAGTTTTGGCATTTCATTATTGATATAGTTTACCACATAATCCACGTTGCCTTCTAGATATGATAGCATTTGTCTATACCACTCTTCACCCTTGGAGTACACAGATTCTAATGCTATAGCTCCCATTAATGTAGGTTCTTCTATATGGTATTTTTCTTCATACTTTAATATTTTATTCCTTATTTCTTCATTGGGTACAATTAAATTAGCAGTTTTAAATGATGCAATGTTAAAGGTTTTATTCGGAGCAGTACATATAACACACAATTCCTTTGCATCCTTATCTACTTCTGTAAAAGGAATGTGTTCAACATCGTTGAACAAGATGTCAGAGTGAACTTCATCGCACATAACATATAAGTTGTGTTTTTTTGCAATTTCAAAAACCTTCTCTAACTCATCTTTTTTCCATACCCTACCCACAGGATTATGAGGACTGCAAAGCAAAATCATTTTTGTCCTACTTGTTATTTTATCCTCCAAATCTTCATAATCCATAGTGTAATATCCATTATTATTTTTCAAAGGATTTTTTACCACAACCCTGTCATTGCTTTCAATAGAACTAAAGAATCTGTGGTATACAGGAGTCTGAACAATGATTTCATCACCTTTTTCAGTAAGTGCATCTATAGTAAGACCTATGCCTGCAATAACTCCTGGGACATATAAAATCCATTTCTCATCTATATGCCAATTATGTATTTTTTTCATCCAAGACTTAATAGACGAAAAATACCCTGGTTGCACTGCCGAATAACCAAAAACCTGATGTTCCAATCTCTTAGTGATATCATTCTTCAATGATTCTGGTACTTGGAAATCCATATCTGCTATCCATAAAGGTATAATATCCTTGCCCTCCAGTAAGGTTGAAGACCATTTTGTGCTATTATATTTTTCCCGATCTAAGACTTCATCAAAATTATATATCATATTTTCCCCCCGGCATAAAAAATACGTACCATCTTATTATACTATGATGTTATGGTTTTATCTATATAATATTTTATTCTTGTATTCACTTATTCTAACTTAATAAAGCTTCCATGGCTAGTTTATATCCTAAAAATCCAAATCCACAGATTTGACCTATACAAGCCGGCGCTGTTACCGACTTGTGTCTAAATTCTTCTCTCTTGTGTATATTACTTAAATGCACCTCTACAATAGGCATCTCCACTGATTTTAAAGCATCGTATATGGCTATGCTGTAATGTGTATACGCCCCAGGATTTATGATTATTCCATCTACCTTACCATAAGCCCCCTGAATATAATTTATGATTTCGCCTTCTATATTACTTTGTTTTACTTCTACATTTACCCCAATTTTATCTGCCTCTTCCTTTATGAAATCACATAAATCCTTATAACTACCCTCACCGTATATGCTTTTTTCTCGGATGCCAAGAAAATTTAAATTTGGACCATTTATAACAAGTATTCTCAAAATAAGTTCTCCTCCCAATTTATGCCTCATTGATTTTTTTAATTATTGTATTTACCACACTGCTTATATCCTTGAGGTTTTCAACTTCTATATCGCAATATTTCTTGTATAAATCATGTCTTTCATCATACAAGCTGTATAAATTATCTTTATTGTCTTTTAATAGTGGTCTGCTACTGGTATCCACATCAGCTATAATATTCTCAAGAGGTCTGTTTATAAAAACTATAACCCCATTTTCCTTTAAATTTTCTATATTTTCTTGTTTTTTTACAATGCCGCCACCAGTGCATATAACCGTATTTTTCTTTTTGCTAACTTCAGCTGCACATTTACTTTCTATATTTCTAAAATATTCTTCACCCATTTTAAATATTTCTGCAATAGTATTCCCTTGAAATTTTTCTATATACCTGTCCAAATCCAATAGATTCATTTTCAATTTGTAACTAATTATTTCACCTATGGTACTTTTACCACAGCCAGGCATACCTATTAAGACAATATTGAACCCTTTTTTCATCTCTCTTTCTCCTACTCCTTATATTTAAACTCTTATTTTTTTCCAACCACCTAGTTGGAATCTATGCTTGCATAAGAGATATCTAATGCCTTGATCCATAAAGTAGCTCATCCAAACACCAGCTAAGCCTAGCCCCAATGGATAACACAACACATACGCTTCTATGGGCCTTAATATACCAACGCTGATCATGGTGGTAAAAGCTGTATATCTAGCATCTCCAGCACTTCTAAGTGCACTAGAATATATATATTGTGATGATTGTATAGGTTGTGTCACAGCTACTTCTAAAAGTATTATGTACCCCAGACTTAGAACCATATTATCGTCACTAAACAATCCAATGATAGACCTTCCAAACACCACAAAAACAAATATTATGACACAAGAAATAATAAATCCTATTCTAATGGAAACATTTACGTATAACTGAGAAATATCTTGCCTTTCTTTACCCATAGCTTGACCGAACAGTGCACCAGTAGCCATGGATAAGCCATCATAAAAAGCAAAGGAAAGATTGGTAAGGTTACTACATATCATATTAGTAGCAAGAGCTGTAGTACCAAGAGAGGCAATTACCTTTGTGTACAGGAAGAATCCTATCCTAAAAAATATCTGTTCTACTCCAGCACTGATTCCTATGGAAAAAACAGATTTTAGAGACTTTAACTTAAATTTAAATAACTGATTTATGTTTATACGAAGGAAATTTTCTTTTTTGCTAGTGAGAGAAATTATGGCCATGATGAATCCTACCAAATTTCCTATGACAGTAGCTATGGCAGCCCCTCTTATACCCAGAGCGGGAAAACCCAAATGTCCAGTAATGAGAAAGTAGTTCAATAACATATTCACAAGATTAGATACAACATTTATTTTCATGGATATCTTCGTATTGCCACACCCACGCTGTGCACCATTTATACAGAAAGTAATTACATTGAAAGGAATACCAACCATTAATATTTCAAAATATGCTACAGCACTATCTACTATTTCATTGTTAGCACCGGCAAAAACAAGCAATGGTCTTGCATAAACTGCACCTAGGGTAGCTATAATTATGGAGAGAAGTATACATATAGTTATGATTTGATTCAAAATGCTGTTAGCTTCCTTCTGATTATTTTGCCCTTTTCGCCTGGCTATTACTGATGTTAATCCCACGTTTAAAGCCATAAAAACTGACAATATAATCATCCTGGGCTGGCCCGTAATTCCAACCGCGGCAATGGCACCTGAACCTAAACTGCTAACCATTATGGTGTCCACCATAGATATTAATGCCACTAACACCGCGTCTGCAACAGAGGGTGCTGATATATTTAACACCTCTTTGTATACTTCAGCAGTACTGGGTAATTCTCCTTTTTTCTTCACTTTTCTCATAAGATATTCCACTGAAAAAAGTTTGTATAGTGAATTCATATGCACTCTCCTTATCTTAAACTGTCAGTTATTTTCTCAGTAACATTTTGTGGTATAGATATGTTATTCCATATTTCCTGGGACTTTACTGCTTGGGCAACTAGCATGTACATCCCATCAGCTACATTAAGTCCAAGTTCCTTTGCATCTTTTAAAAAAACTGTTTCCCTAGGATTGTATATAATGTCAACTGCGCTTCCAAAGTTTTTTAAGACACATTTTTCCACTGGAGAATTGCCTATTTTAGGGTACATACCCACTGGTGTACAGTTGATTATTAGTGAACTATCTGAAATTTCTTCAAGTTCTTTATAAGTTACCACCTGCAGATCAGGGTACTTTTCTTTTGCCACAGCTTTGTCTGTACTTACTAAGGTGATATCTTTTGCACCATTATCCACTAAATACTGCACAATAGCTCTAGATGCCCCACCGGTGCCAAGTACTACAGCTTTTTCATTATTACACCTTATGTGATTTTTCTGCAATGCCATACCAAAACCATAATAATCTGTATTGTAACCGCAAGCTTTTCCATTATTGAAGGCTATCACATTGACAGCACCTATTTTCTTTGCTTCATGGCTTATTTCATCAAGAAAATCCATGATACTGATTTTATGTGGTATAGTTACATTACACCCTTTATAATTAAGACTTTTCAGCTTTTTTACCATATCCTCCAATTCGTTTTCTTGTAACTCAAATAATTCATAACTCCCCTGCATATTCATGATTTCAAAAATTTTTTTGTGAATTTCAGGCGAATATGAATGGATAAGTTTCCCACCCATTAGCCCGTACAAATTGTTCAAAATATCAACTCCTCCATTTTTCTTTTTCCTATTTTTCTTCTTAATCTTCTAATGTTGAGATTTATTTTTACATTAAAGGTTTTAAGATAAAGAACATTGTATGTAAAACACCTCATAATTTTCTTCATATACTGCTCAGAATAATTCATTTTGCTTTTAAAGGCCGCAAAAATTATTAGTCCATATATTTTTTCTTCCATTACATAATAAATCCACTTATATTCTTCATCTGTTATAGCTAAAATATTGTGGAAGGTGTTTCTAGTATAATTAAATAGATTATTGGTGAAATCATCTAAAAACCCATTGCTAGCAACCTTTGTAACAAGAGTATAATGCCCATTTTTTTCATCTTCCTGGATGTCCTGTATATCATCGCATATTTGAAGCAATACTCCAAAATTATATAAAAACTTGGCCTCTTCAATATCCACATTACCTCTTACAAGGTAACCATGCATTAGTACAGATATACCCCCCTTTTCAATAGACAACTCCAACAATTCTTTTTCATTGAGATTTAGACTTCCCTCCTGTTGAAAGAGACTGTTTTGCTGGGCTATTTGCATACTTATCATGGCATGATAAATATGGGGAAATTCATTTCTTGGGTATTCCTCTTCAATAAGTTTAATAAGATGGAAAACATACTGAATTTCTTTTATACAACCTTCCGTGTTTACTCCTTTAAGCCTATTATACACAGCATGGTTAAAATTCCTCTTGTCTTCCTTTGAAATATTGGCGTTGTCAAGGTAGTTATCGGTACAGGGATATAACATACTATAGGCAAAAATAGAGTTTGTAAGCTGAATTTTATTAAAAGTTACAAACTGATACACTAACATTGCCCATACATTTCTCAAAGCCTGAAAAATAGCTTCATTGGAGATATCTACCATGAAAATTTTAGCTCTGTGGACAAATTCCTTTGTAGCTAAGTACATACCACTTATAAAGATCTTCATTTTATCTTCTTTTACTTTGCAAAGTGGCACAGTTTCTACAAACCATTTTCCAAAGAGCTGTTGAATCTCCTCTTGCTTAGAATTTAAGACATCCTCGCTCTGAGACATACCCTCCAATATGGAAAAAAACTCACGGGTGTACTTATCCATTCTAAAACCATTTTTTGCTTTTCCAATGTAACTTCTCTCCTCTAGAAAAGAAGGATATTGGCTAGTTGTATTCATCCACTGCTCATATGATAATATTTTCATCGTCTTTATATAGTTCTCTACTTTTTTCATGTATATTCCTCAATTCATACAATATCTATTTAATTATACTCCGAAGTGCATATTTTGGCTATGCAGCAGCCAGTGGAAATTACCGTAAATTTAAAGGGAAGACCACTTTACATGATGACTTCCCTTTTTATCTATATTATTTTTTTCTTCCTATGAATAATGTATGATCACTGTATCCTATAAGATCTTCTCTTTCACATACTGTAAAATGATATTTTAACCATGCATTAAACATTTCTTCTGACCACTCGTCCACCATGTCACGGCGATAATTAGTAAGTCCGTCTGTGGCTATCATATGAAGTTTTTCCACTGAATACTGGCTGAATAATTTTTTTATATCCTCCATAGTCCACATTTCAAAAATTTGATCTGGATTGCTTGCACATTGGAAATCCTCCGATACTACCTTCTCTTTCATGGCATCTAAAATATTGCCCTTCATAAATCCCCAATTAAATATAGTAGAGTCATTCATAGTAAATGCCGCATAAATTAGCCCACCTTTTTTAGTAACACGCAACGCCTCGCTTATGGCAGCTTTTTTATCTTCCTCAGTAAATAAGTGGTACATAGGACCTAGCACCAACGTCATATCAAACATGTTATCTTCATACATACTTAGATTGCATGCATTACCCTGGTGCACATTAACTGTCATATCATCTTTTATTTTACTTTGAAATACACTGATATTATGTGGCATTAATTCCACAGCTTCCACTTTAAATCCTTTATCAGCATAATGAAGAGAATACCTACCAGTTCCAGCCCCAATCTCTAATATTTTCATGTCTTCTTTCAAATATTTATCTATATACCTAAGAGTTGTGAGAAATTCAACTTTTCCATGCTGCGAAAGTAATCTATTTTCCTCATCGTAGTTGTCATAGTAATCTTTTAAATATTTATTTTCCATATAGCATCCCCCTAATGTGTTAATTTATTTACCCTAGACTCTTTTCTTTAAAAACCTCTTTTTTTTGTATTTTTTTGCTTACCTCCATTATATCTATACAAATTTCCTCTATATATTCATCATAGCTTCTATCCTTTAAATAACCTTTATACTTATCTATTACTTTTTGCTCCCGTTCTTCGTCAAAGACAGGCATATCATGAGAAAGTTTATACTCTCCCACTTCAGTAACTAATTTAAATCTCTTTTCCATAAGTTCAACTATAGTTTTATCTATATTATCAATTTCATTCCTTATGATATCTAAACTCTGTCCTTCCATGTAATTTCCCCTTCTCTTTCAAGTATCATATCAAGAATTGTCAATGAAGCTGCACTTTCAATAACAGGTATAGCCCTTGGAACTATGCATGGATCATGTCTTCCTTCTATTACTAGTTCCGTATTCTCCATGGTTTCTATATTCACTGTATGTTGCAACTTTGCAATGGAAGGTGTTGGTTTTATAGCTACTCTAAACACTAAAGGCATACCACTAGTTATCCCGCCCAAAATACCACCATTGTTATTGCTAGTAGTCTTTATTCCTTTATTATTCTCATGTTTTTCCACTGTGAATTCGTCATTAGCCTTTGAACCCCTCATGGAGCTTATCTCAAAACCACTGCCAAATTCTATGCCCTTTACAGCTGGTATGGAAAACATCATGTGTGAAATACGGCTTTCCACTGAATCAAAAAATGGATTTCCTAAGGCTGTCATCATGTTGATAAATGCCGTTTCAACCACACCACCCACAGAATCTCCTTCTGCCCTAGCTTCCATAATAGCTTTCTCCATATGCTCACCTTTTTCTTCTTCAAGCACAGGTAAAGTCATATTTCTAAGAGTTTTCAGCAATTCGCCTGCACTACCCTTGCCGTGGAATTTATGGTCAATGTCTAAAAGATTTTTATCCTCTGTCACATTGTAAATGCTTTTTACATGGCTTCCCACCACAATGTTAAAATATCTTTCAAGAATTTGCATAGCCACAGCACCTGCAAAAACCAGTGGAGCAGTTATTCTACCAGAAAAATGGCCGCCACCTCTATAATCGTTGCTTCCATTATACTTCATATGTCCAGTGTAATCTGCATGACCTGGTCTCATGCAATCCTTTAAAATATCATAATCCTTTGATTTTGTATTTTCATTGAAAATTACAGCACAGAGAGGGGTTCCAGTGGTTTTTCCTTGAAAAAATCCGCTGAGAACAGAAAAACTATCCCCCTCTTTTCTAGGAGTGCTCATTTTGTTATTGCCAGGAGCTCTTCTTTTCATCTCTTTCTCTATATAATCCATATCTAACTCTATGCCGCCTGGTATACCATCCACCACAATACCTATGCCTTTGCCGTGAGATTCTCCAAATATACTAAGTTTTAATTTATTCCCCCACATGGAACCCATGAACATCACCGCCTAATAACATATAATCTCTCCAAAAATCAGGATAGGATTTCTCCACGCACATATAATCCTCAAGGATTATAAATTCCTTGCATCTAGTGGCTGCCACAGCAAGTGACATAGCTATCCTGTGGTCATTCCAACTATTCACAGTAACACCACCCTGAAGCTGTGAAACACCTTCTATAATAAGGCCCTCACTTAATTCCCTTACCTTTGCACCTAGCTTATTCATCTCAGTAGCTATGGCCTTTAGTCTATCTGATTCCTTTATTCTAAGCCTGCCTGCATTGATTATTTCAGTTTTTACACCCTGTTTTAAAGACGCCATTACGGTGAGCACTGGAACAAGATCTGGAATTTGTGATGCATCTATGATAAAATCTCCACTATTAATAGAAGCAAATTTTTCTACAATATCTTTGATTCTTCTATCACCCTGGATAGAAATTTCTTTTAGCCCTTCACAACTCACTTGATTTCCAATGTTTTGTGCCACCATAAAAAATGCCGCCTGAGAATAATCCCCCTCTACTACATACCCTTTATTATCTTTACATATATATTCTTGTTCTCCATCTATGATAAACTCTTTAAACTCTTTATTCTCCACACTTACACCATAAGCTTTTAGTACATCCAGTGTTAAGGCCACATAATCCTTAGACTCTAAATTACCATTGACTTTAATAACAGATCTTCCCTTAAGTAATGGCAAAGCAAATAATAGCCCTGATATAAATTGTGAGCTAATGTTGCCCTCCACTTCAAAAGTTCCACATTTAAGTTTTCCTCTAACCTGTAAAGGAAGTTTTCCTTCATTATTTTTGTACTCTATGCCTTGCTGATTAAAAATTCTATAATAAGTATCAAGAGGTCGTTCCACTAGTTTTCCTTTGCCTGTGAATTTAAAATCACCACCTATAGCAAGGGCTATGGGAATAAGAAACCTCAAAGTAGAACCTGACTCACAGCATTCCAAAACTGTACTTTCCCTTAATTGATTATTATTTTTGTCATCACTACATAAAGCTCCGTCAATATGGCATGTATAGGTGTTTTTTTCTTCCTTCAACTGTATTTTAGCACCTAAAGCGCACATACCATCTATAGTAGCCCTGATATCCTTTGACAACACTAAATTTTTTACCATAGACTCGTGGCCACAGGAGCATAGAGCCGCTGCAATTATAGCTCTATGGCTTATACTCTTTGATGCCGGTATATTTACTGAACCCTTTAAAATATGTGGATTAATTTTTATACTAGCCATGTTTAACCCCCTAGAAAATATATTTATATAATTCCTTAATATCAATATCCTTTACAAAAGAGCTTCCTATTTTGTCTAACAATATGAGCTTTAATCTTCCACTAATATTCTTTTTGTCCACTTCAATTATTTTTCTTATTTCACTTAATTCCACCTGTGGAAGTTCCCATGGAAGACCGTATTTTTCCAATATACACTTTAGCTTATTCAATGTATTTTCTTCTGTAAGCCCTAATTTCTCGCTGCATTTTGTTATATAATACATGCCCATGGCCACAGCTTCACCATGACTATAATTGCCATAATTATAATACTTTTCGATGCCATGTCCTATGGTATGGCCAAAATTCAATATCATCCTAAGGCCCATATCCAATTCGTCTACTTCTACTATTTGTTTTTTTATATTACAGCACTTAAATATTATCTTACATATATGATTCATTATATCATTTTCATCATTTATCATCATCAGTTCTTCAAACAAAGCCTCATCTTTTATGCAGGCATACTTAATAACTTCGCCCATGCCATCTATAAAATACTTCTTAGGCAGGGTTTGTAGAAGGTTAGGATCTATTAGCACCATTTTAGGTTGGTAAAAACATCCCACAAGGTTTTTCCCTTGAGGTAAATCCACAGCCACCTTACCGCCTACACTGCTATCTACCTGTGCTAATAGTGATGTGGGTATCTGAATAAAAGGAACTCCTCTCAAGTAAGTGGCTGCTGCAAAACCAGCTAAATCACCTACCACACCCCCACCAAAAGCTACTATCATATCACCTCTTGTGAGTCCAAATTTAATAAACTCCTCATAAAGCTGTTGGAGCACCGGCAAGGATTTACTGCCCTCTCCGGGAACTACAGCCATTAATTTTACATTAAAGCCTGTTGCTTCCAATAGATTTTTTAATTTTTCCCCATAAATTGCATTTAGATTTTCATCTGTCACCACAACAAGTTTCTCACCTTTGTATATGCTTCTAATGTCCACTCCGAAATTAACAAAACTACCATTGTCTACAATTATATCGTAGGACTTTTCTTTTAAGTTTACTGTTAACTTCTCCACGAATCCATCTCCTTTCGCATATCAGAACCCTTACATAGCTTTTCTTTAAGTTCCTCACACTTTTCATTTTCAATAAGATCGTATATTTCCTTCATATCATCTATAAAAATCTTCAGTTGTTTTCCAACGTAAGTTTTATTTTCCATAAACAACTGCATCCACAGCTCACAATTTATTTTTGCAACTCGTGTTGCATCCATAAAACTGCCACCTACACAAAGGTTATTTCCCTCCACCATATTGTTATTCATAAGTGTGCAAGCTATAATATGTGGCAATTGGCTAGTAAAGGCAACCATATTATCATGCTGTGCCGCAGTGAGTTCTATTACTTTTCCAAACCCAATTTGAAGAAGGAACTGTTTCATAAAATCACTGCTTTCATCTTTCTCCCCATCTCCAGAAACTAGAATGTACTGTGCCCCCTTAAATATGTTTTCACTAGAATTCTGAAACCCAGTAACTTCCCTTCCCGCCATTGGGTGGCCACCGATAAAGCTTAAATCCTCTCTCAATATATCACTGATTTTCTTCATTATATTGCTTTTGATACCAGCTGCATCAGTTATTATGGCTCCACTTTTAAAATAGTTCATATTGTCTTCAACGAACTGTACCGTTTCTTTTGGGTAGGTGCATAAAATTATCAAGTCAGCTTCTCTAATAGCTGATTTTTCTTCTTCAGACCCGGCAAGAATCCCCTCATGGATAAATCCCTGTTCTTTTGCCAAGTCCAATACATCCTTATTTACATCTATAGCCCAAATTTTATCCACATTCAAATTTGATTTAATACTTTTAGTAAAACATCCTCCAATTAATCCAAGGCCTACAATTGCTACATTTATATTTAAATCTTTCATCTGCTACACTCCCTGTACAATTAATCTTCTTTAACACAAGACAAAAGTAACTCCCTACCATACTACGCACTACATGCTAAACATTACTATACTTTTATAATTCTCTTCCCTCTACTTCTGCCAACATTTTTAATTTACCCATGAGATTAGTAAACATGTCTGGCGTTATAGATTGAGCTCCATCACACAAAGCATTTTCAGGATCATTGTGAACTTCAATTATTAATCCATCTGCACCCACAGCTATGGCAGCCTTTGACAATGGTTCTACCATCCATTTAAGACCTGTGGCATGGCTTGGATCCACTATTACTGGCAGATGACTAAGCTTTTTAACAGCAGGTATAGCACTTAAATCCAATGTATTTCTTGTGTAATTTTCGAAAGTTCTTATTCCCCTTTCGCAAAGAATTACATTTTCATTGCCTTCAGACATTATATATTCAGCTGCCATAAGCCATTCCTCTATAGTTGCGCAAAGACCTCTCTTTAAAAGTATAGGTTTTCTCGTTTTTCCAAGCTCCTTTAGCAAATCGAAATTTTGCATATTTCTAGCTCCAACCTGTATTACATCTACATCCTCAACAAATTTTTCAATGTATTTTGGAGACATAATTTCAGTGACAATAGGTAAGCCGGTTTTTGCCTTGGCCTTCTTTAGAAGTTCCAATCCTTCCATCTCCAGTCCTTGAAAACTGTAAGGTGAAGTTCTTGGTTTAAATGCTCCCCCTCTTAAAAAAGATGCACCTGAACTTTTAACAGCCTCCGCAATACCCACTATTTGTGCTTCACTTTCTACAGAACAAGGTCCTGCTACTATGCTTAGCTTCTTACCACCTATGATCCTATCCAATACGCTAATCTCACTATTGTTAGGGTGGAACATCCTGTTGGCTTTTTTGTAAGGCTCTTGTACATTAAGAACTTTTTTTACGCATTTATTTGCCTGCAGAGCATCTGTGTCCACTTTACTTGTGTCACCTACCAGCCCTAAAAGCCTTGTATTCTCCCCATCTGATTCATGAATTTTGCACCCAAGTCCTTCAATTCTCTGCTTTAACAACTCTATATCCTCTTCTTTTGATTGTGGATTTAATATGACTATCATTTTTATTCCTCCTAATTCATAATGAATTATATTTATATAAAATTTATATAACAAAAGCTCCCATCCTAATAAAAGGACGAGAGCATAATTCCCGTGTTACCACCTTAATTCATCGATACCTTGCAATATCAACCTCTTCAAGTACTCCACGAAATATCATGGGTAATACTCTAGCACTATAACGTGTGCAGTATCCGTTCTCCACCTACTGGTTGTTATCTTTCAAGGAGCAGCTCTGGGATGTATTCAGATAAGCTTCATAATGCGCCTCTCACTAAACGGCAACTCTCTGTAAAATTCAGTAAACCCTACTTTTTCCCTTCAAAGCATTTATATTTTTAAATCTATTATTATTATAATAATACACAGACTTTTCATTGTCAATATTTACTTTAAAAATAATTCTTGAATAATTTTAAAAAATTATTAACTAAATCGTTGAAATGTTATTAGATTAGTAATATAATAAGAATACACCTTGAAGTCTCATTTCAAATATTTTTAGGGAGATAATAAATCTCCCTCTTTTTTTTGTCTTTTTCTTCACCAAAACTTAAAATGAATCATTATATTTTTATAAAATAAGGTATGATGACCCCTCTGTCATCACACCTTATTTTATTATCTTATGAAATTAATATGCTCTTCCCCAATATAAAAGCTTAGTAGCTTTTTTGCCGCAACAAACGCAAGTGTCGCCTATTGGTTCTTGGCCAAATGGTATACATCTAGATGTGATGCCTGTTTCTTCTTTTATCTTGTCTTCACAAGCCCTATCTCCGCACCACATAGCTTTTATAAATCCTGGTTTATTATCTGCTATATTTACCATTTCCTCCACTGAAAAAGCTTCGGAAGTATTTTCATCTCTGCGTTGTCTTGCTCTCTCTAACATATCTCTTTGTATATTTTCTAACATTTCTACCACTGCCTTTTCTAGTTCATCAAGGCAAACCACAGTTTTCTCTCTAGTATCTCTTCTTACAAGTACAGCTTGATTACTCTCTATATCCTTTGGACCTATTTCTACACGAAGTGGTATACCTTTCATCTCACATTCGCTGAATTTCCATCCTGGCATTTTATCGCTATCATCTAGCTTAACTCTTATATCCTTTGCCATAAGTCTTGATTTTAGCTGCCCTGCTTTTTCAAGAACACCTTCTTTGTGCTGTGCTACCGGAATTATCATCACCTGTGTTGGTGCAACTCTTGGTGGAAGAATTAATCCATCATCGTCTCCATGAACCATGATTATAGCTCCAATTAATCTTGTAGTAACACCCCAAGAAGTTTGATGCCCATACTGAAGTTTTCCTTCTTTGTCACTGTATTGAATGTTAAAGGCCTTGGCAAAATTGTCTCCAAAATTATGACTTGTGCCAGTTTGAAGTGCCTTTCCATCGTGCATAAGACTTTCTATAGTGTACGTTGAGTTAGCACCTGCAAATTTTTCCTTTTCAGTTTTCTGACCCTTTATTACTGGAATAGCTAGTACTTGCTCACAGAAATCTGCGTATATATCCAGTATATTTAAAGTTTCTCTCTGAGCATCTTCCTCTGTGGCATGAATAGTGTGACCTTCCTGCCATAAAAATTCCGTAGTTCTTAAAAATGGACGAGTTGTTTTCTCCCATCTTACTACAGAACACCACTGATTGTATAATTTTGGTAAGTCCTTGTGGGACTGAATTATCTTTGCATAGTGTTCACAAAATAAAGTCTCGGATGTTGGCCTTACACAAAGCCTTTCCTGCAATTCTTCAGTTCCTCCGTGAGTAACCCAAGCTACCTCTGGAGCGAATCCCTCCACATGGTCTTTTTCTTTTTGAAGTAGTCCCTCTGGGATAAACATTGGCATGTATACATTTTCATGTCCAACAGACTTAAGTCTGCTATCTATGTCTTTTTGAATAAGCTCCCATATGGCATAGCCATAAGGCCTTATGATCATACATCCTCTCACACTGCTATAGTCTACTAATTCAGCTTTTTTAACAATATCAGTATACCACTTTGCAAAATCCACATCCCTAGATGTAATATCTTTCACTAATTTTTCCTTTGCCATCTTATCTCCTCCTGTATTTATTTTTACCATAAGAATAAAAAATAAACCCCGATCCCTGTAAAAGGGACCGAGGTATAAGTTCCGGCGTTACCACCCTAGTTAATACAATGCTAAAACTTACGCATTATATTCTCTCTCAATCAGTTAACGGATTGCTTCCGCTGTAGCCTACTAAAGTTTCGGTACAGAGCTCCAAGGCTGGTTCAACAGTACATTCATAAAGCTTTTCACCAAACCAGCTTCTCTCTTGAAAGAACGCTACCACCTACTATTCCTCTTCATTGCTTTTATTTATTAAACTCATATATTTATATATATTATACTCATTAACTTACTGTGTCAAGTGGTTTTATACTACTTAAAAATGATTTTCAACAAGCCAGTTGTATTAAGGAATATTACTATGATTATAACGGGAGCTAGATACTTCATGATAAAATTGTACACTTTCTTAACTGTAAACTTAAACATCCCACCTGATGTAACTTCATCCTCAAATTCTTCAGTTTTCCAGACCCATCCTATAAATACACAGGTTAAGAACCCACCTACAGGAAGCATTATATTGGAGGCAATAAAATCAAATAAATCGAAGAAGGTAAGTCCAAATATTTTCACACCACTCCATGCTCCAAAAGATAAAACACTTGGTATAGCTAGCATATACAGTCCCATTGTTACAAGAAAAGAAGTTTTTTTTCTGCTCATTCCATACTGTTCTGATATGGCTGATACTATTACTTCCATCAAGGCAATAGTGGATGTCACAGCTGCTATGGCCACAAGTATGAAGAACAAAGTCTGAAATGCATTTCCCATAGGCATACCTTTGAAAACCGCCGGTATTGTCACAAATAAAAGTTTCGCTCCTGCTGAAGGTTCTAGTCCATAAGCAAACACCGCTGGAAATATTACCATACCAGCCATCAGTGCTATAGCTGTATCTGTTACAGTAATTTTGGCTGACATGGACATTAGATTTTCTTCTTTTTTAGTATAACTTCCGAAAGTAATAGTTATTCCCATGGCAAGGCTTAAAGTGTAAAAGGAATGTCCTAGCGCCTCAAGAAAACTATTCATAGTAAGCTTTGAGAAATCTGGTTTAAACAAAAAACTAACTCCAGCACTGGCTCCATCTAAAGTAAGAGATCTAACCATTAGAACTACAAGTAATACAAACAAAAATGGCATTAATATCTTGCTACATCTTTCTATACCTTTTTTAACACCCATCATCACTACGAAACATGTTAAAGCTAGTACTACAGCTGTCCAAAGCAGTGGGTCAAGGCTTCCCGATACGTGACCAAAATAATTGCTCAACTCCCCTATAGGAATAGAATTAAATTTTCCTGAAAAAGATCTAGTTATGTATGAAAAAACCCATCCAGTTATAACAGAATAAAATGATAATATGATAAAGGCAGCTACAGTGTTAAGCAAACCATTGTACTTCCATGCTTTTTTCGGTGATACATTTTCAAAAGATTTAACGGCACTACCTTGACCTCTTCTGCCAATGGCAAATTCGCCTAACATTATAGGCATTCCTATTAAAAACACGCAAACAAGGTATACAAGTAAAAATGCTGCTCCTCCATTTTCCCCAACTAAGTAAGGGAATTTCCATATATTACCTAGACCAATAGCAGAACCCACCGCTGCTGTAAAAAGACCTAGTTTTGTTCCGAATCGCTCTCTTTTCTTTTGTTCCATAATTTTCCCTCCAGTATTATTTAAAGAATATTAACAATTTTTAGCTTATTATTATGATAAACTTTCGTTCATTTAAATGAACATAAGGTTTTAATTTTACGCTGGCCAGCTATAAAAATAAAAAAAACTTCCGCCTCACAAATGTATATAACATCTGTAGAGGCGAAAGTATATTCGCGGTACCACCCTACTTTACAATTTAAAAATTGTATCTTAGTCAAGTCGAGGCTATGCCTGAACTCTAGTCGTATAACGTCGACACACGTCTGCACCTACTTTTTGCATTTCGGACAGAAGCTCGGGAGTGATTATTACATACATACTATCGCTAATTCGCACCATACATTAGCTCTCTTAAGATAAATATTGTATCTTTCTCTCCGTCGTAGCTTTGGTTTATTAATAATTTATTTTATTATATTATAAGTTTTTTCATCTGTCAACACTTTTTTTTAATAAAATGAATTAATCTTATTAAATATCTTCTTGTTCTTCACAATCTCTCTTTTGTTTCCAACCACAGTAATGGTTTTTTCATCCAACCCTTTTTTAAACATTTTCTTATACTTCTTTATATCCTTTAATGTGGCTGTCTTTATCTCCCACAGTTCTCTTTCAAGGTCACTTCTCGTTATATTGCTAAAGTAAATATAATCGGCATGATTCACCTTTTCATCTAGAGTTTTTGTATTGCAGTACTCCGCCAATGTGCTAATTTTGTAACTTTCCAATTCCTTTGAGCTCATATTTAACTTATCTAAGTATAGAGGGACCTCTTCAAATACTTTAAGAGTATCTACAAGCTTGGGGTCTCTGTAAGATGCCATTGCTATAGCACCCTTAGAATTCAATAAAATATTTGCCCCATAAGCGCCGCCCTCTACACGTATTTTATCCCAAAGATAATCCATCTCTAATATATTTTTCATTATTTTCATATTTCCATTGTACTTGTATCCAAGTTTTTTATAATTAAAACCTTCAGTGTTGTACAGGACTTCGCTTTCACACAGTATTGCTTCACAAGTATTTTCTAAAGGAATATCCCATGAACTTAATTTCCCTTTATCACTTGTCATATTTTTAGTTAAAGTTCCCAGAGCATTTTGAAAGGAATTGTAGCCTTCATTATCTGTTGTTATGCTTATTGTTATGTTGTTTTTGTTAAATATCAACTTAGAAAGTTCGCATAGTTTCTTCGCAACTTCTTGATGCTGATTTTCTATATTCTTGTATACTTCCTTTATAAAATCAAAGTATTTTAACCCGTAAAAATATTCGCCTATGGCTTTTTCCTCATAGTAGCAAGACATATTTTTATTCATACCCAAAACTTCAGGATACCTATTCACAAGGTTTTCATTTTGACTTATAATGTTGTTAAGGTAAGATTTTAGCACACTTTTGTGGTCAAAATCGCTGCATAGCATCTCGTCATTTAGTATGCACATCATATCCTTCAAATTTTCATTTTTTGTAAGGAAAGAAGCCTTAAGATACGCACTAGTCTTATCCATATCTTTTTCATCTGTAAACACTTCAATGCTGTAATTTATGCCATTGCTCATGGAATTTACTTTTTTCTCGAGTTCGCCTGTATCCAACTCATTTGTATTCACCTTTCCCATTAAACTAGCTAAAAGTTTTGCGTAACACAGATCCTCTTTCTTTAAGTTTTGTAAATTAAAATATATGTTCATTTTGCTAGTTCCATTGGTTGCCCATGGATGATACAATATCTCCACATCATCTTTTTTCCTTCTACAAGATGGTAGCAAGTCTAGAATAGGGTTTACATCCTCCATCTTAAGCTTTGGTATTCTATCAATGTACTCCTCATCGCTCTTAGAGCTCTGCCAAACTCTAAGTTGGGAAATATTGTCCATAATAGTTTCATATTCGCCACTTTTGAGACCACCTACGAAGTTCTGCAGCTTATTCATCTCTTTTTTTGCAAGGGCTTGAGACAATCCCTTCTCAGGGCTTAATATAACTATGCTTTTGTGGTCATTTTTAATAAAATGCTTGTGTAGAACTTCCTCAAAAAAGTAGTTCTCTTTGGCTTTCATTATAGTTGAAATTTCTTCTTCCTTGGCAAAGGCACCCATGGGGTTGAGTCCGTAAACGCAATAATCTAAAATTCGCCTATTTATTTCAGTACCCCTTCCATTGGAAGATGCTCCATACCAACGCGTGCTAAGCTCTAGCTTATTTAATTCCGCTTCTATGATGTCTCTATCTATACCATTAATAAAAACTCCTAGCAATGTGTCCTCCACAACTTGGGCAAACCTTTCCCCTTCATCCTTCTGACAATTATATGCAATAATAGAATAGAAATTTTCCCTAAGGTTTTTTACATAAGTTCCCGACACATTGTTGAAGCCTTCTCTGTGTAAATTCTTGTATACAACGGAGTTTGGATTGCTTATTATAAGAGAATCCAGCATCTCCAAAGCCATGTCTGTAGAAGGGTTCTTTTCGTCAATGGAAAAATTGTACGTCAGCACAGATTTATTTGATGAATCATTATTTTCATCACTGGCATAAGTGTATTCCTGCACCGCCCTTTCCTGAAAATGAGAAGATTTTTCTATATTGGAGTCTATACCCTTTAGTTGGTACTTTTTTAAATAATTATTGTTCAAATCCTTTAATTTTGAGCTTATGTTCATATCTCCATATAAGTATATATATGAATTTGAAGGATGATAATATTTTTCATGGAACTTTTTCAACTCATCAAAGGTAAGGTCTGTTATATAGTATGGATCCCCCCCAGAGATAAAGGCATAGGTAGTATCAGGATATAGACTTTTGCAGATACTATTGTATAGCCTTCCATCCATAGTGGACAATGCACCCTTCATCTCATTGTAAACCACCCCATTGTATTTTAGTCCATTGGGAGTATTTTCATAATACCATCCTTCTTCTCTGAATATTCGTTTTTCTTTATAAAATAAAGGATTAAAAACCATATCCATATAAATATCCATTATGTTAGTAAACTCTTTTTCGTTTGTAGTGCTGAAAGGATATATGGTGGTGTCTGAGGTGGTAATTCCATTCATATCCTTACTAAGAGAGGATTCCATAACTTCTTTTAAAAGCTGCTTTACAGGGTATTTCTCTGAGCCACCCACAAGAACGCAGTGCTCTAAAATATGTGCTACACCTTTATTGTCATAAACAGGGGTTCTAAAGGCTATAGAAAAGTGTTTATTTACATCATTGTTTTTCACAGCAAACAACTTTGCACCACTTTTTTTGTGTTGGAAGCTTAAAAGCATCTCTCCATGGTTTTCATTTTTCTCTAGTAATTCAAAGCCATTGTACAGATTCCCTACTGTAAAGTTTTCATCTTTAGTACTTGAAAACTCCACTTCTTCCGTGTTGCTCTTAGATTCTTGTTTTGCATTTTTATTTGTAGACTTTGATTCTTGTTCAATGCCATATCCTATTTTTTCTCCATATGCATAATTGACGTAGCTTTTTTCCGTGAAAAAAAATAAAGATAAAATAAGCACTAGGGTTGTAAGTCCACAACTAATTCTTTTGTTGTTCATTGTAAGACTCCTTTTTTGTTTTGTTGTAACCCTATTTTGCGTATTTTATCCAAATATATACTATGAAATTTTTACTTCAGCAATTTTTTAAGCCACTTTAGCTTATTGTCGCTGTAAGGAGGGTACCTAAAATCTATGTCGAACATGGTGGTTTTTTTTAAGACAGTTTTCTTGTGGGTGAACAGATCACAACTCCATTTTCCATGGTAGGAGCCAATTCCACTGTTCCCAACTCCGCCAAAAGGCACATAAGAAGATGACACGTGAATTATGGTGTCATTTACGCATCCCCCACCGAAAGATACATTGTCTATTATATTCTTTTCTACATTATTATCCTCTGTAAAAAGATAAAGAGCAAGAGATTTATGGCTGTTCTGAAGGCGTTTTATCATGGTATTAATATCCTTGTACTCAATGATGGGCATTATGGGTCCAAATATCTCATCCCTCATTATTTTATTGGTAAACGACACCTCATCTATTAAAGTTGGGCTTATATACCTTTGTGCTGTATCGTAGTCGCCTCCAAAAATAATGTTTCCCTCTCTCAGATATTCTGTTAGTCTATTAAACTGAATTTCATTTATTATTCTCCCATAATCCTCACTTACAAAGGGTTCTTCCCCAAAAAAGGATTTTATATCTTGAATCATATAGGAAATCAACTCTTCCTTTACTGCTTCGTGAACCATTAAATAATCAGGGGCAACACAGGTTTGTCCTGCATTAAGGAACTTTCCCCACACAATTCTTTTAGATGCCTTTCTGAGATCTGCATCCTTGTGAACAATACAGGGGCTTTTTCCCCCTAACTCTAAAGTCACAGGAGTAAGGTAGCGGGAAGCCTTTTCCATTACTATAGATCCCATAGCAGCCCCCCCAGTGAAAAATATAAAATCGAACTTCAAATCTAAAAGATTAGATAGCTCGCTCCTTCCACCATTTTTTTCAACGACAGAGACATATTCTTCAGGGAAAGTTTCACAAATTATCTTTTCTATCACATCCGAAGTGTGAATTGAGTACTTAGAAGGCTTAAGCATTACACAATTTCCCGCAGCAACGGCTCCAATTAGAGGAATCATAGACAATTGAAATGGATAGTTCCATGGCGATATATTTAAAACAACTCCATAAGGCTCCTTATATATTTTGCTACTAGTCTTAAAATGCACAATAGAAGTCCTTTTTCTTTCACTTTTGCACCAATATCTAGCCTTTTTAATCATAAGTGTGATTTCTTCCAAAACCATACCTAGTTCCGTTTCATAGGCCTCAAAGTTACTTTTATTTAAATCTTTTTTTAAAGCATCCAGTATGTCGTGTTCATAAAATGCAATCACATCTTTTAGCTTTTTAAGATATTGTATTCTAAAATTTATATCTTTAGTTTTTCCACTCAAGAAAAATTCCTTTTGTTTTTTTAAGATTATCTCACTTTCCATGGTAATCTCCTTTACAATTATTATTCATTTATCCAATGGGTTAAAAAGGATGTAACCTCAGCAGTATAAGGGTTTACAGAAACACTTATGGCATCTTCCTCATGATCTTTTTTCATAAAAATGATTTTATAACCATCTCTTGTGTTTTCTACAATCTTAATTGTACCAACTTCATGGAATTTATCTTTTTCCACTAGAAGAAGGTATTCCTCCGCTATTTTCTCTGCTTTACTGCTATCTATTTTCTCTTCTCTCTCAGCTTTATTGTAATTTGTAGCATCTATACGTTCCATAAGCTTTTTATCTTTATTTATGACCATACTTAAATAGTGATCTTCCTCGTCAATAGCTCCCATAAAAGATAGGTTTATTATGCTTATACCATGGTCTACTATCCTGTTAATCTCAAACTTTGAAGTTTTGTCACTGGGAATTTTTAAACCGTAGTATTTATAAAATAACTGACATGCAATTTTTTTTATTTCTTCATTATTGTCTAAATCAACAGACATATCTGCATTTATTTCACTTCTAGGTTTATTGTATTTTATCTCATCTTTTTTGTTACTATTATCTATGTTATCTTGTATTTTTTCATTGGAAATTACATTATCATTGCTTTGTCCATTAGAGCATGCCGTAAAGCTAGTAAAGGCAGCAAAAACTAAAAGCATTGACCCTATAATAAATGTCTTTTTTATGTGCACTCTACACCCCACCTAAATTTAATGTTATGATATTTTTCAGTATTTTCAGTACATTAAATGGTAACATATTTTTACCATACTAAGTTTAGCATATCATATCAATTAATGTAAAATATAATTTACACCCATTTTCCTAAATTATATCCCATTATGGGGGTCTTATGTGTTACATAATAGTTAATTTCATTATACAACATTTTTTTCACACAATAAATACACTACCTAAATTATACTACAAGTATGTAATATAAACTAGGCAGTGTACATGATTACTTTAGTTTTCCTATTCTTTTAAATGGCAATACAACGAACTGCGCTTTTCCCATGATATCTTCTTCATCTATATATGGGTTTGCCCACATTCTAGAGTCCCTAGAACTAGCTCTATTATCTCCCAAAAACAAGTATTTGCCTTCTGGAACTGTAAATTCCTTCTCTATACCCAATTGATATTTTACATATTTCTCATCCAAAAGCTTGTTGTTTACATACACGCTTCCGTTTTCTTCTATGATAACGTGATCTCCTGGTTTTCCAATAAGTCTTTTTACAAGATTTGTCTCCTTATTGTTTTCCTTTGACAATTCCTTAGAATAAAATACTACTATATCACCAGTTTTTAATTTGGATTTATTGTACACACAAGTAACAAGTATCCTATCATTTGGCATAATAGTAGGCTCCATTGATCCTGTGGGAACTTCAATAAAGAAAAACCAAAAATTAATTATAAGTAATGCCACTCCTACCGCAACAACTACTGGTAGTATCCAATCAAAGAAAAATCCTTTTAATTTATTTCGATTATTACATTCATCATTTCCTTTGTCACCATTTAAACCGCTGTTTATATTTTCCTCCATAGCAATACCTCCAAGATATTTTCTATAAATTATATCATTTTAAGATATTTTTTGCAATTCCTAGGCAAAAACTAATTGTATGCTAGGGAATCCTCTGCAAGTTTTAAAGCGGAATTTAAATCTTTAGCTATATCTCTATATCGTACGCCTTCCTTGTTTTCCATTTTTTCTATTAACTCTCTTGGTTGTTCCCTCAGCTCTGAAATAATAAGTTGAAGATTTCTTTCTTTGCACAAAGATTCTACTTTTTTTATCATATCATAGGCAGTTATATCCATGTGACTTATGTGGTGCATTCTAAGAATTATAACCTTGGCTTCATCACCCACGCTAGCTACTGATTCCATAAGTTTTTCCGCAGCCCCAAAAAAGAAAGCTCCCTTGATTTCAAAGATTTTTATGCTATTATTATTGTATAAATCCGTATCAATATTTTCAATAAGAGTTCTCTGCTTTTCATAATGCTCTTCTTTTAATTCGTTTATCTCCATATTCACAGCCATTTTTCTCATAAACAAGAACACAGAAACTACAATTCCAATTTCAATGGCAACTACTAAATCGAAAATTACTGTAAGAGAAAAGGTGGCAATAAGTGTGATAACATCGCTCTTTGGAGCCTTTAATAACTTCTTAAATGTTCTCCATTCACTCATATTGTATGATACCACCATCAAAATAGCTGAAAGACATGTAAGTGGTATATATTTTGCCAGAGGCATTAAAAGTTTCATGATTAAAAATAAAGTTATGGCGTGGACAATACCAGCAATAGGCATGGTTCCACCGTTCTTCACGTTAGCAGCAGTTCTAGCTATGGCTCCTGTAGCAGGTATTCCACCAAACAATCCAGATGCCACGTTAGCAACACCCTGAGCTATAAGCTCCATATTAGAGTCGTGTTTGTCCTGTATCATTCCGTCAGCTACTACTGCAGACAAAAGTGATTCTATGGCAGCCAAAAATGCTATTACAATGGCTGGTTTCATTAGAGTGATTAGGGTATCTAATTGAATTGCTGGAAGACCTGGCATAGAAATACTAGAGCTAATTTCTCCAAATGTGCTTCCTATGGTTGAAACTGGTAGCTTGAAAAAATAAGCAATTATAGTAGCTAAAATTAAAGCAATAAGAGAGCCCGGTATTTTTTTGTTGATCTTGGGCCATAATATTATCACCATTAGTGAAAATAAACCTAAAATAGTGGATGTCCAATTTATAGTTCCCATATTTTCTAGATAACTTCCCCACTTGGGAATAAATTCTGAAGGCACCTTTTCTATGGTAAGACCTAGAAAGTCCTTGACTTGAGTTGAAAACAGAGTTACTGCTATACCAGCTGTAAATCCTACTGTTATTGGATATGAAATGTATTTTATAAGTGTTCCTAATTTTAAGGCACCAAATACGATAAGTATTACACCTGCCATAATAGTAGCTAATATTAGTCCATCAATACCGTGTTCCGATATGATTCCATATATTATTACTACAAAAGCCCCTGTAGGACCCCCTATCTGAACCCTGCTTCCTCCTAATAAGGATATTACAAATCCAGCAACCACTGCTGTTATAAGACCTTTTTCCGGAGAAACTCCAGAAGATATACCTAGAGCCACCGAAAGTGGCAACGCAATAATAGCAACAACAATACCCGCTATTATGTTTTTAAAAATGTTTTCCTTTGTAAACTCGCCTCTATTATTCTTTAAAAGATACAATAGCTTTGGCATATTCATAAAAACTTCCTCCTTATGTATAATTTCAATACCATGTACCATTATACATATGATAGACAATTTTCTCAATGCCAAAGCCATTATTTTATTTACTATTCGTGCTAATCATACCTCTATAACTTCCAGGTTTACTGCTAAATTTTATATTATTTCCGTCTGAAGTCATTACAATGGTACCAGCCTCATCAGTCCTGTAAACTGGTATATTATTATTCTGTAATCTTTCCATAGTAGCTTTTTTAGGATGATCGTATTCATTGTCCTTTCCCACTGAAATCACTGCAAATGAAGGTTTTACAGCCTCAATGAACTTCTGGGACGATGATGTTCTAGAACCGTGGTGAGCTACTTTTAGAACGTCACATTTTAAATCAAGGTTGCCCTTCATCATAGCTTGTTCAGATTCTTTTTCCGCATCCCCCGTAAATAAAGCAGAATTATTTCCATATTTCATTTTTAACACTATGGAACAATTGTTAGCATCCTCATAAATTTCGTGGGGAGCCAATACTTTAAAATCTGCCTTCCCAAGTTGAAAACCATAACCAACCTCTGGAGATTTAATAGTAAGCTTTTTATTTTTTATAGCTTGAAGTACATCTCTATAAGTTTTAGTTGTAGCAGATTTTCTAGGCATATATACATTTTTCACATTAAAAGCTTTTATCACATCATCCAGGCCTCCGATGTGGTCCTCGTGAGGATGAGTTCCAACTACATATTCTAAGGTATCTATACCTTGAGCTTTTATATAATCGCACACTAGCTTGCCATCATCATTGTTACCTGCATCTATTAGCATGCTCTGCTCTCCTTCTTGTATAAGAATGCTGTCCGCTTGTCCTACATCAATAAAATGAACTTTTATACCTTGTCCATCCACCTCTTTGCTTCCGCTGCTTTGAATTTCTCCACTGTTTATCACACTTTTTCCATTGCTGCAACCTGTAAACAATAAGGTTGTGCAAATAATGAAGTATGCCAATGTTTTTACTATTTTTTTTCGTCCTGTCATAAATTTTTCCCTCTCTGCAATTATTAAATTAAATTTTCTCTATACCATGAAGGTGCTATGCCCTTTATGTTTTTGAAAGCTTGTTCGTAATTATCTTCTGCTTCAAAATACCTGGCGTAAATTATATTATCATAATAAAAGCTCTTACAATATTCCACAGCTTTTTCAGCACTCTGTGTATCCATGCTCATAATATACTTTTTATAGGCTTTGATCCTACTTTTCATAATTTTATCTTTTTCATTAAGATATTGATATGTCATAACAATATAAATATTGACTATCCCCAGAAGAAATATGGTAGTGCCTATTAACAATCCTGCTTCAAAAAATATTATAATGGAAACCGCGATTAGAATTCCACCTAAAAATATAGTAAGATACTTTTCATCGTAGATGAAAGTATTTATAACATTCAACCAAAGCATTACGGGAAGTAGATTCATAAAGCTACCACTCGCAAAAATCTCCTCTGTAATTATAAATAACATCATAAATAGGGCAAAACTAATTATTAAAACTAAATACATTTTACTAAATTTTTTATAGCTCTGTTTTTTCTTATCTTGTAAATAGGTTTTTCTATTTAATATATTGTATATACTTGATGATTGACGGTTTATTCTTTTTAATATCTTTTTTAAAGGTATTTCTTGCCCAACTTCATATTTTTGAAAACAAGCAGCATAGGCCATTTCCCTAGTACTACCTTCAAATTTCTCACCATTAAAGGGGTAAAACTCCCCTGTCTCCTTAAGCTTTACCGCAAAGTACTTTCCATCACATTCTTTGATATCTATATATCCATGTTTTATAAGTTCAGCCACAAAAGTTCTAGAAGCTTCCTTGTCTATATAGGATTTTAAAATACGGGCAACTTCTAATATACAGAGGTCTTCCTTGAGGAATTCATGGTTTTCACAAGAAGTTTCTTCCTCAATTTTTTCCCTTTCTTTTACTTCACGTCGCCTAAGTAATATTATGATAATTGTAATGATATTCATTAGCAAAGCTACTATTGCCAAAGTATAAAAAATCACCACATTGATTTTTCGCTTTTCCACTTCAAAGTAGTCCTTTCCCAAATCTGCATTTAATGCTATACCCTGCTTGACTACTTTTGGCTCTTGGGATTCATACAAAATAGTATTGTCCTCTACTTTGTAATTTAAATTTTTATAATCTTTATCACCAAGTTTTTGACTTCTCAGTTGTAATTTACTTTTATCAAAGCTTTTAGGCATTTTTATTTCTATACTGTATTTTCCCACAGGAGAAGGCCAAGATAGAGGCAAAAGCTCCATAAAAAATTTCCCTTCACAATTTTCATAGTTCTTAGGAAATTCAATATCATATTTTACTGTGTATGAATCCTTCCCATCTTTCAACTGAAAAGGGTCATTTAGCCTAAAATCAATTTTCTTTCTGTCACCTTCATAATTCACACCATTGATTCCATTTACAGATAGATTGTATATTTTTATTTTATCTTTATATACTTTTTCATCAATGCCGTACATCCTTATGTTTTGCAAATAAATACTTCTAAACAGTTCCTGTTTTTTTCCTTTAAAGTCCACATTTATTTGTTCTTCTACATGGACACGCTTATCTTCTTCCACCTTCACCTTTACATTGTACTCATCCACATAGATTTTTTCTAGCTCCTTAATCTCCATATCTTTCACATCAATAGGTTTATTATACAATAAAAAGTAAAACATTAAAAAAACAACTAAAGCTATACAGCTAAGAATCAGCATAATTACACTTAGCGGATTGCTACATTTTCCTATAATCTTATTTTTTGTTGAATCCTCACCATCCACATTTACCCACCCCTAAACATTTTTTATATTTTATTTGCTTGGAACAAATTTATTGAATTCTTTTGTTTTTGAATCTTTACTATATATATTTTTTCCATTTACACTGACAGCGTATGTCCCAAATTTCTGAGTTTTATTGGCACTCTTTATTAGGCTCAGCTCAAAAACATAGCACTGCTCACTATTTACTTTCTCCATACCCGTTTTGCTAACTTTTATACCATCAGAACCGTTAGTCATAGATGGTACTACTATTTTTTTTATCAATTTTATGGCCTTTTCCTCAGTGATTTCTCCCTGAACTGATTCCTGTGAAATAGAATTGTTAGAATTAATTTCATTTTTATCTTCTACTTTATCTTCCGCTTTATTTTCTACTTTATTCTCTACCTTATCTTCCACTTTACTATTTTTATTTGGAGTTTCATTGGTCTTAGGCTGTTCCCTTGTAATAAACACAAACACAATTATGACTATAATTGCACAAAGAATTCCTGCAACTCCTATTGCTATTTTTTTATTTTTCATCTTCATAGTTATTCTCCCATCATTATGTTATATAGTTGTTTGTACGTAATATTATAGCACTTTTTTAACTTTATATCACTGTGTAAAAATTGTTTGAATATTATACAATATGAGAGTATTATATACATATTAAGTTATATCAAATAAATCTGGGGATGATATCATGGTTATAAATAAGCGATTGGAAATTGTAGTCATTTTCACCGTGGCAGTGCTTTCTTTCTTCTGTCTCTACAGTATAAACGAAAAAATTTCTCAAAAGTATATACTAAATAAAACTTGGAAATACGTAAGCAATTCTGCCAACAAGGATACAATTACTGTTGAAGAAAAAATTACATACAATAATAGACTTTATGTATTTTATAGTTGTATGAAGCCTAATGCAAATAATCCTGATGCTGAATCCATAGGACTACTTCAATTCCAGAAAAACTTTCTTGGATGGTTATGCAAATTAGATAGTTCCTCTACTGATGATGATTTATTCATTCAATACATCGATTCCGTTAAAGGAAGCTCGGCTTCTCTTATTTATGGCAAAAATATAGGGTTGAATTTTAAAAACTTGAAAATAAAAACAAAAGAAAAAACCATAACAAAAGATATTTCTCACAAAACACATTACTTCTACTTAGAAGAGATATCTAAGGACAATGTAGAAGAAATTAAATTAAATTAGATAAACAAAATGGTGCCCTAGAATATTTTTGTATTCCAAGGCACCATGACTTTTTTAATTAGCTTTTTCAAATTGTGAATTATATAAATTTGCGTAAAATCCGTTATGTGACAGCAATTCTTCGTGATTGCCCTGTTCGATGATGTCTCCATTATTCATGACAAGAATAAGATCTGCATCCCTTATAGTTGACAACCTATGTGCTATGACAAAGCTTGTTCTTCCTTTCATAAGGGTGTCCATGGCCTTTTGTATTAACACCTCGGTTCTAGTATCTACAGAGCTTGTGGCTTCATCCAAAATTAATATTTTAGGATCCGCCAATATTGCCCTGGCAATAGTTAAAAGCTGTTTCTGTCCTTGGGAAACATTATTGGCTTCCTCATTTAAAACCATATTATAGCCACCCGGCAACGTTCTTATAAAATGGTCTACATGGGCTGCCTTGGCTGCTTCTCTAACTTTTTCATCTGTAGCAGTTAACTTTCCATATCGTATGTTTTCCTCAATGGTTCCATTAAAAAGCCAAGTATCTTGAAGTACCATACCAAAAAGCTCTCGAAGTTCACTCCTATTGAAATCTTTTATATCGTGGCCATCTATAAATATATTTCCACTATTTACATCGTAAAACCTCATTAAAAGTTTTACAATGGTAGTTTTTCCTGCACCAGTAGGACCTACTATAGCGATTTTTGCACCTTCTTTTATCTTAGCTGAAAAATCATTTATTATAATCTTATTGCTGTAGTATCCAAATTTCACATTTCTAAACTCCACATTGCCCTTTAAGTTATCTACCTTTACAGGGTTTTCTGCAAACTGTTCTTCCTCCTCTTCATTGAGGAATTCAAATACTCTTTCAGCTGCAGCAGCTGTAGATTGCATAAGGTTGGCAACTTGTGCTGCCTGGGCAATAGGTTGTGAAAAACTCCTTACGTACTGTATGAATGATTGAATTTCACCAACACTTATCCGTCCCCTTATGGCAAGATAACCACCCATTATTGACACTATTACGTAACCCAAATTTCCTATAAAAGTCATAACAGGCATCATCATACCTGAAAGAAACTGCGATTTCCAAGCAGAGTTATACAGTGTATCATTAAATTCTTCAAACTCTTTAATAGCTTCTCTTTCTCCATTGAAAGCTTTTACTACATTGTGTCCACCGTACATCTCTTCCACTTGACCATTTACGTGACCGAGGTATTCCTGTTGAGACTTAAAATATTTCTGCGACTTTTTCACAATGAGAGATATAAATCCCATGGAGATTGGAAGTATTATGACAGCCACCACAGTCATAGGTATACTTATGGTGAGCATCATGACAAGAACACCTATTACCGTTACTATGGCTGTTATAACTTGTGTCATACTTTGGTTTAAATTCTGACTTACGGTGTCTACATCGTTGGTAACTCTAGATAACACCTCTCCGTGAGTTTTCGTATCAAAGTATTTTAGTGGCATTTTATTTATCTTTTCTTCTATATCTCTTCTAAAATTATAAGAAATCTTCTGTGCTATACCAGTCATTATAAAGCCCTGTATGAACGCAAAAATAGAGCTTATTAAATATATTCCCAATAAGAATAGTAGTATTTTACCTATCTTTGAAAAATCGATGCCCAAAGCACCATTACCTGATACTTTTCTCATAAGCCCTTGGAAAATCTCTTCAGTGGCGTTTCCCAAAATTTTGGGACCAACTATGCTAAATATAGCACTTCCTATAGCAAAAACAACTACCAATATAAGACCAAACTTATACTTGCCTAAATAGGAAAATAGCTGTCCCATGGTCTTTTTAAAATTTTTTGGTTTTTCCAAAGCGAACTTCGGTCCATGACCACCACCACCAAGGGGAGCTCCTTTTTTCAATGATGTCTTCTGGTTCTTTTGTTCATTGTCCATATTATTATTCATTTTCCAGTTCCTCCTTTGAAAGCTGTGACATGGCAATTTGCTTATACACCTCACAATTGCTTAACAATTGTTTATGATTTCCTATTCCTACTACCTTACCTTCATCAAGAACTACAATTTGTTCAGCATCTATGATAGTGCTAATTCTCTGAGCTACTATTAACACGGTACTTTCATTGATTTCCCTTTTCAATGCCTGCCTTAATCTTTTATCCGTTTTATAATCTAAAGCTGAAAAACTATCGTCAAAAATATATATATCAGGATTTTTTGCTATGGCACGACCTATGGAAAGCCTTTGCTTTTGACCTCCGGAAACATTTGTTCCACCCTGTGCCATAGGGTAGTCGTATTTTTCCACCTTTTCCTCTATAAAATCACTGGCTTGTGCAATAGCAGCCGCTTTCTCAATTTCATCATCACTGGCATTTACATTGCCATACCTCAAATTTGAAGCTATAGTTCCTGAAAAAAGCACACCCTTTTGTGGTACATACCCTATTTTATCTCTAAGCTTTTTCTCATCCACCTTTTTTATATTTACTCCATCCACCAATATTTCACCTTCAGTTACATCATAAAAACGGGGAATAAGATTTATCAATGTGGATTTACCACTACCAGTACTACCTATGAAGGCAGTAGTTTCACCTGGTTTCGCCAAAAATGAAATGTCACTTAATACATTTTCGTCTCCGTCAGGATATTTAAATGAAACATTTTTGAACTCAACCTGGCCTTTTTTTTCAACCATAAAATCTTCTGGATTACTGCTGCTTATAATTGAATTTTCAGTAGTAAGTATTTCGTCTACACGAACAGCTGCAACAGTTGCTCTTGGGAGCATTATGGATACCATAGAAATCATGACAAAGGACATTATTATTTGCATAGTATACTGAATAAATGCCATCATGTCCCCCACCTGCATTACTCCTGAATCTATACCATGAGCGCCTTTCCACACAATTAGTATAGAAATACCATTCATTATTAGCATCATCATAGGCATCATAGCTGACATGAATCTAGTTACAAAAAGGTTGGTTTTTGTAAGTTCCCTATTGGCCTTGTCAAATCTTTTTTCCTCATGCTTTTCTGTACTAAAGGCCCTTATTACCATCATACCAGTAAGGTGCTCTCTCATGACTAGATTTACTTTATCTACTAATTTTTGAACTTTTTTAAACTTTGGCATAACAAAACTAAACATAAAAATGACTAGTATAGATATAGATAATACAGCCACGCCAATGATCCATTCCATGGAGGTGTTAGTATTGAAAACTTTTATCACTCCTCCAACTCCAAGAATAGGGGCATAAAATACTACTCTCAATAATATTGCCATTAGCATCTGAATTTGTTGAATATCATTTGTACTTCTAGTTATCAATGTGGCGGTAGAAAACTTATCCATTTCGGCATTGGAAAAGCCCATAACCTTAGAGAACACTTTTTTTCTAAGATCTCTTCCAAGGGATGCTGCTACCCTAGCCGCCAACAATCCCACAATTACAGTGGCTATAAGACTCACCAAAGCTATTCCCAGCATCTTAAGCCCTGCTAAAATAATATAATTTGATTTAATTTTATCCACATTTTTACCAAGAGCTGTATACTCTGCTACAACAAATTTTACAGCAGATTGTTGTATTATTTTATCTGGGATTTTTTCTAAGTTTTTTTCCATCTTATTGGTCATCTGTGAAAGAGAACTTTTAGGCATAGATAGTAGAACCTTAAATATATCTCCATCATTTGATGAGATTAATTCCTTTGGCAAAGACTTAAAAATATTATTTTTAATATTTTTGCCCTCTTCGCTGTCACTTTCTAAAATTTGTGTTATTACCATGGGCTTTGCCATAACATTGCTTATTTTTTCTTTCTTTTCCTTGTCTTTAGTGTTTAATACATATTTTTTACTTTTAGAGGTCTCTCCATTGTCTATAACCTTGTAATTTTCCTCTACTAATTTTATGTCATCATCCTTTAAAAACAGTTTTAACTTATTAAATTGGCTTTCTCTTATCTCTTCTATGGCTAGATTTTCTATACCACCCTGTTGTATTCCTACGTCTATAATTTTAGATGTGAATTCAGGCAAGGATAAATCACAAGTAGCCTGAAGCACAAGAAAACCAACTATACATAGGATAAAAACGTAATATTTTTTCAAGTGCTTAATTAGTTTAAACATAACATAGTCTCCTCCATTTAATATTATCTTTTTATATTATAACTTTTAATTACAATTGTACATAAGTAACCATTAACAAATAGTAAATTTTTATCTATATTAATACTAATTTTATAGTATTAATTTTATAATAATAGTGTAATATGATTATTATTGTGATATTATATTAATCATATATTCACTTCAATAATTTTACGACGGGAGAGTACCGCATGTTCACACAATTAAAACTGCTATTATACCTACAAAGTATTAGGTCGCCTTTGTTAACATATATATTTCTTACTTTTACCATGAGTATAGAAACTCCAGTAGTAATACTTTTTTCTTCTATACTTTATTGGACCGTGGACAAAGTTTTCGGCATGGAGTTACTATTTAATCTTTCAACCAATATAACTCTTAATTCTGGATTGAAAGATTTAATTAGGTTCCCAAGGCCCATTGGCTCAAAAAATCTTACTTCACTCCACTTACCCACTGCCACAGGGTATTCCTTTCCAAGCGGTCATACACAAATAGCCACAACTTTTTGGGAAAGTATGATGTTGCATTTTAAACATTCATACATGTATATTATAGGAACAATTTTTATCATCTGCATAGGGTTTTCTAGAATATACCTAGGAGTTCATTGGCCAACAGATGTTATTGGTGCTATAGTTACTGGAACCATGTGTACACTTTTATGTCACAAAGCTTTTAATTACATCCTGAATACAAAGAAAAACAGTATATTAATCTATATCTACATTCCATTCCTTATTATTTGCTTTATTCTAAAGGATGGTTCCTATATAAAAGTTGCTGGACTTTACGGTGGCCTTATTTTAGGCTATATCCTTGAGAGTAAGTTCGTAAAATTTTCTACAAAGGTCCCCTTGAAAGATAAAATTATGCGAGGGTTGTTAGGTATACTAAGTCTTTTTTTATTTTACCTTGCACTAGATTATACATTCCCCTCATATCTTATACTTATTTATTTAAAATATTTTGCTACTTGCTGCTTTGCCATTGCATTTGTGCCTTACATGTTTACAATATTTCATATATAAAAGGTGAATAAGCAAACCTTATTCACCTTTTATATATTATTAAGAAATCCAATTTCATTTCCTTCATATTGAGCTAAGAATTTTGGTTAAATGTCACTTACTCTTATGGTTTGATCCCTTTTTGGTCCCACAGATACTATAGATACCTTTGTATCTGTAAATTCTTCAATTCTCTTAATGTATTTCTTTGCATTCTCAGGAAGTTCTTCAAAAGTACGAGCTTCCGCAATTTGTGAGCCCCATCCTTCAAATTCCTCATATACAGGCTTACACTTTGACAACTCCTTTAAACTTGCTGGGAAATAATCGATTATCTTACCATCTAACTCATAGGCAACGCAAACTTTTATCCTGTCTATATTAGCTAAAGTATCCATTTTTGTTATAGCAAAGCTTGTTAACCCACTTACTCTTACAGTAGTTTTAAGTATAACAAGATCTAACCATCCACATCTTCGCGCTCTTCCTGTAGTGACACCAAATTCACCACCTACATTTCTGATGTGATCTCCCATGCTGTCAAGAAGCTCCGTTGGGAAAGGCCCCTCTCCAACTCTAGTGGTATAAGCTTTACCTATACCAACTACATTAGATATCATAGTTGGACCTATGCCTGCACCTGTACAAACTCCACCGGCAATGGTGTTTGATGATGTAACATAAGGGTATGTTCCATAATCCACGTCTAAAAGCATTCCCTGAGCGCCTTCGAATAATACTCTTTTACCACTTTTTATACCATTGAATATCTCAACGGAAGTTTCTTTTACGTAAGGCTTTATTTTTCTTCCAATTTCAACATATTCATTGTACAATGCATCAATATCAAGTTTTTCAGCATTAAAAACCTTTTCAATGATTTCATTTTTTGAAGCTAAGCTATTACATAACTTTTCTTTTAAAACCTCTTCATCTATAAGGTCGTATATTCTTATGCCACTTCTCTCTGCCTTATCAGTGTAGCATGGGCCAATGCCCTTTCCTGTAGTGCCTATTTTATCATTTCCTCTGCTCTTTTCCTTAAGGCTATCCATGAGCTTGTGGTATGGCATTATTACCTGAGCCCTATCACTAATATACAATCTATCAGGTGTTACTTGCACACCTAGCTTATTAAGATATTCGATTTCCTCAAACAATGCCTTTGGATCTATTACTACACCGTTGCCCAATACATTTATCTCATTTTCGTACAGTATACCTGATGGAACAAGGTGTAACTTGTATTCCTTGTCTCCAACTATTACAGTATGACCTGCATTGTTTCCTCCCTGAAACCTAACAACCATATCAGCTTCTTCTGCAAGATAATCCGTTATTTTTCCTTTTCCCTCATCGCCCCACTGTGCACCGAGAACTATAAATGATCTCATAAACTTCACCACTCCTAATTTATTTAACTATTCAATACGTGAACACAATCTATAATCTACAACAGTATATATTATATACCCAATGTCTTTATTTAGTAAATTATTTTTTAGTAAAAAGACATTAAATACAAATTAAAATTAAATCAATTTTTCTGACTTGACTCTCTTTTTCTTTATCATAAAGAAATATATGAAACACGCAATTACACTAAAAAGTGCAGAAATAGGTACTGACAACCCTAGGGTAAAAAAATCCACATTAGGGATTCTGCTCAAGTAATAAGATAAAGGTATCCTAACTAAAAATGCTGAAGCAAGACCTTGAAGCATTACAAATGTTGTTTTTCCTATTCCATTAAAATATCCAAGACAGCAGAAATAGGTGGAAACAAGAATGTACTCTACAGAACAACTTTTTAGGTATTCTGCCGTAGCCTTTATAACTTCTGTGTTCTTTTCAAATATAGACGCTAGCATGGCTCCTTTAAAGTATGTTAAAAGAAACATAACTACACCACAAGCCATAGATATCAATGTGGTAGTTTTAAATATAGCTATTGCCCTTTTTTCTTTCCCAGCTCCCACGTTTTGAGCTACAATAGCGCCAAGTGCGGACATAAATGCCATGGGGATAATGGCAAGGAATATAAAAATTTTCCCACTTATACCTGCACAAGCCGATGCCACTAAACCTATAGAATTCATTATACTAGTTATTATAAGGAAAGATACTGTAGTCAGACTGTCTTGAAGTGCAATAGGTCCACCTATCTTTAGTATTTGTTTTATATATGCCCCATTATTTTTGAAATTATGTTTTTTTACATTTACTATGGACTTATTTTTTCTAAGAAAAATTACTGAGCATACAACACTTACTGCCTGGGCAAGCACTGTAGCCAAAGCTGCTCCAGATGAGTCTAGTTTGAATACCCCTACAAAGATAAAATCGCATACTATGTTCACAATACACGCAATAAAAACAAATAGCAGTGGCAATTTTGAATTTCCCATGCCTCGAAAAATCCCACTTATAGCGTTATACGCCACAATAAATATAGTTCCCATAGAGCATATTCTTATGTAATTTACTGTTTGCTGAAAGGCTTCTGCTGGTACTTTCATCAAAAAACCTATTTGCTTTGCAAAAATCACCATAATTAAAGTTACTACTATGCTGATTATTGAAAATAGCTTAATCAACGCAGCAACAACATCTGAAATTTTTTCTTTCTTTTTTGCTCCCATGTATTGTGCAATCAATACTGTCACTCCCATGGTAAGACCCGTTATAATCCCTGTTATAGCCTGCATTATCTGACTTCCAATGGCAACTGCCGCTACACTAGCAGTGTTTCCAAACTGACCTACTATTATAAGGTCTACCCCACCATATAAGGCCTGAAGCAATAATGCCATCATCAAAGGAATAGAAAATTTGATAAGTGGTTTTACTATTCCACCTTCTGTAAAACTGTTAACGTTCTCCATTTATTTTCCTTTCTTTTGTATATATGTATAATATTTTGCGATAACTACCGCCACGTATCAGTATATCTATAATCCGTATCCCATGTCAATAAGGTATTCCTTTTAACATTATGTTAAACTTGATTACAACTTTTATTCAACTCTAAATAGCCAGTATCATATAATAATAATAATCAATAATTAGGGGAATACCATCATGCCAACACCAGATTATAAGTACATGGCCATAGAAAATTTCAAAGAAGAGGGTAAAAAATATCAATTAAAATACGATATCGTACTTCAACATATAGAAGATTTATACAATTTAAAATGTAAATGCTTGGACATCATGAAGGAAACTAGAAATATGTTAGAAAGCTCGCAAAGTAAAGATTATAATATTCAAAATATCATGGATAGCATAGACACCCTGTGTCAAACCTTTAGATTGGAAGAAACTCAATCAAAGTGTGAGGATTATTTTAAGGATGTTTCATCTCCACCTATAAAAACTCTTGCACTAAAGAGCACCGTAGATCATAGAACTTTAACAAGCATCCCCCCTGTACCATACAACTGTGTTGCTTTAGCTTACCTTGTGGACAATGGTATTTTAGGCAAATCAAAAAATACTTCTAACTTCAATGGCACTTCATTCACTTTTATAGGAGGAAAAATTATGGGAAAATTATTTTTGGGTATGCTTGGGCCTGCTGGCATGGCCATAACAGGTTTAAATTTCCTCAATAAGGCTATAAAAAAGAACGCTGAAAATATGGATGATGCCATGAAAATTTCTTTTTTAAGCAGTAAGCTATCCGAACATTCATCTACCTTAGATAAGATAGATATGAAGTTATGTTGTATTATTGAAGAACTAAACAGTTCCTTTATCCACATATCACAGCTTATATATGTGGATAAAGATTTTTCAAAGCTTTTAGGTGAAATAGCAAAGTTAGACATGGCTTTTAAAGAAAAAATCTAATTATACAAAAGAACCACCTTAAACACTAATGGCTTTCGGTGGTTCTTCATTTTTACTATTAACTTATAACCATATTACATTATCTCTTATCTATCCAGGAAATAAACTTCTCTATATTCCTTGGGTACACATCTGAATCCTGACTTATTTCATGAAATTTTCTATTCAAAGCTCTTGTAACCTCATATAAAATAGGTTTCCTTATACCAGCCTTTTCGATAATGCTATCCTCATTAAAAATATCTTCCATAGGCATATCTGCTATTATTTCTCCGTCATTAAATATAACTGCTCGTTCTGCAAATTCATAGGCGAAGTCCACATCATGGGTGGAAACCACTAATGTTATACCTTTTTGAGACAACTTATCTAGTGTGTTGTAAAGCAACTTCACATTTTTAGGATCTAGAGAAGCTGTAGGTTCGTCTAGCAAAATCACTCTAGAATCCATGGCCAATATATCTGCAATGGTTATTCTTTTTTTTTCGCCTCCACTGAGATATTGTGGCGCTCTTTGCCTATACTCGGTTAGATTCATAAGCTCTAGAGCATTTTCCACCCTTCTTTTAACCTGATTTTTGTCCAACTTAAGATTCATAGGTCCAAAAGAAACTTCACTTTCCACTGTGGAAGCAATAATTTGATTTTCTGCGTCTTGAAATACTATACCAACATTTTTTCTTAAATTTGTGAGATCACTTTTCTTGTAAAGAACTTCTTTACCTTCATATTCTAAGTGTCCACTTTCAGGTCGTAAAATACCATTGCATACAAGGAAAAAGGTAGATTTTCCAGCCCCATTATTGCCTAATATGGCTATTTTCTCTCCTCTATGAATGTCAATTGATATATTATTAAGAGCTTTTTTGTGTTGAAAATACGAAAAATTTATATTTTGCAGTTTCAAGATTGTACTGTCCATTAGAATAAATCTATCCCCTTTTTGCTTAAAAATATTGTACATAATATAATACATATAGCATACACCAACACGAAAAGCAAATGTTTATTTTTCACTTTATGCTCTTCGCTAAGAAAGCACAAATCTCCCTCATAGCATCTAGCTTCCATGGCATTGAAACTATCACGACTTCTTTTAAAAGAGTTTACTAACACGTTGCCACTTATATGAGTAAAAGTATACCATGCATTTTTACCACCATCATACCCTAATCTGCACATAGCAGAAGTGGTCATGGCATTCTGCACATCCTGTAATAGAAAAATATATCTATAAATTAGATACATAAGCTCTATTACTACCGTGGGAAGGTGGATTTTTTTTAAGGATTCTATTATATCCTGCATTGGCGTAGTTAGGCTTAGAAAATACAAACATGTTACAGCCCCATAAGCCTTAAAAAATAGTTTCAAAGACTCTAATAATCCTGTTTTTGTCACACATAAAAATACTGTACCTATCTTAAAGTTATAAATCCCTAATGGAGTTTTACTAAAGTCTATTATTATTGTGATGCAGCTAATTAGTATAAAGGCAATGGGTAATTTAATTAAGTTAAAATAATAGCCCCTAGGAATTTTCGCCAATCCCACAGTTAAAAATACCATACTTATTCCAATAATCACATGAATTAAGGTAATATCCACTGAAACGCAGTATATCAACAATAACATGGAACTTACAAGCTTTAATTGAGAATTTACATCTCTCATATTAGATTTTTGAGCATACATATCCATAAAAATAATGCCATGAGTGTGCTTCTTGTGTATTTTATTTTTCATTTTTATTTTCATTCTTTCCTTTTGAAGAGTACTTTTTTCTTGATACATAATATCCAAATCCGTATCCAACTACACCTGCACCTAAGGCAGCCTGAAGACAGAATAAAAGGCTCTCTGTTTCTCCACCTGGCAATTCAATTACACTTTCCTGCCATGGCTCGTAGCCTGGATTAACTTTAGCTATTACATCCTCAGCTTTATCGTCTGCACCACCAAAATCGCTATCCTTTATAGTCATCAGTGGCACTACAAGAATAACTGCACATATTAGCAGTGCCAATATTATCCCAATTACATTCTTTTTGCTCATATTCATCCTCCACAAATACAAAATAGAAACTCGAATACTACATATATCCTATTTCTTCAAGTTCTGGCCTTGCAAAATTTTTCAAAAGACTCATTACTACTGCAGATAAAATACCTTCTACGATGGCAAGTGGAATTTGTGTCACAGCAAATACCATCATGAATTCTCCTATAGACTTCATAACTCCAACACTTCCATGGTGTGAAATACCAAGCTGCACAGATGTTATACAATATGTAAACAAATCGCCTAGTGCACAAGCTATTCCTACAGAAACTATATCGTTAACTTTAAACTTTCTTAAAAGCTTAAATATTCCATAGGACACAAATGGTCCAGCAATAGCCATAGAAAAAGTATTAGCACCAAGGGTAGTAAGTCCGCCATGAGCTAATAATATAGCTTGGAATAAAAGAACAATAACACCAACAACGGCAATTACATTAGGTCCAAACAAAACAGCTCCAAGGCCTGTACCAGTTGGATGGCTTGAAGATCCCGTAACACTTGGCATCTTTAAAGCCGACAATACAAAAGCATATGCTCCCACCATGGCAAGTAGAAGGATGGTCTTTCTGTGGTTTTTTGATATCCAGTTTATTCTCATAAGGCCAACAACCACAAATGGTATACATAGTACCCCCCACAACACGCAATGAGTGGCTGGAAGATACCCTTCCATAATATGCATTGCATTTGCAACAATCGGAAAAGCCATGATTGTCGCCATAAATACTGAAATTAAAATAAACGATTTTTGTAATTTAGTATATTTCATAAGTTACCTCCATAAAAAAAAATAAAGGTGACATAAAGACACCTTGTTGCAAAATTAATAATGTAAACTAACTGAGCACCGCAGCGGTTTAAAAATGTAGCTATAAGCAGTTCTCCTGACTTAAGTTCATAGTTAATTGTACCTTCTCGGAAAAACCTCCAATGGTATTTCACAAATAACTCCCTAATACAGTGACGGGTTCGTTCTGGATTCTCACCAAATTCTCTTTTAATTTTCTTTCGAAAAACTTATAACAATATTAAATTTTAATTTCGATCTCGATCATTCTTATTATATAATACATATATATATATTTCAATACCTAAAAATTATTACAATTATTATTAAATTACATATAGATATGTTTATTATCTTTTAAATTTATAGTATAATAATTGTGAATTATGTTATTTTTGGAGGATTGCTATGATTGAAGATCTGAATATTTTAGACAATGTTGATATTTGCGTATTGGATAATATAAATGATAAAAGAACTTATTACAAGACAAATATAATTGAAAAAAATAGTGACAATATTTTTTACACGGGATACATTGCAGGCTTTAATAGTTCCATGATTAGCGACAAATCTAATTTGGAATATATGTTAATGTGTAAAACTCCAAAGGGTATTTTTTCATGGAAATCTATTTTTCTTGGCAATAAAAAAATAGACAACATCCTAGGGTGTGAGTTTAAGGCCATAGCTCCCCCTGTTAAAACTCAAAAGAGAGAATTTTTCAGGCAACCTGTTTGTCTGCCATTATGCTTTTCCATAGTGAAGTTCAATAATAAGCCAGTTAATGATATAACTTTGCATGACGGCACCATGTTTAACATCAGTGGTGGAGGATGTGCCTTTACTTCAAAACACAAAGTAAATCCAAACTACACCATAAATATTTCATTTAAATATAAAAACTCCATATATTGTCTAGACGGAAGAGTTCTAAGCTCTGTAAAAACGCCAGTTACCAATTTATTTGAATACCGCTTGCAATGGGAAAACAACAATCCGAAAATCACAGAAGATATAATAAGCCTACTTTGCATCATGCAAAGGGAAAAAATTAAAACATAATTTAAAGAAGCTTGTATCCCATAGTTTATTATGGGATACAAGCTTTCTTATTTTAAATAAAAGATTTTTTAATAATATTTTCCGCCAAATTCAAAGCTGCCTTTATGTTCTCTGGATTTTTTCCTGCACCTTGAGCCAAATGGTCTTTTCCGCCGCCTCTTCCATCTATAAGCTTTATGGATTCCTTTAATACATGGCTCATAGATATATTATTCACATCTTTTGAAGAGGCCATAATAAGATTACATGTGTCATAAGAACTGATACCCAAAACAGCAACAACACCATGATGTTCTACTATTTTTTCTATGAGTTTATTAGCTTTTTTCACATCATAATTCTCCATTGACCTTACAATGAGCTTTGTGTTTCCAATAATATCAGCCTCTTTAATGAATTCCTTTATTTCATACTCCATTAAAGTATTGTTTAATTGTTTATTTTCTTCGCAGCTTTGCTGATACTTTTCTTCCAACTTTATTATATTGCTATAAACTTCATCCACATTGCAGCTCAGTTCTCTACAAATGTTAGACAATATAAAGTCCTTTTTAATACAATCCTTCACAGCACGTTCCCCAGCAATATACTCAATTCTAGTGTTGCCCTTGTATTTCTCAAACTTCAATATTTTAATTAGTCTAAGTTCCCTTGTATTGGAGGGATGTATGCCACAACAAGCATTTATATCAAGGTCCTCTATTTTAACTACTCTAATTTTTTCATCAGTGTTAGGTTTAGCTCTGCGAAGATCTATATTTTGAAGTTCATCTTCATCTGGAAAAAGAAATTCAACTTTCAACTCTCTATAAATAGCTTCATTTGCTAATTTCTCCACATGACTTATTTGTTCCTCTGTGAGAACCCCCTGTATATCCACAGTAGAATAATCGTCTCCTATATGTATCCCTAGGGTGTTAGCATTATAAGTGTTAAAAAAGCAGCCTGACAAAACGTGTTGTGCAAAATGTTGGTCCATGCCATCCTTTCGCCTCTCCCAATTGAGCTTACAATGGACTTCATGAGTTTTTACTGGCATTTTATCTAACACATGATATATGACTCCATTTTCTTCGTAAACTTCACTTACCTCTATGTCTCCTATAAGTCCAGTATCACATTGTTGACCACCGCCACCAGGGAAAAAGGCTGTTCTATTTAAAGACACATGATATTTTCCTTCTTTTTCTTTAATATCTTTTATATCAGCCACAAACTCTTTTATATACTGATCTTCATAAAATAATTTCTCCATACAGCTTCTTATACCTCCATTTCTTCATTCATTACTTAAGACAATGCATATGTTCCTTTGCCTCATACCATGGCACGGAATAGCCTGCACCCTTGGTACAAAATACTGAGGAAGATGGATACTCTGCATCAGCATCCTTATCGTAAGCTATCTTCTCTATAACCTCTTCACTATTGTGGCAAACATCATAGCCATGGAATATAAAGGACAGACTTCCCGTACCTCTAGTAAAGTCTTGAAACTCCAAGGCATAGTCCATAAATGTGGATACTGGACCTATACCCCTTATGGACACTCTATCTCCATTTATAACAGGCTCCTCAAAGCTTCCATATAGCCTTTGAATATCACTGATGATTCTGCCCATGTAATCCAAATTTACCTCTATATTAAACTTGTAAAAAGGTTCTAAAAGCACATTATCTCCACTTTCCAATCCCTGTCTCAAAGCCCTTTTAGTAGCCTGCCTAAAGTCTCCTCCACAAGTGTGCTTTATATGAGCCCTTGCGTTAATCAATGTAATTTTAAGATCAGTAAGTGCTGATCCCGTTAGAATTCCATGATGTTCTCTCTCAAAAATATGAGTGCGCACTAAATTTTGATATCCCGGTGGCAGCATATCATTGGTACACTGATTTTCGAAAATTATACCAGAACCCACAGGTGCTGCTTCTATTTTCAAATTTACCTCCGAATAATGCCTTAAAGGTTCAAAGTGGCCATAACCATAAGTAACACCCTTTATGGTTTCCTTATATAAAATCTCCGGAGTTGCAAATTCCACTGGAAGATTGAACCTACTATGTAAAATCTCCTTTAAAACTTCTATTTGTACCTTTCCCATGATACTAACACTAAGTTGCTGTAACTCCTCACTCCAGGCCACATTTAAACTATCTTCTTCAGCCTCTAAGATCTTGAAATATTGCAACACATCTTTGGGATTTAACTTTTCATCAAATATGACTTTGGCTTTTAAGGTAGGTACCATATCTTTGTACTCTTCATTTTCCATATTAATCCCCATACCAGCTTTTAAAGAGGATATTCCAACAATGGAAACCACATCACCAGCTTCTGCCTTGTTCATCCTAGTATAGCCGTTTCCATGGTACTGCCTTATCTCATTTATTTTTTCTGTAAAATTCTCATCCATAACTTCATAATCAATATCTTGCTTTACAGCTATACTTCCACTAAGAACCTTTGCAAAAGTAACCCTACTTCCCTTGTCATCGTACTTTATCTTCAGTACTCTGGCTTTAAGCTCCTTGTCCAGTGACTCATTGTATTTTGTGAAAGTAAGTTCTGCAAAAATGTTGAAAAATTCTTCTATGCCCTGATCCTGCAAAGCTGAGCCACTGCCAATAATAAAAATTTTTCTCTTGCTTATGAGTTTTTTCAAAGTATCTATCCACAAAGTTTCATCATAATCTCCATTAAAATAGCGCTCTAGCAATTCATCGTCTTTTTCTGCTATGATCTCCACATTTCTTTCTGAAAGATTACCCAAAGTATCATTTGTAGAAAACACACACAGATCCTTTGAGAATTTTTTCTTTATATCTTCTATGACATTTCCCACATCTGCCCCTGTCCTATCTATTTTATTGATAAACAGGAAGGTAGGCACACTATGCTTTGAAAGCAATCTCCATATGGTATCCGTATGTCCTTGAATACCCTCTACAGCACTGATAATTATTATAGCGTAATCTAAGATGCTTATGGTCCTCTCCATTTCTGGAGAAAAATCTATATGACCTGGAGTGTCCAGAAGAAAATATTGGTCATTGTTATAATTAAAACTTCCCACACCGGAAAAAATAGTAATCCCTCTTCTTCTTTCTATTTCATTGTCATCGAGAAAGGCCTCTTTGTTGTCTACCCTTCCCCTTTTTCGTATGCTCTCTGTATGATATAAAATTTGCTCTGAAAAGGTAGTTTTTCCCGCATCTACATGGGCAAATATTCCTATGGTCTTTTTCATTTTCAGCTAGTTCCCCCGCAGTTTCTTAATTATTTGCTCGAATCCTTTAGTAACTCTATAATGTCCTTTATTACCTGCCCCCCTATGGCCATGCCTGCCACCGGTGGAACAAAGGACATACTTCCCGGAGTTCTTAATCCAGTTTTCACAGGAATTTCTTCAGAATACAACACCTTGGTTTTGGTGATTCCTCTTTTCTTTAACTCTGTCCTCATGACCTTTGCCAAAGGACATACTTTGGTCTTATCTATAGTTGTAATTTTAAATTCCAATGGATTTAGCTTATTTCCAGTACCCATGGAACTTATAACTGGTATATTATTTGCGCTACAGTATTCTATGACCTGTAATTTTGACGTCACCGTATCGATGGCATCCACCACATAGTCACATTTTTCTCCAATTATTTCACCTATATTATCTTTATCAATAAAACACTTATGGCATTCTATTAAGCACTGTGGATTTATACTGAGCACCCTTTCTTTCATAACTTCCACCTTATCTTTACCTATGGTCTCATGAGTAGCTATGATCTGCCTATTTAAATTGCTTATGGATATGGTGTCCTTATCCACAATAGCTATGTGTCCAATGCCACTTCGCACTAATGCTTCCACCACAAAGCCGCCTACTCCTCCTATGCCAAGTACCACTACCCTAGCATTTTTTAGTTTATCTATATTCTCGCTACCAATAAGTAGCTCTGTTCTACTAAGTGAATATTCTTCCATATTGCTAGTTTCCTTTCGTAAAATATGTATCCTTTACTTCACATTATCTATTATACACTATTTTTTATTATTTTAAATCTAGCAAAAATGCACCATAATCCCATAAAAATTACAGTGCATAATTTAAAAATAAAATATGCTTTAAATTTTAAATTATACTTATAGAATTTATTTGGTAGGATCTTTTAATAGATATTCTTTGATTGCATCCGTATGGATCTTATAGTTAATCTTAGAGATTTCTCTATTCAAATTCCAACTTAATGATAATCTTGAGTTTTCATCCGATTTAAGTCTCTTATAGTCTTGTATTACATAAATCTTAAACTCAGCAGAAATCCATGAACTATCCATGGATATACAAAAAGAGCCGATGATCACATCATCAGCTCTTTTCCAACTAAACAACCATTATTCCATTTTATATTATTCTATAAACTTTCTTGGGGAATATTCATTTATGTATATAATTTATCATAATGATTTGTTTAAAGCTTTTTAGGTTTTTCCTGTATAAAATGTTTTTTTGCATTTAATAACCATTGTTAGTATATCAAATCTAAAAATTATTTCAATTATTATAGAATAGTTATATGGTTAATAATTTAACTATTGAAATTTCTGATACAAAAAAACACTGTAACTATCCTAGTACAGTGTTTTTTCTATGTTATACAAGCCTTTTTTGTTTCATCTGATCTTGTATTTCTTTAAGTCTCTTCATACTCTCTTGTCTTTGGTTCTTGTTCTCTTCTTCAATATTTCTAGTTTCCTCTATACCTTGCATTATGGTATTCCATGTGCGCTCTATGGTATCTATCTTTACCGTAGAAGAGCCTGATAGCCTTGCTATATCTGTACTCTGCTGTCTCAAGTTTTCAGCATTCTTTATAAGAAGCTCATTAGTAGTCCTATCTAATTCATTTAAAGATTGAACCACGTTGCTTTGTCTCTTAAGGGCTACAGCTTGAACAATACCGTTCTTAAATACTGGTATTGTCACAACAAAAGCAGAGTGTATTTTTGAAATTAATTTATAATTCCCCTTTTGAATCATTCTAATCTGAGGTGCTGTCTGTACTGACACCATCCTAGCCATCTGAAGGTCGTATATCCTCTGTCTTAAAAGCTCTAGAGAATCCTTTGCATTTTGAAGTTTTACAACATCCATCTGATCTCCAGAGGTATTGGCCGTCTGCTCTAGTGATGGGATGATTTTTGTAACTACTTCATTTTCAATGATTTCTCCAGCCATGATATACTTTTCAAGTTCCTTGTAGTAATGTATGTTTTCTTCATAAAGATTATCTAAAATTGCGTTGGTCTGGTTTATATCTTTTTTGTATGCAACTAATTCAGTGTAAATATTGTCGATTTCTCCGCCTATGGTGCGGTATTTACCCATGATTTTATCCACACTCTTTGACGCTTTTCCGAATAGCTTATCGAAAAATCCCGGCTTTTCTTCCTTTACAAAATCGTTTCTATCAAACTTCTTCATTATGACAGTTAGCTGCTTTATCATGTCCCCAGAACTTTCCACACTGGAACTTTTAATGCTGTTTAAAATTTTATCAGCATACTGAGATATTTTCTGTGCTGGTTCACTTCCAAATTCTAGTATAGAATTGCTATTGTTAATGTCCATTTTCGTAGTAAGTTCAACCACTTCTGGTGAAGACTTAAGCTCCTGCTCATAGGCATTGGTGATCTCAACTATCTCATTTTCACTGTTTTCTGGTATTACAATTGCATCTTGAATGTTTTCATTTTCCATATTTTACACCTCTCAATTTTAGATTCATACTTTTAACAAAATAAGAACAGGACTATACTCCAAAGAGCCTCTTAAACAAACCTTTCTTTTCCTTAGGTTCTCTAAGCTTCAAATTAAAACTCATCTTGTCTAATGTGTGTACATCGTATAGCTCATTATATACATAATTTTCAATATCATTATATCCCGATGGATTAAAAATAACAATGTCTACTCCCATATAATTCATAAGAGTCAACAAAATACAATCCTCCAAAGAAAGATTTCCATTTTGTTCATTGTTATATATTATTATTCTCGGCACCTCATCAGGATAATCGAAGTTCTGGAGTAATTGCATAAATTTTGTGTCCATGCTATTGATAAGCACCGAAAAAATTTCCACCTGTAAATCTCTTAATTCCTCATTTTGCTTATTGTATACCACGGGATTTAAACACAATTCCCGAATATTTTCACCTAAAGCACGTTGAAGTCCAGTCCTAAGCTCACTATAAGGCCACCAACTGCTATTTATCATTCTATCTACATCAAAATAATTACCCCTAGTTGGATATACCTCATTAAATTTTTGGTATTCTAAGGTTACAAAGTTCACCATAGGCAACTTATTTATAAATGTGTTCTTCTCATATTTTTTTATGTTCTTTATATACTGAAAATACTCTTCTATATCTTCAGTTACACCTCTTATCTTTGCAAATACATTGGGTATGTATACCGTGCCGTTCTTTATCTTCCATCCTTCTCTTAGGCTAGCTTTTTCTCTCATCCATATTTGAATTTCCTCAAAGGTGGTTTTTAATGTAACATTTTTAACACTGTATTCTGTAAACTGCCATGGTCTATAAAAATTAGTGTCTTCATTAAAGAGGATTTTATCCATTTCCTCTTTAGCACCATAGGCAGTGGTATTAACCCTCTCATTGAAGCTAGCAGGTAAATCTTTCAAAAGACAGCGGTTGGAGTAAGTAACCACTCTTGAAAAACTGCATTGAGGATCCAAAGCATCAAAAATCTTATCATCTTCAGTGTTAAAAAACACCACATCCACTCCTAGCATCCAAAGCAAGAATAAGAACAGCGCCTCTTCTTCGGAAATTTCACCATAGAAAAGCACCTTAGGGTTTTTTCCATCAAAATCATAATTAATAAATAACTGAGGTATATAGATGTTTATCCAATGAACCATTAATGATAAGGCTTTTATTACGTCTACATGGTCACCTTTAACCCTTACAAAGTAGTCCAGCACCACCCTCAAAGTATTGGTTATTTGATCCAATATAATAGGCCCCAGACTCTCTGAGAAAAGTCCATTGTCCTTGCATTTTTGTATAAGAAATAAAATATCACCTTTGTATTTTGTCAAGTTTTGCACAGAGCTTTGAATTTTTATAGATACATCCCTTGAAAAACCTTTGGTTACTTTAAGGTAAAGTGTCCCTAAAACTCTTAGTTCTCTATCTATTCTAAGTATATCGTCGAAATACTCTTCATTATTCTCTTTTATACCTATAAATCTATAAAAATAAGTTGGTACTGTAACCGTAGATGAAGATAATGCAAAGCCCTTTCTTATTCGTACATCAGTTTTTAAATCCTGCCAAACCTTATCGCTTAAATCCAGGTTTCTACTATTTATATGCAACTTACCTTCATTAGCCTTTTTCATAAAACATATCACCCTTTAAAACCATTATTATATCCTATAGTATATCATAGGCAGCTATAAATATGAATATTTACCTATAAGAAAAGTTATGCAAGAGTTTATACCTACATAACTTTTCTTTAAATTTACTTACTGTTTATCCTCAACATTTTCATTTTTATTGCCCTTTAAAATATCAGCTATAGCAGCTATATTTCCAAGGGAAGATAAAGTTTCATTTGGGAGTATAAGCTTGTTAGCTGGGCATGTAGCTAATTCTTTTAACGCCTCCACCTGCTTTAATGCTATAACAGTTTCGTTAGTACCGGACTCAATGATTGCCCTGTTTACTTTCTCGATAGCACTAGCCTGTGCAACCGCTATGGCTTCTATAGCCTTAGCTTTACCTTCTGCTTCAAGGAGCTGAGATTCCTTAAGACCTTCTGCTCTTCTTATATTGGCTTCCTTATCAGCCTCTGCCTGAAGAATTTTAGCTGTTTTAGCACCCTCAGCTTTTTCAATTTCACTTTGTCTTTGACCTTCTGCTTGAAGAATAAATGCTCTTTTATCTCTTTCTGCCCTCATCTGTTTTTCCATGGCCTGCTGAATTTCAGCTGGTGGAATAATGTTTTTAATTTCTACAGAAAGTATTTTGATCCCATAGGCATCTGTGATTTCATCTATAATCTGTAAAAGTTTTGAGTTGATCCTGTCTCTTCCAGATAAAACTTCATCAAGAGTCATTTCACCAACAATATTTCTCATGTTAGTTATAGTGGAATACACTATACCTGATTTATAGTTTTCAATATTGTAAACTGCATCTTCTGGATTTAAAACTTTGTAGAATATAACGTTGTCAATAGATATCTTAACGTTATCTTTTGTGATAACATTCTGTGGCTCTATGTCTAATATTTGCTGCTTTGTAGATATCTTTTTTCTTACAAAGTCAGCAAAAGGTATAGTCAAATGCCATCCTGGTTCAAGGGTCTTTTTATACTGTCCTAATCTCTCAATGATATACACATACCCTGTGTTTACCACCTTTATTGCCGATGAAATAACTATAATACATACAACTAAAACAATTGCTCCAATAATATAACCGTTCATTTTTACCCCTCCTGCTTATTTATATTTTCATTAAATTTTGTTACCATTAACTTTGTTCCCTTAATACCTGTAACCTTAAGCTTTTCATCCTTTCTTATAATGTTTCCAGTGTTAATAACTGTCCAATAGATGCCATTGACTTTCAGCTGTCCACTATCTTTAATGTCATTTTCAGCTACAAAAACTTCTCCAATATAGCTATTCTCCATAGTATCCTTTGGTTTTACAGATTTTTTTATCATCTTTCTCGCCATTGGATATCCTATCACTATTCCCAACACACTAACTGCAAAAAACAGGATTATTTGAACTCCCATGGATGCTCCTAGAATGTTGGCCACAGTAGCAACTAGTGCACCTAAAGAAAACCATATAAAGATCATAAGGCTGGACATTATATCTGCTACAACGCCAAGGACAATTACGGCAATCCAAATATACATAATGTACTGTTCCACAATGTTTCCCCCCTTTATTATTATTTAAATTAATCACACATAATTCATGATGTTATTGAATTTTTGTATAATTAGTATGTATATATAATATTATATTTCATCCTATTTTTAAAGGTTTGTTTTAACCCTTTAAAGGTTATTTAATACCTCTTAGCTATTTTTAAATGATATTATATATATTTCTCTTAGTTTCTCACCATTTCTCATTAATTTAATATATATTACAATATTAATAATGTTTAAACTTTTTTATAATTATACCACATAAGCTATATAAATCATAGGACAACCCTCGTGTACAATAATTTTCTTTTATGCTATAATATCTACAAAATTATTTAGTTTAATCTGAAAGGTGTGACCTTTATATGAACATCCCATTTTTACGTACAGGAGCTGGCTGTCCAAAATCAAAAGTATCCAACGTAAATTATAATTTAGAACAAATAATACATTGCATAGATGAAGCCCACAAAAAGGAAATAAAACTTCTAGTTTTCCCTGAACTGTGTACCACCTCATATACCTGTGCTGACCTATTTTTTAACAGGAAACTTATCAATGACTCCAATGAAGCATTGCATAAAATAGCTACTTACTGCAAAGATTTAGATATGTTTGTGGTCATAGGTGCTCCAATTATAAATAATAATCGCCTATTCAATTGTGCAGTTAATATATTTCACGGAGAGATTCTAGGTATTATACCAAAAAGCTACCTTCCCAATAGCAATGAATTTTATGAGAAGAGATGGTTTACTGAAGGCCTAAACATTAGAAACTCCTATGTAAACTTAAGTTTTCAAGAACATATCCCCTTTGGAACGGATTTAATCTTCTCTAATGACAATATAAAAATTGCTTGTGAAATCTGCCAAGACCTTTGGGTACCAGTGCCTCCTAGCTCATATTATACATTAAACGGTGCAAATATTATATGCAACTGCTCAGCTTCAAATGAGTTAATGTTTAAAAATGATTATAGAAAAAAACTTATAGAAATACAGAGTTCAAAATGTCAATGCGCCTATGTATATTCCTCTTGTGGCATCCATGAGTCCACCACAGATGTGATTTTTTCTGGAAGTACGTTTATATATGAAAACGGCACAGAACTTGCTTGTGGAGACAGATTTAGCAGTGAAAATGAACTAATTTATAATGATATAGATATAGAGTTTCTAGATGGCATACGTATAGAAAACAATAATTCTACCTTCCTTGGTACAGAGTATTCCATGAGAGAAATATGCTTTAAATACAATAATACTAGTATATGCCACTTGATGCACACTTATAATCCCCTACCCTTCTTACCAGATGAAAAAAATAAGCACGAGGTATGCGCTGATATTTTCATGATGCAATGCACGGCCCTTATGAAAAGACTTAACCATATCAACAATGAAAAAATCGTTCTGGGCATCTCCGGTGGATTGGATTCTACTTTGGCTCTAATATGTGCATGTAAGACCATGAATATGATGAATTTGCCTCTTAAAAATATAATCGCCGTCACCATGCCAGGCTTTGGCACCACTGATAGAACTTATGACAATGCAGTCTCCCTTTGCAAAACTCTAGGCACAGACTTAAGAGAAATAAGCATAGTAGCTGCAAGCCTTCAACACTTTGAAGATATAGGTCATGATAAATCCAATCATGATATTACATATGAAAATGTTCAAGCAAGAGAGAGAACTCAGATATTAATGGACCTTGCCAACAAGGAACATGCTCTCCTTCTAGGAACTGGCGATCTTTCTGAAATTGCCTTAGGTTGGAGCACCTTCAACGGAGACCACATGTCCATGTACTCCATAAACTGCTCTATTCCAAAGACTCTAGTACAGTATCTTGTAAATTATACAGCTATAGAAGATTTAGACTTTAAAAATTGTAGCGAAGTATTGCTTGATATAGTTGGAACGCCTATAAGTCCAGAGTTACTTCCAAAAAACGAGCAAGGTGAAATAGATCAAAAAACTGAAGATTTAATAGGGCCTTATGAACTTCACGACTTTTTCCTATATCACCTTATGACTGAGAACTCCACCCCTGAAAGACTTTTCCGCATATCCTGTGCTACTTTTCAATCAAAGTATGCTGAGGATGTCATAAAGAAATGGCTAAATAAATTTATGTATAGATTTGTAACTCAGCAATTTAAACGCTCTACCATACCAGATGGACCAAAGGTAACTCCTGTGGGATTATCTCCTAGAGGCGATTTGAAAATGCCTTCCGATGCCTCCTATGATGGATGGATGCTTGAATAATTAGTTTATTGATGAATACACAGTGCCATGAATACTATAATTCATGGCACCGTTTTTGAATAATATTTTACTGTACTGTTTTTAATGTTTCTAAAGCTTTTCTAAATTCATCGCTCATAGTTATATTCAATTTTTCATATTCTTCAAATAATATTTCTACGAACTCTGGTCTCCACTGAATATTGGAATCATCCCTTATTAATATCTTTTCGTACTCTGAACGATTATAAATATAACATCTCAACCAAAATTTATACTCTTGAGGTTGTGTAATATACTTATTTATACGCTCAAGGGATTCTTCATATTTTCCCTCTTTAGCTAATGCCCATCCCTGTAAAAAGTTATCTGTTTGACCGTTACGTATATACCAAACGAACTCACAACCATTGTTAATTTCACTTTGTATTAGATTCTTTTCTTCTTCTGTAAATGAAGTACTATTTTCCACATTTATTACACGATTTAACTCATTTATATAAGATTTTCGTATTTCTTCAGCATACCCAACATACTCCATTCTAAGATCTTCAATACGGTTTTCGGGGGCTAGAAAAGTATCTTTATAAGCCTTTTGTTCTAATTTACAAATTTCGTCATATATAACTTTACATTTCTCTTGTGCCTGAAGGGAAGCTTCAAAAATTACTTTTTCTATGCTCTCTAGAGTGTACTGCTGTATATTAGTATCTATTTTTATTGTGGTATCTACGTTGGATCCCAGTTTATACTGACTTTCCCTGTACCTATAAAGCACAATAAGTAATATTAATAAGCATATACATATTACACCTATTATTTTAAAATTTATTTTTTTCTTTGAAGTTGAATTATTCATATGGTATTCCCCTTTTTTACATATTGCTATATATTTTTTATTCTATAAACATAGTATAATTTTTCAAATATGCTTACATCCCCATTTTACCAAGCTTTCCTATACAAAAGCTCATCCTACAAATTTTTATCTGATGGCTAGCCGTTGTAACACACCCTCCTCTTTTAGGAGGGCGATAACAACGGACACGCCTCTAGATAACGATTTCTAACCTCCAGATGGAGTTAAAACTCAACCTGACGGTTAGAATTTTGTTTATTATTAAGATGAGCTTTTCAAGTCTGTTATTTATACATATCCACAACTAGCCCAGTTATTTCGTCTATGGTGGCAGCTATGTTGAGATTTTCCCTTTGTTCTGATAGTAGCCCCTGAGTTAATTCCTCTAGTTTATTATTTATAGTCTCTACAGTAATATAATACTGTGTCTGCCAAAAACTTATATCCTTTTTTATAGAGTACATATATTCCATTACAGAATTAAGGTATTCTCTTATAAGATTTTTATAGACTTTTACATCTGCATAGGACTTTGATATAGCAAGTCTAGCCCCTTTAGTTTTTATATCTTTTAATAAATTCTTTAATTCTTCTTCTGATTTCTGCTGACGAGCAAAGCTAAAGTTTTTTGAAAAATCTTTCTTAGATGATATGGTTTTATTGTCATTATTGATTTTTGCACTTCTTCCTACACCTTTAATTTCCATGGAAACTCACCTCACTTTATTTAATTATATTATAGCCTAAATGATTGGTTATTACTATATTTATGTAAAGAGAAGGATTACATAGTAGCAAAAATATTTTTCCATAATATCTTGATATAAATAAGATTTCTGTTATAATATCCTTATAATTTAGGTATACTTAATTATGAAAAGAAATGAAGGGGAGTAGCAAACTAACCATAAATTATTCGTCAATACGACTTATGTCCGGATAATTTCTCCTATAAGGAGCTTGCAAGACCTTTGTTCAGTTATTCTGAGCAAGGGTTTTTTTATACATTATTTTTAAGGAAGGTGAAATTTAATGTGGTACAGTAAAAAAAGTGAAGAAATCTTTAAAGATTTCAATGTAGATCCCAATATGGGGTTGAGTGCTGAAGAAGCTGACAAAAGACTGCAATCACAGGGAAAAAATAAATTAAAGGGTAAAAAAGCAAAAAGTATTTTTCAGCTATTTGCAGAACAGCTCAATGATATACTTATTTATATTCTTCTTGTGGCAGCTGTGATTTCTGGTTTTCTCGGTGAAATCAGCGATGCTGTTATTATATTTATAGTAATTCTCATTAATGCAGTGGTAGGTGTAATACAAGAGTCTAAAGCTGAAAAATCTCTAGAGGCTCTTCAGAAGCTTTCCACACCAAGGGCTGTAGTAAAAAGGGATGGCAAAATTATAGACATATCCTCTGAAGACATAGTTACTGGTGACATTGTATTATTGGATGCTGGTAGATACGTTCCTTGTGATTTGCGTATGATAGAATGTGCAAATCTGCAAATAGAAGAATCTGCCCTCACAGGGGAATCTGTACCAGTATCAAAAACTGCTGGCCCACTAAATACTGATGAAAATATATCCCTTGGAGATCAAAAGAACATGGCCTTCATGTCCACATTAGTTACCTATGGACGTGGTACTGGTATTGCTATAAATACAGGTATGAACACGGAAGTTGGTAAAATAGCAAAAATGCTAGATACTAATGAAAACATAAAAACTCCATTGCAGAAAAAGCTTACAGAACTAGGGAAAATTTTGGGGTTTGGTGCTATTATCATCTGCGTTATTATGATGGTTATAGGAGTTATTCAAGGAAGAGATCTTATGAGCATGTTTATGACTTCCATAAGCCTTGCAGTGGCTGCAATTCCAGAAGGATTGGCTGCTGTAGTCACCATTGTATTGGCCATGGGCGTTCAGAAAATGATAAAGGAAAATGCCATCATTAGAAAACTTCCTGCCGTGGAAACTCTAGGTGCTGTAAACATTATATGCTCTGATAAAACCGGTACTCTAACCCAAAACAAAATGACTGTAATGAAAATTTTATCCTCCATGGAATTAAAAGATAGTTCTTCTTACCACCATGAAGATAAAGATGAAATTGAAACCATAAAGGATTTTATGCTGTGCAATGATGCCACTTATACTCCTGAATCAGAGACTGGAGATCCTACGGAAATTGCCCTTCTTGTCATGGGCTTCAAAAGAGGCATAAACAAAAAAGACCTGGATTCTCATTACCCAAGGGTAAAGGAAATTCCTTTTGATTCAGATAGAAAACTTATGAGCACCATGCACAAGTACAATGATAAATACAAAATCGTCACAAAGGGAGCTATGGACAATCTTCTTCCTCTTTGCAACAGTATTTACATGGATGGTGAAGTAAAACCCATGACAGAGGAATATAGAGAACAAATATCTTCTATTTTCTTTAAAATGTCAGATGAAGCTCTTAGAGTTTTAGGTGTGGCATATAAATTCACGAAAAATCCTGACATGCCCCATGAAGATTTTGAAAAAGACCTTATATTTTCAGGGCTAGTTGGCATGATAGATCCGCCTAGATTGGAAGTGAAAGATTCTATTGCCAAAGCCGCAGCTTCTGGCATAAAAACCATTATGATAACCGGAGACCACAAGAACACAGCCTTTGCCATTGCAAGAGATTTAGGTATATCAAAAGATATAGAAGAAGTGCTCTCTGGCGGTGAAATAGATAAATTAAGTGATGATGATTTATTTAAGTCTATAAATAATTATAGAGTTTTTGCTAGAGTATCCCCCGAACACAAGGTGCGTATAGTAAAAGCCTTTAGAGACCATGACAATGTAGTATCCATGACAGGTGATGGCGTAAATGATGCACCTTCACTAAAAAGTGCCGACATTGGAGTTGCCATGGGAATCACTGGTACAGATGTAGCTAAGGGAGCTGCTGACATGGTTCTCACCGATGATAACTTCTCCACCATTGTAAAAGCAGTGGAACAAGGTAGACATATATACAACAATATAAGAAAAAGTATATTTTTCCTTCTTTCCTGCAACCTAGGTGAGATAATGGCAATTTTTATCGCCATACTATTAAATTGGAATTCACCACTACTGCCAATACACATTTTGTGGGTAAATCTAATTACTGATACATTGCCTGCGTTGTCCTTAGGTGTTGATAAAAGCGATGATGATATCATGAAAGAAAAGCCAAGAAACCAAAAGGACAGCTTGTTCAAGGGTGCCATGGGCTCCATCATTCTAAACGGAATACTCATTGGACTCTTAACCCTTTCTGCCTTTGTAATTGGTATTAGACTTCACAGTAATCATGCTCCACTTTTACCTATTATACCTACAGTTATTTCAGACTCGGCTTTAAAACACGGACAGACTATGGCATTCATAGTGCTAAGCGTATCACAGCTAATGCACTCATTTAACCTGAGAAGCAAAAAACACTCCATTTTTTCCATAGGCGTTTTCACAAATAAATATTTAGTTTTTTCCTTCTTGCTAGGTTTGTTTTTGCAAAACATAATAATAGCTGTGCCATTCCTGGCAAATATATTTAAAGTAAATATGTTGTCTATGGAGGACTGGATAGTAGTAACAATACTTTCTATTATGCCACTAATAGTAAACGAATTAGTTAAGTTTATTAAGTACAAAAAGAATTAAAGCAAAGCTCCTTAAATCAGTTTTAGCTGTTTAAGGAGCTCTTTTATTTTACTTGTCAGACTTATTTTTAAAAGATTTTCCTTTAAAAGATTTCTCTTTTACGGGTTTATCACTAAGGAGCTTTGTTCCTCTTTCATCTTGAGATATCATACCCTTTTTCATAAGACCACCTAAAGATCTCTTAAAGGCATTTTTGCTACATCTAAAGGTATTTTTTATATCCTCTGGGTCTGAACTGTCACAAAAATGCATTTCATTGTTATGGGCTTGAAGATACAAAACAATGGCATTTTCCAATTCGTCCATTTCATCCAGTCTTTTTTTACGTGGGGTAACTTCCATCTTGCCATCTTCGTAATACCTCTTAATTCTGACGTTTACCACTTGCCCTGGAGTCACATTGCAGAAATTCTCTTTTTGAAGGATAACAGCCCTGTACATATTTTGTATAGCCACCATAACAGTGCCGTTTTCCTGCACACCATAGGCTGTAGCCAACACTTCCTCTCCAACCTTTAGATGGTTAGTGTTGTGAAGATATTTATCCACAAAAGTAGTAGCAGTTATTCTCTCACTCTTATCTAAATATAGATAGAAAAGGTATTTCTGTCCTTCCTTAAGATCATAGGCTACTTCTTTAAAGGGAACTAACACATCTCTCTCCAAACCAAAATCCACAAAATAACCTATGGGAGTTTTCGATACCACTTCTAAAAGTGCTACTTCGCCTACTGTTGCCAATGGCTGTTTCAATGTGGCAATTCTTCTATCCTTTGAATCCTTGTATATAAATACCTCTACTTCACATTCTAATTCCAGCTTTTTCTCTGGAATATTGCTAAAAGGAATAAGTACTTCTTCCTTATTGTCTTTTTCTAAATCTTCTCCAAGAAAGTAACCGAAATCCCTTTCTTTTTTTACAAATAATGTATTGTATTCACCAATTCTTATCATTAAATTTTTCAATCTCCTTATATAGTTTATTATTTTTCAACTTCTAAGCTTCTTCTAAATACTGCTCTAGCATGTTCGCAAATTTTACTAGATACTTTTCTTCTAATTCTGTAAACCTTCCGATAATTGGACTATCTATATCCAAAACTCCAAATATCTGCCCCTTCACTTTTAAAGGGATTACTATTTCTGAATTAGAAGCGCAGTCACAGGCAATATGGCCTGGAAATTTATGAACGTCCCCAACTCTTTGCACCATTCCTGTATCAACGGCAGCTCCACATACTCCTTTGCCAGGTTTTATCCTATTACAGGCAGGAAGGCCTTGAAAAGGTCCAAGCACCAATTCTCCTTCCCTCATGATATAAAAGCCAGCCCAGTTAATATCATGGAAAACCACATTTATAATTGCGGAAGCATTGCTTAAATTGGCAATTACATCCTTTTCTGAACTAAGTTGCCCTTGCAAAAGGTTTATCATATATTTATATTTTTGCTCTATTGTCATGTTTTTTATACAATCCAGCTTGAACATATATTCTCTCCTCGACTTACATATCTCAATGTTTTTACTTCAAAATTAAGTATATCATTAGTAGTCATATTGTTCAAACTAATAAATATATAAATCTAAACAAAATAATTTTTATTGATTATTTTTCTTCTTGTAATGATTTATTATTTATTATATAATACAACATGTAGTATTTGTTATAAATGCTATTTCAATATATAGTTATAATCAAGGAGGCCGCAATGGCAAAACTCAACGGAATTATAAAAAGAGTTTTCACCACTTCTCTAGAAAACAAAAGTGATATTGATGTTTATGATTTATTCAAATGGAAAAAAGTAGATGTGTTATTAAAAGATCATAAAACCGGAAAAACCATAGTAGATATGAAAGACCTTGAATTCCCTGAAAGCTACTCACAGAATGCTTGCGACATTATAGCCTCAAAGTATTTTAGAAAGGCAGGAGTTAATAACGATTTAGGCTACGAAAACAGTTTAAAGCAAGTAGCTCACCGTATCGTTAGCTTTTGGACTGAGTCACTTTACGATGAAGGACTTCTAGATGATGAAGAAGAAAAAAATATATATTACGACGAAATGGTATATGCTTTTTTAAATCAAATGTATGCACCAAACTCTCCACAATGGTTTAACACGGGCTTAAAGCTTGCTTACGGCATAGAAGGAACCGGTAATAATAATTACTATTTTGACGAAAAAGAAAATAAAGTTGTTAAAACAAAGGATTTTTACACAAGAACTCAGGCTTCCGCATGTTTTATCCTTTCTATAAAAGATAAGCTACTGGGCGAACACTCCATATCTGAACAATTTATTACAGAGACAAAATTGTTCAAGGGCGGTTCTGGCACCGGAACAAATTTCTCTTCCATAAGAGCAAAAGGTGAAAAACTATCTGGTGGAGGGGTATCCTCTGGACTTATGAGTTTCTTAAGATCCTTTGATAGAAATGCTGGGGCTATAAAGTCCGGTGGAACTACAAGACGTGCTGCAAAAATGGTAATTTTAGATATAGACCATCCAGAAATAATGGACTTTATAACATGGAAATCCCGTGAAGAAGACAAAGTTCGTGCTCTTGGTAAAATGGGATACGATATGAGTTTTGAGGGAGAATCCTATGAAACTGTATCTGGACAAAATGGAAATAACTCTATACGCCTTTCAGACGAATTCATGGAAATGGTGGATAATTTGCCTTCAAATCCTGATGCTGAAATAACTCTCAAAGGAAGAATAGATGAGCGCCTAGATAAGAACGTTAAGGTATCAGAACTTTGGGATGCCTTTAATGAATCTGCGTGGAAATGTGCAGACCCTGCACCACAATTTGATGATACCTTCAATGCTTGGCACACTTGTCCTTGCGGTGAAGATGGAGTTTACAATGCAAAATACAATAGAATAAACTCAACTAATCCATGTGGGGAATACGCTTTCCTAGACGATACAGCTTGCAACCTTGCATCTATAAATATATATAGATTCTACAACAATGATATAAAAGAAATTGATGTTAAAAGCTATACTCACTTAATAGGACTTTTGCAATTAGCTTTAGAATCCTCCATACACTGGGGACAATTTCCTACAGAGGATATAGCAAGAAGATCCTACTTATTTAGAACTACTGGTCTTGGATTATCCAATATAGCTTCCCTACTTATGGTCATGGGCTATCCCTATGATTCTGAAATAGGAAGAAATTTAACAGCATCTCTAGTAGGTATTTTAACTGGTCATTCCTACTATATTTCATCTTTGATGGCAGAAAAACTTTCTCCTTTTGAAAAATACCAAATCAACAAGGACCATATGATGAGAGTTATAAGAAATCATGCAAGGGTGGCTGGCACTTTAGATAGTGATTTTGAAGATTTAAAAATAGAGCCACGCTGTATAAACCACCAAATACTTAGAGATGAGGCTTTGGATTATGTTTCTCAAGAACTTATGAATAGCTGGGACCTAGCTTTTACCTGTGGAGAAAAATATGGTTACAGAAATGCTCAAGTATCTGTCATAGCTCCTACAGGCACTATTTCCTTTGCCATGGACTGTGGTGCTACTTCCATTGAACCTTATTTCAGCCATGTTATTTATAAGAAGCTTTCTGGTGGCGGGTTTATGACCATTGTAAATCCTGTTATAGAAGATGCTTTATATAACCTTGGATACAATACCAAAGAAGTAAATGACATAATTGAATATATCATGAGAAAAGAAAAAGTAAATGAAGATGGTTTTGAATATGAGAAAATAATCGATGGGAAAATAGAGGGAGCTCCTCATTTAAAGGAAGAGCACTTACCTATTTTCGATACAGCCAATGTTTGTGGCAGCGGTAAAAGATCCATAAGCCCTATGGGACATGTTTTAATGATGGCTTCTATTACTCCACTTATATCGGGTGCAATTTCTAAAACCGTAAACTTGCCTAAAAACGCTACAGTAGATGAATTTAAAAATACTGTTTTAAATTCATGGAAATTAGGAGTCAAGGGTATTTCCCTTTATAGAGATGGTTCAAAGGCAAGTCAGCCTTTAAATACTTCCTTAAGCGATGGAGATGCTAAAAGTTTAGAGGATTTATCTTATATGGAGCTTTTATCAAAGGCAAAGGATTTGCAAAGGGCAAAATTCTCTGAAAGAGAAAAGCCTTTGGGAATTCGCACTGGAACTACTCACCCTGCACAAATTGATGATGTAAAGATATACACCACTATTAACAGGCGTGAAAATGGAGAGATATGCGAGATTTATATAACCACGGATAGAGAGGGTACCATAATTACCGGTCTTTTAAATTCCCTTTCAAAATCCCTTTCTGTGATGCTTCAGTACCACGTTCCACCACAGGATATTTCCAAAATGCTTAGAGGTCAGAAATACGAACCGTACGGATTTGTTCAAAAACACCCTTACATTAAATCAGTTTCCTCCATATCGGACTTAATAAGTAAGATCATAGATATAGAAATAGGAGATTTCACTTACTGCCAGGTTAAACCTGACAATTATAAGAGTTCCTTCGTTCCAGAGCATGATTTAACTAAAAAATCTGGTGAGAGAATATACACGGAGTTGTGCCCAAACTGTTCAAGCACTAAAATGGTTAAAAACGGTACTTGTAAAGTATGTCTTGAGTGCGGCACTACAACTGGATGCAGCTAAATAATAAAACAAAAAGAGATGGCCAAAGGTGGTCACCTCTTTTTTGTTTTATCCTTCTCTACTTTGACAATATTTTAACTGTTTATAATTATTTTTATATTTTTCATTTTAGGTCTTCTTTTTTACATAAAACAATAGTATAATTATGTATATATTATGAACTTTTTATTAAAATTTTAGGAGGATTATTATGGAAGTTAAAAAGAAAAAGCTATCCTTTCCCACCGCTATATCAGTTCTATTCATCGTTTTATTGTTAGCTGCAATACTTACTTATGTGATTCCATCTGGTAAGTACTCTACACTAAAATACAATGGTGACAGCAAAGTATTTGAAATGACAAAACCTGACAGCTCTGTAGAAGAAATGCCTGCAACTCAAGAAACATTAGACAAATTGGGAATAAAAAATGATGTAAACAAGTTTATAGATGGTGCCATTTCAAAACCTGTTGGTATACCTGGCACTTATACTAAGGTTGAGCAAGCGCCTCAAGGATTTAAAGAAATCATCACTGCTCCTATAAAGGGAATATATGATTCCATAGGTATTATTTTATTTATATTTATCCTTGGAGGTATCCTGGGTATATTAAATAAAACAGGAGCTATGAATGCTGGATTGGCAAGCTTGTCTCAGGTTACACAAGGCAAAGAGTATTTACTTATAATAATCTTGACCTTCCTTATTGCCCTAGGAGGCACTACCTTTGGTATGGCTGAGGAAACTATAGCCCTTTATCCTATAATGGTACCTGTGTTCATGTTTGCGGGATACGATGCTTTAGTGTGTATAGCATCCATCTACATGGGATCATCAATTGGTACCATGTTCTCTACCACAAATCCATTCTCTGCAGTAATTGCCTCTAATGCGGCTGGGGTGGACTTCTCTAGAGCTATGAATTTCCGTATTATAGGACTTGTTGTAGGCGTAATTATAACTCTTATCTATATCCTTGTATACGCAAGAAAAGTAAAAAACGACCCAAAAAAATCCTTAATATATGACATGAAAGATGAATTAGAAAAAAAATTTGCTGCAAAAACCGATATTCCTAAATTTACTATAAGGCACAAATTATCTCTTTTACTCTTCTTATTAAGCTTTGTAGTAATGATATATGGCATTGTTAAATTGGAATGGTGGTTCGAAGAAATGACTGCATTGTTCCTATTTAGTGGTATTCTTATAGGAATACTTTCTGGCCTTGGTGAAAAGGGTGCTGTATCAAACTTTATAACTGGTGCTGCCGAACTCATGGGAGTTGCTCTTGTAGTAGGTGTAGCAAGAGGAATAAATATAATACTAGACAATGGTATGATATCAGATAGTATACTTAACTTCTGTACTAGCCTTGTACAAGGCATGAATCCAAGTATATTTATTATAGTAATGCTTATAATATTCATCGTCCTTGGTTTCTTTATACCGTCATCTTCCGGACTTGCAGTGCTTTCTATTCCTATTATGGCACCTCTAGCTGACGCTGTTGGAGTATCTAGGGATGTTGTAATCTCTGCTTATCTTTATGGACTTGGAATAATAAGCTTTATAACCCCTACAGGACTTATATTGGCAACATTGTCCATGGTAGATGTAACCTACAATAAATGGTTAAAATTTATTATGCCACTACTTGCATACTCAACATTGTTAGCTGCAGTTATGCTTTTAATTGAAGTAAACATGTAAAGTCCCCCCTTGATGCTTTTAATATGTTCTGTAAATCGTAAATTGGGAACAAATATTATCAGCGTCAATAGATAATTTTTGGCTTTAGAGTTATAAAATATTTCCCTAAAGCCAAATTTTTTAAGATAGAGTGGTATTTTAAAAGTGATAATATGATTTATCACTTTTTTTGTGGCAAAAAAATGAATTTATTTTTTTCTATTTATATAGTATAATACCATTGATATATGAATATACGAAAGGAGTCGTCACAAAATTAAATTTCCAAAATATTGTGTGACAAAATTGTAATGAAAATACTATTCAACATAATAAAAGGCATGGTCCTTGGAATTGCAAATGTCATCCCAGGAGTAAGTGGTGGTACCATGGCAGTGGTTTTGGGTATTTACGATAAAATAATATCCAGTGTCAATAATTTGCTAAAAGATTTTAAGAACAGTGTTAAATTTCTTGCTCAAATCGGAATTGGTGTAGGACTTGGTGTATTGCTATTCAGCAATATCATAAGCTTCTTACTTACTAATTACCCACAGCAAACCAACTTTTTATTTATTGGCCTTATATTGGGTACCTGTCCTCTTTTATATAAGAAAGCCACTGAAGAAAAGGTAAAACCCATTAATTATCTTTGGTTCATTATTGCCTTTGGTATACTTGTACTTATGAGTGTTTTCAAAGATGTGGGAAGAGATTCTTCAACTATAATAAGACATGTATCTATTGCTTCTGTTTTTCCATTGATTCTTGCAGGTTTTGTGGCTGCCATGGCTATGGTTCTTCCAGGCATAAGTGGTTCCTTTGTGCTTCTACTATTAGGTCTTTATAATTCTCTTGTCATAGCAGTAAAAGAATTTAATATTGTTCTTCTATCTGTAGTTACACTAGGAGTTATATTAGGATTTATTACCATGACAAAAACAGTAGAGGCTCTATTCAAAAAATATCCACAAGCAGCTTACTGGACTATTTTAGGTCTTGTACTTGGTTCACTTTTTGCCATTTACCCTGGCTTCTCTTTTAATTTAAATGGCTTTACATCAATTTTAACTTTATTAATTGGCTTTGTCATTGCGTATTTAATCGGAAAACAAGAGTAAAAGTTCAGCATGAAAAAGGATGATAAACTGATTGTATTTAAAATCGGTCTACCATCCTTTATTATATGTTCAAGTTCTATTGTAAATTCTAAACTACTCACCTAAGAATAATTTTATATCATCATCCACAGCTCCAACGCCTGATATGCCGAAGTTTTCCACAAGAACCTTTGCCACATTTGGAGATAAGAAACCTGGTAGAGTTGGCCCAAGATGAATATTTTTTACACCTAAATAAAGCAATGCTAGTAATACAATCACTGCTTTTTGCTCGTACCATGCAATGTTAAATGCAATTGGAAGGTCATTTATATCATCTAATTCAAATATCTCCTTAAGCTTTAGAGCTATTATAGCAAGAGAATATGAATCGTTGCATTGGCCAGCATCTAAAACTCGTGGTATACCTCCAATATCTCCAAGCTGAAGCTTATTATATCTATACTTTGCACAACCTGCAGTAAGAATTACAGTATCCTCCGGAAGTTTTTTTGCAAATTCTGTATAGTATTCACGGGATTTCATCCTGCCGTCGCATCCAGCCATTACAAAGAACTTCTTTATCGCTCCGGATTTAACTGCCTCCACTACCTTATCTGCTAAAGCAAAAACTTGATTGTGGGCAAATCCTCCAACAATTTTGCCAGTTTCGATTTCTACTGGTGGTGGGCATTTTTTAGCCATCTCAATCACTGGGGAGAAATCCTTATTTCCATTTTCGTCAGCTTCGATGTGCATACATCCCGGATATCCTGACGCTCCCGAAGTAAATATTCTTTTTCTTATTTCTTCGCTGCGTGGAGGAACAATACAGTTTGTAGTAAACAGAATTGGACCATTGAATGTTTCAAATTCCGTAACTTGCTGCCACCAAGATCCACCATAATTGCCTACAAAATTATCGTATTTTTTAAACACAGGATAATAATGAGCTGGAAGCATTTCACTATGAGTATATACATCCACACCTGTACCCTTTGTTTGCTCTAATAACTGCTCTAAATCAGTTAAATCATGACCTGAAATTAGAATTGCAGGATTGTTCCTAACCCCAATTTCTACATTAGTGATTTCTGGATTTCCGTATTTTGAAGTGTTGGCTTCATCTAATAAAGCCATGGCCTTTACCCCAAACTCTCCAGTCTTAAGAGTTAAAGCTACAAGTTCATCAACTGTCAATGAGTCATCTAGTGTTGCGGCAAGAGCCTCGTATATAAATGCGTATATATCTATATTTTCCTTGCCAATATTAAGTGCATGATGGGTATATGCGGACATTCCCTTCAAACCGTAAATAATCATTTCTCTAAGAGAACGAATATCCTCATTCTCTGTGGAAAGCACTCCAACCTTTGAAGCTTTTTCCAACATAGAATTTCTATCTTCCACTTGGAATTCAGCTGCATCACCAAGTTCTACATCAGATATTTGTTCTTTAAGCTCATTTCTAAGACAAATCATTTTTTTAATTTGCTTTTCAATGGCATCTCCATCAAAATTAGCATTTGTAATGGTAATAAAAAGGCTTTTAATTACTTGATGGTTTATCTCATTTATTGATTTAACGTCTATTTTACCCTTAACAACTATTTCAGATATGCCTTTTGCACTGTATACAAGCAAATCTTGTAATTTTGCAATTTCCTCTGTTTTTCCACATACGCCTCTTATCTCACAGCCAGTACCCTTTGCAGTCTCTTGACATTGGTAACAAAACATACTCATAAATTGGCCTCCTATAATTAATTATTCCTCCATTGGTTCAAAATCCTCTTTGCCAACAGAACAAATTGGACATACCCAATCACTTGGAATGTCTTCAAAAGCAGTTCCTGGTGCTATACCGCTGTCAGGATCGCCAACTTCTGGATCGTAAACATATCCACATGGAACACATACGTACTTTAACATTAACTTCACCTCCTTTCAAAGGGTTTAACTTTATCCTCAGATATAGTGTTATACACTTTTCAAGTGAACTTACGCCACCTCTATTTTTAGTTCTTTTAATCCTTGCTTTAGAATATTCTTACTTGCATTAGCATCTCTATCGTGTATGCTATGGCATTTAGGACATACCCATTTCCTTATATTTAAGTCCTTAACTTCTGCATTTAGGACTTTTGAAGATATTTAGGATTTTCTATAGTTTCCTCATTTGATATAGTACAAAATGACTTTATGCCTACATCAACACCTATTGCATTAGAATTTTGAGGTAGTTGTATAATCTCCACATCAGTACAACAAATTGAAACAAAGTACTTATTAGAAGG
>NZ_FRAD01000003.1 GCF_900142225.1 Hathewaya proteolytica DSM 3090
CATCTTTCTTAAAAGCAGCTCTCCAACGTTTTCCACAGGATTTAACTCGTTCTACTCCAAGAATATTTATATCAAAGCCAAACTCTTCAAATATTTCTCTTGGAAATTTCCCTTTTTCATACTCTGCAATAAAAATACTTTTAAATTCATCAGTATAAGTAATTGCTTTATTACTTACATTCTTAACATATTTATTTTTAGATAATATTTTAACTTCTTCTTTTGTAAATAGTTTATTACTCATTTGTATATTCTCCTAATGTTATTTATTCTATTATACACAAAAATACCCCATAGGTAGACTTTTTTATAATGTCTACTCTATAGGGTACATTTTATTATTTAAACACAGTGGTTTCTTTATAATTTATTATGTTAAAGCACGTCCAATATTCTTTATGAAGTCTTGAGAATTTGTTACAAGGGAGGTAGCAGTCAATGTACCTCTATCTGCCAATTTATTAACGGCAAATTCTTGTATGTCCACAGTATACATGTAGACTGGTCTTACAACTCCGTCAAACTCGTTATATGAAGGTGTCATGTTTCCAGTTGCTATTGTAAATAGGATTGTTGAAACCATGATTATAGTTGAAGTTTTTTTAGCGTGAACGCGCATTGCATTCTGAGCTTCATACACATTGTCATAAGTTCCTGGCAATGTAAATCTATCTCTTATGGTGCTTGCAAGTACAAAGGGCACATTGCATTCAACGAGAGCTTTCATTATACCATCTTTTACTTTTCCCGAACGTACATACTCTTCAATAGAGCCCGCTTCTCTTACGGCATTGATAGTTTCATAATAGTTGTCATATGTGTTCTGCTCTCTTTCGAAAGTTTCCTGTCCCCAGGTTGTACCAAAAGTTGCACACTCTAAATCGAAGGCAGCTAAGCTTGTACCACATAAAACAGCATTTACATATCCTTCTCTTATTAGTCTTGTAAGGGCATCTCTTGTGTCTGAATCTAAACTAATAGATGTACCAAGAACCCATGTAACGTATCCGTTATTTTCTTTTTCGTGTTTTAATATCTCGTATAATTGATCATAATCTATGGAAAACGCGGTTTCTCTTGAACGACCACTTCTAAAAGCGAAGGTATCAGCATCTTCAGCTTCTGTAACGAACCCTTGAGTGTACATATAGATTCCTTCACTGCCATCCTCAGTTCTTCCTATTACAACTTTGTCGCCTGCTTTTAGATTTCTAAATTCAACGATTCTTACGGATTCATTGCCTGGTTCATCATTTGCCACACAAACGGTGTCCATACGGCTCTCTGTAGCTAAAATCCATTTATCGTTTATTTTAAAGTATTCAGGGAATACTGATAGTGCATGATAGTTAAAAGGTGAAACTCCATCTTTTTTTACTTCTTCTAGCTTAACATTTGGAGCATTCTTCAAAAAATCTTGATTAAAATCTGGTGCCGTATATTTTGGTATATTTAATGACATAATAATCCTCCTAATAATTATAGTTTACATTCATGGTGCATACTTTCCTGATGCTCTGCTTTGTTTTCAACTTTTTCAGCCATATTTACTTCAGCTGGCTGCACAAGGAAATCATCTACAGGAGTTAGTAAGGCCTTTTGAACATTAACTACAAAGTCCTGAACATTAGTAACTAAAGTTCTTACTGCTATATTTTCTCTAGCCGCAGCTACCTTATTTACAACGTTTTCAGTGACATCTATGGAATACATAAATACAGGAGCAACAGTTCCATCATCCTTCACCCTATAGCTAGAAGCTAATTCTGCTGTAGAGACAGAGTGTAGCATGGTGGCAAGGCAGATAATAAGTGTTGCCTTATCAGTTTGCTCTTTAACAGCATCAAGACCTTGTGAAACACAATGATATACTTCTGGAAGAGGTCCGTCGTCTCTTATAGAACCTACTAAAACAAAAGGTATATCAAGTCTATTAAGAGTTTTAATAAAGCCGTCTTTTACATTGCCTTCACTTATAAATTTATCAATGGATCCAGCTGTTCTAACTGCATTTAACAAATCTAAGTGATTATAATGTCCCATTGGAACGGATTTTTGTGTGTATATATTTTGACCTAGAGCAGTGCCTAGATAACCACCTTCAAGGTCGTGAGTTGCCATGGCATTACCAGCAAGAAGAGCATTGACATATCCATTCTCGGCAAGTTGAGACAAACCAATTCTAGTGTCATAATCGAATACAACAGAAGGCCCTAGTACCCAAACTATATGACCATTGTTTTCTTTCTCATATCTCATTAAATCGAAAAGGAATTCATAGGATTCTGTATAAGAAGTTTCAACAGCTTTCCCATAAGGGCTTACCACAGAATCATCAAAACCTTCTTTGTAGTTAACAACTCCAGTGGAGCCGTCCTCTTCTTTTCCCATTACAACCATGTCTCCAACTTGAAGATTATTTAACTCTTTTATCTCAATAGTTTCATCTTTTAAAACGGCAACACAGTTTTGGCTGTTGTGTTTTGGAAGAATCCATTGACCTTTATGATGATAATAAGTTGGCATGTGAGATGTAAGATAAAATCCACTTGGAGCTACACCTGGTTTAACGACCTCCTTCAAAGTAATTTCTGCTGCATTGACAAACTTTTCTGTTGTAAAATCTGGTGGCGTAAACTTTGGTAATTCAAAACTCATAAAAATCCCCCTCATTAATATATGTATGTATTATAACGACTTCTACCCTTAGTTGGAGTTAAACTACACCTTAGCTAAGAAGTCTGTTTATATCGTGAAAATAATGAATTTAATTTCAATATTTTTTTACACATACATTATATCACGTTAATATTGAAAAAGAAGTTTAATTAAAACAAGTCTCAAAATATCAACTAATATGTACTTTCGAAAGCAAAGAAGTCCTACAAAAGCAGATAAGAAAATATTTACAAAAAGCAATATTGTATTGTGTTTACATACAAAATGTACTTGAAAAACATGGTCTAAGCCTTGTTGTATAAAGGGTTTAGAGGTTTTTAAGTGCATAATTATGAACTAATTATCTATTCCTTTGAAAACATATGCAAGAAGTTAAAAAACATAGATAACTCATTAATATATATGATTAATTTGAAAATTTATATTTGTATGTACTGATTTTATTGTGATATAATTGCCTTTAGCAGTTATGATAAAACCACTGCTTATTTTTATTTGGGAGGTGAAATAGGGGGAAACTAATAATGACATGAGGTGATAACGTGGGTAAATATGTAGCTTCTAAAGAATTTTATGGAAGGGTGTCTTCCATTGCTGTGCCATTGGCTCTTCAATCAGTCCTATCGTCCTGCATGGGAATAGTAGATTCTCTTATGGTATCTTGGATAGGCATGGTTAGTGCTGTGGGTACAGCTGCACAGGTAGAATCTATTTCAAATGGTGTGGCATTTGGTATAGTTAGTGGTGTTGGCATATTTTGTGCACAATTTTTCGGTGCCAAGGATAGCAAAAATCTAAAGAGAAGTTTCGGACTTTCTTTGATTTTGACTACATTCATTGGTCTGCTTTTTTTACTTGTGGCAGGTTTTTTTGGGCCACAAATTTTAAGATTCTATTTAAATGATGATAAAGTTATTTCATATGGAAATACATATCTTCAGATTGTCAAATATTCATATCTTCCATCCTTGCTTTGTTTTTCATTTAATTATGTGTATAGGGCTGTACATAAAGCTAAGATGTCCCTTATAATTAGCTTTGTCAGTATGATTACCAATTGCATATTTAACTATTTACTTATATTCGGGAAATTAGGTTTACCTAAAATGGGCGTAGGCGGGGCAGCATTAGCTACGGTTATGGCTCAAAGTTTAGGACTTATTATACACGTAATATACGCTTACAAAACAAAACAACCTTTTATAGGCACATTTAAAGAAATGTTTGGATTTGATATTAAATTTGTACGAGCAGTAATGAGAAAAGTATTTCCTCTTATTTTCAACGAGTTGCTATTTGGTTTCGGAAGCACATTATTCATCAAAGCTTTTGGTTCCCTTGGAACAAAGGCCATGGATGCGTATTATGTGGGAACAAAGATAAGCGAAGTGTTTTTCTTTGTAATCATGGGACTATCCAATGCCAATACGGTTATAACCGGACACACTCTAGGCAGCGGAGACATAAACAAGGCGAAAAAAGAAGGGGATTACTTTATAGGGATTGCTGGCTTTTTAGCTTTGATAATGTCTGTGGTCATTGTCATCTTTGCTAAACCTATGGTAATGCTATTCAATCTACAAGAACCAATAGCTTTTGCTTCTGCAGTTACCATTGTGAGGATATTTTCTCTTAAAATATCTCTAAGGCTTTTTATTGTCCTTGTATTTGGAGCTCTTAGAGCTGGGGGAGACAGCAAAGTCCTTACACTGCTAGATAGTGGTCTAATGTGGGCAATTGGCATCCCATTGGCCTTTTTATGTGTAAAGGTATTTAAAATACAAAGCATAGGCACTGTATTCATTATCATACAAGTTGAGCAAATTGTAAGGCTGGTTCTAGGCATGATAAGGTATAAGGGGTATAAATGGGCTGTTAATCTAACTAATATTTAAATTCCTTAAATATATAGACAAATGTGGCGTTTAGATATATAATACCAATTATCAACTGAATTGGTAGGGGTGATAAAAATGTATTGGCTGAGAAATTTCATGAGAGGAAGATATGGAGTAGACCAGTTTTCAAAATTTATACTGGCTGTTGGTATACTATTAGCTTTTATAGGGGCTTTATTTGGAAAATATGTTTTCAGTTTTTTGGCTAATGTAACCATGCTTTTCTTTATATATAGAACTCTTTCTAAAAACATTGGAAAAAGGCAACATGAAAACAATATTTTTATAAGCGTGTTTTCTCCGTTTCAAATGAAGTATTATAAGATGAAAAAAAGACTAACGGATTCTAAAACATATAAATACTTCAAATGCCCCAACTGCAAACAGCAACTTAGGGTGCCAAGAGGTAAGGGCAGTTTAACAATAACTTGTCCAAAATGTAAAGAAAAATTTGATAAGAAGAGTTAAATAAGAACCGCAGACGAGAGCAATTATATTTCGTCTACGGTTCTTTTGTCTATGAAAATTAAACTACAATAATATATGTGTGGTGTTCTAAGTTAAATTATTGAATACGTAAACAATTCAATGTATACTAAATATAGTAATATAGCTGGAGGGGAATTTGAAATGAATAAAAAGAAAATGGCATTAATAACTGTGATTGCAATAACAATAATAGCATCTATATCTTTTGTGGCCATAAGAAACACTAAAAACAACAATGCTGAAAAAGAGCGTATAGCCCTGGCAGAATCGGATAAGTTAAAGAAAGAACAAGAGAAAAAAGAAGAAACTAAAAACAATAATGCAAATACAAATGAAAACGGAAATATGTATAACCTTGACAACACAGGCACAAAGGTGACTAAAGATGAGTTAGACTTAAGCAATGAAGAAAAGGCTATGTTAGATAATCCAGAGGCAATGGAGTGGTTTAGAAATAACAATAAATAAAGTATTAGAGCTAATGATTAAATGTCATTAGCTCTTACAATTTCAAGGGGTGGTAGAATGATAAAATGTAGGCAACTTTTTTTAAATTAGTTTTTCTTTCTATTGTCTACAACTTGAAATTTACCGTTATGAAGTACTACTTCAGTAAAGTCTACGTGGAGCATCTTTTGGATTTTCTTAAGGTCAGCTAATTCGTGAGGGGATACTATGGAGATGCAGGTACCCATGTTATTTCCTCTAGCAGTTCTTCCGGATCTATGTATGTATTCATTAGCAGACTTCGGCATGTCTAAGTTGAAAATGTGAGTCACGTTGTATATATCCATACCTCTAGCACTAATATCAGAAGCTACTAATATATTGATTTTGCCATTTCTAAAACTTTCCATAGCTTGCTTCCTCTTTTCCTTATCCACATTGCCGCTGAGTACAAAGGTAGTTTTATTGTGGTAATTTAACTTCATAGCTATATTGTCTAAATCATATTTGCTGTTAGAAAACACTATAGATTTATCTGCATTGGCGGCATTTAAAGCTTTCTTCAATGTCTCAAACTTTTGATTTTGATTACATACTACGTAGTAATTTGTTATATTTGGATTTATAGAGGCTTTGCTGTCTATTTTTATGAATTCATAGCTTTCAAGGAATTGTGACACTGTATCTAAAGTATTTTTCTTTATGGTGGCAGAAAAACACATTATTTGTCTATCGCGCATGGTAGCCTTAACTATATTTTTTATTATATCTGTAGATGAACCTGTAAGAAGTCTGTCAGCTTCATCTATTATGATGGTTTTTACTGTGTGACAAGCTATTTTCTTTTTCCTTATAAGATCGAGAACCCTTCCCGGTGTTCCTACTATTATATGAGGCTTAAGTTCCTTTAATTTTTTTATCTGTCTTTCTATATTTACCTCTCCAATTATAGGGGTAGAAGTACATGAAACTCCTGAGTTTTCTGCTAAGAGGGTTATTTGTGATTCTATCTGCATTACTAGCTCGTGAGTAGGGGCTAATATAATAGCTTGGTTTTCGCGACGGCTACAATCTACTTTGCAAAACAAGGGCAAAAGGTAAGCCAAGGTTTTTCCGCTGCCTGTGTAGGATTCGGCCACAATATTCTTGTTTTCCATGGCTACTGGTATAACACTGGATTGTATTTCTGTTGGAACGTCTATATTTTGCTTCTTTAGGCCCTCTATAAAATCTTTATTTAAATTCAGTTCTTCAAATGTATTCAAATTAGTAATCTCCTTCCGCTTTTTATCATAGCTAATATTATATCATACTTTATATTTTTTATCTCTTTTTTTACTTTGATGTCTTGCTTCCACTTTTTCATGGCTTATTTTTATGTTTTTATATATTATAACCTTACACTAGACATAACAATAGTTATATCTAGTGTAAAAATTTTAAGATAAATTAGTGTAAACATCGCCTTAAAAAGTAAACAGATGTATACATATAATTTTAATGTGTAAACATTAAGTTTACACAAGTTTACTTTACAAACAGACCCAGTGTAATGTATACTTAAAAGTAGAGAGCTTTAAACAGATTAGACATAAGATAAAGTGTTGAAAGGAAGGCTAAGGATGAGTGATACAATATTTAGCGTAAGAATAGATGAGGAAATAAAGAATGCATTTACCAATATGGCCAAGGAAGCTGGAATTAACAATAAAGAATTTATGGAACAGCTTATAAGCCTGTATAATTTAAACAGAGTCACAATGAATTCCGTTATAGACACTGAAAGCGATATAAGTGAATTGCAGAATATAAGCAGAAGGATGGTTGATATATTTTCAAATTTAATCGCAAAAATGGATTTAACGGTGAATGAATGCAAAAGAAACAAAGAGGACATAATAGCTCAAAGTGAAAAACTAAAGGAACATCACAAAGAAGAATTGAAGGAAGCAGAAGAAAAAGCATCTCAACTTAAACATACCATAGAAGAATTGAGAAAAGAAAATGATAATCTAAAAAAACAAATTGAAAATAACCATGAAAATAGCGCTAGTATAAAATCGCTAAATAAAATGCAAGAAGAAAAACTGTTAGAATTAGAGGGCAAACTTATGGAGGATGAGAAACAATTAGAAAGTATGGAGCTTATGAAGAAAAGATGGGAAGCCTTAAAAGGGGAAAATGATGAATTAAAAAATATAGTAGAAAACTATAGAATAAATGTGGAAGAGTTGAATAAAAAAATTCAGGTTCTAAATAAAGAAAATGCAGATATGAGCCAGCAATTTGAGGAAAACTATAATAATAAATTGTCTTTAGCCATTGAAAAAGTTGAATTGAATAAGAATAGAGAGATTTTGCAACTTAAGGAAGATAAGTACAACGAATTGCTTAGAATACAGAAGGAATACAGTGAGAAAATTTTGTCTTTAACAGAGGAAAATAGACTATATCAGGAAACTATAAGAAAAATCACTGAAAAAGCAAAATAATTATTTACACATTTCTAAAACTTTGATATAATCATACTAGATTAATAGGTAATAATATATAACTAAAAGTTATATATTATTTTTTTAAATCAATTCATAGTAAACTGATAGGAATAATCAAATATAGTTGTCTTGGCAAACTGAAGGAGGAATCATATAAAATGATAAAAGGGCTAATTTACGATTTAGAAAATGCAACTAAAAAAGATCCAGCAGCAAAAAATAAATTAGAAGTTTTTCTATTATACCCATTTATTCACGCTCTTATTGTATATAGAATAGCACACTTTCTATATACAAAGAAGCTGTTCTTTTTATCTAGATTGTTATCACAGATATCAAGATTTTTTACTGGCATAGAGATCCACCCTGGAGCTGTAATCGGACGAGGTTTATTTATAGACCATGGATTTGGCGTGGTAATTGGGGAAACTACAGTTATAGGTGACAATGTTACTTTATTTCAAGGTGTAACTTTAGGCGGTACAGGCAAAGACAAAGGTAAGCGTCATCCAACTCTTGGAGACAATATAATAGTTGGTTGTGGGGCCAAGGTTTTGGGCCCAATAAATATAGGTAATAATGTTAAAGTAGGTGCCAATTCTGTTGTGTTAAAGGATGTACCTCCAGATTGCACTGTGGTTGGAATTCCGGGGAGAATTGTTAGAAAAAACGCTTAAATATGCAGTGTTTTTTAAAAAATATGATTTATTTACAAAAGCAAAATGCAGGAATTAATTTAAGTCATGCATTTATGCTTTTGTTTTTCATGCAAGGAGTTTTCATCTAGATATGCTTAAGTTGTAAAGAAACTTATCATAGAAAGGGAAATAGAATCATAAATTATTTACAACAAGTTAACAAATATGATGGGTTAATGTGATAAAATATTCATAAAATATAAAATTAATAGTATCATTCAGCTTGAATGTCGGCATAAATAAAAATATAATATTTGGGGGAATATTTATGTATCAGGAAATGCCTGCAAGTGATTTTGCTGATTGCTTTCAATATAACAAACATCTACCTATTGGTGATAAAGGAATTGATCTTGAAAGGTTTAAACAGTGTAGCAATGAAGAATTGAGTAATTTTTATAAACAGGGTCACAAAGAAGTTCTTGAAATATTGATTGCAAAAAACAAAAAATTAGTTTACAGTAGGGTGCTTAAATATTTGCATTTGTACAATAACGATCTGACTATGGAGGATCTTATGCAAAATGCTTATATGGGCTTTATGGAAGCTGTTGAAAGGTATGATCCGTCTAAAAATACTAAGCTATCCACTTATAGTGTCTGTTGGATTGACAAGGAGATATTAAAAGCCATATTCGATTTAGGTTTTTCCATAAGGATTCCCTACCACAGATTTGAGCTAATACAAAAAGTGTGGAGAGCGTGGACTAACAATGAGAAAATATCCAATATGGATATAAAATCCATGGCGGATGAGATAAATGTGAAAAGCGACAAATTAAATGATGCAATTTATATAATGGGCAACTTAATTAATGTAACTTCTCTTAACAATACCATAAATTGCGAAGACAACACTGAGTTTATGGAATTGATTCCCGAGGATTGTGATAAATGCCCGGAAAATATGTACGACATAAAAGAGCTGAGAAATGTAATAAACTATATCTTAAGTTTCTTATCAAAGAGAGAACAAACTGTCTTGAAATTGAGATATGGTTTTGAAAATGATAAATGTGAAACTCTTGAAAATATTGGGAAAAAATTAGGCATAAGCAAAGAAAGGGTAAGGCAGATTGAAAATTCTGCTTTAAGGAAAATACGTTGCTGCGAAGACATTTCAATGCTAAACGATTTTTCTTAGGAGATATAGAAAAGGCGAGCACATACTTTGAGGTGCTTGCCTTTATTTTTAAAATTCTATATTTTGCGGTGAGAGGTTGTATACTACATCTTTTCTCTCTACAATAATTTTTATTTTGTTTCTTATCATATCGTCATCCATGATCTTCATAAGCAATTCCTTTGTGGGATTTATAGCTACAGGATTTCCAACCATGTGCATCATGGTGTAGTCTCCGGAAGTATCACCATAGGAATAGGAGTTTGTAAGGTCTAAATTGTATTTTTCCTTAAATGTATTTATGGCCTTATTTTTGCTTACACTATCCCACATTGGCGTTATGTTCCCAGTGTATTTATCCTGTTGTTTCTCATAAATACTGCCAATATAATCATCAAATCCGTATTTTTCACACATGTTTTTTACTAATTCAATGGGTGAACCAGATATGGCAATAACCTTATGATTATTTTTTTTATGATAAGATATTCTGTCTCGAGTATAGGTATAGACCCTATCACCTTTTTGATCTACTACAAGCTTTGCGATAAACTCTACCTGTGATTCGTGTAGACCTTTTATTGCTTCTGTGTATATTTCAGCCATTTTTAAAAGATAGTTATCATAATTGCCTTGGCGTTTATCCCATTTTACGTAATAGGGTTTAACTTCATTGTACCACCTAGAAGGTTGTATTATTTCGCTTTTTATAAGTTTTTTGAAAACCTCTGTTATCAGTCCTTCTCTGTAAAGAGTTCCGTCAATATCAAAAAAGGCTGCTATTTGTTTATTCATATTTTTCACCTACCTTTATTTTATAGTTTGTTTCACAAGTACATATTTTAAACATTATAATTTATTTTTATCATGTAATCAATACAAATGTAAATATAATGTGTGGTATAATTATTTTATCTGTATAACTTATGATGGATGATATAATTGGAGGATTTACGGTATGGAAAAGGAAGTATTAGAAAAAATGAAGAAGTTGATTGAGGAAAAAAAGAAGAAAAGCAATCAGGGCAATTTGCCAAGACCAGAAAAAACAATTGGTCATGCTGCCAAGGGCAAAAGAAATAAGAAAACAGGTGGAGTGTTCGATAAATAAGAGAGTACATACTAGTAGTTTAGATTAAAAGCTGAAGTTCAAAGTTGACTTCAGCTTTTAGCTTTTAAATCCATATAATTTTATCTAAAGTTTATAAATTGTAAAGCGATACCGTAGTCTTTTCCTTTTAGAAGGGCTATGGTTTCTTGAAGTAAATCTTTATCTTTGCCTTGAACCCTTACTTGATTATCCATGATCTGCGCTTGAACTTTTAATTTACTCTCTTTAATATCTGCAACGATAAGTTTTGCTTTATCTTTTGATATTCCCTTTATAATTTTTGCAGTCTGTCTCTTTGTACCCATGGCTGCATCTTCTGACTTGCCGTACTCAAGAGCTTTTACAGATATACCTCTCTTAATAAGTTTCCCATCAAGTATTTCCTTCATGGCATTGAGCTTGTAATCGTCTTGACCATGTACTTTTATTTCGTTTTCGCTTCTTTCAATTTCAGCTGTGCAATCCTTGAAATCGTATCTGCTTAAAATTTCTTTTTTCGCCTGATTGATGGCATTGTCTACCTCTTGCAAATCCACGTCAGAAACTACATCAAATGAATAATTGCTTGCCATATTTTCACCTCATCTATTCAATTTTCTATGGTTTTATGGTATAATACAAAATTGCATACGCCTTTTCTATATACACCTACCTTATTGATTATACCAAATAATTTGCATAATAACCATATGATTTAAAACAAATGCTGAATACAAAAACATCTAAAGGATAAACTATTAGTAGTTTTTAGAAGATAATTTAGGAGGGAGATGTAATATGTCCAATGATATATTAGAGCTTTGTAATATCAAAAAAAGTTATGGGAATGTGGATATTTTAAAAGATATTAGCTTTACAGTAAAAAAGAACGAGTTTTTAACATTGCTTGGCCCTAGTGGTTGTGGTAAAACTACCACCCTTCGAATTATAGGAGGATTTGAGTATGCAGATGGAGGGCAACTTGTTTTTAATGGTGAAAGTATAAACAGTATTCCGCCATATAAAAGAAATATAAATACAGTATTTCAAAAGTATGCATTGTTTAATCATATGAACATTTACGAAAATATAGCTTTTGGCCTTAAGTTGAAGAAGTTAAAAAAGAGTGTGATAGATGAAAAAGTAAGCCAAATGCTTAAAATGGTGAATCTTGAAGGGTTTGAAAAGAGAAAGGTATCTTCCCTTAGTGGAGGCCAGCAACAGAGGATTGCCATAGCTAGAGCACTAGTAAATGAGCCTCAGGTTTTACTATTGGACGAACCTTTAGGAGCTCTGGACTTAAAGCTTCGAAAAGAGATGCAAAGAGAACTAAAAAACATGCAACAACAGCTTGGCATTACTTTTATATATGTAACTCACGATCAAGAAGAGGCACTTACCATGTCAGATAAAATCATAGTAATGGATAGGGGAGAAATACAGCAAATGGGCTCACCAGTTGATATATACAATGAGCCTAACAATTCATTTGTAGCTAGATTTATAGGTGAATCTAACATTGTAAAGGGTCATATGGAAAAAGATTATAAAGTAAACTTTTCTAAAGTGGACTTTAAATGCGTAGATCCTATTCCTAATGGGGTAAGGGATGTACTTGTAGTTGTAAGGCCAGAGGATATAAAAATTGTGCCAGCGGAAAAAGGTATGATTAGAGCAAAGGTTCAGTCTGTTACTTTTAAAGGCGTTCATTATGAACTAATAGCAAAAGAGGAACAAAGTCAAACTGATTGGCTGATACACACCACTATGTATGTAGGGGAAGATTCTGTTATAGGTTTGAATATTTTTGAAAATGATATTCACATAATGGAAGGGGATGAATTGTAGATGAAGAAGTTCACGTCATTTCCTTATTTAATATGGCTTTTTCTTTTTATTGTATTTCCAATTGGGGCTATTCTTTACTACAGTTTTACCATAGATATCTCCAATCCCACATTTACACTAGAGCACTACAAAAGATTTTTAAGCCCTATTTATATGGAGATCATGTATAACTCCCTATTACTAGCTTTGAAAGCTACCTTTATATGTTTTCTTTTAGGGTATCCCATGGCTTATATAATTTGTGGTCTAAAGGAAAAACATAAAAACACACTTTTGATATTATTAATGCTACCTATGTGGATGAACTTTTTGCTTAGAACATATGCGTGGATATCCTTATTGGGCAAGAATGGGCCAATAAGTGCCATCTTATCATTATTTGGATTTAATAATGTAAGACTTCTATATACGGAGACTGCAGTATTAATCGGCATGGTGTACAATTACCTGCCATTTATGATTCTGCCTATATTTACTAGTTTGAATAATATGGATAAAAGTCTTATTGAGGCAGCCTATGATTTAGGTGCCACCAAAATAAAGGCCTTTCTTTTGGTGATTTTCCCTATGAGTATAAAGGGTGTAATCTCAGGCATTACCATGGTATTTATGCCCTGTGTCACAACTTTTGTGATTTCAAAATTACTAGGTGGGGGAAAGTACATGCTAATAGGAAATTTAATAGAACAGCAGTACCTAACTTTGTACGATTGGAACTTTGGTTCAGCAATTTCCATAGCTATTATTTTAATGATTGTGTTAATCATTGCCCTTGTACCTAAAAATGACAAAAGTAAAGGTGGGGGAGTGTTATGGTAAAAAAATATTTAAAAGCTTCATACATGGTTTTAATTTACTTTTTCTTATATGCACCTATACTTTTTCTCATGGTGTATTCATTTAACAACTCTAAGGGCAGAATGGGGTGGAGTGGTTTTACTTTAAAGTGGTATTATGAATTATTTCAAGATACTGAGCTTATGAAATCTCTTTACTATACTCTTGTTTTAGGAATTATGGCTTCCTTTTTTTCTACGGTGCTTGGCACTCTGGGAGCAATTGGTATATACAAAACTTCATCTTTTAAAGAGTCTTTGTTTTTGAATTTGAATTATCTACCGGTGCTCAATGCTGATATAGTAACTGCTGTAAGTCTAATGTTACTTTTCAATATTTTGCAGATAGAGAAGGGCTTTTTCACTTTGCTCTTGTCTCACATTACTTTTTGTACACCTTATGTGGTTTTGGCAGTATTGCCTAGATTAAAACAACTACCCGACAATACCATTGAAGCGGCATTAGACTTAGGTGCAACTCCTTTCTATACTCTTACAAAAGTTATTATACCTCAAATTTACGATGGTATTTTTTCAGCGGCACTTATTTCATTTACTTTATCTATAGACGATTTTGTCATCAGCTTCTTCAATACTGGTTCTGGAGTATCAAATTTATCTATAAATATATTCTCCATGGCTAGAAGGGGAATACATCCAAAAATAAATGCCCTTTGTACTTTGATTTTTTTAATCCTTGTTATGTCGCTTTTCATAGTAAATAAGAAAATGTGGAGGGAAAAGTGATTATGAGAAAAAGAGTTTTATTTGTACTTATGATTATAATTAGTTCCATGTTTTTTGTATCATGTAACCATAGGGAGAATACCCTCAATATATACAACTGGGGGGATTACATAGATATGAATCTTTTAGATGAGTTCTCCAAAAAGTACAATGTAAAGGTAAGTTACAATGAATTTGGCACAAATGAGGAGATGTATGTAAAGCTAAAACATTCTAGAGGTCAATGCGATGTTACAGTGCCCTCTGATTATATGATTTCAAAGCTTATAAACGAAAGTATGCTAGAACCTTTAAACTATGACAATATACCCAACTTTAAGGAGATAGATGATAGTTTTAAGGATCTGGATTTTGACAAGAAAAATATCTACTCTGTGCCTTACATGTGGGGAACTGTGGGTATAATATACAACAAGAGTTTAATTAAAGATGAAATCAATTCTTGGGATGATTTGTGGAATGAAAAATATGCAGGAGAAATTTTGATGATGGATAGTCAAAGGGATTCCATGGCAGTTGCATTAAAAAAATTAGGTTATTCCATAAATTCTGTTGATGAAAAAGAGCTTATGGAAGCTGGTAAGTTATTGATTGCCCAAAAACCATTGGTATTGGCCTATACTGGTGATGAAGTAAAGGATCTTATGATTGGAGGAGAGGCAGCCATGGCTGTGGTATACTCCGGTGATGCCATGGTGATGATAGAAGAAAACCAGGATTTATGTTATGTAGTTCCAAAAGAGGGTACGAATCTTTGGTTTGACAATTTAGTAATCCCTAAGGATGCGAAAAACAAAGAGTTAGCAGAGAAATTTATTAATTTCATCATTGGAAGAGAAGCCGCAAAGCGCAACTGTGAATATATAGGATATTCTACTCCAAATAAATATACAAAGGAAATGTTAGATGAGGACACAAGAAATAATCCTATAGCATATCCAGAGCAAAGTGTCATTGATAAAGCACAGGTTTTTGTGGACCTTAAGGAAAACATAAAGCTATATGATAGGATCTGGACTGACGTAAAAATACACAAATAAATGTGTGCATGATATGAATAATTTAGAAAGGAAAACTGCTGCATATAGTTAAATATACAGCAGTTTTTTTATGCCATGCTTTTTTTTTGTTTCATTGTACAAAAACAGTAGTTTATAATAGAGCTTCTTGTGATAATCCCTATAAAAACATTGTCGTCGTCCACTACAGGGACGAAGTTTTGACATATTGACATGGAGATAAGGTTCTCCATATCTGAGTTAATTCTAACTGGTGAATTTTTTCTAAACCTTGGTACTTGACTCATTTGTATGGTTTTCATTTTATCATTTAAATCGGTAGAGTCATCTGAATTCATTAAATCTCTTAAATACCATAGCACATCTCCTTCGCTAATGGAGTCGATGTACCTTCCCTTACCATCGATAATAGGGATGGAAGTGAATTTATGTTCTTTTAGAATTTCTAAGCCGTCTTCTAAGGTATCGCTATCTTTTAAATACACAACCTCTAGTTTTGGTTTAATAAAAAAAGCAATGTTCAATATTATACCTCCTTCAAGCAATGTATATCTATATTTTAACATACTTAAAGAAGTTATACTACTTACAAATTAATGACAATATGTTATTCTGTTTGGGTCTTAAGTATGAAAAATATTAAGTTTAGTCCTGCAAGGCCAACTATGGTGTATATGGTTCTACTTATAAATGGAACAGCTTTGAAAAGAGCGTCTACTATATTAACTCCAACGACTCCATATAAACCCCATATAACAGCGCCTATTAAAACAAGTACAATGGATATCTTGTCTATGGTCTTTAGCTTAAACATGTTAATCCCTCCTTTTTAAATGCCAATTAATATATTATATAGTTAATATATTGGAAGGGGAGGGCATTTATGACTGTAGATAAAAGTTTTTCAGAACACGAACATAAATATTAACTATTTTATTTATATATGCTATAATAATGAATGAATAAACTTATATTAGATTTTTCATACGGATGGAGGATAAAAATGAGAGATAAATATAACAACCCTTTGAATTCAAGATACGCTTCATTGGAGATGTCTAAAATATTTTCTGAAGAAACTAAGTTTAAAACTTGGAGAAGGTTGTGGCTTGCACTGGCAGAATCTGAAAAGGAATTAGGCCTTAATATATCAGATCAGCAGATTGAAGAGCTTAGAAATAACCTAGATAACATCAACTTTGAGGATGCTGAGAAAAAGGAGAAGGAAATAAGACACGATGTTATGAGCCATGTTTATGCATATGGATTGCAGTGTCCTAATGCAAAGAAAATTATTCATCTTGGTGCAACTTCTTGTTTTGTTGGTGACAATACAGATCTTATAGTAATGAGAGAAGCATTGCTTCTTATAAAGAAGAAACTTGTTACTGTTATGGCTTCCCTAAAGGATTTTGCTATAAAATACAAAGATATGCCTACCCTAGGCTTCACCCACTTCCAACCTGCCCAACTAACCACGGTGGGGAAGAGGGCTACACTTTGGTTAGAAGAACTTGTGCTTGATATGGAGAATCTTGATTTTGTCATAGGCAACTTAAAGCTTAGAGGAGTAAAAGGAACTACTGGAACTCAAGCTAGTTTTATGGATCTATTTAATGGAGACCATGATAAAATAAAAAAACTTGATAAAATGGTAGCAGAAAAGATGGGCTTCAAAGATATATATCCTGTTACAGGGCAAACCTACTCAAGAAAAGTGGATTCAATAGTGTTAAATACTTTATCAGAAATAGCTCAGAGTGCTTATAAATTCAGCAATGATTTAAGACTTTTGCAAAACATGAAAGAAATGGAAGAACCTTTTGAAAAAAATCAGATTGGTTCGTCTGCCATGGCATACAAGAGAAATCCAATGAGATCTGAGAGAATGGGATCCCTTTGCAGGTACATTATTATTGATGCCTTAAACCCAGCTATAACTGCTGGAACACAGTGGTTTGAGAGAACACTTGATGACTCTGCAAACAAGAGAATATCAGTACCAGAAGCTTTTTTAGCTCTTGATGGAGTATTAAATCTTTATATAAACATAACTGAAAATATGGTTGTATATCCTAAGGTAATCGAATCCCATGTAAAGCGTGAATTGCCATTTATGGCCACTGAAAACATAATGATGGAGTCCGTAAAAAAAGGTGGCGACAGACAAGAGTTGCACGAAAGAATAAGGATTCATTCCATGGAAGCTGCAAGACAGGTAAAGGAACTAGGTCTTGAAAACGATTTGATAAATAGAATTATTGCTGATCCTACATTTAATATGTCCAGTGAAGAAATACTCCATATAATAGATGCAAAAAAATTCACAGGAAGAGCTCCAGAGCAAGTTGTGGATTTTATAAATGACTATGTTCAGCCAATACTAGATGCCAATAAAGATTCTATGGGCATAAAATCAGAAGTAAATTGTTAATTATGATTTTTGATAAATTTAAAGGGAGGTAAACTCCCCTAAGGTGATAACAATAATGTCGTGAAATACAAATTTCACGACATTATTCTATATGAAAATAAGGGAAGTGATATATTAATGGATTTCAAAGAAAATTTTCCAAAAACAATTTCTGACTTTTTAAATTATTGTTTAGCTGTAAAAGGCCTCTCACCTAACACAGTTAAAGGATATGCCTCTGATTTAAAACTGTTTTCTTTGTACTTGCTTTCAATAAACGAAAACAGTGAGAACGAAAATAAAGATAAAAACGAAGAAAAAAATCAAAGTAAATTAGATCAATTTAAGGATGAATACTTAACTAATGCTACCATTGAAATACTAGTTGATTTTCTCTCTTATACTCAGATTGAATTAGATAATAGCGCCTACGCCCGCGCGAGAAAAATATCTTGTTTAAAGGCATTTTTCACATATCTTTGCGACATAAAAAAAATAATAACTGTAAACCCTACTCATCACCTCCCTATTCCCAAAGTGCCTAAAAGAAATCCAGTGTACCTCACCCTTGAAGAAAGCAAGCGACTTCTTGATACTGTTGAAAAAATGGGAGGAAAAAATAAGGAACGAGATTATTGCATTGTGAGCATTTTTTTGAATTGTGGTTTAAGACTTTCGGAATTGTGCTCTATAGATAGAAATAAAATTGTAGATGATACTTTAAGAGTCATAGGTAAAGGCAATAAGGAACGTGTAGTTTATCTTAATAAAGCAGTAATGCAAGCTTTAAACAAATACTTGCCTTTAAGAGAAGCTCAAGACAGTACTTTACCCCAAGAGCTGAAAAATGTACTATTTATTTCTAGCAAAAAGATGAGAATATCAGAGCGTACTGTGGAGAGAATGGTAAAAAAATATGCAAAGCTTGCTGGTCTTGACTACGATAAATTAACCCCACACAAATTGCGTCATACTGCTGCCACTCTTATGTATAAGTACGGCAATGTAGATGTAAGATCCATACAAGATATCTTGGGCCACGAAAGTATATCCACCACTGAGATCTATACCCACATTGATGAGGAGAATTTAAGAGAAGCAGTTTATGCTAATCCATTAAATGAAGATATTGAGTAAAAAAAGTGCAGAGGGATTTTACCTTTGCACTTTTTTACTTTTATTTTTATTTGCGTATAAGGAGTCCAGGGTATTTTTCCTCATAGGCGTTGTTGTAGTCCTCATAGCTTAAGTCTTCTGCTAAGTCATCCACGTCATCTATAAAACACCATTGGCCTTCTCTATTTAATACATCCTCTTGGTCGCTATCCATTTCTTCTTCAGAGTCTAATAAATAGCTTAAATCAGAAAAAGGTTGAAAGTCACCGATTTCTTCCTCAGATAAATCATCTTCATCATTCAGATTTTCTAATGCCTCTATATTTAAATCGTCATCTTGTGATATAGAGCTTTCAGCGTGATTTTGAGCTTCAACACTGTCTATTTTTATACTTATCTCTTTTTTACAGTCACCATTTAATATTTCACCGCAATTGTTGCACATCAATACTCCATCCACGTCAACTATATCTAAGCTGTGGCATTTATGGCATTTTTCAATCATAAATTTATTCTCCTTAAGTAAATGTTTTGCTTATTTTATATTTAATATCCTATCTAGTGCTATCAGTATACCAATTTTAGCGTGATCGAAGGTCAAGCCACCTTGTAGATAAGCTATATATGGCTCACGAATTGGGGCGTCAGCAGAAAGCTCTATGGAGGCACCTTGTATAAATGCACCTGCTGCCATTATAACCTCATCTTCGTATCCTGGCATCTCCCAAGGTTCACATTCAACAAAGGAATCAATAGGTGAACCTTTTTGTATCCCTTTGCAAAATTGAATAAGCTTTTCTTTATCGTTAAATTTTATAGCTTGAATTATGTCACTGCGTTTTTCATTGAATTTAGGCAAAACTTCAAAGCCTGCTAGCTCCATTATTCTAGCACAGAAAATGGCACCTTTCACTGATTCCATGGTAACATGAGGAGCTAAGAAAAGTCCTTCATATAAACTTCTCATAACGCCAAAGGTGGAGCCACACTCTCCCCCTATACCAGGTACTGTCAATCTATACGAGGAGTTTTCAACATACTGTTTTTTACCCACGATGTATCCACCTGTAGGAGCAATACCACCACCTATATTTTTTATAAGGGAACCTGCCATAAGGTCTGCACCTACTTCAGTTGCTTCTCTTGTCTCTACAAACTCACCATAACAATTGTCTACAAAGCAAATTATATCTTTAGAGATTTCTTTCACCTTATTTATAATATGCCCAATTTCTTCGACATTTAAACAATTCCTCCACCCATATCCTGTGGATCTCTGAATATGTACTAATTTAATAGAAGTATCTTCTTTTATACTTTTTACTACTTCATCTATATCAATTTTATTGTTTTTTAAATTTACAAGTTTATAATTTACACCGTATTCTTTAAGACTTCCCATTCCATTGCCAGTGAGTCCTATTATACCGTGCAAGGTATCATAGGGTAGCCCACATACTGAAAGCATTGTATCCCCTGGTCGTAAATTTCCGAACAATGCAGTTCCAAGAGCATGGGTTCCGTTGACAAAGTGGGGTCTTACTAGAGCAGCTTCACATTTAAATATCCTTGCGTACATCAAATCTAGAGTATCTCTTCCAATATCCCCGTAACCATAACCTGTGGAATTAGTGAAGTGCATTTCACTGATCCTTTCCTCTTTAAAGGCCTCAAGGACTTTTAATTGATTGTACTCTCTTATTTCGTTAAGTTCTTTAAAAACAGGCTCAACATCTTTGATGGCTTGCCTATATAATTCCATTGTATTATTATTAATGCTATAAGCACATTTTAGTAAATCCATAGTATCTTTTAACATTTTAAATCTCCTCTTCTTCCGTTTTCTACAATAGTATAATATTATATTTTTTCTTTTAAAGCAATAAAGAATAGGAATTCCTATTCTTTATCTGATAGCTGTGAATTATATAATATAGGCTTTTGCGGAGTAATAGATAATATTCCATGCTTATATATCATAATCTGTTCGCCATTGGACTCCAAAACTACAGTATAACTATCAAAACCTGTTACGAGACCTTTAAGCTGAAATCCGTTTAGCAAACGAATGTTTACAGTTAATTTGCTTTTTCTTGCATTATTCAAAAAAATATCTTGTAAATTATTAATCTGTTTAGTTGCCAAAAAACTCACCTCCTGTAGAAAATTATATTGATATTATATATTTTAAAATTCTATGTGAATCATAAATATCCTTTATATTTCTAAAATATAATGAAACTATTTGAAAGCATATATTAAATAGTAGCTCTATGGCATATATACGAAGATATGTCTTCATTGGAAAGAAAATTGTCTTTATTTATCCATTGTACTCTTTTATCTTTTCTAAACCAAGTGAGCTGACGTTTTGCATAATTGCGACTGCCCTTTTTTATTTCATATATAGCTTCATCCAGGGTTAAAATGCCCTTAAAGTAAAGGATTATCTCTTTGTATCCTATACCCTTCATAGACTGCATATTTTCATTTAAACCACTATTAATGAGGTACTCTACCTCCTTTAAAAGGCCTTTTTTTATCATAAGATCAACGCGAGCATTTATTCTATTGTACAGAGCTTCTCTATCCATTGTCAAAACGAAGTAATCAATTTGGTAAGGAATGTCATACACATCAACTTCACTATTTACCTCTCCGATGGTCTTACCAGTTGTCTTATACACTTCTAAAGCCCTTATTATTCTCTTACTATCTTTAAGGCTTAGCCTTTCATAAGACTCTATATCGACTTCTTTTAGCATATTGTAAATGTACTCATTGCCCTTTTCTTCTGCCAAGGCTTTTAGCTCTTCCCTGTACTCGTCATCTCTTGTGCTATTTGCAAAATTATAGTTATATATAAGGGAATCTATATAAAGTCCCGTTCCACCGGTGATTATAGGCAGTTTTCCTCTTTGAGTTATGTCCTCTATAAGATTTTTTGCCATACTGGAAAACTCTGAAACTGAAAACTCACTTTTGGGGTCTACAAAGTCAATTAAATGATGTGGTATTCCCTGCATCTCTTCTTTTGTAATCTTCGCAGAACCTATATCCATGTGTTTATATATCTGCATGGAGTCCGCAGATATAATTTCCCCATTTAGCTTCTTGGCTACATCTATTGATATATCAGTCTTGCCTACCGCTGTAGGGCCTGAAATTATTAGAATTTTTGTTTTCATATCTATCCTCTTTACTGTATTCGTTTAAACATTTTTTCTATATCTGTAAGTGTAAATTTAATTATAGTTGGTCTACCGTGAGGGCACCTAAAGGGATCATTTATAAATCGCAACTCATCTATGAGAAATTCCATTTCCTCAAATGAAAGTTCATTGTTAGCCTTAACTGCAGATTTACACGCTATAGTTGCAATTTTATTATAGTTTACTTCAGCTTGTGAACCACTTCCCATGGTCTTTAAGTTTTCAATGATACTGAAAAAGGTCTTTTTACAATTCACCTCTCCCAGTAAAAGTGGAAATTCTCTAATGCTAAGGGTTGTATCTCCAAAGGGTTCAATTTTAAAGCCCATATCAGTAAAAATAGATACATTTTCTTCATAAGTAGCGTACTCTGAAGGGGAAAGTTCACATAAAACTGGCACTAAAACTATTTGACTTATAACTTTATGCTTTGAAATTTGATTTATATACTTTTCAAACATGATTTTTTCATGGGCAGCATGTTGGTCAATAAGGTATAGCTGCCCAAAAGCCTCGCCTATTATATAGGTATTGTTGTACTGCCCTATGATTTTTAATTTTGGAAACTTTGCTTGCAAAATCTCCATAGGAATGTTTGTTTCAGTTTTACTATTAACGTAATTATAATTCTGTTCCTCTTTAACTTCATGGTTGCTTTCAATAACAGGGGCCTTATAAGCTCTTTCCTGAAGCTTTTGTATAGAATTAAAGTTTGTATCCTTATCCACATACTCAATAAAGTTCTTTTGCTCATGTACTGGTTTTTCAACAATCTTATGATTTTCATCATTGTGATCATTTTCAAAATCTATATTAAAGCTTTCCTTTAAGTTATCTCTTAAAGCACTGTGCACAGAGTCAAAAACCAATTTATAAATCATTTTGTCATCTCTTATTTTTACTTCAGATTTTGAGGGATGCACATTTACATCTATTAATTCAGGGTAAATCTCTAGAAAAATAGTAAAAAAGGGATATTTATTGATGGTCAAAAATGATTTAAAGGCATTTTCCACTGCTACAGATATAAGTTGGTTTTTCACCAATCTTTTGTTTATAAAAATAGTTTGACGGCTTCTACTTCCCCTACTAACTTTATCATTGCCAATATAACCGTAAACCGTGGCAATATCATTGTGGCCTTCAAAATAATAAGAATTTTCATAGACCTCTTTGCCATACAAAACTCGTATGTTTTCTAAAAGATCCCCAGAGCCAGATGTTGAATACACTTTTTTATTGTTATTAAAGTAGGTGAAGCCTATATGGCTGTTACATAAGGCCATCTTCAACACCATTTCTGAGATTACCGCTGCTTCTCGGTTTGATGACTTTAGGAATTTCTGCCTAGCTGGAACATTAAAGAATAAATTTCTAACTTCAAATATGGTGCCTGGTGCACAACCAATTTCTTTAAAGCAAGTGCACTGTCCGGCATCCATTTTTATTTCATGTCCACTCATACTATCCTGTGATCTACTCTGAACCACTACATTGGAAATGGATGCTATACTTGGCAGAGCCTCACCACGAAATCCTAAGGAGGATATACTGTAAATATCCTCTATGGAGCATATCTTACTCGTAGCGTGAGGCAAAAAAGCAAGTTTTAGATCTTCTTCATCCATACCCATGCCGTCATCCTTTATGAAAATCAAATCTTGTCCGCCGTCTTCTATTCTAATTTCTATGTTTTTAGAATTGGCATCGATGCTATTTTCAATCAGTTCTTTCACAACAGAAGCTGGTCTTTCCACCACTTCTCCCGCCGCTATCTTATTTGAGGTTTCTTTAGATAATAAATTTATTTTGCTCATTATATATTATCAATCCTTTTTGCTTTTTCTATAAGCTCATGTAGCTTTTGAAAGCCTTCCCACGGAGACATCTTCAAAATATCTGTATTTTTCAACTCATCAACAACATTATTTTCTTCAATTGACTGAAAACTCAATTGTTGTATGTTTCTATTACTGTTTGATTTGGCCTTTTTTTCTTCACGAAGTAATGGCATTTTCTCATGGACCTTTGTATTATTCTTTAAGGAGCCGAGAATCTCTGAGGCTCTAGTTGTTACCTCAACTGGTAGCCCTGCAAGTTTGGCAACTTCTATGCCATAGGATTCATCTGTGCCACCCTTTATGATCTTTCTAAGGAATACAACTTCGTTTTCCACCTTCTTTACGGCAATAGAATAGTTTTTCACACCCTTGATTTTATCTTCAAGTTCGATTAGTTCATGATAATGGGTAGCAAAGAGAGTTTTGCATCTAAGAGAAGAGTTGTTGCACATAAACTCTATTACTGCCCAAGCTATACTGAGACCATCGTGAGTACTGGTTCCTCTTCCTACTTCGTCAAGTATTACTAAACTATTAGGCGTAGCATTTTTCAGTATGTTGGAAACTTCCCACATCTCCACCATAAAGGTGCTTTTACCAGAAGCCAGATCATCGGAAGCACCTATCCTAGTAAATATTCTATCACACACAGATACGTTAGCACTATAACAAGGCACAAAACTGCCTATTTGAGCCATGAGAGTTATCAAAGCTACTTGCCTCATATAAGTGGATTTCCCTGCCATATTTGGCCCCGTTATAATCAAAAGTTGATTGTCATCTGTATCAACATAGGTGTCATTTTCCACAAAGGTAGAATTCTTCATACTGTTTTCTACCACTGGGTGACGGCCACCTTTTATATCTATTATACCATCGTTGTTAATGACAGGTTTAACATAGGAGTTTTCCTTTGCAACAGTGCAAAGAGAGCTTATGCAGTCTAATTCTGAGATTACAAGTGCTGCTTTTTGAAGTCTGCATATTTCCTTCTCCACAGCATCTCTTATCTGTACAAAAAGCTCGTACTCAAGAGAAATCAATCGCTCCTCTGCACCAAGAATTTTTGCTTCCATTTCTTTTAGTTCAGGGGTAATGTATCTTTCCCCATTGCTAAGGGTTTGCTTTCTAATATATCTGTCCTCTGGTACAGAGGCTAGATTAGTTTTGGTTACCTCTATATAATAACCAAAGACCTTGTTATAGCCAACTTTCAAGGATTTTATCCCTGTGGCCTCTTTTTCCTGCAACTCTAGATTTGAGATCCATTCCTTTCCATGAGCTTTGGCGTATCTAAGAGAATCTACCTCTTCGTTGTAGCCCTGTTTTATAATAGAACCATCTTTAAGGGACATGGGAGCCTCTTCACATATAGAATGGTAGATTAACTCATAAATATCATCTAAACAATCTAATTCTTCACCAAATTTCTTTAATATACCATCTTGGAAACTCATTAGAATTTTCTTTATAGCAGGTAGTTTCCCTATGGAATTTCTAAGAGAAAGCAATTCCTTGCCATTGACACTTTTAGAGCTAATTTTGCCCACTAATCGCTCAATATCATATATACCCTTTAGGGAGTCCTTTAAATCCTCATGGGCAAAAGGGTTTTCCATAAGGCCTTCAATTCCCTCTTGACGCTTTAAAATTGCACAGGTATTTAACAATGGCTGTTCTATCCACTTTCTTAGGCGGCGAGCCCCCATGGCAGTTGAAGTTTTGTCTAAGACCCAAAGAAGTGTTCCTCTTTTTCCTTTTTCTCTAATATTTTCTGTAAGCTCCAAATTTAATCTTGAATTATTGTCTATTATCATATAATCAACAATTTCATAATAATCCGCAGAAATAATATTTGACATAGCCGTTTTCTGAGTATAATTAATGTATCTTAAAAGTAAATTTACAGAACTAATGAGAGATTTGTCTTGGTTTTTAGGACAATTATTTATTGATATATCCTTGGGAACCGTATCAGAATAATCACTGTCATAAGGTATAAATGTTATGGCAGAAGGAAATCTATCCTCTATAATTTTTATTAATTCTGGATTAGCATCCTCAAATAATAAAATCTCTGAGGGGTTAAACTTGCTTATTTCATCTATGATTTGGTGAATTGGTATACTTCCACTGGTGCAATAAAACTCACCAGTGGATATATCAGCTGCACTTATGCCAGTACGGACTCCATCTCTCATATCAATGCTCATAAGGAAATTATTTTTACCATCCTCTAGAAAATTTGAATCCAAATACGTACCCGGAGTTACAATCTTAATTACATCTCTTTTTACAATACCTTTAGCAAGGGATGGGTCTTCCATTTGTTCGCATATGGCAACCTTATAACCTCGAGAAACTAGTTTTCCTATGTAGTTATTGGCTGCGTGATACGGTATACCGCACATTGGAGCACGATTTTCCAGACCGCAATCTCTGCCAGTCAAGACCAATTCAAGTTCTTTTGAGGCTATTTCTGCATCTTCGAAAAACATTTCGTAAAAGTCACCTAATCTAAAAAATAAGATGCAGTCCTTACAATTCTCTTTCACATTCATGTATTGCCTCATCATTGGAGTTAATGACAATATAAACACTTCCTTTAATATAAGACTACTGTATTTCCTCACCTAATAGTGAGAAGGACTTTGTCTTGGTAATTTTAACATTTACTACTTTTCCTATGCTATCTTTATTTCCCTTAAAATTCACCAATTTTGCAGTGGTAGTTCTTCCAGTAAGCATATTTTTATCATTTTTACTTACACCTTCTACTAAAACAGGGACAACTCTATCATAGTACTCTTTATTTAATTCTTCACATATCTTATTTACTTCTTGTACAAGTCTCTCAAAGCGTTGGTGCTTTACATCCTCGGGAATCTGATCTTCAAAGTCAAAGGCGGGTGTACCTTCTCTTCTTGAGTAAAGGAAAGTAAATACAGAATCATATTTAACTTCTTGGATTAATTTTAATGTTTCATTAAAATCTTCTTCTGTTTCACCAGGGAATCCCACAATTATATCTGTGGTTATGGAAGCAGTAGGTATTTTTTCACGAATTTCCTTTATTAAATCTAAGTAATGTTCTCTTGTGTAATTTCTGTTCATCTTCTTTAATAATTCAGTAGATCCAGACTGGACTGGTAGATGTACGTGGTCACAAACTTTTTCGCATTGGCTTATGGCATCTATAACATCATGGGATAAATCCTTTGGATGCGATGTCATAAACCTAATTCTCTCTAGACCCTGAATTTTGTTTAATCTTCTAAGAAGATCTGCAAAAGAAATATGAGGTTCTAACCCTTTGCCATAGGAATTTACATTCTGTCCTAGAAGTGTCACTTCTTTATAGCCCTTATTTACTAAGTTTATTATTTCATTTTCGATGTCCTCTGGTTTTCTGCTTCTCTCTCTTCCCCTAACGTATGGAACTATGCAATATGTACAGAAGTTATTACAGCCATACATTATAGTGACAAATGCTTTTGTAGGGCTAAGTCTATCTATGGGAATATCGTTTATTATTTGGCCTTCTTTTTCCCATACCTCAACTATCTGCTTTTCACCCTTAAGGAGCCTATCTAGGTACTGAGGAAACATGTAAGAATTATGCGTGCCTATAAGTAGGTTTACAAAGGGGTATTTTTTCGCTATGGTTTCTGCCATCCCTTCCTGTTGAATCATGCATCCACATACAGCTATAATTAACGATGGTTTCTTCTCTTTTATATTTTTTAAAATGCCTAAGTGGCCAAAAACTTTTTGTTCGGCATTTTCTCTTACACAACAAGTATTAAACACAATAACGTCTGCTTCTTCTTCAGAATAGACTCTATTAAATTCTTTTATTTTAAGCATACCAGATATCTTCTCAGAATCCTCTTCATTCATCTGGCAACCCCAAGTTTCTATATAATATTTTAAGTTTTCTTTCAAAATTTTATCCTCCAATCAAATCTATAAATACTCAATTGTATTATAACATAAAAAGAATCCACTCAAAAGTGGTATAAACTGAAAATGGAATGGGTAGATTAACGAATGAGGTTTTACAAATATAAATTAAAAGGAGTGGTTTTATGAATCCATTTGAAGAAAAGCCAATAAATGTGGATGCTGCGTTTAAAAATTGGTCTTCAATTTACCCTAAGCCATACAACAAAAACGAGGTAGATCCCTACACAAAAACAAGAATTATTTTGATGAACGGTACTGAGTATGAGGCAGTTTGGTTTGGCCACCAATTTTCAAGAAATTGTCCTGATAACGACATAAGACGAGAGTTAGCATTAATAAGAAGAGTTGAACAGCAACAACAAAAAGTTATTGCAGCACTAAAACCTTTAGATGAGACGATTTTAGAGCATACAATTAGCTATGAACAATTGGCTGTTGATTTAACTGCTGGAATAGCACAAAATGAACCAGATATGATGGTAAAAGCAGCCTTAGATTTTGCTTTACTAGAAGATTTTGATCATCTATACAGATATTCAGACTTGTTAGAGATGGAAGTTGGTGTTAAGTCAGAACATTTAGTTGGACACTACACTGAAATAATGCCAGGAAGACCTACTATATCAGAGCACAGATATCCTTTTGACAACATAAGAAATTTTATCGATGCAAAAACAGCTCATCCTCTAACTAAATTGCATGTAGGAATAATAACTGCTGCGGAACAACAAACTATGAATTATTACATGAATACTTCCGCACTGTATCACAACGATATAGGAAGGCAATTATATCAAGAAATAGGTTTAATTGAAGAACAGCACGTTTCACAGTACGGCAGTTTGATGAACACCCAAATGACATTTTTAGAAAACCTATTGATGCATGAATACACAGAATGTTATTTATATTATTCTTGCTACGAAGATGAAACTGATCCTTACATAAAGAAAATTTGGGAAGAGCATTTTATTCAAGAGGTATCACACCTTCACAAAGCGGCAGAACTATTGAAAAAGTACGAACAAAAAGAATGGCAACAATGTATACCTGATGGTTCATTCCCTGAACTGTTAAAGCTTCATGAAAATAAAAACTATATAAGAAACATATTAAAAAATACTGTAGAGAACACTTCTAAATTGGAGGAATATGTTTCTATAAATGATCTTAATAAAGATCATAACTTCTTCAAATTCCAAGATACTTTAAACACTCCTGTAGATGAGGTTCCAACTCATAAGGTCATTAAGGAATACATTAATAAAAAAGGACAGGATTATAGATATGAAGATGAAGAAAGCCCTGTAGAGTCTTTAAGGAATAGAACTGTGGACAATACCAATTTAGGCAGAATGCCAAAAAGTATGTAAAAAGTCGTACAAGGTCTATATATGATGTAAATATTAAAAAGGATGTTTTTTAACATCCTTTTTAATATATCTGAAATTAAGTAAGTTGTAGTAAGTGACAGTTTAAATTATGTTTTTCTACTATAACTACTTTTAAATTATAATATTATTTATTCCTTAGCCTGTAGTTACCTGGCTTTTAACTGTGGAAATTTGTTCTTCTGTAGCTGGTTCTGCAGGAATATAGTATCCTTTGGATTTAGCTATTTTGTATACTTCTCTTTGACGAACTTCATCTGCATCTCTAAGAGCTTTTAACTTGTTATACAAAGTTTCATCCTCCGTTTGAGCTATAGCACTTCCAAGAGTGGCTAAATCTGCGTTTAAACCTGCTAAGTAGTCGTTTAGCATAACTTTATCGTCCATATTTTCTCTCCTCCTAACCTAAAAATGTTATTAATTCGTCTTTTGTTTGCTTGCTATCATTTGCGTGATTCAAAAAGGTCTGTTTAATTTGTGAATCAGTACATTTTTCAGCATAAGCATTTAGTTTCTTTTCTACACTGGCATGAGCTCCAATTAAATGTCTAAGGTTTTGTAAATCTAGCATACTTAAATTACACATTATAATCATCTCCTTTTTAACTTTAATTAACTGTCCTATTGTAGGTTTTCCTAAAGTCAAAGAAAATATACGTATTGGAATACATTTGCCTTAGTAGTATAATTGTATGTATGAAATAAATTTTGGGAGATAGTAATAATGAATATAAATTTTTCGTCTAGAGTTCATGGGCAAGCAGAAGATCTTCAAATGCTTATGAAGATTTCCGAATGCAAAAGCATAATATCATTTTCCGGCGGTTTTCCATCCCCGGAACTGTTTCCATCTGAAGAAATAAATAAGATAACAAACAGTATTCTTCAGCGTTACCCCGAAATAGCATTGCAATATGGTGCTTCTGAGGGATTTACTAAGCTTAGAGAATCCATATGCCAAAAAATAATGAACAAAGAAAACAGCTTAAACTGTACAATAGAAAATATATTAATTACATCTGGCTCACAGCAGGGATTGGACTTTGTTGGGAAATTGTTCATAAATAAAGGTGATACCATTATTGTAGAGCGGCCTACTTACCTTGGAGCTTTAACTGCCTTTAATGCGTATGAGCCGGAATATGAAGAAGTGATGATGGAACAGGATGGCATGGATGTGAATTACGCGGAAACCATTCTAAAGAGAAATAAACGGGTGAAATTCATATATACAGTACCTGATTTTCAAAATCCAACGGGCATAACTATGTCTCTTGAAAAGAGAAAATATCTTTGCTTTTTGGCTGAGAAATACAATGTCCCTATTATAGAAGACAATCCATATAGGGAATTAATTTTTACTGGAGAACCTAATGCCAGTATAAAAAGTTTTGACAAAGGTGGATATGTTGTTCACCTTGGAACCTTTTCTAAAACCTTCTGCCCAGGGCTTAGAATAGGTTGGGTTTGTGCTCAGAGTAATATTATTGACAAACTACTTGTGTGCAAGCAAGGTGCTGACTTACAGTGCGGTACATTAAATCAGTACATAACTTGGGAGTTTCTTAACAATTACAACTTGGAAGGCCATATAAAGATCTTGAGAAGTGTATATAAAAAAAGAAAGGAGTTCTTCATAAAATGTATTAAAGAAAACTTGGATAATATAGTTGAATACACCGACTCACAAGGAGGACTTTTTACATATTTAAAATTACCTTCCACCATTGAAAGCAAGCATCTTCTTGGCGTTGCCTTAGAAAATGGTATTTCCTTTGTCCCTGGAGATTCTTTTTACGCTAGTGGTGGAGATCACAATCACATACGTCTTAACTATTCCTATATGGATGAAAAAAACACAAAAAAAGGCTTAGATATATTAGGTAAAATAATAAAAGATAGATTATGATAAAATTAAAATATAGGTTATGAAGTAAAAATCATAACCTATATTTTTGTGTACATTTCCCAGCTATCTACTATACATTCCTCGAAAAATCCGAACTTTTTATACAGCGATATGGCTTTGTAGTTGTTTTCAAATACATCTATTTTTATTGTTTTTTCTGTGGGAAACAGTATTATGGACAAATTAATAATTTCCTTTAACAATATTTTGCCATAGCCTTTTTCCCTATACTGTGGAATTATTCCGAAATTTACGATGGTGATGAATCCCTCATTGCTTATGAGTTGAGAGTAGCCCACTATTTCATTTCCAATTTTTAAAAACAAGGCGCCTTTATTTATATAGTAAGCTTGTCTTTCATCCATATAAATATCATTTACATTGAGCTCTTTTCTATTGGCTGTCCTAAATATCTCGTTCTGAACTTTGCATCTTATTTCTTCGTCTTCCCCTTCCTTGTAATACTTTACAGAGCTTTCGCAGGGGAGCTTTTCCATATTATATTTCAAAAAAGCTCTATTCATGGACATCTTTAATACACTTCTTTTTTTACTAAATCCTAGCGATTCTAAATATAAATTTGTCTTTGGTTTTCGTATAGAGGTATAATTTATCAGGCTATAGGGACTGAAAATATTTCCTATAGCACCTATTGAACCTATTGGTGTATCATCTTGTATATATAATTCTTGCACAAAACAAATTTTATCTTTAAAAGAACTGACCCAAATATATCCGAAGATTTTATCTCTATGTTTTAAAAGCAAACACTTACTCCTAATAGATAATCTTCCTATAAGTCTTTTTCCATAATACGATGAAATAAAATCTTTATTAAGGGGATTGAATATTTTACTTTTGCAGCTATTACATTCAATGTAATTTATATTAAAGTTATTAAGGAATTCAAAGTCAACCATTAAGATTACCTCATATTAAAATTAAATGATAAAAAAAGCCACCCAAAGGTAGCTTTTGTATGTTATATATCTAGTAGTTCCTTTGTGCTTATAGATATTCTCTTCTTTTCTTTATTTACATCCATAACTTTCACTTTAATGCTTTCATTGATAGTCAAAGCATTTTCAACTTTCTCTACTCTATTGTGGCTTATCTGAGATATGTGAAGCAAGGCTTCTACTCCAGGCTCTAACTCTACAAATGCCCCAAAGGATGCAAATCTTATGACCTTTCCAAGAACTATGGAGCCTATAGGATATTTTTCTTCAATCTTTGCCCATGGGTTGTCAATAAGCTTCTTTAAGCTAAGGGAAAGTTTATTTGTTTCTTTATTGCAATCCAGAACATATACTTGTATTTTATCGCCAACCTTCAATACTGACTTCACAGAGTTTACCTTTGACCAAGAAAGTTCAGAGATATGAAGCAAACCATCTATGCCATTTACATCTACGAAAGCTCCAAAATCGTTTATTCTTCTTACTACGCCTTCTACAACGGTATTAGGTTTTATATGTTGCCATGCTTTTTCTACAATTTGATTTTTCTCTTCTAGAAGAACAGCTTTTCTAGATACAATAATTTTTGTATCGTTTCTAACTTTTTTATACTCTTCTATATAAACATCCACGTTTTGGCCAATTAACTCTTTTACATCATCGTATATATTGAGTTTTGCAAGAGAGGCAGGCATGAATAGTTTTATTCCCTTGAAATTGCATATAAAACCACCTTTTACTTCTTCTTTTACCAATACATTTATTTTGGTTTTATTTTCACTGGCACTTTTTAGTGTTTCGTATCCTTCTTGTCTTTCCAATTCTTTTGTAGATAAAACTACATTTCCATGGGAATCTTTTAATTTGATCACTTTGCAAGTAATTATGTCACCTATATTAAATATGGTGGTTAAATCTGCATCACTGTCAGATGTAACTTCAGATAGAGGAAGAACACCGTCACTTTTATAGTTTAAATCTATAAAGGCTTCTTTTTTCTGAACTGATATAATTTCACCCTTTATTATTTTTCCTGTTTTTATATCTAGATGGTTTTCATCCATGTACTTTAATTGCTCATTCATTAAATTATCCTGTTCATTGAAATTTTGCATTTTAGTAATGACCTCCTCAATAGCCCAGCTAGGTGTTGAAGCACCTGCCGTTATACCTATTTTCTTTATATTATCTGATTTTAACCAATCAGGTATTTCTAAATAATTTTCGATGTGAATAGTCTTTTCACAGTTTTTTTTGCAGATTTCAAAAAGTTTGTTAGTATTTGAACTATTTTTCCCACCTATTACAATCATAGCATCTACTTGTTTTGAAATATCATAGGCAGATTTCTGTCTAAGACTAGTGGCTTTACATATGGTGTTTATAGCCATGTGATCAATGTTTAGACTTTTAACTTTCTCAACCACCTTATTATAGTTTTCTACCTTTTCCGTTGTTTGAGATACAATACACACCCGTCCATTGAAAGTGTCTATTTCTGATCCATCTTTAGTTATCAAAGCACTGTCTCCACAAAAACCATTTATGCCTTGAACTTCTGGATGCTCTGAATCCCCTACAATGATTATATTATATCCTTCTTTATGATATAATTCCACTTTTTTTTGAATTTTAACTACATAAGGGCATGTGGCATCTATTATTTGAACCCCAGATTTTATTAGTTTATGCATTATCTTTGGAGTTATTCCGTGGGAACGTATTATAACTATATCATCTTTACTGCAGTTATCAATTTGTGAAATATCTATGCTCACAATATTTTTTTCTTTTAACCTTTGAACCACATCTCCATTGTGAATTAAAGGCCCTAAAGTATATATATTTCCATTATTATTATTTATACACTGAAGAGCTATATTTACTGCTCGTTTTACTCCAAAACAAAAACCTGCTTCCTTGGCTAAAATAACTTCTTTCATGAATTATATTCTCCTATTACGTATATATTCCATCATTTTATCTACTACTTCTTCTAAAGTCATATCTGTAGAATCAATTTCTATGGCATCTTCTGCTTTTCTCAAAGGATCAATTTCTCTAGTAGAATCATAATTATCCCTTTTAATAATATCCTTTAGAATTTCTTCATAAGTAACAGATGTATCACCTCTAATTATAAGCTCTTTGTATCTTCTTTCTGCTCTTTTTTCAGGAGTAGCAGTTAAGAAAAACTTACAATTAGATTCCTTTAAAACCACAGTTCCAATATCTCGACCATCCATGACAACATTTACGGTTTTCGCCATGTTGCGCTGAAGTTTTACAAGTTCTTCACGGACTATTTTTTGTGCAGCATACTTAGACACATTTCTACTTATATATGGTGTCCCAAGTTCATCTTGGATATTCTTGCCGTTGAGAAACAAATCATCATCTATGAATTCAATATTCATGGATGCGATGATATTTCTTATTTCCTCATTATTATTGTCTTCTATACTATTTTTAAGAGCTAAATATGTTACAGCTCTGTACATCGCTCCTGTATTAATATATACGTATTCAAGCTTTTTTGCCAACATTTTGGCTATGGTGCTTTTGCCTGCTCCTGCTGGTCCATCTATAGCTATACTGTTCATTTTCATCACCCTTTTTCATTTATTACTGTTGCGAGTTTATTTTACTTTTTCCCCTGCAAGGAATCCTGTAGAAAAAGCTATTTGAAGGTTAAATCCTCCGGTATAGCCATGGGTATCTAGGATTTCACCTGCAAAATAAAGATTATCCATAAATTTAGATTTCATTGTGGATGGATCTATTTCTTTTGTATCTACTCCACCACTAGTTATTATTGCTTCAGCTATTGGTCTATAATTTACTATAGTAAGGGGAAATCCCTTTAAAATTTCAACAAGCTTTTTTCTCTCTTCTTTTGTAATACTATTTATTTTCTTATCCTCTGGAATTCCAGTTAAATATATGACTCTATCAATTAACTTACTTGGCAAGAGTTCATTTAAAGAGTTTTTAAAATCTTTGTTTATGAACTTTTTGAAGTCTCTTTGTATCCTAAGATCTAATTCATCATAACTTAAAGCTGGTTTAAGATCTATATAGGCATTAAGTCCTTTCTTCACTGTAGATAAGGGAATCCTCGCACTTCCACTTAAAACTATGGGTCCCGATATACCATAATGAGTAAATAGCATTTCTCCAAAATCCTGAAATAGAATTTTACCATTTTGCTTTAATGTCAGGGTAACATTTTTAAGTGAAATACCTTGAAGGCTATCTATCCATTCTTCACTGCAAACCATAGGAATAAGAGAAGGAACAGCGTCTACCACATTATGATTGCATTTTTTTGCAAAAATATAGCCATCACCTGTAGAGCCAGTCTGAGGATATGAGGCTCCTCCTGTAGCTATAATAAAGCTGTCTGCCTTTAGAATTTCACCGCTGGACATCTTTATTCCTAGCACTTTGCTATCCCTTATTATCATTTCAGAAACACGTGAATTTAATAACACATTAACATGTTTTTCGCGCAATTTTGTTTCTAAAGCTTTTATTATATCAGAAGATTTATCACTACAAGGGAAAACTCTTTCCCCTCTTTCCACTTTCAACTTAACTCCTGAACTCTCAAAAAAATTCTTAACATCCTCATTGGTAAAGGAATAAAATGCACTGTAAAGAAAGTGTGGATTTTTAGGGATATTGTCAAAAAAACTTCCTATATCTGCATTGTTTGTTACATTACATCTACCTTTACCCGTTATATAAAGCTTTTTTCCAAGTTTCTCATTTTGTTCAATTAGGGTCACCCTATGATTTTCGCTAGCTTTTATAGCAGCCATAATCCCTGCTGGGCCGCCACCAATGATAATTATATTACTCAAATAATACACCTCATTTAAATCAATTATTTATTTTTTGAAGTAAATACTCCTACTATGGAAGCTCAAAAGTCTTCCTATATTACAAAAAAATCAAGTAAGATGTTATCTTACTTGAATAGCTATTATTTTTTTTCCGTTTTTTCTGAATAAACACCGTAGTCCTGCCAGATTTCCTCAAGAGAAGAAAAGGTATTTGAAATTTTTTCTTTTTCTCTCAATCCCACGGCTATAATAAGTGCATTTATGACACTGAGTGGGGCTACAAGTGAATCTACGAAAGATGCCATATTGCTTTGAGCTATAAGAGTATAGTCTGCTTTTACAGCCAATGGGGAAAGGAGGCTATCTGTCAAAGCCACAACCCTTGCATTCCTACTTTTGGCAAAGGCAAGTACATCTATGGTCCTCATAGCATATCTTGGGAAACCAATTCCTATTACTAAATCATTTTCAGATATATTTATCATCTGCTCGAATATATCGCTGACACCGTAGTTTACAATATGCACGTTATCTAAAATTAGATTCAAGTAAAAACCTAAGAATTCAGCCATTGCACTAGAACTTCTAAGCCCTATTATATATATTCTTTTTGCCTTAAAAAGATTGTCCACAACCGTTTCAAAGGTCTTGTGGTTTATCTTTTCTAAAGTGGCTCTTATGTTTTCCATATCGGATTTTAACACGCCTTTAAGAGCATTTTCTTCAGAGATATATTGGTTAGATAGCTCTATTCTTTGCACTGTAGTCAATTTGTTTTTTATCATTTCTTGCAGTGATTTCTGCAATTCTGGATATCCTGAGTAACCTAGTTCGTTAGAAAACCTAACAACAGTTGATTCACTGACACCTACACTATCACCCAATTTTGCTGCAGTCATAAAGGCTGCTTTATCGTAATGTTTTAATATAAATTCTGCTATTAATTTCTGTCCCTTACTTAATCGAGGGAATTTTACCTGTATAATTTTCATTAAATCTTTACTTTCTTCCATCTATTCAGCTCCTAACTAGCAAATTTACCTCTATATATACTACCACTAACAAAAAAATATATCAATGAGTTTTACTTTTTTTCTATAATATATAGTATAGGGGAATCTTCTTTTCTATTTATGTATCTATGGCTCATGACTCCAAAGGTCTTTTTATTTATCTTTTTAAGAAAATCCTCTAAATATAAATTTTCTCTTTTTCCTTCTTCGTGACCTAGGTATGAGCATATAAGTATAAACCCTTTACTTGCTATGAGATTTAAGGCGCTTTTTAGACTAGAAATAGTGCTTTCAGCTGTGGTGGTGATTACCTTATTGTCCCCTGGTAGGTACCCCAAGTTGTATACTATGCAATCCACTTTGGGCTCAGTTATGTATTTCATAATATTTTCATTGGAATCATATATAAGAATCACATTTTCAGGCTTTTTGCTAGTGTAGCTATCAATAGCATTTTTTTGTATATCAAAGCTATAAACTTTTTTAAAGTGAGAACTGAGGAAATCCGTATCAAGACCATTTCCTAAAGTGCAGTCCACAGCAATTCTAGGAAACTTCACATAGGATTTTATTATATTGTGGCTCATCATACTGACATTGTTTACATATTCAAACATAATATCACCTACAAATTATTTAAATATTTTATTTCACCTTTTGTTAGTTCTCGGTATCCACCACAGGGTAAATCTCCTAAGGATAATGTTCCAATTTGAACTCTCTTAAGCGACAACACTTCATGATTTATTTTCTCAAACATCCTTCGTATTTGTCTGTTTTTACCCTCGTGGATCATAACCTTCACCAAAGATTCATTGCTTTTTTCACTTAATACTTCTATACTAGCTGGTGCAGTGATGTATCCTCCAATATCTATACCAGTTTTAAATTTATTTTTTTCAGTTTCACTTAGTTTACCCCGAATACTTGCAATATATGTCTTATTTATTTGAACTCTAGGGTGCATTATTCTATTATAGATATCCCCATCATTTGTAAGTAAAAGTAAACCAGAAGTCATATAATCTAATCTCCCTATGGGAAATATTCTTTCTTTACAATTGATTATTTCTACCACTGTTTTTCTTCCTCTATCATCCTTTACCGTAGTAACACACTTTAAAGGCTTATTTAACATATAATAAACTTTCTTTTTTTCAGGGTTTATCAGTTGGTTATCAAACATAACCTCGTCTATATTTGGGTTAATTTTTACACCTAATTCTTTAACAATTTCCGAATTAATTCTTACCCTACCTTGAAGGATATATTCTTCGCACTTCCTTCTAGAACCAATTCCGCAGGATGCCATATATTTTTGCAATCTTTCCATACACTCACCTATTATCTCTTGTTATTTTCTATGATTAATTCCTATATGTATATCTTATTAACTTATATTATATCACAAAATAATGCAATGGAAGGAATATGAATTGACTTACTTTGCATTTAAAGCCTATGTAAAGAAAAAAAATCCTTTAAAAAGGATTTTTTTCTCTTTATTTTGCGTATTCTACAGCTCTTGTTTCTCTTATTACATTGACTTTAATTTGTCCTGGATATTCTAATTCGTTTTCAATTCTTTTTATGATACTTCTTGCCATCTCTACAGAAGCTACATCATCCACTTCATCAGGCTTTACCATTATTCTAATCTCACGTCCAGCTTGAATAGCATAACATTTGTCTACGCCGTCATAAGATGTGGCTATTTCTTCTAATTTATCAAGCCTTCTTATGTAAGCTTCTAATGTTTCTCTTCTCGCACCAGGTCTAGCAGCTGATATAGCATCTGCAGCTTGAACAAGGATAGCCTCTATACTCTGTGGCTCCATATCTCCATGGTGAGCAGCTATGGCGTTTACAACTATGTTAGATTCATGATACTTTTTTGCAACCTCTGCACCTATTGTAGCATGAGGTCCTTCTACTTCGTGATCCACAGCCTTACCTATGTCATGAAGTAAACCTGCTCTTTTTGCAATGGTAGGATCTAAGCCCAATTCTGCAGCCATAGTTCCACAAAGGTATGCAACTTCAATAGAATGTTTAAGAACATTTTGACCGTAACTAGTTCTGAACTTTAGCCTTCCTAGTAGTTTTACTATTTCAGCATGAACTCCGTGTACACCAGTTTCAAAAGTTGCTTGTTCTCCTTCTTCGCGAATAATGTTATCCACTTCTTTTTTTGCTTTTTCAACCATTTCCTCTATACGAGCTGGGTGGATTCTTCCATCCACTATAAGCTTTTCTAGAGCAATTCTTGCTACTTCTCTCCTAATTGGATCGTGACCAGATAAAATAACTGCTTCTGGAGTATCATCAATAATTAAATCGATACCTGTAAGGGTTTCTAAAGTTCTTATGTTTCTACCCTCACGACCAATTATTCTACCTTTCATCTCATCATTTGGTAGAGGAACAACATTTACAGTTGATTCGGCAACATGGTCTGCAGCACATCTTTGAATAGCACAAGTTATAATTTCACGGGCTTTTTTATCAGCTTCTTCTTTTGCTCTCGTTTCAACATCTTTAATCATAATAGCAGTTTCGTGAGTTATTTCTTTTCTCACTTCATCAAGAAGAATCTGTTTTGCCTCCTCACAATTCAAATTAGATATTCTTTCTAATTCTTTTTTTTGTTCATCATGAATTCGCTTTGCTTCAGTTTCAAGTTTTTCGATGTCTTGCTGCTTAGAATTGAGAGATTCCTCTTTCTTTTCTAGTGCTTCAGTTTTCTTATCCAATAGTTCTTCACGTTGGATATTACGTCTTTCTAGCCTTTGGATTTCGTTTCTTCTTTCTCGTGATTCTTTTTCAAAATCAGAACGAAGTTTGTGAACTTCCTCTTTTGCTTCTAATAGTGCTTCTTTTTTGATTGACTCTGCGTCTTTTTTGGATTTTTCAATAATTGAGGTAGCTTCTTCTAGGGATCTACTGACATTTGCTTCGGATTTATTCTTTAACACATAAGTCAGTACAAAAGCTATTAATGCAATACATACAACTATACCACATACAATTAAAATTATTTGCATTAAATCCATAACAACACCTCCTTTAATTCAATAATAGCGCTTATCTTTAAAAGCTAGAAAAGGTGTTATATTTAAAAAATTGTAATACTTATTAATTTATACAACAGCATTTGTATTAATTTTATATTAATTATTTTACTCTGTCAAGAGAATAACAACTACTCTTTATCTTTCTTGCTTTGCTTAGTAGATTCTTTTCCGGTGTCTTTTGCAGCCGTTTTTGATGTTTCTTTGCCTGTATCAGTGTCTTTATTGTCGTCCGCTTTAACACTTTCTACTACTTCTCTAAGAGGCAATGAGAATTTTTCTCTTATTTTATTTTCTATCTCAACCGCTATGTTAGGATTGTCTACTAGGAATTGTTTTGAATTTTCTCTTCCTTGGCCAAGCCTTGTTTCTCCATAATAAAACCATGCTCCACTTTTTTGAACTATGCCATTGTCCACACCGGTATCTATGATATTTCCTTCAATGGAAATTCCCTTACCGTACATAATATCAAACTCTGCCACTTTAAATGGAGGGGCAACTTTGTTTTTTACTAGCTTTACTTTTGTTCTATTTCCTAAGAAGTCCTCACCTTGTTTTATGGTGTCGGTTTTTCTAACATCCATCCTCACCGACGAGTAGAATTTAAGAGCTCTACCTCCTGGAGTTGTTTCAGGGCTACCAAACATAACTCCTACCTTTTCACGAAGCTGGTTTATAAATACAGCAATGGATTTTGACTTACTTATAGCACCAGCTAATTTTCTCAAAGCTTGGGACATAAGTCTTGCCTGCAATCCTACGTGAGCATCACCCATTTCTCCTTCAATTTCTGCTTTTGGAACCAGTGCAGCAACGGAGTCAATAACTATAACATCCACGGCGTTAGATCTTACAAGAGCTTCTGCAATTTCTAATCCCTGCTCTCCATTATCAGGTTGAGACACTATTAAGTTGTCTATGTCTACTCCAAGGGATTTTGCATAAATTGGATCAAGGGCATGTTCAGCGTCTACAAAGGCAGCAATACCTCCATTTTTTTGTGCTTCAGCCACAATGTGAAGAGCTACAGTAGTTTTTCCTGAAGATTCAGGGCCGTATATTTCTATGATTCTTCCCTTTGGAACTCCTCCAGTGCCTAGGGCAATATCAAGACTTAAACATCCGGTAGATATTACATCTATATTTAACTGTGATTTTTCACCTAATTTCATTACAGCACCTTTGCCGAATTGTTTTTCAATATGTTCTAATGCTGATTCTAAGGCTTTAATTTTCTCGTTGTTCATAATTTCCCCCTATTTGGGTTCAGCTCCTTTCAAATATATATTACATTTTAATTATAACCCATATTTAAGTTAGTTAATACACTAAAATTAAATTTATCCAAGAAAAAAAGGCTATGGCAGCCTTTTTTGTCTTATTTAATGATCATTTATTCATTTTTATTGCATTTTTGTTTTTCATAAAATAATCTAATCCTGATATAACTGTTATTATAACCGCTAACCACATGAAGATGTCCGTTCCCAAAGTTAAATAATAATTTTTATATGTAAGATTTATTAGAGCCATGATTATTGCTACAATCTGAATTACAGTTTTAAGTTTTCCCCAATTGCTAGCCGCAATTACAATACCCTCAGAGGCAGCTATGGTTCTAAGCCCAGATACTGAAAATTCCCGTGCTATTATTATTATAGCCACAAGAGAAGAAATAATTTGATACTCAACTAAGCAAATTAAAGCTGCTGTAACTAAAAGCTTATCTGCCAGGGGATCCATGAATTTTCCAAAGTTTGTAACTTGATTTCTACTTCTTGCTATATAGCCGTCTACCTTATCTGTTAAAGCTGCAAGGATAAAAATAGCAGTTGCAATAACGTTGCCATAGGGTATTCCCTGTACACATATAAATATTAGAAAGATTGGTACTAAAAAAATTCTGAGTATAGTAAGCTTGTTAGCTAAGTTCATCTACCTCAACTCCTATTAAATCATATTCCATTGCCTTTTGTATTTTAACTTCAAGCATATCTCCAGCTTCATGCAGCCTTGTGGATGTAAACAATATCTCACCATCTACTTCAGGTGCCATTTCAAAGCTTCTGCCATGATATAATATGCCATCAAAATAATCTACAATTACATTATATACTTTTCCAACTTTATTTTCATTACTTTTTTTCGATATTTCCTGTTGTAATAACATTATTTCTTTTTCACGACTTTCTTTTACCTCTTCACTTATTTGATTCTCCATATCAAAGGCTGCAGTATCCTCTTCTTTTGAAAATTTAAAAACTCCAAGTCTGTCAAATTTAGTTTCTTTTACAAATTCTCTTAATTCTTTAAAGTCCTCTTCAGTCTCCCCTGGAAAACCAACAATTAATGTAGTTCTTATTATTATGTTAGGTATTTCATTTTTAAGCTTTTTAATGTTGTTTTCTATTAACTTGCGTCTTCCTTTTCTTCTCATGTTTTTAAGTACACTGTCAGATATGTGTTGTATAGGTATGTCAAGGTACTTACATACCTTGTTGTTATTCTTTATTTCACTAATTATGTCATCTGTGAGTTCTTCCACATAGCAATAAAGAATTCTTATCCATTTAATATTCTCAATGGAGCTTATTTTATTCAGCAAAGTATGAAGCTTTTTTTCACCATAAATATCTACACCATATCTTGTGGTGTCTTGTGCTACAATTATGAGTTCCTTTACTCCTTTTTCTGCAAGCGCATTGGCTTCTTTTATTATGCTTTCCATAGGCCTACTTCTGTACTTCCCTCTTATCTTTGGGATAGCACAGTAAGCACAGGCGTTATCGCAGCCCTCGCTTATTCGTATAAAAGCTCTACCTTTTTCTGTACTTAAAATCCGCTCACCTTCATTAATTTTTTCGTTGCTAAAATTGCAATGACATGGTCTTATAGATGTCTTAGCTTGTTCGATAGTTTCTATTAATTTATCATAGTCATTTACACCAAGAATACCATCCAGCTCTGGCATTAAATTTAAAAGCTCTTCTCCATATCTTTGAGTGAGACAACCTGTCGCTAATAGTGTGTGACACTTACCTTTTTCTTTGTATTTTGCCATTTCTAAAATGGTGTTTATGGATTCCTGCTTAGATGCCTCTATAAAACCACAAGTATTTATAATGATAATTTCAGCCATTTCTGGGTTAGGTACAATTCTATATCGCTGATTTAGCTGAAATAATGCTAACTCTCCATCGATTCTATTTTTATCACAACCTAAATTAACAAAGGCTAGAGTATGTTTTTCCACTAATTATTCCTCCTGAATTTTATCTTATGATTGTATGTATTGTAGTACATTTTAGATATAAATTTATTTTACCTTATAATTTTATAAGATTTCTCTTGGTTTACTTCCGTTTCTTCCCGATATAACACCTCTATCCTCCATAATATCTATAAGCCTAGCTGCTCTGTTATAGCCAATTTTAAATTTTCTTTGTAACATGGAGGCAGAAGCATAGCCGCTCTTCACCACGTATTCCATAGCTTCATCTAACAGAGGCTCCTCCTCAGAGTTGCTTTTATCATCACCTTCTCCATTATTGTCTGGAGAACTGCTGTGAATTTGTTCAATTATATTTTCATCGTAGGTGACCTCATCGGATTGCTTTCTGATAAAATTAACTATATTTTCAACTTCTTCTTCGGATATAAAGGCTCCCTGTATCCTTATAGGCTTTGGCTCTCCTACAGGGTAAAAAAGCATATCTCCCTTTCCAAGAAGTTTTTCAGCACCAGAAGAATCTAGTATAGTTCTAGAGTCAATCTGGCTAGATACTGCAAAGGATATTCTAGATGGGATGTTTGCCTTGATTGTTCCTGTAATAACATCCACAGAAGGTCTTTGAGTAGCTATAACGAGATGCATACCAGCGGCACGAGCCATCTGGGCAAGTCTTGCTATGTAATCCTCTACTTCTTTAGGGCATACCATCATAAGATCTGCTAGCTCATCTATAATTATTACAGTATAGCTCAGTGTTTCATCCGGAGAATCACTTTTTAGTTGGTTATATCCTTCAATATTTCTTACCCCATTTTCGGCAAAAAGATTATACCTTCTAGTCATTTCATTCACAGCCCAGTTAAGCGCTCCAGCAGCTTTTTTAGGATCTGTAACCACGGGAATAAGAAGATGAGGTATACCGTTGTATATACTTAGCTCTACAACTTTTGGATCTATAAGCAGTAGATTAACTTCCTTTGGTGTGTATTTGTATAATAAACTTGCTATAAGGGTGTTGATACACACACTTTTCCCAGAGCCGGTAGCTCCTGCCACAAGAAGGTGAGGCATCCTTGATAAATCAGTTACCACTTCATTTCCAGCAATGTCTTTTCCAAGACAAACAGCAATATTTCCCTTATAATTTTTAAATGCATCCTTATCAATCAGCTCTCGTATAAATACAGGCATAACATTCTGATTTGGGACCTCTATGCCAATTGCGGCCTTTCCAGGTATTGGGGCTTCCATTCTTATACCTGAAGCTGCTAAATTTAAAGCTATGTCATCAGACAAGTTTACTATCTTGCTTACCTTTACCCCAGATTCAGGTTGGATTTCATAGCGAGTAACTGCTGGTCCCTGTATGATATGATTTACAGTGACATTGACACCGAAACTTTTTAAGGTCTCTTTTAGTTTCAAACCGCTATCCATCAGCTCTTTTCTATCAGTTCTCTTGTTTTTTAAAAAATTGTTTTCCTTTAAGAGGTTCACCGGTGGAAATTTGTAATCCGTTGAACTGTTGTCCTTTATTGCAATAGGAACTTCCTTTTCACAATTAACTGAAGCCTTTTCTTCTTTTTTTATGTGGCTGTTGTTTTCAGTTTCTGTGCAGTTATTATTATATAATACATTTTCTTCCTTTTCAATAGCATTGTAAACTTCTTTTTCAGGTTCATAGTTTTTAAGCAGATTTATAACATCAGATTTATTTTTTAACTCTTTTTCTGTATCTAAATTGCTAGTAACACTGTGCTCTACATCATTTTGCGAAACAACATCTATTTTGTCATAACCTTCTTTTTTATTATTTTTTTTATTGTCTTTTTGTGCAGTTTTTCCTTTAATTTTGTAAAATAGCTGTGATAAGGATATATTATACATCATTATAAAACAAACCAAATAAACAGCGATGTTGATTATATACACTCCAATTGTGCCGAGAAATAATTTAACTGGCACCACCATAAGATAACATATTAGACCACCATGAAAAATATGATTGCAATTATAAAAATTTTTTGCCACGTTAAATATACTATCACTGTAAAAACCTTTATACGTCGACATGGTGAGCAACACAAGAGTATTTATTATTAGAGTAATACAAATATAAAAATTTTTATTGTATTGCACTTCTCCGTTTTTTGAAATATAGCATATTCCCATAAAAAACAGTATAAAAGGCAATATATATGCTCCTAGCCCAAATAAAGAGAACAATAATTTTCTCACTATCATTCCAAAAAGGCCGGGCGATGAATTCTCAAAAAATACAGACATTAAACTTATGAGAATAAGTAGCCCAAGCACAATACACACTATTCCCGTTATATCTGTTTTTTCTTTAAACTGAGTATTCTTTTTTTTATTTGCCAAGAATATCTCCTCCCATACAAACTAATATCTACATACTTTATAATTATATCATGAATACAATAAAAAACCTAGTTAGGACAATAAAGGCTTAACCAGGTTTTTATCTTTTTTTTATTAAATGATCATTATTCCATAAGCTGTTTTAATTTTTTTATAGCATCGGTAACTCCTCCAACCTCATCGATCAATCCGCATTCCACAGCTTCCCTGCCTACTAATATGGTGCCCATATCGTTTAGAAGTTCTTTGTTTTCCAACATTAATTGTTCAAAAACCTCCTTTTGGATATGAGATGTACGAACTACAAAATCTGATATTCTTTCTTGCATCTTGCTAAAGTAATTAAATGTTTGAGGTACGCCCATTACAAGACCGTTCATCCTAATTGGGTGAATTATCATTGTAGCTGATGGAGATATAAAAGAATAGTCAGCGCATGTTGCCAAGGGAACACCAATGGAATGGCTTCCTCCTATGACAAGAGATACAACTGGCTTACTTAGACTAGTAATTATCTCAGCGATGGCAAGGCCTGCTTCCACGTCTCCACCTACTGTATTGAGTACAGTTAATATGCCCTTAACATCATCATCTCTCTCCATGGATATAAGCATGGGAATTAGATGTTCGTATTTAGTAGTTTTAGTTTGAGGGTTTTGTACGTTATGGCCCTCAATTTGACCTATGATTGGAACAACTTGAATACTAGGATCCAAGGTTTTTGCTATATTGGGCATTCCCATTTCTTTTATGTTATCATTTTGATTGGAGGGATCCTCCTCATTGACATTATTGCAATCATCACCATCTTCGTTTTCTTCATTTGTAATTTTGTTTTTACCTTCATAATTCAAATATGACTCTTTTAAATCTTCAAAGTTAGTATCCATAAAATAAAATCTCCTAAAACGTATTTTCTATTAGCTTTCGTTTTAGAAGATTTTTTTATACATGTTGTTTACAAATTAAATTCTTTGTGCAGCGATCTTATGGCGTCATTTACTTCTTCTTCTTTAACAAGACACCATATTGTCATATGGGAGTCCGCTGTCTGAAGTACTTCAATGTTCACCCGTGTAAGAGCAGTGAGGATTTTTGCCATAACACCAGGTCTGCCCTTCATACCCATGCCAATTATTGATATTTTGCTGCAATGCTCTGTTATAGTATACTCTAAATTATATTCTTCCAATATGGTCTTTACTTTTCCCATATTTATTGCGTCTACAGTAAATATTTTTTCTTTTGGAAATACATTTATAAGGTCAAGGCTAATAAGATTTTCAGCAAAGGAATCAAATAATTTAAAATAATTTTCATTACTAGATTTAACATGGAATTGAACCCTGTCATTAAGGTATGCAATTCCTGTAACTGGCTTTGTATAGTGAGTGTCATCGAAGGATCCTATGGTGGTACCTTCGCATTCACTCATGGTATTTTTTATTATAAGCGGAATGTTATATTTTTGGGCTATTTGGACAGCTCTAGGATGAATAACTTTAGCACCCTGTTCCGCCAGCTCACAAGTTTCTGCATAATCAATCTTATTGATTAAGGATGCTTTTTCTACAATTCTAGGATCAGTAGTCATTATGCCATCTACATCCGTATATATTTCTACTTTTTCGGCTTTTAGGTATGCTCCCAAAACCGCAGCAGTAACATCACTAGCGCCCCTACCTAAGGTAGTTATATATCCGTGTTTATCCACTCCTTGAAAACCAGCTACCACAGGAATTATATTCTGTTTTAAAAGAGACAATATCCTATCAGTATTTACATCCAATATCTCAGCATTTCCAAAATCGGAATTAGTTAAAATACCCGCTTGACCACCGGTTAATGGCATAGACTCCATATTGTGTTCATACAATTTATTGCTCATAACTATGGTGGATATTGTCTCTCCACAGCTTATAAGCATATCTGTTGCCTGAAGATTACTCTCCCTAAATCTATTATCTATCATAGAACGCAATGTGTCTGTGGCATAGGGTTCTCCCATACGCCCCATGGCTGACACAACAATAAGAGGACTATATCCATCTTTAATAGCTTTTTTTATTTTTTCTACTATTTTTTCTCTTTTGTCATTGGTGGACACAGAAGTTCCACCAAATTTCTGAACTATTATCTTCATAAAATCACCTACTAATACAATTAATTGTTGTGAATTATAATCAAAATGCTTTATTTATAAAACACAGAACTAAAAAACTTTTAAACATCAATAATAATAGTTTTTATTCCTATCCTTTTTACAGAATCCCAAGGTACACTGCTAGAATCGTCATTGGGCAACCCCACAAGGATTCTAGGAAAATCTTTTATTATGATCAATTTGAATTTGCCATCTTTATCAATGGCAACCTGGTTTTCTCTAAGTGTTCCGTACTTATTTCCATCGTTAATATTTATTATATCATAGTTTAATAACTGGCTTAACAGTCTTTCCATGGCATTTAACCTCCAATATGAAATATATATAGATGTATATTCCAACATTGAAAGTTTTATTCTATTAAAAGGTATATCTATATTATTATATGCATATAGCCTGTATTTGAAATCAAGAAAAAATAAAAAGGCATATACATGCCCTTTTTTTATTTGTTATCTTCTTTTTCCTCTTCCATAGCATCTTTTCTTGAAAGATTGATTCTTCCCTGTGCATCTATTTCAATTACCTTAACTGGTATTTCATCGCCTATGGAAACCACATCTTCAACCTTATTAACTCGTTTATTATCTAACTTTGATATGTGAACTAGACCTTCTTTGTTTGGAAGAATTTCTACAAAAGCACCAAAGGCAGCAATTCTAGTTACTTTACCAAGATAAACTTCCCCAACCTTAGCATCTCTTGTTATCATATCAATGATTTCGTATGCTTTGTTAGCAGCTTCTAAGTCTGAAGACACAATTATAATAGTACCATCGTCATTGGTATCAATGGCAACACCAGTATCGGCAATTATCTTCTTTATGGTTTTTCCACCGGAACCAATTACGTCTCTTATCTTCTCAGGATCTATCTTCATCTTTAGAAGTCTTGGAGCGTATGGTGATAATTCCTTTCTTGCTTCTGGTATACACTGTTTTATTTTGTCTAGTATAAGGAATCTAGCTTTTCTAGCACCGTATATAGCATCGTGAATAACTTTTTCAGATAATCCTGATATTTTAGTATCTACCTGAATAGAAGTTATACCCTTTTCTGTACCTGCAACTTTAAAGTCCATATCTCCGAAAAAGTCCTCAAGGCCTTGAATATCGGTGATTACTTCTTCATGAGATAAATCTTCACTTGTAATAAGCCCCATGGCTATACCAGCTGCTGGTCTCTTTATAGGTACTCCAGCATTTAATAAAGCAAGTGTGCTACCACATACGGAAGCCTGTGAAGTAGAACCGTTAGAACTTAGTACTTCAGATACAAGTCTAATTGTGTATGGGAATTCTTCTTCAGATGGTATTAAAGGTTCAAGAGCTCTTTCTGCTAAAGCACCATGACCGATCTCTCTTCTTCCTGGTCCTCTTAGTGGTCTAACCTCTCCAACACTGTAGGAAGGGAAATTGTAGTGGTGCATGTATCTCTTTGTTGTTTCCTCTTCAATTCCATCAAGAGTCTGAGCGTCTCCAATGGCTCCCAATGTTGCAACAGTCATTACTTGAGTAAGACCTCTTGTAAACAATCCTGTTCCATGAGTCCTAGGCAAAATATCAACTTCACAGCTAATAGGTCTTACTTCGTCAAATTTTCTTTCGTCTGGTCTTCTATGATGGTTTAAAAGCATATCTCTAACAACTTCTTTTTGCATTCTATATGTAATATCGCCTACATCAGAAGCTACTTCGCCATACCCTTCTCCAAGATGTTCCATTATCTCTAGCATTACCTTGCTTAAAGAATCATTTCGCTCATCTTTATCTGTAATGTACATACTTGCCTTAATTTTATCTCCAAAGTTGTTTCTTATGTCCTTCTCTAAATCCTCACTTACTTTGTAAAGCACAGGTTCAGGCTTTTCTTTTCCAAACATAGCCATAGCTTCTTTTTGGAATTTTATAATATTTTGACATCCTTGGAAGCCAAATCTTATAGCGTCTATCATTACATCTTCTTCGATTTCATCTCCGCCAGCTTCAATCATCATTACTCTTTCTTCAGTAGCACTGACAGTTAAATGAAGTGTGCTTTTTTCTCTCTCTTCCACAGTAGGATTTAAGACAAATTTGCCATCTACAAGGCCCACTAATACGTTCCCGATAGGTGTTGTAAAAGGTAGACTTGATAGAGATAAAGCCATAGAAGCAGCATTCATCGCTAGTATTTCTGGTATGTTATCCTGTTCTACAGAAACAACTGTGCAAACTACTTGAACATCATTTCTATAACCTTTTGGGAAAAGAGGTCGTATTGGTCTATCAATAGCTCTTCCGCTAAGAATTGCCTTTTCCGAAGGTCTTCCCTCTCTTTTTATAAAACCGCCAGGAATTTTACCCACGGAGTAAAGTCTTTCTTCGTACTCAACACTTAATGGGAAAAAATCTATACCTTCTCTTGGTTCTTTTGATGCATTTACGTTTGTCATAATTACAGTGTCGCCGTAACTCATAAAAATGGCACAATCTGAAAGCATACCTACTTTCCCAAATTCAACTTTCATCTTTCTGCCACTTATTTCACATTCATGTATATGATTCATTAACTTACCTCCAATATACACATTATATTTAAATTTATATTTATATGATGGATTAAAATTCCATCATAAGCTAAGAAGTCTGTTTATATTTTTCCCAAGACTGTCTATTCTAATACTAGCACTTAGTTAACTTTGTTTACGTGAAAAATATATTTCTTTTTTTTAAAATTATAGAGCGGCAAAGCCGCTCTATAATTATTTTCTTAAGCCTAATTTTGCAATGATATCACGGTATCTTTCAATATCCTGTTTTGCAAGGTAATTTAAAAGACCTCTTCTCTGACCAACCATCATTAAAAGACCTCTTCTTGAATGATGATCTTTTTTGTGAGCCTTTAAATGCTCATTTAAATGATTGATTCTGTGAGTAAGTAAAGCTATCTGAACTTCAGAAGAACCTGTATCTCCTTCGTGTTTACCATACTCTTTTATTAACTGCTCTTTTGTTGCCTTATCCATGTTAAAAACACCTCCGAAAAATTATCCCCTTAATCCAAGAAATCGTCGGCAAATCGGAATTCTTAGTTTAAGGTTCATATTGATTATAACAAACATAAGTATCAATGTAAATTATTTTTTATAAAATATTTTGTTTTTTATAAACAGATTCCTTATCTAAGCTAAGTCTGTTTTTTAATTCCTCTAAACTGCCGAATTTCATCTCATCTCTCAACCATTCTAGAAAATAAACTTTTATTTTGCATCCATATATATTTTCATTGAAATCTAGTATATGAGACTCTATACTTAATTTTGTACCGCTCACCGTAGGATTATAACCCACATTGGTTATTGCTTTATAAAATATATTGTTAAACTGAACTATTGTAAAGTAGACACCTCTTTTAGGTGTTATAAATCTAGAATCTAAAATAAGATTTGCAGTGGGAAAACCTAATACCCTACCAATTTCCTTTCCGTGTATAACAGTATCTTCTATGGAAAAATATCTTCCTAGATATTTTTTTACACTGGAAACTTGTCCATTAAGTATTAAGTTTCGAATAAAAGTGCTACTTACAATATTTTTATCTATAATAAAAGGTGGACATATATGCAATTTTAAATTATAGGTTGAGCATAGTTTTGATAGGAGTTCAATATCTCCCCTATTACCCTTTCCAAACCTATAATTAAACCCTACCACAATGCCATTAGCATTGTATTTGTCTGCCAGAGCGCATACAAAATCATCACATTCTGTATTCATACACTTAAAGTCAAACTTTTCAAATTTAACGTAATCTACGCCCTCAGCCTTTAATAAAGATATCTTATCCTCATTAGATTGAATAAGTTTAGGCGCTTTTTCTGCATTTATAACTGTCATAGGATGATTGTCAAAAGTATAAACCATGCTGTAGCAGTTATTCTCTTTTGCCAAGCTTACAGTTTTTTTAATAAGTTCCAAATGTCCTAAATGTAAACCATCAAAGCTTCCCAATGCTATAAAGGTTTTATGCTTTAATTCTGTACATTTATCATCTAAAAGTATCATAAAACCACCTCTTTATAGTGACTTTCTAGAATGAACATTCTAATTTAAGATAATCTGCTTCCCTCTTGCACAATCCCAAGAAAACCCCTGTTTCGCCGTAAGTCCTATACAAACCATTACTTTGAATTTTTGAGATTAGTCTATAGTCTTTTACAGTTACACCATTGGTAAGCAATTTTTCAAAATATGCATCAACATCTAAAGATGGTAGGTGAGAAAATAATGATTCAATGCTAATCAAATAATTTTCCACATTTTCAGGAAGAAGTTCACTTAGTGTTACAGCATTATCTATATGAAACCTTCCCGCTACTGTGCGCCTTAAATTGTATATATAAGCACCACATCCAAGCTTTTCACCAATGTCATAAGCTAAACTTCTTATATATGTACCCTTAGAACATTTCACTTTAATTTTTATAAATGGAACATTGTATTCCAAAAGATTTATAGAGTATATGGTCACTTGTCTTGTTGGAACCTCAAATTCGACTCCATTTCTAGCTAGATCGTACATTCTTTTTCCATTAAGCTTTAAAGCAGAATATTTAGGAGGTTTCTGAGAAATTTCTCCTGTTAATGACACAAGCACCTTCTCCAACTCATCCTTTGTTATGTCAATTGGAAACATATCAGTTACTACTCCTTCAGAATCGTATGTATCAGTGTTTTCTCCTAGCTTAATTTCAGCAATGTATTCTTTATCATCATTTATAAGGTAGTTTACAGCTTTTGTCCCTTTGCCAATGCAAATAGGCAGAACTCCTGTAGCCATAGGATCTAAAGTCCCTGTATGTCCTATCTTTTTCATGTCTAAGATGCGTTTCATATCTCTTACCACATGAAAGGAAGTCACTTCTTTTGGTTTATCGATTATAATTATGCCGTTAAGTTGTTTCATTTAAATATTCCTTTATAATTTCAAGCAATTTTTTTTTGGTGGTTTCTATGTCCATATATGTTGCAAAACCAGAAGCTCTTGTATGGCCGCCGCCTCCAAAGTGCTCTGCAATACTGCGAACATCAATATACTCTTTAGATCTCAAGCTCACCTTTGTCATATCTTCATTTTCTTTTAATAATACAGCCATCTCCACTGTACCTATTTTCATTCCAAAATCTATAATGTCAGAAGAATCTTCGTTTTTTAGCATTAGTTCATCAATATAACATTGTTTAAGGGTAAGAATGGCTATTTTATCGTGGAACATAAGTTCCAACCCATCAATAACTTTTCCATAAAGCTTAATTTTACCATAAGATCTATTTTCGAATAATAGTCTATGCATTTTTGAAAAATCAATACCAGTGCTAATCATTTTGCCAGCAATTTCATGGGTTCTTAAAGTGGTATTAGAAAATTTAAAAGAGCCTGTATCAGTTACTAAAGAAGTATATATACACATAGCTATGTCAGCTATTAAATTTACGCCAAGTTCCAACATGATACTATATATTATTTCTCCCACAGCTGCTGCTGTTGTATCCACATAGTTTAAATCCCCGTACAATTCATTGCTTTTGTGATGGTCTATATTTATAACAGAATATGTCTTTGAATTGCAGTTTATATCTGCATTTATTCTTTCCACATTTCCGCAATCTAAAATCACCACAGCATGAGTGCCGGATTTTACATTAGGATTCATTTCAGAAAACTCACAAGAATACGGTAAAAATAAAAATGAGTCCGGTATGCATTCTTTGCTCATTATGTAAGCATCTTTACCTATACTTCTTAGAATTTGCAAAAGAGCCAAAGCACTGCCCAGGGAGTCACCATCAGGCGATGTGTGGCAGGATATGCCAATCCTCTGAGCAGATTTTATGGCTTCAATTATTTCATTGAGCTTATTCATCTTTATGTTCAATACTCTTTAAAATAGAATTTATGTGCATACCATAAGCAAGACTATCATCTTTTTCAATTATTATCTGAGGTATATGTCTTAATTTTATAAGATGACCCAATTCAGACCTTATAAATCCCTCTGATTTTTTTAGAGCATCAAAAGACTTGCTTTCATCCTCTTCATTTGCAAATATGCTGACGTAAACTTTAGCATAGCTAAGATCACTAGTAACATCTACTCTTGTAACACTAATCATGGCTGATAGTCTAGGATCCTTTATTTTAGTTTGTATTATTGAACTAATATGCTTTCTCATTTCTTCATTAATTCTACCACTTCTATACTTTGCCATATTTAACTCCTTTATAAACTTTGCGGCTTAATTTCCTCCATGGTAAAGGCTTCTACTATATCGCCTTCTTTTATATCGTTGAATTTCTCGATACTTAAACCACATTCATATCCACTGTTAACTTCCTTAACATCATCTTTAAATCTCTTAAGAGATGCAAGAGTTGATTCAAAAATAACTATACCGTCTCTTACAATTCTCACACTGCAATTTCTTGTAAGCTTGCCATTTAGAACATAGCATCCTGCAATGGTTCCTATATTTGAGATTTTGTATACCTGTCTTATCTCACAAGAACCAAGAATAACTTCTTTGAACTCAGGGTCTAAAAGTCCCACCATAGCGTCTTTTACGTCATCTATTGCATCGTATATAACTCTATAAGTTTTAATGTCAACTTCGTCTTTATCTGCTAGAGATACTGCATTGGCATCTGGTCTAACGTTAAAGCCTAAAATAATTGCATTAGATGCCGAAGCCAATATAACGTCTGCTTCTGTTATAGCACCAGTTGCTCCGTGGATAACTCTTACTTTTACGTTATCAGTGCTAAGCTTTTCAAGTGACTGTGAAAGAGCCTCTACAGATCCTTGAACATCGGCCTTTACCACAAGGCTAAGCTCTTTAATAGAACCTTCTTGGATTTGTTTGTATAGGTCCTCAAGAGAAACTTTGTGAGATTTCATTAACCTCTGTTCACGCATATTTTGTCTTCTATTTTCTGCTGTGTTTCTAGCAGTTTTTTCATCTTTCATAACCACGAATTTATCGCCAGCTTCTGGCACTTCTGATAATCCTAAGACAGCTATAGGTGTAGATGGACCTGCCTTTTTAATATTTTTGCCTGTGTCATCAAGCATAGCTCTTATTCTTCCATAACTTGTTCCAACTACAATGGAATCTCCCACATGAAGAGTACCATTTTGTACGATTAATGTGGCAATGGCGCCTTTGCCCTTATCTAACTCTGCTTCTATAACGGTACCCCTTGCTTTTCTTTCTGGATTAGCTTTTAATTCAAGAATTTCTGAAGTTAAAAGTACCATTTCTAGTAAAGTGTCAATTCCTTCTTTTGTGTGTGCTGATACAGGAACGCATATAGTGCTGCCACCCCAATCCTCAGGAATAAGATTGTATTCTGTAAGCTCCTGCTTAACCTTATCGATGTTAGCTGCAGGTTTATCTATTTTGTTTATCGCTACAATTATTTCAACCCCAGCAGCTTTACAGTGATTAATAGCTTCTACAGTCTGTGGCATTATACCATCATCAGCTGCAACAACTAATATTACAACATCTGTAACTTGTGCTCCTCTAGCTCTCATAGCAGTAAAAGCTGCGTGGCCAGGTGTATCAAGGAAAGTTATCTTCTCTCCTTTAATTTTTACTGTGTATGCTGCAACGTGCTGTGTTATTCCACCAGCTTCAGATGCAGTTACTCTAGTCTGTTTTATAGCATCCAGTAATGATGTTTTACCGTGGTCAACGTGGCCCATAACAGTTACTATTGGAGATCTTTTTATGGAATCTGAATCCTCATCATCCTCTTCTTGATCTTTTAGTTTTTCATCTTCGTCAATGCTCTTTTTAACTATTGAGACATTAAATTTTTCTCCAACTTTTTCCGCAGTATTAAAGTCGATGTTTTGGTTTATTCCTGCCATTACACCACAGAACATCAGTTGCTTTATTACATCTGTAGCTGATTCTCCAAGTTTCTCAGCTAGCTCACCAACAGTGATTTCGTTTTCAACTAATTCGATTACATTGCTGTCATCGTCCTCATCTTCCATATCATCCTCTTTTGATTGAGTTTGTGCAGAAGAGTCAGGATTTCTTTTGTTTTTCTTCTTTTTAGCAGCTTTTATCGCATCGGTATCTTCAAATTCTTCGTATTCGTTAGCAATATCATTGGCTCCCATTTTAGCTTTACTATCAGAATTTGATAGTAATTCTTTTAACAGTTCCGCATCTTCTTCATCTATAACGCTCATATGATTTTTAACCTTTATGTCGAACTCTACTAAAAGGATGTTAATGAGATATTTTGTTGTAACGTCTAACTCTTTTGCTAATTCATATATTCTTACTTTTGCCAAACTATTCACCCCCGGCTTTCTTAGCTTCTATATATTTATTGTATAGAGCTACTAATCTTTCACAATATTTTTTGTCGCATATTCCCAACACCATTAAATTCGTATTGTTCAATGCTTTTCCCATGTCATACACAATATCATCTTGCAGCCATGTAATATTGTATTTTTCACAGTAATTTATAAATTTTTTTGTAGAGTTTTCTGAAAGAGATGGAGAAATGAAAACTGCTACAATATTTTTTTTCATTATCTCAGCTTCTACTTTGTTGTAACCCTCTTTTATATAAGCGGCCTTTTTACCTATGCCTAAGAAATTCAAAAAATTTTCCTTATTGCTATGCATTGGTTATTTCATCCTTTAATTTGTCGTAAACCTCTTCTTCTATGTTGTGCCCTAAACTTCTGTCTAATCTCTTCGTTTTAAAAGCCTCATTAAAACAACATTGATTTTTGCAAACATAAGCCCCTCTTCCAGGTTTTTTTCCAGTAAGGTCAACGCTTATTTCTCCCTCTTTGTTTCTTACAATTCTAATCAATTCCTTTTTAGGCTTCATTTCCATGCAGCCCACACATCTTCTTTCTGGAACTTTCTTTGTCTTCATAAAATCACTCCTATATAAAGTTATTATGACTCTGTTACATTCATCTGGGAGCTACTTTTTATGTCAATCTTCCATCCTGTAAGCCTTGCTGCTAATCTAACATTTTGGCCTTCTTTACCGATGGCAAGGGATAATTGGCTGTCGTCTACCACAACTTTTGCCGCTTTTTCACTTTCGTTCTCTATATATACATCTAAAACTTTAGCAGGACTAAGTGAACTAGCTATATAGATTTTTGGATCTTCATTCCACTCTACTATATCAATTTTCTCATTGTTTAATTCGTTTACTACGTTTTGAACTCTTATGCCCTTAGCACCTACACATGCACCCATAGGATCCACATTGTTGTCTTTTGAATATACAGCTATTTTGCTTCTAGAGCCTGCTTCACGAGAAATAGATTTTATCTCCACAAGACCATCATGTATTTCTGGCACTTCCAATTCAAATAACCTTTTAACTAACATTGGACTAGTCCTTGAAAGAACAATCTGAGGTCCCTTAGTAGTAGCCTTAACTTGAGATATTAATAACTTTATTCTCTTGTTGAACTCGTAGTTTTCGCCAGGTATTTGCTCTTTGGGACCTACAATACACTCCATAGCTCCTATGTCCACAAATATATTTTCTTTGTCTTTTCTAGTTACAATACCCGTAATTATGTCATCTTTCTTTTCCACAAACTCTTCATAAAGAGCATTTCTAGATGCTTCTTTTATTTTTTGAACTACAATTTGCTTTGCCGCTTGTGCTGCCACTCTTCCAAAGTTTTTAGGAGTAACTTCTATTTCTACAATGTCTCCCTCTTCATATCTTGGATCTATTTCCTTAGCTTCTTCTAATTCTATTTCATTGGATTCATCCCATATTCCATCTTTAACTTCTTTCTGAGCGTATACATGGAACTCACCCGAATCAGAATCTATAGTGACTTTTACATTTTGAGTATTGTTGTTAAGATATTTAGCATAGACACTGGAAATATTCTTAGAACAATTTTTTTTGTACGCAGAAACTACCGCATCCTTTATAACATCAAATAAATATTCTTCGCTGATGCCTTTTTCTTTGGCAATTTCCTTTAAAGCTGAAATAAATTCTTCACTCATTTTAGTACTCCCCTTTTAAACTAATGGTAATAATATTTCTTCTATTTACAGAAAGTAACTCATTTTTGAATTCTAAACTTATGTTTTCCTTATCAAAGCCCTTTAATACACATTCAATTTTTTTCTTTCCTTTGTGTGGTTCTCTTAATTTTACATTTACTTTTGCTCCTATGTACCTATTAAGGTGTGCGTCGGTGTGCAGAGCTCTTTCTACTCCCGGAGAAGAAATCTCTAAGTAATATGATTCTTGTATAGGGTCTTTTTCATCTAACATATCACTTACTAATTTATTCACCTTAACACAATCATCTAAAATTATAGGTCTTTCAATATTGTCAATATAAACTCTAAGATAGTTTTCACCGTCTTCTTTTACAAACTCCATGTAGTATAAGTCGTATCCACATTGCTCAACTAAGGGCTCTATTAAACGTTTTACATTATCTAGTATAAATTGATTCATTTCTAACGTTATGCAAAATCCATGAAAATCCGAAGGGATAATTCACTAGATTAATAACGGTTTTCACCTTCCTTTCATATGTATAATTTGCCTAAAAATAATATGTTATTAATTATTATAAGCAAAAACGCAACCTTTACTGTTGCGTCTTTAAAAACGTAAAGAGCGGGTACAAACCCACTCTTTAAGTTCTATCAAAACTATTAGAAGTCACTATTAAGTATTATACCATATATAGTCTACCCAATCAATATAATTAATATACTATTTTAAAAAATTCTTAAAAAAGACAAAGCTGATTCGTCTCTTGCAAATTATTAAGACAACCGTGCCTATCAAGGGTTTCTATGACTGTTTTTGTTAACTTACAGCGAACTCGAAGATCTTCTTTTGAAATAAATTCACCATTCTTTCTATTCTCTTCTATATTTTGAGCTGCATTTACTCCAACTCCTGATAGGGCACTTAAGGCCAGGCGGATGTTATCCCCCTCCACAGTGAATTTTTTCGCACTGGATTTGTATATATCAGCCCTTAAAAACTTTATTCCTCTTAGATACATCTCATGACATAATTCTAATATTGTTAAAAGGCCTTTATCCTTTGTGCTTATTTCGTTTCCTTGGTCGTAGAGCTCTTTCATTTTTTCCACAACAGCGTCATCACCTTTTATTATTAACTCCCCATCAAAATCGTCACCTCTTACAGTAAAATACGTGGCATAGTAAGCATGGGGATAGTGGACCTTAAAATATGCTATTCTTATGGCCATCATAACATAGGCCACAGCATGACCTTTAGGAAACATATACTTTATTTTCTTACAGGACTCAATATACCATTCTGGTACGTTATTATCCCTCATAATTTGCTCATGTTCCTCGGACAACCCTTTTCCCTTTCTTACTTTCTCCATAATAGAGAAGGCCGTTTTGGGAGGAAGTCCTTTATATATTAGATACACCATGATGTCATCTCTTGTTGCTATACAATCTTTTAGAGTGGTATACCCTTGGGTTATATAATATTGAGCATTGTTTATCCAAACGTCTGTTCCATGGGACAGTCCAGAAATTCTCACAAGATCCGAAAAAGTTTCAGGTTTTGTATCCAAAAGCATTTGTCGAACAAATTTCGTTCCAAATTCGGGAAGTCCATAAGTTCCAACTTCACAACCTAATTGTTCCTTTGTTAGACCAAGAGCTTTGGGAGAAGTGAAAAGGCTCAGTACATCCTTATCATCTAAAGGAACTGTTTTAGGATCTATTTTTGTAATATCCTTTAACATTCTAAGTATGGTTGGATCATCGTGTCCAAGTATATCTAATTTCAACAATCTACCACTTATAGAGTGGTAATCAAAATGGGTAGTAATAATATCAGAGTTTTGGTCATCAGCTGGATGTTGTACGGGACAGAAATTGTGTATATTGTTGTCACTAGGCACAACCATAATACCACCAGGATGTTGACCGGTGGTTCTCTTGACCCCAGTACAGCCCAAAGTTAGACGATCAATTTCTGCACTAGACACTTTTAAGTTCCTCTCTTCAAGGTACTTTCTAACGTAACCATAAGCAGTTTTTTCAGCTATGGTTCCTATGGTACCTGCTTTAAAGGTATGACCCTTGCCAAAGAGTACCTCTGTATACTTATGGATATCACCTTGATTATCTCCTGAAAAATTCAGATCTATGTCCGGTTCTTTATCTCCATTGAACCCAAGAAAGGTTTCAAAAGGTATATCGAATCCATCTTTCTTAAACTGTGTTCCGCAGTGAGGACACATCTTGTCTGGCATATCTACGCCACTTCCCACTGAACCATCCAATACAAACTCGCTGAATTTACAATTAGGGCATACGTAATGTGGGGGAAGTCCATTAACCTCTGTTATATCTGACATGGTGGCCACGAAGGAAGAACCTACAGATCCTCGAGAACCAACCAAATATCCATCTTGGGTAGATTTGGCCACAAGTTTTTGTGCAATTAAGTACAATACGGCGTATCCATTGTTGATTATAGAATTAAGTTCTTTGTCCAATCTCTTTTGAATCACATCCGGAAGCTCTTCACCGTAAATAGAATGGACCTTGTTCAGTGTCATATTCCTTATATCTTCTTCCGCACCTTCGATCTTAGGTGGAAATGTTTCATCAGGAATAGGTTTAATATTTTCAATTGAATCCGCTATTAAATTTGTATTTGTTACAACAACTTCTCTAGCCACATCCTCACCTAGGTAGGAGAATTCTTTTAACATCTCTTCTGTGGTTTTAAAATAAAGAGGTGGCTGATTATCGCTGTCAGTAAAACCTTGACCTGCCATCAGTATTCGTCGGTAAACCTCATCCTCAGGGTCTAAAAAATGTACATCCCCCGTGGCAACTACAGGAAGCCCCTGTAATTTTGATATATGATATATCTCCCTATTTAAATCCCTTAAATCTTCATCATTTTTACAGTAACCCTTTTGTTTTAAGAAATTATTATTTCCGATGGGTTGTATCTCTAAGTAATCATAAAATTTTAATAACTCTACCATATCCTCGTATTTTTTTCCGAAGAGTACTTTTCTAAATACCTGGCCAGCCTCACAGGCTGAACCTATTATAAGCCCTTCTCTCTTTTTGTTGATAAGACTTTTTGAAAGGCGGGGCCGTTTATTATAAAAATCCAAATTTGATGCAGATATTAGCTCATAGAGATTTCTAAGGCCTTGTTGATTTTTACAAAGGATAATTAAATGATATGTATCTGCTTTTTTTACATCAAACTCTTCTTTGTATCTGTTATTCAACTCTTCAAGATTCTCTATATTCCTCTCTTTTAACATAGAGATACAATTTAAGAAAATCTGTGTCATCACCTTTACACTGTCCTCAGCTCTATGAATATTGTCACAGAGAATTCCAAAATGTTTTGCTACTACTGTGAGCTTAAACTTCTTAACACCTGATACTAAATACCTGCACATATGCAAAATATCTAAATAACCATTGTTGATTTTTAAACCTAACAATTCACAGTTGTAATTTATAAAAGCCATAGACAATTCTATATCATAAGAAGTCAATATAGCGCCCTTACAAAACTCAATAAATTCTTTAAAGACATGTTCTAAAGGTTCACAATTTAACACCATGTCATTTGTTATTTTTGTATCTTCGCAGATATTATATGGTATTTCCATTTCAGGGTTAATTAGCTTTTGAAATACATCAACGATTTTTCCTTCCTTTACTTTACATGCAGATATCTCAATAATTTTATCCTTTTTATAGCAATTGCCTGTCTTTCTTATATCAAATACCACGAATTCACATTTAAAATCTTCACAATCAGTATTTATAGCTATTTTTGAATCATCATCTACCATGTAGGCTTCCATACCATATAGAATTTTGATGTTGTTCTTTTTGCCACTATCCATTGCTTCTGGAAAAGCCTGTGCAACCCCATGATCAGTTATGGCTATAGCCCTATGACCCCATTTTGCAGCCCTTGATATCAATTTTGAGGCTGAAGTCATGCCATCCATTGCGCTCATTGTGGTGTGAAGATGGAGCTCTACTCTTTTTTCGTCGCATAAATCCAGTTTCTCAATTTTTGTGGTGAGGCATATGCTATTTGCCATTATGACCAATTCTTTTGCAAATAAATCTTCTTTTAACTGGCCTTTAATTTTACAGTGAGTTCCCACTTTAAAATTGTCTTCAAGTTTTTCAACGTTAGAATTGTTGGTGAAAACCTTGCCAATTAATGAGCCTGTATTGTCCGTTATAGAAAACACGAAAAATTTCTTTGATGTCTTTGTCTCCTTTATTTCTAATTTAAATATTTCTCCCTCAACACAAATTATGCCCTCTTCCATTGGAATATCTTTTATTGGCACACTTTCTTCTTTTATGCTTTTGCCAAATATAACACTAGAGCTCTGTTCTTTTCCTTGACTAGAAGTCTTAGGCAGTGAATTGGACACGTTGGATTTAGCTTCCTTTTTTATTGCAATATTTTTTATGCTCTTATCTATGTTTTCCTGTTCTTCAATAATGCATTGTCTTTCAAGCTCCTTATCGAATTGGAGATTAACAGCACATTGCAAACCAAATATGCTATTAATTTCTTGAGACAATCTTTTTTCTAAGCCTTTATTCTTTAAAAACTTACAAATAAAAGCATTTCCATATTTAAGAGTAAGAACATCTTCTTCCGCAACTCTAGAACATTTTGAAAGGCATTGCTTTACAAGAGGATCAATTTCCTCAGTAGCTTTTATAATTTCCTCCCAATACTCTTGTATGGCTTCTGTTAAAGTAACAGAAGATATATCCTTATATAGTTTTAATTCTACATTGCATAATCTATTAAAATATTTTTTATATATATCAACTATTTTATGCCTTACCATATCACTGATGCTATTTTTGCTCTTCATTACAAGTACAAGTGTCTCTCTACTTTTAAAATATTGTACTTTTATAAGCTTAAGATCTTCAGTATAATCTTTTTCGTTTTCAGGCAACTCATCCCTTAAGACATCTATAATTTCCAAATCCAATTTCCTCCTAAGGTTTATCTCATAATCATCTAAGTATTACATTTTATCAATTTCTTTTAGCAACTCATCAAGTAAATCTTTTTCCTTTACTTTCTTTATGATCTCCCCTTTTTTGAAAATAAGACCTTCGTTCTTCCCTCCAGCTATACCAATATCGGCATCCCTTGCTTCACCTGGACCATTGACAACACAACCCATAATGGCAACTTTTATGTTCTTATTTACATTCTTAAGTTTATCTTCTGCCATTTTTGCTATATTTATAAGGTCAATTTGTGTTCTTCCACAAGTAGGACAAGAAACAAACTTAATCCCCTCGTTTATATATCCAAGGGACTTCAGAATTTCTCTTCCAACCTTTACTTCTTCTATAACATCTCCAGTAAGGGAAACCCTTATAGTGTCCCCTATACCCTCTGATAATAGTGTTCCAATGCCAATGGCAGACTTAACAGTGCCTTGAAACAAAGTGCCCGCCTCTGTTACACCAAGATGTAGAGGATAAGGTGTGCGTTTGCTCAGGAGTCTGTTTGCCTCTATAGTCTTTATTACATCTGAAGCTTTTAAGGATATAACTATATCATTAAAGTCATGTTTTTCTAAAATCCTAACATGCTCCATGGCACTTTCCACAAGGGCCTCACAGGTAGTTCCACCGTATTTTAACAATATTTCTTTGCTTAGGGAGCCGCCATTTACACCTATTCTAATTGGGATATTGTTTAATTTGGCATTCTTTAAAACTTCCACTACTCTACTTTCATCGCCTATGTTTCCAGGATTGATTCTAATAGCAGATACACCATTTTTAATGCATGCCAATGCCAATCTGTAATCGAAATGTATATCTGCCACTACTGGAATATTAACTCGTTGGACAATTTCTTTTATGCGCTCTGCAGCTTCCATGTCTGGAACAGCGCACCTTACCATATCACATTTTACCTCTTCAAGACGCTTTATTTGCATTACAGTGGCTTCCACGTCTCTCGTATCAGTATTAGTCATGGATTGCACTGCAATGGGATTGTTTCCTCCTATTTTTATATTGCCAACTTTGACTTCCTTTGTTTTTATTCTCTCTATCATAATTATATTATCTCCTGATTATTAAAACTTAATTGGACTTATAATATCTTTCAACAATACTATAAGCATAAACGCCATGAGAATCATCATACCTATATAGTTTATAGTACCTATTGTTTCCTCCTTTACTTTTTTCCCCGTTATAATTTGGAATAGCATTATAAAAATCCAGCCGCCATCTAGAGCTGGGAAAGGTAAAAGGTTAAAGATAGCTAGTTGCATACTTACTAATGCAAGGAAGAACAGCAAGTTATTAATGCCTAGTGAAGCACTTTTAGCAGCTACTCTTACCATAGTTATGGGACCACCCACATCATCTTTTTTTACTTTTCCTTTGAAAATATTTCCGAAAAAAGCAAAGGTCTGCTTTGTAATGCTTATGGACTCATCTACCCCGCTTTTTATACATTGAGAAAAATTAGGGTCTATGGTCTTAAATAAAATACCTATAACATATCTATTATCTTGCAAAGTAGGCTTTACATTGAATTCCATTAGTTCTTTGTTTCTTTCCACTTGAAGCAGCACATTATCCTTGTGATCTGTTTGAGCCATTTTAATTGAAAAATCATCCCAAGTGCTTATCTTTGAATTATTTAGTTTCAGTATTTTATCTCCCTGTTTTAATCCAGATATCATGGCTGGACTATTGTCAGATACCTTATCTATTTCATTAGTTCCGTATCCAATATTGTTTGTGAATATGGCAAATAATAATATACCAAGAACTATGTTCATAAAAGGCCCTGCTATAAAAACCAATATTTTCTGAAAGGGACTTTTTGAAGCGAAGGAGTAAGGTTCCTTTGACTCTTCTTCATCTTCTTCACCAAAAAGCTTTACATATCCTCCAAACAATCCTGCTTTTATAATAAATTTAACGTTTTTTCCTTGTCTCTCATATAAGGTAGGGCCAAAAATCCCTATGGAAAACTCCTCTACTCTCACACCCATGAGCCTTGCTACAGCAAAATGGCCTAATTCGTGAATGATGATTAGCAAACTAAAGGCCAATATTCCTATTATTACATATAAAATACCCACTATGAATCTCTCCTTAAATTGATTATTTCCCTTACATATCTTCTCACACAATTGTCTATAGTATATACATCGTCTAGTTTTATATTTTCCTGGTACTCAAAGTGAGAAAGTGCATTTTCTATTATATCACCTATACAACCAAAAGTTATTTTTCCTTCAATAAAAGAATTTACAGCTATTTCGTTGGCAGCATTTAATATTACGGGTAAGTTTCCTCCCTTTTTGCCGGCCTCATATGCCAACCTTAAGCATTTAAAAGTGTTTAAATCCGGCTTTTCAAAGGTAAGTTTTCCTAAACTATAAAAATCTAATGGCTCCACGACCCCCTTTAGCCTATGAGGATAATTAAGTGCATACTGAATAGGTAATCTCATATCAGGCACAGCCATTTGTGCCATTACGCTATTATCCTTGTATTCCACCATGGAATGAATTACACTTTCTGGATGGACTACAACCTGTATATTTTCATAATCTACGTCAAATAAATAATGTGCTTCAATAACCTCTAATCCCTTATTCATAAGAGTAGCAGAGTCTACACTTATTTTCTTACCCATATTCCATTTAGGGTGACTCAAAGCTTCTTTTAGTGTAGAGCGTTCAATATCTTTAAAGCTCTTACCCCTAAAAGGTCCACCGGAAGCTGTTAAAAGGATCTTTTTTAGCTGCTTTTTTTCGTTCCCCTGCAAGCACTGAAATATGGCACCATGCTCAGAGTCCACTGGAAGGATGGAAACACCATTTTTTCTGGCTTCCTCCATGACAAATTTGCCACCTACAACTAAGGTCTCTTTGTTTGCAAGAGCAATATTCTTTTTGCTCTTTATTGCTTCCATGGTTGGCCTCAGTCCAATCATACCCACCACAGAGGTAACCACCATATCTACTTCCTTTAGAGTTGCTATTTTAATTAGCCCTTCCATTCCACTATAAATATGGATGATGTATTTGTGGTCTTGGCACATGGATTTTAACTTTTCAGCACAAGATTCATCCATCATAGCCACATATTTTGGCTTAAACTCCTTTATTATATCCCACACTTTGTCTACGCTGGCTTTTGCCGAAATTCCCACTAAATTTATATTGTGATCTTTTCTAATCACGTCAAGAGTTTGCGTTCCAATGGAGCCTGTAACCCCTAAAATACTTATATTATGCATTTTTATTCTCCTTAGTACAGTAATAGATAATTAGTTAATTTGTGTGCTTTCCCATATTTCCTTTAAGGAAATAGCATAAAATGAACCTGTGAGTACGCCAATAAAACCCATGTTTTTTGTAAATACGTATACACAGACTATGATTATAAGTGGGTGCACATCAAAACTGTTTTTAAGAAACTTCGTTTCAAATACCCTTCTAATTATACCTATAATCAAAAATAAAATCAAAAGTCCTATGGCTACTATATAGTTTTTCATACATATGTAATACAAGAGTAATGGTATGAAAATAATAAAAGTGCCGACAAAGGGCAGTAAATCAAATATACCGCATAAAATACCTAACAAAAAACCATGGTGTACGTTTAAAATATAGAACCCTAATATGGTGGTAAGGGTACATATAAACATTATCTTAAAATCAATGACAAGGATTAATTTTATATTATTTAATTTAGCTTTAAAGGCGTTTATGCTATGTCCACTCAGAAATTTTCTCATGGTGGTAGTTATTATATTTTTATCCCGAAGAATAAAATAAACTATTATGTTTGCCATTATATACGACACAAAGAAGTTGGTAGTCAATACAATACCTTTAGTTAACAGTGAATTGTACTTTATACCTTTTAAAAAAATCTGGAAAGAATTCTTTATTAAATCTCCAAATTGAAGTTTTCTAAGTACACTGTATTCAAGAATCTCGTATATATGAGACAAATACATTATACCATCTTTTATTAGGTAAGATTTATTGACAGCGTACCTTGCCATGATATACATGGTAAAAATCACTATGCAGTTTATAATCATTAAAGATATAAAAGTAGTAAATCCTTTACTTTCTTTGAAACATTTTTCCATGAAACCATTAAACAAGTATGTGGAAAAGTATAAAAAAAGTATCATAATAATTAGTGTCATATAATCGTTTAAATACTTAAATACAAAAACTATAAGTAAATAAAGAAAAGCTGAGTACATAAGTTTTTTATATACATCTTTCAATTTCTTCTCCTATATATTATTTCCTTATAGTATATTCATAAATAATATTATATATTATTCTTTGCATCATTTAAACCTAATAAAAAAATAAAACAATGACCAAAATCATTGTTTATTTTAACTTTATAGATTTAAAAATAGATTAAAATAGAAAAATACTGCCACTGCAACAAAAAGGGTACTATCGAATCTATCCAAAATTCCTCCATGGCCTGGTATTAAGTTGCTGTAATCTTTTATTTTAAGATATCGTTTAATTATGGATGCACAAAGATCTCCTATTATTGCAAAAAAGGCTCCAGCAAAACCGATTATGACAAAATGATAAATTGCTATATTTATGTTGATGGAATTAAGATAAAGACCAAATAGAGAACAAAACAATGTACTACCCAAAACGCCGCCCACGGCACCTTCTATGGATTTATTTGGGCTAACATTAGGACAAAGTTGGTGCTTTTTAAAAAATGTCTTAAAGGTTTTTCCCACATAATACCCAAAGGTATCATTGCCCCAAGAGCACAGCAAAACTAGCCATACAAGGAATCTACCGTTTTGAAACATTTCAATTTTTGAAATAAGTGAAAACATTAATGGAACATAAAGAAAACCGAATATAGTAAGAGAAGCTTCCACAAAATTTCGCTTTAAATCAAAAACAGGTACCGCAAGGCAAACAACCATCATTATTATTATTAAAAACAAAGTAAATTCTGTTTTATAGCCCATGGATATGTAATAAATAATTGTAAAAATAAATCCAACATAGGAAAAAACATGATAATCCTTTTCATGTAAAACAGCGTACAATTCCCTTAATCCAATTAGGGAAAGTACCATAAGGAAGTATTTCAAATAATTTCCCCCTATAAATAAAAAGATAATAACTGGTATAAGACATATAGCGCCTAAATACCTTGCAAATTTACTATTCATACTATTTTAATCCCCCGTATCTTCTATCTCTGTTTTGAACACTTATTATAGCTTGCCTTAGATCTTCTCTTGTAAAATCAGGCCATAATATATTAGTAAACCAAAATTCTGTATATGAAAGTTGCCATAAGAGAAAATTACTTAACCTCTCTTCACCACTTGTTCTTATAAGCAAATCTGGATCTGGCAAATCCTTTGTATACAAATGATAGCTAAAATAATTTTCGTCAATATCTGATATTTTAGTATTTCCCTCTTTAAATTCAATACATATATTTTTTACAGCTCTTAACATTTCACTTCTAGCACCATAATTTAAGGCTAGAGTAAGAGTTAACCCTGTGTTGTCTTTTGTATTTTCCTTTGCCTTTATAAGTTCATTAATACATTGAATTGGTAAAGCATTTATGTCACCAATATAATTTATTCTTACATTATTATTGTGCAGTTCACTTAACTCATTTTTCAAATATATCACAAGCAAGTTCATAAGAGTGGAAACCTCATCTTGTGGCCTTTTCCAATTCTCCGTAGAGAAGGCATACAGAGTGAGATAAGATACACCTAAGGCACTACATTCCTTTACAATATTCCTAATAGTTTCTACCCCAGCTTTATGTCCAACGGTTCGAGGAAGTTTCCTCTTTTGGGCCCATCTACCATTACCGTCCATTATAATTGCAATGTGCTTTGGAATATTGTTCATATCAATATGATGTTTATTATATGCTCTACTTTTATTTTTTATCAAGTTTAAAAAAATGCCCAAAGCAATCACTCCTTATTGAATTCATACTAAGTAAGTCAGTATTTCTACTGACTTACAATATTACTATACTGTCATTATTTCTTTTTCTTTATCTGCTACTATTTTTTCTACAAGGACTACAAACTTGTCAGTTTCTTTTTGAACTTTATCTTCTAAAATTTTTGCTTCATCCTCAGTGATATCAGAATTTTTCTTTGCATTTTTTATCTTATCATTGGCATCTCTTCTTTGTGATCTTAAAACAATCTTAAGGTCCTCACCAGATTTTTTAACGGATTTAACAAGTTCCTTTCTCGTTTCACCAGTCAACTCTGGGATTATCAATCTTATGGTATTTCCATCACTGGATGGATTAAGCCCAAGGTCAGATTTTAAAATTGCTTTTTCAATATCCTTCATAGCTGATTTATCATAAGGTTGAATCAAAATAATTCTTGCCTCTGGAATTGAAACGTTTGCCAGCTGATTTATCATGGTTGGAGTGCCATAATACTCTACCTCAATTTTGTCTAGCATCTTAGGGTTTGCTCTTCCTGCCTTAAGTGCTCCTAGGTCTTCTCTTAAAACGTTAATAGATTTCTCCATTTTTTCTGTTAGATTTACTAATAAATTTTCCATAGCTTACCTCCACTTATTTACTTACTATTGTTCCTATTTTATCGCCGCATACGGCATTTATGATATTTTCAGGCTTATTAAGAGCAAAAACATGAATAGGGATATTGTTGTCCATACATAATGATGTAGCAGTTGTGTCCATTACTTGTAACCCTTTTTCCAATATTTCTATATAAGATAGCTTATCATATTTTTTCGCATTAGAATATTTTTTAGGATCCATATCATAAACTCCATCAACATTTTTAGCAAGTAATATAACATCGGCCTCAATTTCAGCAGCTCTTAATGCTGCCGCTGTGTCTGTTGAAAAATATGGTTCTCCAATGCCTGCTGCAAATATGACTACTCTTCCTTTTTCAAGATGTCTCATAGCCTTTCTTCTGATGTAGGGTTCTGCTATTTCTTTCATTTCTATAGCAGTTTGCACTCTTGTGGGAACACCCATAGCCTCCAAAGCATCTTGAAGTGCTAAAGCGTTTATGCACGTAGCCATCATTCCCATGTAATCAGCAGTGGCTCTATCCATGTCATTTCCTTGTCGACCTCTCCAAAAATTACCGCCACCAACAACCATACCGCATTGAACACCCATATTGACTAAATTCTTTATCTCAGCTGATATATTTTTTACTAAATCAAAATTAAAACCGAAACCATTTTCCCCCGCTAAAGCTTCCCCAGAAAGTTTTAGCATTATTCTCTTATACTTTGCTGTTGACATAAAGTTTTACCTCCAAAAAAATAATATATTTCAAAAAAAGAGAACACGGCGTGTTCTCTTTATATGTTAGTTACCACCCATTTGCCTTTTAACTTCTTCAGCAAAGTCTTCTTGCTTCTTTTCGATTCCTTCACCTTTTTCAAACTTAGCAAATTTATCAACTGTAATAGGAGCACCAACTTTGTTACTAACTTCTGAAAGATATTTTTCAATAGTAAGATCAGGATTCTTTACCCAAACCTGCTCAACAAGGCAATTTTCCTTGTAGTACTTCTTAACTCTTCCTTCAACCATTTTGTCTATAACTTTTTCAGGCTTTCCTTCATTTAGAGCTTGAACTCTGAAAATTTCTTTTTCTTTTTCAAGTTCTGTAGGATCTACAGCATCTTTGTTAAGGTAAAGTGGGTTTGCAGCTGCAACTTGCATTGCAACGTCTTTTGCAACTTCTGCAAGGCACTCATCACAAGCAGTACAAGCAAGTTGTACAAGTACTCCTATTTTACCATTGCCATGAATATAGCTATTTATAATACCCTTTTCCACATTGAATCTTTCAAATCTTCTTATAGACATGTTTTCGCCAAGCTTAGCGATTAACTCTGTAAGAGCTTCTTTTAATGTGAAGTTTTCATCTTTTACATATTTTTCTGCTTCTAATTCTTCAACTGTTGTTGCAGAAGATTTTGCAGCTTGTTCTGCAACCCCTTCTACGAAGCTGTTAAATAAATCATTGGCAGAAACGAAATCTGTCTCGCAGTTAACTTCAACAATCGCTGCACTCTTTCCATCTTCACATATAAAAGTCTTTACAAGACCTTCTGCTGCTATTCTTCCTGCTTTTTTCTTTGCAGCAGCTAATCCTTTTTCCTTTAATATTTCTATAGCTTTTTCCATATCTCCATTAGATTCAGTTAAAGCTCTTTTACAATCCATCATACCTGCTCCGGTAGTTTCTCTTAACTCTTTTACCATTGCTGCACTAATCATAATTACTTCCTCCTTAAACTGAAAGTGTATCGTATTTTATTACTCAGCTAGTTGTTCACCTTGTCTTCCTTCGATGATAGCATCTGCCATTTTTGCTGCTATTAATTTAACAGCTCTTATAGCATCGTCATTTCCTGGAATTACATAATCAACATCATCTGGATCACAGTTAGTATCAACAATTGAAACAACTGGTATGCCAAGTATTTTTGCTTCAGATACGGCATTCTTTTCTTTTCTAGGGTCAACTACGAATAATGCACCTATTTTGCTTACGTCCATGTTTCTTATTCCGCCTAGGTTTTTCTGTAACTTTTCAGCTTCTTTCTTTAATAAAGTAACTTCTTTCTTTGGAAGTACTTCAAATATTCCATCTTGTTCCATCTTTTCGATTTCTTCAAGTCTTTTAATTCTAAGCTTGATTGTATCAAAGTTAGTTAACATACCACCTAACCATCTGTTGTTTACAAAATGCATATCTGCTCTAATAGCTTCTGATTCGATTGCTTCTTGAGCTTGTTTTTTTGTACCTACAAAAAGAACATCTTTACCATCTAAAGACATTTCTTTTATAAAGTCGTACGCTTGATCCACTTTCTTTACAGTTTTCTGTAGGTCTATTATGTATATACCATTTCTTTCTGTAAAGATGTAAGGAGCCATTTTAGGGTTCCATCTTCTTGTTTGATGTCCGAAATGAACACCAGCTTCTAATAATTGTTTCATGCTAATTACTGCCATTTTAAATTCCTCCGTTTGGTTTTTTCCTCCACTATGTTTTTATTACTTTGTAACAACCAATATTAATCATAGTGTGTGTTATATTACCCTCCTATTCTATCACATATGAAATTCATATTCAACATAATTTTCTAGTAATAACTAAATACAATTTTATCTGATGCTATCTCTTGTAACACACCTTCCTCTTATAGGAGGAAGGTGAAATGAGACACCCCACTAGATAACGACTTCTCAGCTTCACGTTGAGTTAAAACTTAACGTGAAGCTGAGAAGTTAGCCTATAAAAAGATTAAAAATCTTTTTAAATAGTAAAGAGGATTGTCATCCAATCCCCTTTATGTTATGTTATTTTATTTTGTTTAACTCATCCATCAATTTATCATTAAGTATTTTGATATGAGTTCCCTTCATACCTAAAGATCTAGATTCTATTACTCCAGCACTTTCAAACTTTCTAAGGGCATTTACTATAACAGACCTAGTAATTCCAACTTTATCTGCTATTTTGGATGCAACTAAAAGTCCTTCGCTACCATCAAGTTCTCTAAATATATGCTCTACAGCTTCAAGTTCTGAGTATGAAAGAGTTCCAATAGCCAATTGAACTATAGCTTTTTTTCTTGCCTCAGCTTCCATCTCAAGGTTCTTAGATCTAAGGATCTCCATGCCAACTATGGCTGTGCTGTATTCAGATAAAATTAAATCTTCTTCTGTAAATTCTTTTTCCTGTCTTGTAAGAAGTAAAGTTCCAAGTCTCTCTCTATTTCCTACGATGGGAATCATAGTAGAAATTTTATCAGTGATTTCATGTTGATTCTCTCCTATATAAAGAGTGTATCCATTCCCTTTTAAATTTTCGCTTGTTTCGTCCTTTGTAAGCATCATTTCGTTAAACTCCTCAGAAAATCTTACTTGATCCTCTGAATTTTTTTGTTCATCACTGCCTTTGAATGTGCTTGAAAGACTATAACCAAGTATTTTACCTTTTCTACTCACTATGTATACATTTGATTCAAGTATATCACCTAGTAAAGTACATATGTCAGTAAAAGATACTGGGTCGTTTCCCGATTTTTGTAGTATTTTATTTAGCATTCTTGTTTTGTTAAGTAGTGTCATTTTATTCCTCCTAATTTTTATAAAATTAATATATTAATACATGATTATTTGCATAACAATTTTCAATATTTCACATTGTCTGACACACATCATATAATAACACATTAATTTCATGTTTACAATACAAACTAATATTATAATTATACCCAATTATTAAATTTATATAATATTATTCTAATAATCATAATTTATTTTTACAATTTAATACATTTGCTGACTTGTTTATTGAGAATTTTGTTTATATTTGCACTCCGGATTACTACAGCTTAGGTAATCACCCTTAGCTTTTGAAAATCGCTTTACCATTATTTCCCCACAAACTGGGCATTTTTCATTGGTAGGTTCATACCAACTTACAAAATTGCATTCTGGATAATTGCTACATCCATAAAATTTATTGCCTTTCTTGCTTTTTCGTACTAGCACCTTGCCACCGCACTTTGGACATGGAATGTCTATTTCCTCTACAATGGGTTTAGTGTTTTTGCATTCTGGATACCCTGGGCAAGCAAGAAAATCTCCATATCTACCTTTTTTAATCACCATGAATTTTCCGCACTTCTCGCATTTTATATCTGTAACTTCATCTTCTATGGTTACTTTTGAAATCTCATTTTCAGCCACTTCAATCAATTTCTTTACTGGAGTAAAGAACTCATCTACTACGGATTTCCATTGAAGGTTTCCTACTGATATCTCATCCAACTTTTCCTCCATGCAAGCTGTAAACTCAACATCTACTATGTTCGCAAAATATTGAGACATTATATCGTTTACAATGAAGCCCAATTCCGTAGGTATTAAGTTTTTCTTCTCTCTTTCAATATACTTTCTTCCAAGCAAAGTGCCTATTGTAGGTGCATAGGTACTCGGTCTTCCTATGCCATTTTCCTCCATGGCTTTTATCAGACTGGCCTCTGTAAATCGAGCTGGTGGCTGTGTGAAATGCTGAATCTTATCTTTTTTTACACAATGTAAAGTTTCATTTTGTTGAAAAACTGGTATAGCCTTTGCAAGCTCATCAGAATTATTTTCATAAACCTTTGTAAAACCATTAAAAATAATAATATTGCCGGTGGTCTTTAGACCATAGTCTCCGTTTACCACGTCAATTGACGTGTTTTCGTACTTACAATTGCTCATCTGAGACGCAACAAATCTTGACCAAATTAGTTTATACATCTTGTACTCTTCTAATTTCATAGAATCTTTAGCTAACTCTGGAGTTATGGACACATCACTAGGTCTAATGGCTTCATGAGCATCTTGTATATCCTTCTTACTTTTGTACACATTGGCACTTGATGGTGCATACTCTTTTCCGTACTCTTCAAGGATATAATCCCGTGCCATACTCTGAGCTTCACTAGAAACTCTAACTGAGTCTGTTCTCATATAAGTTATAAGACCTACTGTGCCATGCCCCTTTATATCTATTCCCTCATACAACTTTTGAGCTATCATCATGGTACGTTGAGTTGTAAAGCCTAACTTCCTATTGGCATCCTGTTGTAAGGTACTAGTTGTAAAAGGAGGTAGAGGAGATTTCTCCTTCATCTGTTTAGAAACATTTTTTACTATAAAATCCTTATTCTCTAATTCTTTGCTCACAGAGGAACACATTTCGCTATTATTTATAGTTAGCTTCTTACCATTTTTTGTTGTAAGTTTGAAAAGAGCTGTATCGCCAGATGTATTTTTAAGCTTAGCCTCAATAGTCCAATATTCTTCGGGAACAAATTGGTTGATTTCTTTTTCTCTATCGCAAATTACCTTTAGAGTTGCAGACTGAACCCTACCAGCACTTAGTCCCCATTTTACTTTTTTCCAAAGTATAGGGCTGATTTCGTATCCCACAAGTCTATCTAAAACTCTTCTTGCCTGTTGGGCATCCACAAGATCTTCGTCTATAGTGCGTGGATTCTTTATAGCATTTTTTACTGCAGTTTTTGTAATTTCATTAAATTCAATTCTAAATATTTTTTTATCCTCTATTTTAAGAGTTTGGGCTAAATGCCAAGATATAGCTTCTCCTTCGCGGTCGGGGTCCGTTGCCAGATAGACCTTTTCTGCTTTCTTTGCCTCTTTTCGCAATTTTTCAAGTACTGAACCTTTTCCCCTAATTGTAATATATTTAGGCTCGTAATTATTTTCAATATCAACACCCAATTGACTTTTGGGTAAATCTCTAACATGCCCCATGGTTGCTTCAACTACGTAAGTACTGCCTAAATATTTTTTTATGGTTTTTACCTTCGTAGGTGACTCAACTATAACTAATTTCTGTCCCATTATTTCCCCTCCATAATTTTAGTAATCTATGTTTATTTTAAACTAATGTACTATTCTACCCTAACATAAAAACTGCCATCTATACAATTCACAATATTCATAGTCTGCATTTCAAATAATAACTCATATAAACACATTATGTCAATATTGCTTCTATTAATAATTTCATTTATATGAACTGGGGTGTCACTTAAAACGTTATAAAGCTTTTTATACTTCTCTGGTATGTCGTTGGAATAATTATAAGATTTTATTTCTTCCATATGTAATAAACTATATATATCTGACATTTTAAGAAATATATTAGCGCCTTCTTGTATAAGCTCATTAGTCCCTTTGCTAGTTGCAGATGTAATATCACCTGGCACAGCAAACAAAGGCACATTTTGATCCGCTGCCCATGAGGCTGTATTCATTGCTCCACTTTTTTCACCAGCTTCCACCACCACTACAGCAGCAGCAAGTGCACTTATTAGCCTATTCCTTTCTAAAAAGTGAAAAGGTAGGGGTTTTGTTCTGCACGGATACTCGGAAATTATGACTCCATTGTTCTTTACGTCTTTATATAAATCTATGTTTTCTGGTGGATATATTACATCCACTCCACACCCAAAGACACTACAGGTTTTACCCTTTGACAATATAGCCGCTCTTTGTGCACAAGAATCTATGCCCCTAGCCAGACCGCTAACCACGCAAATTCCGTTAGCAGCAAGATCTCTAGCTATATGCTTAGCTACTTTTTCACCATAAGGCGTGCTTTTTCTAGCACCTACAACGGAAACACAAGTTCTATTATTCAATACAGTTATATCTCCGGTATAATATAGAATTGCAGGTGCATACTTATAATCTTTTAAAGAAATAGGGTAATTATCATCACCATACTTTACAATTTGTACATCTTTAGAAATTAGGTATTCACATTCCTTATTTAATTCAACCTTATCAAAGGAATACAGTGCTTCATCGGTTTTATTTCTTGGCAAAACCAAATCGCCTTTAGTGACATTTTTGTAAATTTCCTGTGAATTATTGTAGTCTTTTATTAGCTTTAATTTTTCCTCACAATACATGCTTATTTTTGAAAACCATATATCATATATATTCATATTTATCACCGTCTAATATTATAATGCCTTTCTTACTAAATCTATGTCTTTGTCCCCTGTAGGCATTACTTTTCTATAATTAAATGCTTCCATAAGATTCTGAGGCGTAATATTTTTTTGCCCATTTAAATCGGCTATAGTCCTTGAGACCTTAAGTATTCTGTAGTAAGCTCTCATGGATATGTTGAACTTTTTAAACATAGTTTCCATTATATTTTTTGATTTATCATCCAGCCTACAGTATTTATTTACTAGAGAGTTAGTCATATTGCTATTTAGATTTATATTATCTTTTTGCAATCTAATTTTCTGAATCTCACGAGCCCTTATTACTCGCTTGCGAATTTCATTGGAGCTATCACCTTTTTCGTACCCTATTTCTTCATATTTTATTTTATTCACAGAGCAATATAAATCTATTCTATCTAAAATAGGAGAGGACAATCTCCTTAGATAATTCACCCTTTCTTTTTGACTGCAAGTGCAAGGAGCATCAGATAAGTAATTTCCACAAGGGCAGTTATTCATTGCTCCTATGAGCATGAAATCACAGGGGTAGGTGCAAGTAGAATTTACTCTATCTATGGTGATAGATTTTTCTTCCAAAGGACCTCTCAGCTCCTCCAAAACCTCCTTTTTAAATTCAAGGATTTCATCTAAGAATAGAACACCTCTATGAGCATAGGACACCTCCCCAGGCAATGTTTTTCTCCCACCTCCCAGCAGTGCAAATTTGCTTATGCTAGTGTGTGGTGCTCTGTAGGGTGGTGAAAAATCCACTTCATCGTTTTTTATCCTTCCTGTTATGCTGTTTATCTTCACAACTTCTAATACTTCTTCATAGGTAAGTGGAGGAAGAATTCCAGGGAAAGCTTTTGCTAGCATTGACTTGCCAGTACCTGCTGGTCCAAACATAAGAATATTATGTCCTCCGGCTGCAGCAATCTCCAAAGCCCGTTTTGCCACATTTTGGCCGTGAATATCAGCAAAATCCACGTAATTGTTTTCGTGTTTTATTTTTGTTTTATGCTTATAAGGCAATAAATCCTTATAGGTCAGCAGGTGAATCAATTCATTTATATTGCTCACGGGATAAATATCTAATTCTTTTATTAATGTGGCTTCATTTTCGTTGTCTCTAGGCAAAATTATCCTATTAATTCCTCTTTTTCTAGCTTCACAGAGCATAGGGAGCACCCCATTTACACTATTTATACATCCATCTAGAGAAAGCTCTCCCATAATTAATACATCACTTAAATCAAACTCTGGAACCTGCTGTGATTTCATCAATATCCCTAAGGCAATGGCCACATCAAACATACATCCCTCTTTCCTTATGTATGCCGGAGATAAATTTATAGTTATTCTCCCTAAAGGAAGGCTATATCCCGAATTAATGAGAGCTGCTCTTATTCTCTCTTTAGATTCTTTTATGGACGTATCTCCCAACCCTACTATATTAAATATAGGTAAACCACGGCTGATATCCACCTCTATATTTATGATTTTTCCATCTATGCCAACAAAGGTGGCACTTTTAATTTTACTTATCATATAAACCTCCAAATATTAAATATTGTATAAATAAGGTATGAAATAAAAATTACAAGTCAATACTTAAATTATAGACATAAATTATCATAATAATACACTTAATGGCTAGGAGATAAATATAAATGAAAAAATTCAATAAAGACATAGGTTCTGAAGGAGAAAATTTAACTAAGGATTATCTCTTGAATAGGGATTTTAAAATTTTAGAGATGAATTTTGCCTGTAAAATAGGGGAAATTGATGTTATATGTGAAAAAAAATCTACTATTCACTTTGTAGAAGTAAAAAGTAGATTTTGTAATAATTACGGTTATCCCTGTGAAGCGGTGAATTTTCAAAAAAAGAGAAAGATATTCACAGTGGCTCAATACTACATTTTGAGTAAAAAAATCAAATTTAAAAACTTCTGCTTTGATGTAATGGAAGTATACTTCAACTATAATGATAACAATACAGTCTTAAATTTTTTCGAAGATGCTTACCGTTTTTAAACATCTATCCTTGTAAGAAAGCTCTTTCTATGTATATCTGTGCTTCCGTACTTTTTAATGGCATTTATATGCTCCGAAGTTCCATATCCTACATTTTTATCGAATCCGTACTGAGGATATTTTTCGTGGTATTTTTTCATTAAGTCGTCTCTATATACCTTAGCTATTATTGAAGCACATGCGATGCTGGCACTTTTAGTATCTCCCTTTATGACAAACTCATTTTTGATTTTATCATAGTTTTTTATGGAGTAACCATCCGTAAGGATTAAATCTGGACTTATAGACAAGCCCTCTACAGCTTTTATAAATACTTCATTATTGCAATATCCTATTCCCTTTGCATCAATTCCTTCATTAGAAATTTCTACAATATTATATGATATAGCAGAATCTTTTATTAAATTGCTTAATTGTCTTCTCTTGCTTTCTACTATTTTCTTTGAGTCATTTATGTAACATATTACTTTTTCAAGGTCCAAGAGCACTGCTGCAGCCACTATAGGCCCCGCCAATGGGCCACGGCCAACTTCATCAACTCCTGCCAAGTATCTAACATTGTATTTCTTGTCAAAGTTGTACAGCCCATTAACCCTTAGAATTTCATTTTCAAAATCCAATTTTCTTTTCAAAATCATACTATGAATCTTAATTACTCCAGTTCTTTTATCCTGTGACAGAGCTTCTAATGTGCATCTAAGTTCATCAGTGTGGTAATACTTATCCATACAGTTCATATAAGGTTCCATGGCTTTTTTTATATCTAATATGCTGGCACTGTGAATCTCACTTAAATTTTTATACATAATCCATACTCCTTATAAATAATCTAGGGATACTCCACCAAGTTTTCCGCCTCTGAATTCGTCAAGTATCATGACAGAAACGCGATTATAGTCTATCCCGCCTCTCATAACACATCCTCTTTTCTTTGCTATTTCCTCCATATTTATTAGAGGATCTTCATCTAGCTCATCCAGTTTATATCTATTCTTAAGGGATTCAGGATAATCTTCTTGCAGCTTTCTTATTAAATTCAACGCCAGTTCCTCAATATCCATTATTTCGTCTTTTATGGCTCCAGTGAAAGCAAGATTTAGCGCCACTTCCTTATCCTCAAATTTTGGCCACAAAACCCCTGGAGTATCAAGCAACTCAATTCCAACTTTCGTCTTTATCCACTGATTGCTCTTTGTAACACCAGGCCTATCTCCCGTCTGGGCAGTTTTGTTATTTGCCATTTTATTGATGAAAGAAGATTTTCCCACGTTGGGTATGCCCACTACCATAACTCTCATTACAAAATTCTGAACTCCTTTAGATTTCATCCTTTCAATTTTATCTTTTAGCAACAATTCAAGAGTAGGCTTAATTTCCCTAAGACCACTGCCATTATTGCTATTAGTTTTTATAACTCTTACATTGTCACTAGTGAGATACTTAATCCACTTGTCAGTCACTGAATCTCTGGCTAAATCGCATTTATTAAGAAGGATAATTCTAGGCTTATTTTCACATATTTTTTCTATGTCTGGGTTTGCACTGGCCTTCACGATTCGAGCATCTCTAATCTCTATGACAGCGTCCACAAGCTTTAAACTCTCCATGAGAGCTCTTTTAGTTTTTGCCATATGACCCGGATACCATTGTATTTGCATATAAAACACCTCTCTATATATCTATAAATTTTAAATAACAAAAAAGGGACTTAAAAAGTCCCCAATCATTATAATCTTTCTTTAACTTTAGCAGCTTTACCAACTCTGTCTCTTAAGTAGAATAACTTAGCTCTTCTAACTTTACCATGTCTAACAACCTCAATTTTGCTTATCATTGGGGAGTTAACTGGGAAAGTCTTTTCAACGCCACAGTTGTAAGCAACTCTTCTTACAGTGAAAGTTTCTCTTATTCCACCGTTCTGTCTCTTAATAACTGTTCCTTCGAAAATCTGTATTCTTTCTTTTGCGCCTTCTTTGATTCTGATGTGAACTTTTACAGTATCACCTACAGCAAAGTTTACAAGATCCTGTCTTAATTGTTCAGCTTCTATTGTTTTTATCATTTCAAACATATGTACAACCTCCTATCATTATTGACGTTCGTGCTGTGTTAACAACAGAGGACCGCCTGGTTCGCACATTTGATATTATATCACAATGTTTTTACACACGCAAGATTTTTTTCTTTAATATTATATATCTGTAAGCACTATTTTAAATTGCTTATATATTTTTCATACAAGTCATACCGAAATTTTTTTGTTATGTCTATGGACATTTGCTTTCGCCATTTTTTTATATTTTCATGGTGCCCAGACAATAAAACATCAGGTACTCTCATTCCTCTAAACTCTTCTGGTCTAGTATACTGAGGGTATTCTAAAAGTCCATTGTAAAAAGACTCATCGCTGTAACTTTCCTCACAAGATAAAACTCCAGGAATCATTCTACATATTGAATCCACTATGGGAATACAGGCTGCTTCTCCCCCTGTTAAAACAAAATCCCCTAAAGAAATTTCCTCATCTATATAAGCCCTAACTCTTTCATCTATGCCTTCATAATGACCGCACAAAAAGATTATCTCTTTTTCCTTTGACAATTCAATAGCTTTTTTTTGAGTCATGGTTGTTCCTCTAGGACCCAAATATATAACTCTACCAGAGTTTACAGCTTTAACAGCTTCTATAGAATCAGCTAAGGGCTGTGGTGTCATCACCATGCCTGCGCCACCGCCATAAGGATAGTCATCCACCTTTTTATGTTTATTAATAGAATAATCTCTTATATTATGTGTGTTTATATCCACAATACCTTTTTCCATGGCTCTATGAATGATGCTATACTCAAACACATTGAAATACTCTGGGAACAAGGTTAAAATATCTATCCTCATTGCATCACATCCACTCTTCCACTGGTAGTATTACAATCTCTTCATTTTTAATGTCTACGGATTTTACAATACTTGCAATGGCAGGGACTAATATTTCCTTTTTCTTATCATCCTTTACAAGGTATACATCATTACTTCCGGTCTCAATTACCTCTTCTAGCACACCAATATAAAGGCGGTTTTCATCGAAAACCTTACAATCTATAAGATCGGCTATATAGTATGAATCTTCATCTAACTCTATGCCATGTTCTCTATTCACCATTATCTTAGCATTTCGAAATCTTTCAGCCTCATCCATTGAATTTACGCCTTCAAGTTTCAATATTACTCTATCAGATTGAAGTTTACAGCTCTCTATTGCATACTCTTTGTTATTTATTAAAACACTTTCAAGTTCTTTGAACCTACTTAGGTTATCTGTAAGGGAAAATACTTTTACCTCACCTTTTACACCATGGGGTTTACAAATCTCACCTATAACTAAAAATTCTTTCATACGATTCCTCCAAAATTATAAGCCTAGAGAATACAAAATAAGAGCTAGGATACCTAACTCTTATTTCTTTAAAGAGCATCATTATAATATCTCAACGACTACTCTCTTATTTTCTTTGATAGCTGAGGCTTTTATTATGGTTCTGATTGCTTTTGCAATCCTACCCTGTTTGCCGATAACCTTGCCCATATCTTCTTCTGCTACTTTAAGCTCAAGAATTATGGATTGCTCACCTGCAACTTCTCTCACCTCAACCTTATCTGGATAATCTACAAGTGACTTGGCTACTACCTCTAGTAATTCTTTCATATGAGATGCGCCTCCGTTAATTATTTAGAAACTCCAACTTTATCTAATAATCTCTTAACAGTTTCTGATGGTTGTGCACCATTCTTTATCCAATTAGCTGCTTTTTCAGCATCGATTTTTACTGTAACAGGTTCTGTTGTTGGATTGTAGTATCCTATTTCATCTATGAATCTACCATCTCTTGGAGCTCTTGAATCTGCAACAATTACTCTGTAGAAAGGAGCTTTTTTAGCACCCATTCTTTTTAATCTAATTTTAACTGACATATGTTTCACCTCCTAATAGCAAAGAATTATTTAAAAAGGAAATTTGCCAAACAAGCCTTTTTTAGACTTCTTTTGCATACCCTTTGCTTGCTTCATCATTTTTCTCATGTTTTCACAGTCTTTAATAGTTTTGTTAACTTGTTGAATAGTAGTCCCCGAACCATCTGCAATTCGTCTTTTTCTTGATGGTTGTGAAAGAAGGGAAGGGTTCTTTCTCTCTTTTAATGTCATGGAGTTTATAATAGCCTCCAACTTTTCGATTTCTTTCTCGCCCTTGCTGAGATCTACACCTTGTAACTGCTTGGCATTGACACCAGGCATCATTTCTAAAATTTTGCCGAGTGGTCCTAGCTTTTTCATCTGTCTCATCATAGATAGGATGGTTTCAAAGTCAATATCTTCAGTTAACATCTGTTTCCCAAGTTTTTTAGCTTCTTCATCGTCTATTGACTGTTGTGCCTTTTCTATTAAAGAAAGCACATCTCCCATACCTAGTATCCTAGAAGCCATTCTATCGGGGTAGAAAACCTCCAAATCTGACATTTTCTCTCCAATACCGGAAAATTTAATTGGCTTTCCAGTCATAGAACTAATAGAAAGTGCTGCTCCGCCTCTTGTATCTCCATCTAACTTGGTTAAAATTACTCCTGATATATCCAATTTATCATTAAAACTTTGAGCAACATTTACAGCATCCTGTCCAGTCATGGAATCTACTACAAGTAGGATTTCTGAAGGCGTAAGCTCTTGTTTAATTTGGCATAACTCATTCATAAGTTCTTCATCTATATGTAATCGACCTGCAGTATCTATTATTACTACATTATTGTCATTTTTCATAGCGTGCTGAATTGCCGCCTTTGAAATATCCACAGGAGACGTTTTGTCACCCATTGTAAAGACAGGAATGTCAATCTGCTTGCCAACTACTTGTAATTGTTTTATTGCCGCTGGTCTGTACACGTCACAAGCTACTAGAAGAGGCCTTTTATTGGATTTTCTTAAATTCAATGCCAGTTTACCACACATAGTAGTTTTTCCTGCGCCTTGAAGACCAACTAACATAATTACTGAAGGTCCCTTTGAAGAAAAGTTTAGTTTACTCTCTTCTGAGCCCATAAGGTTTTTAAGTTCTTCGTTTACTATTTTTATTACCTGTTGTCCAGGTGTAAGACTTCCAAGAACACTTTCTCCCATACACTTTTCACTAACAGTATTTATAAACTTTTTTACCACAAGGAAATTGACGTCCGCCTCTAAAAGAGCTAATTTAACTTCTCTCATGGCTTCCTTTATATCTTTCTCAGTTAATTTACCCTTGCCCTTTAGTTTTTTCACTGCATCCTGCAATTTTGTTGATAAACCTTCAAAAACCATATGAACCTCCTAATTAATTTCATCTAACTTAGAAATTATGCTATTAATAACTTCCAAATTATCATTGCACTCTAGACTATGTAACATTTTTGATATCTCAGCTTTGGTCTTTTTTATCTGCATGTTTTTTTGCAAAACACCCAATTTATCTTCATAACTTATCAACAGTTTCTCGCATCTTTTAATTGTGTCATGAATAGCCTGACGAGATATTTTGCCATTTTCCCCTATTTCGGTCAAAGACAAATCATCATTATAATAATAATCCATTATAGTTTTTTGTTTCTCCGTAAGGAGTTCTCCGTATATATCAAACAAAATAAGCATTTTAGTTCTTTCATCCATAAACATCACCTTAAACACATTTATTATAATATCATCTCATTTTCATTGTGTCAAGTATTTTTACTTAACAATGCTAAAATAATGCTTCTACAAAACTCTCATAATCAAAAGCCTGCAAATCCTCCATGCCTTCTCCCACACCTATGTATTTTACAGGAATTTTAAGGTGCTCTCTTATGGAAACAACTATTCCACCTTTTGCAGTTCCATCTAATTTTGTTAAAATAATTCCATCAATATTGCAGACCTCTTTAAACTGTCTTGCCTGTTCCACAGCATTTTGACCTGTGGTAGAATCTAAAACTAGAAGGGTCTCAATTTTCATATCACTAGCTTCCCTTGATATAATTCTATTTATCTTCGACAATTCATCCATGAGATTTTTTTTGTTGTGCAATCTTCCTGCAGTATCGCAAATTACCACATCTGCATTTCTTGCCTTTGCAGCTTGAATACCATCAAAGACAACTGCTCCAGGATCAGACCCCTCTTGATGCTTCACCATATCAACGTTTACCCTATCACTCCATATCTGCAATTGATCAATGGCCGCAGCTCTAAATGTATCAGCAGCTACCAACAAAACTTTTTTCTTTTCTTTTTTGTACTTATGGGCTATTTTACCAATAGATGTAGTTTTGCCTACGCCGTTGACTCCTATAATAAGTATTACTTTAGGGAAGACCTCTTCTCCTTCTTCATACTTCATCATATCTTTTATAACATTTTTAAGACAAGGCATAACCCCTGAAGGCTCTTTAATCTTTTCTTCTTTAATCCTTGCCTTTAAACTTTCAATTATACTTAAAGTAGTCTCAACACCTATATCCGATGTAATAAGGGCTTCCTCTAACTCCTCGTACATATCCTCATCTATTTTTACAGTGGATTTTAAAATATCCGCCACTTTACTAGATAAATTCTCCCTGGTTTTTGTAAGACCTTCTTTTAATTTATCAAACAGTCCACCAAACATCTTAACTAATCCTCCTCATGGTTATATACATTTTTTTTAAGGTCAAGAGATACAATCTTAGATATGCCCTTTTCCTCCATGGTAACACCATAAATGGCATCACTGACCTCCATGGTTCCTTTTCTATGAGTTATAACAATAAATTGTACTTTATCCGAAAACATCTTTAGGTATTCAGCATACCTGCCCACGTTTGCATCATCTAAAGCTGCCTCTATTTCATCTAATATGCAAAATGGAGTAGGCTTCATTTTTAAAATAGCAAATAGCAGCGCAATGGCTGACAGAACCTTTTCCCCACCAGACATGAGGCTTATGTTTTGAAGCTTTTTACCTGGTGGTTGAACATTAATTTCTATTTTTCCATTAAGTTCATCTCCATCTTCAATCATAAGGGAAGCACTACCACCCTTGAATAATTGAGAAAAAGTCTCGTGGAAATAGTCATTTAGCACTGCAAAATTTTCTTTGAATATAGCTCTCATCTTGTCGGTCATCTCTTGGATTAAAGCAATTATTTCAACCTTAGATTGCTCTAAATCCTCACTTTGAGCTTTTATAAACAAATATTTTTCATTGATTTCCTTGTATTCCTCTATGGAAGCAAGGTTTACCATACCCAGTTCTTTTATGGAATTTCTATAATCTTCTATTTGTTTTTTTGCCGAAACAAGATCTAAATCATGATTTTTATAACATAGTGCTTCCGCAAAAGTAAGGCCATACTCTTCATTAAGTTTTGATAACATGGATTCTCTATCATTTTCACATTTTGAAAGTTGAAGCTCTAACTTGCCTACTTCCTTGTTTTTTTCTTCTATTTCCATATTTTTGTCTTCAATCCTATTTTCCAGATTAGAAATGCTGTTTTTCAACAAAACACCTTTCCCATCCGCTCCCTTGAACTCTTCTTCTAACGTTCTTAGTTTATCCTTGAAAAGAGCCATTTTAATATTGCTATTTTTTATACTTTCTTGGTATTTTACAATTTCATGTGAATTGTGTTTTTTATCCTCATGAATGTTGTTTGCTCTTTCCTGCTGTAACTTAAGTTCCTTCTCATAAAATTTTATCTTTTCTTCACTGCTCTTTATGTTTTCTTCTAGCTTAGTAAGTTCTAACTTATTTTCAAAGTTGTTTTTTCTTTTTTCTTCCATATTCTCTACAATGGCTTTTACTTCCACGCTATTGTTTTCAACTTCTTTTTTTAAGTTTTCACTGTTTTGCTCTAAGCAAAGAAGCTTTTCCTTTAACTTTTCAACGGATGCTAGGTTATCGATTATGATCTTCTCATATTCAGATTTTTTTCGCCTTACAGCTGATATCTTCTCTTTATCTTTTTCTTGTTCAGATTCTATGTTGTGTATTTTCTCTTTAATTCTTGCCAATTCAACGTTTAATTGGTGAAGGGTATCCCTTAGATCAAGATTTTTCTCATCTTCTCTGTTTATAGATATTTCCATATGCTTAAGATTTGCATTGCTAACTTCAATTTCCCTGTTCAGATTATCCATATTTCTACTGCAATCTGATATTTCTCTTTTCCTACCCATAACGTTGGAAACCTTACTATAAGTGCTTCCACCAGTAAGAGAACCACCAATATTCACCACATCACCCTCTAAGGTCACAATCCTGTGTGAATAGTTGATTTTCTTTGCCAATCTAAGAGCTTGATCCATGTTGTGGGTTACAAGGATATTCCCAAGGATAAAATCTATTGCTTTTCTAAACTTTTCTTCGCATATGACAAGCTTACTAGCCACATTGATAAAACCATCACTGCTCTTAATTTCATTGGTGATGTTCACGTTTTTACCCTTTATAGTGTTTAGCGGAAGGAAGGTTGCTCTTCCTAGCTTGTTATTTTTAAGATATTCTATAAGCAACTTTGCATCTGCATCTGTATCCGTGATGATATTTGAAATAGCCCCACCAAGAGATACCTCTATAGCCCTTTCAAGCTTTTCATCAGAAGTTATAATATCTCCCACAAGAAAACATGAGGCAACAGAAGGAATTTTACGCAATCTTACACCTTCCATAATAGCTTTACTAGTTTTTGAGTAACCCTCGTGTTGATTTTCAAGGTCAATCAGCATTTTTAATTTTTGGCTTTCATTGCTCACCATGATCTTTCTTCTGTTGTTGTCATTCTCTTCTTTTTTAAATTTTATCCTAAAGTCCTTGAGCTTTGCATCACTTTCTCTAATATAAATTGATGTTTTATCTATGTTTTCCACTAGTTTTTTTTCCTCAGCATTGAAGGAATAAATAGTAGATTCATTTAATTTAATGGCATTGTTCAAATTGTTTATTTCTTCTTCAGCTTCTTCAATGTTAATTTTATTTAAGTTCAGAGAATTAGTGTATTGGTTGATAGCATCTTCAGCCTTGCGCTGTTCATTGCCAATACTCTGCAAGACTTTATATTTTTCTTCATTTACATGGTTATTTTGCTTAATTCTACATTCTTCTTGAGATAGTTGACTTTCTATTTCGTCGTAGACACTTTCAATTTCGCAGTATCTTTCCCTATGTGATTTTAGCTCTAAATTTATATTTTTTAAATTTTCATTTATGCCACATATAGCATTGTCAATATTAACAAGCTCATTATCATTTTTTTTCAAAGAAGTGTTTATAGAATTGATTTTCTCGTGAAAAATATTAATCTCATTTTCAATAGACTTTATGTCTTCTCTAAGACCATAATACATTTCTCTATTTTCTTTATTTTTATTCTCATGGTCTTCCAATTCCGACTTTTTGGACTTCAAAAGTGATTTTAGCTTATCTCTAGAGCTCACTATTCCATTTAAAATTTCAGATACGGCAAACTTTTCATGAAAAAAGTCTTCAATCTTCTTTTCAATAGATTGAATATTGTTCAGCATATAGGCTACATCTATTTGTTTAAGATTATTAGACAACTCAAGAAAGTATTTAGCTTTTTCCATATCCTCTTTTAGAGGAACAAGCCTTTCTTCATAAGTATTCATAATATCAACAATTCTTACTAAATTGTCTTCGGTACTCTGAAGTTTTTTTTCAGCTTCTTCTTTTCGAGTCTTGTATTTAACAATTCCTGCAGCCTCTTCTAATAAAATTCTTCTATCTTCTGGTTTTCCCCCGAGAATAGCATCAATTTTTCCCTGTCCGATTATAGAATACCCTTCCTTGCCTATACCCGTATCCATGAATAACTCTTGAATGTCCTTCAATCTACAGCGGGAATTATTTATGAAATAGTCGCTTTCTCCAGATCTGTACAATCTTCTTGTAATCTTCACTTGAGTGTAGTCTATTTTAAGATCTTCCTTTTCATTGTCTAACAATAGAGATACTTGAGCTAATCCTAGAGGTTTTCTAAATTCAGTACCTGCAAAAATTACATCCTCCATCTTGGAACCCCTAAGATTTTTTACGCTCTGTTCCCCTAGAACCCATCGCACAGCATCGGAAACATTGCTCTTCCCGCTGCCATTAGGCCCAACCACAGTGGTAATGCCGTCCTTTAACTCTAGCTCTGTTTTATCTGCAAAGGACTTAAACCCCCTAATTTCAATAGATTTTAAATGCATGCCTCTTTCTCCCCATTATAAGTTTAATAATGCGCTGAAGGTTGCCAGTATCATAACCCCAGCTAAGATACCACACAACACTTTAACTAATTTATCTCTTTGCTTTTTTCTCATTTCACTCACCTCGTAAATGTATAAAAACCGCAAAAGCGGTTCTTACTAACTGAAATTGTCTCACTTTCACTAAAATTATTACTGCTCTTCATTTCTACAAGAAATACAACTAACTTTCTTTGCCATACTTTCTTTTATAGATAAGATGACCTGTTCTTTTCCGTATTTTAAAATTATTTCATCCATACTAATTTCCCAATTCTGTAACACATCATAGTTCACTTGCAATTTGTCCCTATAAACTTTAAAATAATATTTTTTGTTAGAATAGAGTTTTGATATGTTTTTAGGATTTATTACGATCTCCACATTTTTTTCACATAAATCTTTTAAATGGTTGTATATAGCTTCATTCATAATGTAACTTTCAACAAGTTCCTTAAAAGCAGCATGAAAAGGTCCGGCAATAACCTGAGCATTTTCATTTATATCTTCCGTAGGCTGAAGACCAACTCTTATGACATTTATATTGCTAGTTATAAGCATACTTAATACAAAAGAACAAATTTCAATTGCCTCTTCTAAAGTGTAAGGGGTGTATTCTCCTCTATTAAGCATATGCTCCATTGGCGTATCCTTTATAACTAAAGCTGGGTAAATTCTACATAAATCCGGTTTTATAGCACATATGTTCTCTGTTGTCTTTATGTCCTTTTCAAAATCATCGCCTGGCAAACCAAGCATAATCTGTATTCCTAAAGTAAAATTATATTCCCTTATAAGATTGCAGGCCTTGTAAACATCCTTTGCTGTGTGTCCTCTTCCAGATTTTTTTAGTACCTCTTCATCTAGGGATTGCACACCAAGCTCTATTATATCTACACCAAATCTTTGCAATAGCTGAAGTTCTTCGTGGTCTATGTAGTCTGGCCTTGTAGACAGACGAATATGTTGAATTGTACCTTGAATTTTATATTTGTACGCAACTTGAAGAAGTTCTATTTGCTTTGTTACAGGAATGGCTGTAAAGGTCCCACCAAAGAACGATACTTCCACAACTTTCTCACCATCATGCATATTAATAGTTTTTAAGTGCTCATCTATAATATTTTCAGCTGATTTTGCTGTAATGTCTTCTACTAGAAGATTTCTTTTCTTTCCAGTTATGGTGTTTTGATTGCAAAACACACAATTGTGAGGGCATCCAATGTGTGGAACAAAAACTGGTATTATAAAGTGTCGTCTATTCATGGTTATCTTTCTCATCCCTAACCGTAGTATTTGCTGAGTTCAATTTTGAAAGAGCTTCCTTTGCAGCAGATTGTTCAGCCTCTTTTTTGCTACCACCTTCTCCAGAACCGTATATCTTGTCACCAATAAATACTTCCATTTTAAAAGTAGGTCTATGGGGAGGTCCTGCCAGGGACATAACCTTGTACTCAATATCTCCACCATTTTGTTTTTGAACTAATTCTTGAAGCTTAGTTTTATAGTCCATAATAAGCTCGTTCTGAATAGCCTTACTGATATGGTCATTAAAGTTTTCAAGAACGAAATTTCTAGCCACCTCAAAGCCTTGGTCGAAATATATAGCAGCTATTATAGCCTCCATACAGTCAGCTAAAATTGATACTCTGTTTCTTCCGCCTGTTATTTCTTCACCTTTGCTCATCAGCATAAAATTCCCTATCTGTAACTTGTCCGCTATTGCATATAGAGTGCCTTCACATACGATAAGTGCCCTTATCTTTGTGAGCTCACCTTCTGACTTATCTTTGCATTGTTTAAAAAGATATTCAGCTACAATCAATCCAAGTACAGCATCACCTAAGTATTCCAATCTTTCATTAAATTTTATATGTTTTCTCTGGTTTGCGTAAGAACTGTGAGTAAGTGCCACTTCTAATAACTCGATATTTTTAAATTTAACGTTTAGTTTTTCCTCCAGTTCATGCAAATCTCGTCTGTATTTTATCATATTGCAACTCCTTTATTAAATTAAATCCCGCTTTAAGCGGGATCCAATTATTCGTCAACGTGTGAACGTATATACTCAACTACGTCTCCTACTGTAGAAACTTTTTCTGCAGCTTCATCAGGGATTTCTATATCAAACTCTTCCTCTAAAGCCATTATAAACTCTACAACATCTAAGGAATCAGCTCCTAGATCCTCTGTAAAAACAGAATCAGTAGTAATTTCATTTTCGTTAACTCCAAGTTGATCCACAATAATATGCTTTACTTTTTCAAAAATCATTTTTTTTCCTCCAAATAGATTACTTATAATGTTATACATAAATATTAATATGTTTATATATATTAATCAACTATTTTTTTAATACAAAAAATATATTTTTTTATATTTCTTCTATTTCTTTATTTTTGTGAAGAATTTTTTCAAGTTCATGGCTAATAGTACCCGTTACATCAGAATCAAAATTGTTTTTAGCTTGTTTAATAGCATTTTTAAAAGCTTTAGCATCTGAACTTCCATGGGCCTTTATGCATATACCCTTAGTACCTAAAAACGCTGCCCCTCCATACTCTTTGTAATCAAAATCTTTTTTGAACTTTTTAAAGATTGGCTTTATAAGCATTCCTCCAACCTTGGTCCTGAAAGATTTCATTATACCATCTTTTATAATAGAAAATAGGGTTGATGTAACTCCTTCATATAATTTTAAAATGGTGTTTCCCACAAATCCATCACATACTAGTACGTTAACATCCCCCACTGGAATTTCTCTAGGCTCCACGTTTCCGATGAAGTTTAAATCTGTTTCTTTTAAACGCTTAAAGGTTTCCTTTGTGAGTTCGTTTCCTTTTTCTTCTTCTAAACCTATGTTTACAAGGCCAACTTTAGGTTCTTTTACCTTCAAAATTTTATTGAAGTATACGGAACCCATCATAGCAAATTGGACAAGATTTTCAGGTTTACAATCCACATTTGCTCCAACATCTACCACCATAAAAGCGCCATTTTTTCCCGGCAATATGGGAGCAAAAGCCGGCCTATCAATGCCCTTAATTCTCCCCACTATAAGAGTAGCTCCAGTCAAAAAGGCACCTGTGCTTCCGGCCGATACCACAGCATCAGCTTTTTTATCTTTTACTAAGTACAAAGCTTTGCTAAGCGAAGAGTCCTTTTTTCTTCTTATTGCCATAGCAGGATGCTCATTATTAGTGATGACTTCCTCGGCATTAAGGATTTCTATTCTTTCCTTGTCGTATTGATATTTTGACAGCTCTGCCTTTAAATTTTCTTCTTTACCAGTAATAATTATCTTTATATCATGGTATGCATCTAATGCTTCTACACAGCCTTTTACAACTTCCACTGGTGCATTATCCCCACCCATGCCATCTATTGCGATTATCATATATGTATCCTATACGCAAGTTTTAGCGCATTTCCTCCTTTAAAAAGTATTATAGCTATACAACTTATTATAAGCTTATATTTATTATATTATAACTAATATTTATTATATCATACCTACACTGAACATACACTACAGTGGTTTTGAAGTAAAATAAAAGAAAGTCTTTCGACTTTCTTATTATTCGTTATCAGATACTACTTTTGTGTTATTGTAATATCCACAATTCTTACATACTCTATGAGCTAGTTTGAATTCATGGCATTGTGGGCACTCAACTATACCAGGCATGCTAAGCTTAAAGTTTTGAGCTCTTCTCTGATCTCTTCTCTTTTTTGATATTTTTCTTTTTGGCTCAATCACTACAAACACCTCCTTAAACTATATATGAAGTTTATAATAACTTATTATTATTTAAATAAGCTTTTTAACTTTAAAAACCTTGGGTCTATTTCCTGTTCTGAAACTTCACCCTCTACTTCGTCACTGCACTTACATTGTTCTTTATTCAGGTTTACACCACAGTAGCTACATAAACCTTTGCAACTAGGACTGCATATGATTTGTAAGGGAATATTCAAATAAAGATATTCCTCCACTACTTCATACAAGTCAATAACATTATTTACTATTAATTTTACATCTAGGCCCAATTCTTCAGTAGAGTACTGTTGCTCAATCTCAAATTTAAGATTTAAAACTGCCTCATCAAGACACCTATCGCAAGGACAGGTTAAAATAACTTCACATATTCCCTTGAGAACGTAGCTATCTTTTTTCTTCTTCATGACGCCACTAAAACGTATAGGTCCCAAAAATGTCATCTCTTTATCGTTAAAATTAAACTTATCTCTGCTTATTTCAGTATGTATTTCCATTTTATCCTTTTTACCATTTATAAGTTCCAAAATGTCAATTTTCATACACATACTCCTTAACAGTATTAGTAAACAAGAGTTATTATATAAATAATAAAGCAAAATGTCAAGATATTTTCTAATAAAAGTTTGGAGTTTGTCAAGACTCCAAACTTTACATCATTATTTTACAAGTTCTAAAGTGTCTCTAGCAATCATTAACTCTTCATTTGTTGGAATAACGAAGATTTTAACCTTAGAATCCGCTGCACTAACTTCTACAGCTTTTCCTCTTACATTGTTTTTCTCTTTGTCAAGTTTGATTCCAAAGAATTCCATATCCTTACAGATTTCTTCTCTTGATCCTATGGAGTTTTCACCTAAGCCAGCTGTGAATACAAGGCAATCAAGTCCATTCATTGCTGCAGCATAAGCTCCAATGTACTTTTTAACTCTATAGTGGAACATATCAAGAGCTAATTGTGCTCTATGGTTTCCTTCTTTTGCTGCATCTTCAACGTCTCTGAAATCTGAACTTACACCTGATACACCAAGTACACCAGATTGCTTATTCATCATTGTATCCATCTGTTCTGGAGTAAGATTTCTAGCTTTCATTAAATATGGTATTATAGCTGGGTCAATATCTCCACATCTAGTACCCATGATTAGGCCTTCAAGTGGAGTTAATCCCATTGATGTATCTACGCACTTTCCGCCGTCAACAGCTGACATACTAGCACCGTTTCCAAGATGGCAAGTAACCATTTTTACATCTTTTATATCTTTTCCCATCATTTCCGCTGCTATAGTTGAAACAAATTTGTGGGATGTTCCGTGAGCACCGTATCTTCTTACAGCGTTTTGTTCATATGTATCGTATGGTAGAGCATACATGAATGCTTTTTCTGGCATTGTCTGATGGAATGCAGTATCAAATACAACAACCATTGGAGTCTTTGGCATTAAAGATTGACATGCCTTTATTCCGATAATGTGAGCTGGATTGTGAAGTGGAGCTAGCTTACAACATTCTTCAATGTTTTCCATGGCAGCTTCATCAACTAAAGCAGATTTTGTATACTTTGCTCCTCCGCTTACTATTCTATGGCCTACACCAGCTATTTCATCCATGTTTGAAATAACTCCGTGAACTTCATCAGTTAATGCATTTAAAACTAATTCTATAGCAATCTGATGGCTGTTCATTGGAGTCTCAACTACATACTTGTCACCTTTATATGTTTTCTGAGTTAATACAGATCCCTCAACTCCAATTCTCTCTACTAAACCCTTTGCTAAAACATTTTCAGTTTCCATATCAATTAATTGATATTTTAATGACGAACTTCCGCAGTTAATAACTAAAATTTTCATAAAAATCCTCCTAATTAATGAGTTTCGTTTTTGCATACAATATTAATATACTCTTTTTACTCCCTTAATTCAAGACATAGTTTTATAGAAAATTTGCAAAACATGTGTTCAGTTTCTAAAATTACCACTTTGGCAGCAAAAAAATTTTATTTATTCAAATACTTCCTCAGCATGATATGAACTCCTAACCAATGGTCCAGAAAATACATACTTAAATCCCATTTCCCTAGCCATATTCTCATATTTTTTAAAAACTTCTGGATGAACATACTCTATAACTGCATGGTGGGCTGGAGATGGTTGTAGATACTGCCCTATGGTTACTATATCGCATTTATTATCCTTCAAATCTTTTAATAACTCTAAAACATTTTCCTCTGTCTCTCCAAGCCCTAGCATAAAGCCTGATTTAGTCAGTATATTAGGAGCCATTTCTTTTGTCTTTCTTAAAACGTATAGAGCTCTTTCGTAAACAGCCATAGGTCTCACAGTAGAATATAGCACATGGCTTGTTTCTATGTTATGACCAATAATATCTGGTTTTGAATTTATAACTGTTTCAATGGCTTTATCATCACCCTTAAAATCTGGAATAAGAACTTCTATTCTAGTACTTTTATTTAAAGCCCTTATTTCTTCAACAACCTTTGCAAATTGCTGTGCACCACCGTCTTCAAGATCATCCCTTGTAACTGAGGTTATTACTATGTGCCTTAGTTTCAATTTTTTTACAGCCATAGCTACATTGTGTGGCTCCTCTTTGTTTACAAGCTCTGGCACTCTTTTTGTCACATTGCAAAAAGTACAATTTCGCGTACAATTTTTACCTAAAATCATAAAAGTCGCAGTTTTTTTATTAAAACATTCCATCCTATTAGGGCAATTTGCTTCATCGCATATAGTATTTAAGCCAAACTCTTTTATTGCATTTCTAACAGCACCTGGTGTTCCTTCTCCAATTTTAACTTTTAACCATTGTGGTTTTCTTTCATTCATATTTTACCCCATACAGAATCACACTAAAAGTGACTCCGCACAGATTTCGCCTCCCCTGTATTTTGATATTTTATCAATTATACTAAAACATAACATTTATTAAATCATCAAAGCTTATGTTGCTCATATACTCTGAAACATTAATTTCTCTCAGGGCCTCCCTTACATAATTGCATTGATATTTATTATATCTGATTAGGTTTTCCAACTCGGACACATCTTTTTCACTAAAAAAATCCCCATTGATATTGATATCCTGTATTATATCATTTTCAATAAACATATTAGCTTGAACTATACCCCCAGGAAATTTCTTTTCTCCATGAAAATTAAATTTTGGAGAAGAGCCATAATTCCACAATCTAGTACAATATTTATTTTCCGCAATAATTTTTATGGCACCCCAATCTTCCTCGTTCAATTCGTATATAACACCATTGTTTTTTGTAGAAAAAACATAATCGAAAAGGAATTCTTTAAACTCAATAACACTCATAGGTTCATTCAAATATTCCGACAAATTACTTACTCTACTGGCTACAGATTTTACAGTCTTATCTGAAAACTTTATTTCCTTTACCTTTAATGCTGCTACTAAATCGCTTATGCAAGAAGAAAACAAAAGGGTTCCATGGTGAATCACCTTATCTCTACTGTGGAATTGTGCATTGCCGGAAATTTTTTTATTGTCTATAGTTATATCATTTCTTCCAGACAATTCTGCCTTTACTCCTAGTTTTGACAATGCTTCTATTATGGGAGCTGTAAATGTAGAAAATTCCACTCCCTGTTTAGGAGCTTTCTTTGATATGAACGTAAAATTCAGATTTCCTAAATCGTTAAACACCGCTCCTCCTCCACTCATTCTTCTTACCACGGTAATATTATGTTCTTTAATGTATTCTGTATTTATCTCTGACATAATATCTTGATTCTTACCAATAAGGATACAGGATTCGTTTCGCCAAAGCATAAAACAGTCATCCTGGAACTTGTTCATGATGTATTCTTCTACTGCATGATTTAAATATGGATTAGTATTTTCATTTTTAACAAATATCATATGAATATTACCTCTAGATTATATATTGGTATAACTTAAAATTCATAATACATGTATTCCAGTTTTATAATAAAATACTTTGATTTTTATGTCAATGAATTCATGGCCATTGTCTATTGAAAATACAACTAAAAAAAATCTGCTTATTTAAATTTAAAATGATACTTTAAAAATGCTTTGATGTGAGTAAATCCCTTCATGTTTTCCATAATAAAAACATGGTATAATAAATATTAGTGAACAGATTTCGTCACCAATACATTGAAAGGAGTGTCACTACCATATCAGTGACAATTTTATCATGGGCATAGCAGGAATAATAGCAGAATACAATCCTTTTCATCTAGGACACAAGTTTCATTTAGAATACACAAAAAAAACAACAAACTCTCATGCCATAATAGCTGTTGTCAGTGGCAACTTTGTTCAAAGAGGAGAACCCTCATTGGTGAATAAGTGGCACAAAACCATGATGGCATTAAATAATGGAATAGATCTAGTAATAGAACTACCCCTTGTCTACTCCATTGCCTCTGCGGAATCCTTCGCCTTTGGAGCTGTATCTTTGTTAGATAGCCTAGGTGTTACGGATCATTTGTGCTTTGGGTGTGAAATTGATAATATGCCACTGCTTTGGAGAATTTCTATGGTTTTAGTAGAAGAACCTTTAGAATATAAAAACTCATTGCATAGCTTACTAAAACTCGGCATCTCCTTTGCCTCAGCAAGGGAAAAAGCATTAGAAGGATACTTTAAGCTTAAAGGTGAATACTTCAATACAGAAGAATTAAAACAAATCCTAACTTCATCAAATTCCATACTAGGTATCGAGTATTTAAAATCTCTTATTAAACTTAAGAGCAATATAATACCTCATATTATTAAACGTGTTGGGAGTTCCTATAATTCTTCAAATTTAAGCCATATATCCAGTGCCACCGCCATACGTAAGGCTTTGTTACAAGATAATAAAGATATACAAAACTTAAAGGAATACCTTCCTTCCTCTACTTATAACTTGCTAAGCAGTTTACCCAAAGAATCCCTGATATTTTCTCACTATATGCTTCCCTACTTAAAATACAAAGCTGTACATAAGGAAATTGTAGGCATACCAGGTGCCTCAGAAGGTCTTGAAAATAAGATACACTCCAATATTTTAAGCTGCCAAGACTATTGTGAAATAATTGAAAAAAGCAAATCTAAAAGATATACAACAACAAGGGTCCAAAGAATACTGTGCAATTATTTTATAGGTTCAGAGGAATTAGCTAATTTGTCATATATGCAGAAAGAACCTTGTCCATATGCAAGAGTTCTAGGATTTAATGCGGTAGGACGGCAGCTTCTTTCGGATATAAAGCGAAAGAGTAATATCCCTCTTATAACTAAAATACCTAAAGAACAAGATGATTTTTTAAAACTTGATATACTAGGCACAAATTCTTACTCTATATTGGATAAAAACTTAAGATACAATGAAGATTACTACAGAAGCCCTTTAATCGTAGAATAATGTAATAAATTTATTTTAGAATTATATAATAATATATATAATAATTCTAAGGTGGTTTTATTTTGATTACTACTAAGCCAAATAGCAAAAAAAACAATAACAAATTAGGCATTTTACTTATAACTAGTATTTTAATTTTTGTTTTAATCTATCCAGAAACCTGCATGGAAGGCTGTTCAAAAGGATTAGAACTCTTTGTAACGGCCCTTTTCCCCACTCTTTTTCCCTTTCTTGTTTTGTGCAATATTCTTATACATTTTAAGGGGGAAGAGTTTTACGCACCCTACTTGGGCCCACTTATATGCAAACCACTTAAGCTACCATCTTCTTGCTCCATAGTAATACTTATTAGTTTTTTATGTGGGTACCCCATGGGAGCAAAATACACATGCTCTCTATATGAAAATAAGCAAATTACATATGATAATGCACAAAGACTTTTAAACATAGCATCAAATGCTAGTCCACTTTTTATCTTAGGGACAGTCTCCTTAAGTATTTTAAAAAATTCTTTTTACGGAATCATACTTCTCCTGTCCAATTATTTATCCTGCATACTTATGGGACTTTTACTTAACAACAAAAATAGCTCCCACAAAAACAATACTGTTTTATTAACTAATAAAAATGCTTTGCCTTCCTTCGCCAAGGCCTTTTCCATGAGCATAGACGATGGAATTTCTGTAACCATAAAAGTAGGTGCATACGTTATAATATTTTCTGTTTTAAATAACTTAATAATGAAAAGTCAGGTTTTTAATTCACTTATCTCAAGTAATAATATTATTAGAGTTATAAGCTCCTTTTTAATGTCACTTTTTGAGCTGACAAATGGCTGTATGCTTATTTCTTCTATAAATGCACCTGTATACATTAAATTAGGCCTTATTAGCTTTGCCATATCCTTTAGTGGAATTTGCATTATACTCCAAGTTTACAGCATAGTAATAAGCCATGGATTCTCTATAAAGAAATATGTAATAAGAAAGTTATTTCAAGGCATGCTGAGTTTCTTGATTACAGTGGCAATTTATTTCACACTATTTCAAAATATTTCCTCTACAACTATGGCTTATTGTTACAAGGCAGATTACAAAGCCAAATATTTTATAATGATAATCTTAACCTTATTGCTTTTAGTTTTTAACGTCCTTTTCTCAATTAAAAAACAAAATCATCCTAAAAAGTCGTAGTCTGACTTTTTAGGATGATTTACTTTGCTATAGCTCTTTTATTTCTTCCATATTTTCTTTAATATTTGAATTCATTTTTTTAATGTATGAATCAATATTTTGCCTAAAGGATTCCATTTCCTTTTCAGCTTTGTCCATAAAATTATAATAATTCGTGTTTATACTATTATCCACTTGTTCTAATAGTGCAAGGGAATACTCTTTAGTTCCCTCTGTCACAGCTTTAGATTGTTTTTGGGCACTGGCTAAGATTTTTTTAGCTTTTTCTTCCGCCTCTTTTACGATTTCGTGGTTGTTAACTTTTTGCTTCATAAGCTCCACAGCTTCCCGCTCAATGGCCCTAGCCTTTTCTTCAGCATCATTAATAATTTTATCCTTTTGAGAGCAAATCCAAGTAGCTTTTTTTAGTTCATCGGGAAGATTATCTATTATCTTATCTATTATTTCATTCATTTCCTTTTTGCTTACTAATACCTTGCCACTCATGGGAATTTTAGACGAGGTATCTAAAACCTCTTGAAAATATTCTAATAAACCGATTACATCCATAACCACACCTCCCTGTATTATTTTTCTTTTGATTTTACTTTGTTTTTTATAGCATCTTCTACTACATTGCAAACGTATTGGCTTACAGGTAAACCAAGAAAAGCCATCTGCTTCACCGTGGATGAACTTATATGCATAAACAATGGTTTACTAAACATAACTAAAGTTTCCACACTTTCATTTATAGATTTATTTATACAAGCCATAGATTGCTCGTACTCATAATCACTATAATTTCTTATACCCTTTATTATTATGTTTTCATTATTGGCCCTCATATATTCAACTAATATTCCTTGGTAGCCACATACTTTAACGTTTTGTAGATCTTTACATTGTTGTTTTACAAGCTCTATTCTCTCCTCTAAATTAAACATATAATTTTTATCAGGATTTATCATGACTAATACTGTGACCTGTTGAAACAACTTACTGCACCTTTTAATTATATCATAATGACCCTCAGTAATTGGATCAAAACTCCCTGGATAAACTCCACTTACCATATTAAATCTCCCTATACTTGTATATGAGAACTGTGGTATTGCCATATCTGCGCTTATCACTGAGCATTATGGTTTTATTGCTATCATACACTTGTTCACTACTGTCTATTTTACATACTATTATACCATCTTCTCTAAGACATTTTGTTTTTTCAATAATTTCTATAGCTGGTGGAATCATATCCTTTGCGTAAGGAGGATCTATAAAAATTATATCAAATATTTCTCCTTTGTTGGCAAGCATTTTTAGACTTTCGTAAGAATCGCCCTTTATTGAAAAACAGATATCTTCAAGTTTAAGATTTTCTATATTTTGTTTTAAAAATGAAAACGTAACATTGTCCCTATCAAAAAGGTAACACTTTGAGGCACCTCTGCTAGCTGCTTCAATACCAAGACTTCCAGTGCCTGAAAATACATCCACCACCGTTGCATCCATAATATGATTTTGTATTATACTAAACATTGCTTCTTTAACCCTATCCAGTGTTGGTCTAGTTGTATCGTAGCCCACTGGGCCAAGAAGCTTTCTGCCTTTTCTCGTTCCTGCTATTACTCTCAATTGATTTACCTCCAAATTTATGTAGTTATTTAAATTATCTAGTTAAAACAAATATAATTGCTAGAGTTCTTTATGTAATTTTCAATATAATTTCTCAATTCCAAAGAACTGCTGTCCTCTGAATTAAATATAAACTTTGCTTCTTGGTTTGCTGCCTTTAAGATATTGTAGTCCTCCACAAGATCAGAAATAATGAGTTCAGAATCTCCATGTTGCCTAAATCCAAACAATTCACCACTACCCCTTAGCTTCATGTCCTCTTCAGCTAGCAAAAATCCATTGCTAATGTTTTTCATTATCTCCATTCTTTTTCTTGTATGATCACTTTTAATTTCTGGCAACAAGATGCAATAGGATTTATGCTCTCCTCTTCCAACCCTTCCTCTTAATTGATGAAGCTGAGATAGACCAAATCGTTCCGCATTCTCCACAATCATCACGGTGGCATTGGGCACATTCACTCCTACTTCAATGACAGTTGTAGAGACTAATACTTTAACTATACCCTGATTGAACCTATTCATAACCTCTTCCTTATCCTTAGCATTCATCTTGCCGTGCAAAAATTCAATATCCACCCCCTTAAAAAAGGTCTCTCTTAATTCCTGGTACAGAATTTCCACAGAGCTTAATTTCATTTTATCATTTTCTTCTACAAGAGGGCAAACTACGTATACCTGTCTCCCTTTTTTCACTTCTTCTAAAGCAAATCCATATGCCTTATTTCTCTGTTTTTTATTTATATAAAAGGTCTCCACTGGTTTTCTATTTGGTGGCATCTCATCTATGATAGATTGCTCAAGGTCACCATATATGCAAAGACTCAGAGTTCGTGGAATTGGAGTTGCAGTCATTACTAGTACATCTGCACTATTATTTTTACTAGACAACCTACACCTTTGGTTTACACCAAACCTATGCTGTTCGTCAGTAATTATTAGGCCAAGGTTTTTAAACTCCACATCCTCTTCAATGAGAGCATGAGTCCCTATGATAATGTGGATTTCTCCATTTCTAAGCCTTTCTTTTATTATTTTTTTATTTTTTGCCGTGGTGCTCCCCACCAACAATTCCACATTAATATCAAAACCTTCTAATCTCTCCTTTACCTCAGAAAAATGTTGTTTGGCTAGAATTTCAGTGGGAGCCATCATCAAAGCTTGATAAGAAGCTTTTACCACATTGTACATTGCCACAATTGCCACAATAGTTTTCCCACTTCCCACATCCCCCTGTACAAGCCTGTTCATAACAGAAGGACTTTTTTGATCTAATAATATTTCCCGAATAGCTCTACACTGCGCTTCTGTTAGCTGAAATGGAATGCTCTCTTTTAGCTTAATTAGCTCGCTACTTATGGGAATGGAATTACCTAAATTAGCTTGACTCATAGCCCTTAACCAAAGAATCTTCATTGAATATGTAAAAAGCTCTTGAAACTTCAATCTCCTCTTGGCCTGTTCTAAAAGTTCTCTTCCCTTAGGACAGTGAATATTTCTAATGGCACTATCTAAATCTATTAATCTATATTTTTTTATTATATCATATGGGAGGTTGTCAACAATTTTTATATCTACTAGAAGATTTGTTATTATTTTATTTAAAAAATTATTTGTGATACTACCCTTTTGAGGGTAAATGGCTATAATTTTATTTTTATCTCCCTGAGAATTTCTTATGATTTTAGGATTAGTGATCTCTATGTTCTTCCCTACAACCTTACATATTCCCTTTAACAAGTATGTATCATCAATTTTTAAGGAGTTTTTTATATAGGGTTGATTGAACCATTTTGCCGTGAATTTACATCCATTTTGTTGAAAGATCACACTGGAAATAGTCATATTTGCCTTAACCCTTATATCACTGTTAATCTTAAAAACCTTGGCATAGATGAATATCTTTTCCTTATCTTCACAGCTATTTATATTTTCAGCGAAATTTACCCCTTCATAATCTCTAGGAAAATATAAAAGTAAATCCATCACTGTATAAATTCCAATTTTGTTCAGCTCAATTTGAGATTTAGGACCTACGCCCTTTATAAATTTAACATCACTATTTACAGAAAGCAACTATTATCATCCTTTCAATAGTATTTTTGTTAATGTAATTATTATACAATGTTATTTTGACAAGTTCAAATATAATGTAAAGAAAAAAGCCCTAGGGCTTTTTTCTTATTCAACAGATATAATAAAATAATGTAGAGGCTGTTTGCCTTCATAACATTGAATGTCCTTATCGCTGTACTTCTTTTCAAGGTTATGGATCATATCATCTACCTTGTCTTTTTCACAATCTTCACCGTAATACACGGTTACAATCTCGCTATCTTCTGTAATCATCTTACCTATTAACTCTTCACACACAGTGTATATATCTTTACCCACAGATACTATTTTATCTTCTTGTAATCCAAGAATATCATCTTTTTTTATTGTGACACCCTCATTTACGGAATCCTTCACGGCAAAAGTAACAGATCCAGTAGAAACGTCCCTTATTGCCTCTTCCATATTTTCTATATTTGATTCCAAGTCGTCATCTTCATTGAATACAGTAAGTGCAGTTATTCCCTGAGGAATAGTTTTTGTTGGTAAAACCACTACTTTTTTATCCGTTATATCAACAGCTTGATTTGCCGCCATAATTATGTTTTTATTGTTTGGAAATATAATTATGTTATCTGCATCTATACTTTCAACACTACTTAGTATATCCTGTGTGCTAGGATTCATGGTCTGTCCGCCTTCAATAATTCTTGTAACTCCAAGTTCTTTAAAAATCGAAGATATGCCTTGACCTTTGGCCACAGCTACAAAACCATATTTTTTGTGCTCTTCCGCAACAACAGTTTCTTTTTCCTCTTGTGAAGTTTTATTTTCACTTTGCTGTATTTCTTCTTCTTTAAAAATAAGATGTCTATGTTGTTCTCTCATATTTTCTATCTTGATCTTTGATAACTCTCCTAGCTTAAGTGCTTTAGACAAAACTAAACCAGGGTCATCGGTGTGTATATGAACTTTTACGATGTCATCAAGTCCTACCACCACCATAGAATCTCCATGCTTTTCAAGTTCTCCCTTAAATGCTTCTAAATCCACATGATCACTAATGACAAAGAACTCTGTACAATAACCAAATTTTATGCTATCAGTGCTTATAAGACTTTGGGGATTTGAATTGCGAACAATTTTCTGTTCCTTAGAATCCTCTGTTCTCTTAACATCTATGTTATTGGATAAAGCCTCACACATACCTTTAAATAAAAGTAAAAGGCCGTATCCACCAGCGTCAACTACATTTGCCTCTTTTAATTGCGGAAGCATCTCAGGAGTTTTATTTAAAACCACCTTACCATAAGATAAGATTTCTTCAAAGAAATCACCTACCTGGGTTTTATGGCTTTTTTCAGCTGCCTCTGAGCAAGCTCTGATTATGGTCAATATGGTTCCTTCTGTAGGTCTCATTACAGCCTTATATGCAAATCTGCTTGCTTCACTAAAAGCTAGCTTTAAATCCTCTACATTGGCAACTTTTTTGTTTTCAAGTCCCTTGGCAAATCCTCTTAAAATCTGAGACAATATAACTCCAGAGTTACCTCTAGCACCCATAAGTGCTCCCTTAGAAAGGACTTTAGCTATATTTCCCACTGTATCATTTTTCATAGATAAAATTTCTTGTACGGCAGAATCAAAAGTCATCCACATATTTGTACCGGTGTCTCCATCAGGAATAGGGAAAACATTTAAGGAGTTAACATATTGCTTCTCTTCTCCTAGTTTGTTTGCTGCGTTTATCAACATGTTATAAAACTTTTGTCCATTAATCTCTTTGTAATCCAATTGTTATCCCTCCTTAGACACGTATACCCTGAACATTCACAGTAACACTGGAAACTTTTAATCCAGTTAGATTTTCAATAGTGTATTTAACCTTTTCAATTATATTGTTTGCAATAACAGATATCTTAATTCCATACTCCACTATTACAAACAATTCAATGCTTACCATCTCATCTTTAAAATGAATTTTTACACCTTTATTTAAATTTTCACGTCTTAGCAATTCCCAAAAACCGTCTTTAGCATTTTTTGATGCCATGCCAACTACTCCATAGCATTCCATTGTAGACAATCCTACAATATTTCCAAGCACCTCATCAGTATACTGAATAATACCAAACTCATTGGTCAGCCTTCCACTCATAAACTATACCTCCTTATATTTTCTTAATATCATATTACATTATACATCAATTTTATTCAAGTTAACAAATTTTATTATAATATTGTTTAAGAATTTTTCAATACATATTGATTAATTAATACAATGTGTGTTACAATAATTTGTGTTTGAATTCGTAGATTTCCCATAAGATACAAAGAGGAGGTGCTTTTACATGTCAAGAATATGCGATGTTTGTAATAAAGGCGTTGTTTACGGTAAGCAACGAAGCCATGCAGAGAATAAGAGTAGCAGAACTTGGGTTCCAAACCTAAAAAAAGTTAAAGTTATGGTTAACGGTACTCCTAAAACTTTAAAAGTTTGTACTAGTTGTTTACGTTCTGGTAAAGTTGAGCGTGCATAATTATAAATTAAAATGCAGTAATTAATACTGCATTTTTTATTTTTTATCTTTTTTTATAAAAACTTTAACAATTCTAGAAATAAATTTAGGCAATTTAATTGCAACGATCTTCATATCCATCTCCTAAAAATCATGCTACACTATATTATATTACCCTTATAATTTTCTATGACTCTTCTACTAATTATTCTAATTTGCCTCTTACCTAATCCCGTGGAAATATTAAAAGTAAAATTCCACTGTCAAAGCTGATGCTTACATTTTTTTCTTCAAACACATTAGACACAGTTAGGGGACTTCCACTCCTTAATTGAATGCCATTTAGGGGATATTTAGCTCCTTCAATTTTAAGGTTTGTTACATCCTCTCTAAAAGCTTGTAGGGAAAATATCGCTCCCACAGGACCACTAATGGTTTTACTACTTTTAACAACCTGCACAATATTATTATCATCAATTATTTTGATGTGACATCCTTTAATGGCATAGTCCACCATAAGACCTATATTGGCCAAGGTGTGATCTATCCTTGTACCAGTACATCCCAACATTATAATAAAATCTATTCCTTCTTCGATTAAATACTTAATTGCCAATTCTGTATCAGTGTAATCTTTTTCGGGACTGTACTCTACAAACTCACAATTCTTGTTTTTAAAATGTTTTTTTACTTCCTTATCTATAGAGTCAGAATCCCCTATTATAGCTTTACAGTCCAAATTATACTTATAGGCTGTATTAGCACCTCCATCTGCACAGACTATTACATTTTCGCCCTTAGTAACAGCTTCAATAATTTCAGACGAGGGAGGTGTTCCTCCCCCTAATACTATTCCAAACATTATAAAATTGCCTCTCTTATTTTATTTATATTGGACTTTACATCCCCATTTTTAAAAACTGCAGAGCCCGCCACAATAATGTCTGCTCCGTGGTCAATTACCTTTTTTACATTATCAGCCGTAACACCACCATCCACCTCTATGAGAAGTTGTTTATTGCATTCATTGGCAAGGGCTCTCACTTCGGCAATCTTCTTTGAGCAATAATCTATATAGCTCTGTCCCCCAAAACCAGGGTTAACGGACATTATAAGCACCATATCCAACTTAGGTATAAGATCCTTGATAACGCATACTGGAGTTCCAGGATTAATAGCCACAGCTGCCTTTACATTCTTACTTTTTATATAACTTATTGTCCTATCTATATGTTTGTCAGCCTCATGGTGCACAGTTATAATATCTGCTCCAGCTTTTACAAAATCATCTATATACAATGATGGGTTTTCAATCATAAGATGGACGTCAAAAGGAAGCGTAGTATAACTCCTAATACTTTTTATAATAGGACATCCAAAGCTTATATTTGGTACAAAGGCTCCATCCATGACATCTATGTGAACCAAATCCGCTCCATAATTCTCTATTTCCTTTATATCCCTTCCTAAGTTTGCAAAATCCGCCGATAAAATTGATGGTGCGATCTTCATTCTTTAGTACCTCCTAGTATTGATTATTTCTTCTAAAATTTTAATGTACGCTTGATATCTCAATGGGTGAATTTCTTCTCCCACTTTTAGTTTAACAGAGCAACCTGGCTCCTTATGGTGCATACAATTGGAAAACTTACAATTCCCAGCTAGTTCTCTTATCTCTGGAAAACAGTTTTGTAATTCTTCTTTTTCTATAAAATCAGTTTTTATGGAAGAAAAGCCAGGCGTATCCACAACAAAGCCCTCTTCGTATTCTATGAGTTCCGCATGTCGTGTGGTATGCTTACCTCTTTTAAGTTTAATGCTTATATCTCCCGTTTCCATGTGTTCAACGCCAATTAAGCTATTGAGTATGGTGGATTTCCCCACACCTGATGGCCCACAAAAAACAGAAATGTGATCTTTTAATCTACACTTTATACTTTCCATATTATCTTTATGACAATTTAAATATATTTTATCGTAGGGAAGAGTATCTAGCATTTTAAAAATTTCTTCTCCATACCCTTCCTCTACCAAGTCCATTTTATTAATACATAACACTATATTTAAATTATTGTACTGGCAAAGTACGAGGAATCTGTTCAAAAGGTCTAAGTTTATATCCGGGCTCTTTACAGTAAAAACTACAAAGGCTTGAGTTACATTAGATACAAAGGGCCTTATTAGTTCACTTACTCTTGGACATATTTCACCGATTACGCCATCATTTTCTTTTTCTACATCAAAACATACTTCATCTCCCACCATAGGGGTAGAATTGTTGTGTCTAAACTTACCTCTTGCCTTGCAATTGTAATGCTTACCCTGCGATGATACCACATAAAGACCACCAACGCCTTTTATTATTCTGCCTTTCATCGTTCCTCCAAAATTGTTATATATTATTGTTAAATATAGTAAATTATTCTGTTTGTTTTTTAGTATCTGTAGTACTGCCGCTATTATTCGTTTTTGGTTTTACATCTCCGCTGCTTGTAGCACCGTCTTTATTTCCATTTTCCACATCTTCATTTTGAGAAGGGTCAGGTTTTTCAACCACAGGTTTCTTTTCTTCGTATTTATAGTATGTTAGATTTATCTTTGTTCCTTCTTCCACTTCAGTATTTTTAGATATACTCTGACTTATTACCATATCTTTAAGGGAAATATCATTTGTAATCACTGGTGTTTTCGTTCCAACTCCCAAATTTAAAGTTGTTATTATCAGTTCTGCTTCACTCAATGTTCTGTCTACTACATTCTGCATTTTTACCTTTTTAATTTCCTTACCCTTGCTTACAACAAAATTAATTTTGCTATTTACAGGCACAGAAGCACCTGAACCAGGGCTGTAGCTTATAATATGGTTTTCTTCAAAATCATTGCTGTACTCTCTTTTTACTTCTCCAACTTGTAATTTTAAATCTGTAAGTTTACTTCTTACTTCTTCAAAATCCTTATTATGAAAATCATCTAAAGTAACAGTTTCCTCTTGACCTTTGCTTATCTTTACCTTTACAACTGTATTCTTATCAACTTTTTCACCCTCTAATGGATTACAACTTATAACTTCATCTTTAGGTTTTATACTATCTTCTTCACCCTCTACCTTAAAAAGTAGGCCGGCACTTTGGATTTTCTTTTCAGCTTCATATTTGTCAAGTCCAACAATACTAGGAACTGACACATAGCCGCCCCCACTGCTGACCATTTTATATATGAAAATGCCCAGTAAGGCTATTATTATAATGGCTACACCAATACTAGTTCCAAGTATAATGTTTTGTTTCTTGTCTTTTTTAGAGTTCTCGTCGTACTCCTCATAATAATCATCTTCATCATCATCTTCTTCGTCATACTTTCTTTTTGCACTGGAATCATTGTTAACTCTTCTATTTTTATATTCCTCTGCTTTTACCGGTCTCATTACCCTTGTAAAATCATTTTCATTATCTTCACCTAAATCAATCTCTACATCTTTGTTATTTTTAATATTGATCATGTCGGATATCATATCTCTTATGGATTGATATCTCTTCAGCGGTTCTTTGCTTATGGCCTTTAAAACAAGATCGTTCATGCTTTTAGGTATCCTAGGATTTATGCTCATAGGTGGTACTGCATTTTCTTGTATATGCTTTAGGGCTACTGTAACAGCGCTATCTGCCTCATAAGGTACTTTACCTGTAAGCATTTCATATAAAACAATTCCAAAAGAATAAATATCGGTCCTTCCATCCAACACTGAACCTTTTGCCTGTTCAGGTGAAAAATAATGTGCCGAACCTATAACCCTTGTTGTATTAGTAACTGTAGCTGAGTTCACAGCTTTTGCTATGCCAAAGTCTGTTACTTTTGCAACCCAGTCATTTGTAACTAATATATTTTGAGGTTTTATATCCCTATGAATTATGCCATTTCTATGAGCACAATCAATTGCCCTTGCAATCTGTATTCCAAGATGCAAAACCACCTCAATTGATAAAGAGCCGTTTCTTTTTATACATTGTTTAAGGGTTTCACCAGTTACAAGTTCCATCACTATGTAATTTATGCCCTCATCAGAACCCACATCATAAATGCCAACAATATTATTGGAAGACAATATAGCTGAAGCCGTTGCCTCCATCTTAAATTTCTCCACAAAATCTGCATCATGAGAATACTCAGATTTAAGTATCTTAACTGCTACAAATCTATTCAAAAGCCTGCACTTTGCCTTGTAAACCTCAGCCATGCCGCCTTCTCCAATTTTTTCTAAAATCTCATATCTATTACCAAGCACCATACCAACCATATTACTCCGCTCCTTTAAAAATCATAATGGATATATTATCCTTACTGCCATTATTCTTACTCAAATCAACCAAGTCTTTACAAGCTTCAATTTCGCACATTTTTCCAGCCTTATCTAAAATGTCATAAGGTGTAACTCCATTAGTCAACCCGTCACTGCATAAAATAACCTTAAATATATTTTCTATATTTACCTTCATGATATCCACAACTACATCAAAATCTGTGCCTACAGCTCTGGTAATAATATTTTTGTTTACACATTTATTTTTTTCTTCTTCTGTTATTACACCACAGTCCACTAATTTTTGTGCATAGGAATGATCCTTTGTAAGTTTTGCAATGGACATATCTTTATATATAACCATACAGGAACTATCTCCCACATGACCAACATACATCATCTTGTCAGATATTACACAAGCCGTTATAGTTGTACCCATGCCATTGTACTTTTCATTGCCCAGTGATTTTTCATAAATCAAAGTGTTCACTCGCTTTATAGCCTCTTCTAGAGAGGAAGCTATATCCATTCTATTTTCCTTGCGTTTAAAGAATGTTAAAAATCCGTCTATAGCCAGCTTGCTGGCCACTTCTCCAGCAAGATGCCCCCCCATGCCGTCTGCAATTGCATAGACTCTGAAATCTTCTTCTTCAAAATACCCAACCGAATCTTCATTGAGATTTCTGTAATTTCCAATATCAGAAATAACACCTGTCAATTATAATCCCCCCTTATGGTATCTTAGAACCGTTAATATAGCTTCTTCTAAGTTGTCCGCAAGCCGCGTTTATGTCTCCTCCCATTTCCCGTCTTAATGTAGCCTCAATTCCATTTTTTAAAAGAATACTTTTGAATTCATTTATAATTTCTTTGTCAGCTTTTATATACTCTCTCTCTTTTACTTCATTAATAGGAATAAGGTTAACATGACAGAGAAGGCCCTTAAGCATCTTACTTAACTCTTCTGCACAGGAGGGAGAATCATTTAATCCCTTGATCAGTGCATACTCAAAGGTTACCCTTCGGTTAGTTTTATCTATGTAGAATTGGCAACTTTTTATGAGCTCATCAATGCTATAACTATTTGCCACTGGCATACTCTGTTTTCGTATTATATCATTAGGAGCATGGAGAGAAATAGCAAGAGTAATTTGGAGTCCTTCACGGGCAAGGTCATATATCTTAGGAACAATTCCACAAGTTGATAGTGTAATATGTCTCTGTCCTATATTTAAACTATATTTTTCATTCACCATTTTTATGAATTTAATTACATTTTCATAATTGTCTAATGGCTCACCACTTCCCATGAGAACAATGTTTGATATGCGCTGTCCTAGGTCCTTTTGAACTGCCAAAATCTCTCCAATTAACTCACCAGCTGTCAAATCCCTTACTCTTCCATCAATGGTAGATGCACAGAATTTGCAACCCATTCTACACCCAATCTGAGTAGATATGCATATGGAATATCCATAAACATATTTCATTACTACAGACTCAATGATGTTTCCGTCTTCGTATATAAGAAGGTACTTTCTAGTCTCATCTTTTTTTGAAACCATCTTTTCCAAAACCCTGGGGATAGATATAGTAAAAACCTCATTGAACTTTTCTCTACTACTCTTGGGAATATTGTTCATCTGCTGAAATTCAAATACACCCTTATATATCCAATCTAGTACTTGTTTAGCCCTAAATGAATTTTCTCCATTTTCACTCATCCATTGTTTAAGTTCATCTAGTGTTAAATCCAATAAATTTATCATGCATTACACCTACACTCTCTTAAGTTTACAGATAAAAAAGCCATCCATATATTCATTGGGTAGTATAGTTATTGTCCCCAAGTTACTATATAGTATATTTTCATTTTTGCCTATATACAATGGTTCAATATGGTATTCCTCATTGTTTTTTATAAAGTCATCAATTATCCCGTCATTTTCCTTCATATTCAGTGTACATGTAGAGTAAATTAGAGTCCCACCTTTTTTTACATATCTAGCTGCATTTTGCAAAGTAGTTTTTTGCAAGTTACAAAGCTCATTTAGCTGTTTTTCTGCTTTATTCCACTTTATTTCTGGCTTTTTTCTTATTATGCCTAAACCAGAACAAGGAGCATCCACCAACACACAATCAGCATAACAAGAGAGCTCTTCATAAAAATGTTCAGCATCATTTATGGATGCTTTAATTATATCAATTCCCAGTCTTTCAGCATTTTCTTTTATTAGTTTAATCTTATGTTCATGTATATCGAAGGCTAGTATTTCACCCTTATTTTGCATTATTTCTGCTAGGTGTGTTGTCTTTCCTCCAGGAGCACTACACATATCAATAACTCTATCATTGGCCTTCACTCCCATAAGAGGTGCTACCAGCATGGCACTTTCATCCTGTGGCGTTATGTATCCTTCTTTAAAAAGCCTGTTTTTCTCTATAGAACTACCATGTTTTATAATTATGCCTTCAGGACAAACATCACTTTCTTCTACTTCATAATTTTCCTGGCATAACATGTCAAATATTTCATTGTACTGGGCTTTTAAAAGGTTCGCCCTAACAGTAACTGCTGGTCTTATATTGGATCCTTCCAATATTTTAATCATAGTGTGCTCACCGTATTGCTCTTTGTACAATTTAATAATCCACTGAGGGAAAGAGAACTTATAAGATATCTTTTCCTCATAGCTTTCACATTTTAAATGAGGTTCGCCCTTTCTCATATAATTTCTGAGCACACCATTTACAAGTTTGCTCTCTTTTATACCTCTTAGCTTTTTGCAAATATTCACAGCCTCGTTTACTATGGCAAAGTCGGGAATTTTGTCCAAATACTTGAATTGATAAATGGAGATTCTTAAAATAGATAAGGTTATCTTGTCAAGACTATCCACACCTTCCCTCAAATAATAGTTTAGAGTTTCATCTATGATTAATTTGTATTTTAAAGTACCATACACAATCTCAGTAATGAGGGATTTATCTTCTTTGCTCATATCCTTGTACTTGTTCAAATACATATTTAAAGTAATGTTTGAATAGGCATTTTTATATAATACCTGGTTTATTATCTCTACTGCAATTTCTCTACTATTCATGTATTAAATTAAGCTCTTTATATAAATTGTTCATATTTATATAAGAACTACTCCTTCTTCAATTGTATTCCCCTTTATGAACTCAGACACATCCATTGATTTCTTTCCAGGAAATTGTATATTTTTTATAAGAATGCTGCCCATTTTACATGCCACCACTATACCTTTTTTGTCCACCTTTAATATTATACCAGGCTCATTTTGTGTGTTTTTTTCTATAACTGTGCTTTTGTGTATTTTCATAACAATATCCTTGTAGTTTGTATGGGCAACAGGCCATGGATTAAGACCTCTTATAAAATTGTGAACTTCTTCTGCAGATTTGTGCCAATCTATCTTTGCCATTTCTTTATTTAGCATGGATGCGTACATTGTAGTAGTTTCACCTTGTTTTACAGGGGTAATTTCGCCTCTACAAATACCCTCCAACGTCCTTACAAGTAAGTCTGCACTTCTCTCCATGAGAATATCGTGCAATTGTCCTGCAGTCATATCATCATCAATAACAACTTCATCCTTAAGAAGGATATCTCCTGTATCAAGACCCTTATCCATAAGCATAGTTGTATTTCCTGAGATCTTTTCCCCTTGGATAATTGCCCAATTCACCGGTGCCGCACCTCTGTACTTTGGCAGTATGGAACCGTGGACATTTATACAACCTTTTGAAGGTATTTTAAGCACTTCTTCTGTTAGTATCTGTCCATAGGCAATTACAACTATAAAATCCGGCTTTAACTGTTCTATTATATTTATTGAATCATTGTCCTTTCTCAAAACAGTAGGTTGATACACTGGAATATGGTGTTCCAAAGCCACTTCCTTTACGGGAGACATAGAAAGCTTTTTGCCTCTTCCCTTTGGTTTGTCTGGCTGAGTAAACACAGCACACACCTCAAATTCTTTTATTAAAGCTTTTAAAGCAGGAACTGCAAAGTCCGGAGTTCCCATAAAAACAATCTTCATAAACCTTATCTCTCCTTTAGGCTCTTATCTATAAACAATACACCATGAAGGTGATCTATTTCGTGGCAAAGAGCTCTCGCCAAAAGCTCAGTTCCCTCGATGGTGATATTGTCACCTCTTTCGTTTAATGCCTTTACCTTTACGTAATTAGGCCTTTCCACCTTATCCCTAACATCCTTTACACTTAAGCATCCTTCAAAATCAATTTGAGAACCGCTGCTCTCTACAATAACAGGATTAATCATTACCATGGGACCCTGACCTACATCAACAACCGCTATGCTCTTTAGTATTCCAACCTGAGGAGCTGCTAGACCAACGCCCTGGCACCTATACATAGTTTCTTTCATGTCTTCGATTAAAACAAGTTCTCTTTCTGTTATCTCCTCTACCAGGCGACATTCCTTCCTCAATATAGGATCTCCATTGTATCTTATGTTTCTTGTTGCCATTGTACTTCCCCCTTTATATAAATGAGTTGGGATTTATATCTAAACTTATCTTTATATTTTTATATTTTCCCATATTTAATGTTTCATAAACAATGTTTTTTATATTTGTTGCAAAAATTTGATTGAAATCTCCTTTAATGATTATATTCCATCTATATTCATTCTTCAATTTAAATATAGTGCTAGCACTAGGTCCTAATATATTTATTTTATCATAATTATGCGCAAACTTCCGTATTTTTTGGTTTAAAATACTTACATATTCGTAACATTTATTTTTATCCTGTGAACTTATATTGATAAGCAGTACTCTTCCAAAGGGAGGGTACTCCATGACTTTTCTCATTTTTATTTCATCTGAAAAAAAGGAAGCATAGTCATTTTTAAAGGCACATTGAATGCTATAATTATCTGGTGAATATGTTTGTATTATGACTTTTCCACTCTTCTCTCCCCTACCTGCTCTACCGGATACTTGGGTTATCAATTGGAATGTTCTTTCCGCAGCTCTATAATCAGGATTATTTAAGGATAAATCAGCCGCCAATATGCCAACTAAAGTTACATTCTCAAAATCTAAGCCCTTTGCTATCATTTGAGTTCCTATCAATATATCAGCTTTCTTCTCTTTGAAAATATTGTACAAAGTTTCGTAGGATTCTTTCTTTCTAGTGGTGTCATAATCCATTCTAATTACTCTGGCATTTTTAAAACAACGATTAATTTCCTTTTCCACTTTTTCAGTTCCCACTCCAAAATACTTCACGTATTTGCTCTTGCATTTTGGACATATATTTACTGCAGTCTCAGTGTACCCACAGTAATGACATACCATTTGGCCATTATTGTGGTAGGTGAGGCTTATATCACAATTTTTACATTTAAACACGTAACCACATTTTCTACAGGATACAAAGGGTGAAAAACCACGTCTATTGAGGAATAGTATAACTTGATTACCTTGATTTAGACATTTATCTATTTCTTCATACAGTATTCTGCTGAACATGGATTTATTATTGTTGCTCAACTCTTCTCTCATATCCACAATTATAGATGAAGGCATGGCTCTATCATCTACCCTTGTATTCATTTCTATAAGAGCGATTTCTCCATTAGTTGCCTTGTTATATGTTTCAATGCTTGGAGTTGCTGAGCCTAAAACTACCTTCACTCCCTGAATTTTACCCATAATATGGGCAACTTCCCTGGCGTCATATTTTGGATCGCTATCGGATTTATAGCTGTTCTCATGTTCCTCATCAATTATTATAAGTCCTAAGTTATGAAAGGGCAAAAATAAAGCAGAACGAGCTCCAACAGCTACATTTACCCGACCCATTTTAACTCTCATCCATTGGTCGAATCGTTGCCCCTGAGATAATCTACTGTGAAAAATAGCTATTGAATCTCCAAACCTCCCCTTAAACCTCTCAATCATCTGAGGTGTTAATGCTATTTCTGGAACTAAAACAATACTTTCCTTGCCGCTATTTATCATCTTTTCAACTAAATTTAAGTACACTTCTGTTTTGCCACTACCGGTTACACCATGGATTAGATACTCTGAATTTTCACCTTCTAATATTCTTTTAACGGCAGCTTCTTGCATGGAGTTAAGCTGTTTTTTATCATAGAATTGGTATTTTTTGCTTCCCACCCTCCAATCTATTTCCTCAGAAATTACAATGAAATCATGTTTTATTAGAGTATTCACCGAGCTAATGGAAAGATCATATTGCCTACACAATTGATTTTTATCCATTTTTTCTTTTGACACCAACTCCATTATAGTTGTGTAAGGTTCTTTATCAAACTTGCCTTCTAGAGGTCTGCCCAATAAGAGGATGCTTTTTTTCTTGAATCCAGTGCCTTTAGATATCCCCACGGGAAGGAAAAGACGAATGCACTCCATGAACGTGCAAAGATATTTTTCTCGCATTATCTCTATTAATTTTAAAGTATCTTCTGTGAGAAGAGGCTTTTCATCGCAAAATTCCTTTATTGATTTATAATCAATATTTTTGTCCACATCAATCTCGCTTAAAACACCTACTACGTACCCTTCGCTTAATCTATTGCCCTTGCCAAAAGGCACTTTAACCCTATATCCTAATGGATTAAAATCCTGTTCATCACTAATTTTATAGGTAAAAAATCTGTCTACTGCATTGCTAGTGGAGTTTATAATAACTTTTGCAAATCTTTCCATAATATCACCCTTTAAAAGAAAAAAGCGCATTAGCGCTTTTCCATAATTGCATTGAATATTTCCCTTGCTAATTCTTCCTTGCTCACTTTACCAAAATCCCTTGCGGTTCCATCTTTTGAAATTAGGGTTCCAGAATTGTATTGAGATCTAAATCCTACTTCCTTTGTTGAAATATTGTTTACAAAGATATAGTCAAGATTCTTTTTATCCATCTTCTTCATGGCATTTTCTTTAATGTTGCTGCTTTCAGCAGCAAAACCTAAGAGAACCTGATTTTTCTTTTTTTCACCTAACTCCATAAGAATATCCCTGTCTTTTACGAATTCCAATACAAGCTCCTGGGATTTCTTTTTTATCTTTTCACTGCTGTAGGATTTTATTTTATAGTCAGCCACGGCAGCAGATTTAACCACCATATCGCAGTGATCATAATTATCTAATACAGCCTTATACATTTCCTCATTGGTGTCTACATGGATAACATTTATGTAAGCAGGGTCCTTTATGCTTTCAGTACCTGAAATCAAAGTTACCTCTGCACCTCTGTTTCTAGCCTCCACGGCCATAGCGTAGCCCATTTTACCAGAGGACCGATTTGTAAGCATTCTCACAGGGTCAATAGGGGCTATATTAGGGCCTGCCGTTACAAGAACTTTTTTACCAACCATATCTTTTGTGGGATACAATTCTTTCAATATAACTTCTTCGATGAGATCAACGCTAGCTAACTTACCAGTTCCTATATCGCCACAAGCTAATCTTCCAGCCTCAGGTTCGATAAAAGCATAACCCAATTCTTTTAAATAAGCTATATTTCTCTGAACAATAGCATTAGTATACATATTGGTATTCATAGCCGGTGCAAACACAACCTTTGCTTTAGTAGCCATGATAGTGGTGCTAAGCATATCATCAGCAATACCAGAAGATACTTTTCCAATTATGTTAGCAGTAGCAGGAACAATTGCTAACAAGTCAGCTTTTTTTGCAAGAGATATATGTTGTATTTCGAAACTCTTAGGTTCGGCAAACATGTCGTATACAACGGGATTTTGACTCAAGCTTTGAAAACTAAGTGGAGTTATAAACTCCATAGCTGACTTTGTCATGATAACATCTACATTTATATCTTTCTTCTTAAGTCTACTCACAAGGTCTAGTGCTTTGTATGCTGCAATGCCCCCTGTAACACCAAGCACTACATTTTTACCACAAAAAGGATTCATACTTATTTTATACCCGAGTTAACTGTTTCTACAGTAAAAGCATCGTCGCTTATTTCATTTATTGCAACAGTTAATGGTTTTGTAGAATTTGCATCTACTAAAGGGGCATCTCCACCAATTATCTGTCTAGCCCTCTTTGCAGTAGCTATAATTAGGGAATATCTGTTATCAACCTTTTCTAGCAACTCTACTATTGGTGGATTGATCATCGTATTTACTCTATTATTCATTTTTTAAATTCCTCCTGTTAATTCTTCATAAAAATTTTCTTGCATACTAACTCTTAAATTTTCAGCCCTTAAAATGGCTCCTACATCTGCAACAGCATCTTCTAAATTGTTATTTTTTACAAGGTAGTCGTACTGCGGTACATATTTTAATTCTTCATAAGCAGATTGAAATCTTATATTTAAGCTTTCCTCAGTTTCACTATTGCGCCCTACTATTCTGTTTTTCAGTTCCTCCATAGATGGCGGTGCTATAAAGATCATCACAGCTTCTTTGTATATATCTTTCACATTTAAAGCACCCTGAATGTCAATTTCCAAAAGCACATTCATTCCACTATTTAGAGTATCCATAACCATTTTTTTTGGTGTGCCATAATAGTTTCCGTAAACCTCTGCGTATTCTAGGAACTCATTCTCGTAAATCCTATCCATGAACTCCTCTCTGCTTAGAAAATAGTAACTCTTCCCGTTGATTTCTCCATTTCTCGGATTCCTAGTGGTAGCGGATATTGACAACGTGAAATCATCTCTTTTCAATAACTCTTTGCAGATAGTACCTTTCCCTGACCCCGATGGTCCGGACAAAATAACAAGTAAGCCCTTATTCTTCATTTTAATCCTCAATCTCCTCTAATTCATCATCCTCTTTATTTGTCAATCTATGTGCTACTGTCTCAGGCTGTACAGCAGATAAAATCACGTGGTCACTGTCAGTTATAAGAACTGCCCTTGTTCTTCTTCCATAAGTAGCATCTATAAGCATTCCCCTATCCCTTGCTTCTTGAATAATCCTTTTTATAGGTGCTGACTCTGGACTCACGATGGCAACTAATCTATTTGCTGATACTATGTTGCCAAAACCTATATTAATTAATTTAATGCTCATAATATTAATCTCCTTAATGTTATTCGATGTTTTGTACCTGTTCTCTAATCTTCTCTATTTCACTTTTTAATTCCAAAGTGTGTTTAAGTATATGTAAGTCATTGGCTTTAGATGCTATGGTGTTGGACTCTCTGTTCATCTCTTGTACAATAAAGTCAAGCTTGCGTCCCACAGATTCTTCACTATCTAAAGCGTCTTTTAGTTGATTTACGTGACTCTTTAATCTAGTTATTTCTTCATCAATACTAGCTTTATCAGCGAATATAGCAATTTCCATAGCTAACCTACTCTCATCAACTTCTACTTTACCCTCAAGCAATTCCTTTATTCTGTTGGATAGTTTCTCTTTGTACTCCCCAACCACCATGGGTGATCTTTCGCTGACCTTAGAAACCAAGCTTAGAATGTTGTTACATTTTGACATAATATCTTCATTTAACTTTGTTCCTTCATTTTTTCTCATCACAAGTAATTTTTCTATACCATCATTTAACGCAGAGCTTATAATACTCCATTTTTTCTCTAAATTTTCTTCCTCTTGAGTTAAAGTTATAACCTCTGGAAACCTAGCCACAGTGGAGATAGAAAAATCATCTCTCATATCAAAATTTTCTTTTAAAGTTTCAAGGCACTGAATATAGCTTTTAGCAAGATTTAAATTTAAATTAGCTTTTGTAGACTGACCATTGTAGTTTTTTTCTGTTATGTAAACATCTACTTTCCCTCGAATAATCCTCGACTTTATGACAGCACGTATTTTTTCTTCTAAAGAAATCAAATTTCTAGGCATTTTAATGGAAACTTCTAAAAATCTATGATTAACACTTTTAATCTCCACCACATAGCTGCACAGTTCATCGCCACATACACCCCTGCCAAATCCAGTCATACTATTTACCATTTATTTCACCATCCATTCCGGTGTATATATTATATTAGTTTTTACACTTAACATAATATTTAAACCACATTTCAAATAAAAAATCAACTCTTTTAAATAAAAAGTTGTTCTAAATCATTAGAACAACTTTTTGTTTAAAACACTACTTATTTATTATACTATAAAAATATAAATTTTAAAAGTAATAATACAGCAATTATATATATAAATACAGAAACTTTTTTTCTTTCTTTTCCTTGAACTCTTTTTATAATATTTGTTATACCATTTAAAACAGCATAAACGAACAATCCTATAGTAAGTCCATCACCAATGCTAGATGTAAGTGGCATAAGTGCTAGAGTTAAAAATGCAGGTACAGCTTCTGAAAAATCGTCCATTTCAAGTTTAGTCACATTTTGAACCATATAAAAGCCAACCATTATAAGAGCTGGTGCAGTTGCACATTCTGGTATTGCTATGAATATTGGTGATAAAACCATAGATGCTAAGAATAAAACTCCAGTTACAACAGCAGCAAGTCCTGTTCTCGCACCTTCCGCAACGCCAGATGCACTCTCAACATATGTAGTTACTGTAGAAGTTCCCATAAATGCACCGAATGTAGTTCCCACTGCATCTACAAGAAGAGCTTTTCCACCATTTCTTACATTGCCATCTTTGTCCAACATATTAGCCTTAGAGGATACTCCTACTAGTGTGCCAATAGTATCAAAGAAATCTACAAATAAGAAGGAAAATAATACTACAACAAAGTTACCAATCAACGCTGGGTTTTTCAATGCTGATAAATCCATTTTGCCAACTATAGGCATTGGGTCTGCAAAAGCAAATACTCCACCTGGTAGGTATATTCCATAAGATGTTGCTAATTCAGGATTAATTAAAGCGTATATCCAAGCTAAAGCTGTGCTTATTACTATGCCCACAAGCACTCCGCCTCGCACATTAAAATGATGACATAAAACAATGGTTAGAATACCTATAAAAGCGATAATAACTGGTGCTGAAACTACACTTCCCATGGCAATCATAGTTCCCTTGCTTGCCACAATGAATCTGCAGCCTTTTAATCCTATGAATGCTATAAAAAGTCCTATACCCACTGTAGTAGCAATTTTCATGTTTTTAGGTATACAATTGGCTATTTGCTCTCTGAATTTAAATAGTGATAATAGTATAAAGATTATACCTTCTACGAAAACAGCGCCAAGAGCTATCTGCCATGTTATTCCTAAGCCACCCTCTGCAATAGGCATGCAAATAGTAGCAAAGTACGCATTAAGTCCCATACCAGAAGCTAATGCAAAAGGCAGGTTAGCAAATGTACCCATGAAAATTGTTGTAAGACCAGCTGTGATACACGTAACAGTTACAATGGCACCCTTGTCCATCCCTGTTGAGCTAAGAATATTAGCATTTACAATAATTATGTACGCCATAGTCAAAAAAGTAGTTATACCACCTATAAGTTCCTTTTTGACAGTTGTCTTGTTTTCTTCTAATTTGAAGAATTTTTCCATTAATAAGACCTCCTTGTAATAGAAAAACCCCAGGCATATAGCTAGTCCTAGGGTTTTCGTGATATTATTTCACGCCCATAGTCGAATATTTACGGTATTCGGTAGATACTACTGAACCTTATTATCAGTATTATACAAGCAAGATTTTAATTAAATTTGGATTGTGATATAATACTAACAGACAACTTTATTAATGTCAATAGTTTTTACGAACATTTATGCATATTTAAGCATATATATTCGTATTTAGCCGTAAAGGCCTGCTTCAAATATATCTCTTATTTCCTCTTTATTGTTGGTTTTCCCTAGAGCTAACATTAATTTTATTCTAGCCTTTTGCCCTGGAAGTCTATCACCAAATATAACTCCAGCATTTCTTAGATCCTTTCCTCCACCTTTATATCCATAACTGTCCATTACCCTTCCCTTATAACACCTTGTAACCAATACTACTACAACGCCCTTTTCTATAGCTCTATGTACAGCCTCTGCCATTAATGGTGGCAAATTGCCTCTTCCAGTACCCTCTACAACAAGACCTTTTGCCCCTTGCTCTACGGCATAATCTATGAATTTTCCATCCATGCCTGCACAAGATTTTATAAGTTCCACGTTGCGTTCAAACTTATTTGTAAGTATTTTTTGCTTATTTAAATTATCTCTGTAGTAAATTGGCTCATTGCTGTCTACCACACCTACTGGCCCAAATTCTGGACTTTTAAAAGTATTCAAATGCATAGAATGTTCCTTTGTTACTTCTGAAGCACAATTTATTTCATCATTTAGGCATACAAGAACACCTCTGCCCATAGACTTTTTAGATGCTGCTGTACATATGGAAGCGGCTAAATTTGCTGGTCCATCATACCCAAGTTCTGAACTATTTCTCATGGAACCTGTAACCACAACTGGTTTCACCGAATTAAGGGTGAGATCTAGAAAATATGCTGTTTCCTCCAAGGTATCTGTTCCATGGGTAGTAACCACACCTACAATATCATCTCTTTCCAACAAACCCTGTATCAATCTGGACAATTCCAACATCATATCAGGAGTCACATGTGGACTTGGAAGACTTGAAAAAGTGTATGTTTCTATCTCCGCATAGCTCTCTATTCCCGTAACCATTGACATAATCTGATCTCCACTTAAATTAGGTACGGCAGCTTTTAGCTTTTCATCCACCTTCATGCTAATAGTTCCGCCATTAAATATTACTGCAACTTTTTTCACGTTAATTCCCCCTATGACAAAGCTTATTATTCACACATAGCTATTATATAACGTTAGCAAGAAAAAATACAGTACGGATTTTTAAAACAAAAAAATCGCGAATCTATGTAGAATAGAACCGCGATATCTTTATTGCCTATTACAAAATGATGCAAATTAAACTTCCATTTCCCTCATTTATTATTTTCTCTAATGTTTTTCTAATCTTATCTTGAATATTTTCCGGCATTTTATAAAGTTTCTTCTGCAAACCTTCCTTTACTACCTCTTCCAAGGATTTTCCAAACATATTGCTTTGCCAAATCTCTGAAGGCGAGTTTTCAAACTGCTCTAAAAGAGAATTAAACATCTCTTCACTTTGACTTTCACTGCCCATAATTGGCGACACTTCTGTTTCAATATCAGCCTTAATAAGGTGCAAAGAAGGTGCGCTGGCCTTTAACTTTACTCCATACTTATTGCCTTGTTTTACAATTTGAGGCTCTTCCAATCTCATCTCGGATAGCTCTGGAGGTACCATACCATAACCAGTCTCTCTTACAGAATTCAACGCATCTTTAATTTTGTCATACTGAATCTTAGCTTTATTGAGCTCACTAATTATTCTAAATAAATCACCCTCGTTGTTTATTTCACATTGTCCAATTTCGCTGAGAACTTTGTAGAAAAGATCCTCCCTAGGATTAAAGTCCATGGTGGCAATTCCATTTCCCATGTTGATTTCCCTTAAAATACTATGTTCAAGGTACTCATTTTCCTTGACAATGCCAAAGGCTCCTTTTATATCCCTCAATTTTGATACGTATTTGCAAATATCTTTTATAACCTGCATGAAGTTAACCTTTAACCAGTGTTCTGGTTTTAAATTTTCAATCCACGAAGGCATGTTGATGTCAATCTCTTTTATAGGGAATTCTTTTAATACTGTTGCAAATATTTCTTTAATATGTTCCTGTGTCATGTTCATTACATCTAGAATTTGAACTGGTACGTCATACTTGTCTTCAATATACTTTTTTATTTCCTGTGCCATTTCTCCATTGGGCTCTCTAGAGTTTAGTACTACGATAAAAGGCTTATTGATCTCTTTTAATTCCCGTATAACTCTTTCTTCTGCCTCTAAATATTCGTCTCTTTCAATGCCAGTAACACTTCCATCTGTTGTAACAACAATGCCGATGGTAGAGTGATCATTGATTACTTTTTTTGTGCCAATCTCCGCAGCCTGTTCGAAAGGAATCTCATAATTATACCATGGTGTGTTCACCATTTTATGTTCCTCTCCGTCTTTGTAACCTAAAGCTCCTTTTACAATATAACCTACACAATCCACCATTCTAACCTTCAGCCTTACGTTCTCCTCAAAACTAATATCCACAGCTTCATTGGGAACGAATTTAGGTTCTGTAGTATGAATGGTTTTTCCTGACGCGCTTTGAGGAAGTTCATCCTTAGCTCTTTCTTTCTTATGGGGATTTTCTATGTTCGGAATAACCATAAGATCCATAAATTTTTTAATAAAAGTAGACTTTCCTGTCCTTACAGGACCAACTACTCCAACGTAAATATCTCCCTGAGTTCTCTCAGCAATATCTTTATATATATCAAAGTTCTCCAATATATATACCTCCCTGTTTGCATTTATCAATATATATATATTGGAGTTAATATTTTTTTATACCACTTTGTAAAACATAAAATTACTTTTCTTTTTTTTCTCTAAATATAAGTTTTATACCAGTTCCTTTAAAATTAAATCCTTCTCTTAATTGATTTTCTAAGTATCTTCTGTAAGAAAAGTGTGCCAACTCCCCATCATTTACAAAAAGCACAAAGGTAGGAGGTTTTATTGAAACTTGCGTAACATAAAACACCTTTAATCTTCTGCCCATAACCACTGGAGGTTCTTTCATCATAATAGCTCTACTAACTACGTCATTTAGCACACCTGTTTGAGCCCTAAAGCAGTAATTGTTGTAGCATTCTCTCGCTTTTTCAAGGACACGAGCTACTCTCTGCCCTGTCTTAGCAGATATAAAAAGATATTCTGCATAATTCATAAAGTTTAATTCTTGCTGCAACTGTTTTGTATATATATCCACAGTTTTATCATCTTTCTCTATTAGATCCCACTTGTTTACAACTACCACTATGGCCTTCCCTTGTTCGTGAGCAAAGCCTACTATTTTGGCATCCTGTTCCGTAAGACCTTCTTCTGCATTTATAACTAATATGCACACATCAGCCTTTTCAATGGAAGCCAAACTTCTTATAACACTATATCTCTCAATTTCTTCAGTTACTTTACTTTTCTTTCTAATACCCGCAGTATCTATAAGAATGAATTTGCCAAATTCACTTTCAACGTAACTATCTACTGCATCTCTAGTAGTTCCAGGAATATCACTTACAATATTTCTCTCTTCCCCAACTATTCTGTTTATAAGAGAAGATTTTCCAACATTTGGTTTTCCAACAACAGCAATTCTAATGATGTCACTTTCCTCATTTTCATCTTCTAAATCCGAGTCAAAGTATGATACAACCTCATCTAACATATCTCCAAGTCCTAGAGCTTGATTAGCAGATATAGACACAGGATTGCCAATGCCAAGATTGTAGAATTCATATAAGTTGTCTTCTTCCTCTATCCTATCGATTTTATTTACAACTAAAACTACAGGTTTACCACTTTTTCTAAGCATTTGAGCCACTTCATTGTCTGAATCCGTCATTCCCTGCTTTCCATCCACAATAAACATGATAACATCTGCGGTTTCAATGGCTATCTCAGCCTGTCTTCTCATTTGAGAGAAAATGATGTCCTCACTTTTAGGTTCTATACCACCGGTGTCGATAATTGTAAATTTTTTATTGAGCCACTCCGCCTCAGCGTATATTCTATCTCTAGTTACCCCTGGAGTATCCTCCACTATAGCTATTCTCTTTCCAGCTAGTTTATTAAATAACGTGGATTTACCCACATTTGGTCTTCCCACAATGGCTACTATAGGTTTTGCCATAATTATTCCTCCTTACAATGTTCATTTATTATCTGAATTAAGTCTTCACCTGTGTAATCGCATAAAATAACTTTCCTATTCAATTGTTTTTCTAACATATCCACAGTATAGTCGTCTAGCATGACCTGTTCCTTATCATCACTTAATTCATACCCTCTTCTTATCATATTATCCGGTAAAACTACATAATCATTTACCTTTCTATTACTTAACTGTTCCACAATATCTTTACCTGTTATAAGACCAGTTACTGTAATAGTCTCTCCAAAAAAATTGTTTTTTATTTTTACAACATCAATATCAATGTTGTTATTTTCTTTCACAATAGAATCCAGTGCATATTTTACATGGTCATAGGCCAAAGCGCCAGTTATAAAAGTAAAGCTACCCTTTCCAGACTTGCTTACATTCTTTATAGTATTATGAATATTGTCTTGGAACATTCTCATCATGCCAATACCATCTTCTAATTGATGAAAGCTTCCATAGAACTCTTTTTCCGGTATGTTTTCCCCGGCCATAATATAAAATTCATCAGAAAGGCGTATAAAAGGCTCACCGGTTTCTTTTATAAACTTTTCTTGAATACCTTTTATTATGTCTAACTGTTTTTTAGCCGTATCTCTATTGTAAATAGTCATTGGGAAAAGATTATCTCTAAACTTTGTAACACCTACTGGTACAGCTGCAATAGCTTCAACGTTGGGGTACATGGTGTATAAGTCATTTACGGTTTTTAGTAGTTCCTCACCATCATTTATGCCAGGACACATAACAATTTGGCAATTCATTTTAATACCAGCCTTAGATAGCTTTTGCATGTACTCCATAATCTTGCCTGCGAATTTGTTTTTCAACATTTTCACCCTAAGTTCTGGATTAGTTGTATGTACAGAAATATTTATAGGACTTATTTTGTATTTTATTATCCTCTCTATATCCTTATCCTTCATATTAGTTAAAGTTAAAAAATTGCCTTGCAAAAACGACAGTCTTGAGTCATCATCTTTAAAATATAAGGTCTTTCTCATGCCTTTTGGCATTTGATCAATAAAGCAAAATATGCACTTATTAGTACAACTTCGAGCCTCGTCCATAATACTCTTTTGGAAATCCAACCCAAGATCCTCGTCATATTCCTTTTCTATTTCAATGTCCCATACTTCACCATTGGCTTTTTCCACAGTAATCACCAAGTACTCATCAGTAACCAAATATTTATAATCAATAATATCTTCGATTTCATTGTCGTTTATAGATAGCAAGTAGTCACCTAGCTCAATTCCAACTTCTTCAGCTATGCTACCTTGTTTTACAGTTGTAATAAGATTTTTCATGTTTCCTCCTAAAATATTTTCACATTATTTTATAATAACGTAATTATAGTCTATAGTCAATGATACATATACAATTCTAGAGGACAACCCTTAAAATCTATAGCACATTTAAAGCCTTTTCGGGCTTTCTATTTTTATACATAGTAACAGCAAACTCGCTGCCATTTCCAATAGAACTCTTCACATCTATCTTCCCATCAAAAAGAGCTATTATATGTTTCACAATGGCAAGGCCAAGTCCAGTTCCTCCACTGTCGCGACTTCTAGCTTTGTCAACTCTGTAAAATCGCTGAAATATATACTTAAGATCCTCTTCTTCTATGCCTATACCATGATCCTTCACTGTAATTTTGAATAGAGTTTCCTCTTCTTCGCAAAAAATCTCCACATCACTGCCTTCATTGCTGTATTTTATAGCATTATCTATTATGTTAATCATCATCTGCTTAAATTTATTTCTATCACCTTTGTACTGAAATCCTATAATGCCATGTTTTAAAAGGCGTATGTTGGACTTATTAGCTTTTATACAAAGTAAATTTATAACCTCATCTAAAGCCTCATCTATGATGAAATTATTCTCTACCACATCCACACCGCTATCTAATTTTGACAGAGCCATGGTATCTTCAATAAGAGAGGTAAGTCTTTCAGCCTCACTATTTATTATATTTAAAAATCTCTCTCTTGTAGGCTCATCCTGGACCTGCCTTAGGGTTTCAGCAAATCCCATAATGGATGTAAGAGGGGTTTTCAATTCATGGGAAACATTGCTGACAAACTGTATTCTCATATCTTCTAGCTTTTTAAATTCTGTTATATCTTCCAAAACAGCTACCACGCCAAGGTAGTCACCCTTATTTATTATATCCGTCCGTTTAATTTTAATGTTTCGTTTTGTAGGATAATCAATTGTAATCTCACTTTCTTCTTGGCTATGGGAGAATATATCTATTATATTTTGCTGACCCACTTCATTGTATATGCACTTGCCAAGTACCTCTGTTTCAATTCCAAATATTTCTTTAGCGCAAGAGTTGATAATTATTATCCTACCAGCCCTATCAATAGCGAGCAAACCATTTCTCATGGAGTTCAATATAGATTGTAACTTATTATTTGACTCTGTTATTTTGTTCATATTTTTCTCTATGGAGTCCGCCATGGTATTAAACTTTTCACTAAGAGAGCCTATTTCATCCTTTGATTTCAAAGTGGATCTTCTATTCATCTCACCCATGGAAAACCTAGTTGTTATGTGATCTAGATATTTTATCGGTTCAACTATGATAAAAGTCATCTTATTGCTTATCCAAAGTGCCACCATCACAATCAAAAAAATTATTATAAGAAAATAGTTTAAAACATCTTCATCCATCACATTAAAATAAGAGGAATTAATACAACTCCTAACTATGTACCCACTCTCACCATCTTTTACAGCCACACAAAGCACTTTTCCATGGTTCATAAAATTTTCCCTTATCACCGTACCATGTCCATTTTCTGTAGCCTCTACAATTTCGTACTCACCATTTTCCAACTTAAAGTCACGGTAGTTCTCCCAGCTGTCGTAGTACAACTTCCCCTGTGCATCTAAAATTGTAATCCTTATTTCATTGTCCCTAGATATAGTCTTTAATAGTTCAATTTCCTGCTTTTGCAATGAATCCTTTATTAAATTTAATATGTATTTATTTTTATTATTTAAGAAACTTATCATATTTTTTTCAGCCTTATACTGAAAAATCATCACTGTTAAAAACGCAAATATAGAGGTTACTATGATTATGGAGGTAACAAAATACATCATTATTTTCCTTTTCATGATATCCACCTCAAAAATTATTTATCTTGTATTAAGTCTTCGCAGTCATCTCCATTATAGCAGGCTGAAAATTTGTATCCTATACCCCTTACAGTGTGTATATACTTTGTATTATCTTTTTTTTCTATTTTTTTTCTAAGATTTCCTATATGCACATCAATTATTCTAGTTTCTAGAGAAAATCCGTATTCCCAGATTTCAGATATTAGAACATCTCTTGTGACAATATGGCCCCTATTCCTCACCAATATTTCTAAAACTTTAAATTCCGTAGATGTAAGGTCTACAATTTTATCATTGACTTTTACTTCATGAGCTGAAAAATCTATTGATAGGGCACCGTATCTGCTCTTTACACCACATTTGCTGAGATTATTTCTTCTAAGCAAAGCCTTCACCCTTGCCAACATCTCTTTTACTGAAAAAGGTTTTGTTATATAATCATCAGCACCAATTTCAAGCCCTAAAAGTTTGTCGAATTCTTGACCCTTAGCAGTTAACATGATTATAGGAATGAAATACATAGTATCATCACCCCTTATTTTTTTACATACATCGTAACCATCCATGTCAGGCAGCATTATATCCAAAAGAATAAGTTGAGGCTGAACATCCTTCACCATATCAAGTGCTTTCTTTCCATTGTCACAAGTAAAAGTATCATACCCATTTTGCTTAAGATTGTAAGACAACAACTCTCTAATGTTCTCTTCGTCATCAATAATCAATATTTTATCTTTTATACTCATAAAAATTTCCCCCAATTTTATTTAATAAAGGCAAATGAAAACATTCTACCGTAACCCTTTTTATGGCGCCTATAAGAATGCAGGCTGAAATCAGTATTGCAGTATGTGCAAACATCTACATTATATATATTGTCCTCTTTTATCCCTTGGTCTATTAAAGTTGTCTTTATATAAGCATACAGGTCTATGTAACTTTCATTTATCACCATAGAAGAATTAAACAATGGATTTTTTTGAAATTCTTCTATAACTTCACTGCCAACCTGAAAACAACACTTATTAATGTGTGGCCCAATGAAGACTTTTGTGTACTGTGGTTTCGTTCCATATTGACTTTCCATTTTCTTAAGGGATTTCACCACAATATTTTTAGCTGTACCCTTCCAGCCACTGTGTACAGCTGCTATACAGCGGTGCTCCTCATCCATTAATATAATCGGAACACAATCCGCAGTAAACACTCCTATAATCCTATTGCTTTCATGGGTAATAAGCCCATCACCTTCATATATATTGTCATCTGCCACCATGGTGATATCTGAATGGATTTGGCTTAAATAAGACAACTTATCTTTTCCAAACCATTTTTTTAAATTGTTGAGATTTTCTATGCCATCAGGGGTGTTCTTATTAAAACATAGTCCCCCCTTTGCCGTGGAAAAATAACCATACATATTTCCACAGTTAAATTCAATGAATTCATATCCACCTATATTTTTTAAAGAAAAAACATTTTTGTCCATTCTTTATACTCCTCATACAAATTTTGAGCTATGCCTTATTAATATTTGACATAGCTCATTTAGATTATTACTTATTATTTCTCAACCTGTTGACTTCCTCGATAAATGTATCTACATCAGTAAATTGTCTATATACCGACGCAAACCTTACATAGCATATCTCATCTATTACTTTTAATTTTTCCATTATGAGTTCGCCAATATGCTCTGAATTAACTTCAGTTATCATATCATTAGATAAATTTTTTTCTACTTCTTCTGCAATTTCTTCTATTTGTTTTCGAGAAACTGGACGTTTTTCACAGGCCTTTATTATCCCACTAATTATTTTGTTTCTGTTAAAAGGTTCTCTGCTCAAGTCTCTTTTTATAACAGAGATGGGTATAGTTTCTACATTTTCAAAAGTAGTGTACCGTTTCCCACATCTTAGGCATTCTCTTCTTCGCCTAATAGCTGAATTATCTTCCGTTGCTCTAGAATCCACGACCTTGCTTTCATTATATTTACAATACGGGCATCTCATGTTTAGTTACCTCTTGTTCTTATTTAAAATTTTCTTAGCTTTATATTAACACTTAATTTAATGATTTTCCATACTTAATGCTAAATTTTATTCATTATTCAAGACAATATCTGTACATTTTAAACTTTCTTCATACTCTTCACAATTTAGCGACACGAGAATAACATCTATACCAATTTTATGTATTCTTTCCCATGGGATTTTAATGTACTCACCTTTTTTAAACCAAGTCTTTCTCTCTGTTGGAATTACGATGGACTTTATCCTATAATCATCGCAGTCTACAACCATATCGCATATAAATCCAATTATTTTTCCAGTATTTATATCTACTACTTGCATATTGTTTAAATTGTTAATAAGGTATAATTCTTTTTCAAAAGTTTTCTCCATAAATTGCCTCCTATTTTTATTAATTAATGATGATATATAACTAACAATATGCTTTTTAGATTTGTATTATGATGAAAAACAACCTTCACACGGAGTTAAAACGCCACATGAAGGTTAAAATTATGTTTATACGTACTTTCTCATATGCTTTAAAGCAGTCTTCTCTAACCTAGAAACTTGAGCTTGAGAAATTCCAATCTCATCTGCTACTTCCATTTGAGTTTTACCATTGAAGAATCTTAAATTTAGTATGAGCTTTTCTCTATTGTTAAGTTTTTGCATAGCCTCGTTTATACATATATTCTCTACCCAGTTTTCATCAGAATTCTTACTATCACTGATTTGATCCATAACGTATATGGCATCCCCAGTGTCGTGATATACTGGTTCAAAAAGAGACACAGTATCTTGAATTGCATCTAAAGCAAATACCACTTCTTCTTTATTTATGTTTAGCAGTTTGGCAATTTCTGTAACAGTGGGTTCCCTATTGTTCTCGGTTACAAAAGCTTCCCTTACTTGTAGAGCTTTATACGCTATGTCTCTAAGAGATCGACTTACTCTAATTGAATTATTATCCCTTAGGTATCGTCTAATCTCGCCTATAATCATAGGAACAGCATAGGTTGAAAACTTTACATTTTGAGTAAGATCAAAATTATCAATTGACTTTATAAGGCCAATACACCCCACCTGAAAAAGATCGTCAACATTTTCCCCCCTATTGTTAAATCTTTGAATAACGCTTAATACCAATCTAAGGTTCCCCTGAATAAACAGTTCTCTAGCCTCTTCATCACCACTTTTTAGCTTTATTAGAAGCTGTTTAATCTCTTTTTCCTTTAACATTGGAAGCTTTGCTGTATTTACACCACAGATTTCCACTTTATTATTCATCATAAGGTCACTCCATCCCTTCAGTATAGTTGCATTAAAATTTTCCCCTTATGATGACTTTTTTATACATTTTTTCCTTATATCATTTTACTTATTTCTTTTTTTAATCTTTTGATAATTCGTTTTTCTAACCTAGATATATAGGATTGCGATATTCCAAGCATGTCCGCAACTTCCTTCTGTGTCTTCTCTTCATTTCCACCAAGCCCAAATCTAAGCTCCACAATTTCCTTTTCTCTATTGCTTAATTTATCCATAGCCATGACAAGCAATTGCTTATCCACTTCATCTTCTATAATGTTGTAAACCATATCATTGTCAGTGCCAAGTATATCTGACAAAAGAAGTTCATTTCCATCCCAATCTATATTCAGAGGCTCATAAAATGATATTTCAGCTTTAACCTTGTTGTTTCTTCTTAAATACATGAGTATCTCATTTTCTATACACCTAGAAGCATATGTAGCAAGCTTTATCATCTTACGAGGATCAAATGTATTTACTGCCTTTATAAGTCCAATAGTTCCCACAGAAATCAGATCCTCTATATTAACTCCCGTATTTTCAAATTTTCGTGCAATGTATACTACTAACCTTAAATTCCTCTCAATTAAAATGGAACGCTTTTCTTCAGCCCCATTGCAAATTTGTTCTACTAACTCAAGCTCTTCCTCTCTACTTAGAGGTGGTGGCAGTGCGTCACTTCCCCCCACATAAAATATATTGTTTTTTACCAATTTAAGCTTTGTTATAATTTTGTTTAGCAATAACCTTATAGATATCATTCTTTCTCCTCCATCCATTGATATTTAATTATATGTCTACCAAATATAAGCTAAATTAATAATTCCTTTGACAAGATAGCACTGTACTCCCCCACATTGCTTAACTTTGTATCACAGAATACTACAATGGCATTTTTCTTCTCAAAGAAGCCATTTTTTTCAATTAAAATATGTTCTGCCATAATACCTTCTAGATAACCATCATTGCCACTAACAACTTTGTATGGAATCCTATAAGCCTTATCTTTATCTACCATCACCTCTTCAAAAACTTTTTTCTCAACGATTATAACGGGTAAATTGCTGATAGGTTCCACAAGTTCATTTCCCGTATCCATAAATCCCCTTACTTCTCTTTCAACCCCCTTAACGGATATCTTTACTTTGTATATTAAATCTTTAATGCATATCCTTTTTTTAATGTAAGATACCATTCTTTCTCCAATAAGGTACACCATAACCATGGATAAAATAAGTTTTTTGTAAGGCATGGACATAGTATAAGAATTTCTAATTATATTTCCGCTTTCGTTGTAAATCAAAAAAATACACATACCTCCCAATATCATTGAGTACATACACATGGTTGAAATTATCTTTATATTATCTTTTATATGATTGTAAATTCTAAATGGAGATGCAATAGCAACCATTATAATAGCAGTAATTAGCTTCAACAAAAAAACCATTCCCTTTCCAGGATTAAAAAAGACTACTACCAAACAGGCTAATGCTCCTACAAGAGCTGCAATTGCATTTTTAAGTAAATTCTCCTTATAATTTAATGTTTTAAAAGTTAATATCAAGACAAAATAATTTACCAAAGTATTTTCCAATATAAGCATATCCCAATATATTATCATACAAATCCTCCCATTAAGAAGTTTCGTAATTCAAACTGATACTATTATACAATAATAAATATTCATTTTTTGTAATTTTATGTCTTAGACATATGTTTTTTGTGTGACTACTTTCAACATATTTTATTTAAAAAACAAAAAACCTCGAAAAAAGTTTCCGAGGTTTTAATTGCTTTTATTAATTATTTTTTAAATTATCGTCTCAAGAATGGAGGTATCTCTAAATCATCTTCATTTAGAACATCCCTTTTATCTATAACTGCTTCTCTGCTGAAAAGACCTTTTGATTCCTTTGGTTGTGAAGATGATGACTGCGCTTTGGCAGCAGTGGCCATATTGCTTATTTTTGCTTCTTGTTGTTGAACTGTCTCGAACCCTGTAGCAATAACTGTAATTTTTATTTCATCACCTAAGTTTTCATCTAGCACTGTACCAAATATAATATTAGCGTCTGGATCAGCAGTCTCTTTTATTATATCACAAGCCTCTGTAAGTTCTAAAAGACCTACATCATATCCGCCTGTTATGTTTAACAATACACCTGTAGCGCCTGCAATGGATGTTTCTATAAGAGGACTAGAAATAGCCTGTTTTGCGGCATCTACGGCTCTATTTTCACCAGAACCATATCCTATTCCCATATGAGCTAAGCCTTTGTTGGTCATGATAGTTTTTATATCTGCAAAATCTAGATTTATTATTCCAGGTACAGTAATTAAATCTGCTATGCCCTGTACACCCTGTCTTAATACGTCATCAGCTAATCTGAAGGCTTCCATTAAAGGGGTTTTCTTGTCCACCATGCTCAAAAGTCTTTCATTTGGGATGGTTACAAGGGTATCCACTCTTTCCTTTAATTCATTTATACCTTGTTCCGCTTGAAGCATTCTCTTGCGCCCTTCGAAAGGAAACGGTTTTGTAACCACACCTACAGTAAGTATTCCCAAGGATTTTGCAATTTCTGCCACTAATGGTGCAGCACCAGTTCCAGTTCCCCCACCCATACCTGCAGTAATAAATACCATATCGGCACCTTTAATAGCTTCAGTTATTTCCTCTTTACTTTCCTCTGCAGCCTTTCTTCCAACTTCAGGATTGGCACCTGCACCCAAGCCTCTTGTAAGCTTATCTCCAATTTGAATTTTCTCTGTAGCTTGTGACAAAATTAACGCTTGTTTATCAGTGTTGATCCCTATAAACTCAACATTTTTTAAGCCTTCTTTTATCATTCTATTAATGGCATTATTTCCACCACCACCACAACCAATTACCTTTATATCCGTTAATCCTCTTTTATCTATATCTATCACCGTAAAATACCTCCTTAAATTAAGTTAGAAAAAATCTGCAAAAAAGTCCTTTACCTTATCTTTAAAACTTTTATTATGGTGATTATCCGCTTCAAAATCTTCACCTAAGCAGAAATCATCCTTTTCATCATTGTATGTAGAATTATCTTCATAATGATGCTCGTCCTTATATTTTAAAGTTCGCTCCAATATTTTATCTAAATCTTCATCACTGTAGTCTTCGTCTTTACTAATTTTATCTTTATTGTCATATGAGTCAAATTTTATATTGTTAGCAGCATCTAAAACTATACCTACTGACGTAGCGTATAGAGGACTTACAGTACCTATTAGTTGAGGTATTCCTATTCTTACTTTTTTATCTAGAATTCTTTCAGATATATTTTGAATATCTTTGAGGAATGTGAATCCTCCACCCACCAATACTACACTATTTATATCGTCATAATTGACATTTTCCTTTATAAATGCTTTAACATATTTTAAAGTTTCTTCAACTCTAGCATTTATTATATCATAAAATTTCCTTAAATCTAGCTCCATTTCATTGCCTTGGCACAATTTAACGACTATTTTTTCATCTTCACCAATCTTGCTGGATACAACGGCATACCTGCGTTTAAGTTTTTCCGCGTCTTCATAGGAAATTTTAAGGCAAATAGATAAATCCTTTGTTATATTATTTCCTCCTAAAGGTATAAATATGGTCTTCTGCAGTAAGTCCTGCTTGAATATAGAAATATTTATGGTATCGTGTCCTATATCCACAATAGCCACCCCTGCTTCTGCCTCATTATCCATCAGTACAGAAGATTTCAATCCCATGGACTGAATCATAACACCTAAAACTTTAATTCCCGATTTATTTACGCTTTTTATTAGATTTTGCATAAGAGATTTTTGGACAAGAACAACTTGTACATCAGCTTCTAGCTTTGTACCACTCATGCCCAATGGATTTTTTATGCCTGCTGCTCCATCTACTACAAATTCACTTGGAATACACTCTATTACGTGCTTATCTTCATCTAATGTAATAAGCTTAGAAACTTCTATAACCCTATTAATATCCTTGTAGGTGATACCATTAGATTCCGGATCAATTGCTATTACACCCTTGTTGTTTACTAAAGAACAAAGGCCAGCACTAATTGATATATATGCTTCATTTATTTTAAACTCAACAATTTTTTCTAAGCTAAAAATACACTTTTCTATAGCTTCTGCGGTTTCATCAATATTTACAACGCAACCCTTTTTCACACCTTTGCATTGGGTCATAGTTGTTCCCATAATAGAAATTCTGCCATCTTCACTTACACGCCCTACCGATGCACATATTTTAGAAGCTCCTATGTCAATTCCCACAATATAGCTGTACATCCTTCTACCTCCTTACTGAGAACCTTCAAATATATTATATTCCACACTATTTCAAATAATCCTTCTTGATTTTTTATAAAACTTATGGTAATAAAATATTTTTAACTACAACCATAGTTTTACAATAGCATCATTCTATCCAACATTTCACTGTCATTAGAGTTGTTAAGCGCCGTATCTTTGCTTATTATATTCTTTTTGCATAGCTCTAATAATGACATATTCATAGTCTGCATCCCTAGCCTCGTGCCAGTTTGCATAATAGATTCAATTTGATTAATTTTACCTTCTTTGATAAGGTTTTGAACCATTTCGTTATTTACCATTATTTCAAAGGCAGCAACTCTACCTTCTCCATCGGCTTTTGAAAGAAGTTGTTGGTAGATTACACCTTGAAGTACAGAAGCAAGACGCGCTTGTATTATTTCTCTATCGCTAAGTGAAAAGTATTCTACAATTCTTTCGATGGTATTACAAACACCGGAAGTGTTCATACAAGAAATGACAAGATGGCCGTTTTCAGCCGCAGCCAAGGCTGCCAAAATAGTGCTTCTATTTTCCATGTCGCTAAAAAATATAACATCAGGATCTTCCCTTAAAATACTTCTTATAGATGATTCATAATTTTTTATATCTCTTCCCACTTCTCTTTGATTTATAACAGATCTGCTGTGTTTGTGTAGGAATTCTATAGGATTTTCCACTGTTACAATGTTCTTAGCTCTACTAATATTTATTTCATTTATCATAGACGCACAAGTAGTACTCTTTCCGCAGCTATTTGGTCCCGATACAATTACAATTCCCTTGTCCTTTAATGCCAATTCCTTTACATTTGAAGGCAAGTCCAAATCTTTTATAGATGGAACCTTGTAACTTACAGTTCTAAGAGCTAAAGAATCACTATTTCTCTGTTTGTAGATATTTACCCTAAATCTAGCAAGGCCAGCTATAGAATAAGTGGCATCCATTTCTCCCTTTTTTTCGTATTCTTCAAATTCATCTTGTAAAATAAGTTTAGCAAATTCTGCAGTGTCATTTACTGTGAGTTTATCTGCAGCTCCTTTCACAAGTTTTCCGTTTATTCTAAAGTGTGGACAAGTTCCCACAGTGAAGTGAATATCCGATGCGTTTTTTTCTATTGCATCATTAAGCAATTTATCTAGTTTCATAATATTTCTCCTCTCTTTTGGATGAATATCATTTCGATTGTTTTGCAGATAATCAGAACTCTTAGCTTTAGATGGAGTTTTAAATCCATCTAAAAGATAGAAGTCGTTATCTAGGATCGTGTCCGCTGTTATCTCATCCAAAAAGATGAGTAAGTGTTAAAGCGGATAGCCATCAGATGAAATTTAATATACATTTATATTATACCATTTTTATAATGTTGTTAATACATGATTATATTGTTAGTCCTGTTTCATTTCAACAACTTGTTACTTTTATGTTAACATAAAGACAAAAAAAAATAAAGGATAGATTAATCTATCCTTTATTCTTTACAATTTAAGGACTTATTTAATTTTCGCAAAGCTTTTTTCTCTATTCGAGATACATAGGATCTTGAAATACCTAAATTGAGAGCAATTTCCCGCTGGGTTTTGCTCTTACCGTCTTCAAGTCCATACCTCATTTTGATGATAAGTTTTTCTCTTTCAGTTAAGTCTTTTTCAATTTTTTCGTATAGTTTTTTCACTTGAATTCTATTTTCTACGATTTCAATAATAGAATCCTCTTCACTGCTAAGCACGTCGAGTAAAGAAATTTCATTTCCCTCTTTATCTACCCCAATAGGGTCTTGAAGATAGACTTCATTCTTAAGCTTTTTATTATTTCTTATCAACATTAGAATTTCATTTTCTATACATCGCGCTGCATAGGTTGCAAGACGGATTCCCTTTGAATTATCAAAAGAATCCAATGCTTTTATAAGGCCCACAGTTCCAATAGATATGAGTTCGTCCATATCCTTACCCGTATATGTGTATTTTTTCCCTATATGTGCTACAAGTCTCAAATTCCTTTCAATTAAAACCCCTCTTGCCACCATATCTCCATTTGCTAGCTTTTCCAAATATTCCTTTTCTTCCTCCTCACTTAAGGGCTGTTTAAAGGAGTTGTTTCCGGAGATGTATGCAGTAAAGAAGGCCATATTACCTAGCATTTCCAATAAGCATTGGACAAATATCATAACTCTTTTTCTCCCATAATATTGCTTATTACTATAATATGATGGCCTTCTGTAATTTGTGACAAATTTTATAAATATATTATTTTGCTTTAATTAAAATATCTTTTTCGGAAAGTTCTTTATCAACTTTCACAGTGAAAATCATTTTTGCTGCGGCACAAGACTGAATTTCTTGTCCTCTTTCATTCCTCATCTCTAACAATCTGATCTCCTCATTATTTCCCTGGGCCCTTAAAACTTCTAAGGTATCACCTACACAAGCCTTGTTCTTCTGTTCTAAGGTGGCTATCATACTTTCCTTGTCAAAAGATTTTACCACTCCAATGACATCATATGATTTTTCATAGGCTGAACTATTATACACCTGTTTATCTTCATCATTAAAATAGAAACCAGTGTAATACTTTCTGTGGCTAGGTTTCATAAGATAATCCATCCACTTTTCATTGTATTTATACTGACATGGGTTTTTATAATACTCATCTATGGCTTCTCTATAAGCTTTTGTAACAGAAGCCACATAGAAAACACTCTTCATTCTTCCTTCAATTTTAAAGGAATCTATACCTGCGTCAAATAATTCTGGAATATGCTCTATCATACACAAATCTTTAGAATTTAGAATATAAGAACCTCTTTCGTCCTCACGTATTTCAAACTTTTCATCTGTGCGCTTTTCCTCTTGAAGATAATACTTGTATCTACATGGCTGAGCACATTGCCCTCTATTAGAGTCCCTTCCAACAATGTAGTTGGAAAGAAGGCATCTTCCTGAGTAAGCCATGCACATAGCTCCGTGAACAAAAGCTTCCAATTCTATAGAATCCGGTATTTTACTTCTTATATCTTTTATTTCTTCCATGGATAATTCTCTAGCAAGGACAATTCTTTTTACACCTTGTTTGTGCCAAAATATTGCTGATCTATAATTTACATTGTTGGCTTGAGTGCTAAGGTGAATCTCTAGTTCAGGCACTACTTCCCTAGCTGTCATAATTATTCCAGGGTCTGATACAATAATAGCATCCACTTTCATTTCGTATAGTTCTGTCAAATAGTCCTCCAGACCTTGAAGGTCCTCATTGTGAGCGAAAACATTTAACGTAACATATACTTTTTTATTTCTCTCATGTGCGTATTCAATACCTTTTCTTAACTCTTCATTGTCAAAGTTATCAGCAAAAGCTCTCAAATTCAATTTACTTCCGCCAATGTAAACAGCATCAGCTCCAAAATCAATGGCAGTTATAAGTTTCTCCAAATTTCCCGCTGGAGAGAGTAACTCAGGCTTCTTCACAACTATTACCTCCTCACAGTCACAGCTATGCCATCGCCCATAGGCAGCACAGATGTAACTAAATCCTCCCTAGAAGATACTTCTTCTAGATAAGATCTCATTCTTTTTACTATAGTAGACTTCCGTTTAATTATTAACTCATCTGAGGCAACCATGCCCCTAAAAAGCACGTTATCTGCCACAATTATCCCATCTAGTGAGAGAAGCTTTAGGCAGTATGGCAAAAAGTCATTATAGTGACCTTTTCCTGCATCTATAAAAATCATATCATAGGATTCATTACCATTGCTACACATTCCCTGAAGAATTTCTTCGCAATCTCCAGATAATATTTGAATAAGATGTTCCATATTGAAATCCTTGACATTTTCCCTTGCCATGGAAAGCATTCTTTCATCTCTTTCAATAGTATCAATATGGACGTTATTTTTAGATTCCTCAGCCATAAGAATGGAGGAATATCCAATTGCAGTACCTAATTCAAGGATTCTCTTAGGTTTTTTCATGTTTATCATAAACTTTAAAAAATTACCCGTCTCCTTTTGAACAATAGGAACACCATTATTTCTTGCATATTCTTCAAGCTTTAAAAGTTTTTCATTTTTCTCATGAATTAGAGATCTTATGTACGTTTCCATGTAATCATACATTACGTCACTCATTTTATCTTCCTCCACCTTATAGAAAAAACTATCTATTTCTAACAAAAATTCTCTTTCTCTCTGCTGAATCAAGAACTCTTTTTCTCATCCTTATGCTCTTAGGAGTTATTTCTACCAATTCATCTGAAGCTATGAATTCAAGACATTGTTCCAAGCTCATTAATCTTGGTGGTACAAGCTTTAAAGCATCGTCTGAACCTGAAGATCTTGTGTTACTAAGATGTTTTCTTTTGCATACATTTACATCAAGATCACCTGGTCTTGCATTTTCTCCCACGATCATTCCTTCATAAACCTCAAGACCTGGGTTAATAAATATTACTCCTCTTTCTTGGGCATTGTACAAGCCATATGTAATAGAAACTCCATCATCAAAGGCTACTAAAGAACCTCTGTTTCTTTCAGGAATATCTCCTTTAAAAGGCTCATAATCTAAAAGTACGTGGTTCATTATACCATTTCCCTTTGTATCTGTCATAAATTCATTTCTAAATCCAATAAGTCCTCTTGAAGGTATGTTGAATACCAATCTAACATAGCCATTCACAGCAGAAGTCATATTTTTCATCTCGGCCTTTCTAGGTCCAAGCTTTTCCATAACTACACCCATAAATTCCTCTGGTACATCTATGGTAAGCTCCTCTATAGGCTCTAATTTCTTTCCATCTTTTTCTTTATATATAACAGTTGGTTTAGATACTTGGAATTCGAACCCTTCTCTTCTCATAGTTTCAATTAATATAGATAGATGAAGTTCTCCTCTTCCACTTACCTTAAAACAATCAGCTGAGTCAGTTTCTTCTACTTTCAAGCTAACGTTAGTCTCCAATTCCTTCATAAGTCTGTCTCTTATATGTCTTGAAGTTACAAAATCACCTTCACGTCCTGCAAAAGGAGAATTGTTTACCATAAAGTTCATGCTAAGTGTTGGCTCATCAATATCTACAAAAGGCAATGCCTCTGGACAACTAATATCTGCAATGGTTTCTCCAATATTTATATCTGGAATACCTGATATAGCAACTATATCACCTAATTTTGCCTCATCAGTTTCTACTCTATTTAATCCATCATACACGTAGAGATTGGATATTTTAACGTTTCTCTTGTTCCCATCTCTAGAAATAACAGTGACCTGTTGATTTTTCTTTATGATACCCCTTACAATTTTACCGATTCCTATTTTACCTACAAAGTTATTGTAATCTATGCTGGAAATAAGCAACTGTAGTGGCTCATCAATTTGTCCCTTAGGTGGTTCTACATATTTTAGTATAGTTTCATATAGAGGGATCATGTTGTCGTTATCATCTTCCACCTCATACTTTGAAATACAATCTCTAGCTGAACAATACACTATTGGAAAATCAAGCTGCTCATCGTTGGCACCCAACTCCACGAATAGATCAAAGACTTCATCAATAACTTCCTGTGGACGTGCATCTGACTTATCAATTTTATTTATAATAACAATTGGTTTTAAAGATAGTTCGAGAGCTTTCTTTAAAACAAATTTTGTCTGTGGCATTGGTCCTTCATAAGAGTCTACAACTAAAAGAACACTATCTACCATTTTCAGAATTCTTTCTACTTCTCCTCCAAAATCAGCATGACCAGGTGTGTCTATTATGTTAATTTTAACACCATTATAGTTAACTGAAGTATTTTTAGAAAGAATAGTTATACCTCTCTCTTTTTCCAATGCATTAGAGTCCATTATTCTTTCTTCAACCTTTTGGTTTTCTCTGAAAACGCGGCTCTGTTTTAATAAGGCGTCAACCAATGTGGTCTTACCATGGTCAACGTGGGCTATTATTGCAATATTCCTTATATCTTCTCTTATGAATGTATCCATTTAAACTCCTCCAAGTACTTTCTAAAAAATCTTTACTTTCAAATAAAAATTGGATACAACTGAAGTATCCAATTTCTAACTCAATCACTTTTCTATTTTAATATCATTAATGGCAAATGTCAAATGTAACCTTTATGTATTACATTAAACTTCTACTATAATTGGTAATATCATAGGATTTCTCTTCGTTTTTTCGTAAAGGAAGCTTCTTAAAACATCCTTTACATTGCTTTTTATTGTAGACCATTCTTTTATGTTGCTTTCTTCACAACCTTTTAGAACGCATCTCACCTTTTCTTTCACTTCTTCAATCAAATCTTCCGATTCTCTCACATATACGAATCCTCTTGAGATTATGTCTGGACCAGCTATTACTTTTCCAGTGTCTCGTTCAATGGTAACAACCACTGTAAGAATACCATCTTGAGATAAATGCTTTCTATCCCTTAGTACAATGTTACCCACATCTCCAACACCAAGTCCATCTACAAATACCTGTCCATACATAACGCTACCATTCTTCTTTATGGAATCTTCGGTAACTTCGATTATATCTCCATTATCACCTATAAGAGTATTTTCTGCCTTTATGCCTAGTCTCTGTATAAGCTCTGCATGTTGCTTTAAATGTCTGAACTCTCCATGAACAGGGATAAAGAACTTTGGCTTTACAAGAGTGTACATAAGCTTTAGTTCCTCCTGACAAGCATGCCCAGATACGTGAACATCTGCTAAAACATCGTATATTACATCGGCACCTTTCTTAAAAAGCTGGTTAATAACTTTGGATACTAGCTTTTCATTTCCCGGTATAGGGGAAGCAGAGATGATGACTCTGTCACCCTTCTTTATATTTATTTTTTTATGTTCAGAAGCTGCCATCCTGGTAAGAGCTGACATTGGTTCACCTTGGCTACCAGTGGTTATTATTATAATTTTATCATCTGGATATTTATCCACCTCATCTACAGTGATAAGCGTTCCTTCCTCTGTATTAAGGTATCCAAGTTCCATGGCGACAGATACTATGTTTTCCATACTTCTTCCAGAAACTGCTACCTTCCTTCCTCCCTTTTCGGCTTCTTCCACAATCTGCTGTATTCTATGGATATTTGAAGCAAAGGTTGCAACTATTATTCTTCCATCTGCTTTTGCAAATAGCTCCCGGAAGGACTCTCCCACGGTTCTTTCCGACATAGTATAACCGGGTCTTTCCACGTTGGTACTATCAGACAGCATAACTAAAACCTTTTCGTTGCCAAGTTCTGCAAACCTAGCTAAATCCGCAACAGACCCGTCAATTGGCGTATAATCGATTTTAAAATCTCCTGTATGAAGTACAACGCCGATTGGCGTGTGGATGGCAATAGCCACTGAATCCGCAATACTGTGGTTAGTTTTTATAAACTCTATTGAAATATTGTCTAATTTAACCACATCTTTTGGCTTTATTACTCTTAAAGTTACAGAATCAACAAGGCTATATTCCTTTAATTTTGACTCCACCATGCCAATAGTAAGTTTTGTTCCATACACAGGTACATTAAGTTGCCTCAACACGTAAGGCAGTGCACCTATGTGATCTTCGTGACCATGAGTTAAAAAAATCCCCTTTACTTTATCTTTATTTTTAAGTAAATACGTAACATCAGGTATTACAACATCAATACCTAACATATCATCATCGGGAAATTTCAAACCACAATCCACTACGACAATCTCATTTTTATACTCGAAAACAGTAAGATTCTTACCAATTTCGTTGAGACCACCCAGTGGAATTATTTTTAATTTCTCTTTATCTTTACGCACGGTCTCCCTCCTTTTAATGTTATTTTTTATAAATAAAAGTTTTCACTTTATTATCTCTCTTATAACTTATTATTAATGATTTAACATATTTTTTCACAATTCAAAGAAAAATATACCCCTTTAATTATATTATTACAAACTTTGCTAATTGTCAATTATTTACAATACTAATTTAAACTTTCTAGTATTTCCTCATAGGCTTCATTTACTGTCTCTAACTCATCATCGTCCTCCACAGGTCTAAAGAAACATTCATCATCGCTTTCTTCCATACACAAAACTATGGCATCATCTTCATCCATACTCTCTTCTGCCACTATTAAATACTTGTTGTCATTTACCTCTACAGTTTCAATGACCTCGAATCTGATTTTTTTGCCATCTTCATCCTTTAAATCTATAAACTTTAATTCGTTTTCCATATTTTATTCTCCTTTTCTTAATTGTATGGAATCTAAATATCCCTGCAATATGTACGTAGCAGCAATTTTATCAACTATACTTTTTCTTTTTTTTCTAGACAAATCAGCTTCCAGCATAGCCCTATGAGCGGCAACTGTAGTAAGCCTTTCATCCCAATATGTTATTTTAAGCTGCAGCTTCTCTTCTATTACTTTTGCAAAGGCCATAACTTTTTCGCCCTGTGGTCCTAGTGTGCCGTTCATATTTCTAGGCAAACCACAAATTATTTCTTCCACACTGTACTCCTCACAAATCTTCTCCAGTTCTACTAAGTCAATTTCCTCTTTTTTTCTTCTTATGGTAGTTATGCCCTGTGCTGTGTACCCCAAAGGGTCACTTATAGCTACTCCTATGGTTTTATCTCCAACATCCAAACCTAATATTCTCATAAAAATCTCCTAAGTTTTATAAAAATAAAAATGCCCAACAAGGGCATTTTCATCTTATTTAATATCTAAATAATGTTTTAAAACCTCTTCTAATATCTCATCTCTTTCGAGCTTATTAATCATGGCTCTAGCCCCATTATAATTAGTTATATAAGTCGGATCCCCTGAAATAAAGTAACCTACAAGCTGATTTATTGGATTATATCCTTTTTCTTTTAGCGAATTGTATACAAGCATAACAATTTCTTTTGTAACTTGGTCTTTGTCTTTAATACTATTAAATTGCAAGGTCATATCATTATCAACCATATTTATCACCTCTTTCATAATAGTAACAACTTATTAAATCTTATTGTAACACAATTTTAAGATTTTTTAAATGTTTTTCTATAATTATTTTCTTATCATTTTTTCTACTAAAGATGGCACCATCATAATAGCATCGATAAGTTTTGAAATATCTTTTCCCCCAGCTTGAGCCATATCTGGTCTTCCACCACCATTGCCGCCTGTAACAAGGGCAACTTCTTTTATGATTTTTCCACAATGTACTCCCTCTGACACTGCACTTTTGCTTGCCATAGCTGTCAACATAACCTTATCTTCTCCAGCACATCCAAGAACCACAAGACCGTTGCCGACTTTGTTTCTAAGTCTATCTGCCAAGTCTCTCATGGTATCGGCATCCATAGAAGCAACTACTGAACTTATTACCTTGATATCTCCAATGGAAACGGCTGTTTCTATAAGGTCTGTTTCTATAGATTTACTCATCTCATTTTTCATTGCCTGAAGTTCTTTTTCTTTTTCTTTTATTAGAAGAAGTTGCTGATTTAATTTAGTTATCAAGTCCTTTTCACTGCACTTTAATATCTTACATGCCTCTTTTATAGTGTTTTCTTTTTCTTCCATGTATTTAACCACTTCTTCTCCAGTTATAGCTTCTATTCTTCTTACACCTGCTGCTACACCTGTTTCAGATATTATCTTTATTAGGCCGATTTCGCCACTATTATTTACATGAGTTCCACCACATAGTTCACTGCTAAACTCTCCTACAGATACAACCCTAACCTCTTTAGCATATTTATCATCAAACAAGGCCATGGCACCTGTTTGTTTTGCCTCCTCTAAAGTCATAACCTTTGTGCACACTGACATGCTCTTAATTATAGCTGCATTGGCGATTCTCTCAGTTTCCCTTATTTCTTCCTCTGTCATAGGTGAAAAATGCGCGAAATCAAATCTCAACCTTTCTCCATTGACAAGAGAACCTGCCTGATGTACGTGGTCACCAAGAACTCTTCTAAGAGCAACCTGCAGGATATGAGTTGCTGTGTGATTTTTGCATATATTTTCTCTCTGCTTCTCATCTACACTTAAAGTTATAACATCTTTTACACACAGAGAACCCTCTGTTACTTTGATAAAATGAAGAGTCTTACCTGCCACATTCTTCTTGCAATCCGTAACTTCTGCTTTTAATTTAGGAGATGTTATAAAGCCCCTATCACCAATCTGTCCTCCCATTTCAGCGTAAAATGGTGTCTTATCAACTAATAGTATGCCTTCTTCGCCGCTTTGTATTTCATTGACAAATTCATTGTTTGATATTAAAAGCAAAGCCTCACCTTCAGATGATGTGCATTCATATCCTAAGAACGATGTTTCTATATCCTTTGGTATTTCATCTATAATGGATAACTCTTTACCCATATAATTTGACTCTTCTCTGCCTTTCTTTGCTGTAATTCTCTGGTTTTCCATGTTTTCCTTAAAGCCTTTGTAATCAATACCCAGTGATTTTTCTTGTAATATTTCTTCTGTGAGCTCAAGAGGGAATCCGTAAGTATCGTAAAGTTTAAATGCCTTAGCTCCATCTAATACTGTTTCATTATTATTCTTTAGTTCACTTATATATTCCTTAAGAATATCCATACCTGCATCAATTGTTTCAGAGAATCTCTCTTCTTCGATTTTAAGTACTTTTTCAATGTATTCTTTTTTAAGCTCTAATTCCTTGTACTGACACTTGGAATTTTCAATGACTACATGGCATAATTCACTTAAAAAAGTACCTTTAAAACCTAAAAGTTTGCCATGTCTTGATGCTCTTCTAAGAAGTCTTCTAAGAACATAGCCCCTACCTTCATTGGATGGAAGAATTCCGTCAGATATCATAAATACAACACTTCTTATGTGATCTGTTATTACTTTAATTGATATGTCTTGGGCTTCATTTTCTCCGTAATTTAAGTTTCCTGCTTTGCAAATCTCATCTCTAATACTCTTTATTGTGTCGATATCAAAGATAGAGTCAACATTCTGCATAACAGTGCTTATTCTCTCAAGCCCCATACCTGTATCTATATTAGGGTTTTTAAGGTTTGAATATGTACCATCCTCTTCCTTGTTAAACTGCGTAAAAACAAGGTTCCAGATTTCAATAACATGGTCCTTATCCGATGCTTCTTCAAATTCTTCTGCACTGCTTACTTTTACATTGTGCTTGTTAAAATGTATCTCCGAACAAGGTCCACAAGGGCCAACGCCGTGTTCCCAAAAATTGTCCTTTTTCCCAAGTCTAAATATATTTTTAGGATCTACATTAGTTTTTGTAGTCCAGATTCTATACGCCTCATCATCATCAAGATATATAGTTACAAATAACCTTTCACCTGGTATTTCAAGAACCTTCGTAAGATACTCCCAAGCCCACATTATAGCATCTTCTTTAAAATAATCTCCAAAGGAAAAGTTTCCTAGCATCTCGAAAAACGTTCCATGTCTTGAAGTCTTCCCTACATTTTCTATGTCTCCTGTGCGCACACACTTTTGACATGTGGTTACTCTCTTTCTTGGTGGAACTTCTAAACCTGTGAAGTATGCTTTCATAGGTGTCATTCCAGCATTTATAAGAAGTAAGCTCTTATCATTTTTGGGAACCAATGAGAAACTGTCCAGTTTTAAATGTCCCTTGCCTTCAAAAAAAGTAAGATAAGATTCTCTTATATCATTTAACCCCATAAATTTCATTTTTTTCTCCTCCATTTGTATATTTCGTCTTATTTCTATGATGATTATAGAAAAATTCCATATCATTGTCAATAAACATGTTATTATATCATTATATCAATTCATTGTGTAAAGTGGCAAGCAATGTACTGCACTTTGCCTAAGGGTTTTTATTTAATACAAATAATAATTAATATCATTGTAAACAACTTTTATTATAACTCCCACGGGTACGGCTATTATCATACCCATAAAACCACAGATTTCGCCCCCCAAAATAAGTAGTACAATAACTGCCAAAGGATGAAGGTCCACATATTCTCCAATTATTTTGGGTGAAATTATATCACCCTCTATTTGCTGAATAATTATAAGTAGTATTGTTATTATTATACCTCTCTCGTTTGATATCAAAAATGCCACCATGCATATAGGAATAGCACCGAGTAGGGGGCCAAAATAAGGTATTATATTTAAAATCCCGTTTAATACTGATAAGAGAATTGGGTTGCTTATTTTTCCAATAATAAGGATAATAAGAGTTAAAATACATATAACAACACTTAGCACTACTTGGCTTAATATATATTTGCTCAACAATATATCAATATGTTCTAAAACATTTCTTATTACTTTTCTTTTTCCCACACTAAACAAAAAAAGGAACTTCTCTAAAATTTTATTTCCGTCCACTAAAAAATAATAGGTCACTATTGGTATGATACAATATACCACAAGATTTTGTCCTATGTTCATAACATAAAAAATAATGCCATCAGAAAAGGAATTTCCAAAGTCGTATAGTTTTTTTAGAATATTGTCAAATATATAATTTTCTTTTAGCAATTTTATATTTGAAAACTTTGTATTTATAAATTGAGATAAGGACGATAGTATTTTATCAATACTGCCAAGCTCTCTTATAAGGTTAGGCACTAACAGTATTATTATAGCACAACAAAGGGATAGCAGTGATAAAATTAAAATTGCAGCTGAGAAGGACTTTTTCATGCCGCCCTTTATCATTTTAAAATAAAGGGGTTTAAGGGCATAGGATATAAACATAGAAATAATTATTACTTTAACGAAACTATTGACCAAAGGAATTTTTAATAGCAGTATAAAGATAAAAGCACTTATAATAAAGGCTAGTATCCTAATAGTTATACCAATTATCTTACTGATTTTATCATTCATTTTTCTCAACTCCGTGGATTTTACTATAACAACAGTAATTATTATCTCCTGTATACAAAATATTATTTTCACCGATTATGAGGTGAGACAAAAGGATTATCCTTTTTCCCTTGATATAGTTTCTAAGTAATCCTTCCGAAACAAGGAAGCCTTTAATTTTAAAATCCTCTCTGCAAAACAGTATGCTTTCAACACTGCCCAATATATCTCCAGATAAATTAATAATTTCCATGGTTCTTAAGCCTTCAAAGCAAAAAAAGTTTTCACTGCTGAATCTATCTGCTATCATGGTGTTGCCAATATATAAGATATCCCTTAAGTGTAAAGATGTATATCTTCTTCTCATGGAGCTTTCTCTTATTTTAAAACCACATACTAATCCATGCTTTACATCTAGCAATAGATCTTCAACAGTGCCCATTTTTCTCCCTTGCCTATCTGTAATCTTTTTTCCTATAAAATCTCTATTACTATACATATTTCCCTTCCTTTTATTAAACCTTAATTATCTTCATTATATATATTGCCTCTTTTTGCCATTATTTATTCTAAAAAAAATAAACCAGTCATTAAATTTGACTGATTTATTTAAAACGCACCAAATTCTATTGAGAAAATTTGTCTTTCCAAGGTTCTAAGTTCTGAGAAATCCTGTAATTATTGATAGCCTTATGTATTGTCTGTTCTGCTAAAACAGAGCAATGTATCTTAACGTCAGGAAGCCCATCTAGAGCTTCAATTACAGATTTATTTGTAAGTTCAAAAGCTTCTTCTAGATGTTTTCCCTTAATCATCTCCGTGGCAATGCTTGCAGATGCAATGGCAGACCCACATCCAAAAGCTTTAAACTTGACATCTTCTATTATATCATCTTTTATTTTAAGATAAATTTTCATAATGTCTCCACAACTAGCATTGCCCTCTTCACCTACACCATTGGCATCTGGCAACACACCCACATTTCTTGGGCTATAAAAATGTTCTAAAACTTTATCACTATACTCCATAAATTTCAACCACCTTATAAAATTAAATGTTAAAATACTTTCTCGATTATACCTCCACCTACTACAAAATCCTCTTTATAAAAAACCACGGATTGCCCTTTTGTAATGGCTCTTTGATTATCTTTAAAAATAACCCTTACCTTATTGTCTCCTTCAGGATATATGGTACACGGTGCCATTTTAGCACTGTACCTTACCTTTCCAAACACCTCCATGGGCTGCTGTAGCTTCTCTATAGATATATAATTTACATCTCCCGCAATGAGCTGATTCTTAAAAATAAGCTTTTCATCACCTACAGTAATATCATTGGTAAGTGGATCAATGTCAGCTATAAATACTGGTTTACCCAGAGATAAACCTAATCCTTTTCTTTGGCCAATGGTGTAGTAACATATGCCCTTATGTTTTCCAACAACATTGCCATTTTCATCAACAAAGTTGCCAGGAACAGCGGATTTTCCAGTGTAGGTTTCTATAAATTTGCCGTGGTTATTGTCAGGTATAAAACAAATCTCTTGACTATCCTTTTTTCTAAATACGTGAAGTCCTATTTTTTCAGCAATATCTCTTATTTCACTTTTATTGTACTTACCGCAAGGCATAAGAATATGGGATAATTGCTCTTGAGTAAGGTTGTAAAGCATATAAGTTTGATCCTTTTTTTCATCATTAGAACATTTTAAATTGTATCTACCATTGACATCCTCCACAACTTCAGCATAATGTCCAGTGGCAATATAGTCCGCCCCCAAAGTCTGTGCTTTTTTTAAAAATTCATTGAATTTAATTAACTTATTGCATTGAACACAAGGATTAGGTGTATGACCAATTAAATATTCATGAATAAAACTATCTACCACATTCTTTTTAAAACTTTCCTTAAAATTCATTACGTAAAAAGGTATATCCAATATGTCAGCAACTCGTCTAGCATCATTGGCAGCAGACAAAGAACAGCATCCTCCATCATTATCTTCACCTGTAAGTTCATCAGAAGCTAATTTCATCATTATGCCAATAACTTCGTAGCCTTGTTCTTTTAATAGGTATGCAGCCACCGAGGAATCAACACCGCCGCTCATTCCTATAATAACTTTTTTCTTCATATTTTACCACCTTTAAGAAAATTAGCCCCCTTGCGGGAGCCAAAATATATTTACTATGTTTATTCACCATGTACTTCGGCATGAATATCCTCGTGTTCTTCGTAATCCCATGGTTCAAGACCTGCTTTAACTCTGTAGTCATTTATTGCCTTGTGTATAGCCTCTTCTGCAAGGACAGAGCAGTGCATTTTTACTGGTGGAAGTCCGTCAAGAGCTTCAGCCACTGCACTATTGGTAAGTGTCCATGCTTCCTTTGTTGTCTTTCCTTTTATAAGCTCTGTAGCCATACTTGAAGAAGCAATGGCAGAACCGCAACCAAAAGTTTTAAACTTAACATCTTTCACCACATCATCCTCAACTTTAAGGTATATCTTCATAATATCCCCACACTTTGGATTTCCAACTTCACCTATGCCATTTGCATCTGGTATTTCTCCTACGTTTCTTGGATTATTAAAGTGTTCCATAACCTTTGCGCTGTATATCATAATTATTTCTCCCCTTCTCTTAAAAAATCATCCCATAAAGGTGACATATCTCTAAGTCTTTGAATTATTTTTGGAATAACCTCCAGAGCGTAGTCCACATCTTCCTCAGTATTTTCATCCCCAAGGGATAATCTCAAGGAGCCATGGGCTATTTCGTGAGGCAAACCAATGGATAACAATACGTGAGATGGATCCAAGGAACCTGATGTGCATGCACTTCCACTGGATGCAGATATTCCATTGGCATCTAAAAGAAGCAAAATAGACTCTCCTTCAATAAATTTAAAGCATATATTTAAATTTCCAGGTAACCTATGGTGGTCTTTAGGTCCGTTGAGCTTAGTATGAGGTACAGTTAGAAGTCCATTCATAAGTTTATCTCTAAGGAATACTAACTTTTTGTTATTTTCTTCCATGTGCTCACAAGCTAACTCAAGAGCCTTTCCAAGCCCTACTATGCCTGCGATATTTTCTGTACCAGCTCTTCTACCTCTTTCTTGTCCTCCACCATCAACTAAGTTATTAATTCTTACGCCTTTTTTTATATAAAGAGCACCTACGCCCTTAGGACCGTAAAACTTATGAGCTGCCAAAGACAATAAATCAATATTCATGTCTTGAACATCTACTTCTATATGGCCTACAGCCTGAACAGCATCTGTGTGGAACAACACTTTCTTTTCTCTACATATAGCTCCAATTTCTTTTATTGGCTCAATAGTACCTATTTCATTGTTTGCAAACATAACACTTACAAGTATAGTTTTATCTGTTATAGCTTTTTTAACGTCTTCAGGGTCTACAAAACCTTCTTTATCCACATCTAAATACGTAACTTCAAATCCCTGTCTTTCAAGGAACTTGCATGTGTGCAGAACAGCGTGGTGCTCTATTTTTGTAGTTATAATGTGATTGCCCTTATTTTTGTTGGCAAATGCCACACCCTTTATGGCCCAATTGTCAGCTTCTGAGCCTCCACCTGTGAAGAAAATTTCCTTTTCATCTGCGTTTAGACACTTAGCTACCTTTGTTCTTGCTTCATCAATAGCCTTTTTTGTACTTCTTGACAAAGAGTATATTGAGGATGGGTTACCGTAATACTCTGTGAAGTACGGTATCATCTCATTTAATACTTCTTTTTTTGTATAAGTAGTAGCAGCATGATCCATATATACGTGTTTTTCCATTTTATCCGCTCCTTTGTGTGCCTTATATTTCCTTGGAAATAAAAGTCATGTCAATTGTTCTCATACTATTATAATCATCCACCATATCTTGAAGATTAGTGGATTGTATTACATTTTCTATGCTATCTTGTAACCTAACCCACAGCAATCGCGTAGGGCATTTATCCACGTTGTCACAGCAATCCTCGCTAAGGCAGTCTGATATTTCTACTGGTCCTTCCAATAAAAGCATAATATCCTTAACAGTGATGTATTTTGGTTCTCTGCTTAGTACATAGCCGCCCTGAGCGCCTCTAATACTTTTAATAAGGCCGCCCTTTCTCAAAGAAGAGAAAAGCTGTTCTAGATAATATTCAGATATATTATTTTCTTGTGCTATAGCCTTAATGGATACAGGTTCACCTCCGTAGTTTATAGCAAGATGTACCATGGCTTTTACGCCATATCTGCCCTTCGTAGATAATTTCATTAAATCACATCCTTAATTCTGAGCATTTTACTCTGAATTCATAATATCAAATCCGACCATTATTGTCAACTATATTTTATTAATTTTTTCTAAAAAAAGACGAATATTATTTTCCATTTTGTTATCAGCAGGTTTGTAGTATATTTTATCTTTTTTTTCATCTGGAAGGTACTGCTGTTTCACAAAATGATTTTCATAGTCATGTGGATATTTGTATTCTACCCCTCTGTTCAAAGCCGTGGCACCCTCATAATGTGAATCCCTTAGATGCTCAGGTACGGCACCCATGACGCCATTTTCTATATCCCTTAAGGCATTGTCAATAGCCACACAGCAGGAATTAGACTTTGGAGATGTGGCAAGCAAAAGTGTAGCCTGTGCTAGAGGTAGCCTTGCCTCTGGAAATCCCAATTGAGTAGCTGAATCAACACAAGATTTAACCATGGTTACCGCATTGGGATACGCAAGTCCTATATCCTCCGAAGCAATAGCCAACAATCGCCTACAAATAGAGATTAAATCGCCGCCCTTAATTAACCTTGCCAGATAGTAAATGCTAGCATCAGGATCTGATCCTCTTATGGATTTGTGAAAAGCACTTAATAAGTCGTAATGGCTATCACCATCTCTATCGAAATTCACCGCCTTGTCTCCGCCAAATTCCAACACTGATTTTTCGTCTATGAGTACATTGCCATTAACGTCCTTTGGCACATACAAAACACAGCTTTCTAAAATATTAAGACTTCTTCTATAATCCCCAGAAGCACTATTTGAAATAATTTTAATGACCTCATCATTGCATGTTATAAACTGCCTTCCTACGTGTTTTTCTATACTATCTATGGCTCTTCTAATTCCAAGCTCTATATCTGTACTCTTCAATTCCTTGAACTCATACACAAGGGCCCTACTTAAAATAGCCTTGTATACATAATGGTATGGGTTTTCTGTAGTACTCGCTATAAGAGTAATGCTCCCATTTTCCATGAACTCTAATATAGATTGTTGTTGTTTTTTATTAAAATTCTGAATCTCATCTATGTACAAAACTATGCCTTGTATATTTTCTATGGTGTTCAGCTGGGATATTATATCCTGAATGTCCTTAACAGAAGCAGTGGTGGCATTGAGTTTGTAAAACTTTTTATTACAAGCCCCTGCCAATATATTTGCTACCGTTGTTTTGCCCACCCCTGGTGGACCATAAAATATCATGCTAGTTAGCTTCCCAGTTTGGCACATTCTATATAAGATTTTGTCCTTTCCAATGAGATGCTTTTGACCTATCACTTCATCCAATGTAGTTGGCCTAATCCTATCAGCTAGTGGCATATAATCACTCCCATCACCTTATTTAATGTTTTTCCCTACAAATTGAATGATAATTTTCTTTTCAACTCAATAAGATAGCGTTCAATATCTTCATTGCACATAATTTGGGACATCATTGCAAATGAATCCGCACCAGAATTTATAACATCAATGGCATTGTGTTCATTTATGCCTCCGATGGCCACAATGCGTCCCTCCTTATTTTGTTCTCTAATTTTTTCTATTATTTCCACGCCCCTTGGCATAAGCCCTTCCTTGCATTGTGTCTTAAAGATGTGTCCCACAGTTATATACTCCGCCTTGTTATAAAATGCAGATATACCTTCATCTGCGCTGTGAACAGACACACCTATTGTGATATTTTTATATTTTCCGTGTAAGCTCTCTGAGTTGAATTTGCTTTGTTTATCCATAAATAAATTATAAGGCACTTGCACACCATTAAAGTTGTACTTTAAGGCGTACTCCAAATTTAACTCACTGTTGCAATTCATCATAACTTTAGTTTTAGAATTCCCACGAAGATTGTATATATTGTTACACAAATCATCTAATTCCTTGCCAACAAGATGTTTTTCTCTTATCACAAGAGCCTCAATATTATTTAAAAAACATTGTTTTATTATATGGTAATAAGATCTCTCATTCTTTGCCAGGCCTAAATTAGTAACCACATACAACATCTAAACCGCCTCCACAAATTTTAATATGTGTATTCAATTATATTCTCACATATTCTGATTTTAAGAGGTTTCTCTTCTAAAAGCTTTTTATAGCTGCACAAGAACTCATTTAACTCCAAGTCTTTTACATCTACCGAACCATAACTTTGTATCAGCACTTCTTTCTTGTCAAGGTGTATTTCAATATTGTTCTTTTCATTTTTTATAGTATAAAACAAAACACCCTTTCTCTCCTCCACCTTGTTTCTATATTTTTCTTTAAAGGATAAAAATTTTCTTTCACTTTCATAGTTTTGGGTTAATTGTGTTCCGGATATGTCTATACCCATTTTTTTCATTTCTTTTTCCAGATCATCTGTATTAAACCCATATCTTTTCATAAACTCTTTCTGCAAGTTCAAGAATTTTTCTTGAGAAATATTATTTTCCTCCATATACTCCATGACTTTCTTTGAGAAATCTGCCATGGTCATCTGCCCCGTAGATACAGAATAATAAAGGCTGTATATATACTCTTCAAATTTATTGATATCTTTATCTGTAGCTTTATTCTTTATCTCATTAAAATCAATTATTCTATCCATTTTACCATCTCCTTTATACTAATCCCGAGGATCCAAATCCTTTTTCTCCTCTTTCAGAATCATCCAATTGCTGCACTTCACATATATCCACAGTAAAAACCGGCTTAACCACCATTTGTGCTATTTTCATTCCCTTTTCAACCTTAAAACTATTTTTCCCATGATTAATCAGTATTATTCGAAGTTCACCTCTGTACCCCTCATCTATGGTACCAGGAGTATTTAAAACAGTAATACCGTATTTCAACGCTAGACCACTTCTAGGTCTAACTTGAGCTTCAGTGTTTTCAGGCAGTTCAATTTTTATCCCCGTTGGCACCAAAGCCACCTCTCCAGACCCTATTATAACCTCTTCTACAGAATACAGATCTAAACCTGCATCTCCTTTATGAGCATAACATGGTAAAATTGCATCCTTATGAATTTTTTTCACTTTCACTTTCATTTTTTTCATCCTCCAACCTGTACTTATTTATGGCATCACTCTGTATTTTTCCAACTATATAGGCAGTTAAATTTCCAGGAAGAATCTTGCACGCAAACACAGCTATTTTATTTACTGCACCTGGAATTATCAGCCTTTTACCTTTTTTAATTCCTTTGTACGCAATATCAGCCACCTTGTATGGATCCATAGCATTTTTTAACTGACCTTTTCCGCTGTTGTATGCAAATTCAGATTTTGTAGTGCCTGGGCACAAAGCGCTTACTAACACATTATAAGGCTTTAATTCTACATATAAAGCTTCCGACAAAGATAACACAAAGGATTTACTTGCATAGTAAGTAGAAATAAACGGCCCCGGCTCGTAAGCACCCGTAGAAGCTACATTTAAAATGGTGCCCTTTCCCCTATACTTCATCATGTTTCCCACAAAATGTGTTAATTGAGCAAGGGCAGTTATATTTACATCTATAATGTATTTATTTTTTTCAAAATCCATGTGAAGAAAATCACCACATGCACCTAGGCCAGCATTATTTATAAATATATCTATATCTTTGCACTTAATTTTTTGACAAAACCACTGAATTTCCTTTGGAATCCTTAAATCCACTCCATAAAATTCACATTCACAGCTAAACTTTTTTTCTAATTCATCTTTTAGGATTTCGAGCAAGTGCACTCTCCTAGCCAAAAGAATTATATTATATCCTTCCTCTGCTAGCTTGTATACCATAGCTCTCCCAATACCAGAAGATGCACCTGTTATAACAGCCCATGGTTTTTCTTCAAACACTATAATCACCACGCTTCAATTGTTTATATATTAATTGTAGATAATAGATGTGAATATTTCAAGTAGTAACAAAGGAAAAGTTCTGTATATAAATATTTATTACTAGTCGACAATTTGTAGGCAAAACAAAAAACACTAAGTCTAAAACCTAGTGTTTTCAATGGTATAAGTAAGTCTATAAGCCGAGTTCTGTATTTGATAGTCATCTATCTAGGCCTATTGTTACCAATAGGCTCAAGCGATACACCCGAAGACGAGACGGGCCGCCTCATATGTCTCCCTATTCGATCTTGCTTCAGATGGGGTTTACATAGCCGTATGATCACCCATACGCTGGTGAGCTCTTACCTCGCCTTTCCACCCTTACCAGTAAACTGGCGGTATATCTCTGTTGCACTTTCCTTAGAGTTGCCTCCACTGGGAGTTACCCAGCACCCTGCCCTATGAAGCTCGGACTTTCCTCTCCCAGGCATAACCTGGCAGCGACTATCTGGCTTACTTGCACAACTATAATAACATACAATCAATGCCTTTGTAAAGTTAAAAAAAATTACATATTATTTAAAAGTTGTTTTATTTCCACTACCTTTTGTTCAAGTTCACTTCTCCTCTTTATTACATTGCAGGAGTTTGTATTAAAGGAGTTAATAATCCTATTGTACTTTTCAATCATATACTCCATATATTCCTTTAATATTGGCTCTTTTCTTATGTATAATAACTGGCTTATTTCGTAAAAAATTGTGGGCTTGTCAACTGGTGTTTCATCATAGCACAATTTTATTGTTTCATAGAACTTACCATCTTCAAAACACAACTTCTCGTCCATTATATGAAAACCTGTTTCATATATAAATTTTCTAAAAACATCTACATTTTGAGCAGGTTGGACAATTATATAATCCATGTTTTTAAAAACATCTATATTTTTTAATATTATATCCCTTGTAAGATCCCCGCCCATTCCGGATATTACAGCACTTTGTACTTCTCTTATTTCAATAATATCAAGACCAGAGCCAAGTCGCAATTGTATTTTATCCATAAGTTGTGCCCTCATTATGTTTTTCTTTGCTTTCTCAAGAGGTCCTTTATTTATATCCGTAGCTATGGCAAATTCACAAAGGGAATTTTCAATAAGGTGTATAGGTATATATCCATGGTCTGTACCTATGTCTGCAATTGTTTTTACTGGCTCAACCATTGACACTATACAACTTAATCTTTTGCTTAAATCCATATTACACTCCTTACTTTTACATCAGATGTACAAATATATGATTCTACACTGCACAATAAAAAAGATGATAGATGTCACAAGAGATATAATAACGTATTTATATCTAGCTTTAGTATAATACTTATCGTTGCATTGCGCTGCAAAATACATACATAAAATTAAAATTAGATTTAAAATACCATAAATCATCTGTTGGAAAACAAATTGTTTTGCTGTCCCCATCTCAAGAGGCGCAAAATTAATTGAAAAATTTAATGGCATTGTGTAAGGCAATTTTTCATAAAAATATAGATAAGATGGCACCGCCACAATCAATACAACTATTATGCAGGATATTGCAAAAGGAATCAAAAATTTAGGATCTCTATTAAGGTTGCTGTCCTTAATTTTGTGATGGCATTGGTTTTTTATGCTTATATCATGTTTTTTTAACTCCATAACCATACCTTCCATATCCCTAGGTGTAATTGCATAGCTTAAATCGTCACATAAAAAATACATTATATTTTTATCATTTGTAACAAACATTCTTGTTATACCCACATTTTCCGTAAAAAATCTTCCTATTGCCATTTTCCCAAGATTGAAACCAGAAAGCTTTACTCCCATCTCTTGTTTTATATCGTATCCCCTTATATTGTTAAAATCTACTTTTACATTTCTAAGATTCAAGAATGACTTTATATATATATATCTGTCATCCACATAGTATACAATGGTAACCGCAGAAATGATATAGTAAATTTCATATATGGTATAGACTATAAGCCCTGTTTTTATCAAAAGCGTTACCACATAGGATTCTATATATTTTGTGGCATAAACCCCAATTATACAAGCTATAATCAATACAATTAATACTAATAACGGAAAATAATTTTTTACTGATTTGTATCTGCTCAAATCAATCCCTCCAAATACATATTAATAAAGAAATATCCTCCATTAATCTAGGTAGTCCTTTAATTTTTTGCTTCTGCTTGGATGTCTTAATTTTCTAAGTGCCTTGGCCTCAATCTGTCTTATACGTTCTCTAGTTACATTGAACTCTTTTCCCACTTCTTCTAATGTTCTCGCCCTTCCATCATCTAATCCAAACCTAAGTCTTAGAACTTTCTCTTCTCTTGGAGTAAGGGTATCTAAAACATTTATAAGTTGTTCTTTTAGCATAGTGAAGGCAGCAGCTTCTGATGGTGCAGGAGCATCGTAATCTGGTATAAAATCCCCAAGATGACTATCTTCCTCTTCTCCTATAGGAGTCTCTAAGGACACAGGTTCTTGTGCAATTTTTTGGATTTCTCTTACCTTTTCAACGGAGATTTCCATAACTGATGCAATCTCCTCTGGTGATGGGTCTCTTCCAAGTTCTTGAAGCAACTGTCTAGATACCCTAATAAGTTTGTTTATAGTTTCCACCATGTGCACAGGTATCCTTATGGTTCTTGCTTGATCTGCTATGGCTCTTGTTATAGCTTGCCTTATCCACCAAGTAGCATAGGTACTAAACTTATAGCCTTTTCTGTAGTCGAATTTTTCCACGGCTTTTATCAAACCTAAGTTGCCCTCTTGTATCAAATCTAGGAATTGCATTCCCCTTCCAACATAGCGTTTTGCGATACTTACAACTAGTCTCAAGTTAGCTTCTGCAAGTTTCTTTTTTGAATATTCGTCTCCATCTTCTATCTTTTGTGCTAACATTATCTCATCATCTGAGCTTAACAATGGGACCTTCCCGATTTCCTTTAAATACATTCTAACAGGATCATCAATGGCAATCCCTTCAGGAATGGATATATCTATCTCTTCCTCCACGATTTCCTCTTCGTCGTTTCCAATTATGTCTATATTCATACTTTCAAGTATTTCATATATTTTATCAATTTGCTCAGGACTTAACTCAATTTCTTCTAAATCTGATAAAAGCTCTTTATATTCAATACTTCCTTTGACCTTGGCTTTGTCAAGAAGTGTTTTAACAATTTTCATCTGTTCAGTTTTGTCTTTCATCAAACTACCTCCCTCCGTTATTCTAAAGTTCTTTGAGTTCTTTTTCGATAAGTTGCAGTTTTTCCACATACTCAAAGGACTCACTTATCTTTCCATCTTTCTCCAATTGCTTGATTGTATCCATAATTTCTTTCTTTTTACTCTCAAGTTCGCATTCTTTCATGACTTTGATACAATCAGAGGCAAATCGCTCTGTCTGCTCATGGTTATCCATTTCTAATATACTCATTTCTCGAATATTGACCAACTCCCTGTTTTCTTCTATATTCTGGCACAGAGCTTCCAATTTATTATTTAAGTCTTCTAAAGGCAAATCAATATTTTCTAATATTTTATCATACATTATTTTGTGAGTATGGCTGAATAAAGGATACTCATCCATGGCACTTCGAATGTATTCCACTGATTTTTTGCACATAAGTAATTTTAACAATGATCTAGCCGCCTTTACAGAAGGCTGTTCCTTGTATAATTTTACACTAATTTCATGTTTAATATTCATGTTTTCTTCAGTTTTATTGATAAAATTCGCCTTTTTGTTTAAAAGATCATAAATTGCTTGTTCTTCTACCCCTGTATCTTCTGCTATCTCTTTAATGTATATGTTTCTTTCCACAGAATTCAGTTTTAGAAGAATGCCACTTATACCAGCCACATATTTGTCTACGGATTTCGGGTCGTCCTTTCTGTATCGCTCTTCCTTTACCTTATTTATCTTGAATTTAGTAAGAGAAACAGCCTCCTTCATGAGTTCATAAAAAGCCTCTACTCCATTGGTTTTTATAAAATCGTCTGGATCCTTTCCATCTTTAATATTTATTACTCTAACATCAAAGCCCTGCTCTGTTAATATATCCAATCCTCTATCCGCAGCTTTTTTTCCTGCATTATCAGAGTCGTAAGATATATAAACTTTATCCGTGTATTTTTTCATTAATTTGGCCTGATTTACCGTTAAAGCTGTTCCAAGAGAAGCAATGGCGTTAGTTATACCCGCCTGATGCAGTGATATGCAATCCATATACCCTTCAACTAAGATGAACTCTTTAGTGTTGTTTTTCTTTATGGCAAAGTTTAAACCATACATATTGCGACCTTTATCAAAGATTTCACTTTCAGGTGAGTTAAGATACTTAGGTTTTGAATCGTCCAATACCCTTCCCCCAAAACCAATGACCTTTCCATTGTAATCAAACACTGGAAACATAACTCTGTTTCTAAATCTATCATAATACGTAATTTTATTATTTTTGTTAGACCTTGAAAGCACGCCGACTTTAAACATTTCTTCCTGAGAATAACCAGATTTTTTCAGAAAATTTTCTAGGGCGTTCCAGTTGTTTAGAGAATATCCAAGACCAAAATTTGCAATGGTCTTATTGCTAAGTCCTCTTTTGTTAAGGTAATTCATTACATCTCTATTTTTTATCAGATTGTCAAAATAAAACCTAGCTGCTAATTTGTTCAGTTGATATAATCTTTTTTTAGCTTCTAATTCTTTCTTGTACTTGTCATCACCAGTTTTAATTTCAATATTAGCTCTTTCAGCCAAGGTTTCACAGGCTTCACTAAAGGATAAATTTCTAATTTTCATTAAAAACGATATGACATTTCCAGCTTCACCGCAGCCAAAGCACTTAAAAATCTGTTTTTCCCTCGATACCGAAAAGGAGGGTGTCTTTTCATTGTGAAAAGGACATAACCCTGTAAAGTTTCTACCAGATTTTTTTAATCGCACGTATTCAGATACAACATCAACAACATCATTCTCTTCCTTAATTTTCTGTATCAGTTCATCAGATATGAATATAGACAAAAAAACCTCACCAACCTTAATACTTTTTTGTTTTTAAGTCAACTCTTATGTAATTCGACAATAATCTACTTTTCCCTTCTTATTTAATCATGTATTTTTAGGATATTTTTAAAAAAGTATAAATACGCTTAAATTTAATAAATACTACATACTTATTAATATCCATTTTTTGCATGTATATTCACAAGTACATAATTATATTTCTATATAAGCCATATAAAACCCTCTTTTTAATGTTTAAATTTAGCAAAAGTAATAATTCTTACTTTCGAATAATACTCTATATTATTAATAAGATTGGAGAAATATAATTATGGATAAATTAGAAGTGTACAATATAAAAAAGACTTCAAAACCTAAGCTAACCCCTATGCTTTCATTAGAAAATATAAAAACCTACGTCCTCCCCCTATATCAACTGAATGATGGCCATGTGGAATACGTTAAGTTTAAAAATACAAACAAACAAAGAGCCGTATATAAGATTACCTTAGGAGAAAAGGAGTACTGTTTGAAAAAAGTGTACTATGGCGTTGATAAGCTTTTATTTATTTATTCTGCCATTGAATGGTGGAGTAGACATCATATAAAAGTTCCTTATCTCTTGCCTTCTAAAGATAAAAAAAGATATGCCATCTATAATGAAATGCTTTTTATCTTAACGCCATGGATTCATGGTGATAAATGTGATTATGATAACATAAATAACCTCCATTTGCTCTTTAATAATTTAAGTAAAATGCACAAAAGTTCTTTGGACTTTTTCCCCATGGAATACGCAAAAACCGTGGAGGACTATTCAGATATCTATTGTTCTTTAAAGAAGCATTGGAAAAATCTGTTTCAATTTTATGATATGGCCTCTGAAATCAAGGATAGATTTTCCTTGAAATATATGTATACCTTTAGCAAAAACAATGTGTTAGCTCAGCTCAGTTGTAATGCCGCAAGAATAATTGATTTTGACAAATTAACTAAGAGCCTTTGCCATGGTGACTATGTAAATAAAAACATCATATTTACGGAAGAGAAAAATGAAATATCCGTAATCGACTTTGACAAAGTATCCATGAATTATGTAGCCCGCGATATTTCATATGCACTGAGAAGGATATTAAAGCGAGAATCTACTAACTGGGATTTTCAATTGCTCATAGAATTAATTCATGAGTACAATAAGAATTTATCTCTCACTAAAGATGACTATATATATATTTTTGCATACCTTTCCTTCCCTCAGAAATACTGGAGAATATCTAGAGACTATTTCAACAACATAGAAAAATGCAACAAAGATACTTTTTACACTTTACTTTGCAAAGCTACAGCTCACACGGAAAACCATTATACATTTTGTTGTAGATTCAAAGCTTACCTTCAAGCAAAATTTAACATCGTATTTTAGATTTTTATAAACAGAATTCTTAGCCTCAGGTGGAGTTTTAACTTCACCTGTTATATAATTTAAAAAACCCTTTAAACAGGTGAAGCGTTTTAAATCTTATACAACACTTTTTTCAGTAGCTTTTTGTATAACAACTCAATTAAAAATGCGCCAAGAGGAGCTGTAATTAAGATTGAAAGCACCGCTACGGTTAATACAATGTTACCGCAACTAAGTCCCATGGCCAAAGGGATAGCACCTATAGCAGCTTGAACAGTGGCCTTTGGTGTGTATGCAATACAACAAAAGATTCTCTCTTTTGTATTCAGACTTGTCTTTAACACGGAAAGGAAAACTCCAGACATTCTAAACAAAATAGCACCTAAAATAAGAATAACAGCGCTGAACCCAGCAGAAATAGCATATTTTATGTTTACAGTGGCCCCAACTAAAACAAATAATACAATTTCAGCCACAATCCACAACTTTGAAAAATCCAGCGATAAAATGCTGGCGTTTTCAACATCATTTCTCTTTAACATGTTTGCCATTGTCATAACTGAAATCAGCCCTGAAAAGGGTATACAAGAAGAGTTAAAATCTTCTGCAGTTACAAGAAGGAAGGAAAAGCTCAACAGTATAATTATTTTAACAGTATCTGCAACTTTTATTTTTTTATACAAGAAAACAACACCATTGCCTACAAAAATACCTATGATAATTCCCATTAAAATAGCAAGAGGAATATTTAAAAAGCTCATAATTGAGAGGCTTTCCCCCTTAGCCAATCCAGTAAAGGCTGAAAACATTACAATTACAAATACATCATCCACTGAAGCACCTGCTAAAATCATCTGAGGGATGCCCTCTTTTACACCATAGCCCTCGTCTATCAGTTTTATCATTTTTGGCACAATAACCGCTGGTGATACTGCGGCCACAACACTACCCAAAATGGCGGCATCCACCTTGGATATATTAAATAACAACGGGGCCATTAAGACCATACCTAATATTTCAAAGCATGCAGGTACAAAACACATCAATATGGCAGGCCTACCTACCTTTCTAAGATCACCCATATCTAAGGATAATCCCGCTCTTATTAATATTATTATAAGAGCAATTTTTCTTAAATCAGCAGAGATGCCCATAAGAGAAGGATGGATAAGATTTAATGCAAAGGGTCCCAAAATCACACCAGTGAAAATCATGCCAAACAACGGCGGTAGAGAAACTTTTTTTGAAATTCCCCCAAGTACAAGCCCACAAATCAAGATTAAAGCAATACTAAATAACATATTATTCCTCCTAAACGCAGAAAAAGCTGACAATCTCTGCGTAAATAATAGCAGAAGTCATCAGCATAAATGCGGTTTAAATATAATACAACAGTATTATACTAGGGAGAACTTCATTCCCTTATCTTTTTATTATAATACCACTTGAAGAAAAAATCTAGCAAAATTATTGTTCATCTTCTTCAAATATAGAGTCAGCTCTTGTTAAAACATAATCTTTAACATCCTCCCTATCTATACCTAAAGATATAGCTAGTTCATCATATAGGCTTTCCTCTGCTAATTGAAAATACTTTTCATCCCCGGAGGTTACTTTTTTACCCTCTGCCATTCTAGACGCTTTTCTTGTATATATACTTTTGATTATTTTCACCAATTCTCTGCAGTCACATTTTTTAAAGGCTTCTTTGTATTCTTGTTCCCTTTTTCTTTCGTCTTGGATCCATAAAGAGTCGATGTTTTTCATATCATCAATGAGCTGAACTGCTTTCTCCTTTGACATAACCCTTCTCATGATTATTTTTTCATTGTCAATGGGCGTGAATATTTTCGTGTTCTTAGAATAATAAGGCATAAGAGTGTAGTAAACTCGCTCTTTCATAGAGGAATTTGAACTCATAGGACCTACATTTTCCACTTTACACACACCGCTATTACCATAAACAATATAATCTCCTTTACTGAACATTCAACATTACTCCTTTATTTTTATGCACACTTATGTGTACATGGTTTTTTTAACTATAATACAATTTTAACATATTTAAAAAATTAATGTAAGTTTTTTTGTATATAATAATTTTTTTATTATATTAAATTAAATATATAGTCTAATCCAAATTTTTAGTTCTCATTATAGCTCCATTTTTTTCTGGAACATCACCTAGCTGAATATTATTTACCTCGCAATAATAGTCTAAAAATTCAATTGATAGCTTCTCCTCTGATGTACCCTTCTTCAATTTTACAATATCACTTAATATTTGAACGGCCTCGTTGTCATCCAAATATCTATGAAGGCCTGAACTCCACATAGCCACCTCAGGCCTATTATCGTTGAAATGGTAATTCCAAAAAAGCATCTTACGCGCCTCTGGAAGAGACAATTTCAACTTGTATTTGCTATTCGTGCCCACATACCCCTCCGTATTTTTGTCGCCCTCATAGGACTCATCCACGAGAAAAACGCCAAATATATATCTGTCTTTTTCAGTGGATTCAATATCACGGGTAGTTAGTACGCACAAGCTATTCTTCTGGACTTTCTGCAGTCTCATGGGCTCATTTTTCCTTTTTCCGGACTGAACAACTCCTGCAAAAGCTTTCCAATTTTTGAACATTTGACTTTCATAGCATACAAAATTACCCTCTGAGTTCATCTTTTCCAATTGTTCTCGTTTCAATTCTCCCTTTAGGTATTTAAAGCAAGGACACTGTGCAGAACTGCACCAAGCTCTTTTTTTAACTTCTATATTGTGTACCATGGTATCATCACTGCACACACCGTTAAAGCCCACATCTGAAGAAGTTTTACCTCCATCGCAGTAATTGCATTTAAAGGCAACATTAGCTCTCTGAATTTTTCTTGCTTTAGCCGAGCGGCGCCTTCCTCTTGGTGTGCTGAGTTCCCTCTGTTCTTCATCTCTTTGTTTCTTTTCTTCATATTCCTTTATCTCTTTTTCCTTTATCACAGCAAGTTGGGCCTGTATTTCATCGTTAAGCTTAGGATTTTGAGCTTCGAAGAACTCATCGAAGGAATCCGGATAAAGAAACTTCTTTTCATCACCGTGAAAAGAAACTACCATATAGTTATCCTCTAAACTTGACACCCTTCCTTTCCCAAATACTTTGTGTATAACAACTTCATTTACTAAATTCATGCCTTACCTCCTGCATTAATTTTGCTGATAATTCATGTTATTTATACAATTATTATACCACACTTTAAGACAAAAATGTGCATTAAGCGTAAATCCTTAATGCACATGGACTTTTTCTTATGATATTCCCTTAAGATGATACAATTATAATTGACTTATGACTAAAGTATCATCTTCCCTTATTAAAGTTCTACCATTGGGAATGATGTATTTTTCATTTCGTATAATTAAAACTATAAATTTATCCTCATCCAATTTCACCTCAGATAGTGTTTTGTCACACAAGGCATTTTCTTTTTCTACTTTCATCTCTGTTAAAGATCCAACACTACTATCCTGAAGAGAAAGAGCACTTAAAACTACTGTATCGCCCTGAAAAATCGTTGTATTACCTTTTGGTATTAACCTGTTCTTGCCTCTTTGAATTAAAACTAAGGGCAATCCAGGCAACAATGTAAGTTCTCTGACCTTTTTATTAATCCACGGATGGTCTTTTATTATATTTATCTTCACAAATTGTATAGGCATTTCCTCTGAATAGTCACTAAATGTTTTCATTATATTCCCTTCGTCATCGATCATGTTTAGTTTTCTTGAAACTAAAGGAATAAGAGAACCCTGTATACTAACCGACATTAAAACAATGAAAAACACTATATGGAAAACATCGTGTTTTAGATATGCTGGATTGACTGTAGCCATTATTGCAAATACTATGGAAGCCGCCCCCCTTATTCCCGTCCACGATACTAATAGTTTTTGATTTAGGGAACATTTAAAGGGTGTCAATATGGCAAATACAGCTATAGGCCTTGAAACAAAAGTAAGGAACACGGCTATGGCTAAAGCCGGAATTAGTATATTTGGAAGTTGCGATGGAAAGGACAGAAGTCCTAAAAGGAAGAAAATCAACATCTGCATCAATGTAGTAATTCCATCAAAAAAGTGAACAAGAGTTATTTTATTTCGAAGAGGTTTATTTCCTAGGATAATACCCGCGATGTAAGTGCTAAGATACCCATTGCCCCCAATTAAGGCAGAACCAGCATAAGAAATCAGTGCCATGCTAAAAACAAAAATAGTATCAAAACCATTCTTTATGTTTTTCATTTTTGACAGGGCAAAAGTAGTCACCCACGCAGATAAAACTCCAAATACTACGCCGAATATGATTTGTGCTAAAATCATATACACCATGCTCCAACCGCTGGCCTCACCCTTCATAGCAGACAGTACCATCACTGTGAGCATATAGGAACAAGGGTCATTACTTCCACTTTCCATCTCAAGCATGGAAGCTGTATTATCTTTAAAACTAATTTGTTTTGAACGCAGTATTGAAAACACAGAAGCAGCGTCCGTTGAACTAATTACAGATCCTATAAGCATACTTTCCCAAAAGTTCATTTTTAATATCAAAAAACAAAACAATCCTGTAACTAGTGCTGTTATTACAACCCCTAAACTGGACAGTAGAATAGATTTTTTTACGATGGGTTTTGCTGTTTTCCAATTGGTTCCAAAGCCACCGTAAAACATAATAAAAATTAAAGCAAATGAACAAATTTTCTCTGAAACATCGTAATTATCAAAATATATTTTAAATATTCCATCTGATCCAAAAAGCATGCCAAGCAATATAAATGCAAGTAGCACTGGAATGCCTATTTTGCTTGATACCTTCATCATCAAAAGACAAATTAAAATTATGATTGCAATCAATAAAATATATCCTGCCATTAAAACCTGATTTTAAATATAGGTAAATTTAAACTATAGCCCAATAAATTTTCTATTATACACGATAAATCAGGCTTTTCACCTACCTTCCTATTTATAATCTCTTATTAAATTATACCATATATCTATTGATTTTCCTATGCTTTATTTCCTAATTATTTTAAGATGCAAAAATGCACTGCCATTTTGCAGCGCATTTTTGCAATGTATTAGTTTCTTTCTTTTATAACAGCCTGTGCAGCAGCAAGTCTTGCTACCGGTACTCTATATGGTGAACATGAAACGTAGTTTAACCCAATTCTATGACAGAATTCTACTGATGATGGGTCCCCACCGTGTTCTCCGCATATGCCAAGTTTTATATCTTCTCTTGTTCTTCTTCCAAGTTCAGCGGCCATCTTAACAAGTTTGCCCACACCATTTTGATCTAGCTTTTGGAATGGATCTTGCTCGTATATATTATTATCGTAGTAGTAGTTTAAGAATTTGCCAGCATCATCCCTTGAAAAACCAAAAGTCATCTGAGTTAAATCATTTGTACCAAATGAGAAGAATTCTGCTTCCTTTGCAATCTCATCTGCAGTAAGAGCTGCTCTTGGTATTTCTATCATTGTACCGATTTTATATTCAATATCTGCATTGTTTTCTCTTATAACCTTCTCTGCAGTTCTAACAACTACATCTTTGACGAATTTTAATTCTTTTACTTCGCCAACAAGAGGAATCATGATTTCTGGAACTATGTCATAACCCTTTTCTTTTTTCACATTGATTGCTGCTTCAATTATAGCAGTTGTCTGCATCTCTGCAATTTCAGGATAAGAAACAGCAAGTCTACATCCTCTGTGTCCCATCATAGGGTTAAATTCGTGAAGAGAAGCTATGGTATCATTGACTTCCTCAACAGTAATATCAAGTTCCTTTGCTAGTGCCTCAATATCTTCCTTTTCCTTTGGCAAGAATTCATGCAGTGGTGGATCTAGGAATCTTATAGTAGCAGGCATTCCCTCCAAAGCTTCATATATTTCAGTGAAATCCTGTCTTTGCATTGGAAGTATTTTTGCTAAGGCCTTTCTTCTTTGGCCCTCTGTCTTCGCCAAAATCATTTCTCTTACAGCTGGTATTCTATCCTCATTAAAGAACATGTGCTCAGTTCTGCAAAGCCCAATTCCCTCAGCTCCAAAAATAACAGCTTGTTTTGTATCTCTAGGAGTGTCGGCATTAGTCCTAACTCTTAATTTTCTAACAGAGTCTGCCCAAGACATAAACTCTCCAAAATCTCCGCTTATCTCTGGTGCCACAGTTTTTATACATCCTAAGTACACATTTCCCGTACTACCATCAAGGGAAATATAGTCGCCCTCCATTACCTTTTGGCCACCTACATAGAAAACTTTATTAGCCTCATCAACGGTGATGTCCCCACAGCCAGCTACACAGCAAGTACCAATACCACGAGCTACAACTGCAGCGTGGGAAGTCATACCACCCCTAACTGTTAAAATACCCTCTGACGCTATCATACCTTCTATATCTTCTGGAGAAGTTTCAAGTCTTACAAGGATAACTTTCTCCCCCATTTTGTGGTGAATCTTTGATTCTTCAGCAGTAAAATAAACCTTACCACAAGCTGCACCTGGAGAAGCTGGAAGGCCCTTTGCCACTGGCTTTGCTTTTTTAAGATCAGCGTCTTCGAAATTTGGATGAAGTAAATTATCAAGTTGCTTTGGCTCTACTTTCATCAAAGCTTCCTCTTTAGTTATCAATCCTTCATTTACCATATCAACAGCTACCTTTAATGCTGCTTGGGCTGTTCTTTTTCCATTTCTAGTTTGTAAGAAATACAATTTCTTTTTTTCTATGGTAAACTCCATATCCTGCATATCTTTATAGTGCTTTTCAAGTTTTTTTGCAATGTCCATGAATTCTTTGAAGCACTCTGGAAGTTCTTCCTGAAGCTTTGTTATTGGAAGTGGTGTTCTTATTCCAGCAACAACATCTTCACCCTGTGCATTCATAAGGAACTCACCATATATAGCATTTTCTCCTGTAGATGGATTTCTTGTAAATGCTACTCCTGTACCAGAATCTTCGCCCATATTTCCAAATACCATAGACTGTACGTTTACAGCAGTACCCCATTCTGATGGTATATCATTTAATCGTCTATATACAATTGCTCTTTGATTATTCCAGGATCTGAAAACAGCATTTATAGCCTGTCTTAGCTGATAAACTGGATCCTGTGGAAATTCTGAGCCTATTTCTTTTTTATAATGAGCTTTAAATTTTTCAACCAATTCTTTTAAGTCATCACATGTAAGATCTGTATCAAATTTAACCTCTCTTTTTTCCTTTATCTCGTCGATATATTGTTCGAAAACAGACTTGTCTAGCTCCATAACAACATCTGAAAACATCTGTATAAATCTTCTATATGAATCATACGCAAATCTCATGTTTCCAGTTAATTTGCCTAAAGTCTCAACTGTTTCGTCGTTTAATCCAAGATTTAGCACAGTATCCATCATACCAGGCATAGATGCTCTAGCACCCGAACGGACTGAAACTAGTAGTGGATTCTCAGTAGATCCAAATTCCTTCCCCGTTAATCCTTGCACAACTTTTAGAGCCTCGTCCACTTCGTTAAGAATTTCAACTGAAAGCTGCTCACCATTTTCATAATAGCTTGCACAAGCTTCAGTTGTAACTGTGAACCCTTGTGGAACTGGTATGCCAAGTCTTGTCATCTCCGCAAGATTAGCTCCTTTTCCTCCTAATAAGTTTCTCATTTGTGCATTGCCTTCGCTAAATAAATACACATATTTTTTACTAGTCATTTCTACATCTCCCTATTTTAGAATAATATAAGAACTGTTTTTTTAATTTCTCTTACTCACTCCCAAAAAAGAGCTACCCGTTATCACATAAATTAAGTAAAAATTTAGTTATGTTGGTTTTGGAAACCTTTCCAACGACTTTGCTAATGCTTTTATTATTTTTATTTATAACACTGACTACAGGTAATGAATCCACTTCGTGGATTATTATCTTTTTTGCAGCATCATACACACTATCCTCTTCAGAGATACATATTATATTTGGCATTCTAGTCATTATAATGCCTATGGGAACTTTATGTATATCAGACCCACCCATGGCTGTTTTCAGAAAGTCTTTTCTTGAAACAGCACCGACTAATCCTTCATTTTCATCCTCAATAAATAGCGTTCCCACATCATTTAAAAATAGATGAACTATACCATCATACACACTACAGCTCTCTTTTTCCAAAGCCGGTTTGCTCATGATATCCTTAACTTTTGCACTCCGTATATGTTCTTGTAAAACACTATAGGAGGGTTTTTTTGAATACACATATCCTACCTTTGGCCTTGCTTCCAAAATACCCGTCATAGTTAATATAGCTAAATCGGGTCTTAATGCTGCCCTTGTAACTTTCAAAAGCGAAGCAATTTGCTCACTGGTTATGGGCTCTTTTTCTTTTACTATTTCTATTATGAATCGTTGCCTATCGCTTAGTTTTATGACTCTCACCCTCTCATATATCCTCATAACAAAAAAACATATCACTTGTTTATTATAATATATTGTATAGTATTTTACAATATATTATACACAAATATTATGCTTTTTGTATCATTGTGATATATTATTTTAAAATAGAGGGAATATTATATCCCTCTATAGATAATAATGCTGCTTATTTAGATTCTTCCTCTTTTGGCTCTTCTTTTGGTTCTTCCTTTGGTTCCTCTTTATCCTCAAAGTTTACAGTATAGGAATATATACTTGCATCTGAGTTTTTATCATCTTGGCTACAACTTTTCTTTTTGATTTCAGTTATCTTTTCATTTACAATATCCTTTACAGTGGAAGACACATCATTTACTTTATTGGACACATCTTTTGCTTTTTCCTTTATAATGGCATTTACAACTCTTACATTGCCATCTTTTTCAGTAAGCTCCACTGTTACTTTAGTAGCCACAGCAGCAGCCACTCCTATACCCAGCACATATATAGGTAAAGCCAATGCCACCATACCAGCAACTATACCTACATTGACAGGCATATCCATCAACACTTTTTCATCTTTTTTAATTCTAACTCTTGTAACATTTCCTTTTTGAATAAGATTAATCAACCATTTTTTGAATTCCTCACTTGAAGATATAAATTCCTCGGTCTTTTCTTTATACGCATTTGTTATCTGTGTTTCAAGATAAACTAATGTTTCTACAACGTTGCCATCATTAAATTCCAAGGCCTGTTTTGCTTCAGAATATGTTACTCCTGTACGCTGTCTTATAATATCGATTTTCTCCAGTGTAATTTTATCATTTTCCATGGTATCACTCCTCATATAATTTATATTTTTAAAATATCCAAACTTTTTGGATTCTTACCTATACAGTGCCTTACCATTTCCTTCATTAGTTTATGTAGCTGTGCCTTTGATTCTTCATTTACATTGAGTTTGTAAATATTCTTTAATTCTGTTCCTACAATGTATCTCATTATATTATATGCTGAATTAGATATTTTTACACTCCAAGATGATGTACAATTGCTACACAAAAAACCATTGCTATTTAAATCTAGAAAATTTGATGTCTTTATTTCTTTTCCACAACTAACGCAACTGCCAAAATTAAGTCCATACCCAATATAACTTAGAAATTTAATTTCAAAGGCCCTCATGAGCAAATCTTTGTCAACTGCATTATTTGATATAAAATAGTATGATGTAACAAGATCTTTAAAAAGTCCGTATTCCGGTTCTCCTTCTACTACACCTATGTCTATTAACTCATTCAAATAGGAACCATAGGCAATGGTTGAAAGAGCATTTAAAAAATCTTGGAAAGAATTTATTGTGCTGGCCTCGTTTAATAGATACATTCCCTTTCCCTTATACAGCACGTACTCACCATAACAAAAAGATGATGTAGTAGAAGTAAACTTGCTGTTTTTTCTTTTTGCACCCTTTGCTATAGCATTTATCTTTCCCAATTTTTCCGTATACAAAGTAACCAACTTATCATATTCTCTGTAATCCACGGCCTTTATAATTACAGCCCTAGTAGTTGTTAGATTCAGAATATCATCACCCCATTTAACAATTAGACCTTATATCCAAGTTCCTTTAAAAGCGTATTATTATCTCTCCAATCTTCCTTTACCTTAACAAATATTCTAAGATACACTTTTTCGCCTAAAAGTTTTTCAATATCTTCCCTAGCATACTGAGATATCTTTTTTAAGGTGCTTCCATTTTTGCCTATTATAATTCCTTTATGTGATGCCTTCTCACAGAACATAGTGGCCTCAATGTGGTATATTCCCTTGTCATTCTGCTTCATGGACATGATTTCTACAGCAGTTCCATGAGGAACTTCCTTATCTAAAAGTCTCAATGCTTTTTCACGAATGATTTCCATTACAATAAATCTTTCTTGCTTGTCAGTAACCATATCATCTGGATAATATTTTGGACCCTCTTTTAATCGTTTCTTTATTTCATCCAATATTATGTCTACATTTTTGCCTTTCAATGCACTTATAGGAATAATTTCATCAAAATCATATTTTTCTGAGTATTCCTTTATAGTCTTTGCCACCATTTCCCCTTGAACTTCATCGATCTTATTGACTAAAAGAAATTTAGGTACATTTACTTCTTTTAATTGCTCGAGAATATGTCTATCCATAGCATTGATTTCGCCCTCTGCCGTAGTGATAAAAAGCACCACGTCTACCTCACCAATTGCATCTATGGCTATTTTAACCATGTATTCGCCCAATTTATGGCGTGGCTTGTGAAGCCCCGGTGTATCCACAAATACTATTTGACTGTCCTTCTCATTTAATATAGTTTGAATATTATTTCTTGTAGTCTGCGGTTTACTAGATACTATAGAAAATTTCTCTCCTATAATATAATTTGTTAAAGTTGATTTACCCACATTAGGTCTTCCTATTATAGTTACAAATCCTGATTTAAACATTATTTCTCCTTTTATTTCATAGATGAATTATCGAAAGCTAGTGGAAAAATCTCCAAAAGAGTTTTGACAATGTACTCATCTTTATTTTTTATAATGATTATTTGGAAATCTTCCGTAGCAAACTCTTGAATTACCTGTCTACATATACCACAAGGGTAAGTAAACTCCTTTTCATTTCCTACCACAGCAAGAGCTTTTATCTTGCAATGTCCCTCAGATACAGCTTTGTAGATAGCAGTTCTTTCAGCACAATTAGTCGCCCCATAGGACGCATTTTCGATATTACATCCTGTATATAGCTTGTTATCCTCTGTTAGAACAGCTGCCCCCACCTTAAATTGAGAATATGGTGCGTAGGCTTTTTCCCTAGCATCTATAGCTTGTTTAATCAACAAATCATATTTCATTTTTATTACCTCTTAACTATTAAATTCTATTTATTTTACTTAATTATATTTATCGGATTAATAAGAGTATTAACATGGTAGTAAGACTTCCCAAGGCTGCGCCAAGAATCACCTCTAGCAATGAATGTACTTCTGAATCCACCCTGCTTTGTGCCACAAGTAGCGCTAGGGCATAGCATAAAACTATGACAAACAGCTCCCTGGCATAATATGCTATTATGGTTGCAATGGAAAAGGCAATGGCGCTGTGTCCAGAGGGCAATCCACCCTTTAGGGGTGTACCAGCCTTAGTATAAAGTTTCATAATAATAGTGAGAACTACCACAATGACCAAGCTCATAAAAACTATGTGTGGATTGCTATTTTTTATAGTTTCAATAATAGTCCTAGTAAAGGGCTTTACTTTCTGCCAAAACACAATGTATCCAACAATCATAGCATTTATTGCAGCAATTAGCACTGCACCTGCTGAGATATCTTTTGCTACCTTTACCAAAGGATGAGTGTAATTAATAATGGCATCTAGAGTTTTTTCCATGGCTGTATTTATCATCTCAGTTATAAAAACCATGCTTATGGCAAATATAACTAGTATAAATTCCAATTTGCTTACATTGGTCATAAGTGAAAATATTATAACTAAAACAGCTATTATGATATGTATCTGCATATTTCTTTCTCTTTTAATGCACTGCACTATACCCATAATGGCATAATTGAGACTCTCTGTAAGCTTTTTTCTTCCCATTAAAATTCCTCCTCAATTACACTTATAAAATTATAACTCAATCATTGTATCTAGATTTCCCTTTTTACATCAAACTTATTTAGAATTTCTTCTTCTCTCTGTCTCATTTTAATTTTATCACATTCCTCCATATGGTCATAGCCTAAAAGATGAAGTACTGAGTGTATAAGAAGATAGCACATTTCCCTTTTAAAGGAGTGTCCAAATTCTATACTCTGCTCCATGGCTCTTTTCAAATTTAGAACTATATCCCCAAGAACCAATTTCCCATCATCTAAATCTGTTATATGGAAGCTATTATTTGGGTAATTTTCTTTGTAAACTGTATGCTCTTTATAATATAACATAGGAAAAGAAAGGACATCTGTTACAACATCCTTTTTTCTTTCCTGTCTATTTATATCCTTTATTTCATCATCATCTACAAAGATCACACTAATTTCAGTATCTATATTCACACATTCTTCCTTTAAGGAATACTCTATTAGGTCCTCCATTAGTTTTAAAATTGTATCATCTATTTCTATATTATTTTGTCTATCGTCTATAAATAGCATGTTTTCACCTCTCTTACATGTTGCAGAAAATGTTTAATGTTTTTTGCCTTCCATGGACGAAAGCTTTGGATACTCAATCCTCTCGTGGTATATTCCAGTTAATGCTTTTAGAAAAGATTCTCTTATAACTCTCAAATCTTTAAAAGAAATATCACACTCATCTAGATTTTCACCCTCAACAACACCTTTTATAATATTGTTTACCATGGTTTTTATTTTATCCTCTGTTGGCTCCTGTATTGACCTTACAGCAGCCTCACAGCCGTCTGCCAACATAACTAAAGCTGCTTCTCTGCTTTGAGGTTTCGGTCCTTCATACCTGTAATCACATTCTAAAACATCTTCAGGTTTCTCACTGTTGTTTTTTGCTGTTATATAAAAATATTTTACCAGTGAAGTGCCATGATGTTGCTGTATGATATCTTGAATACACTTAGGAATTTTATACTCCTTTGCTAAGTCTAAACCATCCTTTGTATGGGATGTTATTATAAGAGCACTTAGCTTTGGACCTATTTTATCGTGAGGGTTGCTTCTCCCCATCTGATTTTCCTTAAAGAAAATTGGCCTTTTAAGCTTTCCCACATCATGATAATACGCCCCAGCTCTTGTCAGTATTGGGTTGGCCCCAATATTTTCTGCAGCAACCTCCGCCAAATTAGCTACAAGCACAGCATGGTGATATGTACCTGGAGCTTCCATTAAAAGCTTTTTTAGAAGAGGGTTGTTAGGATTCATAAGCTCCAGGAGTTTTACCGTGGTAACTACTCCAAATATGGTCTCGAAAATAGGCAGCACCCCTATGCTAAGCACGCCAGAGATTATACAAGACACAAATTCCATCATGGTAACAGTTATGATGTATTTAATGTCATTATTAAACTGCAAAATTGTAAATACCACAGTGGTAAGAGATCCTATAATAGAAATAATTAAAGAGGAATAAATAATATCAGTTCTTTGATCCATCCTCCTAAGGAACAAGGATGCTATTACACTATTTAGAAGAATTAGCACACATACTGTCACATCCATTTTTACTATTATACTCATCAAAACACCATTTAAAATGCTGAGAATAATGGCCATTTTATAATTAAATAACATGGTAAGTATCATAGGTGCGAAAGCTAATGGGATGAGATAAGGGTTTATAAGTGAAGCTAGCTTTGCTAGCAACAATGAAAACACATTTACCGCATTTACAAGTATGAGCAGCTTGTTAGATCTAAAAATCTTGTTTTCGTATTTGTAGAGGTAGTATGCATTTATACTCATCACCATAATTATTATGGCTATTAAGCTCAAATAAATAACCCACTGAAAATTATTTTTTTCTTTCAAAAGGCTAAGTTGTCTTAAAAGGGAAATATCATACCTAGTTATAGGCTCCCCCTCTTTAACTATAATCTGATCTTTTTTAGTAATGACTGGCTCTACACCCTCTAGAGCTGCGGACTTTAGCGCTACAGTCTTTTCCGCGTCATAAAAAGTATTTGGTCTTAATTCCTTTGAACAGATATTTACCGCAATCTTAAGTAAATTTTTATCAACTATGCTCTTTGAAATTTCAGCCTCTAAGTCCTTGAGTTTGTCATTTTTAACTTGTTCATCCATCTCCATATTGTTCTTATGTGCTTCTATAAGTTCTTTTACTTTTTTATTTAATGCTTGATTGTCATCATAAAGTTGCATGTTATTTAAAGTATCTTTTAAATCTGTAGGGATTTTAACTTCTAGCTTAGTATCCTTGTATATTTTCGACATGGCTACGCTAAGAGTTTGCTTCATATTTCTTATATTGCTTTCATCCATTTTTAAAAGGATTTTATATTCTTCATCAGTTAGGAGTATCCCCGATTTCTCCTTCATGTTGTTTATAGCACCTTGAAAATTCGCCTCATAATTAGCCTTTGCATTTACACTGCTATCATTAACTAAATCAGCTTCATAGCCCTTAACATTTTCCCTTTGCTCACCCAAATAGTCGAAAAAAGACTCCATATTGTCGCTTACTAAATCCTTTGTTTTACCGTCGAAGGTCAATTGTATGTCAATCTTATCAAAGACTTCTTTTTTCTTTTCGTATGTCCTCAATTCGTCTTCTACATCCCTAGGTGATTTAATATTTTCTTTTGCAATTTGACCTTCAAAAAGAGAATATTTCTCTGGTAGAACAGAATTAATGAGAATAGCATAAATAAATATGGAACTTACAAGGTATATCATACCTTTCTTAAATATCATCTTTTTGTTTATCGAGAACTTATCAAAAATGCTTTTCTTTTTTTTCACCTTTACCCCACCTTTTCAATTAAATCTTCTTCAGTTGTTATAAGTACACGCAACCTAAAAGATTCCCCCAACTCGTCATGCTGTAAAAGTCGGTTTAAAATCTTAATTTCGTGTTGAAAATTGATTACAATATCGGAATACATCTTATTTAATCTATCATCTAAGATTTTTTCCCTTTCTTCTTTAGTGTATTCAATTTCTTTCACCTCATAATATGTTTCTATTTTCACAAAGGAACTATTATCTTCTATTTTATCATATTTATCGTATTTGTTTAATCTATTTTTAAGGTAAATCTTCTTTTTCCCCACATTAATATATTTATTACTAAAATTATTGCCCGTTCTCACCCTTTTATACTTAGGGATTTCAAAATCTTCTATGCTCTCAAAAAAAGTTGTAGCAATAACACTGCCTTCTGCCTTTACATCATAAAGACTTTCTTCATTTCCCTGCTGTCCCTTTATAAGCACATCTCCTTTTTTAACCAGGTCTCCCTCTTTTACCATGGCAGTACCTGACAGAGTGTAGATTCTCTTTACTATACCGTCTTTTTTTGCCAGCAGATCACAAGGAGTCTCATCTTTTACGATGTTAGGAGGGTTTTGCCTCTCAGATACAGTTATTTCTAACTCCGTCCCTCGTATTCTAGCTCTAACCCACACCACATTACCGTTGACATCCGGGATTTTTTTCTCCAATTCAAACACATCAATTTTCTTTTTGCTTATGCCCTCTTTTATTCCCAGATTGGTGATGTATGTTCTTATCTCGTAGGGTGATACAAACTGATCCGTTTTTATATTTATTGCCCATATCCTCGTGGACAAAGCATATATAAATAAAATAAACAAAACAATTCCTATAAAAAAAGATTTTCTTTTCAACACGTTTTTTTTCATCCTGTAAAATTCATTTTCCTTTATAGATATAATAGTAGCATTGTACCTAGAAGCTAGCTCTGAAAAACTTTCATAATCTTTTTCGTAAATTGTAAGTATGTAATCCACTACAGATTCCTTTTTTATATCCATCATGATTATTTCAGATTCATTTATTTTTTTCATAAGCTCTTCCATATCAACACAAGACAATTTTATTCTAAGGGTACTTCTACTCATGATAATCACTTCTTTCCACTGTGACTACTCGCAACTTACCTTTAATAATAACGGCATTAGAGCTTAAATATATAATTTCAAATTCATTGCCCTCCACAATAATATTTCCTATGACGGTCTTTACCACTATTTTATTGTCTTGAAACAGTTCAACCCCTTGATGATTTTCTATAGATATCTCATTGTCTCCTTGAATTGTTATATTGGGAATGTTTTCTCTTATAATATTTACAGTCATTTCCACCACATTGTTTTTACTATCTTTTCTCTTCATAATAAACTCCTTCCCCATAATTATTAGAATTTCAACTTAAAAATAAATTATATTCATAACAATTTATGATTTTCAAAGTTATTTTATGTTATTATAGTGAAAAGATAGGTTTAATGGCATATAAAAAGCTTAGAGATATATCTCTAAGCTTGGGTTTTACTTGTTTAAAAAATCTTTTACCAAGGTACTTACCAATTTTCCATCTGCGCGTCCCTTTGTTTTAGGTACCACAGCGGACATCAATTTTCCCATATCTTTTATACTATTTGCTCCCACTTCGCTAGCTACTCTAGCAATAAGTTCTTTTATTTCAACTTCTGTTAACTGCTGAGGAAGGTAATTTAATAATATTTCAATCTCATCCTGAGTTTCCTTAACCAGTTCAGTTCTATTGGCGTTTTTGAATTCTTCAATAGTTTCACGTCTCTGTTTAATTTCTTTTGCAATAATCTCAAGAACTACATCATCAGTAGCTTCCTTGGAAGCTCCACTTTTTTCATAAAGCAGTACAGCCGATCTAGCCATGCTTAACACACTAGCTTTCAACTTGTCTCTGTTCTTTACAGCCGCTTTCCAATCATTCTGTAATGTTTCCCTCAAGGACATTAAAACTTACCCTCTTTCAAATCTATTTTTTCTTTCTTCTCTTGGCAGCTTCTGATTTTTTCTTTCTCTTAACACTTGGTTTTTCATAGTGTTCTCTCTTTCTTACTTCGGCAAGAACGCCAGACTTTGCGCATTCCCTTTTAAATCTTTTAAGAGCACTTTCTAAAGTCTCGTTATCTCTTACTTTAATTTCTGACATCTATATCCCTCCCTCCGCTTGCGGTTTTTAATTTGCTGTGCAAACACTTTATAGTGGGACTAAAACAGCACATCATACATTATACAACAGCCTTCACATCTATGTCAATACATATAGCAAAGCTAATTTAATGTTGTAGCAAGTTTTTCTCCACCCAGTAAGTGGAAGTGAACATGAAATACCGTCTGTCCTGCGTTTTCCCCACAATTGCTTATAACTCTGTAGCCAGTTTTGTCTATACCAAATTTTTTTGTTATGTCCTTAGCTACAAGATAAATGTGAGAAATCAAATGGACATTGTCCACATTCACATCATTTAAAGTGGCAATATGAACTTTAGGAATTATAAGTATATGAATAGGAGCCTCAGGGTTTATGTCCTTAAACGCATACACCTTATCGTCTTCATAAACCTTTTCAGAAGGTATCTCATTCTTAAGTATTTTACAAAAGATACAATTCTCCATACTATTTCACCTCCTTATAAATACAGTTCAAAATAATGTACATTTATTCTGCTATATCATTTTACCATACATGTATTCACTTTGTATATCCTTTAACAAAACTTTTAAAATTTTTCCTTTAATATTTTCATGGCTTGCAGCTAAAACCCTTATGTAGTTTGGAGTGTAGCCTTCATAAATATTTTCTTTTTCCTTTATTTTTTCTTCAAAAAGCACTGGCAATTCCTTATTTAAATATTTTTCCATGTATTTTTTTTCATTTATTAGATTTAAAGCTATAAGTTTATTACTTCTCTCATCTTTTATGGAACTCTCAACTTGATTTTCCATAAGGGCTGCTTTGGTTCCTTTTCTTATACTGTATTTAAATACATGGGTTTTTGTAAGCTCCAGTTTTTTAAGGAATTCATAGGTTTTTTCGAATTCTTCTTGGCTTTCTCCAGGGAATCCCACAATTACATCAGTGGTAACAGAAACATCCTCAATGTACTGCCTTAGCTTATTTACAGTACTAGCATATTCTTCTGTGGTGTATCTCCTATTCATTCGCTTCAGTGTTTCATCGCACCCACTTTGAAGTGAAAGATGGAAATGAGGACAAAGTTTTTGGCACTTGCACAATCTCTTTATGTTATCCTCAGTGAAAAAGCTCGGCTCCACAGAGCCAATCCTAATTCTTTCTATACCGTCCAGGCTATTAATCTCTTCTATCACCGTAACAAGATCCACCCCGTCTTTTAAATCTACACCATAGGATGCTATATGTATACCTGATAATATAACTTCTTTAAAACCATGCTGTGCAAGTTTTTTGCACTCTTCTATAATTTTTTCTGGTTCTTTTGAACACACAGCTCCCCTTGCATAGGGTATAAGACAATAAGAGCAGAACCTATTACAACCATCTTGTATCTTTAAAAAGGCTCTTGTTTTGTCTTGATATTCTTCTATGTTAAGTTCTTCAAAGTGTTTATTTTGCAAAACATCACTTACTTTTATGATTTGCTTTCCCTCTTCGTTAAATCTATTTACCCAGTATACGATTTCGCTTTTGTTTCTAGTTCCAAGTACCACATCTACGCCTTCAATTAAGCTAACTTCCTTAGGCGATATCTGAGCATAGCAACCAACTACAGCAATTACAGCCTCCGGATTTAGCCTTCTCGCCCTACTTATCATCTGCCTTGACTTTTTATCACCTATATTAGTGACAGAACAAGTATTGATAACATAAACATCTGCCACTTGTTGAAAATCCACTAAAGAATATCCTTCTTTTATAAATTTTTCTGTCATAGCCTCAGATTCATAAAAATTTACTCTACAGCCTAGGGTGCATATAGCCATTCGCTTTTTAGGAATATGCCTTTTAAGGCTTTCTTCTAAATTATTATTTGTCATTTTTTCTCTCCTAAATTAATCTATAGCGTTTCAATCGGAAAACTACTATCATATTTGCCCACCTAAGTCCCCTAATTCGTAGCATACTAGAGATACCGCCGTAAATCCAGCAGTTTCAGTTCTTAGTATACGTGGTCCAAGAGTGATGATATAAGCCCCTATTTCCTTTAATTGATGAATTTCCTCAGCTTCAAAACCACCCTCTGGTCCAATTATAATGGCAGCACTTTCTATTTTTTTATTGCCTATTTCCTTCACCACAGCTTTGAACCCTTGTTCATCTTCATCCTCATAAGGTACAAGGACAAGATCATATTCCTTCAGTTTAATTAAAAGCTCTTGAAATTCCATAGGTTCATTTATAGTAGGTATAATGCTTCTCTTGCACTGTTTACTGGATTCTAAGGCAATTCTATTCCACCTATCTAGCTTTTTAAATTCCTTTAGTTCAGTCTTTACCACAACCCTTTTGGTAATAATAGGAGTTATATCTGAAACGCCTAGTTCTGTATTTTTCTGCACAATGAGATCCATCTTTGAACTCTTTGGCAAGCCTTGAAAAAGACTAATATAAATTGGACTCTCTTTGCTACAATTATCCTCTTCTAAAATCGTGAGTTCTACCTGTTGTTTAGTAATACTGTCTATGGCACATATATATTCTTTTCCCTGTAGATTGTTAACAGTGACCTTGTCACCCTCTGTAAGTCTCAAAACTTTGTATATATGCTTTACATCGTCACCTTCAATAACAACTGTTTTTCCATTTATATTTTCCATGGACACAAAAAATTTATGCATCTATAAAAACCACCTTATATTTATAATTGACAAACTATGCAGACCCATTCGCCTTCATTTTTTACTTCAGCAATTTTGTAGCCAACTTCTCTTAGCTTTTCCTCAACATCTTGTCGTCTGTCTAAAATTATTCCAGAACATATGAATTTTCCTTCAGGCTTTAAGAAGTTTTTAACATCAGCGCAAACAAACTTTATAATATCCGCAATTATATTTGCCACTATTATGTCAGCCTTCCCTTCTACCACATCCATAAGATTTCCTTCTAACACAGTGATATTTTGTGCCTTATTAATACCTACATTCTCCTTAGCAGCATCCACAGCCACTGGGTCTAAATCTACAGCCACTACTTCCTTTGCCCCAAGAACACTGGCTGCAATGGCCAATATACCGGAACCTGTACCTATATCAAAAACTGTGCTTTCTGCTTTTACATGTTCCTCTAGAGCCTTTACGCACATTCTAGTGGTTTCATGTGTACCAGTTCCAAAAGCCATGCCTGGATCTAGTTCAACGACTATTTCTCCCTCAGATACCTTATAGTCTTCCCAAGTAGGTTTCACAACAATTTTTTCGCTTATCTTTGTTGGTTTATAATATTTTTTCCAATTATTCGCCCAATCCTGCTCGTAGATTTCTTTGTCAAGGACCTTTCCTTCACCCACATCAATGCCCATGTCTTTTAAATCCGCAACTTTTTCCTCTATGTACCTTACTATTTTAGCCATATCTTCATCTTTGTCAAAATACCCCTTAACCACGGCGGCATTTCCCTTGTACTCAAATATATTTAAATCTGCAAAATCCCAAGTTAAAGGCCCCTGCTTTCTAGTTAAAATATCGTTGGGATCCTCTATGGCAACGCCTTCACAGTTAAGTCCATAAAATATACCCGAAACAGGCTCTACAGCCTCGCTTTTTGTTATAACCCTTACTTCATTCCAAATACCATTCATCTATATTCTCCTCCATTACATACAATGTATTTATAGTTTATCTATAATTCTATTTTATTATAACAGACTTCATATACATTCACCACAAAAAAACCGCAGGGCAAAATATAACCTGCAGTTTTTACTCTTAATATTCCATTTTTATTAGTTCTATAAGCTCTTCCTTGGGAACCTTTATAGCCTTCATGCTATCTCTAAATAACTTAAAATTCTCTTCTATATACTCCCTTTTTATGATCTTCATATATTCTTCGTCAATGGCTATAGTACTTAGTGAATTTCTTTCAGTTTTTATCATATTAAGACTCTCCATTTCCTTATATGCCCTCTGTACCGTATTAGGGTTAACTTCAAGTTCCTCTGCTAATTCTCTTCTAGATGGAATGACATCTCCATAATTCAAGTTTCCACATATTACTTCCTTTTTTATGTGAGAAATAATCTGTACATATAAGGGTTCTCTACTATTAAATTCAATATTCATTCTAAAGCAACTCCTTTAAAATTACTCAACTCTTATAGCTCCTACATAAGGTGCTACAGAACACTTATATAATTCATTCCCATTATTAGCATCCAAAACATCTATAAATTTTTCATTTTCTTTTCCTTTAGTAGCTGTAATATACAGTTTATTGTCTTTTATACTTATAAATTCAATGTAATTCCCCGGCTTAATTTCCATGAATTCACCTTGTTGAGATTTTTGTAAATACTCTTTTGGAAGGTGTATTTCCTTGTATTTATCCACAGTTTCCGTAGACTCATTAAATTTATTTATAATCATTTTCCCATCTTTTATGTCAATAAATAAAACTTCTCCATTAACTTTTTCTATAGTTTCTACATCTATGTCCTCAATATTGGCATTAATCTGTCTTAACTTATAGTCTTTGAAATCAACAGCATACATACCAATACTATGCTCTTCATCTTTGCCATAACTTCTGCATAAAATATAAATATTCTTATCTGTACAAGTCAATACCCTAATACTAATATTTTTTTTGCCAAAAATTGCTTCAACATCTATAACCTTATCTTTCTTTATAGTTCCAGCCTTTAAATCAATAGTTGTAGACACAATGACTGTTTTACTATCCTCTTTACTTGAGTTACCAAAATAAACATAGTTTATTTTTCCACCCACATTTCTAATAGCCATTGGATTCAATCCATTTACTTTCACAGGCGCCTTAAGCTTTAAACGATTAACTTTTCCCACAGATTTATCTTTATAAGATATATTGATATTGTTGATTACACTATCTGCTGAACCAGTGTATTGAGTATTTGAGCTAATCAACATTTTGTATTGATCATCCTCATATATAGGATTTTCCAACCAGTTAAATCCTCTGTAGAAAGATTTATTTTTCTTAAACTCCTCTTTTGTAACTCCAAGTCCCACAGCCTCTAAATAAGATCTTTTCACACTGCTACCCTGTTTTCCTATGGTCTGCTCGTATGCTGTGTATGTGCTCAAAGATGATAATATTATTTCATCTTCTTTTAGCACGTTTCTATCGCCAGAAATATCTTTAAACTCCATTTCTGATTGATTTGCTGAAACCATAGAAGTTGTATAATATCCTAAAGTAATTACAGATACAGCAACCATTATCATTGCAACGATTTTCTTCATAATAATCACATCCTTTATACATGTACTTTATTTTTTAATAACCAGTAACAACTAAAATAATTTCCTACAATCAAAATCAATGACAAAACAGAAATATAAAACATTCTTTCATGTACAAACATCATGAAAACATTAGGTATAATTATATAAGCACATACTATTGCTATTATAGTAAGGACACTAATGATTATGCCCTTTATACCATAGCTCCTTTGTAACATAACACCGTTAAATATAATTGCTACAATTAATACCATTGCCAAGAAATACATGGTAAATAATATAATGTCACCTGGAAGAACTATACTTGCAACACTTTCAAAAATACCAGTCATTACATTCTGTGATATAAGAACTTCTTTTCCCAATATAAGTTTCATAAAGGCATTGTCTATAAAAAAACATATTATCTGTGTTGATAAATATATACACCCAATCAAGAACACATTGCAAAATTTTGATAGGATAATATAATGCCTGTTTATAGGTGTAGTCATCATGGTGTACACTGTTCTGTTGTTACCATACCATTCTCTAAGCCATATAATAGCTGAAAATATTAAGACAGCCATCATTCCAACCGCAATCCACATTATAATATAGCCAGAAACATCGTTTATTATTTTTGATAAAGTATACTGTCCTCTTTCGCTTATAAATGCTTCTAAATTTCCACCTTCTGCAATATATTTTGTAATAGTACCCTTTGCTCTAAATATTTCTTTTAAAACAATAAATAAATGCCCTGCAATAAATAAAGATAAAAAACTTATCATCATTTTAAAACTTCTAGAAAACTCATTGTTGAATAAATACAGAAACTTGTTTTTTGAATTACTCTTCACCTTTGTATACCTCCCTTATCTTGTCCACCATGGATAATCCCTGTTCAGATCTTACATCCTCCACATTGAACTGACTTATAACTTTTCCTTCCTCCACCAAGATAACCTCATCGGCCAAATTTTCTATTTCCTTTATTTCGTGAGTTGTCAGTAGGATTGTGGTATCCTCATTCATGTAATTTATCATGGTTTTTATAAAGTCTTCCCTTGTAAATATGTCTATTCCTGAAAAGGGCTCATCCATTAAAAGGTATTTAGGACACTGTGCAAAACCCACAATAAGCTTTACCCTTGCCACATTACCCTTTGATAACTCAGATATCTTCTTATCCTCTGTAAGTTTAAATACCTTCAGCATTTCGTATGCTTTTTCCATGCTCCAGTTGTCATAAAACACTTCCATATAAGCAAACATCTCTTTTATGGTCATATTAGGATAGTGAACAGGAACATCGGGGATTAAAGATACCTTCTGAAGAATTTTAGAAGAAAACTTCTCACCATCGATAAGGATTTCACCAGAATCCAATTTTATAAGTCCCATAATAGCCTTCATAGTAGTCGATTTACCAGCACCATTTAACCCAAGGAGAGCAGTTATTTTTCCCTCATTTACACAAAAGCTTAAATCATCCATGGCCCTTACTTTTCTGTATTTTTTCACTGCATTTTTAACCTCAATCATTTTTACACCTCCATGTATGTGTGTATTAATTCATTAACACACCCTATGTATGTATTATATGATTAATACACTTCTGTGTCAAGTGTATTTTGACAAAAAAAATACGATATTATTAAACATCGTATTTTTTATAAATTTATTTTCCAAAGATTTTTTTCTTCTTTAAACCCTTGGTCTGATCTACTTTGTTTTCTTCGCTCTCAGATAGTTCTCCAGAAGCCTCCATAAAGCTCATTATAGCTTCTCTCTGTTTCTCATTTAGTTTCTTAGGAATATCTACAACGACTTTTACAAATTGATCTCCTCTTCCTGCACTGTTCACCCTTGGAACACCTTTACCTCTAAGTCTAAATACTGTACCACTTTGAGTTCCTTCAGGTATTTTATAAGAGACGTCCCCGTCTACGGTTGGAACCTTTGATTCAAAGCCTAAAATAGCCTTACCCACAGATATGTGATCTTCAATGTAAATATCATTCCCACGTCTTTCAAAGGTTTTGTGCTTTCCTACCCTAAGAGAAATATATAAATCTCCAGATGGGCCACCATTAGTTCCTGGCTCACCTTGACCTCTAAGTGGTATTACATTGCCATTGTCTACCCCTGCTGGGACTTTTACGTTTATAGTTCTTGTCTTTCTTACCTTGCCGGTACCCCTGCAACTACTACATGGAGTGTCGATGATTGTACCCTGTCCATGGCACTTGTCACAAGTAGTACTAACGGTACTCATCCCAAAAGGTGTTCTTCTCTGCATAGTAATAGTTCCGCTACCATTACATTTATCGCAGGTTTTTTTAGATGTGCCTGGCTTAGCCCCAGTGCCACCACAAGTATCACATTTTTCGTTTCTGTTTATAGTGACTTCTTTTTCACATCCAAATACTGCTTCCTCGAAGGTCAAATTTATACTTGTTTCCATATCCGCGCCTCTTCTGGGTGCGTTAGGATTGCTTCTGCCGCCACCACCAAAGCCTCCGAAACCACCGCCGAAAATATCGCCAAAAATGTCCCCAAGATCAGAAAAATCGAAACCACCACCATTAAATCCACCTTGGAACCCACCAGCTCCAAAATCAGTAGTACCAAATTGATCATACTTGGATTTTTTATCTGGGTCAGATAAAACTTGATAAGCTTCATTTATCTCTTTGAATTTTTCTTCAGCTTCTTTATCTCCAGGATTTTTATCGGGATGATACTTTATGGCTAGCTTTTTAAATGCCTTTTTAATATCAGCCTCAGAAGCACTTTTATCTATACCAAGAACTTCATAATAATCTTTTGACATGCTTACTTTCACCACCTAAATATTTTAATAAACCGAATATTATTATAACAAAATCATTTGTATAAGCTCAATAGCATTATTGTATTTTACTCAAATTGAGGAAGGGCTGTAACCCTTCCTCACATTATTTTAATGCAATTATTTATCTTTTACTTCAAAGTCAGCATCTACTACATTATCATCATGAGGTGCATTGTTTCCATTCATATCTGGTCCTTGCTGTGTTTCACCTGCTCCTGGATTTTCTCCCTGAGGGTTAGCTGCTTGATACATCTTTGAAGAAATTGCGTAGAATTCCTGGGTCAATTCTTCAGTTGCTTTCTTTATAGCTTCTAGATCTTCACCATCTTTAACATCTTTTAATGCCTGAAGTTTTGCTTCAACTTTTGCTTTATCTTCTGCTGAAACCTTATCACCTAATTCTTTTAAAGCATTTTCAGTTTGGTAAGATATCTGATCTGCGTTGTTCTTTACATCTATTGATTCTTTTCTCTTCTTATCTTCTTCTTCAAACTTCTTAGCTTCTTCAACTGCCTTATTTATTTCGTCATCTGAAAGATTTGTTGAAGCTGTGATTGTGATGTTAGCCTCTTTTCCAGTTCCCTTGTCTTTAGCTGATACGTTTACAATACCATTAGCATCTATGTCAAATGTAACTTCTATTTGAGGAATTCCTCTTGGAGCTGGAGCTATTCCTGAAAGTGTGAATCTTCCAAGGGATTTGTTATCTGCAGCCATTTGTCTTTCACCTTGAACGATATTGATTTCAACTGATGTCTGTCCGTCTGCTGCTGTTGAGAATATCTGACTCTTTTTAGCTGGTATAGTTGTATTTCTCTCTATAAGTGGTGTAGCTACTCCACCTAAAGTTTCAATACCTAAAGTAAGTGGTGTAACATCAAGAAGTAATATATCCTTAACTTCTCCTGTCAACACACCAGCCTGTATTGCTGCTCCTGCTGCAACACATTCATCTGGGTTTACACCCTTTGAAGGTTCTTTTCCAGTAAATTTCTTAATTTCTTCCTGTACTGCTGGTATTCTTGTAGAACCACCAACAAGTATAACCTTATCTATATCACTTAAACTTAAGTTAGCATCGTTTAAGGCTTTTTTAATTGGCTCTATAGTTCTAGCCACAAGATCTGCTGTTAAGCTGTTAAACTGAGCTCTTGTAATGTTCATATCTATATGCTTAGGACCTGTTGCATCCGCCGTAATAAATGGAAGGTTGATGTTAGTCTGATTAGAAGCTGACAACTCAATTTTTGCCTTCTCTGCAGCTTCTTTCAATCTTTGAAGAGCCATCTTGTCGTTTTTAAGATCTATGCCATTCTGGTTTTTGAAATCTTTTGCTATAAAATCTATAAGCTTCTCGTCAAAGTCATCTCCACCTAATTTTGTGTCTCCATTAGTTGCAAGAACTTCAAATACTCCATCTCCAAGTTCAAGAATAGATACGTCGAAAGTACCTCCACCTAAGTCGTATACAAGTATTTTGTGACTATTTTCTGTCTTATCCAATCCATACGCTAGTGAAGCTGCTGTTGGTTCGTTTATTATTCTTCTTACATTTAATCCTGCAATCTTACCAGCATCTTTAGTTGCCTGTCTTTGGCTGTCATTAAAGTATGCAGGCACTGTTATAACTGCCTCTGTTACAGTTTCTCCAAGGTATGCTTCTGCATCAGCCTTTAATTTTTGAAGTATCATTGCTGATATTTCCTGTGGTGTATATTCTTTGTCATCTATTTTTGTCTTGTGATCTGTACCCATTTCTCTTTTAATAGACATTATAGTCTTATCTGGGTTTGTAATTGCCTGTCTTTTTGCAACCTGACCTACAAGTCTTGAACCATCAGCTTGGAATGATACAACTGATGGAGTAGTTCTAGCTCCCTCAGCGTTTGGAATTACTACTGGATCTCCACCTTCCATAACTGAAACACATGAATTTGTTGTACCTAAATCAATACCTATTATCTTAGCCATAATTATTTACCTCCAGTTTTATCATATCCAAATTATTTGAAATTTAATTTTTATTATACATTTATATTTTAAAGTTGTCTTTTTAGTTGGCAACTTGAACCATACTATGTCTTATCACTTTTTCGCCTCTTTTGTAGCCCTTTTGAAAAACTTGAGCCACTTGATTCTTGCCAAAAGACTCATCGTCAATATGCATAACCGCATTGTGCACATTAGGATCAAACTCTCCATCTGTGGAGATCTCCTCTACCTCTAGTTTCTCCAATGCATCCTTAAAAGATTTCATTATCATTTCGACGCCCTCTTTTAAGGAATCAAGATTTCCACTAGCTGTAGACGCTCTTTCTAGGTTATCCATAACAGGCAAGAATTCCTTTAAGATTTTTTCACAGGCATCATTAAAGATACCTTCCTTTTCCTTAGCTGTTCTTTTTCTATAGTTATCATATTCATTGAAAAGATTAGTGTACTTATCCTCTGCTGCTTTTAATTTATTGGAATTCAGTTTGTTTTCCTCTTCTAGCTTGTAGTTTTCCGACCTTAGATTTTCTAGTTGTTTTTTTAAAAGAACAGTTTCGTCTATGACTACTTCCTCATTTTGGACGTCTTCATTTTGAACTTCTGCATCTACTTTTATGTCATTTCCCTCTTCATTTTCTAAAGTTCTATTTTCATTGTTATCCACCACTTCGTTGTTACAACTTCCATTATTTGAAGTGTGCCTTTTATTATCTTTGCAGTGTTTATCCAAGCCTAAGCCCTCCATTCATTTTCTTATTTCTTATATATTTGCAAAATATTTAAATTTAGCTCTTTCACAAGGCTGTCTAGAGTAGCAATTACCTTATCATAATCCATCCTAGTAGGTCCAATTACTCCAATTGCTCCAACTGCCGATGTACCTGTACCATAGACAGCTGTTATTATGCTATAATCCCTAGCATCTACCAGTCCGTTTTCCATGCCAATGTTAATGGTAATGCTCTTGTTATCAGTATCAGGACTTGGTTGAAGTATCCTTCTTATATTCTCTTCATTATTTATGAATTGAAAGAAACCTTTGGCTTTTTCTATATCATTGTACTCAGGATAATTTAATATATTAGATGTTCCCTCTGCATATACCTTAGAACTTTCCATTTCCTTTAAGCCATCATACAATGCTGGTATTAATGCATTGAATATATCTTCATGTCCATCTAAATCTTCCTTTAGGTTGTTTATAACCTGAAGCCCTATATCTTCCACGCTGAGCCCCTGTAACCTATCATTTATCAAATAGTTAAGTCTCTGCAACATGTTAGGGTTTAAGCCTTTTTCAATCTTTATTACCTTGTTGCTTATGAGTCCATTGTTTGTAATTAAAACTACAACCACGGTGGTGGTATCCACACCAATAAGTTGTATCTGCTTTATGGCGCTACTTTTAAGGGAAGGAGTATTGGCTATACAAGCTAAATTTGTAAGCTGAGACAAAAGCCTAGTGGCCTCCGATACAACTTTATCAAGCTGATATAACTGGGATGTTAACATCTTGTTTTTTATAAAATACTTCTCTTCCTCACTTAAATCCGTTACTTCCATAAGCTTATCAACGTATAATCTGTACCCTCTATCTGATGGAATTCTACCTGAAGAACTATGGAGCTGCTCAATATAACCCAATTCTTCCAAATCAGCCATCTCATTTCTAATGGTGGCTGAACTGATGCCCAAATCATACTTTTTTGCAATGGTACGGGAGCCCACAGGCTCACCTGTCTTTACGTAATCTCTGATTATGGCTTCTAGAATTTTAATTTTTCGTCCATCCATTTTACCACCTCATTATTAGCACTCGTTAACTTTGAGTGCTAATTACTATGCTTTTAAAATACCATTGGCAATTTTATTTGTCAATATTATTAAAGGTTATTTTAAGCTATTATTTAAATTTACATTTAATTTTCTCTGTTTTTTTTTGTTTCTCTTCCGTTTATAATGAAATCCGATTTATTTTAAAAAAATAAAATTCTAAGCTTAGGATCCATAAAAATATCATCCTAAAACTTAGAATTCCCTAGCTGGTACTGACCTATACATTAAATAACCATAGATTTAACCTTATATAAAGTCTGCCATTATTACATTGGAAACTTGAAGGCCCTGAAAACTCAATTTAAGGTAGTCCCCTACATCCTCCAAATAACCCATGCTTACATACTTATTAATTACTTTATTGTACACATCATATATGCTTTTATTATATCTTGCCTGAAACTCACTTTTACTTATACCATTAGTCTTCCTAAGTCCTGTAAAAATGTACTCCTCCATATTGTCTTTTATAGAGTTTTCGTGACACGTGCCTATAGGTTTTTCTCCTTTGTTGCACATTTCTATATATAGATCCATGTCTTTAGTGTTTTCTATCCTTTTATTTTTAACATAGGAACTAGCATTAAGTCCACACCCGATGTATTCCTTCATACTCCAATAGGCCAAGTTATGTTGACACTGTCTGTTCTTCTTTGCGAAATTTGATATCTCATAATGTTCATATCCATTAGCTTTAAGCTCCTTTACAGCATATTCATACATCTCCCTCTCCGCGTCTTCTTCAGGAAGGCTAATTCCATCTCTGTACTTACTATAAAAAGGAGTATTCTCTTCCACTATAAGGCTGTAACATGAAATATGAGTTGGGTTAAGTTCTATTACCTTTTTTATGGTTTCCCTAAAATCTTCAAAGGTTTGAGTTGGCAATCCAAACATAACATCTATATTTATGTTTTCAAAACCCGCTTCCTTTGCCATTTCATAGGACTGTGTGAATTCTTCCATGGTGTGTATTCTTCCTAGCAAATTAAGTAGATTGTCATTGCAGCTTTGCAATCCAATGCTTAGACGGTTTACACCCATGCCTTTAAGTATGTGAAGTTTCTCTCTGCTGAGAGTCCCTGGATTAGCTTCCACGGAAAACTCTACATCCTTTGTTAACTTCAATTTGCTTATGCTATGACCTAATTCTCGAAGATTGTCTGCATTTAAAAAGGTGGGGGTACCCCCACCAATATAGACAGTGTCAAACACTTCATTTCTGTAGTGTGAAAGTTCCCTGTCTAAAGATTTAATATAATCATTTATTCTGCTTTCTTTTCCCGCAAAAGACACAAAATCACAGTACAAGCACTTCTGAGCACAAAATGGTATATGAATATACAGCGATTTTAAACCCATATTAAGCTCCCCTTTTAATTGATTATTCATCGGTCTTGAGAATGGACATAAATGCTTCCTGTGGAACTTCAACATTTCCAAGTTGACGCATTCTCTTCTTACCTTTTTTCTGTTTTTCAAGAAGTTTTCTTTTTCTTGAAATATCTCCACCATAGCATTTTGCAAGCACATCTTTTCTCATTGCCTTTATAGTTTCCCTTGCTATGATCTTGCTGCCCACTGTGGCTTGAATTGGAATCTCGAATAGTTGTCTTGGAATGATTTCCTTTAACTTCTCTGCTATACCTCTTCCACGAGCATAAGCTCTTTCTTCAGGTACTATAAGAGACAAAGCATCTACCTTATCCTTATTTAATAAAATATCCAACCTAACTAGCTTAGTTTCTTCATAGCCGAATAACTCATAATCAAAGGAGGCATATCCTTTTGTTCTAGATTTTAATGCATCAAAGAAGTCGTAAATTATCTCGTTTAAAGGAATGTGATAATTTATCACCACTCGTGTAGTTTCTATGTAATGCATATCTATAAAGACACCTCTTCTGCTCTGACAAAGCTCCATTATAGCTCCCACATACTCTGCAGGGGTGATTATAGATGCTTTTACAAGTGGCTCTTCCATCTTTTTAATTTCTGTTGGCTCAGGCATATTTGTTGGATTAGTTATTTCAATCATCTCTCCATTGGTCTTATACACTTTGTAGATAACAGATGGAGCTGTAGTTATAATATCAATGTCAAATTCCCTCTCCACTCTTTCCTGTATAACTTCCATATGTAAAAGTCCTAAGAATCCACATCTAAATCCAAACCCTAAAGCTACAGAGGTTTCGGGTTCAAAGCTTAAGGCAGCATCATTTAGCTGCAATTTTTCTAAGGCATCCTTTAACTCCCCGTATTTTGCACCATCCACAGGATAAATACCACTGAATACCATTGGCACTGCAGGTCTGTATCCTTGAAGTGGCTCTTTGGCCTCATTGTCTGCCATGGTTATGGTGTCCCCAACTCTAGCGTCTCTTACATTTTTAATAGAACCACATATATACCCAACATCTCCCGCACTTAAGCAGTCCACTGGTGTATACCCAGGTGCAAAGACGCCTATTTCCACTACATCATACTCTTTACCTGTAGCCATAAGTTTTATTGTGTCGCCTTTTTTTACCTCTCCATCCATGATTCTAACGTGGGATACGACTCCTTTATATGGATCGTAATTTGAGTCAAATATAAGAGCTTTAAGTGGTGCACTTGCATCTCCCTTTGGATGAGGAATTTTCTTTACAACACTTTCTAAAACATCTTGGATATTTAAACCTGTTTTAGCAGAGATCAACGGAGCATCATGGGCTTCAATTCCTATGACATCCTCAATTTCCTGTTTTATCTCCTCTGGTCTAGCACTTGGAAGGTCTATTTTGTTTATAACTGGCGCAATTTCAAGGCCATTGTCCACTGCAAGATAACAATTGGCCAAAGTTTGAGCTTGGATTCCCTGAGTGGCATCCACCACAAGAATAGCCCCTTCACAAGCAGCTAAACTTCTAGAAACCTCATAATTAAAATCCACATGCCCTGGAGTGTCTATTAAATTTAATATATACTCCTTTTCGTCCTTTGCTTTGTAAACTAGCCTAGCTGCCTGAGATTTTATTGTAATACCTCTCTCTCTTTCCAGTTCCATGTTGTCTAGTATCTGTTCTTCCATATCTCTCTTTGCAAGAGTTCCCGTATACTCTAAAAGCCTATCTGCTAAAGTAGACTTACCATGATCTATATGTGCAACTATGCAGAAATTTCTTATGTATTCCTGTCTATTATTTTCCATTCGCATTACCCCCGGTCAAAAAATACACTATAACAGAGTAAATTATATCATAACTTACTCTGTATATGTCAATAATATTATTTCTTTTGAAGGTATTCACCCAATACTTCACCCAAATACTCACCACTTTTTAAAACTTCATCAATGGTATTAACATTTGCACCGCACTCAATTAGTATAGAGTTCTCGTGCAAATCTTGATTATAGTACATAATTCCTTTGTTTCTCTCCAATATCTCAGAGCCTCTTAGCAGCTGTGGGTATTTTCCCTTTGCAATTGAAACTAAACTGTCCACTATACTTTTTTGTCTTTCATAATACTTGCATCCAGTACACATTACAAACATGCATTTCGCTATTTTGTCATCGCCTATGGCACTTGTAACTGTGCTTTTGTTCTCAAGACTGTCTCTATGCAAATCTATTATGAGATCAAAATCCCCATGTTCATGTAAATATTTCTCTACTGTCTCCCTGGCTTTTGGATAGCACTTAGAATAATTTTCGTCGTGAATAGTCTTATCGTGAAACACCTGTACATTGTATTTCTCCTCAAGAACTTTTTTGATTTTTTCACCAACTGTAACTACATTGCAATTATTATCTTTGCTTCTTCCATCCTTGCCAGCTATAGGAGAAAAAGCTTCTTGTGTATGGGTATGATATATCAGAACCTTTAATTTCTTATCTGAACCTTGCAGTTCAGAGACTTTTTCACTTTTTTTTATGCTATCCTCATCTAGAACGTACCGAACTATTCCTTCTTGTGAAGAAATATCCTCTAGGTTATTATCCTCTGTAACCAGCTCATCTCTCTGGCTGAATTCCTCATACAAACTAGCTTCAGATTTATCTTTTAGATAAGATATTTCATTTCCAATTACGTTGTCATTATATTTAATTTTACCTTTAATTTGTGATATCATTTCATCTTTATCTTTGTCAACTTTATTAGCCTTAAGGCTAGGCAAAGAAAATCCCAATATCTTTGTATAAATAGTATTAACTATACTTTCGTTACTATATGCCTGTATAGTCTTAAAAAGCACCAGACTCATAACTAAGATTGTAAGAATACTTATTTTAAACAAGCTTATTTTAAAATAATCTTTTCCATGGTTTGTTAAATCATCAATTTCTAATTTCATTTCTTCGCCCTCCCATATTTTTATCTGTTATAAGAATATGAGATAAGCTGCATATTAATAACTTAATTAATAAATTTGTTTATATCACTTAAAGTAAGTGCTGGTTGAAGTGCTATATTTATACCGTTGGCAAGGATCTTTGACATGGCATCTATGACCATATCCACTTCCTTTGGAGTGACAACTAAATCCCCTACAAAAGGATTCAATAGCTCCTTTATCATCTTTTCTTTCTCTAATTTATCTATATTTTTTAACATCTGAAACAAAGGCCCACTATTTTTAGACTGTTTTATCATCTCATCTATAACTAAATCTATGGAGTCATTTGCCAAAGTAGCAGCATCTACAACTGTGGGAACGCCTATGGAAACCACAGGAACACCTATGGTCTTTTCACTTATTTCATTTCTGTTATTGCCGATACCACCTCCTGGACTTATTCCTGTGGTACTGATCTGTATAGTGCTATTTACCCTCTCCATTCTTCTCGATGCCAATGCATCAATGCATATAACAAGACTTGGCTTGATTTTTTTAACTACGCTTTTTATTATTTCACTGGTTTCGATACCAGTTATGCCAAGCACACCTGGTGATATTCCGCAAACAGGTCTTACCTGTTCGTCTATAGAATCTGGCACTAGCTGTTTTAAATGCCTGGTTATCATAATATGTGACATCACCTTGGGCCCAATGGCATCAGGAGTGACATTCCAGTTGCCTAGACCAACCACCAAAGCGGTCATATCATCTTCTAGTTGAATTAGAGGAGAGAGGACCTTTGCAAGTACAGCACTTACATCGTCTTTTGTTTCTGCATCATAGTAAACAAAATCAGGTATCTCCAAAGTTATATACTTTCCACGAGGTTTTCCAATAATCTTTTCTCCCTCTTCATTTTTAACTTCCACATGAGTTATTTTCACTCTTTTGTCTGTGTACTCCTCAACTTCGGTTCCAGGTATGTATCCCTCATTTTCTTCTTTGTACATCTCCTGAGTTTCCAGGGCTAAATCAGTTCGTATATTACCATTCATAATTAATTTCTCCTTAAGGTATTCTTATAATATTATATTTTCCAAAAAAAATAATTGTATTCTATGTTTAATGCTTGAAGTCAAAAGAAATTAATGCTATAATATCTGATGTTAGTATGAATGCTTACGCGATTCCCCAAAGCTGCGTAATGTACAGGAACTAGAATATAAGGTGGTGAAATTAATGGCAAATATTAAATCAGCAAAGAAGAGAATAAAAGTTAACGAGAAGAAAGCTCTTGCAAATAAAATGATAAAGTCTGCTTTAAAGACAACAATAAAAAAATTTGAAGAGGCTGTAGTTGCAGGTAACAAAGAAGTAGCTGCTGAAGAATACAAAGCAACTGTGAAAGCTTTAGATATGGCTGTTTCCAAAAACATTCTACATATAAATAAAGCTTCTAGAAAAAAATCAAGACTTAGTGTTAAACTAAAAGCAATGGCTTAATATTTTTGTTTTAAAAGAGAATAAACGAATTTAAATAATAAAGCAGCTATGGTGTCTCCTTAGCTGCTTTATTTATACTTTATATTACATACTGCGTCTTGCCACTGCCCCTTCTACTATTAGCATCTCAAGTTCCATTTTACTATCCACAGAAGTAGACTTCATCCTCTTTTCACATTGCAAACATTTTTCTATCATGTAACAAAGGTATTTTTCACTAAAAGCCCCACATTGATTTGCCAGTATCTGGCACCTAAACTGATGCATCTTCAAATCCATTTCAATTTGTTCTTTTTTTATACCCTTATCAATTCTGCATTTTACCTTCAATAAGTCGTCGTATTGTTTCTCCATCATCCTCAAAATCATAGTAGCTTTTTCACCTCTAAACATCAATTCGTTTAAAGTATCTATGGCTTTTTTTATGTTATTTTCAGCTACATAGGAAGTTAAGTTGAATATATCGCTTTCATTTTTAGAAGGCAAAAGATTTATTATATCTTCTTTTGTGATTTTTCGACCATTTGTATAAGAGCATAATTTGTGAACCTCTCTCTCGATGATGTCAAAATTGCTTTCTACTTGGTTGCAAAATAAAGTCAACTCAGTTTTTTCTATTATACCACCATTTTGTTCAAATATGTCCTTCACCTGAATACACATATCTGCTGTTCTAAGCTTATCCACTTTTACCACCACGGCACCGTGTTTCTCTAGACGTTTCAATATAGATGATGGCTTTTCCCTATTACTTTTAAAGATATAATATAGTAGGAGAACAGTATATGGGGGCATGTTTCCTATGTACTTTTCTAGATACTTAGAAATAGAGTTGCCACCCTCACCTTCTTTGCTGTCTTTATCTGCAAGGAAATCAGCCCTGTATATCTCCACCACCTTCATAGGACTCATTAAGGGCATAGTTTCACAGGAATTCAATATTTCATCCTCAGTTACCTTAATCCCATCTAACCTTATATAGTTAAATTCGTCAATTTGGTTTTGCAGATATTCCTTCTTAATAACATTTATATTTTTTTTTATTAAATTCTCATCGCTACCACAAAAAACAAACACCTTTCCAATTTTATCTTCACCCTTGTTGTTCTTTGTCTTAAATAAATTATAAAACTCTTTTTGATTAAGCAAAGCAATTCCACCTTTTTTAAAAGATTATTACATAATTCTCATAAAACCTAAGAAGCAAAGACAAATGCCTGTGGCTCTTACCAACTTTATTTTGTCATCCTTACACTTTAAGTAAACATACACCATGCATATTATTATCACTATTTCCCAATAACTAAAATAGATCTCTAAGGAAAAAATATGGTGCAAAAAGTTCTTTACTCCATCGGTTAGGGCAAACACTGCCCTTATAACACAACTTATTATACCATTTAAATAGCTTGTGTTAAACACCACCATAAATATTAAGCCCAAAAGAGTCAAAAAGGAATACAAGGGTACGAGAATCATATTGCTGACTAAAAAGCCTATGTTTATACTTTTGTTCATAATGGAAAGTATAATAAAAGTCATGCTCATACTAGCTAAGGATAAGCTCACAGATTCATTTATCCTCTTTGGCAAAAAGTACAATTTTCTTTGTAATATTCTGTAAAATACAATTATCCCCAATACAGATGAATATGACAATATAAATCCTAAATTAAAAGCACACCACGGCTTTATACACAAAATAATAATGGCTGATAAACTAAGTGCATTTATACTGCGGTAGTTCTTATAGATTTTTCTCCCAATTTTTGATGTTGCTATCATAATAAAAGCCCTCATAGTAGACGGCCTACTCCCAGTTAAAATTACGTATAAATAGCCCATAGTGCATTGAAGGGCTATTGATGGAATAAGAGCTAAAGCTGAAAAAAGTATGTTCATATGTAGTCCTGACACACTGATTATGTGTACTATTCCAAGCTGACTTAATTGTTCCTTATATGTATCTTCTATAAACCTTGTATCTCCATAGGCTAAAGACATCATAACTCCCGCAGACTCTTCACCAATGCTGATTTTGAACTCATTGTATATCTTGTCTTTGAGATTGTAAATATTGTATGAGTTGTTCACTTTTTCGCTTTCAATTTTACTACACTTAATTTCCCCTACAGTACCATATTCATATTGCGGTTTTTCGGTAAAAGTACCATGAATGCATACATTGCTGCCAACCATTACCTCCTCTCCAATTCCACTTAGATTTATCAATTTCCCCTTGTAGCTACAAACTCCATAGTAGGATTTTGGATTCTTTGATACGATTTTTGCCACAATGGGCCCTTTACCTGGCAAGCCTTGTGTGAAATAGAATAGCACAAATACGTACCCTATAATTGAAACAATAATCATAAGGATCCAGGAAGTTTTACTCTGGCTTAAAAAGACAATAAGAAAATAAGATGTGGAGTAAACCACACCTATGATAATATTTATCTTAAATGATATAAAACACATCATACCCATAAATAAGGCAATACAACAAATTGTAAGTGGACCTGTAATCTCACAGTTTATTTCTTCTAATTTCATAATATCCTCTTTAAAAACAAAATATTTCTACTTATTCATTGAAATTATTGCCCATCTTCTCTTATTATAATCACATAGTTAGCTATTATATTTTTTATTTATTATCTTTACCCTTTGGCCTTAAAGTTCCTATAAAATTTTTCCCGTTGGTGTAAAACCCAGATGCACTTAATCCAATTACAAGGCCCTTTAAAAATTTTTGTCCATACATCACTTCACTAGAGAAAATGAAACAGAAGATTATCCCAAAGGTCAAAGAAACCAAGGAAGCAAATCTACTTTTAAGACCAGCTTCCTTTAACACATTAACAATAGCGGTTATAATTGGTATAAACATCATCTCAACTTCAGTTAAAGAAAACATACGCATCACTCCTCATATTTTAATTTATGCGAAGAAAGCGTATGTTGTGATAATAATCTACATTATTTGACATCTCTGTTTTACTTCTTAAATAAGGGATTTATAATTATAAGAAGAAATATTAAAATCTGTTGCAGTATTAAAACTGTGTCTTTACAATGGAACTGTCGTTGAAAAAATATGGCTATTAAATATATGGTGACACTTAAAATAAAACTTCCTTTTAAAGGTGACCTTTGTATCTTATCATAGCTTCTTTTTTCTGTAACATTCTTTTTGCACTTTAGTATAGTTATAAATCCACTAATTATAGTGGATACTGATATCAGAAATAACATCCAGCTATCGTTGAAAATCAGCCTATCTTTAAGAAAAAAGTTGGCAATTATGGGCACAGTAATCATAATAGCATTGAAATACCCGTTGTAAATAAGCTCTTTGTAAGTATTCAATAGTTTACTATTTTCAGACATCAAATTGTATAGTGAAAGAATGGATATGTCCTCCATGTATATGTCACTTAGCTTTTTCACCACACCACTTACATCCTTTCCATAGGAAATGCATATATCTCCCTGAGTAAAATGTGGTACTGATGTAAGTTTAGATGCAATGACAGCCACCATTCCTCTATTCTTTTTGTGTTCATTTATTATTTTTATTTTTTGGTCCTCAGAAAGATTGGCAAACATTATCTCGTGATTCTCAACATTGTTTTGTTCTTCTTCTGTCATGAACTTCAGTTCCACCCCAGAGTATACTTTATTGTATCCCTGTAAAAATCCTATTTGCTTTCCAAACCATTGAGAAGACAACTGATTTTCATCTGCAAACACCACCACATCAATACCCCTGCTAGCAGCAAAGCTGCTAATATTATAAGTATCTTTTTTTACTGGACTTTCACAACCTGCTAAACCCACAAGGACAAGATTGCTTTGTATATTCTCTTTTAAAGAAGGCTTATAATTAAAATTTCTATAGGCAACAGCCATTACTTCTGCTCCTGATGTTAAGATATGATAAGCCATTTCCTTTACTCTATCCAATTGTTCGCCTTTTAACTCCACCTCTATGTCATTCCTTAATAAGTGGGTGCATCTACCTATAACGTTATCAAAGGGCCCTATAGAACTAGCCCTAAAACGTTTGTCCACACTATTTACACAAGTACTGATCAATATCTCACCATCCACAGGAACATCTAGGACACGGCTATTTTTTTTCCTTTTTTCATTAATGTCTTTCCAGGTTTCTTGTACAAATTTTAAAAAAGCTATTTCTTTTTTATCACCATAGTATTCTCCAGTTTCTTCTTTGTATAAAGCATTGTTGCATAAAAGAGTTGTCTCTAAAAATCTTTTAATAGCATAGCTATTTTCTGAATTTATGCTATCACCTTGAACCTTGCTATTTCCATAATATTTATCAACATGAAAATTTCTTCCCACAGTTTTTTTCAGTAGCATATTGTCCACTGCTATGAGATTTATATTGTACTCATCCTCCGTTAAAACGCCTTGTTTAGCCATAAAAACACTTTGAAGATTACTAAGTTTCTCCAATACAGAAATGTTGTTAATATAAATCTTTTTCCTATTACAATGCTTTAAGAAAACCATCAAAAGTAAAAGCGCCTCTACTACAGCAACCACTGGTAAAGTTGAAATCCAAATTTGCTCCATGGTACTAACAATAAATTCATTGTTTTTACCCATAGCCATACCAATTATAAATACTGCAACAGATAAAAGGGTGGCTACTATGGAAAATCTATTTAAAGCCTTTTTTAAAATCTTAAACATCCCTTTGTTACTATGTTCATTTTTATTTTGAAATCTAATTAGGTTGCCCACTTCTGTATCCATGCCAACAGATACCACCACTCCAACAGCCTCTCCCTCCACAATAATGGAGGATTTGAACAGCATATTGCTAGCTTCCTCAACATTTACTTCTCTTTTACTTATTTTAGCTGAAAATTTTTCACATATATAATTTTTCCCAGTCACAGACATTTCATTTACCTTTAAATTCTCGCATTGAATAATTCGTATATCTGCCGGAACATACATGTTTTTCCTCAGTAATGTTATATCTCCAACCACCAATTGATTTACAGATACAGTGATGTAATTCCCTTCTCTTAGCACATCCACATTATTAGAATTTAGTATTTCCACAGCTAGGGATTTTTTTTCATTTTTTTTTTTATAATATATAAACACTGTAATAATAAACAAAAACGTAATTATTAAAAATATTATTGCATATTTAGATCTATTTACAAAATAAAAACACACCAATAACACAATAATAATACTCCAAGAGCTGGCCATTTCTTCCATTATAATTCTAAACATGCTCTTGGGTTGTGATACTATTATCTTATTCTCACCGTACAACTCTCTATTTTTCTCTAAATTCTCCCTTGAAAGACCTGTTTTTATATCGGAATTCAGCCCTTGAACCACTTCAAAGGCTGAAATATTATACCACGGTTTCATATTTACCTCCTTAACTACCCCATTCACCTATGTGCAACTTTCAATTCCCTCTTTTAATTTTCGTGTCATTATTTTATTTCTTTATTAATTATTTCCGCGAAATCATCTCATTATTTTTATATATAAAAAAGACAGGTCACATATCATAAAATATGTATCGTAACCTGCCTTGCTATGTCACTATTTTTAAATAAATCTTTTAATAAACTTATAATACTATGGTGATACCAAATATAAAAATCTGGCGGGAATATGTGGGAATCGAACCCACCCATCGTGGTCTTAGCACGAAAACACGGTTTTGAAGACCGGTAGGCACACCAGCACCTATCTACTCCCTCAATCCTTAAAAAGTATATCACATAATTCTACATAAATCAACAAAAAATTTGTGTATTTAATAGATTTTCTCACAAAAAATAAGTGTACCTAAATTTTAATACAAAACTCTGTCGTTTTCTACTCTCTTAGTTATCTTACAACTATCCATATGCTCTAAGATCGCCACCACATTTTTTCTATTTGTGTTTAACAGTTCCCTTGCCGTAGGAGTAGATATTATTTTATTTTCCTTAATATATGTTATAATTATGTCCTTCGCTTCCAGATAATATTCACTTAAAAGCACACAATCTTCATTTAATCTTATAAGATCATTGTTGGACAATAGCATATCATAAACCATTTTAAAAGTTTTCTTATCCGATTCTATTTTGCTAAGCTCTTCATACTTTCCAGGATTAAATCTTCCCTCTTGGAAGAATTTTATAATCTTATCTTTCATTCTTTGCTGTTCTCTATTTAGATTTACAGTAAAACCATATTTAAAAACGAAATCCTGGCTAAAATCCACTACCGCTTGTTCTCTTAGGGTATTTAAAAGCTCATCATATATTTTTTGCTTCATATTTTTTGAGAAAATTTTATTTTTAAATTCTTCTTTGCTAACACCAATCTTTAGAGGATTTTGTTTGTGATAATCCAATAAATATTTATCTATTTCCAAGGATTTGTTTTCAAAATATTTTCTATGCAAATAGCAAGTATTGTCCATTGCCTGAATTTTCAATATGGATCCTTGACCTATTAACTCTTCTAGTATAGAATTTATATTTTCTTCTCCCTTTCCAAGTTCCTTTGATATCATGGCCTCATCAGGGAATTTTTCGCTAATATTTAGTAAAACCTTCTCTACAATACCGTTGGTTTCACCGCTTTCTTTTATTGTGAGCTCTTCTATAAAATCCTTGTCGTATCTTTTTACTTTTTTAGAAACTGGATTTACAATACTGCCACCACCTATTGTTATCATAGGAGAATAGCTTCTAATTACGAATCTGTCGTTTCTTTGACAGGTAAGGCAGCTTTCTAGTCTAAGTTGGGCAAAACACTCCTCTCCTGGCTGAAGCTCTTCTCTGTCCAAAAGCACAACCCTGCAAAGTATTTCCTCTGTGCCATGATACAACCTAACTCTCTGCCTATTTACAAAAGGCTTATCCATGCTCTTTATGTAGTATAATTTGCAATCTACTACCATGGATGGCTCCATAATTCCCTTTTCTGCTATAACACACCCTCTTTTTACTTCAGACAGCTTCACATTGGCTAAATTAATTGCACATCTCTGACCTGTATAAGCAGTATCTTTGCTCTCACCATGAACTTGTATGCTCCTTACCTTTGTTATCACCTTAGAAGGATATATCTCTATCTCTTGGCCCAGTTGAACACTTCCTCCTATTATTGTCCCTGTGATTACAGTACCAAAACCGCTTACGGTAAATGCCCTATCCACCGGCAACCTAAAATGAGCATATTGTTCTTTGCCCTCTATATTTTCAGTAAATTTATCAATGTCCTTAATTAAATCATCTAAGCCCTCTTTTGTTTTTGAAGATACCTTATGTATTGGCGCATCCTTTAGGAATGTATCCTTTAGATACTCCCTTACATCTTCCTCTACCACCTCTAGCCATTCTTTATCCACCATATCCTTTTTAGTCAGCACCACAATGCCTCTCTTAACCTTTAAAAGCTGTAGAATCTCTAGATGTTCTTTTGTTTGAGGCATAATACCCTCATCTGCCGCTATTACCATAAGTACCAAGTCTATGCCACTTATACCAGCTAGCATATTTTTTATAAACTTTTCATGGCCAGGTACGTCAATTATCCCAGCTCTTCTTTTAGAGGGAAGATCGAAAAAAGTAAAGCCCAAATTGATGGAAATTCCCCTTTGCTTTTCTTCATTTAAAGTGTCTGTTTCATGGCCTGTAAGTGCACGTATTAAGGAAGTTTTACCGTGATCAATGTGACCTGCTGTTCCAATAATGACATTTTTCATAATCTCACTCCTTAATTAGTTGACTGTATTTTAACCATGGCGCTGACAACAGTGTCGAATTCGCTCTTTTTCATGGTTCTAACATCGAAAATAATGCTGTTATCGAATATTCTAGCTACGATTGGAGTATTGTATTCTCTCAATTCTCTCTCTATTTTCTCCGAAGAAATATGAGGCGCCCTAACCTTAACAACTAAAGTTTCTATCTTTTCAGTAGGCATAGAACCGCCCCCCACCATGGAGTAATCTTTTTCTATGGAAATTTCAAAATCCTTCAACTTATCCTCTAATTTCTCTAAAAGTACATTGCACTTCTCTTCAATTACAGATTTGTCTGCTAAAAGCATATTGATAGTAGGAATATTTTCTATGGCATCTTTTTCATCCAGATAATAACTAAGCGTTGCCTCAAGAGCTGCCAAAGTCATTTTATCTATTCTAAGAGCCCTAGTTAGTTGGTTCTTTTTCATAGCATCTATATATTTTTTTCTTCCAATTATGATACCAGCTTGTGGTCCTCCAAGCATTTTGTCTCCGCTGAAGGAAATAACATCAACACCAGCTTCAACACTAGCTTGTATAGTAGGCTCATATGTAAATCCATACTTACTAAAGTCTATAAGGACACCGCTTCCAATATCCTCTACCACAGGTATGTTGTGCTGATGGCCTATTTTTACCATTTCCTCAAGAGATACGCTTTCCGTAAATCCCAATACTCTATAATTTGATGTATGTACTTTTAAAAGCACTCCTGTTTCGCTAGTAATAGCATTTTCATAATCGAACTCATGAGTCCTATTGGTAGTTCCAACTTCCACTAGTTTAGCACCACTGTAAGTCATAACTTCCGGGATACGGAAAGAGCCTCCTATTTCAACTAATTCACCCCTAGAAACAATTGCTTCTTTGTTTTTGCTCATGGTATCAAGTACAAGCATAACAGCTGCAGCATTGTTATTTACCACCATGGCTGCTTCAGCACCTGTTATTTCAGCTATTATTTTTTCAACATGGGTATATCTAGAACCTCTTTTACCATTATCTAAATCAAACTCTAGATTGTTATAGTTCTCAGCTACATTGCACACTGCTTCCACCGCTTTTTTACACAAAATAGATCTTCCAAGATTAGTGTGAATAACTGTTCCCGTGGCATTTATGACTCTTCTCAAGTTCCCTTCCTCATACCGCTCTAATAATAGCAAAGATTCTCTTATAATATCCTCTTTTGTAAAATCTTCTATTTTTTCATTTATTATCTTGTTTCTGAAAATATCTATGGTTTCCCTAAGAGATTTAACAACAAGAATTCTTCTGCTCTCAGTTAATATATTTTTAATGCTCTTTTCTTCTAATAACTGATCTATCTTTGGCAACTTTCTTAACAATTCTTTTTTCATCTTTTTCTCCTTGCATTCCGTGGCAATTACTCTACAATTATGTAATGATCCTTCTTAGCAACTACCTCTCCAATAATTGACGATTTTATTTCTAGTGTGTTCAATTCTCTCATAACCTTTTGTGCCTCTTCCATAGAAAGGGATATAAGAAGCCCTCCGGATGTCTGCGGATCAAATAAAAGATCCTCTATCCACTGAGGCTGATTAATTAAATTAAATTTACCTTCCAGATATTTTTTATTATTGTATGTCCCTTGGGGTACAAGACCCATGTCAGCATATTCCTTTACGCCATTAATGTGTGGAAGTTTGTTGCCATACAATTTAAAAGTCATCTGTGAACCATGTGCCATTTCGTAACAATGTCCCATTATACCGAAACCAGTTATATCTGTACAAGCATTCACATTGTAATTTGTTATTATTTCTCCAGCATATTTATTTAAAGTGCTCATAACCTTCACAGCTTCATCAAATGCCTCTTTGGATGCTAGGCCTGCTTTTATGGCTGTGTTAACTATGCCGCTACCCAAGGGTTTTGTCAGTATAAGAACATCCCCTTCTTTAGAGCCGTAATTCTTAAATATTTTATCTGGATGCACAGTTCCCATTACAGAAAGTCCATATTTAGGCTCGTCATCAGAAACTGAATGCCCCCCAATTACAACGGCACCAGATTCTATTACTTTATCTGCACCACCCTTTAAAATCTCACCTAGAATGTCTATATCAAGGCAATTTGGGAAACAAACTATGTTAAGCGCTAAACTAGGCTTTCCTCCCATGGCATATACATCGCTCAAGGAATTTGCTGCTGCTATCTGTCCAAAAGTATATGGATCATCTACTACAGGAGTAAAAAAATCTAGGGTTTGTATAACAGCCAAATCCTCTGTAAGTTTGTACACGGCAGCATCATCAGAGGTTTCAATACCCACAAGTAAATTTTCATTGCTCATCTTTGGTAATTTATCTAATATTTTCGAAAGGGTCTCCGGCCCGATTTTCGCGGCTCACCCAGATGTTTTCGATAATTGAGTTAATCTTTTATTCATTAGTATACCTCCCCCATTTATATCTTCTATAAACTCATTTTATAATATTAATCATTTTGTGTCTACTAAATGTATGAACTTAGCTAAGGTTTTTTCCCCAATACCTGACACATTTTTCAAATCCTCAGGACTTTGGAAGTTACCACTTTCACTTCGGTATTGTATGATAGCCTCTGCCTTAACTTCTCCTACACCAGGAAGCTTCATTAATTCCTCCTTTGAAGCTAAGTTTATATTAACCTTATCACTTTTTGAATTATTATTTGCTACACCACCCTTAGACTGAGTTATGTTGCCCTGTATTTGTGCCAATTCCATGTTCTCTTTTTCGCCAACTTTGTAAACGTAAATTATTTCTTCATCCTGTAATTTGTGAGCTAATGATATTCTTATTAAATCTGCATCTTCCTTAAGTCCGCCGGATAATTTGACCAGATCATCTACTCTATCACCCTCTTTTATTTCATAGACACCAGGTTTTTCAACAGCTCCCTTTAGTTCAACTTTCATTGCTGATGGTGACTCCATCTCTTGCGTAGAATCCACTGCCACAGTAGACTTTCCGGATTGCACCCTATTGTCCTTAGAGGCCTCGTATATCGTCTCCGAGCTTTCCATACTATCATTATTATTTTTAACTCCATTTTTAACTGAAAAATTTCCTTCATTATTATTTAAAAAATATCCAACGCCAAATAATACAATCAACAACCCTATTACTATAATATATTTTCCATATGCTTTTAAATCCTCTAACTTCACATTGTTCACCCTTTCTATATGAATAATCCATGTATTCAATATTATTGACATATTTGTCAATTTTCTATCGTACTTTTTGAAGTTTTTTGATATAATAAAGTTATTACTTATTAAAATCAGCAAAATATATTAGGAGGGCTATAAGTGAAAAGTATAAAAAAAGTGTATTTTGTCTTATTATTATTTGTTTCAACTTTAATTGTAAACTGCGGAATTGCATATGCATCACCATCCTATACTGCCAAAGTAACTGCAGATGGTGCCATTCTAATAGATGCTACTTCTGGAGATATATTATACGAAAAAAACAGCAATGTAAGTTTTCCCCCTGCATCTACCACAAAAATCATGACTGCTCTACTTACTTTGGAAAACTGCAAAGATCTTAAAGAAAAAGTAAAAATAACAAAAGAAGCTGAGTCTATAGACGGCTCTAAAATTTATATATTTAAAGATGAAGAAATAACTGTGGAGGATTTATTGTATGCTCTTTTACTCTCTTCTGCCAATGACTGCGCCTATGCTCTAGCAGTTCATATAGGAGGAACATACGAAAACTTTATTTCCATGATGAACAAAAGGGCCAGCCAATTAGGATGTAAAAATACTAACTTTATAAACCCACATGGATTATACAATGAAAACCATAAAAGCTCAGCTGCGGACCTTTCGCTAATAATGAAGGAGCTCATAAAGCACCAAAAGTACATAGAAATCTCTTCAACACCAAGTTATAATATGAATATTACAAATAAATGTAATAAAACAAGACCTCTATGGAATGGCAACAAAGCCATCCACAAATTTGATTCCAAGCATTATAAATACACAAAAGCCTCAAAAACCGGTTACACCACTCAATCTCAGCATTCTTACGTATCCTATGCTGAAAAAGATGGCCAAAAATTTATTGTAGCCCTAACCCACGATAAAGATAAAAACTTTTACAATGACTCAAAAACATTATTTGATTTTGCCTTTGATAATTACCATACAACAAAGTTGTTCAATAAAGGACAAGTGATAAAAGAAACAAGCTTAAACAACACACCAATGAAACTTCTAGCAAAAGGGGATCTATACATTACAAGGTCTAAAAATGCAAGTGGCGATCCTATTATAAAAGATATTTCATTTGACACCAAAAACATTGCCTCAAAAGTTATAAAGAAAAATGATTTTATTTGTACGGGCACAGTGACTGTAGATGGAAGAAATGTGGACTTTGAAATTGTCAGTGATAGGGATTATACCCCACCTAAACAATTACAAGTTCCCTCAAAAAGCTCCCATAGTATTTTATCTAGTATCTTAAAGTATGTTTTTATACTTTTAAAATACGTATTACTGGCATTCATTGTATTTATAATTGCAAGAGGATTGGTGAAAAAATATAAGAGAGCCAAGTTAAGACAGCTTGCAGTTCAAAACCGCAGAAATAACTATATGTCAAGAAAAAAAGATGAGTAAGTACATTGTGCAATGTACTTATTCATCTTTTTATTTTAATTTTTCTATGAGACTTTCAATATCACAAGGAAGCTTGCTATTAATCACTAGGGTTTCCCTAGTTGCCGGCTGTTTTAAGCACAATTTATATGCATGAAGAGCTTGCCTATTAATTAAATCGCAATCCTCTCCCGTGCCATAAAGTGCATCGCCTATTATAGGATGACCTATATGGTCCATATGGACCCTTATTTGATGAGTTCTTCCCGTTTCAAGCTTCAATTCCACCAAGGAGGCATTATTGTCATACTCCTCTATTACCTCATAGTGAGTTATGGCTCTCTTTCCCTCTTGCATAACTTGACGCTTTATACTGTCTTCACTTTCTCTCCCAATAGGGGCATCAATAATGCCCTTTTTATCTTGGAGTATTCCATGAACCACTGCCCTATATATTTTGTCAATGCCGTTTTCAGCCATATCCTTTGCAAGAGTCATGTGGCTATATTGATTTTTTGCGATTATGACAAGTCCGGAAGTATCCATATCTAGTCTGCTCACAAGTCTGACAATGCAATTTTCTCCATTATCAATAAAATACTTTATTACTCCATTGGATAATGTATCTTTCTGGTGAGACTTTGTGGGGTGAACCACCATAAAGGGTGGCTTATTTATTATAATTATGTCTTTATCCTCATATGCCACATCTAAATCCATATATACAGGTTCAATATCTTGTTTTTCTTCTCTTACAAGATTTATTACAATTTCATCCCCAGTATTTACTCTATGATTTAATTTAACCACCTGGCCATTTGAAAAAATTCTTCCTTCCATGCCAGCTTTAGTTATCATCCTTCCAGATAAACCGATCTCATACCTCAAGTAATCTCTTATCTTCTTGTTGTCTACACCAGCTACGGTATAAGTTAAAATGTTTTCCATTTATAAATATGCAATGGCTTCAATTTCTATAAGGGCATCCTTAGGAAGCTTTGCCACTTGAACACACGATCTTGCCGGTGCCTCTTCTTTAAAAAAAGTACCATAAACTTCATTTACATCTCCAAACATGCTAATATCCTTTAAGAATATAGTGGTTTTTACCACGTTGTTCAAAGAAGCTCCTTTAGCCTTTAAAATGGCCTCAACATTTTTCATAGATAGCTCTGTAGCTCTTCTAATATCTTTTGTCTCAAGTTCACCTGTAGCTGGATTTACTGGAAGCTGGCCTGATGTAAATATGATGCTTCCTGCCTTTATTCCCTGTGAGTATGGTCCAATAGCACCTGGTGCTAATTCAGTTGATATTATTTCTTTCATAACAAATTCCTCCAATTTATAATTATATATATATATATCTTATCATTATCAAATTGAATTTTGTAGTTCTATTTTAAATATCTATGGTTAAGTATTAAATAATTTCTCGCCTTTATAGTTTCAGGGTGAAGAAGATGACCATTTTTTATAACGTATAACATGGTCTGCTCAAGGGCCTTTATTACGGCCTCATCTAAGTTGTCCCTGCTTAAATCTCTCAGTTCGTCCACACCACTGTACTTTCTATTTTCCTCAATACAATCAGCAAGATAAATTATTTTGTCCAAATTTGTCATGTTGGCTTTGCCAGTGGTATGACATCTTACGGCCTCCAAAACCTCTTCATCATGAACACCCATTAAATTTTTCGCAATTATTGCTGCACAAACACCATGCATAATATCTGGCATATGCCTAATAATCTCATCTAATTTAATGTGCTCACTATGCAAAATATCAAATATTTCTTCTTTAGATAAATACTTGGCACAGTCGTGAAGAAGTGAAGCTAACCGCGCCTTTTCTTTGTTAACTCCATATATTTCACTTAATTCTTCAGCGGCTTTCACCACACCATAAGTATGTATATACCTATTTTCTTTAAGATTATCTCTCAAATATTTGTCTATTTTATCTTCGCTCCACATTTTATCCTCCATCAAAATATAAATATCTACACTTTCAATATAAATGTATACACTATAATCAATTTTAACCTTCAGATGAAGTTAAAACTCCACCTAAAGGTTATAATTCTGTTTATACAGCTGACTTTTTCGGATAAATTCCTCCACACCACAGGGTACAAGATAGCTAATGTTCTCATTTTTATTTAATTTTTCTCTTATTAGGGTGGAAGATATCTCTAATATAGGCGTTTCAAGCAATAAAATATTGCTATTGTATTTGTCCATAATATGTTTTCTATGTTCTGACATTTTAATATAATTAATTTCATTTCTACCAAACACAACCACAGTACAATTTCGCAAAATATATTGTGCATTGGCCCACTTTTCAATATCAAAAAAACTATCTTCTCCTATTATAAGGTGGAGTTGCAAATCTGAAGTTGATTTTTTAAAATACTCTATGGTCTCATAAGTGTAGCTTCTACTTTCTTTTTTTATTTCATAATCGCTAACAGTAAACTTACTTTCGTCCTTTACAGCAGCTTTTACCATATCATAACGAATACCACTTTCCGTGATCAAATTTCTTGACTTGTGCGGAGGATTGCCTGCTGGAATAAATATAACTTCATGAAGGCATAGTCTATATAAAGCCTCGTAAGCTATGCTCATATGCCCATTGTGTATGGGATCAAATGTGCCCCCAAATAAACCTACTTTTTTCATAGCATCACATCCTATATTGGAAACTTATATTTCAATTTTAGGCTTCTTTTGTGATTTTCTGTATATGACGATTTTATTTCCTATTATCTGAACTCCTTCACATTTAAGTTCATCACAAAGTATTTCACTTGCCTCTCTAGCAGTGAGACCACTGTTTTCTAATACTTTTACTTTTATCAGCTCTCTAGCTTCAAGAGCGCTATCAATTTGACATATAAAATTCTCTTCTATACCCAGCTTTCCAACCTGGAATATTGGTTCCATAGTATTGGCTAAAGCCCTTAATGTAGCTCTTTGTTTAGATGTTATCATCTTTCCCTCCTAAATAATGTACTCAAATTCAAAATCATTTACTCTTATCATATCGCCTTGTTTAACTCCAAGCTCCTTCAGTTCATCCAGTATTCCCTTGTTTCTTAGCACCTTGTGGAAATACCTAAGAGAATCTGCATCATTGACATTTACAGCTTGAAGCAATCTATCAACGAAGGACCCAGAAATAATAAATAAACCTTCATTTGAAGAATCAATTTCATAAGTAAATGATTTTTGCTCTTCAATAAATCTATCTTCCTCATCAATCTCGAGTTCCTCAATTGGTATAGTGGATAATAATTGTGCACAAGCTTTCATAATATCCTCCACACCTTGACCCGTTGCTGCAGACATCTTAAATACTTTGTCATATCCCATTTCCTTAACTTTTGCTTCAAAGTCATAAAAGGTTCCATCATCATATATAAGATCTGCTTTATTTGCCACAATGATTTGAGGTCTTTTTGAAAGTTTTTCACTGTATTTTTTTAATTCATCATTTATTTTAATTACGTCCTCAATGGGATCTCGTCCCTCAAGTCCAGATAAATCCACCACATGAATAAGAACCCTTGTTCTCTCTACGTGCTTTAAAAATTCTATTCCAAGGCCTACACCTTCTGCCGCACCTTCTATAAGTCCTGGTATATCAGCTATTACAAAGCTCTCTATGCCCTTCATATCTACAACGCCAAGGTTAGGCTTTAATGTTGTAAAATGGTAGTTGGCTATCTTTGGTCTGGCCTTTGATACCACAGATAATAAAGTGGATTTTCCCACATTAGGGAAGCCAATAAGTCCAACATCCGCCAATAATTTAAGTTCAAGCTTTATGTATCTCTCTTCACCTGGCATACCTGGCTCTGCAAACTCTGGAGCTTGCCTTGTAGGTGTTGCAAATTTCGCATTTCCTTTTCCGCCTTTTCCACCACGAACTACAACACACTGATCACCATGGTGGGCAAGGTCTGCCATAATTTTGTTTGTATCGTAATCTATTACAACTGTTCCTGTAGGAACTTTTATTATAACATTTTGGCCATCTTTACCATAGCATTTTGAACCTGATCCGTTCTCGCCTCTTTCTGCCACATACTTTTTCTTATATGTAAAGTCCATTAGGGTTGTCATATCGTTGGTAGCCACAAGTATAACCGAACCACCCTTGCCGCCATCTCCACCGTCTGGGCCTCCTAAAGCAACATACTTTTCTCGTCTAAAATGTATAGAGCCATCTCCACCGTCACCTGATTTAACAAATATCCGCGCTTTATCAATAAACATAACTTCACTCACCTTTATGTATAATCTATAATTATATTATTGCCTTTTATAGATTAATTACTCAAACAATACCCTACTTTTAAAAAAAGCACCCATTATCTTGGGTGCTTTCATTATAATCTACTCAGCTACTTCTTCAACTAGTTCCACTTCAACTGGGTAAACGCTTGCTTTTTTCTTATCTTTTCCAAGTCTTTCGAATTTTAATATTCCATCAACCTTTGCATACAAGGTATCATCTCCACCAATGCCTACGTTAAGACCTGGATGAATTTTTGTTCCTCTCTGTCTTACAAGGATGTTTCCAGCAAGAACAAACTGACCATCAGCACGCTTAGCACCTAGTCTTTTTGATTCACTATCTCTACCGTTTTTTGAGCTACCTACTCCTTTTTTATGAGCAAATAACTGAAGGTTCATCAATAACATGGTATTACACCTCCTCTTTAACTACCTTTATGTAATCACCGTACAATATTTTTAAATTTTCCATTCCTAACAACATGGTTTGCATAAGAACTTGGGCTTTAATTATATCCTCTTTAGAACTATCTTTAAAACTCATTCTCATAAACCCGTCATCATCTTTAATTTCATATTCAGGCTTGATAGATAAAACATCTGTTATACCATTTAAAAAGGTATAACCAAGTGTAGAAACTGCACTACACACAATATCATGGCCACATTCAGCATAACCTGCGTGTCCCGATATCTGAAAACCTAATATTTTATCTTCTCTCTTAAAAAACTTTGCAGTAATCATATATATTATGCTTCGATTTTTTCAATCTGAAGTTTAGTATACATCTGTCTGTGTCCATTTTTCTTTCTGAAGTCTTTTTTAGGTTTGTATTTGAATACTATAACCTTTTTTGCTTTTCCCTGCTCTAAAACTTTAGCAACGACTTTAGCACCTTCAACAACAGGTTTTCCTAATACTAAGCCATCTTCCTTGCCTACTGCTAAAACCTCGTTTAATTCAACAGAAGTTTCAACTTCAGCGTTCAGTTTTTCAACGAATATTACGTCTCCCTCCTGAACTTTATACTGCTTACCACCAGTTGCAATTATTGCGTACATACGAAAGCACCTCCTCTATCCAATCTCGCCACTTAGGTACATTTTTACAAATGATTTAAACCATTGTGTGCGGCCTACAAAAGCCATTGTATCACATAATAATGGTTGTTGTAAAGATTTTTTTATTTTTTCATTCAATATTCTTGAGAATTCTAAAATCTTCTATAGAGTTATTGTATTCCACTGAAACTTTGCATCCACAGCTCTTTATGTATTCATTTATATCATGAATAAATTCTGGAAAGCAGCTTTCATAAATACTTGGAATTTCTAAGGTTATATTGTCCTTAGCTTCATAGTCTTCAAATATAAGCCTGTTTTTTATAAGAAACATAAGGTATTCTGCTTTAAGTAAATTCACGGAACAAAGCTTATTTTCAAATCTGCAATTAAGGTGTTCAAACAAACTTTTTCCTCGGCGCTCTCTAGTTATATTTAGAAGTGACAATTCGTTAAATTCTTTTACCTCTACCTTGTTTCTATCCATGTAAAAACCATTTTTTATTGTCCTTACAATTTCTTCTTTATTTAATTGGGTATCTGTATTTATAAAATCCACTATGATGATACCACTTAAATTTCTGCTCATTATAATCTTTGGGATAAACTCCGCACATTCCATGTTCACAGCGTGATTGCTTTTTCCATGGTGACACCCAGAATTTATGTCTATTACAGTGAGTGCTTCTTTTCTATCCACCACTATTTCAGCCCCTGAAGGTAAACATATCCTGCGATTTCCAAACCTTAGAATCATATTCTCCAAATTGTATTTATAAAATAGGGGATAGACTTCATCCATCTTCAAGTTAATATTTTTCTTTATATTTTTAGGTAAAGTAAGAAGTTTATTTTCTATAACCTCATAAACAGTTTTGTCATTTACAATTACATTGTATTCTTCCCCTTGATGAATTTCCGAAAAAACTTCCCCCACTATACCTGGCCCCTCATATATTAACCCCACATTCAAACTGTATTTTTCTTTTCTCAATACACTGTGAAATTTTTCTAATAGCTTTTCATATTCTAAGGTAACTTCTTCTTTTGAAGCTTTCTCGGAATTCTTTCTGAAAACAAGGTCTATATTTTTATCCACATAAAAATCTTCATAGCTTTCCCGAAATTCTTTTTTTCTTATTTTTTTTGAAAACAGCTTTTTACCTTTTCCTCGACTTACCACCACTAGGTTTCCACCTATGGTGATCTTAGAAGTACACACAGCACCCTTGTTTCCAATCTGCTCTTTAAGAATTTCAACCACCAGGTTTTCACCTATTTTAAATGCTTTGTGAGCTTTATTTTTTGGCAAATAGCAGCTCTTTTCACTGCCAATATTTACATAATATCCGCCCATAAGGTTTGCTTCATTTTCAATTCTACCTAAATATATACTTCCAACCATGGGTTCACTTAAATTTTCACTTATATAGAACCTGCTAATATCACTTTCCATATTAATTTCTGCTATTCTAAGGTATTCAGCAGTCTTTTCAACATAAATAGTATACATTTTCTCACCACTTGTATGTATTATTGGTTTTTACCATAGGCACTTTTAAAATACTCTCCAAGAGGAATATATTTTTCATCCTTCAAAACATATAGTTCTTCCCTCTTTATATCTATGAATTCGTGACTATCTATTCCTTCTACCTCTCTTATGATAAGCTGGCTTAGCAATTGAGGAGATAAGTTTTCTCTAGAGCCACAGCTAACAAGTGCTCTTATAACAAGTTTATTATCCTTTTCCCAATACTTTATTTCCTTGACATATTTTCGGATGTTCACCACTTTTTCGCTATTTTTAGTGGTTTTAAGAATCTCCCAATTTCCATTGTCTATAAGAGAGTCCATGGATTTTATAGTATTTTCTTTGTCCTTAAGTGCAAAGGAAATAGTGTATAGAGCCCCATCGATAGCTGCCATAGACTGCATAATCTTTCGACCCTCTACCTTGTATAACTTCACAGCTTCAAGAAACTTTACACCCATAGGAGAATTTTCATTTAGAACTCTTATGATCTCATCTTCATCAATTTCTGTATTCATTATAAGATCCAAGTATTCACCCTCAGAATACACTCCCACAGCAAGAGGCTGTGCGATGGATAGGGAAATATGGGGATTGTAACCCTTAGAGTATTCTACATCTATGCCAGACCTACGTATGACTCTGTGAATAGTCCTCATAAGATCAAGATGTGATATAAACTTTATGCTACTATGCTTTGTGTATTTGATTAAATATCGCACCTTCAAAACACTTCCCTTCTTTAAAACTTTTATTTACTCCACAGTTAACACATTGTTGTCTACAATCAGGAGTAACCTCTCCATTTTTAGCCTTTTCGTTTTCCTTTATAAGAAACTCCTTTGTAACTCCAATATCTATAAAATCCCATGGAAGGATTTCATCGTATGAACGATTCCTATATGCATAAAATTCTGGGTCCACTCCACACTCTTTAAATGCTTCTTGCCAGATTTCATAATCGAAATATTCATGCCAGCCATCAAATTTAGCACCCTTTTCGTGTGCCTTTATTATGACATCACATATTCTTCTATCGCCTCTCGCTATTACTGCCTCCATAAAGCTTACAGGTGATTCATGCCAATTATATGATATGGCCTTGCTTTTAATATTTCTTTTAAGATCTCCGATTTTTAACTGCACATCTTCCATCCTGTCCTGAGCAGCCCACTGAAATGGTGTAAAAGGCTTTGGAACGAAAATGGCAGAGCTAATAGTAACCCTTAAACCTTTTTTTCTCACATTTTTAGGAACCTTAAAGTATTCCTCCACAACCTTTTGTCCAAGGTCTGCAATACCTAAAACGTCTTCTCTAGTTTCATATGGAAGTCCCACCATGAAATAAAGCTTTATAGTAGCCCAGCCCTGAGTAAAAGCTGTATGAACTGAATTTATAAGATCCTCTTCAGAAACACCTTTGTTTATGATGTCCCTCATTCTCTGAGTTCCCGCTTCTGGTGCCAGAGTAAGTCCTGTTTTCCTTACCTTCTGTATCTCATTTAAAACATCTACAAATAAAGAGTCTATTCTTATTGATGGAAGAGATACACCCACCTTTTCGCTGCCATATTTTTCAGTAAGCTGCTTTATTAATTCCTGTATATTGGAATAGTCACATATACTCAAAGAAATTAAAGATACATCATCGTAGCCCGTGGCCTTTATTAGTTTACCTGCCTGCTCTACCAAGGTCTCTGTGGACTTCTCTCTAACAGGCCTATATATCATGCCAGCCTGACAAAAACGGCATCCTCTTGTACATCCTCTAAAAGCTTCTAAAGTAACTCTGTCATGGACAATTTCCGTATATGGAACAAGCAATTTATCTGGGAAATCAACCTTATCAAGCTTGGATATAATACGTTTTTTTATCTTTTCAGGCACATCACTATACCTAGGTTTGAAAGATTTTATGGTATTGTCCTCATGATACTCCACATCATATAAAGAAGGAACATAGATTCCAGGTATTTTAGCTGCTTCTCTTAAGAACCAAGCTTTATCCTGATTTTCATCTCTATATTTATTGTACAAATCCAAAACATCATTCAATTCCTCTTCACCCTCACCTAAGGCAAAGAAATCTGCAATCTTATACAAAGGTTCTGGATTATATGCACATGGACCTCCAAAGAACACAAGGGGATCGTTTTCTCCTCTTTGCTCTGATAAAATTGGAATTCCTGCCATGGTAAGCATGTTTAACACATTAGTGTAACTCATTTCATATTGCAATGTAAATGCAATAATATTAAAATCCTTAAGACTGTCCTTTGTCTCAAGAGTAAACAAAGGAATATTATTTTCCCTTAACTCTTTTTCCATATCAGGCCAAGGCGCATAGCACCTTTCGCAAAAAGTGTCCTCTCGTTGATTCAATGTATGATAAAGAATTTTACTTCCCAAATGTGACATGCCTACTTCATACACATCAGGGAAACAAAAAGCAAATCTTATACTCACATTATCTATATCTTTCATAATGGAATTAAATTCTCCACCTGTGTATCTAGCTGGTTTTTCCACTCTAGACAATATACTATCAGTAATTTTATTCATCACTTCGCCTCCTCCAGTTTACATTATTTTATTGTATCATATTATGGAGTTTTTACAAATTATTTTTTGAAAATGCAAAGACAAAGAAAAAGACTGTGGAAGGAATTCGCCACCACAGCCTACTACAAATTAATATATTCTTCAAAGGTAAGATCACCTTTTTCTTTTAACGTCTCCAATACATCTCCTTCAAAAACAATATCCAGCACACACAGCTCATCATTTAGAACATAAAAAACATTGTACTTGCTTTTATCAATTAAGTTCAATGTGCTCAAAAGACTTTTTTTGTAATGAATAGCAATAACCCTTGTTTCCATATAACCCTTTTTAATAAAGCCTGTTCTTTTCTTCATTAGGTCACTCATAATTATATATTGAATTCTCTCCTTTTCTTTTATAGCTCCATAAATTATAAATATGGCTATACTCCCTACACTAAGACTCAAGGAAACCTTACCTCTATAATATGCATAAAAGTACATGAAACTTAAGAGCATTCCCACCATTATGCTCACATTCAAAGCTATTTCACAAGCATGTTTATATACATATCTTTTATTAAGTAGTATTCTTAGTATCCTGCCACCATCCAAAGGGAATGCCGGAATTATGTTTATAAAACCCAAAGTCCAATTACAAAGGGCCATATCATAAAATAAGGGTAGCTTATTTATTTTATATAGCACAATAAAAATTGTGCATAGAATTATATTGCTCATGGGTCCTGCAACAGTTATTAAATATTCTTCCATAGCTGTAGCAGTATCTAAATCCCTTATATTTAACACTGCACCAAAGGGCATAACCTGCATATTTAAATTTTTAAAACTGAGAAGCCTCCCCACTATATAATGAATGCATTCGTGTATAGTAACAAAAATTAGAGACAATAAAAACATAGTCTTTATTTTGAAAAAAAGCACAATAGGAAGATAAATAAATATAATTTTAACTAGAATTTCTATAGTATTGTCCTTCCTTTCATATTCATATTACTCTTGTGTAAACTCTATATAAGTATATTGAATATCAGTTCATATTATTACTTTAAATTTTTTCCGCAAAAAAGAGATACCCATAAAACATGGAGTACCTCTTCTTTTAAAAATTAAATCTTAAATGCTAAACCGTTCGTTGTGCATTCCCACATTGAGCACAAGTCCAAGGGATATAAAGTTTGTAAGAAGGGAACTACCGCCATAACTGAAGAATGGCAAGGTGATCCCTGTTACAGGCATTAAACTTATGTTCATGCCTATGTTTTGTATCAAAGAAAAAAGAAGGTATGACACAACCCCTATGGTTATGACACTGCCCATTATATCCCTGGAATTACTAGCTATTTTTATAGCTCTGTATATCACAAGCCCATACAAAAACATCAGCATAACAATGCCCAAAAATCCCCACTGCTCACCATAGGCAGCTATTATGCAATCTGTGTGGGCCTCAGGCACGTAGGCAACTTGGGTTCCCTTCATGAAACCACTGCCAAATAATTCTCCCGAGCCTATGGCAATTAAAGCTTGCATTACTTGATAGCCAGAATCTTGCATGTACTTCTCTGGGTTAAGGAAAGAAATGAGCCTTGCCTTCCAGTGAGGCTGCATCAAATTCGAGAACCATACAACAGTTACTAAAAGCACCATACTAACCAAGCCCACATATATAACTTTTTTGTTTAGCCCAGCTGAATAAAAAATACCCAAGACGATAAAAAAGCAAACCAAAGTCATGCCCATATCAGGTTGCAAAACAATTAAAAGCATAGGAATAAAGCAATACATAGCTAATATAGAAAAATTCTTTAGGTTATTTACATTGCTCTCCATTTCCTCTAGTTTTTTTGCTAGAATGATGATGATAGCTACCTTAGCTAATTCGGCAGGTTGGATGGAAAATCCACCAATAAATATCCAACCTCTTGCACCCTTTACCACCCTTCCAAAAAACCTAGTATAAAGTAGCATGGCTACTGTAATCCAATAGAAAATATCTGCATAATTACATATTATTTTATAATCTATATTCATTACAAAAAATATGACAAATAAAGATAAGCAAAGCCATACTAGCTGTTTTTGAGCATTATCCCTACCTATAATGCTATATATACAAGCTATTCCTATTAAAACAATGGCAATTGTACACAAAAGTATGGGATAATCCACTCTCTTCCACGATTTCTTATCCATTTTAATAAACTCTAACATTAAAAACTTCCTCCTAACACTGCCACTGCCAAATTATAATAAGGTAAAATACTATTTTAAAGCAGCTATAACTTAGTCTTTTATAGACTTTATAGGAATACTGGCAATAAGAGCTGGAGAACCGCCTTCTATTTCTTCGGTTTTAGCAACCTTTACATCTAATTCATCCGTATCTATAACCACATATTTTGAAATTACGTCAAGCAAATCTTCTTTTATTCTATTTATAAGCTCTGGAGACACGTTTGCCCTATCGTGAATCAGAATCAGTTTTAATCTATTTGAAGCTGTGCCTTTCGAACCTGAAGATCTCGACGAGAAAAATTTTGATAAATCCATAGAAACTCTTCCTCCTATTTTTTAAATATTTTCTTTATAGTTTCCCAAAATCCAGTTTTGCCATTATCAAATCTATGTATTGGAATATCTTCTCCTGTAATGCGCTTTGCTATATTCATAAATGCAATTCCCGCATTTGTTTCATTTGACAATACAATGGGTTCACCTTTATTGGTTGAAACAGTAACACCTCTATCCTCTGGCACTACTCCGATGAGTTTCACTGCAAGGCAATCAACTATATCCTCTATGCCCAGCATATCACCATTTTGAGACATTTCGAAATTTATCCTATTTACAATGACGCTATGATCTGAAACTCCCCTAGCATCTAATTTTCCTATGACCCTATCTGCATCCCTTATGGAAGTTATCTCAGGATTTACCACCACAAGCGCCCTGTTAGCTCCAGCTATGGAGTTTTCAAAGCCTTGTTCAATGCCCGCAGGACAATCAATCAAAACATAATCAAATTCTTCCTTAAGTTCATTTACAATTTTCAACATCTGCTCTTGAGCAATGTCATCTTTATCCCTGCACTGAGCTGTTGGAAGTAAAAACAGACCATCAAACCTCTTGTCCTTTATTAGGGCCTTTCTAAGAAGACACCTTCCCTCAATTACGTCAAGTATATTAAAGACTATTCTGTTCTCCAAGCCCATAAGTACATCAAGATTTCTAAGTCCAGTATCTCCATCAACCACCACAACTTTCTTACCTAGTGATGCCAAAGCTGTTCCTATATTTGCCGTTGTAGTAGTTTTACCTACTCCACCTTTTCCCGATGTTACCACAATACTTTCTCCCATATACATTTCCTCCTCTAGTACATTATTTATCAATTATAAGAACTTTTCTGGCGAATAAGGCTCTACAATGATCATATCATTTTTTATTCTTGCTACCTCTGCATAAGAAGGTCTTTCATCCTCTTCAGGGGCTCTAGTAATTATATTTCCAATGCTCATTATCTGAGGTTGCAATTGAATTGCGCTTATTATGGCTTCCATATTGCCATTATTTCCGGCATGAACTATACCCTTTAAGGCACCCATAATAATAACATTACCGCTGGCACTGACTTCAGCCCCTGGATTTACATCACCGATGATAACTATATTCCCTGAGTAATCAACTACTTGCCCACTTCTTATACTTTTATTTATAAATTTTGTTCTTCCCTCTACCACACCATTAAAACTATCTTCTTTTTCGCTTCTGTTTTTGTCCTCAAAAATAACATCTTTAATCATTAGTTCATCAAATAAAATATCTTTTAGTTTACTCATTTGAAAGTTGTTTATACATGAAAATTGAGTGGTTATCTTTATGGAACTTCCCTTGTAAAAATTCTTTCCTGCATACAGTCTGTTTAGCAACTCATTGCACATTTGCTGAAAATCACTAAAACCATCCATATTGATTATTATGTTCAATCCATCCCTATTACCTTTTACCAGAATATTTTCTTCACTCATATTTTCCTCCAATATCACATGGTAATTGACCCAAATTTTATCTAGTCCACTCCCCCAGTTTTTTTACTATTTACCTTATCATCAACATTCTCTTTTGCTAACTGCTTTCCAAGATCAGGATACTTAAATTTATAAGATGGTTTAAGCTTATAAATATCTTCTTTAAAGTATTCCTCATAAATTGCCTTTGCAACTTCAGCCGCATATCCTCCGTGTCCACCGTCAAATAAAACAACAGACACAGCTATTTCAGGCTTTTCATAAGGAGCAAACCCTACGAAATTTCCATAAGCGGTTCTTCCAATTTCGTCCTGTTTTACATTGTATGTAGCAGAACCAGTTTTACCTCCTGAATGAATAGGGAAGTTCTTAAAAGCTGTAGATGCTGTACCTCCATCGCTGGTAACATCCTTCATACCCTTTTTAACCTCTTCCACATTTCCTTTATTGAAGTCAGCCCTTGAAAGAATTTGTGGTTCCTTTGAATAATCTTTTAGCACATTTCCATCAGGATCCATTATCTTATTTACAATGTGAACCTTGTATTTGATACCCCCATTTACAAGAGTAGCTACGTAATTGGAAAGTTGCAGAGGAGTAAAGGAATTAAGTCCCTGCCCAATAGATGCATTGTAAGCATTAGCTCCACTTTTAATTTCATTTCTTGCATCATTTACAGAACTTTGAATAGCCTCCATCATGTTGCTTATATCCTTTTCACTGTAATTATTCTTCTTAAGTTCTGGTGAAGCATCGATGAGACTCTTAAGTAATTCTTTTATCTTTGGACTTACATACCCATTTTTATTGCTAGCCATCTCTGCTTTGATGGCATTTGTAAGTTCTACTTTTATCTTATTTATTTTTTCACTTTCATTGTTGTAAGGTATAATATCGATGCCTTTATACGTTATCCCTGCAATAGATGCCTTTCCTTTTTTAAGGTAATCGTACAAGCTCTGGGTGATCATAACAGAAAGTCTTGTCTTTCCAGATTCATAGTTATAAACCTGACCAAAACTCTCATCGATTTCTATGCCTGTAGAATAAACAGGATCTGTATCTGGGTCAGCCCCAAGACCAAGTTTCCATGCATACTTTGCAAGGCCATTAAGACCTTCTTTTGTCTCCACTCCACCCTTTTCAAAAAGCCTATCAGCCACCTCATACATATAGTAGTTGTTGGAATCCCTAAGAGCTTCGGCTAGATTTTGAGAACCGTGAGACCCTCTATACAAGTTATACATCCAACTGGCACCCTGGAACTGTTTATATCTTTTGTTGTAGGGACCTGCATCATATATCCTTGTGCTTGGTGTTATAACTCCCTCTTCAAGACCTGCCAATCCAGTAACTGGCTTAAAGGTAGATCCTGGAGGAATCAATGATTTAGTAGCGTAATTATAGAATGGTTTTGGATACAAGTCATATAAATCTTCCCTTACCGTTGTATTATTTGGTATTCGCTTGTCGATAGGGAAAATTTTATTTAAAAGATATTCCATCTTTTTATTGTTATCTAAAGCAGATATATCTTCATCTGCAAAAGTAGTCAATTTTAAAAGCCCACTATTTTTTATATATTCTCTTCCGAACTTCTCTAAATCAGGATTAAAGTACCTCTCATAATCCTCTGGAGACAACTGACCAGTGGTGAATATGTTAGGATCGTATCCCGGTCTACTAACTAAAGCTAAAACAGCTCCCGTGTTTACATCCTGAACGACGGCTGCTCCTCTTGTAGCATTGGTTTTATTGGCATCATCTACCCTGCCATCAGGTTTAAGGTTGCCTAACTTTCTTAAAATCTCCAATTCATCGTCTAAAGCTTTTTCTGCAACAGCCTGCAAGTTTTTATCAATGGTAAGCTGTATGCTACTACCTGGGTATGCCACCTGTTCTCCTAAAGTCTTACTAGCTCTACCCAATTTGTTTTTTTCCACGCTTAATTGTCCTTTGTTACCTGCTAGAATATCCTCATATTCCTTTTCAATTCCCGCAGCCCCAATATAATCAGTATAAGCATTGTAGCCTTTTTCCTCGTACTTGCCCTTTTCATAAGAATTAATTTTTCTAATATATCCAATAAAAGATGAGCCCAATTCTCCATTAGGGTATTCTCTTATAGGTTGTTTTGATATGCTTATACCAGGAAGTTCAGTTTGAAGCTGTTCAAATACGTATGCCACTTCTTTTGGAAGATCACTAGCCAATGTTGTACCATCGTTGGCCAAGCTATTGTTAGAAAAAGAATGCATTTTTATTTTATCCTTTATTATAAGATACTTTCTTATAGATTCATCATCGTATTTACTCTTAAGATAATTTAGTTTTTCTTCTTTTTTTAACTTGTTCCAATACTTTGCAATCTCATTTTTTCCCTGCTCTTCCCCCATACTTTTGTCGGATTGCATTTTCCAGCTTTCATCTATATAATCCTTTTTAACCACATCGTAAATCCTATAACCATCTTGACAAATCATGTAATTGAAAGTCTCCTCAGCTGTAAACTTGCTCAACTTATCTTCAATCACTTTTTTCTGTTCCTCATTAAGTTCGGAATATTTTTTATCTTCATATGTTTTTCTAGTTATCTCTACATGAATATCCCTATCTTTTTTAAATCTGTTTTCAAGCCATTTTAAACTTTCTTCACTGCTAGCGTTGAATTCAAAGCGAACTGGGTTTACTTTCAGTGGAAAGTCGTCATCTATACTTTCATCATGTTCCTCTAATATGCTGTAAACCTTATCTATAGTATCATAAAATTTATCTAAACTCTCTTCCGTATTGTTGAACATTAGAGTATAGCTCTGACGATTAGTTGCCAAAAGTTCACCATTTATATCAAAGATTTCTCCCCTTGGCGCAGCAGTTGTAAGCATACTATGACTTCTATTACTTGCCTTGGCGCTATAATAAGGGCCTCTTATTATTTGAAGATAAAAGGTTTTTGATATAATGGCACCAAAGATGAAAATCATAATAATCACAAAAGTTGTATACCTATTAAATTGCTTTTTTTTCTTTTTTCTGTTTTTCATTTATGCTCACCTAATATTTCCAATAATTTTTTTCGCTTTTAACTATATAAAGTTTGTAGATTAATTTATATGTAGCAAGAGCTATAACATAATTGTATAAAGCAACAACAAATATGTTTTTATACTGAACTTTCATACCCACAGCCATGCCAATAAGAAATACAATACATCCTTTAATTAAACTCAGTATAAGGCATGTAAGTGTAGGCATTACGTACTTCTCCTTAAAAATAGACCGCCCCACATAGTAAGACAATAGACATATCAATAAATTAGATATGCCATTTATCCCCATTATGCCATTAAAATAAATATCCTGCAGTATACCCGATGATACGCCAAATAATACGGCCTCATTTTTTTCACTAAGCAAAGCTATAAAAATAGTAAAAACTAATAATAAGCTTGGATAATAGCCCCTTATACTAAGAAAGGGAAGTATACTATTATCCACAATTAAAAGCAGCACCATAATGAAAACAATTATGATATTTTTTTTCATAACTATATCACCCTAATATTTTACCTCTCTTAAATCATTTGGAACTACTATGAGAACCTTTTCTAACTTACTCATATCCACAGAGGGTTTAATTACCCCATATTTAATAAAACTGCTTTTATCCTCTACGACTTCTGTAACCTGTCCAATAGATATTCCCTTAGGGTATATACCGCCCAATCCTGAAGTAATTATCTTATCTCCTTTAAGAATGTCCGAGTCCAAATTAGAAGTTTCCATGGTAGTCACAGGTTCATCATTCTCTCTGTAACCCTTCACTATTCCATTGGTTTCATTGGATCTTTCATTGAAAGCTGCCACGCAAATATTTTCATTTCCTAAGGTTTGAATTATAGACCAGTTTCTTCCCACACTTACCACCTGCCCTACTAAGCCTTCATCAGTAACAGCAATCATCCTCTTTTTTATTCCATCCTTGCTACCCTTGTTTATGGTATAACCATCTACATAACTTTCACCGCCCATGCCCACTATATCAGAGCAAATGTATTTATACTCCGAGTTTGATTCAGCATAATTTAGCAGTTTTCTAAGCTCGCTATTCTCTTTTTTTGCATTATTGTAGTCGGTCAAGGATTTTTTCAATTGATTATTTTCTTTTTTTAATCTTTCATTTTCCTCTTTAACATTGGAAAAACTAAAGACAAACTCTCCAAAATTTTTCACCTTTGTGTTTACGCTGTAAAAGAATTTTTGTATTGGATTTAGTACTACTCCTACACCGTTTTGCACTGAGTTTATACTGTTGGACTTTGAACTATATATAAGAAGCCCAAAAAAGCCTGCACATAACCCTACTATTATTATTATAAATTTATGTTTCTTTATAAATTTCATTTTATTTCCTGCTCTTATGTATTATATTTATATTTTGTAGTGCCTTACCTGCACCTAATGCCACACATTCAAGAGGCTTTTCCGCCACATGTACAGGTACGTGGGTACTTTCCTCTATTATTTTGTCAAGGCCCTTAAGCATAGCACCTCCACCAGTAAGAGTTATTCCTCTCCTCATAACATCAGCAGATAGTTCTGGCGGTGTCTTCTCTAAAGTGTATTTTATAGCATCCAATATAACGTGAACAGATTCTCTTAGCGCCTGCTCCACATCCTTTTCCGTTACAAATATGTATTTTGGAAGGCCCGTTAAAAGATCTCTTCCCTTTATCTTCATGCTCTTTAACTCTCCATCTTCTGAAAGGCGCACACAACCTATATTTATCTTTATTTCTTCAGCAGTTTTTTCTCCGATGGCAAGATTGTATTCTCTTCTCATGTATACAATTATGCTGTTATCAAATTCATCCCCAGCAACCCTTATGGATTGACTTGTAACAATGCCTCCCAAAGATAAAACTGCAATTTCAGTAGTACCTCCTCCTATACCCACCACCATACAACCTGTAGGTTCTCCTATGGGAAGATCTGCTCCAATGGCAGCTGCTCTAGGTTCTTCAAGAAGAAAAACATCTCTTGCTCCAGCATTCCTCGTAGCATTTTCTATGGCATTTCTCTCCACCTCAGTTATGCAAGAAGGATAGCAAACCACTATTCTAGGACTGGTAAATACAGATTTTAAACTTAGCTTTTTTATAAAATAGCTAATCATCTTTTGTGTAGCATTGTAATCTGCAATTACTCCTCCCTTCATAGGCCTTATGGTAATTATATTGTCAGGAGTTTTCCCGATCATTTCCTTTGCTTCTTTTCCCACAGCGAGAATGTTGCCATTATCTCTATTTATAGCAATTACAGAAGGTTCCTCAAGAACGATCCCCTTTCCCTTAACGTATATGACTGTATTTGATGTACCTAAATCTATTCCCATGTCCTTAGACATTCCTAAAAAAGACATTCTTCCGTTACCTCCCATTTAAATAACTTGCTTCTCCTTTAAACTAACAAATATTCCATCACCTATTATAATATGGTCTGTTAGCTTTATTCCTATCACGTCGCCGCACTGAGCTATTCTTCTTGTAACATTTATGTCCTCATTGCTAGGCGATGGATCCCCTGAAGGATGATTGTGTACCAATATTATTGAAGCAGAATTTTTTGATATAGCTTCCCTAAACACTTCCCTCGGGTGTACCAATGAGGTATCCAATGTACCTACCGTTATATTTTTATCAAATATAACCTTGTTTTTAACGTCTAAAAATAAAACTTTTAGAACTTCTTGTTTTAAATAACGCATCTCCTCCATGACGCATTGAGCTGCATCTGAAGGGCAATTAATTTTGCAGATTTCACCGGATTTATAGGATTTAAACCTCTTAGACAACTCTCCTAAAGCTATAAGTTGGCAAGCCTTCGCATTGCCTATGCCTGAAAGCTTAATGTAATCATCATAGCTTGCATTTAAAAGTCCATTGAGACCTCCGCATTCCTTAATAATTCTACTGCTTAAATTTAAAATATTTTCCTTTTTTGTTCCCGTTCCAAGAATAACTGATAAAAGCTCAGCATTGGAAAGGGATTCTGCACCATATCGGCTAAGCCTTTCCCTTGGGCGTTCATTCTCGGGCAATTCTTTCATTTTATAGATTTTCAAATTTAAAACTCTCCTATCTAAATTTGCCCCATGCCTCTCAATACCTCATATAATTCATTTAATGGCAAGCCCACCACATTGTAATAACATCCATGTATGCCCTTTATATATATAGCTGCAGCACCTTGGATGCCGTAAGCACCAGCCTTATCCAATGATTCACCTTTGTCTATGTACTCCTTAATCTCGCAATCAGACATTTGTTTAAATTGGACCTCTGTGCACACTGATTTTTTAATTATCTCCCCAGTATTAGTATTATAGACAACAAACCCGGAAAATACTCGGTGTGTTTTTCCGCTCAACTTTTTTAGCATAAAAAACGCATCTTCTTCGCATCCAGGTTTACCTAATACTTCATTATCACATAATACAATAGTATCACAGGATATTATAATACTATTTTCTTTTATCTGCATATTTGCATATACATTAATTGCCTTACCTTCTGCTATATCCATTACGTATTCTTCTGGATTATTTGTATATTTTACTTCATTCTCATTAAAATCACTTGAAATAACAGAAAACTCTTTTACTATATATGATAATAATTCTCTTCTCCTAGGAGAAGCAGATGCTAATATATAATTCACTATATCACTCCTGAATAATTCATAGTATTATTTTTCGACAAAATGTGAGCATTAATTACAGCAAACACTGTTATTGTACACACATATATAGTTTATCATTTAATAATTCCATTAACAAGTATTTAACATATTATTTTGCCAACATTCTAGTTACAAAATTGTTAAGTAACCATTACACTTCTACACTTTTAATTGCTAATTACAAGCTCATATACAAATTTATATATATCGCTTAAGTTATTGGAAGTGACATCCTCTGGCAAAGCCTTTATGTAGTTTTTTGTTCTCTCGAAATTTTTAGAAGACACTCCCTTATCATAGGGTTTATAATCTATGCTGTCAACCCATGCTTTAATCTTCCACGTATTTATAGATTCTATTTTACTTTTACTGAATTCATTGGCAATTTGAAGAAGTGCATCTATCATCAGCCAAGTATACTTGTTATTTTTATCCTCAATACTATAACGCAAATCCAACTTAACATAGTTAAAGTTTTTATTTTGGAGCATAGAATCATCAATTTTATCTTTACTGTATATCTCACCTAAGATTTTTACCGAATCCTTATCTTTTACCATATATCCGCAAAGTTCTCTATTGTTATTTAAGAACTCCACAGCATTCTCCTCTTTTGTAAATACACCATACTGTTTTACAATTAACTCTGCATTATTACCATGGATAGCCTTTTTATCTACGACTTTTGTTTCTACACCTTTATACACATCTTCCACTGCCAATCCCCCAAAGTTTTTAACTTTAAGGCTCCTAAATATGTTGTACCCAATGGACACGAGAAGGATTACCACCACAAAATAAAATAATCCACTTTTACCACCATCTTTTTTCTTTTTCCTAATAGCACTATTGTACTTGTTATTAGTCTCCACTATTTTGTATTTTTCATTTTCCACTGCACTTCCCCCTTTAATTTGAACATTATAAAATTAAAACCAATATTAGATTATATTTTAATGCACAAAAAAAATACCTGAGTCACAAGTATTTAACGCAGGTATTTTATACAGATATCTTATAAGGAAAACTAATTTTATATTTATTACCGTTCTTCTTTGTACATAGTGCTAAGCACAATAATTCTCATGATAGTTTTCTTTGCTTCAGCCCCATTCATGCCATACCTTTTCAAAGTCTTATAAATTTGAGGATGGCATCGTTGTATGTGCTCAAAAATGCAATGAGCGCTATCTTCACACCTTTCTTTTTGATGTTTTTTCCCCCTATAATTATCTTCATCGTCCATATATGTTTCTTCAATAAATAAGGGCACACCAAACACCGGTTTAAAGCTTCTCTCAGATGATTCTGTAATAAATTCTTCCTCATTTTCCGTTGAGGAAGGCTCTTTTTCAATCTCTTTTACATCATCATTGCGTAGAAAAGGCTGGCGAGATACTTCCTCCTCTAAATCAAGGCCTGACTTAATGGGAATCATACTATATTCATCTCCATCTAAAAGCACACTTGGATATTTTTCAAAACTGCTCATATTTTCCTCCCAAATATTAAATTACACTACTAATTTATGATAGGAAAATCCAAATGATACATTATTCAAGGTAAAATTTAATTATCTATGCTTTCACTAAAAATTATATGGCCATTAAATGTTTTTATGGTAAAGATATTGTTGAAAAGCACTCCATAGGAATTTTCAAATCCGCCCTTTGGAATGGATATAGACCCTGGATTTATAAATAAAGTCCCATTTATTCTCTCTATGCATGGTATATGGGTATGCCCATAAATGAACACATCTCCTTGGCCTAATGGAGGCATGTTGTCCTTGTTGTATACGTGTCCATGAGTTAAAAATAGCCTTCTATTTTCATATAACAAGTAGCTGTAATCGCTCATAATAGGAAATTTTAAAACCATTTGATCCACATCGCAATCGCAATTACCTCTTATGGCTATTATTTTATTGCTGTATTCATTTAAAATTGCAAGCACTTCTTTAGGATTGTAATCCCTTGGTAAATCATTCCTTGGACCATGGTAAAGCTCATCTCCAAGAATCACCATATAATCTGCCTGCTCCTCTTCAAAGGCTCTTATAGCTTCCTTCATGTAGTAAGCCGAACCATGAATGTCCGATATAAAAAATAACTTCATATGTATCCTCTCCTCTAAGTCTATAACTGTCCTTGGCCATGTGTTTTATTTTCAAAAAGCTTAAACTTATCTTCCCTTTTAAGTTTCTTGATACTACACTCCCTTTTCATAGCCTCTTCCTTTGTATCATATTGTTCACTGTATTTTAAAGTTACTGGGAGCCTGCATCTAGTGTACTTGGCTCCTTTACCTGCATTGTGGGTCTTAATGCGCTTTTCTATATCCATGGTGTATCCCGTATACAAGGTGCCATCACTGCACTCCACAATATACACATATGCCATAATTCCACCCCAATTACTCTCGGGCAACCTCTACGTTTATGATGATGCCCTTTATATCTATGATTTTCATGCCAAGGAGCTTATAGCCATAGCCATCTAAAATATCTACATAAGTATGATAATCGTATATATCTATGACACCAATAGACTCCATAGGAATGTTAAATTCTTTTACAAACTTGCCTACTATGTCTCCTCGCCTAAGTTTTTTCTTTTTTCCTGCAGACAAATAAATCTTTAAATTTTTTTCGTTTTTACTTTTAACTACTTTCTTTGTCCTTATGACTTTTCCCTTATTTTCCTCTATTTCCTCTGAAGTTGGTGGTTCAATTACAGGAATTTTCATTTCAATGTACTCTTCTATGGCTGAAAGGAATTTTCCATCTCTTGGAGTCACAAAGGTAATGGCTTCTCCTTCATTTCCCGCTCTGCCCGTTCTCCCAATCCTGTGCACATAGGCCTCAGCTTCCATGGGAACATCGTAATTTATGACCTGAGTTACTCCACCCACATGAATTCCTCTGGCCGCCACATCTGTAGCCACAATAAAGGTAAATAATCCAGCTTTATAATCATCTAAAGTCTTTATTCTATCTTTTTGTTCCATGTCTCCATGAAGAGCATTGACAGAAAATTTATCTTTTCTCATCCTGCTAGCCAGCTCTGATACAGCTTTTTTAGTGTCGCAAAAAATAATGCACTGATTGATCTTCTTTACAGCTATTAGGTCTTTTAATAAGTTGTACTTATGAGACGCCTCTACTCCAATTAAGCACTGGCGTATGTTTTTTACTGTGGCTTCTTCCTCTTCAATTTCAACCATCACCGGATTTTTCATGTAAGTGTCAGTGATTTTTTCAATGCCCTCATTCATAGTAGCTGAAAATAACATAGTCTGCCTCTTAACAGGAACATTTTCTACAATACTGCCCACATCTTCTATAAAGCCCATGTTCAGCATCTCATCTGCTTCGTCCAATACAACATATTTAACAGAAGACAAATCAAGATTGTTATTCCTTATGTGGTCTAAAGTTCTGCCCGGGGTGCCTACCACAATATGGACTCTCTGCTTTAGCTGCTTTTTTTGCACAGAAGAAGGTTCCTTTCCGTACAATGCCACCACCTTAATTCTACTGTACAAACCAATACTGGAGATCTCATCTCTTATCTGCAATGCTAGTTCTCTTGTAGGTGTCAATATGAGCCCTTGAACATTGTTGTTCTCCACATCTATTTTTTCAACTAAATTTATTCCAAATATAGCTGTCTTGCCACTTCCTGTATTAGCCTTTACAATGACATCTTTATCTTTTAAAGTTATAGGCAATACCTTACTCTGTATTTCTGTGGGTTTTATGTAGCCCATCTCATCCAATGATTTTATGAGATGGCTTTTTAACCCCAGTTTTTCAAATTCGTTATTCATCCACAAATCCTACCTTATTAGTTTCTATATTTTATTTTGAAAAATACTGATAATAGTAACATTTAAGTTTTCCATTATACAATTTTCTATTTTTGCTAGACTTGGCGCCAAAACATTGTTCAAATTTTTCATGAGAAGTTATAGCAAAGCAACTCCAATTTTTTAGCCTCTTATATAGGGCTCCAAGTATCTTATATAATTCCTCTGCCTGTTTCATATCGCTAAGTCTTTCACCATAAGGAGGATTAGTTATAATGCAACCATGCTCTTCTATAATTTCCACATCTCTTACATCGCATTTTTGAAATTCAATGTAGTTTTCCACTTCAGCTTTTTTAGCATTGTTCATAGCTGTGCGCAATACCCAACTATCAATATCAGAACATTTTATTTTAAAATCTGATTTTTTAATGGCATTTTTGGCAAATCTCCTTGCATCCTCCCAAATATCCTTGGAAATTATGGGCCAACGCTCAGATACAAAATGGCGTTTAAGTCCTGGTGCAGTATTGGTAGCAATCATAGCAGCTTCTATGGCAATGGTCCCTGAACCACAGAATGGATCCACAAGAAGTCTAGACTTATCCCAATCGCTTAAAAGCACCATGGCAGCAGCAAGAGTTTCCTTCATAGGTGCCGCACCTGAATTCTCTCTGTATCCACGCTTGTGTAGCCCCTCACCACTAGTATCCACCGTTAAACTAACCACATCCTTTAAAATTGCCACCTCTATTTTATACTCTGCGCCAGTTTCCTCGAAAGTTATGTCTCCATAAGTTTTCTTCATGCTCTCCACCACAGCTTTTTTTACTATGGATTGGCAATCTGGTACACTATGTAAAGTAGACTTCACTGACTTACCAGTGACATGCATATAGCCATCAGCTGGGATAATTTCTCCCCAGTTGACCTTTAAAGTACCCTGAAATAATTCCTCAAAAGACTCAGCTTTAAATTCTGCCATCTGTATAAGAACTCTATCCGCCGTTCTAAGCCACATATTACATGTGACAATATCCATCTCATCACCTTGAAAGGTGACTTTCCCATTCTCAATTTTTAAATCATCATACCCAAGTTCCTTTAGCTCGTTGGCAACAACCTTCTCAATGCCAAAGGTAGACGTGGCTATTAAAGTAAAATCCATATATTCACCTCTGGGACAACCCAGTTCCTTTCACTCAATCAATATTATATTTCTAATGTATATAATACCATATCAATATGTAAAAAAAAAGCTAGAGAGGACTCTCCAGCTTTTTTTAACTTAAAATTTAGTGTCATCAATACCTGCTAAATACTCATCAGCTTTTCTTACAACCTCATCAACGCATCCTTCTTTGAATGGGTTCTTTAAGTTTGCAATTTCAAGTAATTCAAGGAATGGCTTGCTTCCACCAACATCGCATAGGTTCAAATAATCATTCCATGCTTTTTCTCTGTTCTCATCTGCCTTTACCCAGAATTGAAGAGCACATACCTGTGCAAGACAGTAGTCTATATAGTAGAATGGCAATTGGAATATATGGCTCTGCTTAAACCAATATACGCCTCTTTCCAATCCTTCATTCTCACTATAGTCTAGCCATGGCATATACTTTTTCTGAATTTCTCTCCATTTTGCTTTTCTCTCAGCTGGTGTAACTTCAGGATTTTCGTATACAAAATGTTGGAACTCATCTACAGTAACACCATAAGGTATGAATGTAAGTGCTGAAGCTAAGTGTAAGTATTTGTACTTATCTCCATCTTCTTTAAAGAACACATTCATCCATGGCCATGTTAAAAATTCCATGCTCATAGAGTGTATTTCTGCAGATTCACTAGTTGGAAATGCGTATTCTAGGCATTTTACATTTCTACTTCTGTATGCCTGGAATGCGTGACCAGCTTCATGGGTAAGTATGTTTATATCCCCTGAAGTTCCATTAAAGTTTGCAAATATAAAAGGTGATTTGTACTGACTTAAGAATTCACAGAATCCTCCACCTGCTTTACCTTTTTTGCTAACAAGGTCAAGCAATTCATTTTCCACCATGAAGTTAAAGAATTCTCCAGTTTCTTTTGAAAGCTCAGAGTACATCTTGTTGGCATTTTCGATAAGCCATTCTGGTGAACCCTTTGGAATTGGATTTCCAGTTTTGAATTCATAAGCATCATCGTAATATTTTAAAGAATCCAGTCCAAGCCTCTTAGCTTGCCTTTCTTTTACCTTCACAGCTGCAGGTACTATATATTTAAGTACTTCATTTCTAAAATTAGCTACCATATCCTTATTGTAGCCTATTCTTTGCATTCTAATATAGCCTAGATCAATGAAATTTTCGTAGCCAAGTTTCTTTGCTATTTTATCTCTTACCTTCACAAGTTTATCGTATAATGTATCAAATTTTTCTTCATTTTCTTCGAAGAAGCCAGCCCATGCATCATAAGCTTTTTTTCTCATGTCTCTGTCATCTGATTCCATGAAGGCTTCAACACCCATAAGATTTCTCTCTTCACCTTCAAAGATAATTTTTGCTGAAGCTTTTAATTTTGTGTACTCCGTAGAAAGCCTGTTTTCTTCCTTTAGATCCTCAAGAATATCTTCATTAATGGTCTTAACCTCATTTTCAGCTAAGGTAAAGAATTGTTTTCCATACTCTTCTTCAAGGTCTTTTCTGAACTCTGAGCTTAAAGTTGCCCTATAAAATTCACTTATAACATTGCTATATGAAGGCATATTTTCATCCATAAATGCCATCTCCCCTTCATAAAAAGGATCCACAGTATTTATGCTATTTCGTATGCTAACAAGACAGTAAGCAGTTTCCACCTTACTTCTTATTTCCTTAACTTCTTCTATTATATTAATTTGCTCTTCCTTATTCTTTGCATTTTTAAATGCTTCCATTGCGCTATGTATTTTTTCTTCGGCACTTGCCATATTAGGTCTTACATATTCAAAATCTTTGAATTTCATATTTTTTCCTCCATATCAATTGTACTTTATGACTATTATAACACAGAAAAGTACATGTAAAAAAGTATTATTAAACTATTATTTGAATTTGCTCTAATCTTAATATATACTAAGTTTGTGTAAAATTAAAATAGGTTATACCTAAATATAACAAATCCAAGGAGATATTCATGTTTAAAAAATTTATGAAATTCGCCATACCATCTATAATAGCCATGCTCATTACATCACTGTATCTTGTGGTGGATGGAATCTTTATCGCCTGGGGTGTAGGGGAAATAGGTGTAGCTGCAGTAACTTTGGTTTTTCCTATTACAACTGGATTCACTGCCATAAGCATGATCTTTGCAGTGGGTGGCTCTAACCTTGTATCTTTATATTTTGGAGGAAATGATATAAAAAAAGCTAACAACATTTTTCGACAATCCATATATATTTTAACTATAATTGGTGTTATAATTACATTTTTAGGAGTAGTATTATCCGATGAAATAGTTAGACTTTTAGGTGCTACCAGTGACTTAAGGTCACCAGCTAAAGAATACTATACATATTATATGCTATTCTGTATTCCCGTACTTTTTTCCACTACTCTAAGTACTTTTATACGAAACGATAATTCTCCAAGGCTTTCCATGTACGCCATGATCTGCGGGGCCTTGGCAAATATAGTCCTAGATTATGTTTTTGTGTTTCCACTAAACATGGGACTTAAAGGTGCAGCCATTGCCACAGGACTTGGACAACTTCTATCAGTGATAATTTGTCTTTTGCATTTTAAAAAGAAAACTGCTAAACTTTCCTTTGGCAAAGTTAAATTCAGCTATTACAATATAAGAGATATTGTGTCCATAGGGCTCGCCTCCTTCTTAGTGGATATAAGTTATTCTATCATTATGTACTTCTACAACAAAGTAATTATAAGCAAAATTGGACCAGCTGCTGTTACTTCCTATGGAATAGTAAATTACATCACCAATTTGTCTTATATGATGCTCCTAGGGGTGAGCCAAGCTGTTCAACCTCTTATAAGTTATGAATATGGAGGAAAAAGATTCGGAAACTCTATTAAGTATTGTAAACTAGGTCTTATATTTTCCTTTATCTTTTCCACTGTGCTTTTTGCTCTATACATCCCCCTAGGGAAAGCTGCCATCAGCATATTTACAAGGGACAGCGATGTGTCGAACCTAGCCTATACCATACTGACATATACTGATCTTGCCTACATTCCTTTAGGCCTCAACATGATCATAATAACATTTTTCCAATCAGTATGTATGCCTTGGAAATCTAACTTACTGTGCTTTATGCGTGGTCTTATACTTATAAAGCTATTTATAACTCTTTTACCTGGAATTTTTGGCAGCATTGGCATTTGGACAGCCATGTTTGCCTCAGAAATGGGCACATTGATCATTGGCAGCATACTGCTAATGAGAGCTAAAAAGAACTTAAAATTAGAAATTCACACCTAGAATAACAAAAGATTAAAATCATTTTTAAATCATATATAGAAAGGACGTGATTTATATGAACAATGTTGAAACTTTTTCGCCTGAAATAAGAACCCCAAATTCTCTTTCAAACTTCATTGAAAACTTAAAAGGGATTTTACACCATAAATTTTTCCTTTTTACTAACTTATCTCTGCTATTTAAAGGTTTCTTGCTACTTATCCTATCTTCCGACTCATCCTTTAAAGGTGTAAATATTTACAATGTATTTTTTAGTGTTCCGCCGTTGCTTGTTTACATCAGCTTTTTACTTATATTTTTGTCATTTTCCTTTTTATTTAAAGAGAAGACATGCTATATAGTAATGGTAATACTAAATATACTTTACACCCTTGTGGTTATAGGAGACTTATGGTACTTTAGGAGCAACAGCTCCTATCTAACTTTTCACTTAATAAATTATACGTCCAATCTCAATAACCTGTCAGACAGCATTATTGCCATGGGGCGATTAATTGACCTAGCATTTATTGTTGATATTCCGGTGTTAATTTTTATAGCCATGGGAAAATTCAAAGAAAAGTCTACGGAGAATAAACCCTTTAGAAAAAGGCTGATGACTTTTTTCATACTGCTAATTATTCCATCTGTGTACCTTACATACAATCACTTTAAAGTAGATGTATTTAAGAAAGGTTTCAGAGAACAGTATTTATTTTTTACTACATGGACTCAAAACCAAAATATGTTCAACCTTATGCCTATAGGGTATCACATCATGGACGGATACAATTTTTACAAAGACAGCAAGCAGCATATAATGGCAAAAAAAGATGAAGAAGAAATAGACAAGTGGTTTAAGCAAAAGGCAGAAATTCTTCCAGACAACAAATTTAAGGGAATTTATAAGGGTAAAAATATCATTACTCTTCAAGTAGAATCCCTGGAGAACTTCGTCATTGGTCAAAAAGTAGAGGGCAATGAAATCACACCAAACCTAAATAAATTATTAAATAATAGCATATATTTCAACAACTTTATTGAGCAAACTAATGGTGGCACCACCTCAGACGGTGAATTCCTTTGCAATACTTCTCTCTTCCCCGTGAGAAGAGGTAGTACATTTTTCAGGTATCCCTCTAACACCTATGCAGCATCCTTGCCTCAACTTTTAGAGGAAGAAGGTTATAACACCCAAGCCATTCACCCTGACATGGGTTCCTATTGGAACTGGATGCCAGCCCTTAGCTCCATTGGATTTAATGAATGTTATGACGAAAAATCCTTTACAATGGATGAAACCGTGGGTCTTGGCCTTAGCGATAAAAGCTTTTTAAAACAGCTGGTGCCATACATTACAAAGCAAGAAAAACCTTTTTATAATTTTTCCATAACCCTTAGTAGCCATTCACCATTTAAATTACCTGAAAGCATGAAAACTTTGAAGCTTACAGGAGAACTTAAGGGTACAGATCTTGGCAATTACTATGAATCTGTACATTATACTGACAAGGCCATTGGAGATTTTATAGAAGACCTTAGAAAGCAAAATTTACTTTCGGATTCCATAATCGTAATATACGGAGACCACGAAGGTCCTCATAAATTTGCAAAAGATAAAATAAACAGTATGAAGAACATACCTGACTATGCAAAAGATAACAATTATGAAGTTCCATTTATTATATACAGCGAAGGATCACAAGCCCATGTTGTTGAAACCCTTGGAGGTCAAGTGGACATTCTTCCTACCATTTGCTACCTTGTTGGTATCGATGAAGAAAAGTACGTGTACACTTCCATGGGAAGAAATCTTTTAAACACAAAAAGAAATTACACCATGCTATTCAACGGTAACATAAAATCTGAAAACCTAACAAAAGAAGAAATGGACATGCTTTCAAAGATACCAGACTATAGCAATAAAATCATTGAAACAAATTACTTTAAGGGGGCTAGATAAATGAGTATTCCATGGTTTACTTTATTTTTTACACTATTCATACTTCTAGGTGCCGTATTTTCTACAGAATCCCTTTTGGTATGGATTGTGACAATAGTATTCATATATAGAATACTTAAATACTGCAACAACATATACAAAACATCCATGGCAAAGTTGAAATATTGTATAATAAACACTCTAGTCCCACTTCTTATAATTTTCCTATTAAACAAGGCCTTTGACATAGGAACAAAAATGTTGCTAGGTTAAATACACAATATGCTTATAAAAAAAAGACTGCTGGAAATTTACCAGCAGTTTTTTCTTGTTTTACATAGACATCACATCTTTTTAAAAGTATTTCTTAACTTCTTCAATGTCGCCCAAATCTAATATATTTTCTATAATATTCTCCAAAACATTAATATTCTGTCTTGATACGGTTTCTTCTAGACCTTCTGGTAAATTTCCAAATTTCTTTTTCAAAAGTTTTACCGCAGTTTTCACAAGAGCAATTGTCTCGCCTTGCTCTCTTCCTTCCTCTCTTCCTTCCTCACGTCCAATTTCCTTATAATGTATTTTCCTTATTTCTTCTATACTCATCTTAAATGCACCTCCACTTTTCTTCCTATACTCATAGAATTTATTTTCTAACTCTGGATCCTGTATTAAAAATAAGTACTCCAAAAAGTCAACTAATGCCTTTACCTGCTCATTATTTTTTACTTTCCTATAGTTTTTAAGTTCTTCAGCCAATTTAATTTTTGCATTGTATATATCGTTATCATCTATAGGTGTTTCTAGCAAACACTTTGCCATCTTAAATACTAACTTTAAGGGATTATCGTCATGGATTTCATGAAACTTTATTTTTTCCACATCTACAGTCCTAAAATTATATATAAGTATGTCCTTTTCTATCTCCGGTATCTTATATATGTACTTTTGATCTTTTCCCTTTTTGCCTTTATACGTGTAAATGGCAGCCGCAATTATCTCCGATTTATCTTTCTCTTTATATCTAAATTTATCCCAAATTCTATAGAAATACCTGAACATCCTCTCGCCAAAAACATTGTCATCACTGCTGTAGCTTTGCACTTCCACATGGATAAATAATATCTTGCTATTATTGTCTTTCAATCTTACCTTGATTATTTTATCCGATATTATCTTCTCACTACTATCTTTATCGAAAATTTCCTTTTGTATCTCCCTAAGCTCATTATCTAATGTCTCCGTTCCAAGATTCCAATCAATCTCACCATATATCTCTGGAAACAGCAGCTCAACGATTTCACTCTCAAAAGCTTCTAAAATTGACTTCCATGCTGCATCGAAATCATGTCTTTTCTCCATACGTCTCTCCTTTATTATATCATATTTATAATGCAATATATCTATGATTGTTACCAGATATAATAATGTTATTCATAAGATTCAAAAGGAAGTTCTACCACTGCCATAAAAAGTGCCACATACTCTTCAGCATATGGCACTTTTACCATTATGATTATGTCATTTTAAATTAAATACTCTTTATTAAATTTACCATTTCAATTGCTGTAATGGCGGCGTCATATCCCTTGTTTCCAGATTTAGTGCCTGCTCTTTCAATGGCCTGTTCAATGGAGTCTGTAGTAAGCACTCCGAAAATAACTGGTTTACCTGTGGCAAGAGAAACGCTAGCAATACCTTTAGACACTTCAGCAGATACGTACTCAAAATGAGGTGTGTTTCCTCGAATGACAGCCCCGAGACATATTACAGCATCGTACTTACCACTTTCGGCCAGTTTTGAAGCTATAAGCGGAATCTCAAAAGCACCAGGTACCCATGCTATTTCTATGTTTTCTTCCTGAACCCCATGTCTTTTAAGCCCATCTAAAGCACCACCTAACAGCTTACTTCCTATAAATTCATTGAACCTTGCAATGACAATTCCTATTTTTATATTGCTATCAACTAAACTTCCTTCATACACCTTCATAATTCTTTCTCCTTTATTTTTCAATTTATTGATTTATCTATTTAATTGTTTAGTAATTTAGTAAGTGTCCCATCCTCTCCTGCTTAGTTTTAAGATATATTTCATCCTCCTGGTGAAGTGGAATCTGAATAGGAACTCTTTCCATAATTTCAAGCCCATAGCCTGAAAGACCGCAAAGTTTTTTTGGATTATTAGTCATCAATCTCAATCTCTTCACTCCAAGATCCTTTAAGATCTGAGCCCCAATACCGTAATCCCTCATATCAGCTGGAAAACCCAATTTAATATTTGCCTCCACCGTGTCGTAGCCTATATCCTGAAGTGCATAAGCCTTCAATTTATTTATAAGTCCAATTCCTCTACCCTCTTGTCTCATGTATAAAAGAATTCCTCGCCCCTCCTTGGCAATATTTCTCATGGCCAAATCGTACTGCTCACCACAATCACACCTTAGAGATCCCAAAGCATCACCTGTAAGACACTCCGAATGAATTCTTGTAAGTATAACATCTTCATCATTTATATGGCCCATGACCAATGCCACATGGTGCTCTCCGTTCAATTTATTAATATACCCATAAGCTGTAAACTCACCATACCTTGTAGGCATCTTAGCCTTCACTACCCTTTCCACAAGCTTTTCAGATTTGCGCCTATACTCAATAAGATCTGCAATGGTAATAATTTTTAAATTGTGTTTTTCAGCAAATTCCTGAAGATAAGGAGTCCTTGCCATGTGCCCATCTTCTCTCATAATTTCACATATAACACCTGCACCCTTGTGCCCTGCCATTTTAGCCAAATCCACAGCCGCTTCAGTGTGGCCTGTTCTCTTTAGCACACCACCTTTTCTAGCTTTTAAAGGAAATACGTGTCCAGGTCTTCTAAAATCTGAAGCACAGCTACCTTCATCCACAGCTTTTTGTATGGTCAATGCCCTTTCAAAAGCAGATATACCTGTAGTTGTATCCACATGATCTATTGACACCGTAAAAGCCGTCTCGTGGTTGTCCGTATTAAACTCAGCCATAGGCTTAAATTTAAGTCTTTCTATCATTTCTTCTTCCATGGGCATGCATATAAGTCCCCTGCCGTAAGTAGCCATGAAATTTATAGCTTCTCCCGTAACTTTTTCTGCACTCATCAAAAGGTCTCCCTCATTTTCCCTGGAAGGATCATCAATTACTATAACCATACCACCCTTTTTTATAATTTTAATGGCTTCCTCTACACTGGTAAATACACTCATTTTCACTATCTCCTTTTTAAATAAATCCATTTTCCGCAAGAAAACTTTCGCTTATTTTGCTACTAGCACAACTTTCATGTTCCCTTTTCATCATGTTCTCCACATATTTTCCCAATATGTCACACTCAATATTTATAGGAACCCCACCTTGGATATTTTCAATTAGCACTGTGCTCTTAGCCGTATGTGGTATTATGCTCACTGAAAATTCATGTTCTTTCACAGCCGCAATAGTTAAACTTATGCCATTTAAAGTAATGGACCCCTTTTCTACTATATAGCGCATATATTTTTCTTCAATGTCAATGTCAATCCATATGGCATTTCCTTCTTTATGACTGCCTTTTACAAAGCCAAGGCAGTCCACGTGACCCGTTACCATATGACCTCCAAATCTTCCATTGCACATCATGGCTCTTTCCAAATTTACCTTGTCCATAATTTTTAAATAACCAAGATTACTTCTTCTAAGGGTTTCAGCCATTACGTGAGCCCTGAAAGAAGAATCAAGTATTTTCTCCACAGTAAGGCAAACACCATTAGTGCTTACACTGTCACCTATTTTTAAATCTTCCATGATAATTTCAGCTGAAATGGTAATCACAGCATATTCATTGTTAACCTGAATATTCTTTACCTGGCCCACCTCTTCTATTATTCCAGTAAACATATTTTTATCATCCCTCCTTGTCTACATAAGCTTCTATAAGCACATCATCCTCACAACGACTTACTTTAATATCCCTAAATAGCCTTGCATCTTTCATAAATGGAAAACCTGCTCCCTCCACCGGAGTTTTGCTTTTAACTCCCCCTAGAATTTTAGGGCAGATGTAGCATTGAACCTTGTCCACTATATCTTCATTTAAGGCTGAGAAATTCAGTGTTCCTCCACCTTCAAGAAGCACACTGTCGATATCCCTTTCATATAATTCCTTCATTAGCTTTTTTAGGTTGCATTTTTCATCTTCAGATTCCAGTTGTACAATACAACACCCTAATTGTGTCAGTTTTGATATCTTACTTTCATCCACATTTTTTCCTGTGGCTATGATAGTTTCCCCACACCCCATGGAGCAAAGCTTCACCACATTGCTATCCATAGGAATCCTAAGATGACTGTCAACTATAATTCTCACAGGGTTTCTTCCATGTTCCAATCTACAAGTGAGCATAGGGTCGTCTTGCAACACAGTATTGATGCCCACCATAATGCTGCTGAATTTGTTTCTAAGCAATTGCACCTGATTTCTCGATGCTTCACAGCTTATCCACTTAGATTCCCCTGAAGTTGTACATATCTTTCCATCCAAGGTCATGGCATACTTCATCAAGACAAAGGGTTTCTTTTTCACCATATAACTAATAAAGATCTCATTGATTTCCCTACACATTGAATTTAGAACTCCCACTTCCACCTCTACCCCAGCATTTTTTAATATTTCAATGCCTCTACCACGGACAAGAGGATTGGGATCTTCCATTCCAATGACCACCTTTTTTATCTTTCTTTTTACAATTTCCACGGCGCAAGGCGGCGTTTTCCCGTAATGACTACAAGGCTCTAAAGTAACGTACATAGTAGAAGCAGCTACATCATCGGTGGCGCTATTTAGTGCTTCAATTTCTGCGTGAGGTCCTCCAAAAAATTTATGATAACCCTGCCCAATTACACTGTTGTTCTTCACAATTACAGCTCCCACAAGAGGATTAGGATTTACCCTTCCCTCACCTTTTTTGGCAAGCTCTATAGCCCTTCTCATATAGTCTTCATTTTCCAAAAGCATCATCTCCCCCTCTTACTTTTTTAGGGCAGAAAAAAGCTCTGAAACATTTTGTCTCAGAGCAGAAATAACTTTTTTAAATTTAATAAAATCAACACAAAAGATTTTTCATGTAGACTTTACACCAAACTTAAAATAAGGTTAATTCATCTTCTTTCATCCAGACTTTACTGTCGGCCTCGGAATTTCACCGAATCATGCTAAAAATTAGCTCGTGGGCTATACCACCGGTAGGGAATCACACCCTGCCCTGAAGATTAATATATTTACTTTTAAAATCACTGTACTACTTTTTTTAAATATTGTCAATTGCAATTATAATTTTGTTTATAGATTTTCACCCTTATTCTTTATAACTCTTCTCGGGATCTTAAAGTTTATCCCTTCTTCTATTTTATCCAAATTGTACTTATCTTTCTCCGCCATAAAAGCACAAGTGTAGCCCTTCTCTCCTGCTCTACCCGTTCTACCAATTCTATGTATATACTCTTCCACTTTTTCCGACATATCGTAATTGTAAATATTGGTCATGCCCTCAATATCTATTCCTCTAGCCACCACGTCCGTAGCCACAAGATACTGTATTTTCATATTTTTAACGTCTTTCATAACTTTTTCTCTCTTGGATTGTGGCATATCGCCGTGAAGCATGGCACAATTATAACCTCTAATGTGAAGTTCCTGTTCTAGCTTTTCCACACGTCTTATAGTTCTACAAAAAATAATGGCCATAAAAGGATTATCTTCATTAAGCACACTGCATAGATCCTCCAACTTGTTTCTATCCGTAGTTTCCACTACTTCCTGTTTTATATTTTTAAGCGTAACCTCATCACTATCCACACTTACCACATAAGGCTCTCTACAGTATCTATAAGCTAATTTCTTTACCTCAGAGTTAATAGTAGCCGAAAAGCACAAGATTTGACTTTTCTTGTTTACATATTTCATGATTTCATTGACTTCATTTTTGAATCCCATTAAAAGCATCTCATCCGCTTCATCAAATACCACAGCATTAACAGAAGATAAATCTATACTCTTTCTCTTTAGATGATCCAGTAACCTTCCTGGCGTTGCAATAACAATATCAATGCTATTTTCCAACTTTTTCACCTGTGAACCCACATCCTTACCACCATATGCAGAAAGGACAGTAAAATCGCCATTATGATTTATGTGCTCACATTCGCTGGTTATTTGTATGGCAAGTTCCCTAGTTGGTGTCAATATAAGTACCTGAACTCCTTTTGCACTAGCAGACAGATTCATATACAACGGCAATAAAAAGGCTAAGGTTTTTCCAGTGCCTGTCTTTGCCTCCGCAATAACATCTCTACCCTCCATTACCATAGGAATACACTTTTCTTGTATCTCAGTAGCTTTTTTTATACCTCTTTTATTTAATACATTTACTATATTATCCTTTATACCCAATTCTGAAAAATTCATCACAAATTTGCTCCTCATATTAAATTCTACTATACATTTCTTTTTTCTCAATTAAGTATACCACAGGAAATGAAATATTTTTTTTATTTTAATTTTTTTTTCACAAATACTTGCTTTTTTTTTAATAAAGTATATAATAGTATTATAGACTTTGATTCAAGAGTAAATTAGTAAATGATATGAATACAATAGGAATTATATAGAAATTAGGTATATATAGATTTCGAGGTTTTTATTCATGGTTTATTTTACAAAGAATTAAAGGAATAAAAATTTCGGAGGTACAGTAGAATGACTGGAACAGTTAAATGGTTTAATAGCGAAAAAGGATTTGGATTTATCACAACTGAGGAAGGAAAAGATGTATTTGCACATTTTTCTCAGATTCAGAAAGAAGGATTCAAAACTTTAGAAGAAGGACAGAAAGTAGAATTCGACGTAGTTGATGGACAGAAAGGTCCTCAGGCTGAAAGAATTACTCTTATCTAATTAAGACATTAAAGCTTAGGGTTTATCCCCTAAGCTTTTTCTATGCCCAAAAACTCTTTAGCTTTAGAAATAAGTGTGTCAACTTCATTTAACACGTTGTTCTCTATGACAACCTGCACAAGATAATCCATGACCTTACCAACCATAGCCCCCTGCACACCAAGTTCTTTAATATGGTTTCCAGTGACAGCCAAGTCTTTTTTCGAACAGCACTCTTTATTTTTTATTATCTCTTTTAAATTTTCCTTAAGCTCTACTATAGCTTTTATTTTTTCCTTTTCTCCCATGACAGAATATTGTACATACTTTATGTTAAGCACATCCTCTGCAATAATAACACCAAAGTCCCTTATAAGCATTTTTACATGACATTTATCAGTTAATACTCTAAGTGACCCCTCCATTGTATTAAGCACATCTTTTACAATTGCATTGCTATACTTTAAACTCTTCAAAAATTCTTTCACATTTTTTAAGTCCATAGACATCATCAACATAGAGAGCCTAACACTCAACTTTTTTTCTAGTTCAGCAGTACACTCTACAACCCGCCTAAGCTCACTATTTTTTGGTGCCATTTGCAAATTCCCTATGATACAATTTAAAATCCCATAATCATGAAGATCCAAAACTTTTGTCACATCGCTGAGAATTATTTTATTAAATTCTTCCTGCACCCTTTCCATAGCTATGTGCCCTACACTTGCCCCAAGTTTCTCTGCAGCTTTCAAAGTATTATCCTCTATTGCAAAGCTGAGCTGTGCTGAAAATCTAAAGGCCCTCATAATTCTAAGTGCATCCTCTGAAAATCTGTCATAGGGATTTCCCACGGTGCGTATAATTTTCTTCTTTATATCATCCCTTCCACCACAGATATCTATTAACCCCTTAGATGGATTATATGCCATGGCATTTATAGTAAAATCCCTTCTTTTTAAGTCCTCATAAATACTTTTAGTAAAAGTGACGCTTTCAGGGCGTCTGTGATCCCCATATTCACCATCAATTCTAAAGGTAGTTATCTCATATACTTCTCCATGGATGCACACACCTACAGTACCATGTTTTAAACCATTCAAAATCATTTTCAAAGATTTTTTCTGAAAAATCCTTATCATATCCTCTGGACTGGCATCTGTAGTCATATCGTAGTCGTGGGGCACCCTTCCCATGATTATATCTCTCACACATCCACCCACAATATAAGCGTTAAATCCATTTTTCTCTATTAAATCAATGAGCCAGAGCACATCCTTTGGCAATTTAAAAATACTATCCATACCTTATACACCCACAATCTTTTTATACATGAAGAAGATGTTCCACAGCATATGCAATACCGTTATCGTTATTGGACTTTGTAACCATACCTGCTATTTTCTTAATACCTTCAGGTGCATTTCCCATGGCTACACTATTTTTATAAAAACTAAGCATTTCCATATCATTTACGTCATCGCCAAAAACCGCCACTTCTTCTTCTTTAAATCCATTGATTTTTCTAATCTTTTCAATGCCTTCTTTTTTATTTATATCTTTATACATAATTTGAAGTACCTTTCCACCATCTGTAATATACATCACAGCTATATTCTTACAAAGGCTTTGAACCCGCTCAATAAATGCTTCTTCTATCTCTGTAACTGAATCGATTATATTTTCGTAAAAAATTAAAATTTTAACTACACTATTTTTGTTTGACTGCTTAAGATTTAAAGTTTCTTCCTCATCAATACCCCATTTTCCATATGCATACTGTGCCAATGGATACCTAAACCCATGGATTTCATTTTCCATTTGTAAAGCAATATTTAAACCAGGGTACATTTTAGTAGCCTCTATTATCTCTAAAACCGTACCCTCAGATATGCAGGTATACTCTCGCACACCATCCACCATAACACAAGCTCCATTACAAAAAACACCTCCATTAAAAAGCCGTTCTTCCTCTGCAGATAAGGATAACATTTTCTTTAAAAGAGGTGAGCGTCCAGTGGATATGTATAATTTTATTCCTTTTTCCCTACATTGTTGAAGAGCTTCTATAGAAGATTTCTGTATTCTTTTATTATCGTCCAAAAGAGTTCCATCTAAATCAAAAAATATAGCTTTTATCATATTAATCCCCCAAATTTCGATATTTTAACGAATATTGTGAGATATTATATCATCAAAACCATGATGCGTCAAAATTTCTATTACATTTATTTATTTCCTCAAATTTATGTTTTCCATAAGATAGATTTTATCTAAAATCCATAACTTATTTCTTTTATGCTGCCATCAAAATAAACAAAGTCTCCTTCCGTATAGTTCCAAACCGCTTGAAACTTCGTTGGATATTTAATACCATTTTCGTAAACCTGATATTCAGTGCAATTTGCAGACCATGGTACATACTCCATCGTTCCATCTTTTCTTACAACAGCCCGATCCTTCGTCTTAAAGGAAATCATTTCGTACTTTTCATTAAATTTAAAGATTCCGCTTGCAGTTTCACCACCATAAGTAATTGTAGCTTTGACTTCAAAATCATTAAGTTCATCAAAACTAACATAATCTTGCAATAAAACAGTGGGAACAAACAGACTTTCAGCAAGAAAGGTTACAAGGCACGCTTTATTCATATCTTTTCCCCTTTGATTAAATAATGTAAAGGCTTTTGCCATAACACCTTTCATGCCGCCTATACCATTTTCATAATAATCGTATCCCTCAAAAGGAATTCCAAACACACTGCTGTCAATTAAAGCCATTCTGCAAGGTTCAAGGACAAAATTGTATTGAATATAGTCAATTAGCAAAGAAGATCCGCTTTTTTTCTGCATGAAATCCACATCATTATATTCCATTTTTAAATAACTCATCTTAGGAGTTCCAATATAATTACAGCTTTTAATATATTTTTGTATGGCACTAGGTAAGTGGGCAAAATCTTTTTCTACAAAAATATGATTACTTACTTTTAAGTGATTGTTGGACATAAGTGCATTTACATCTTTCTGAAATTCTTTTTTTACTTTTGAATATGGAATATTAAACCACACTATAATTACTCCAACAGTAGCAAGCAGCACTCCAATTAATATTAACATTTTTCTTTTCCTCATCTTTTTCATTTTAGTCTACTTCCTTGGCATAATTCTCCACACGCTCTACGCCTGCGTGGAGTTTAGAATATAGGCTAAATAATTGTTTTATTTCCTCTTCACTAAAATCCTCAAATAACAAATTCAAAGCTTTTGTATGTCGTTCCCCTATTTTTTTTGCATATCTAGCCACTTCTTCTGTTAATTCAATATATACTGAATTGTTGCCACCTAATACCAGTCTAACAAACCCCTTCTTTTCAAGTGATATAGCTAGCTTTTTTACATTTTGCCTAGAACATCCCATTAAATTGCCGATATTTGTTAGTGTGCGTGGTTCTTGGCAACTCTCTGTCATAGCAAGTAACAACCATTGTTTCATAGAAATTTCTGTTTGAAGTTTTTCACCGGCAGTCTGCATACGGTTTTGTAAAACAAAAATACTCGAAAATATTGCCTGTTTTCTGTGTATTGTATCACAATCATATTTTTGAAAAAGTTCTTTCCACATATTGATTACCTCCATTACAATAGTCATATGTAACGCGCGACAGTTGCATAACCTTTCCATCCATCAATGTATCTTCTATCGCAATTCTATTTTAAGGAACAATTATTTTAAATATACAAGCTTTGCCTCCACTTGATATACTTTCAATAATTTCAGATTTTACTGGTTGTCCGCATATTTCTTTAATGCTCTTTTCTGTATGACCATTACAACATTCACACCATGTAATAGAAATTGGCTTATATTCACTAACCTTATAAAATAACGGACATAAACATTTTGTCTGATTTAATTTCTCCCATGATAGAATATAAGTTCCATCAACTTGTTTTTCACAGCCATAGGACTTTAAAAATTCATCGATACTACTGCATTTATTCCAAAGCTCCATCATTTCTTCTCTTTGTTTCTTTGGTAAATTACATGTATGCCCATGTCTAATCTTAATAATTGTATCTTTATCTAAAGATACATCCATTCTTTGCATAACACATGATGCTATGCTAATTTGATCTTGTTTATCCATTTTATCGGGTAAATTATTGTATTCTGGAAATATTTTATTAGCTTGTTCTGTCCCTAATGTATTAACAAGATCTTTATACAACATAGTAAATTTATGTATTGCCATAGTTACACCTCTTTCAAAAATAATTTTTCAAATATTTATATGCATAAGTTCACAAAAGTCATTTAGGTTAATTAGTTTTTTAAAGGCATCATCGTTTATAATCATATTTTTATCCGATAAACCCCTTTCAATTGATTTTTTTAATTTATCATAAGCTAAATCAATATTGTTGATATATGCATTAGCCCTAGCTGCATTAAAATAAAACCAATATTTATTATTTTCATTGCATATATTGGAAATCTTACTTTCTTTATTATTACTTTCTAACAATCTAAATGCTTTTTCATATAGTTTTGAAGCTTCTGCATAATGCTTATTTGTATAATAATCATAAGCATGTACTAAAAAATTATCAAAACTGTTATACCAACCGAATAAAGGTTTATACTCTTTGCATAATTTAAATCCAACTTTTTCAGCTGTCTTTTGAGACCCTATATTAGATTCAAAACAATGCCACCATATATGGTCTATGTTATTTTCCATACAATATTTAATACATACAGATACTACAATTGTAGCAAATCCATTTTTCCTATATCCCTCATCTGTTTCAATTCCTATTTCACACTTATTCCCCATAACATAGTCTGATATACACCAACTTACTATATCATTCCCATTTACTATACAAAATCCAAAGCCATTCTTTAAAAAATCATCTTTACTTATCCACGATTCAGTTGAAGTCCATTGGATTATATCCTCCATATTCTTCAAGTCTGTTCTACTTAATAATTCTTCATCAATTCTTTTTACTATATAACCATCTGGTAGGTCATAATTAAAATGTTATGTAACATATGTTCTTTCAAAGCTTCATTAAATTCCTTATTATCTACATTACCCGCTATATAAAAATTATGTTGGCAATCATAAATACAAGCTGTTAGGGGTTTTTTAACATTATCTACAAATACCAATCCATTGTGCCTTTCTAATATAGATTCAATCTGCAAATTATTATCCAATTTTTTAAATAACTCTTTTACAGTTTTGTAATCATCATTTTCTAACTTATAAAACATAATTGTTCTACCTTTCAATTTTTAGGTGAAAAATGCTTATTTATCTAAGCATATACCACCATTTCATTATTTTTATATTTATTGCCAATTTTCTCTCCTTTATCATATTATTTTTTTATCTATATACACATGTATCTAATACTCTTGAAGGTAATACTCTTGAAGCTAATATCTTTGGAGTAATGACTTGTAAATCACTACCTTCATTGCAGTGATTTTATTTCATGTAGGATAAATCACTCATTTTTTTAATAATTCTTTTACCATCATTATTTTCAGTCATGAACGTAACGCCTCCAGCAAGTCCAAACAATTCAAACTGATCCATTGTTTCCACTTCTAATCCAAGCCACATCATATTAAATACACTTAATAAATCACCATGAGAAACTATAATAATATTTTCATCTTTACTGTTCATAATTTCATGAAAAAAAGGACGTAACCTATTCCATTCATCCCGCCTGCTTTCTGCATCGGAAAATATTTTATCATCAACATTTTTTTCAGTATTTTCCATGTTTTCGCGAAGCCATTGTACTGATTTTCCAACACATTTTCCAAGATTTCTTTCTCTTAACTCTTGTCTTATGATTACTTTCAAATTCAAATGTTTTGCAATAATACTAGCAGTATGCTTTGCTCTTAGTAAATCAGATGAATAAATTTTATAGGGCTGTCCAGATAATTCAGTGGCTAATTTTTCTCCAATTTTTTCGGCTTGATAAATACCAAGTTCAGTTAAATCCCAATCTGTCCATGAACCTACCATACCATTTGTGTGATGTAATGATTGCGTATGTTGAACTGTAACAATATTTTTCATAAAAAACCTGCCTTATATTTTATAAATATGACCTAACTACTTTGATATTTTATCCCATCTCTTTTTAGATAATTTAACCAGTAACAAGTTACTATATATAGTATAGTAACTTGTTACTGGTTTGTCAATACAAAATTATTATCAGACTATAGACGAAAATAGTTCACAATCCTAAATAAACATAAAATGCCTTACCCAAGAAATTTAGGCAAGGCATTTTAATTACTGTTTAATTGTTTTTAAATATGATGATGGCTTATATTGTCTAGGCAATGCTTTTATTAGTGCGTATACTAACAGACAAGTACCTGTCTTGTCCCAAAAATTGTTGAATATTTTAGGAATAAAGGAGGCTGTAAATATACTTGCTCCACTATTTTTAAGCCATAGAACAAAAACATCTGACACAGTTCCAGTAAGTCCACCATAAACCCATACTCCAATAGGAGTTCCTATCAAAGGCGCTACAATACTTAATATTAAGCCAGTAATAAGAGCTGTTTTAAAATTCCAGACAAATTTCTTGGCTATAAACCCAACCACCAATCCAAGATATTATATTTTTCAATAATTTGTTTTTAATTAATAATTATTCCTGCAATACTTTTTTGTAAATAATTTTTCATTGATTTGTGGTACTTGGTATTCTTGCATACCATTATGCTGAAATTTAATGAACCCAATTTCACCTTAACATATTTCCGAGGAAATAATATTCACTTTATATGGCAAGTTACTTTATCTTATGAATAATTCTTCCTTCTGTAGAATAAACTAAAATAAATATGCGAGAGGAGAAAAAAAGATGTCAGAAAATAATTTAGTAAAAAAATATATACTTTGGGGGATTCCTATTATAATAATTCTAGGATTCCCTATGCATTTTGCCTACGAATTTTCAGGTGAAAATACCCTTGTAGGAATTCTTGCACCTGTAAACGAAAGTGTCTGGGAACATCTAAAACTTTGTTTTTACCCTCTTATAATTTATTGGACTTTAGGTTACTTTCTTCTAAAAAATAAGGTAACAATAAATGTGTTTCACTGGTTTACCTGCTGCCTTATATGCCTTTTGACCTATATATTATGTCAATTAGGTATATACTATTTATATACAGGAGCCACAGGATGCCATAGCCTTATAATGGATATACTCTGTATGGTATTTGCAGTAACCTTTGCTCAATGGTTTGCACTACACATGTATGCTCACACAAAAAGCAATGCTATGTCATTTTATATCTCTATTTTTCTAATAGCTGCCCTTATATTTTATTTTACAATCTGCACCTTTAATCCGCCAAGATTACCTATGTTCAAAGATAGCACAGATAATACTTATGGTATAAGTAAACTTAAGTAAAACACAAAATTGAGAGGTTGAAAAAGCTTAATGACTTTTCCAACCTCTCGTATTTCACATTTTACCATATTATTTTATAATATGAAAAATAAATTCACAAGGTTTTTGACCTTTGCTGTTAATTGGTGAAGAAACAATTTCTTTTGTTTTTAATTGTATATCAAGTAGCTTTTCCAAGTGCTGGCGACAGTGACCGGCACAGCATAAGCAGTATGTAAGTGGCATTGTGCGGTTTTCATGAGTGATGTCTCTGACTTTTAGTTTTTTATTAACAGTAGACGTACATACACAAGCAAATCCATCATTCTCCTTAATGACCCAACCCGCTGTTAACGTGTTGTCTTCATTTAGGACAACATTCCAATCCGCATGAAAATCTCCCAATAAAGCTATGTTAGCAATTTTCTTTTGCAAAGTTTCTGCTTCAATCTTTTTGATTCCATTAAGCTCTTTTTTTGATGTGGCGCAAGCACTGGAATCTAGAATTTCATATATAATTTCAGGGGAGAGTAGCTTTTCCATTCTTTCAATAACACCAACAAGGTCACCATTTCCAATTATTTCTTTCGTCACTTTTTCATCAATATTATATTTTAGTAGTTTTGTTTTAATTCCAGACAATCGTGCCATTTAATTTTTCCTCACCTTTTTGTTGTTTAAATTTTCTATGTGTGCTAATGAAAAGTATACCATAATAAAATTATTTTTTCAATTATTAAATGATTCAGTAAAAACTAGTTCCAACATATGGCCACAATAAAAAGCTCCTTCTGACTTTATTTATTTACATTCAGATGGAGCTTTTTTATATCTTATTTTAAGTTTTTAAATATCTTTATACCATAAGGATTCATTGCTAATTGCTTAGGTACCATGGATTCATCTTCCATGTCCATAAGCTTGTAGTCTTTAAGGTCTATATGTTGTTCTTTTTCTGTAAAGTTCATGATGAAAATAAACTCATTTTTTTCATCTCTTCTCACAGTGGCATTTACACCCTCTGCAAGTTCAACTTCTATAGCAGGCTTAAGACCCTTGTTTTTAGCTAAGGATTTATAGAAATCCCAAAGGAATTCTTCGTTATTTCTGAAAGCAATGTAGTAAGCTTGTCCCTTTCCAAATTCATTGCAAGTAAGAGCTGGCATGCCCTTGTAGAAATCATCATTGTATTTATACAAAACCTTTGCACCTTCAGCATGAATAATGTCGCAGAAAATTTCTGCCTTATATTCGCCCTTCATATCCATTTTACAAGTATCTTCTGGAACAACACAGTTGTACTCGCCATCGTATAATGCATCTATTTCTTCAGACCATATACCCGTTACCTTTTTAAGTGGTCCTGGGAATCCTCCAAGATAACAAAGATCGTTTTGGTCTACGATGCCACTCCAATATGTGGTGACAAAAGTTCCACCATTGTTTACGAATTCCTCTATTCTCTGTCCCACACCTTCCTTTACCATGTAAAGCATAGGAGCTACAACTACCTTATACTTTGAAAAATCAACATCCATATTTATTACATCTACAGGTATAGACATGTTCCAAAAAGCTCTATAATGGCTTTGACAAGTCTCAAAGTATTCCTTTTTTTCTCTTCTTGGCCCCTGAGAATCATCTATGGCCCAAGAGTTTTCCCAGTCAAATATAACTGCTACTTCTGGTTGCACTGATGTTCCACAAACATCTGATAATTTATCTAAAATCCTACCTACATTGGCAACCTCTTTAAATACTCGTGTGTTCTCGTGACCACAGTGATCTACCACTGCACCGTGGAATTTTTCAGAAGAACCCCTGCTCTTTCTCCACTGGAAATATTGTACAGTATCTGATCCGTGAGCTACAGCTTGAAGTGATGCCAAAGTATGCATACCTGGCCTTCTAAGCTTTGCCACCGGCTGCCAGTTTGTTGCACTAGGTGAACTTTCCATCATCATAAATGGCTTTCCACCCTTTATTGACCTGTTTATATCGTGCATGAATGCCCTTCTACTAGCTTCGTGTGCATCACTTCTCTCACCGTGCCAGTAAGGGTAGTTATCCCAAGAAACCACGTCCACATAATCTGCAAACTTCCAATAGTCTACGGAAATTTGTAATTTCATAAAATCATGGAAATTTGTTGTTACAGGTATATCTGGACTGATCCTCTTTAGGACTTCTCTTTCATGTTTATAGTAATCAAGGCATTGATCTGAAGTAAATCTCTTCCAATCTAAATTCAAACCATGAAGTTCAGATTCGCCACGTGGTGACGGAGATTCAATCTGGCTCCAGTCAGTGTAAGTGTGACTCCAGAACTTGCACCACCATGCCCTGTTTAACTCTTCAAGATTGTTGTGGTATTTCTTCTTAAGCCATTGTCTAAATGCTTGCTGACAAAGCTCACAATGACATTGACCTTCGAATTCATTGGAAATATGCCACATTATAAGAGCAGGATGATCCTTGTATCTCTCTGCTAGCAAGGTATCTAATTTCTCGATTTTTTCTCTATAAATAGGTGATGTATAGCAATGATTGTGGCGCTCACCATAAAGATTTCTTTGTCTATTGCTATTAACTCTTAAAGTTTCAGGATACTTTTTTGCCATCCATATTGGTTTTGCACCAGATGGAGTAGCAAGAATTACATAGTTTCCTGCTTCATGCATTTTATCCATGATGTCATCTAGCCATTGAAAATTGTATTTTCCCTCCTCAGGTTCTAGCATTGTCCATGAGAATATTCCTATAGCCACCACATTGCAGTGAGATAACTTCATAAGTCTAATATCTTCATCTATAATGTTATCCACGTGGAGCCATTGATCAGGGTTGTAATCAGCACCATGCAACATTCCAACTATTTTATCGCTTATTTTACCAAAGTTCTTCATATTCTTACTCCTTAAAATGTATTTTTTTCTTTACACTAGTTAACCTTTGTTCCACATTCAGGGCAGAATTTAGCATTAGCCTCCACTTTTGCTCCACAGTTTGTACAGAATTTACTGCCGGCAGCAATCATAGGTTTTTCCTCTATTTTATTTCCACAGTTAGGGCAGAATTTTGCACCAGGCTCCACATTTGCATGGCACTTACTGCATACATTATTACTTCCACCATTAGCTTCCTGGTTTCCATTGGACTTACTTGAAGGGTTCTGATTGTTGTAGGTGTTATTATAAGTCTTTTCCATAGAATCCATCATATTCATGCCCATGCGCATACCCATGCCCATCTGCGCCATGTTTGCCATGCCACTGGCCATATTGCCCATGGCGTTATTGCCTGAAGATGGGTTTTTGTCCATGTTCTCTAACATACTTACAGTTTGATAATTGGCATCAGCATTTACCATACCATAAGCTGCATTTTTGTCTATCATCTTTTGAACACTTTCAGGATAACTGAAATTCTCAATATTTAAGCTTGTAACCATAATTCCGATTCTCAAAAGTTCCTCGTTGAGATCCTTCATTATACCGCTACAGATTTCTGTGGAGTAAGCTTGAAGATTGAACATATCTTTTCCTTCTCTTATAAGCCACTTCATAATAAGCTGATCCAGGATAGTTCCACTAGTCTGCTTTACATCGTCAACACAGTATTGTTGTTTTATACCAGCAATTTTTTCGATAAAACAAACATAGTCCTCAATCCTAAACCTATAAGTTCCAAAACATCTTATGGGCATACCGCCACGCATACCAGGTGCAGGTATGTTAAGTGGATTTTTTGTACCCCATTTTACCGTAAATTCCTTTGTGTTGACAAAAACGACTTCTGCTCTAAGAGAGTTTTTAAAACCAAACTTAAATCCCTTTAGTGTGGACAAAAAAGGTATTATCTCACTTTCGATTTCATAATTGCCTTCTTCTTTAAATATACCTTCTATTACACCGTTATATAAAAATATGGCATCCTGACCAGGTCTTATAATAAGTCTTGATCCTTTCTTAAGTTCGTTGTTGGACCACTTCCAAAAAATCATATCTTCATTAGTTTCATTCCACTCCACAATATTGGCTAACTGCCTATCAAATAAACCCATATACAATCCTCCCCCAAATCTGGCACAACATCTTCCATGGTGCCATTGTTTTAAATTATTATATCATATTGAATTGCTTTTTAGTAGCCTCATATATGGCTATGCTCACAGCTATCGGTAGGTTTAAACTATCTATATTTTTTGTGTGAGGTATAATGAGACTTTGCCCAATGTTAAGAAATCTTGGTGGCAACCCTGTGGCTTCATTGCCAAAAACTAGAGAGCAATCCTCTTCAAAATCTACAGTTTGAATGCTCTTGCTCGCTTGAAGCATAAAGGGGTACATTTTTCTCTCTGAGAATTCCTCATAGTAAGCTTCAAAAGAATCATAATGTCTAAAATCCACATTGAAAATTGCTCCCATGGAGGCCCTTACAGTTTTAGGATCAAAAATGTCCACCGCTGGATTTATTATTATAACACTGCTTATGCCAAATCCAGAAGCACTTCTTAGTATAGTCCCCAGATTTCCAGAATTAGATGGATTTACAAGGACTACATGCTTTCCAGATTTTTTTGCTTGGCCCTCAAATTTTTTAAATTCACCTATGACGTAGCAATTTTCTTTATTAGATACCACATTAAAAATTTTATTGCCCGTTTCTATGGGAATTCTGTGTTCTTGACAGATTTTTTCTATTTCGTAATATACTTCTTTCTTCTCAAAATCACTGTGGAAGTAAAGCTTTTCAACTTGCTGTGGCTTTTTCTTAAGCAATTCTACAGTGAGCGTTATTCCTAAAGAATAAGATGTTTCATTTGTTTTTTTATATTTTTTTGAGCTCATAATTTACCTCTTCTATTTGCTATTTAAATTTCCATCAGATTAATTATAATATATTCCCATAGCAATGACAAACTTTCATTGCAAATACTATTGTACTTATAAGTGCTTTCATATATAATTGAATTGTCTAATAAGTGTCCTTAGGACACATATCAGCAGAGTAAAAATCAAAGCGTCAAGTGCTGTAAAGACGGGGAGTTGCTTTACGGACGAAGAAGTTTACCTTTGCGGTTTTGATTTTGCATCCCGCTGCTGCATACAAGAGCGTAATCGCCTATATGCAGTGACTATTATTGCAGATAATTCTGTAAAACTGTATACCAGGAGGTTTTTTTTATGGAAAATTCCAAAAAACAAGGTTTATTCCAAGCTTTTAAATTTAGTGCCTTGGAATTCAAAAAAGTATCTAGTATCACTGGCAGCGCGTTGCTGTCCGCCATTAACATCATCGTCACTCAATTTACCATCACTATTATCCCAAAGGTTTTGAAAATTGGATTTACTTTTATACCTGTGGGAATATCGGCTTTTCTTTACGGTCCAGTCATGTCAGGACTTATCCTAGCATTTCTAGATATAATAAAATTTCTCATTCACCCCACAGGTCCATTTTTCATGGGTTTTACTTTAAATGAATTTTTGGGTGGTTTTATTATGGGTATATTTCTCTATAAAAAACCAGTATCCATATGGCGTGTATTTTACGCAAAACTATCAGTGAATGTTATTGTAAATATTCTTCTAACACCAATTTGGCTTAGAATGATGTATGGCAACGCCTACGCCATCTACTCCACAATGCGAATAGTGAAGAATCTAGCTATACTTCCCCTAGAGACTTTTATTTTATACATTATATTAAAAAATATTTCAGTATTGAAAAAATAATAATAATATAACTCCCAAGAACCAAGCCAGCATTAGATATCATTGTCTAATACTGGCTTTTATTTTCATATTAATAATTTTGTAAACTGTATATCTTTGAATGTTACTCTAATGTTACCAACTTTTCTTAAAAAAAGTTTAAGCTTAACGTGTAAAACATATTTTGAGGTGGTATAAAAATGAAACATACAAAAAAACTTATAGCTTCTATACTATTTTCCCTACTTATTTGTAACTTCTATGGCTGTGGCAATAAACCCAATGAGGCTGCATCAGAAGAAAAAGTAACAGCAAAAGAAAAAGTAGCATCAAAAGAAGAAATCAGTAACAACGTATCAAAATTAGAAAAAAAAGAAAATAATAGTGTATCAAAAGTGGAAAACAAACTTTCACAAAAAACTCGTCCATATGAAAATACGCACAGAAGCTAAAAATAAAAGCAAATTGCTTCTTATAAAGGACTCCTATGCAAACTGCTTTTTACCATTTTTAACATCGCATTTTGACAACATATTTGTGGTGGATCTAAGATACTACACAGAAGATTTTAAATCTATCTTATGATTAAAAAAATACCATGTGATTTTCCTCTATACTAATATAATAGGCAATATCACATGGTATTTTATACTTATTTTCTTTTTATTTTATATTTAACCAATATGTATGTTCTAAAGGACCTGAACCTTTTCCAAGGTCTAGCTGAGCATTAAGAGCTCCGGTAAGGTATTCCTTAGCACGTTTTATACTTTCCTCTACGTTTTTCCCCTCTGCTAAGTTGCATGCAATGGCAGAAGATAAAGTACACCCCGTACCATGAGTATTGGGATTATCTATCCTCTTTGAAGAAAACCATTTCATTTCTCCTCTGCAATAAAGCAAGTCCGTAGCATCGCTGACAAGGTGACCACCTTTAATAAGCACAGCATTTTGAAGATTTTTCCCAATGGCCTTGGCAGCCTCTATCATATCATCTCTATCCTTGATACTAAAACCACAAAGCACCTCTGCCTCTGGTATATTCGGAGTTATTACAGCACCCATAGGCAATAACTTTGTCATAAGAGTGTCAATGGCTTCAGGTGATAAAAGTTTACTTCCACTGGTAGATACCATGACAGGGTCCACCACAACATTTTCTGCTTTGTACTCCTTTAGTTTACTTACAATCACCTCTATAAGGTTGCTATTAGACACCATACCAATCTTTACTGCATCAGGCCTTATGTCCTTAAATATACAATCAAGCTGTTGTGCAACAAAGTCTGCAGTACAATCCATGATGCCATAAACTCCTGTGGTATTCTGTGCCGTAAGAGCAGTAATAGCACTCATAGCATACATTTTGTGAGCTGTAATAGTCTTAATGTCAGCCTGTATCCCAGCTCCTCCACTACAATCAGAACCAGCAATGGTCAAAACTTTTTTTATCATAAAATCGCCTCACATATTATTTTGTTAATTTCTTGCCAACCATATTTACTACTATACATAGCAATGATATAACAATCATCACAGGAAATGTACTTCCCACAAATGTATCCACTTGCATAAACACTCTGTAAATTATAAAACCAACAATCCAAATGCATACATTTGTCATGTCTATTCCCTTTTTTGAATTATTCTTTTTAAGTATAAAGAAATCAGTTATAAGAATGGCAATCATCGGTGCAAATACGGAGCCTATTAGGTAAAGGAAGTCCTCAAACTTAGTTATAGGTGTGAACATAGCTAGCAAAACACCTACTATAGCTACTGCAACACCCACTGGTTTTTCCTTAAATCCTTTATATATGCTCTCACTGCTCACAGCCGCTGAGTATACATCTAAATATGTAGTAGTAACAGTGGACAATATAACTATAATTAATCCCATAACTCCAAGTCCTGATGAAACCATAATTTTTGCCACATCGCTGTTACCTGTAAATATGGTAGCACCAAGGCCAATTATGTACATCCACGAGCTTACTATAAAATACACACCCACACTGGCAAATGTAGCTTTTTTAGGCTTTTCAGCAACTCTTGTGTAATCTGAAATCAGTGGTAACCAGGAAAGTGGCATAGCCACAGATAACTCTACAGCGGCTCCAAAAGTCATATCTCCTGTAATGATGGAAGAAGCATTTCCCCTAAACACTACAAAACTCAGCACAAGAGTAACAATAAAAAGTGCACCCATGGCTATCATGTTTATTTTGCTCAAATTTTTCAATCCTACCATAACCCATAATATTATAAGTAGTCCGATTATTATACTCCACACATTTTGTGACCCAAAACTAAAAATAGTATTAGCAGCTGCGGCACCACTTACAATCATAACAGCAGTCCAACCCACCAGTTGAAGCACATTAAGTGAGGAAAATATAAGAGACCCCTTTTCTCCAAAAGACAACTTCACTGTCTCCATAGCACTTCTACCCGTTTGTCCTCCTATAATTCCTGCCAAATATAAAAGAACACAGCCTATAAGGTGTCCAAGCAGAATAGCCATAATGCCAGTTTTAAACCCCAGTGGTGCCATGAAGGTACCTGTGATAATCTCTGCAATAGATACCGCCGCTCCAAACCAAATTAAGCCATTAGAAAATACAGATGTTTTACTTTCATTCATTATTTTCCACTCCCATTTAGGATCTCACGTGTCAAAAAAAAGAAAACTCCAAAGGAATTTTCTCAAAATCTTCTCTTATTCCTACGTTGGCATTACCCAAATCAGGTATAAGGGTCGAAGTTATTTACTTCCTCTCAGCCTGACACACAAGCTCCCCATTTATTTGTATTCATTCAATTGTCTATTGTACACTAGTTAATTAGTTTTTTCAACACAACATTCACTTTAATTGTCTGACAGTGCCTCATTTTGGAATCCTTCCCCTAGCACTTCTCTTACATCACTTATGATGATAAAGGCTGTTGGGTCCACACTTTTCACAACTTTTTGCAACTGAAATATCTGCTTTTCAGATACTACCATGTATATCATATCTTTCTCTTGTTTAGTATACATGCCTCTTCCTTTTATAATTGTTGCCCCACGTTTTATATTTTGATTAAGCGCTGTGGATACATTCTCCATTTTATCAGATATAATAAGGGCAGCCTTGGCAAAATGCATACCTTCTAATATCATAGACACCACCTTTGAACTAATATAAACAGAAATTAATCCATAAAGCCCAATCTCTACACCAAATACTAAGGCTCCAATTATAATAATAGCAGAATTCAAGGTATTTAAAAAGGTTGCAATGGAAACTGATTTAAATTTATCGTGCAAAAGAGCCGCCACAGTGTCTGTCCCCCCAGTACTAGCAGATGCTCTTAATACAAGTCCAACACCAAGTCCTAAAGCTATGCCCCCAAAGATACTACTTAAGAATATATTAGAGTTTTTAAGCATTAAAGGTATATACTCTGTGTACCACATAGCAAAGGACAAATAAATTACAGCAAAAACTGTTCTCCCCACAAATTTAAAACCCTTTTGTTTTATACTTACAAGCAATAATGGAACATTTACTATAATATTGGTAAGCCACACAGGGATGCTAGCAAAGTACTGAAGTATGACAGCTATACCGGCGATGCCACCCATGACAAGATTGTTGGGAGTTATAAACTGGTTTATAGCAAAACCAAGTATAGTGCACCCCACCATTATAAGCCCGTATTCATATGCAGTTTGTTTAGTTATTTTCATGATTATTTCCTCCTTTTATCATTTGTATTTTGAAAACCATTTAAAGGGATATGGATTTCAAATTCTTTATATCCCCACTAAAAACCAATTTCATCTCGGGAATTTCCTTTAGATCTTTTGGTTTTGTGAATGACGGTATTATGGGATGATCTATGGCACCCGAATTTAAAAGCATCTCCGCTACAAACTCCGAACAGAAATAATAATAAGGTCTTTGCTTTTCTATGTTAAAATAATTATAAATAAGTCCCTTCACATTGTATCTGTACTTTTTTTGTTCTAGCATCATCTGCTTTATTCTTATGTCTATTTTTTTATAAACCTCCTCTGAAACCTTCAGTTCGTATATGGCACAGGGAATACTTTTTCCACATGCATATACCCCATTTTCGATATCCTCCCGCATAAAACCGCCGATAAATGGATTATTTCTGTATATCCTACTAAAGCTATATAGATTTTTCATTTTTAAATCAAAGCTTATACCTGCATGAGTATACTCTGATCTGGTAATATAATGAATTATATTAGACAACAAAGTATTGGTCTTTGTAAGAAATATATATATGCTTTTGCTCTTATCATCTCCATCATTGTAAGGTGCTTGTCCATTTTCAATATAATCATATTCATAAATACACTTATTTTCCATAATTTCTCCTATTTTCATTGCTTCAATTTAATATAACAAGGTAATTATATACTATACATTTATAGTATACAATTATAAAGAAAATTAACTATGTAATGAAAATTATACTTTCGAAAAAAACTTTCCAAAACAAAAAGTTTTATCTTTTTATTGAGGAAAGTTTATTATTAATCCATATTTAAAATTATATCACACTTGTTTTTTATGTCCATGGAAGAAAAATATCGTTCCTCCATAGGTATCCACTTATTTTTAAAATTTTCGTAAATTTTTTTACCATTTCTCATTATAATCCGTTGCCTTTGAATTTCCTCATCCACATTGCAGAAAATTTTATAGTGGTACATTTCATCATAATTTGGGTGGAGGGAATAAGTCCCCTCAACTATAATTATTTTGGTTTTAGGAAGGACAACTTGTGAGTCTATACACATTTTTGCACAGTTAAATATACCATAAGATATTTTATCACATTTATCAATTTTAAGCTTTTCCTTAATTTCTTCACTAAATCGCTCATAATGAATATTTCCACCAGGTTCCTTCAATCTAGATGGAGTTCTAAGGTGACTTGGGAGAAAAAAATCATCCATATGGATCACACTGCAATGTAGCTTATGTGATAAGTATTCTGATAAAGTGGTTTTCCCACTACCACACCTACCGTCTATAGCCACTACTATGATACCATCACTTTTATGTGACATTTCTATGAGTTTTTTTGTGATTTTCTCTATACTTCGTGTTTTTTCACACTCTTTATTTTCTACTAAGCTCTGCAACGCTTTCATCCTTCATAAACCCTACCTTTTTCAAAGCCATGACTACAACTGGGATCAATATTATATGAAGTATTATTCCAGGAATCCCATTTATAAAAGCGGCTGTCATAAAAATCTTAAAGCTAAATTTTACAGTAGTAGCCATGGATATAATAAACATGACAATCCCCCAAACTACTCTACCACCTAACATGGCTCCTATCAAAGTAACATATATATTTGCATTAGTTTTTCTTAATTTTTTGTATAAAATCCCTGCTAAAAAACCATAGGCTGCCAATTCAAAACTCATAGCTAGACCTGTTGGGAATATTTTTGGCATTTGGAAAAGAAAGAACCTTAAAAAAGGAGCAATAAAACCTATAACAATGGCATATGGCCAGCCGCAGATGAAACCAGCTATAAGAACTGGTATATGCATAGGCGATAGCATCTTCCCCACTTGTGGAATTTGTCCTGTTAGAAATGGCAATATCATAGTCAATGCTAACAATAACCCTGATAATACGATTTTTTTACTTTTATTCATATTTTTCCTCCTAAAAATAATACGCAGCTATTCTGTCTCATTTCTATGAAACTTAATACCTGCGTGATATCGTTAGGACTGCGATTATATTTTCTTTTTTATTTTTATACTTTTAAAAATTGTACATAATAAGTTTTCTACTTATAGCCATTTAGCTTCAGCTAAATTCTTATGACATTATATCATACTTATTTTTAATGTTCAATTACTTCTTGTACATCTCTCTAATATCTTGAATAACAGATGATATCATCTGGCTTAAGGTAAAATCCCCTATGCCCACTATGTGATTTCTGCATTTATTTACTGGCAACAAGAATTTTTCAGCCCTACTCTGTCCAACGGCAGTAGCCATGATTGGCGTCACCTCTCCTAAAAGAGCATCTGCTATGACAATACCCAGTGGCCCTATAATCACATCCGCATCCCTAGCATTGACTACTATGGGATTTTCTCCAGTAGCACCGTAATCTGCTCCAGCTTTTAACATAACAGAAGTGGCGATGCTGTTAGTCCCTATGGCCCATATGTCCAAATCCATACCGCTATTTTTAATCTCTTCTATTATATTCTTTCCTATTCTTCCACCTTGTCCGTCAATTACTACAATCTTCAAATCTTTTCCCCCTAGCGTGCAAATATTTTCTAAATCAATTTTATCACACTTTAAGGTTATATTCATTGAATTTTTTTCTTATTATAATATACACACTATGGCTGCCAAATGAAATAAACTTCCTATAAGCACAAATATATGAAACAACCCATGCATATATCTTTTTTTCTTCCCTATACCGTACAGCACAGCCCCCACTGTGTAGGCAATGCCACCAGCCAATACAAGCATCATGTTAGAAAATCCCATGGCTTCTAAGGCAATATTATATATAAAAACCACTGCCCATCCCATACCCAAATTGCATATCATAGATAGTATCTGATACTTTTTTATGTCAATGGCATTAAATACAATGGCAATAGCCGCCAATGCCCATTCTATACCAAATATCCACCATGCAGCTGTAGGGCTAACTTTTCTTATGGCACATAGAGCTATAGGAGTATAGGTCCCTGCAATTAATATATATATAGAACAATGATCTAAAATCTGAAATACCTTTTTTGCCATACCTGGCCTCAGTCCGTGATAGATACTGGACATAGTATATAATAGGATCATGGACGCTCCATATATAGAAGATGTTACTACACCGTAAGCATTTCCGTGCATTGCCGCTATAATTATGCACATCACAGTGGCAACTATGCCAATGGCACCGCCAACCACGTGGGATACAAAATTAAAAAGCTCTTCTTCCTTTGTATAATTTGGTAAAACTCTGTCACATAATCTTGTTCTCATAATTTCCTCCACACTATAATTTGTTATCATGTAGTTTTCATAACTATATGTTATAGTATATTCATTTAAAATGTTTATGTCAATATATTTTATCATTATTTATAAAATATATTGCTTTTTTATTAATTATATATAAATATAGATGTATAATATATGTTATACAATTAATCTTTTTATTGAAAGGCAGTGTATAAATGGATATTAATAATATTTTAACCAAAGTTGACCATACTATGCTAAACCCTACCTGTACTGAACAGGATATATTAAAACTATGCCGTGAAGCTTTAGAATACAAAACTGCTTCAGTATGTGTGCCTCCATGCTATGTTAAAACATGTCACGATTACTTAAAGGGCAAAATACCGGTATGCACTGTGGTTGGCTTTCCTAATGGCTACTGCACTAGTAAGATAAAACTAGCTGAAACCACGGATGCCATAGAAAATGGCGCCGATGAAATTGACATGGTCATAAACATAGGTATGTTAAAAGACAAAAAGTATGAAAAAATAAAAAAAGAAATAAAGGATATAAAATCCGCCTGTGGTGATAAAATATTAAAGGTTATAGTAGAAACTTGCCTTCTAAGTGATGATGAGATAACCATGATGTGCCATATAGTGGCACATGCAGGGGCTGACTTTATAAAGACTTCCACAGGTTTTTCCACTGGTGGAGCTACCTTCCACCACGTTAAGCTCATGAATGAAACATTAAAAGGGATAATAAAGATAAAGGCTGCTGGAGGTATATCCTCCTTAGAAGATGCTGAGAAATTCATATCACTTGGAGCTGACAGACTTGGCACAAGTAAAATAATCAAACTAATAAATAAAGGAGAAAAGTAATGAATACAAAAGACTATATCAACTCCGTAATTGAAAATGTAAAATCTAGAAATTCAGGCGAAAAGGAGTTTATTCAAGCTGTAGAAGAAGTCCTCCCTACCCTTGAAAAAATTCTAGATAAGCACCCAGAATATATAGAAAACAACATTCTTGAAAGGCTATGCGAGCCAGAAAGGCAGATAATGTTTAGAGTTCCCTGGACAGATGACAATAATAAAGTTCACGTGAACCGTGGTTATAGGATTCAATTCAATGGAGCCATTGGACCATACAAGGGTGGCCTTAGATTTCATCCCTCTGTTTACCTTGGCATCATAAAATTTCTTGGCTTTGAACAAATCCTAAAAAATTCCCTAACTGGCCTTCCTATTGGCGGTGGTAAGGGTGGTTCTGACTTTGATCCAAAGGGCAAATCAGATAGTGAGATAAGGCGTTTTTGTGAGAGTTTTATGACAGAATTATATAGGCATATTGGTCCCAATGTAGATGTTCCCGCTGGCGATATTGGCGTTGGTGGAAAAGAAGTTGCTTACCTCTTCGGTCAATACAGAAGAATAAGAGGTTCTTACGAGAATGGAGTTCTAACGGGTAAAGGTCTAACTTTTGGTGGCAGCCTTATAAGACCTGAAGCCACAGGCTACGGTGCCGTTTACTTCTGTGAGGAAATGTTAAAACATCAAGGAACAGATATGAAAGGCAAAACAGTATGCGTTTCAGGCTATGGTCAAGTATCCTGGGGTGTTTGTAAAAAAGTTGCGGACCTTGGTGGAAAAGTCATTACTATTTCAGGATCTGATGGGTATGTCTACGATAAAAATGGCGTGTGCACAGAGGAAAAGCTTAACTACCTTCTTGAAATGAGAAACAAAAGGAAACTGACTTTAAAAGATTATGCTGATACATTTAACTGTGACTTCTTCCCTAAGGAAAAACCTTGGAAGGTAAAATGTGATATAGTGATGCCTTGTGCTACACAAAATGAGATTACTCTAGAGGATGCAAAAAATATAGTAGAAAACAAAGTTTCTTTCCTTTGCGAGGGAGCCAATATGCCAACAACCAACGACGCTATATCATATTTTAAAGAACACAAGGTACTAATAGGACCTGCAAAAGCTGCCAATGCTGGTGGAGTTGCTGTCTCTGCCCTTGAGATGTCCCAAAACAGCATGAGACTTTCCTGGACTGCAGAAGAGGTAGACGAAAAACTACATAGTATTATGGTAAACATACACAACAACGCCATGAACACAGCTGAAGAATATGGCTTAGGCTATGATTTAGTTTCCGGTGCAAATATGGCAGGCTTTATTAAAATTGCTGAAGCCATGAATGCTCAGGGTATATATTAAAACTTGATATTTTTTTAACAACATATAATATAAGTATAGAAAATAGGAGGCTACATTAAAAAAAGCAGCCTTTGGGCTGCTTTTTATGTATTCTACTAATTAATCAATTTCAACACCTGACATCACCAATTTTACTCCATTAGATAGACAATCTCCTACTGGACATGTATTTTCAATAAACTTTGCAAAAGCTTCTACTTTTTCTTTTGGCTCGTTTGTCTTAAAATGCATTACAAAACGAATTTCTTGGAAACCACTTCTTACATCTGCTTTACCCATAAAACCGTCTGGGTCTAAATCGCCTTCTAATTCAACGTGAAATTCTTCAAAGGTAAAATTATGAGCTGGAGCAAAAGCACTTGCTACAATTGTTTGGCATGCTCCTAGTGTGCAAAGTAGTGCCTCAACAGGGTTCATTCCCTCATCAGTGCCACCTAAATTTTTTGGTTCATCCATTATGATTTTAAAACCTCTAGCATTTGTTTCTACTTGTAAACCATCAGATAATTTTTTAGCAGTTGCTTTAAAAGTTGTTAACATAATATGATCTCCTTTTTAGCTTTATTAGTAGCTATACTACCATGTGAATATAATAGCATAATTAAATTAAAAATCCAATATTTATGAAAAACTTTTTCTGAATTTTTTTTAAAATTTACTTAAAAAAAACCATGCAAAATTTAAAATCGCATGGTTTTTTTGGAGCTGATGGTCAGGATCGAACTGACAACCTGCGGTTTACGATACCGCTGCTCTACCATTGAGCCACATCAGCATAGAAAACAAGGCGGCTGTAACCGACCTTGTTTTTACGAAATCATTATATCACCAAACAAATTAATTATCAAATATTTTTAAAAAATTATACTTTGCTATCCAGTCCATGAAGCCAATTTGACTTAAAATAGTATATTACAAAAACAATGGAACTAAGGGTCCAAGTTATTGGATATGCCCAAAATACCACCTTAATATCGTTGATAAAGTTGATGGTAACAGTTACATATGCCACTCTAATTACACACCAACATATTAGCATAACTAGCATTGGCACTAAAGATTTACCTGCACCACGAAGTATACCCGCAATGCAATGTGAAAATGCCAGAAGGCAGTAAAACAGCGATATAATTCTAGCTTGATTGGTTCCAATAAGAACTACATCTGCTTCCCTATTAAAAACACTGATGAGAAATGGTGCTGCTAGGAAAAATATTATTCCAACCACTTCAGCCATTATGGTACTTACGGCTATGCCAAAATAAGTTCCCTTTTTGGCTCTGTCATATTCCTTTGCCCCCAAGTTTTGACTTATGAATGTGGTCATGGCAAAGGCAAAACTAGTAATAGGGATAAAAGCAAAACCCTCTATTTTGGAGTAAGCCCCACAACCAGCCACTGCCACAGCCCCAAAAGCATTTATGTTAGACTGTACCACCATGTTGGCCAGTGCAATAACAGAATTCTGAATGCCTGAAGGAATCCCCATGTGAAGAATTTGTTTTAACATGCCCTTGTCCAAATGTAATTTTTTAAATTCAACCCTATATATATCCTTTGCCTTCATAAGATATCTAAAAGATAATATGGCACTTACTCCTTGAGCTATGACGGTAGCAATACCTGCACCGGCAATGCCCATGCCAAATCCAGCCACAAATAGCAAGTCAAGAACCACATTGATAACAGAGGATATTAGCAAGTAATAAAGAGGATGCTTGCTATCACCCACTGCTTGGAAAATTCCACTGGCAGTGTTGTACATAACTATGGACAAAATTCCCCCAAAATATATTTTTACATACAATGCTGCATCAGGCAAAACACTTTCTGGAGTCCCCATTATTCTAAGTATAGCTGGAGCTAAAAAAGGTCCTATGACAGTAAGAAAAGTACCTGCAATCAAACCAAAACAAATAGCAGTATGTATAGATTTCTTAACATTTTCTTCGCTTCCTGCTCCAAAATATTTAGAAATCACCACCCCTGCCCCCATAAATATTCCACCGAATAATCCCACTAGTAGAAAAATCAAGGATCCTGTAGAGCTTATGGCAGCCAAGGCATCCCTACCTACAAAATTTCCGATAACCAAGGAATCCACAATGTTGTATAGTTGCTGAAATACATTGCCCCAAAATATTGGAAGGGCAAACTTAATTATCTTTTTGCTTATGGAACCATTAGTCATCAATATTGCACTAGACTTCATGCGCATAACACCTTCTTTCGTCAATATAGATACCTATCAATTCTATCTCTTTATATTAATTAATTCAAGTTATATATGCTATTTTTCAAAGTCTTTGTACATTAGGCTTGGCTGTATCCCAGTATTGTTCTGATATTTGCCGCTTTTGTACAATTCATAATCTCCTTCTATGTGGTGATAATAAATCTGACAGATTTCAGCATTAGGGTAAATTCTTATTGGTTGGACACAAAATATTTCAAGAGTCCAAAAACCTGAAAATCCAATGTCGCCAAAGCCCGCTGTAACGTGGATAAATAGCCCCAATCTACCCGTAGAAGATCTTCCTTCTAGCATTGGCACATATTTAGTTGTGCTGGTAAACTCATTGGTTCTGCCAAGATAAAGCTTATTTGGCTCTAAAAGAAGGCCCTCTTCCGGTATAATAATTCTAGACGCTGAGTTGGGCTTTTTCATATCTAGCACTTCATTATCGTAAACTAGAAGCTCGTTGGCCAAAGACAGATTATAACTGTTAGGATTTAATCTTTTTTCGTCAAAAGGCTCTATTATTATTTCTTTCCCAATATGCTTATGTATTTCTTTCCCTGATAGAATCATTTATTTCCTCCGATTAAATTAAATATATGACAAACAAAACTATTATATTTATTGTATACCCATTTTCCTCATATGGCTAGATTTTTTCTTGTCCTTTATAATTTTGATAATCTTCAATATAATAAGGCCAATTATTATCCCCATGGAGTCGATTAATACATCCTGTACTCTTCCCGCCCTTCCCTTGATAAATAACTGGTGAAACTCATCGCTGCAAGCGTATAGCAATGTAATTATAGAAGATGTAAGCTCCCAGTTATTTTGGCAAATATTTTTTACTGCGTAATACACAAGGAAAAACAAAATAAGAAACTCTGTTATGTGAGCGGCCTTGCGGATGAGCAAATTCAACAATTCATAATCCATATTTTCAAATAGAGAAATATGAATTTTCCTCAACAACTCAGCTATAAAATGATTGTTTTTGCTAGATAAATCATCGGGCTGGTGAGAAAAGGCAAATATAATAACCATCCACAGCCCAGCTGGTATTGTGTATGTAAACTTTTTTAATCTATTCATTGTTTTTCCTCCATTATATATATTTTTTATTCAATGCAAAAATTTTGGCAACTTCAACATAATTAGTTTCATTGTCCACTTTCTATTTCACTGAAAAAATGTTAAAATTAAATCATCATAAACTGGAGGTGGACATATTTTGAGTTTAAATTTGTGTAGTAAATTTCGTAAAAAACCAACTATATTTAAAGTTTTAGTGATTTTAATTTTTTTAATATTATTTTCATTTTTTATAATTATGTCATATTCTTTTATTTTATTCAACAAGATGAATAACATTCCATTGGATAATAAAGAGCTAAGTATTGTACCACAAAAAGAGCTGGAAAAATTTGAAGACCACAAGTCAATAAAAAACATCGCTTTATTTGGTATAGATGCAAATGACGGTCATCGTGGGCGCTCAGATTCTATTATGATAGCTACCATAGATGAAAAACACGACAAAGTAAAAATAACCTCCATAATGCGAGATTCTTATGTAAATATACCTGGCCATGGCATGGACAAAATCAATCACGCCTACGCCTTTGGAGGACCTACGTTAGCCATAAAGACTTTAAACGAAAACTTTGGTCTCAACATAGAAGATTTCTTGTCGGTAAACTTTTCATCCTTGCCAAAAATAATCGATTCTATGGGAGGAATTAATATTCCCATTATTGAAGAGGAAATAAAACATATTCCGGGTTTAACTAAGCCGGGCGACACTTTACTAAATGGTGCCCAAGCTTTAGCTTATTGCAGAATTAGGCATGCTACTGGTGGTGATTATGAAAGAACTCACAGACATAGAACTGTTATGTCCGCTATCTACGCCAAAGCGCTAAAAGCATCACCTACATCATACCCGTCACTGCTAAATGATATGCTGCCTTTAGTTCAAACAAACTTAACATATGGCGAATTTCTTTCTCTGGGCACTAAGCTATTTACATTGCAAAGCCATAATCTACAACAGGAGCGTTTTCCAAGGGATGGACAGTGCAAAGGAGATATGAGCACAGGTATATACTATTTAAAATTTGATATTCCCACAGTAAAAACTGAGTTGCAAGAATATCTATTCAACGATAAAAAATAAAAGGAAAGGCTAGGTCCATGGAACTTTTAATCCATGACACTAGCCCTTATTTTTTGGTGCGGATAACAGGAATCGAACCTGCACGAAATTGCTTTCACTAGAACCTGAATCTAGCGCGTCTGCCAGTTCCGCCATATCCGCATATTCCTCGCAATTTATTATATTCCTAATTTACTTACATTGCAAGGATAAATTTTAATATCTATTATCAAAGATTCTAGTGGATTTTTTCTCGCTTCTAGGCAAATCACCCATTCCAACTGCTTTTGCATTTACAGTGATGCCGATTTTATTTTTAAATTCAGCCACAATCGTATTTTCAAGCTGTTTTTTGTCTACCCCCTCTTCACACTCCACAAACAAAGTCAAAATATCTTTTCCATACAGGTGGTCAATAATTACTTGGTACTCACTAGAAGCTCCCTCAACATCCTTTAAAAACTCTTCTATCTGACTTGGAAATATATTTACACCCTTTACCTTTATCATATCGTCCGTCCTGCCCAAAATAGTATCAATTCTTGGATATTTTGAACCACATGGACATTGGCCAAGTATAATTCTTGTAAGATCGTGAGTTCTATAGCGTATAAGAGGAGCACCTTCCTTTTTGAGAGTGGTGATTACCAGCTCACCTATTTCACCATCAGGTAAAACCTCACCAGTCTTAGGATCCACCACTTCAAAATAAATATAATCATCCCACATATGCATACCACATTCATGGTGGCAGCTTATGCCTATGCCTGGACCATAAACCTCTGTAAGGCCGTATATATCAAAAAGTTGTACACCAAGTTCATTGGCTATTCTTTTTCTCATCTTGTATCCCCATCTCTCAGATCCAATAAGAGCTCTTTTCAATTTTATCTTATTTCCTATGCCTTTTTTCTCAATGCTCTCCGCTAAAAGCAGAGCATAAGACGATGTGGCACAAAGCACCGTAGATTCCATATCCATAAGCATTTTTAACTGTTTTTCAGTGTTGCCAGGACCCATAGGAATTGCCATGGCCCCTAACCTCTCAGCCCCTGCCTGAAATCCAATACCAGCAGTCCACAACCCATAACCAGGGGTTATATGAATTCTGTCCTTATTTGTGACCCCAGCCATTTCATAGCACCTAGCAAACATGATGGCCCAATCTTCTACATCCTTTTTCGTATATGGAATTATAACTGGTGTCCCCGTAGTACCAGAAGAAGAATGAATTCTAACAATTTCCTCCTGTGGTACAGCCATAAGACCCAAGGGATATGCTTCCCTAAGATCTCCCTTCCATGTAAATGGTAGCTTTTCGAAATCCTCTTGGGTTTTAATATCCTCCACATTTATGTCCTTAAATTTTTCTTTGTAAAAACAATCCTTGGACACAAGGTTCTTAAGCTGCTTAACAATAAGTTGTAGTTGCTCTTCCTTCATTCTCATTTAAAATCTCCCCTTTATATTTTTTACATAATTCCACAACATTTATATTCATATTATGAAACTTTGGATTTATACACTTTTCAATGGCATTTTTTAGCTCCTCTATAGTGATATCCACTAGTCCTAAAAGACACACCATAGAAACCATCATAACATTTACAGCCTTGTAGCTCTTTACTTCCCTATAAATTTTTTCTCCATCCACCACGTATAAGTTCTTAACTTTATTTTTCAATTCTTTTATGATATTTTCTTCCTTTAATTCCTCCTGAGCCACTTTTCCAAAAGGAGTAATTACCTTTTTATGCACTATCATGACACCGTCTTCCTTAAGATATGGAAGATTTCTAAGAGCCTCTATAGCTTCAAAAGCTATGACTACATCCGCACCTTGTTTGGGCACTAATGAAGAATACAGTTTGTCTCCCATCTTCAAATGAGTAACCACACTGCCACCTTTTTGTGCCATACCTATGGTTTCAGCCGTTCTCACCTGCACCCCTTTGTCCATTATACAATGAGATAATAATTTAGAGGCAAGCACAATTCCCTGTCCACCTACACCACATAAAATATAATTTTTACTCATAGTTATTTCTCACTTCCTTTTATAGCATTGACAGGACAAACCTGTTGGCAAAGCATACAGCCATTACACAAATTTTTGTCTATATAAATTTTTTCCCCATCATCATATAAAGCCGGACAGCCCACTTCTCTAATGCACTTCCCACACATTATACATTCTTCTTCGCAAACAAAAGCATACTTTCTACTTTTGTGGATTGCAATACATGGGGATTTAAATATAATAGCTCTCACACCTTTTTTATCTACCACCTTTTTTACAGCTTGTACAGCCCTTTGATGATCTAGAGGATCCGCTTCCACTACCATATCCACACCAATGCCCTCCAATACCTTCTTAATGCTGATTACATTAGTTACTTGGCCAAAAACATTTTTCCCCATGCCTGGATTTACTTGATGGCCCGTCATGGCAGTGATGGAATTGTCTAAAACAACCAACACCATATCAGCCCTATTGTACACCGCATTAATAACCCCTGTAATGCCTGATGCAAAAAATGTGCTATCACCTATAAATGCAAAATTTACTGTATCATCACTAACTCTACCTATACCCTGAGCTATGGTAATTCCGGCACCCATGCATAGACAGGTATCCACCATATTAAGTGGCGCTGCATTTCCCAAAGTGTAACATCCTATGTCACCGTTGAACACAGCCTTCCTGCCCTCCATAGCCTTCTTAACCGCATAGAAAGAAGCTCTATGAGGACATCCTGCACATAATACTGGTGGTCTTTGTACCACATTATTTACGCCACCACTGCTTAACTCAGTAAAATTGCATTTTTCCCCATGCTGGCATAATCCAAGATACTGTTTCAAAACAATTTTTACACTGTCTATGGAATTTTCTCCAGCATCACTCATGTGCCCCGTAAATTTTCCCATGACATTAATATTAATATGATGCTTTCCGCATACTTTTAGCAGTTCATTTTCTAGCACCGGATCTAATTCTTCAACTGCCATAAGCTCTTCTACACTATTTAAAAACTCCAAAGCTAGACTTTCAGGAAATGGATAAGCCGTAGCAATTTTTAAAATCCTCACATTATCCAGTGTCACATTCATCATATCCAAAGCCTCTTTCACGTAGCCATAGCTTACACCACTAGTTACAATCCCCTTTTTTCCAGAACCTTCTATGGTATTAAATCTATAAGCTCCAAACTGTTCAGCCAATTCCTCATTTCTTTTTAATATTCTCCTGTGATTCATATACGAAGTTTTGGGAAAAATCACCCATTTTGAAGTATCCTTCACAAAGCCCATTGGCTTGCAAGGAACATACTTTTCTTCATAGTGAAGGGAAGCATAACTGTGGCATATCCTTGTAGTAGGCCTAAACAACACAGGTGTACCATACTCTTCAGAGTATTTAAAAGCATCTTGTATCATTTCATAAGCCTCTTCCACAGTTGCCGGATCAAAAACTGGCAATTTGCTGAACTGCGCAAAATTTCTAGTATCCTGCTCCGTCTGAGAAGATATAGGACCTGGATCATCGGCACATACAATAACCATAGCTCCCTTTATTCCAATGTAGGCAAGACTCATAAGTGGATCAGATGCCACATTAAGCCCAACCTGTTTCATAGTAACCATGGTTTTGGCTCCAGCATAAGCTGCCCCAGCCGCTACTTCCATTGCTGCCTTTTCGTTTACAGACCATTCTGCGTATATGTCCCCTTTGCTAAACTTTACTATGCTTTCCAACACTTCTGTAGAAGGCGTCCCTGGATATCCAGTAACAAAATTCACACCAGACACCATAGCCCCTAATGCAATGGCTTCATTTCCCATAATCATGTCTTTTTTCATCATAAAAATCCCCTTTCATATAAAAATAGATGAACATTTTTAAGCGCAAAAAACCCGCCCATGACATATAATGTCAAGGACGGGTTAAAATTCACTCCCGTGGTGCCACCTTGTTTTGCAAGCCTTAAGCTTGCCTCTTTGCAGAATACTGACATATTCTTCAACAATGACGCAGTTGTTACGTTATGGAATACTCAGCCTTACTAGACCTTTCACCATACCCTCAGCGGTCCATTTAAAGTACTGTCTCCTGCAAGGCTCTCAGCTATCCTCGCTCTCTGTAAGGGCTTTTTACTTTTTTATCTCCGCTTCAACGGTTTATACTAAATATTCAATTCTATTTTATGGTACATCTTTTTAAGAACATTGTCAATATTTTTTGAAATATTTTTTATTTTATTTCATACTTTTCAGCATATTTTAAAACAACTTCTGCGAAGTGAGTGTTTTTAAAATTTCTTTTTACATCCGATACATCAATATAAGCTCCAACCATAAGATTTTGGATAACAGCCTCTGCTACTAATGCTTCTCTTTCATATTCATTTTTTAAGTTTTCTTGGATATCCATATTCATACCATTGTTTATGCCATCTATGGCATAACGATACATTAGAGTATCCTTTCCCAGCAATTTACCCATATTGTCAAGACAATTTATGCCCTCCATAATTTGGTCCATGGTTATTTTTCTTTTATATTTCAACATTTTTTCTCCACCCATCAAAATATTATCCGTTGATGTCTCTAGTATATTAGCAAGATCAACCAAAAGCCCCACATCGGGCATACTCTCACCTCGCTCCCATTTGGAAACAGCCTGATAAGATACACAAAGTCTATCACCAAGCTCATTTTGTGTAAGACCCTTAGCCTTTCTCAAAAGCGCAATATTTTTGCCGACATTTTCCTGATTTATTGCCATAAAAATTCTCCCTTCATTTCACTATTCAAAACCGGTTTCTAATCATATTGTATCAGTAGAGAAGATTAACAACAATAACGACGTATTTGAGAAAGTGATGGGTTTTCTAAACTATAAAAATATAAAAAAGTGCAAAAATAAGCCTCTCCTGTATATTAACAATAACTATCTTCCCAAAGCACATCAGCCTTATCTTTCCAACGCTCAGCATATTGTACACACTTGCCACAAAGGTGCTCACAACTCTCTGGCGACTGCATATCTGTAGATTTCGCCCCTGTTATGTACACCTTTGTATAGAAAACAACTTTATGCGTATAAAAGACTGTGCCTATGTTACCGATTACATATTTCGTTTTTTAAGGGGCCTTATTTTCGACTGGTGCATTCACAACGGTTCCTATAACCTTATAGAGCAATTTGATACAGATATAGACCTAGTGTGGTTAGGCATCGTAAACCCTATTACCACTCCTTAAAGCAAAAGCAGTGCCTGTTTATTTTTTACAGAACACTGCTTTTCTTAATTCTTTAGCATAAATTTAAATTTTACTACTTACTATTATTGTTTTACTCTGCCATACAAGTTCCATTTTGAAGTCTCATACCACCAAGGCCTTTCCCTTTTCCATTACCATTTTTCATTCCATTACCATTGCCATTTCCATCACACTGCCCATTACCCTGTTTATTATTGCCAAATTTAGCACCCATGTTTTTACCTATTTTAGCTTTACCAGTTCCATCACAATTTTCTTGGTTCTTTTCAATGGCTGCAATAATTTCATCCGCTTTTTCCTGTGTAAGAGAACCCTTAGCTACCTTTTCGGCAAGATTAGCTTTTTTAATTTCAAGCATTTCTTTTTTAAATTCTTCTAACTTACCAGCCTCTGATGCCATAGTACCGTAAGTTTTATTTTTATCCTTTCTTTCAGCAATAACCTGGTCTACACTTCTACCAGTTATTCCAGCAACTGCTTCTGCAGGGGTTTTATATGATGATACAGCCAATGCAGTGATAGAAGTTACTCCAACAGTTAAAACAACAGCTCCCATTGCAATGATTTTTTTTAGATTTTTCATTATTATTACCTCCCAAAATTTAATTTTGCAGATTGTTTTCTGCTTTAATTAAATAATACACATAAATTATGTCAAAACTATGTTTTTTCTTTTTCATTTTGAAGGTATTTGAAATACAAATTCTGCACCACCCGTTGGACAATTTTTAGCAATGATTCTTATGTTATGCCGTTCTGCAATTTGATTGGCAATGGAAAGTCCAAGCCCCGTGCCACTCTTATTTTCCTCACCCTGGGTTTTATAAAATCTATCAAATATATAGGGTAGATCATCTTCAGCAATACCTGGCCCATGGTCTCGAATTTTTATTTCATGGTCCAAGGCTACTATGTCAACACTTGAATTCTCCGGTGAAAATTTCACAGCATTGTGAAGAATGATCAAAAACATTTGTCTCAGCCTGCCATAGTCACCAAGGATGGTTGTACAATCCCCCTTCATCTCCGTATTTACATGGATATTTTTCTTCTTCGCCACCTGTAGAATGCTTCTAGAAACATCGGATAATACATCACAAATGCAAACTTCTTGCATTTCTATTACAAAATCCACATTTTGAAGTCTAGATAAATCCAGCAAATCCCCCACAAGACGCTCTAAAAATTTAGCCTCAGTAAGCATTTGAATATAATACTCCTGAATTTTTTCAGGATCCGTTACCACTTTATCACACAAAGCCTCCAGTGAACCTCGTATTACGGTGATGGGAGTCCGAAGCTCATGTGAAATATTTGCTACAAAGTCACGGCGCATATTCTCCAGTTTTTTGCTTTCCTTGTCCGCTTTCTCCAAATGTTCTGAAAGTAAGTCCAATACCTGGGACAGTTCGCCAATTTCGTCATTTTGCTTAATATTGCATTGAGCTGAATAATTGCCTTCATATAATTGGAAGGCCACGGACTTCATCTTGGTCAATGGTTTTGTAAAGGAAAAAGAAAGTGCCATGGATAGTGCAAAGGCAACTATAAGTGCCAAGAAAATGCTTATTGCAAGGATTGAAAATCCATTTTTAATAGCCGATGTAGTGCCATTTATAGGCGAATGAAGAAGTACAGCGCCCCATACATATCCATCTTCGTTTTTTATAGGTGTCCCCACAGTTAAAGTGGACTGCATGAAAGTTTCGCTGAATTCCTGACTAAAGGTTGTTTTACCGCGGAAAACCTGGTTGATGAGTTCATTGGCGTTGGGCGGCAGCTGGGACCGATTATAAGTAGAAGATCCATTCATCATCCCCTGTCCCTTTCCAGAAGTTATGAAATTAGAATTTTCATCTACAATCCAAACCTCCGTCTCTGCAACATCCACAATAAATTTAAGATACGCGCCATAGCCACCCATGCCATTTCCTAATTTATGATTGTTGTCTCCAGATAAGCTTCCTGCCAATGATTCTGCATATTTCTGAAGTTGGTTTTTATGCATTTCCACAGTGTGGTTTTTAAAAAGTAAAAAGAAGAAAACACCAATGACTAGAGAAAAAATTATAAGAGCCACGGCAAAATTCATGCTAAGTTTTAACGCAATCTTATTTTTTTTCATCTAAGGCCACCTCAAACTTGTATCCAACACCCCATATGGTTTTTATCTCCCATGACGGATGATTAAATTCTGCAATTTTTGCTCTTAAACGCTTGATATGGCTATCAACAGTTCTATTATCGCCAAAATAATCATAGCCCCATACATCGTTCAAAAGATTTTCGCGAGAAAACACCTTATTTTTTGAAGTAGCTAATATCCAAAAGATTTCAATTTCTTTTTTTGTCAACGGTATTAAAGAATCATCAATTGTCACAGTATAATCATCCAAATTAATAGTTAAATTGTCATAAGTAAATACCTGTGCTTGCGCTTTTTCTCGTACAATTCTCCGCATAATAGCTTTAATTCTAGCCATCACTTCTCCCGGTGAAAAAGGCTTTACTATATAATCATCGGCCCCTATTTCTAAACCCATAATTTTTTCAAAATCCTCTCCCCTGGCAGTAACCATAATAATTGGCACATTAGATACCCTTCGTATTTCTCGGCAAACAGCAAAACCATCCTTTTTAGGCATCATAACATCTAAAAGCATAACATCCGGCTTATGCTCTTCAAATTTTTCTATTGCCTCTTCCCCATCCAATGCAAAAAAAGTTTCATAACCTTCTTTTTTTGCATATTCCTCTAGAATAGAAGTAATTTGTTTATTATCATCTACAATAAGCAGTTTTTGCATAATTTCTCCTTTTTTCATCATTATTATTCTTTAGCACATCTTACAAATATTATACTTATATTTTTTTAAAAAAACAAATGCCAGACTAAAAAGTCCGGCATTTGTTTTCATATAACATCTTGGTGCGGATGACAGGAATCGAACCTGCACGAAATCTCTTCCACTAGATCCTTAATCTAGCGCGTCTGCCAGTTCCGCCACATCCGCATAGTAATTTGTATTTATTATCTTTGACACAGATTATTATATACAATATACCTGAAGATTTCAAGAGGAAATTTTAAATTTTTTCAACTTCTCATTTTCAGCCACCTAGTTATTTAAAATAAAGACAGAATTCTTGTTTTTCTTCAGCGTTTTGAAAGGCTCCTAAATAATCACATATTTCTGCCGCAAATTCTACAAAAGCATTCCCTTTTGCTGTGATAATGTTGCTATCTCTTACTGCTTTTTCATCCACATAATTGTCCCACTGAAACTTGTCCTCTATGTTGTTTTCCGTGTAATATTCCTTATTTAAACTAGTGGTAAACTTATGTCCTTGAAGAACTTCTGATTTTGCCAAGAATTCTGGTGCTGCACATATAGCTGCCAAAAGTTTTTTCTTATAATCCAGTGACTTTATGAGTTTTACAAGATTGTCACTACAAATTCTCTCATATCCTCCTGGTATTATAAGTGCATCTATGTCTTCAATTTTCAAAGTTTCTTCCAAAGTCATATCCGGAACATACTTAAGCTTAGAATTTGCTTCCACATTATTTTTATTCTGAGCAAATGTAATAAGCTCAATACCATCTATGCTACTCAAACTATCACAAGCTAATGTAACTTCAAAATCTGCCATGTTGTTATACAAATACAATAAAACCTTTTTCATAATACCCCTCCAAACTAATATAGATAATATTCTTGATGAATATTACTATTCACATTATCCTAATTTAACATAAGTTTTATGCTTCTCCACTTACTTTTTAACTATAAAATATATAACATTCATGTTAAAGCATATGCCCTTTTCATTCTTATAATATTGCAACTTTTTATTTACTTTAAACTGAAACTCTTTAAATTTTTCTTCCCCGAGATTTTGTATACTTTCAAAAATTCCTCTTACAGCATTGTTCCACATCTCGTCCCACCATTGAGCCTCATTTAAATATATTACTTCACTTTCTTCTTCATAAACCTCTATTTCTTTTAGATGTACAGCTTTTAATGCAACCTTTATATTATTCACAATATGGTGATTGCTTGTTGTTTCTTCTTTTTTATGTTGGTTTAGATATTCATCCACTATATCCGTGAGCCATTGTTGATCACATTGAGTCCCCCAAATGCTAAAAGATAGTTCTCCATCTTTCTTTAACATCCTGACAATATTTTGTAAGGACTGACTATTATTTAATATATACCCAATACTGAACCCTGCTGTAACGTTATGAAAAAATTCATCTAAAAAATTTATTTGTTCCATGTCGCATTGAATTACCATTGCATTTTTTATATGTTTATCTTGGATCTCGCTATTAGTCATCTTAACCATATTTTCTGCAATATCAGTGCCAATAATCCGTCCCTCATCCCCAACTATACTTGATGCTGTAAACAATGTCGCACCACGTCCTGTGCCTAAATCTAAAATATGCGCCCCCTTTTTTATGTGGGATAATTCTATTAATCTCTGCCCAAATTTCTGCCAATAGTTTGGACCTAACTGTGCGTAATTGCTTGCAACACTATCCCATAGCTCAATTAATTTCGACTTATTATCACTCATTTCTCAATACCCTCTATTCACATCATATTTAAAAATCGTCCATATTGTGGCTCCATAAAGCCTATTCTTAGATTACTTTTTTCCCATAAGAGCTATAAGACCATTGGCAAGACCCTCTCCCCAACTTAGATAATCATGTCCTGAAGGTAATCTATCATAGGCAACCTCGTATCCCTTATTCAAAAGCACATCTCGCAACTTATCAATAGAATCTCTCATTACAGGTTCATCGTCATAAGGTCTGTCCTCTAAAAATCCCACATTTAAATAAAATTTAGAGTTCACCTTTTCACTATCTATATATCTATTGATTAACCATTGATTATCCCAGAAAAATGAACCTGATTGCGCAAGAACATTATGAAACACGTTAGGAAACTCAAGAACTATATACGCTGAAGCAAGGGCACCAAGACTGACTCCACCTATAAGGGTCTCCTCTGGTTTATCAGTAACATTATACTTACTACGAGCCCATGGTAAAATTTCATTTACAATAAGCTCGCCATACTTTTTGTTGAAAGCTAACTCATTCACCCTGTCACTATTACTATCCACAAAAACACAAAGACTTCTCGGTATCATGTTGTGGTATATAAGGTTGTCCAAGACAGTCACCGCATTAAGTATATTAATTTGCATAAAACCATCTGTTAGCACAATAAGATTATTTTTTTCTTTGATATTTTCATCATTGTCATTATTATCATACCCAAAAGGTTTGTACACCCAAACTCTTCTAGTGTTATTCAAACTTTTACTTTCATACCTAGTTATATCTAAAGTCCCGTTACACTTATGGTCCATTTTTCTTGTCCATACATCATCTTTTACCTTAGATAATTCTACAAAAGATCTTTGTATATCCATATCTTCTTCATCTTCGTCGTCCTTCAGGAAAACTATTTTATTCTTATTAAACTCGTCTAAAATAAAATTCATATTTCTTTTCTTGTAATCATCATCTAAAGCATCATTTACGGAATAATTATAACCGAATCTTATGTCATTTCTCACAATGTATGTTTTATACCATAGGTTAGTATCTAGCAGGTGCTCCATGAGATTTTCTTTATATCTATAGCTTGGGAATGCCCCATAAACCACCACATTTTCAATTTCATCCTTTGCCCTATATACAAAAGTCACCATGACATTTTTATCATCACCATGTATTTCTTCTATAATAGGTGAGCCACTTTGTTTTATATCATCCCAAAAAATATCTAGTGCATTACACTGCCCCTTTATCAATTTTTCATATAGATCTGCTATTTTTGCGCTTTGAATTTGTTTATGATTAGTCACACTTTTTACCCCCTGTAAAATCACCTTTTATTATGCCATATTTCATTTATATTATTGTAAACATTTTACCACGATTGCATGGATCTGTACAAAGAATTTTCATAATAATGATGGTATTATATACAAAAAGGTCTTAATCATTACTTAATCATAAAAGTAATCCCTACACCAACATATACAACATAGCTTTTTTATGGAAAAAACAAAAAAGCCACATCAGCAGCTTTTTAATCTACTAGAAGGGCTATATGGTAAAATAATTAGTTTTTTTCTAACTCACCTATTCAAATTTTTTGTCGAAATATCTTTTTTCCCTTTCTTTTTCCACTTCATCCCCCAATTCGTCCTCGAAATACTCTGGACCCATATCTTCCAAGTTGCCACCCATATCATCAAGTTCTTCATTTTCATTATTTTCTTCTGGCACAATTTTGAGGTCTGTTTTTATTTTCTCCTCCAAGGTCTCTACCACCTCAATCATGTCTGCTTTATCATCATTTCTCTCTGAATTTGTGTTTCTCTCCATTTTTATAATCCTTTCGTCGTCTTATTCTTAGTTTTTATTTCACTTTATATTAGCTTTTCCAACGTCCTATGATTTTAAACCTGGTTTAAGTTCTTCATAGTTAAAAAGAAATATCCATATTTTTTTGTAGTTTTATAATTGCTTCGTCGTATATATTATTAAAAGGATTGATTTCAAGTTGAGAGGAGTTTTGGTAAAATGAGAAATTCTATTTTAGGTTTTAAGCAAGAAGCCTTATGCAGATTGGGCATGGACATGGACGATGCGGTAATTCTAAGGTATTTTGCAGATTTTGCGGAAACTGGCAAGATGATTGAACACAAACACAAGGGGGATGTGTACTATTGGCTTAAATACGATGCCATAATGGAATCATTGCCGATTTTAAACATTTCCAAGGATCGCATTTATAGAAAACTAAAAAAAATGGTGAAATTAAGGGTTTTAAAACATATGACATTAAAAGAAAATGGTACATACTCCTTTTATAGCTTTGGTCAGGAGTTTTTGTCGTTAAAATTGCCTACCTCCTATGTTAAAAATGACACCTACCCTCCGTTATATAATCAACAAACCCATGTTGAAAACACCATAACAAAAGATAGATCTTTTAATAATTCTTCTTTTAAAGAAAACGATTTTAATAAAAAAATATGTATAAATATAGTTGAGTATCTAAACCAAAGGGCAAACTTAAAGTATAGCCCATCCTGCGAAAAAACAGTGAAGCTCATAAGTGCCAGGTTGAGCGAAGGTTTTACTGAGGAAGATTTTAAAACTGTCATTGATAAAAAAGTTGAGTCCTGGGAAAATACAGAGATGTGCAAATATTTACGACCTCAAACACTTTTTGGGGACAAGTTTGAAGGCTATCTAAACGAGAAAACTACATTCAAATCATGCAAAGGCAACTTTACAAATTATCCGCAGCGCACTTATGATTTTGAATCCTTAGAGAGAAAATTGCTAGGTTGGGAATAAGTAATTCACCACTGGAAAGTCAAACACAGCTTTTCATTCAAAAGATAAAGCCACCACATAGGTGACTTTCTTAATAAAATATTGGCAGAGATAAGGGGGCTGTGGCTAAGGATTATACTATAGCATCAAAGTTTTGTCCTAAATTTGGGTCCACTGCCACACTCTTTAACATCTCTGTCATTTGCATAGCATTTTCTTTGCCAGTATTCATTGCCATCTTCATAACTGCTATGTTAGCTGCTTCTTGTACTTTCGATTGATTCATCACCATTGATAACGCACCTATATCCATTTAATCACCTCACTTAAAATATGCTTACAACTCGATAATTTGTGCTTACTTTAATTCATAAAATATCTTAGTATTTAACAATACTATTCTGCCATTTAAAAGTGGTTCTAAAATACCCACTCTTTGAAAACTGTTCTTTAAAAGAAAATATATTTTCTCTGGCAATCATATTTGCACTTGATGTTCCAAAATCGAAATATTTATATCCTTTTCTTTCAAATTTTTGAAGAGCATTTGTTACAAGTAAAGTTAAAGCTTGATATTTTTGATACCTAGGATCTTGACAAAGATAAAAAGAACTGCTAACTCTTTCGTTTATTACAAAATAAGTTATGCCTGCAATGGGTATATCTTCTTTATAAGCTATATCTATAAATACTCTTTTAGGAAAAAGTGTCATAATATTTTTCAGTTGTTCCTTTGTATGAGTCGGCTTTATACCCAACTTTTTGAAAGTTTTATCCATAACAACCCAGTAACCATCTAAATCACTAGATTCATTTGCTACTTTTATATTATTATTAATTGCTTTTCTTGAAAATTGTCTGGCTTTTGAAGTTATTCTATCAATTATTGGTTCATCATCAAATTTAACAACAGAAGAAATATCTTGGTTAACTATTTTAAATCCCTGTTCAAGCATATTAAAATAAAAGGTATCTAAAGATACATTTGAACAACAATTTATTGGAGGTGTAATGATAAATTCACTTATCATATTTTGTTTTAAATACTCAATTAAAGCACTTATAATAGCTCTTCCTTCTGAATAACTTGGTTGTCTTTGCAATACAACCCCTCCATAACTTGCTCCATATGGTGAAACAGCTACTTTTTTACCATTGATTTCATTGACAAAAATAGCAATTTGACCTATTAAAGTATTGTTCTTTAATATAATTAAAAACTGTTCACCACTGGAAAAGCGGTCTCCGTGATAAGATAAAAATTTCCTTGTATGAAATATTGTTCCATTTGTTGATTTTTGTATAAATTCATCCCACTTTTCATAATACGTTTCATTTGCTTCTATTACTTTAATCATAATAAACTCCTGTCTAAATAATTTAAACCAAGTAATATGAATAATAATCACCTAATTTTATTTAATTTTTTTTAATTTTCGTGCAGGGACTCCAACATATATATAATAAGGTTCCGTATTCTTTGTTACAACACTTCCTGCTCCTATAATACATCCTTTTTTTATTATTACACCTGGAAGTATAGTTACATTTGCTCCAATCCAAACTTCATCTTCAATTATTATTTTCTCATTTTTTATTAATTTATTTTTCACATATTCTATATTTTTTAGTTCAATGGCATTATTAGGATTAGAATCACATATGAATGTTACAAAAGGTGCAATAGATACATTTCTGCCTATTTCTACCATGGGGGTATTTGCACCATCTGATATTACAGTCAACCCAATATTACTATAAGTCCCTTCTTGCATTTTTACACTGAACTCCTCTAAATATTGTTTCCTTATTCTTGCATCAGGATAAAATTGAGCTATTATCTTTTTAAATCTATTGGGCATTATATCCCTGTTCTTTAATAAAAAACTATATAAGAATTCATCATAATATTCTAGAACTTTTTTAAGCATATTCCTATCCATACATTTTAAACCTCGCATATATATAAAATACATTCATTAGATCATTTTTTGAGTAATGCAATTAAAGAGAAGAGCTATACTATTAATTAGTAAGGAATTACTTATTACCCCAAGGATTCTATACTACCATTAAAATATAAAGCCTACCCCAAAATAGTCATAATGACTTAATTAAATACAGATTAGTATGTTATAAAATCTAATTGGAAAAAATATTTCTGGTAAACACAAATTTTCACCTCTTTATCCTATAAAATATTTTGACAAAGCTTATTTCCAGACAACTTATATTCGTTTCTGTATGCTAGCTCTCCAACTTTTAATCCTGCACAATGCAAATCAATTATAGGTTTTGGACCTAAATAAGCCAAGGTTTTCCCCATTCTAAAACTTCCGACTTCATATTTAGGATAATAAAAAATATTATTTTCATTTAAATCTTCTATATCTACTATACCAGCAAACTGTATTACTGTAACACTTTTAGAAAGTTTCTTTAACTCTTGTGATGTTATCTGGGAATTATCTTTACCTATATAACATTTATTCGAAGTATAATCAGCTATAATTAAGGCATCTACGTCTTTAACTAATTCTGAATTTTTTTCATTAATTTCTTTTATCAGTATCACATCATTAGACAATTTGGATAACGTATTATGTATTACACTTCCAAACCTATCCTCACTTACAATTACAATTTTAGATTTATATATCTCAATTTTAGCGTCAAATAACATTTTTAATGCAAGATAACCACTAAAATTAAAAACATCTAATCCTGGATAGTTTTCATTTGTTCCAACAACATTAATACCTTTTTCTTTACAATATTCAATATCTACATCACCACTTCTTACTTCCCAAGCTTCACACATGTAAGGTACTACAGCATCTTCTCTCATTTTGTCTACTGTACACTTATCTATAGGCCTAACAAATCCCAAATTTGTGACTATATGCGCTTCCCCAATTTTTTCTTTATCAAAAACAACTTCAATTTTATTTTCTACACCACAAAGCTTAGCAAATAGCATAGTGTCCGTTTTTATTTGTTCCTTTAATCCATAACTTGAATCTTTTGATATAGCATAAACTTTTTCTGCTCCTGCCATAGCTGCAATTATTGAAGTGTATATAAATTCACTAGATGCGGCTTCTGTGAATACGGTTAAATTGTGCAGATTTAATTCCAGAAAATCCACAACCCTCTTTATCAAATGTATACTTCTTCGTGGGTTTACCATGCCTTTATTAATAAAATATTCTTCTATATCATGACACATTTAAAGCTCTCCTTATTTCTGAGACAACATACTGTATCTCCTCAACACTTAGTTCTCCATGTAGTGGTAAAGCTAACCCTTGTTTATAAGCATGCATAGAGTTTCCATATTGACTATCATTTAAATTATATTTTTTCCTATAATATAGTTGTTCATGAACCGAATATGCTCCAAAATTTGTTTCTATGCCTTTCTCTTTTAAAATTCTAATTACCTGATTTCTATCAATATTTTTATCCAATAAAATATGGTACGTTTGCCATACATGCTTACCATACTCCTTTTCGCTAGGAATTTTTATTGCTCTATCAGCTTTTAAAAGTTCACTGTATTTTAAAGCCATTGCCTCCCTTTTATCGTTTATCCTACCTATTTTTTTCATTTGAGCAATTCCCATAGCCCCTTGTATATTTGTCATTCTATAATTAAAACCAGCCATCACAAATTGAGCTACACCATCTAAATAGCTCATACCATGATTTCTTAAGATTCTTATTTTCGCTGCTAACTCATCATTATTCGTCACAACAATTCCACCTTCACCTGTTGTAATAGCTTTTCTTGGGTGAAGACTAAAACATCCTATGTCACCAATAGTTCCAACTTTTTTATTTTTATATTCCGCGCCAAATGCACAAGCTGCATCCTCAACTATTTTTAAATTATACTTTTGGGATAATTCCATTATTTTATCCATATCCGAAGATTGCCCAAATTCCTGCACGGGAATTATAACTTTTGTTTTATCTGTTATTTTTTCTTCTATCTTTTCTTCATCAATACAAAATGTATCTAAATCAATATCTACTAACTTAGTGGTAGCACCGACTAACTCAACAACATTTGCTGTAGCTGGAAATGTAAAGTCTGGAACTATTACTTCATCGCCATTTTTTATATTTAAAGCCAATAACGCTAAATGCAGGGCAGCTGTTCCGCTGCTTACTGCAATAGCGTGTTTTACATTCAAATACTTTTGAATTAAACTTTCCAGATGTTCTACCTTATCTCCTTGAACTAGATATTTCGATTCTAATACCTCTTTTATCTCATCTAACTCTTCTTGTCCAATTTCAGGGACTGCTAATTTAATCATTTACAGCACCTCTATACCACTCAATTGTTTCCTTAAGTCCTTTAGTCAAATCATACTGAGGTTCATATTCTAATATTTCTTTTGCTTTATCTATACTTGGTATTCTAAGTTCAACATCAACATAATTTTTAGGAACATATTTTATCTCTGAACGGGAGTCTGAAATGCGTTTAATAACTTCCGCCAACATTGATATTGTTATAGTACATCTTGGATTCCCTATGTTAAAAGCTTGCCCTATAGCTTCTTTTGTTTCTATACATAAAACTATTCCTTTTACAAAATCATCTATGTAACACCATGAACGTATTTGATCTCCATCACCATGTATCTGAATTTGTTCATTTTTTATAGCTCTGACTACAAATTCATGTATAGCTCCTTCTCCAACTTGTCCTGGTCCATATATATTAAATGGTCTAACAGTTACAACTGGCATGTTATATTCCTTATAATAACTATGTGCTAAATGTTCACCTGCAAGTTTTGATATAGAATAAGTCCAACGTGCTTCCCCTACGGGTGCCAGATTGGTTGTACTTTTTTCGTTAACTTTATACGCATATGAACCAAACACTTCTGAAGTTGAAAAATCAATAACTCTTTCTAAACCGTCCATATTATCTTTCAAAACTTCTAAAACATTGTATGTTCCTATCATATTAACTTGCATAGTTTTAACTGGGTTTTTAATTACTGTATCAATCCCAGCAATTGCTGCTAAATGAATTACTATATTGGGTTTAAACTCATCAACTACACTTTTTAGATGATTAATATCTAATATATCTCCTTTTACCAAATTGACATTTTCACACTGTAGTAAATTTGTCTTTTTTATAGCATTCCTATTTAAGTTATCATATATCAAGATTTCATTGTTACCGTGAAGCATACTGCATAATTTTGTCCCTATAAAACCTGCCCCACCTGTTAAAAGTATTCTTTTGTTTTCTATATTCATTTGCTTCCTCCATAAATAAATTTTAAAACTACATAGATAATTAATGACTACTTACAATTCAACGTTAAAATTATATTTTTCAAATTAAATTCTAACCTCTCAATTTCTGACCTATGAAAATCCCCACATTCCAATGATTTGCCAATGTATTCTTTTATTTTGACACATAATGGTTTTTCAACCCACTCGTGTATGTATTCTTTACTATAATCAGTATTTGAACCATCCCAAGGTTTAAATCCATCTTTATAATACTTTAATATATCAAAATACACTTCTGCAATTATATACATTTTTTTTGACTTCTTCATTTCGTAACTCTGTATTTTATCAAGTCCAACTTCCGATAAATAAATACTTTCATCGAAATTATTAATTATATATTCAATAATTGATATAATGGATGGAATTCTATCCTTTAAATTATATGTCATATTATTTGAATGGTGCCTATAACATATGAAGCTACGATCTATATATTTATATTGCCATCTATATTTTATATATACTAGTGAATTTAGGACATCGCCTGCCACAATATTTTCCTTATCACAATGCCAAGTTATATCGTTTTTCCTATAAAATTCCGTTTTGTACATTCCTATTGTTACAGGCATTATACCAGAACCCATTCTTCTAAAAGTTTCTCTAATTATTTGTTCATCTGTAAACTGTTTATATTTCCATACATCTTTATAATTTCCATCAGCGTCAACTATATCTAAATTACCATAAACATAATCTAAGTTTGGCTCTTTTAAAAATTGTTTTATCAAATCCTCGATAACATACCTATCTCTCAAAAAATCATCTGAAGATAATATAAATAAATATTCACCCTTAGCTTTCTCAATTAATTCTCTACATGCTTTAACGGAACTACCGCTATTTTTATCGTGGTATATTCCTTTTATATTCATATGTTTTTTTTCATATTCATTAATCAAATCTATAGAGCCGTCATTAGAACAATCGTCAACAATTATAATTTCAATATTGTCATATGTTTGACTTAATATTGAAGAAACAGCTTTATCCATATAATGCTTGTAATTATAATTAATCACTCCCACTGTAATTAGTGGTTTTATGTTAATTATTTTTTTTTCTTTATTCTTTCCACTAATTTTAGAAATCATTTCTTTTATACTATTTAACTCCTTATCTTTTGAATAATTTTTCACAACATATTCCCTATATTCACTTGAGTTGTATTTATGGCTTTTGATAATTTCAACAGCTTCATCTATAGTATTCCATACATATTTTTTATCATATATTTCTTTTGCACCAACAAAATTGTGTATTACCGGTTTAATCCCCTTGCTCATTCCTTCCATAACCGAAAGATGTTGTCCTTCAAGCAAACTAGTAGAAATTATATAATTTTTATCTATAAGCCATTTATTAATATCATCCACCCATCCATAATGTATTATATTATCAGATAAATTCATTTCCTTTATCATTTGATTAAAATATAATACATCTCTATAATCCTGAAATTTACCTGCTATATGTAATTTGTATTTTTTATCTATTTTTACTAATTCACTAATCAATTGAATTAATAACATAGGACCTTTTTTATAATTTATATATCCTACATAAGCCAAGTTAAATCCTTTTTCCCTTTTCTCGAATTTGTATTTACCCTCATTTACTCCAACAGGAATAATATTAACCTTATCTTTAGGTATTTTTTGAAAACTAGTTAAAACAACATCATTTATATGTTTAGTATCTATTATTAATTTATCTACACTATTCCATTTAACATTACTAGGGTGTTCGGTAAATGCCTCATAACTATGCAATCTACAAATAATTTTTTTCTCCCTAGCTAGCTCCAATTTGCTACCATATGCTATGAGCTCATCACACCATTCAAACCAACATATATCCGCCCATCTCATGCCCTCCTCGATTTGAGGGTATTCAGTTACCACTATTTTTTTTACATCATATTCGTCTGAAAGTCCACTTATTGTATCACCAAGAAAACTGTCCATGCCTTGTTTTACAAAAAAAGCAATTTTAGCCTTTGTAGTAATTATCTTTGCACCATGTTCATTTTTTAATCTACTTATATTCTCTTCAATTCCAAGTTTCAAATTATCATCTTCGCAATTATTTATAGCTATAGTGTAACATAATAAGGCTTGGTTATATCTACCCTGTGTTTCGTATATATATGCCAGGTTATAGTTTAAATCAAAATTATCCTTATGGTAATTTAGCCCTTCCTTTATAACAATTTCAGCCTCTTCTAATTTACCTTTCAATATTAATAAAACCGATTTCATAGAAAATGCTTCTGCATCATCCTTAACCATACTAAAGAATTCTTTTAATAAAACTTCAGCCTCCTGAAGTTTCTCCTTATTTATAAGCTCATTAATATTTTCTTTAATATGTTTTTTCATAGATTCCATACTTCCATCCATCGTAACACCTCTATAGTTTAAATCATTATTTTAGTTAAAGTTATTCATTTACATCTTATAGTTGTTCACACTATTATTTTTTTCTTTTAACTTAGCCAGTGCTATTTCTGATTTTAACAACAAAATCTCCACATCATCTTTTACGATTTTCTCATACTCATCTATTAAAACATTGGCATTATCTAAATCCTCTTTTAAAATGAATTCTCTTATTGTATCTTTGATTTGAATCTTGTACTGCTCAAATTCGCTTAGTGTGGAGTTCTCTTCTTCATTAAATTCCTCTAGCATAAGCTCTATTCCATCTTTCATATACGGGTAAGCAGCAACTGCCCTTCTCAAATAATGGATATATTCACTTTGATTTTGTTCTTTTATATTTTCGGCTAGATACATATAAATAAAAAATTCATCTTCTTCATTCTGAACTTCTCTTATTAACTCATTCTCTATAACAAAGGGGGTGTACACTGTAGTAACATATTTTTTTCCATTATCTATATAAGCTTTAAATATACTTGAATATAAATTTTTTTCTTTCACATCGTTACCCATGATTAAATAACATCTTTGTAATATAATGTGTGATTTTAAATCAACGAAATTGTAACTTGTGTTTTTTATTATGTAATCTTGTAACAACTCCTTAAAATTGGAGTAATTTTTAAATAAATATCGCATAAATAATTGAATACTTTTGGTACTTAAATCATAAACAATATGACTAACAGATTTTTTATATAAAATGAAATAATATATTATATCAGCATAGTATTCTTCTAATAAATCAAATTTAACTTTTTTTATAAATTCTTTGATCATCGTATCTATATCTTCATTTTTTTCATACATTGCACAACGAATTCTATTCAAATCAAAATAACTATTATCTGAACCTGAAAAATAACTTGTCAATTGTATTTTTTCTTCCGTTAGTAAGTTATTTTTATTTTTCTCTATTTCATTAAAGAAATTTTGTTGAATTTCTAAACTTGACTGCGCTATATTGTTTTTATAAAATTGAAATAATGTTTCTAGATCTTTAGTTATAAAAGAAATTTCAACAAACAACTTATACCCTGCATAAAAAGGTTCTGATTTTATATCGATATTTTTTAAGTATTTAATTGCTTCTTTAAATTCTTTTTTCTTATACAACGAGTAAGCTATACCATATTTTCCTTCATTTTGCGACGCTAAAGTATAAATATTCATTGTAGGATTAAATCGAATAGATAACTTCTCATAGTTTGAGCATAAATCCATATACTTTTTAAATGTTTTTATGGCATCCTCATATTTCTCTACTTTTATTTGTGCTTGAGCTAAATAAAAGTAGATGTCTATATGGTCCGGTTCTATTTTTAACGCTTCTTTTGATATCTTTTCTACCTCAAAATACAATCCATTAATTAGTAAAGTTTTAATATGGTTAGGAATAATGTAAAAATACATTTTTCTTTCATTAGATTTTATTTTTTCAAACATTTTATATGCTTTTAAGCTCTCATTTAAAGCTTTGCTGTAATCCTTATGCATCATATATGTTACTGACAATTGATACTGATAATATATATTTTCAGGTTCTTTTTTAAGTTCTTCTTCAAGCATTTTTTTTGTTCTTTGGTACTTCTTTTCCATTAGTTCCTCATCTGTGGATATATAACCATAATGAATTAAAACACTATTTAAAGCTAAGCATTCTCCTTTAAATATAGGATCATTATGAACACTTCCTTTATAATGAAAAAATCCATCATTTTTAAATATCCTTGGAGATTGCAAAAGAGCATAATGATAATCCTTATCTTCATCTAGTAAATTCTTTACAGTTAATGCAACTGCTCCAAATTTATCGCCAACTGTGGAATGAAAGTATTTTATTATTTCTTCACTCTCTTCTAGTACTTCATCTCCATCTATAATTAAAATCCATTCACCTTTAGCATAATTTATTGTTATATTTCTCATTTCTGAAAAGTTGTTATTCCATTCATGAAAATAAACGCTCTCTGTATATTTTTTAGCGATTTCAATAGTACTATCAGCAGATCCTGTATCTACTATTATAAGCTCTGAAGATACAGCTTTCCTTAAAGGTTGTAAACTTTTTAAACATTCCTCTAAATGCTTTTCTTCATTTTTCACCATCATACATATACTAAGTTTCATCCTATTTCACCCTTTCAAGTTTAAAAAACTTTAAATAACCATACTTATTTTATCGTAAAACACTCCTTTTTCTTTAATATATTTTTTATGAAACAAAAAAGCCAGAGAAATTATCTCTGACTTTTTTATTAAAGGTTTATCAACTATCTTAATAATTGAAGAACTCCTTGAGGCTGCTGGTTAGCTTGCGCCAACATTGCTTGAGCTGCCTGGCTAAGGATGTTATTCTTAGAGAATGCCATCATTTCTTTAGCCATGTCTACATCTCTAATTCTTGATTCTGATGCCTGTAAGTTTTCTGATGCTGTATTCAAGTTTGTGATTGTGTGTTCAAATCTATTTTGAATAGCACCAAGAGCACTTCTTTGTGAAGATACTTTTTCAATAGCATTTTGAACTGTTTCTATTGCAGTTGCTGCACCAAATTTTGTTGAAATATCAACCTTGTCAACACCTAATGCAGCTGATCTCATATCATCCATAGAAACAAATGCTGTTTGCCCTGAGTTAGCACCTATTTGTGCCATTATTGATTCATCTAATTTAGTGCTTGCAGCTACAAATTTATTGAACACAAAAGTCATGCTTTCTCCAACCTTCATATTCTTAATATTATCTATTGACATAGTTACAGCTGCACCTGTCGTTAAATCTGTACCAAAACTTAATGCTATAGATGAAGATACCGTTAAGCCATCACCACTATTAGCAGCTTTTATTGTACCATCTGGACCAACAACTTTAAAGTTTGCATTATCAAATGTACCTTCTGCACCATCTACTCTAACAAGCATATATGCGCCAGCTACTTCTGAACTAGTTGCCATACTAGATTGAACAGCTTTTAAATCTGCAGCATCAATCTTAATAATTGAGTTATTATTTACTCTTAATGAACCTTTTACTGCTTCAGCAACACCCTTAGCAGAACCATCTAATAATTTCTTAGTGTTGAATTCTGTTGTGTTTCCGATTCTGTCCAATTCAGTTTTTAACTGTTTAACTTCGTTCTGAAGTTCTTTTCTGTCTGAATCTGTGTTTGTATCGTTAGCTGCCTGTACAGATAATTCTCTCATTCTCTGAAGAATTGAGTGAGATTCATTTAAAGCACCTTCAGCTGTCTGAATCATAGAAATACCATCCTGAGCATTTCTTGAAGCCTGGTCAAGACCTCTTATCTGAGCTCTCATTTTCTCAGAGATTGCAAGACCTGCTGCGTCATCTCCTGCTCTGTTTACTCTTAAGCCTGAGCTTAATTTCTCCATTGATTTTCCAGATGCAGTTGTGTTACCTGTCATCATTCTGTGAGCGTTCATTGCGTTAAGATTGTGATTAATAATCATAATAAAATCCTCCTTGTTTTTTTGGTGAACATCCTTGTTCATCCATGAATATTTAAATTATTGTGTTACCTTACAGTAATTATATCGGTCTTATTTTTATACACTTTAGCTTTTTTTAAAATATTTTTATTAATTTTTTATTTTCATTTTAGCCTTTATTTTGTCTTTATGCTTTTTAAAATTGAAATATCAAAGGATACTGCATTCTTATTTTCTTCTTCAATTTCTTTATAAAGTTCTTTTCTCAAAATGGTGATTTCCTTTGGGGCATCTATGGCCAATTTTACTGAGCCGTCATCTAGCTTAACTACAGTTATTTCAATATCATCTCCAAGCAATAGAGATTCACCTTTTTTTCTACTTATAACAAGCATTATACTCCCTCCTTAAAAAGCGGATGTTTTATGGAGTAATCATCGTTATCCAGTATTATTTGCTCACCTATCTTTTCCTTTATATTAATAACAATGGGAGCCCTTAAGTTTACTGTGATCTTTTCTGTATCTGCATTTAAAGTAACTGTATTTAAAACTAAAGCGTCTTTTTCGTCTTGAATTTTAAGTGTTCTCATTTGCTCTTCTTCTATTCTGATCTCATAGTCATTTTTCACATTGGAAGGCAGAGTCACTATAATTCCAATGTCCTCTTTTTCAATAGAGTGCAATACTGAAAAAACAGGGTTTTCTTCCACGGTAAATAATATGAATTGTTTTAACTCTTCAAATCCTGGTATTCCTTTTTTGAAATTTATTATATCTTCTTGGCTGTATTCTATACATCCGTGATATTTGGTATTTAAATTCATTATTAGTTACACCACCTTATTTTTAATAAACAGAATTCTTAGCTTAAGTGGAAATTTAACTCCAACAAAAGCTAAGAATTTAAACTATATATAAATTATCGTTTTAATATGCAATTTACTTTATATTTAATGTGATATTTATCCTTATTAACAAATCAAAACTTCATAATAAATTTTATATCATAGAAAAATTGCACCCTATTACTCTATTAGTATTTTTTTAATTTGAAAACTGTTTTACTCAATCCTGATAATTCATTTTTATTATTATAAACCTTTACTTCATGTTCTTCCTCAAAGTACGACAAATCTTATTCGGGAATAAATCCTATCTGATATAATAATTCAAGAGTTTTATAGATTTGAAAAAAGCATGAAGAGTATTATCAAAAACACCCTTGTACTTCCCGTTGAAATTATTATAATAGTTGCTCTATTGCAACTGTTAATTCCATTCCTTGTCCGTGAAGGACTTATACCAAATCAAAAAGGAAAGCACATACCATTTATATAGTGTTAAATACTGAAATTAATGTTCATTAAATAATTTTAAAAATAACAGCACCATCCTACTAAATAGAATGGTGCTGTCTTATTAAATATTTATTATTTTTCTCTTATATATACTGCATAAGGCTCCATCCAGTAATTTATTGTATCATTTTTAGAATAAACATTAATATTTATATTTCTAAAAATCACCAGGACATCAACTTCTAGAGTATCTATCTCAAGGCTCATATCTTTTACTATACCTACATAAGGTTCATTACCTGGAGGATATTTGACCATAATGTTATCTAGGTAAGCTTTCATATTTTTCTCCATGATTACCTCATCATTTAATAATATCTTTAATGTTGGTATATTATTAATTTTGTTCACATTCCAATATAACTTATATTCCCCTTTATTTCCTTTAATAGATGTAAATAGTTCCGAGCTTTCATTTTGTAGATTAACCACCCACTGATAATCACTGATGTCTAAGGCGCCAGATGGCAACATTATGTTTGTTCCTAAGTGCCCGGCATTATCAAGCCCACCAGAATTTGGCCATACCTGCTGGAAACCTAATTTATTTTCGAAAACATCACCTTGACTAAGGCTACTATCAAACCAAGCTGGCAGCTTTGCGTCCTTTGTATATGCAAGATAATTCACGGCATCTGTGATTGACTCCCGCACCTCACGTTCCGGTTCTTTTACAGCTTTACTCAATTGGTTATCCTTAATCATTCCTTGACTTCTAAGCAAACTTTCCAAGCGATTAATTTGAGATGTTACTGGCAAATCTTTATAACCAACCACTGGCAGTACTGAGAATACAGCCATAACAGATATAGTAATAGCAATTATTACATGGGATTTTCCCTTCAAAATTATAAGCAAAATAGAAGATATGCAAGCTATAATCCAAATAATAACAAAAGAATACTCTGTTGTTTTAAGACCATACTTTTGTAATTGAATAAACAGCGCCCATGCTTCAATGGCAAGTATCACTAGTGCAGCAAAGGGATAAACACTTCGATAGAGTTTTGCCATATAAGTTTTGTAATGAGTTACCATTACGTGGAGCCAGATACCAAAAACAGTGTACGCAGTGGCAATTCCAGAAAGTTGTGTGAACGGAACCTTCATTCCATCCAAGACAGTTTTCCCTGACCAAATTAATAGAACTAAAGTTAAGGCAGTCATTATAGGAATCATTATATATTCAAATAGAACTTCTATAAACCTCGGTTGATTCTCAGCGACTTTTAGGCGTTCATCAACTTGCCCCTTACTGAAGTCTGGGAAATAACCAATAAATATAGTAAAAGCTAAAAAACCACTTAATGTTCCGATATACATATAAACTTTTTCACTCATATTATTATAAAGAAGTGATTCTATGGCACCTCCAACTCCAGAGGCTCCCCCCATTATAACCAAACCGTATAGCATGGCAATGAAGAATGCTTTTTCAGTCATAAAAAAGGAACGTGAAAAGTCAGATTCATTTTTTGCATATGAAGCTATTATAATAAAAGCAATGAAACTGACAAGAATAGCTACAATAACCCGCGATTGAGCTATTTGTGAAATCTCTGTATAAGTAGATCCACCCAAAGAAACCTTAGCACCACCAAAAATACAGAGCAACACAACTGTTAATATAACAACTAAAGCACTAAGTAGATTGGCAATAATAAATGCTTCTTTATTATTGTACCAGCTTCGAGCCGCTGCAATTGCAGCTAACCCGAAAATAGCCCCCAAGGCCAGACCCCAATTAATGCAGTTTAACAAAAAATTATAGGGTTCTTGATCATTCCAGTTAAGTTGAATCCTTATTATAGTAACAATGGCAAATGCCAGTGCACTAGCAATGGAAATAGGGAAGGTCTTAAAAGCCGTAAATGCACCTTTGAAATTTTTAGAAATCCATTTAGTAAAAACATTCATAGCGCGTATCCTCCTCGTTTGTTATGTGTGAATAATTAAATAATTAACTATAATATGTTACAGCTATTCTTCTTAATTATATATGAATATTGATATAAAAGATATTGATATTCTATATCAATATTGATTATTTTTTCTTTTGCTCACGTAACATACCACACTTATTTCCTGGCAAATATTGAAATTGATGCTTATGATATAGTGAACTTACCCCACCCACAAGGGGATGGGGCTTCCTGCTTCTTCGACCTCGCAATCTACTATCTCCACAGGCTTGATTCCGATAGTTCCTACCGTATTTATTACAGGATTACGCCACCTCTATTTTTAGTTCTTTTAATCCTTGCTTTAGAATATTCTTACTTGCATTAGCATCTCTATCGTGTATGCTATGGCATTTAGGACATACCCATTTCCTTATATTTAAGTCCTTAACTTCTGCATTTTGGTAGCCACATACTGAACACAATTGGCTTGAAGGGTAGAAGGTATCTAT
>NZ_FRAD01000002.1 GCF_900142225.1 Hathewaya proteolytica DSM 3090
TCGGGGATGGATTAGCGGCGGACGGGTGAGTAACACGTGGGTAACCTGCCTCAAAGTGGGGGATAGCCTTCCGAAAGGAAGATTAATACCGCATAATATCTAATTGCCGCATGGCAGATAGATTAAAGGAGCAATTCGCTTTGAGATGGACCCGCGGCGCATTAGCTAGTTGGTGAGGTAACGGCTCACCAAGGCGACGATGCGTAGCCGACCTGAGAGGGTGATCGGCCACATTGGGACTGAGACACGGCCCAGACTCCTACGGGAGGCAGCAGTGGGGAATATTGCGCAATGGAGGAAACTCTGACGCAGCAACGCCGCGTGAGTGATGAAGGTCTTCGGATTGTAAAGCTCTGTCTTCAGGGACGATAATGACGGTACCTGAGGAGGAAGCCACGGCTAACTACGTGCCAGCAGCCGCGGTAATACGTAGGTGGCAAGCGTTGTCCGGATTTATTGGGCGTAAAGCATGCGTAGGCGGATACTTAAGTGGGATGTGAAAACCCGGGGCTCAACTCCGGACCTGCATTCCAAACTGGGTGTCTAGAGTACAGGAGAGGAAAGGGGAATTCCTAGTGTAGCGGTGAAATGCGTAGAGATTAGGAAGAACACCAGTGGCGAAGGCGCCTTTCTGGACTGTAACTGACGCTGAGGCATGAAAGCGTGGGTAGCAAACAGGATTAGATACCCTGGTAGTCCACGCCGTAAACGATGAGTACTAGGTGTCGGGGTTTCAATACTTCGGTGCCGCAGTTAACACATTAAGTACTCCGCCTGGGAAGTACGATCGCAAGATTAAAACTCAAAGGAATTGACGGGGGCCCGCACAAGTAGCGGAGCATGTGGTTTAATTCGACGCAACGCGAAGAACCTTACCTGGGCTTGACATCCTAAGAAGTCGGTGGAAACACTGATGTGCCCTTCGGGGAACTTAGAGACAGGTGGTGCATGGTTGTCGTCAGCTCGTGTCGTGAGATGTTGGGTTAAGTCCCGCAACGAGCGCAACCCTTGTTGTTAGTTGCTACCATTAAGTTGAGCACTCTAGCAAGACTGCCTGGGTAACCAGGAGGAAGGTGGGGATGACGTCAAATCATCATGCCCCTTATGTCCAGGGCTACACACGTGCTACAATGGTTGGTACAGAGAGACGCAAGACCGTGAGGTGGAGCAAATCCCATAAAACCAATCTCAGTTCGGATTGTAGGCTGAAACTCGCCTACATGAAGCTGGAGTTACTAGTAATCGCGAATCAGAATGTCGCGGTGAATGCGTTCCCGGGCCTTGTACACACCGCCCGTCACACCATGAGAGTCGATAACACCCGAAGTCCGTGAGGTAACCGTAAGGGGCCAGCGGCCGAAGGTGGGATTGATGATTGGGGTGAAGTCGTAACAAGGTAGCCGTAGGAGAACCTGCGGCTGGATCA
>NZ_FRAD01000001.1 GCF_900142225.1 Hathewaya proteolytica DSM 3090
GAAATGTGCGTCTAAGCATTTAGGGAGACTGGATAGGCAAATCCGTTCAGTCAATTCTGAGGTGTGATGGGGAGCGAAATTAAGTAGCGAAGTATCTGATTCCATGTTGCCAAGAAAAGCCTCTATGGAGAAGAATGGTACCCGTACCGCAAACCGACACAGGTAGGTGAGGAGAGAATCCTAAGACCGTCGGAAGAATTGTTGTTAAGGAACTAGGCAAATTGACCCCGTAACTTCGGAATAAGGGGTGCCTACCGCAAGGTAGGCCACAGTGAATAGGCTCAGGCAACTGTTTAACAAAAACACAGGTCTCTGCTAAAGCGTAAGCTGATGTATAGGGGCTGACGCCTGCCCGGTGCTGGAAGGTTAAGGGGATTGCTTAGCGCAAGCGAAGGCATGAACTTAAGCCCCAGTAAACGGCGGCCGTAACTATAACGGTCCTAAGGTAGCGAAATTCCTTGTCGGGTAAGTTCCGACCCGCACGAATGGCGTAATGATCTGAGCACTGTCTCAACAACAAATCCGGTGAAATTGTAGTGCAAGTGAAGATGCTTGCTACCCGCAGTAGGACGGAAAGACCCCGTAGAGCTTTACTGCAATTTAGCATTGAATTTCGGTATTATCTGTACAGGATAGGTGGGAGACTGGGAAATGATGTCGTCAGGCGTCATGGAGTCAACCTTGGGATACCACCCTGATATTACTGGAATTCTAACGAAAGGCCATGAAACTGGTTGTCGGACATTGCTAGGTGGGCAGTTTGACTGGGGCGGTCGCCTCCAAAAATGTAACGGAGGCGCCCAAAGGTTCCCTCAGCGCGGTCGGAAATCGCGCGTAGAGTGCAAAGGCAGAAGGGAGCCTGACTGCGACACTTACAAGTGGAGCAGGGACGAAAGTCGGGCTTAGTGATCCGGTGGTACCTCGTGGGAGGGCCATCGCTTAACGGATAAAAGCTACCTCGGGGATAACAGGCTGATCTCCCCCAAGAGTCCACATCGACGGGGAGGTTTGGCACCTCGATGTCGGCTCGTCGCATCCTGGAGCTGAAGTCGGTTCCAAGGGTTGGGCTGTTCGCCCATTAAAGCGGCACGCGAGCTGGGTTCAGAACGTCGTGAGACAGTTCGGTCCCTATCCGCTGCGGGCGTAGGAAATTTGAGAGGCGCTGTCCTTAGTACGAGAGGACCGGGATGGACTGACCTCTGGTGCACCAGTTGTTCCGCCAGGAGCACAGCTGGGTAGCTATGTCGGGAAGGGATAAACACTGAAAGCATCTAAGTGTGAAGCCCACCTCAAGATTAGATTTCCCTTAGCGTAAGCTATAAGACCCCTTGAAGACTACAAGGTTGATAGGTGAGAGGTGTAAGTGTGGTAACATATTTAGCTGACTCATACTAATAGGTCGAGGACTTGACCAAATTACTTATTCATTATACAATTTTGAGAGAATAAATTCTCTAATGAAACTCCTGAGCTTAGGCT
>NZ_FRAD01000011.1:0-31434 GCF_900142225.1 Hathewaya proteolytica DSM 3090
TTGTATAAGTCTATCTTCTTTCCAAGATAGTGATTATATACAAATCTGCAAGAGCCGAAAGTCTTACTTAACATAATTTCTTGTTCTTTAGTTGGCACTAACCTAAATTTAAAAGACTTCTCCACAATATCCACCTCATTTCTTATGTATTTTATGTAGTTTGTATAGTTATTATACAATGCTATTGAAATGACGTCAGAATTAACTTTCATATTGTATTTTGTTCTAAATCAGAAGTTAGTGTAATGTTAAGTTAGGGGAGTATCGAACTCCACTAACTTAAAGCCCTTACATCCTCGACCACAAGGACACGAGGTTTTACGGGCAAAATTATAAAATTATAGGATACAATATTTAATGCGTCAAGCCATGGAATATTTTGAATAATAAATGGGGCAAGCAAAATTGTGCATCCTACTTACCCCATTAAGTTTATTTATATCTATGAATTCTATTTATTACTTACAGCAGTATTTTACCACTAGATCAAGCGTTGCCATTATTGAATCCATATGTGTTCTTTCATAGCCATGTGAAGCAAAGATACCAGCTCCTATTAAAGCTGTTTTAATATCATTTCCAGAAGCAAGAGCAGCAGAGGCATCAGAACCATATTGAGGATAAATATCGATTTTGAAAGGAATGTTTTCTTCCTTGCAAAGATTTACAAGCTTTCTTCTAAGGTCATAATCATAAGGTCCTCTAGAGTCTTTTGCACATATGCATACATCATATTCTGTGGAAGTCTGTGTAGGTGCAGGGCAACCCATATCCACAGCGATGAATTCTACTGTGTTTGCTGGAACCTTTGCAGAAGCTCCATGGCCAATCTCTTCGTAATTGCTGATATAGAAATTTATAGTATGAGGAAGTTTCAGTTTGTTTTCAACTATATGTCTTATAGCAGCTAGAAGGATGGAAACACTAGCTTTGTCATCTAGGTGTCTTGATTTTACAAATCCACTTTCAGTTATTTTTGTTCTTGAATCAAAGGAAACATAATCTCCAACTTCGATGCCAAGTTTTCTTACATCCTCTGCATTAAAAACTTTTTCGTCAATGACAATTTCCATGTTTTCTCTTACTCTAGGAGTTTCTCCACATTTAGAATTTGTGTGTACAGATGGAGTAATGCACTGAATAGTACCAGTATATTCTTTATCATCCGCAGTGTGGATGATGCAATTTTCACCCTCTACAGAGTTCATCATGTAGCCGCCTACTTGTGAAAACTCAAGAGTTCCTTGTTTCTTTACAAGCTTTACCATGGCTCCTAATGTATCTACATGAGCTGAGAAAGTTTTCGCATAAGAATCGTCTTTACCCTTTAAAGTAGCAATTAAACCGCCTTTATGTGTAATTTCGTATGGAACATTAAGAGAATCTAGCTCTTTTGCAATATAATCAATGACCTTATTTGTAAATCCAGATGGGCTAGGTGTGGTTAAAATTGTTTGTAAGTAATTTTTTACAATATTTTCATTGTATTTCATTTTTGTTCCCCCTATATTTTATAGTTTATATTTTATATTTTACCACACCTTTTTATTAATTTGTAGTATAATTAGATATACGGTTTAAAAGGAGGGATTTCATGAGGCCTGTAAGACATAGCAATAATAAAAAAAGAAATAACATAGTACTTTTCTCTTCTGTAATTGGCGCTATCATCATTTTTATTGCTGCCATCATAATCTATTTATACACTTATGTTAACAACTGGAACAATAAAATTTATCCAGGAGTTAAAGTTGCTCACATAGATTTGAGCGGCAAAACAAAAGACGAAGCAAAAAAAATAATACAGGAAGGTTATGTAGATAAGGTTTTGGGAAAACACATCGTCATCAATGCTAAAGAAAAGGACTATTCAGTATGGTATAAAGAGATAGGCACAGATTATGATGTGGATGAAATTGTAAATAAGGCTTTTCAACATGGCAAAGAGAAAAACTTATTCAAAAAATATAAAATGATAAAAAATAAAGAAAAAAATGTCCTGGATATAAACTTTTCTTATGACATAGAAAAAGTACAACCAATCATTGAAGCGATAAAAAATGATGTAAACAAAAATCCAGTAAATCCAAAGCTTAAAAGAGAAGGCGGAGAATTCATTGTTATACCCGGTGAGAAGGGCTATAGTCTAAGAGAAGAGGAACTTAAAAAGATTATATCATCTAGCTTATCTTCCGATATACGAAATAGTGAAATAGTTATAGAAGCTCCCATAGATACATTGGAACCAAAGGCAACAAAAGAAGACTTGGAAAAAGTGGATACAAAGATCTCTACTTTTACAACTACCTTTGGCAGCAATAAGGCAAGAACAAAAAATATTAAGCTTTCTACAGATAGTATAAATGGATTAGTATTACTTCCAGGTGATGAATTTGATTTTAATAAAGTTGTTGGAGAAAGAACAGCAGAAAGAGGGTATGAAACTGCCCATGTAATCGTTGGAGACAAGTTCGTTGATGGCCTTGGAGGAGGAATATGCCAGACATCCAGTACTTTGTATTGTGCCATGTTGAGAGCTAATATAGATGCTTCAGTGAGAGATAGCCACACCATAGCATCTTCTTATGTAGATATAGGACAGGATGCTACGGTTAGCTGGGGTGGTCCAGAATACAAGTTTATAAATACCTTAAAATACCCAATATATATCGAAGGGTATTTGGGTGGAAATTCTCTTACCTTCAATGTGTACTCAAATTCTGCTTTGGGAAAATACAAATACAAAGTATATTCTGGTGACAAAAAAGTATTACCAGCAACTAGAACTGTAATTGAAGACAAAAATCTAGAAGAGGGAAAAACTCAAGTAGTGAAAGAAGCTTATGATGGACATTCAGCTACTGTCTATAGAGAAACATACGAAAATGGAGTGTTTGTAAAGAAGCAGAAATTGTACGATGCAAAAATAGCTCCTGTAAATGGTACTATAAAAAAAGGTACTAAAAAGGTAGTTACAGTGGAAAAAGAGCCAACGGAAGAAGAGTAAGTTTGAAAAAAATAAGATTAGCCAATTTAACTAAGTTGAGTTGGCTAATCTTTTTAAGTTAAACAATGGCTGCTTTAAAAAGCGCTATAGCCACTTTTCTGTCTTTCTTCTATTGCGGCATTCATTCTAGCTACTAATTCTTCCTTAGGGAAGCCAGGCAATTTTTCTGGTTCACCATAGTCTACTACAAAGGTGTCCACTGTTAAACTTTCTATGTATGCTTTTTCTAAAGCCTTGTGCATAAAGCCACATTCTTCAACTGGAAAGCTTCCTATTCTATCGGCTTCCTCCATGCCGTCAATTACCCTTGCAAAGCAAACGTACTCATCATCTAATTTAGGATTGTCTTCTAAAACAATGTAAAAATCGCTACATTCGGTGTTGTATTCAAAACGGCCAAGACCCACAGCGCCTCTTGTAAATTTAAGGGTATTATTTACTCCGTTGTTTATACATTCGCTTTTTATACAATACTCCATGGCACCGGTTCCATCGTTGTCAGGACAGCCAGATTGAATCATTTTGTGAGGTTCAACTCTCCAGAAATAGAGACCCTCATAGAAATTTTTGTTGCATAGAGAAATAAAGTTTTTTACTGATTCAGGGGCTTGGTCTGGGTATAGTTCCATGGTTATGGTAGCACCGTTTTTTATTTTCAATTTTGCAATAGGGTTTTTCATTATCATTACCTCAACTTTCTTATATTAAATAATTCTAAAAGTAAAATAACATTTGTCTACAACAAATATCATTATAACAGGAAACATAGAAAAAGACAGTAGGGCAACCCACTGTCTTGTATATTTTTGTACTATTATTTTATACCATTGATGATGTATTGAACAAGATCAACTACTCTTGCAGAATAACCCCATTCATTGTCATACCAAGAAACAACTTTTAACATATCACCTTCCATAACCATGGTAGATAAACCGTCTACTATAGAAGAACGAGAATCGCCTTTATAGTCAATAGAAACTAGTGGTTCGTCGCAGATACCAAGAATTCCCTTCATACTATTGTTGGCAGCTTCTTTAAAAGCATTATTTACTTCCTCAGCTGTAACTTTGCAATTCAATTCACATACAAGGTCTGTAACTGAAACTGTTGGTGTTGGAACTCTTAAAGCGAATCCGTTAAGTTTTCCGTTTAATTCAGGTATAACTAGTCCAACGGCTTTAGCAGCACCTGTTGTTGTTGGAACGATGGATACAGCTCCAGCTCTTGCTCTTCTTAAGTCTTTGTGGGTCTTGTCCAACATTGGCTGATCACCAGTGTACGAATGAACAGTTGTTATCATACCTTTTTTTATACCGAATTTATCATTTAAAACCTTTGCTACAGGAGCAAGACAATTGGTTGTACAAGATGCATTGGAGATGATGTTGTGTTTTGAAAGATCAAGATCATTTTCATTGACACCCATAACTATAGTTGCATCTACATTCTTTCCAGGAGCAGTAAGCACTACTTTTTTTGCTCCATTGTCAATGTGGCCTTGAAGGTCTTCATTAGTTTTGAATTTACCTGTAGAATCTATTACTATGTCAACACCCACATTAGACCAAGGAATATCCTTTGGGGTAGGCTGTCTTAGAATAGCGATTTTCTTTCCGTTAATAATCAATTCGTCATCGCTGTAATCTACTGTTCCTCTAAAAGTACCGAAGCAAGAATCGTACATAAAAAGATGGCGCAAAGTCTCAGAGTTTGCTCTTGCATTGATTGCAACAACCTCTATATCATTGAAGCTACCCTCCATGATTATTCTAAGAACACAACGACCTATTCTCCCAAAACCATTAATACCAATTTTCATATGAAATCCTCCTATAATTAATTGTAATTTATTTATAATTCATAAACTAAAGGTCAATATAATTATTCACACATAATATATATACTATTATGGGACAAAAATGTCAATAGTATAACCAAATAAAAATATTGTGTTATACTTTTAAAGCTTAATTTCTTTGTAAGGAGAAAATAAGCGCAAAGTAGAGGCTTCTATTTGTTGCTATAAGTGCGTTACTAGTATATAATACTAATATAATTTTAATGTGATTATAAGAGGTAGTTAAGATGAATTTAAATATAGTATTATTTCAACCGGAGATTCCTCAGAATACGGGAAACATTGGACGAACCTGTGTTTTAACAGACTGTAAATTGCATATTATAAAACCTATGGGATTTAATATTGATGAAAAAAGTGTTAGAAGAGCAGGATTAGATTATTGGAGTCAGCTTCAGTATTCAATATATGAATCTTATGAAGAGCTAAGGGAGAAGTACAAACAATCCAATTTTTATTTCTGTACTACTAAAGGAAACAAGTATTATAATGAGGTAAAATTTAATGAAGGAGATTTTCTTGTGTTTGGAAGAGAATCTTCGGGACTTCCACCATATATTAGAGAAGAGAACAAAGAAAACTGTATTAAGGTTCCTATGATAAATACTACAACCAGATCTTTAAATCTATCCAATACAGTATCTATAATAGCTTATGAGGCTTTAAGGCAGCTAAATTTTCCTAATATGAAATAGAAGTAAAACATATTTTGCAAAATAAATAATAAGGGTAGTGTGATGGGGTTCATTGCACTATTTGAAATGTCTATAGAGGTATTGATAAATTAAATATATTTTTTAAAAAATATGTAGAAATCCCAATAGTAATATAGTATAATCGAAGTATAGGTGCTTTATGCCCTGAAAAGTTAAAAAAATAACAATATAATATTAGTTTTGGATGAAATTTTAGAGAGATGGCCTACATGGCAGCCGAAGGAACAAATATATCATCATGCCGAGATGATGTATGAAATTCTCAGGCAAAAGTATCTAAAGTGGACAAAGCTCTGGAAAGCGAACAGCACCGAAGGAGTAATTCTCTCAGGTACCAAGACAGAGTAAAAAGGCTAGCTATCCTTTTTTTCTGTTTTTTTTATTTATTAAATATTTGGAGGATGAAATGATAGAAAGATTATTTATGGTGACCAACAACCCTATGAGTTATGAAAAGTTTAAGGAATCATATAGAGTTATATATATTGACGGAAAAATGGAAGACGTTTATAACAGAGTTAGGGACGAAATACATGGGGGGCATAAGCTATTGACTCATCCACTAATGGGAAGTGTAAAGCCCAATGAAACTCCATACAGAACTATCTGTGTTTCGGAAGAAAAAGTAAAAGGCACAGATGCAGATTCAGTTTTACTTATGGAAAACTGTATAATGACTTTAAGGAAGTTTTTATCAATATCACCACTTCCACAATACCCTGAAAGTACATTAAATGATTTTCAGGTTATAGATTATGATTTAATAAATCATGCATTAGAATAAGGAGGACATATCATGTCAAAAATTTATGATACTATTATTATTGGTGGGGGACCAGCAGGTCTAGCAGCAGGTTTATATGGCGGAAGAGCAAGAATGAACACATTGCTTATTGAAAGAGCAAAATTTGGTGGCCAGGCAGCAACAACTGAGGAAATTGAAAACTACCCAGGTTCAGTAGAAGATAAAACAGCTAGTTTAATCACAAGATTAAAAACTCAGGCTGAAAACTTCGGAACTGAAATAGTAAAAGATGAAGTTATGGATGTTCAGCTTGAAGGGGATATTAAAGTTGTTAAAGGAAGAAATACTGAGTACCAGGGAAAAACAGTTATTATAGCAACTGGAGCAAATCCAAAATTATCAGGATTTAAGAACGAAGTTGAATTAAGAGGTAAGGGAGTATCTTACTGTGCAACTTGTGATGCTGACTTCTTTACAGAACTTGACGTTGCAGTTATAGGTGGAGGAGACTCTGCTCTTGATGAAGCATTATATCTAACTAAATTTGCTGAATCAGTAACTATTATTCATAGAAGACATGAATTCAGAGCTAATAAAGCAGTTCAAGAAAAAGTTTTCAATCACCCTAAAATCAAAGTTATTTGGGATACAATAGTAGAAGAAGCTATTGATGATGAAGGTATATTAGGTGGATTGATATTAAAAAATAGAGAAACTAATGAAGTAAGTGAACTTAAAGTTGACGGATGTTTCGTATTTGTAGGTTACAATCCAAACTCAGAAGTATTCAAGGGAAAAGTTAACATGACTGAAAGAGGAGACATCATAGCAGATGAAGCTACTCACACAAATATCCCAGGAGTATTTGCAGCTGGAGACGTTAGAGATAAGGTATTAAGACAGGTTATAACAGCTACTGCTGATGGAGCTATTGCAGCTACTCAAGCTGAGCACTACGTTGAAAATTTAAAATAGTTAAATACTAGTCTACATAACTAGACTTGATTTAAGATAAAATAATTTTTGGAGGGTTTCAAAATGTTAGAGTTAAACAAAGAGAATTTTGAACAGGAAGTAACTAATTCAGAAAAACCAGTATTTGTAGATTTCTGGGGAGATTCATGCGAAATCTGCAAGCAGTTAATGCCAGGTGTTCACGGTTTAGAGCCTAAATATGGTGATAAGATAAAGTTCTGTAGCTTAAACATCACAGGTCAGAGAAGATTAGCTATTGGTCAGAAAGTTTTAGGATTGCCAACAATGAAGATTTACAATGGTGGAGCTTGTGTTGAAACAATAACTCCAGATAAAATTGCTACATTAGATGATATAGAAAACTTCATAAAAGCTTTCTATGAAACATTATAATCTGTTTTAACTTAATAATAACTTAGTCATATTCACGGGGGGATTATCCCCCTGTGTATAATATAAATTAGGCGTATCGCTTAACATTATTTGGAGGTGAACCTTAATGAAACTTGAAGTAGGCAAAATATTTATAAAAGATCTTCAGTTCGGCAACGAGACAAAAGTAGAAAATGGAGTTCTTTATGTAAACAAAGAAGAATTATTAAATGAAGTTTCTGGGGATGAAAGAGTAGTTAGTATCGATTTCGATATTGCTAGACCAGGTGAATCAGTAAGAATCATTCCTGTAAAGGACGTAGTAGAACCAAGAGTGAAAGTTGAGGGAAAAGGTGGTATATTCCCAGGCTTCCTTAGCAAAGTTGAAACAGTAGGATCAGGAAGAACTCATGTACTTAAGGGTGCAGCAGTAGTTACAACTGGTAAAATTGTTGGATTCCAGGAAGGAATAATCGACATGTGTGGAGAAGGAGCAAAATTTACTCCATTCTCAAAGACAAACAACTTAGTTATAACAGTTGAACCTAAAGAAGGAATTGATCAGCACAGCCATGAAGAAGCTGTAAGAATGATCGGATTCAAAGCAGCTGCATACCTTGGAAAAGCTGGTAAGGATGTAGAACCAGATGAAGTAAATACATTTGAGACTCTACCATTACTACAGCAGATTCAACAGTATCCAGAACTTCCAAAGGTAGTTTATGTTTACATGATCCAGACACAGGGATTACTACATGACACTTATGTTTATGGTGTTGATGGTAAGAAGATTATCCCAACATTCATGTACCCAACAGAAGCATTTGATGGTGCTGTTGTAAGTGGTAACTGTGTATCAGCTTGTGACAAGAACCCAACTTATGTTCACATGAATCAACCAGTTATTGAAGAATTATATGCAAGACATGGTAAGGATATCAACTTTATCGGATGTATCGTTACAAACGAGAACGTTTACCTTGCAGACAAAGAAAGATCATCTAACTGGGTAGCTAAGATGGCTGAATACTTCGGAGCTGATGCTGCCATAGTATCAGAAGAAGGATTTGGTAACCCAGATGCTGACTTAGTAATGAACTGTAACAAGATCACTGACAAAGGAATAAAAACTGTTCTATTAACTGACGAATATGCAGGTCAGGACGGTAAATCTCAGTCATTAGCTGACTCAACTCCAAAGGGAGATGCTGTTGTAACAAACGGTAATGCTAATGAAGTAATCGAGTTAAAACCAATGGATAGAGTAATAGGACACCCAGAAGCAGCTAAAATAATTGCAGGTGCTAACAACGAAAGTTTAAAAGAAGATGGATCAATCATTGCTGAAATCCAGGTTATAACTGGAGCAACAAGCGAAGTTGGATTCAACTATTTAACTGCAAAAGGATTCTAGTATTAAAATAAATAGTATTTTAGAAAGAAAGGAAGATGAATTATGTTAAAGGATAAAAAAGTTATTGCTATTGGAGATAGAGACGGTATACCAGGACCAGCAATAGAAGCTTGTGCTAAGTCTGCTGGTGCAGACGTAATATTTGCATCTACAGAATGCTTTGTCTGAACAGCTGCAGGTGCTATGGATCTGGAGATCCAACAGAGAGTAAAAGATTTAGCTGAAAAACACGGCCCAGAAAATATAGTAGTTTTAATCGGTGGTTCAGAAGCAGAAGCTTCAGGATTATCTGCTGAAACAGTAACAGCTGGAGACCCAACATTTGCAGGTCCTTTGGCTGGAGTTGAATTAGGATTAGCAACTTACCATATAGTTGAGCCAGAAGTTAAAGACCAGTGCGATCCAGCAGTTTACGACGAACAGTGCGGAATGATGGAAATGGTTCTTGACGTTGATGGAATAATTGAAGAAGTTTCTGCAGTTAGAGGAGATTACTCTAAATATACTTTATAATTAAAAAATATTGGATTAAATATTATAAAACATTTTGTTTTTATAGTAGCTCCAGTTAAAAGGAGGAGAGTATTTTGATAAAAGTTGTACACTATATAAACCAATTCTTCGCTAATATTGGTGGAGAAGAAATGGCTCATATTGAACCAGAAGTAAGAGAAGGATTTGTAGGACCAGGTATGGCTCTAGACAAAGCTTTCAAAGGTGAAGCTCAAATAGTTAAAACTATAATCTGTGGTGACTCATTCTTCAATGAGCATATGGATAAAGCAGTTCCAACTATATTAAATATGGTTAAAGAAGCTAATGCAGATTTATTTATAGCAGGACCAGCTTTCAACGCAGGTAGATACGGTGTTGCGTGTGGTGCTATAGCTAAAGAAGTACAGGAGCAGTTAGGAATTCCAGCTATTACAGGTATGTACGAGGAAAACCCAGGTGCTGATATGTACAAGAAAGATGTATTTATCATCGCTACTAAGAACAGTGCAGCAGGTATGAGAACAGCAGTTCCGCCAATGGCTAAATTAGCTCTTAAATTAGTTAAGGGTGAAGAAGTTGGAACTCCAGCTGAAGATGGATACCATGCAAGAGGAATCAGAAAGAACTTCTTTGCAGAAGAAAGAGGAGCAAAGAGAGCAGTAAGTATGCTTGTTAAGAAGTTAAAGGGAGAAGAATTCGTAACAGAATTCCCAATGCCTAACTTCGATAGAGTTGATCCAGCTAAACCAATCCTTGATATAACTAAAGCTAAAATAGCTATCGTTACATCAGGTGGTATTGTTCCACACGGTAACCCAGACCACATCGAGTCTTCAAGTGCTTCTAAGATTGGTAAGTACGATATAGAAGGCGTTGATGATTTACTAGAAGGCGAATGGGAAACAGCTCACGGTGGACACGACCCTGTATATGCTAATCAGGATCCAGACAGAGTTATTCCAGTAGACGTTCTAAGAAATTTTGAAAAAGAAGGAAAAATCGGTTCTTTACACAGATATTTCTATTCAACAGTTGGTAACGGAACTGCCGTTGCTTCAACTAAGAAATTCGGTGAAGATACTGCTAAAGAATTAATAGCAGATGGTGTAGATGCAGTTGTATTAACTTCTACATGAGGAACTTGTACACGTTGCGGTGCAACGCTAGTTAAAGAAATTGAAAGAACAGGTTTACCTGTTGTTCATATGTGTACAATTACACCAGTATCAGTTACTGTTGGAGCTAACAGAATCATACCAACAATAGCTATACCACATCCACTAGGAAACCCAGCTTTAGGAAAAGAAGAAGAGTACAAACTAAGAGAACACTTAGTTGAGAATGCTTTAAGAGCATTACAGACTCCAATCGATGAGCAGACTGTTTTTGAATTTTAATAAATACAATTGAATAATTGGGGAACGCAAGTTCCCTAATTATTTATTAATATGTGTTTTTATGTGGCTGTTATTCGTGACATTCCCTATAGAGGGGACATGACGAGTGATATGTCAGAATAGATTATTAACATTTATATTCTATATACTTATATTGTATATAAGTGATAATGTAAATCTACATATCATAAAATTTTTTTATAAAAATTTCTAAACAATATGAAAAATACTTATGTTTTTTATTTATGAGGAGGTTAACAAAATGAGTTTTCCAGTAATTAAAAAAGCTAGTTATATATTAGCACATACTCCAGATATGGTCATCCACAATGGTACTACACAAATGGTGGCTAGGCATTCAGATTCAGAATCAGATAGAGAGTATTTAGCAGCAGTACCTTCTAATCTAAGATCCTTTGAACACACTTTAGGATATGCTCCAAACCAAGTATATATAGGAAACATGACTCCAGATGAATTACAAGCTATGCCAAAACCTTGGTTTGATAAGGATGTTGAAAATGCAGCTAGATTTGGTAAATTCGGTGAAATAATGCCACAGGATGAATTCTATGGTTTAATGAAAATATCAGACGTTTTCGAACTAGTGCTTTTAGAAAAAGATTTTACTGAAACAGTGAGAACAAAATTAGCAGCTCACAAATTATTATCTAAAAAAGCTGAAACTCTAAAGGCTGGAGAAGATATAGCTGTTATAGAAGAACAAGTAAAAAACAAGGGTGCTGAAGGCTTATACCAAGATGGTAAATTAGTTGGATGCGTAAAGAGAGCTCATGAAGTTGATGAAAACTTATCAGCAGAGTACATGTTAGAAGATTTAGCAGGAAAAGCTTCATCTGTTTTAGCAGGTGCATACTTAATTGATGGATTAGATATTCCAGTAAGTGAAATTGAATATATTATAGAGTGTTCTGAAGAAGCTGTTGGTGATATGAACCAAAGAGGCGGCGGTAACATGGCTAAATCTATCGGAGAAGTAATTGGATTAGAAGAAGCTACTGGTATCGATATGAGAGGTTTCTGTGCAGGTCCATCTCACTCTTTAGTAAATGCAGCATCTTTAGTTAAATCTGGCGTTTTCAAGAACGTATTAGTTATAGCTGGTGGATGTACTGCAAAATTAGGAATGAATGGTAAATCACATATCGGCAAGAAAATGCCAATCATGGAAGATTGCTTAGGAGCATTTGCAATACTAGTTTCTCAGAATGATGGTGTAAGTCCAATAATAAGAACAGATGTAATCGGTAGACATACAATAGGTCATGGATCAGCTCCACAGGCAGTTCTTGAAGCTCTAGTTCTTGAACCATTGACAGCTGCTAACCTTAAGATTACTGACATAGATAAATTCTCACCAGAGATGCAGACATCAGAAATTACTGAAGCTGCAGGTGCTGGAGATGTTCCAACTCAGAACTACAAGATGATAGGTGCATTAGCAGTTAAGAGTGGACAGATGGATAGAAAAGAATTACCAGGATTCATATCTTCTCATGGTTACCCAGGATTTGCTCCAACTCAAGGACATATTCCTTCAGGAGTTCCAATCGTAGGACACGGTATCGAAAAAATAATGAAGGGTGAATTAAATAACTTCATGTTAATCGGAAAAGGAAGCTTATTCTTAGGAAGAATGACTAACCTATTCGACGGTATTTCTTTCATAGTTGAGAAGAATAATGGTGTTGTAGAAGAAGGAAATGGAATAAACAAAGAAGAAGTTAAATCAATGGTTGCAGATGCAATGAAAGATTTTGCTAAATTCTTAATGCAGGAATAATATTCTTAGAATAGAGAAGAGGTGGAATTCATGAGCCAGGAAGCAGCAAAGAAGATGATCGCTGAGGTTTTCGGCGACATAGCAGATGGTATAAAGAGTGGAAGCTTTGGCAAAAAAGTTAGAATAGGTTTAACTATTTTAGGATCTGAGCACGGTGTAGATGAAATGGTTAAAGCTGCTGAACTTGCAAAATCAAAATATGGTGATTTTGAAATAGTTCTTATTGGTAGCAAAGTAGATGCAGACTTCGAAATAATTGAAGTTGCAGATGCTGAAGAAGGACACAAAAAAATGGTAGCAATGCTAGAGAGCGGAGAATTAGATGGTTGTGTTACACAGCATTTTGACTTTCCAATCGGTGTTTCTACTATAGGTAAGGTTGTTACTCCAGGTAAGGGAAAGGACATGATCCTTGCAACTACTACTGGTACAACTTCTACAAATAGAGTTGAAGGTATGGTGATAAATGCCATATCCGGTATAGCAACTGCAAAATCCCTTGGAATTGAGAATCCTAAAATAGGTATCTTAAATGTAGAGGGTGCTAGACAGACAGAAAGAATTTTAAGAGAAGTTCAGGAAAAAGGTTACAAATTTGAATTTGCAGATTCTGCAAGAGCAGATGGTGGAGCTGTTATGAGAGGTAACGATCTTTTAGCAGGTACTCCAGATGTTATGGTTTGTGATTCATTAACTGGAAATCTTTTAGTTAAGATGTTCTCATCTTTCACAACAGGTGGAGGATATGAAACAGTAGGTGCTGGCTACGGACCTGGTATAGGAGCTGACTATGATAAGTTAGTTAATATAGTGTCAAGAGCTTCTGGTGCACCACTTATTGCAGAAGCATTAAGATACTGTGCATCTTGTGCTAAGAGCAAAGTTCTAGACATAGCAAGAGCTGAATTTAAAGCAGCTAAAAAAGCAGGTTTGCAGGAATCTATAGACAAAGTTACAAAGAAGAAAGTTGAAGTTGCAGAAGAAGTTAAAATGCCTCCTAAGAAGGTTGTAACTTTCTCCATTGCAGGTGTAGATATTCTTGAACTTGAAAATGCTTGTAAGGCATTATGGAAAGAAGGCATCTATTCTGAAAGTGGAATGGGATGTACTGGTCCAGTTATCCTTGTAGGCGAAGATGAGGGCGAAAAGGCTAAAGAAGTTCTTCACAAGGCTGAATTTATTTAAAATATAAATATTAGACGATATTGATTTTATTATCAATATCGTCTTTTTAAATTTAAAAATAAAAAAATTGAAATTAGTATTCCTTTTCATAAAACAATGTAGTATAATACAAGTGGGAACAAAATATAAACACTGGGACAAAAAAGTATGAGGTGTTAAAATGGAGATTATAAGATTGGAGCAAGAGATTGTTCCAGAGTTAAAAGAAATATTGCAACGACGATTTATGATCTTACAGAAGATAAAATACAATGGGCCTATTGGTAGAAGGATGCTGTCCACCAGTTTGAACATTGGGGAGCGTATAATAAGAAACGAAGTGGAAATACTAAAAGAACTGAAGCTTATAAGTGTTAAAAGTGAGGGGGTAAGCATTACCGATAGAGGTCAAAATGTTTTACTCTACCTTCAAAATTATATACATGAATCTAAAGGCCTTGGAAAGCTTGAAGAAAGCATTAAGCAAAGCCTTGGAATAAAAGAAGTCCATATAGTTCCTAGTGACGCGGTGGATGAACGGTTCACTGTAAAAGAGGTAGGGAGATTTGCTTCGGCCTTCTTAAGTGAAATTGTAATTGAACACGCAACCATTGCTATTGCAGGTGGTAGTACCATGAGACAAGTGGTATCCTCTTGTAAAAACAGCAAAAGCTTTAGCCATGTTATGGTGGTGCCGGCTCGTGGAGGCGTTGGGCGAAATGTGGAAAGTCAAGCAAACACTTTGGCTGCACAATTAGCTGAAAAATTTAATGGAAACTACAAATTGTTGCATGTGCCAGACAATCTTAGCCAGGCTGCATTAAAGGCACTTATGGAAGATGAGAATATATCAGAGATAGTAAAGATAATAAAGAATGCAGATATATTGCTGTATGGTATTGGAGAAGCAGAAAACATGGCCTATAAAAGAGGTGCATCTCAGCAAGTAATAAAGGAAATCATGGCCAAAGGTGCTGTGGGCGAGGCCTTGGGCAATTATTATGATATAAATGGAAACGTTGTCTATCATCACACAACCATGGGAATAAATCATGATGATTGTTGTAAAATAAGGTATGCCATAGCCGTTGCTTGTGGGGTAAACAAATCAAAAGCTATTGTAGGTGCCATTAGAAATAAAAAAAATAATATTCTCATTACTGATGAAAATACTGCTTGTGAAATATTCAAGCTATTAAGTTAAGCTTACATTTTAAATTTTATTTTATATTTTGGGTAGTTTGTATAAATAGGAGGAGATTAACATGATTAAAGTTGGTATTAATGGATTTGGAAGAATAGGGAGGCATGTGTTTAAAGCACTTAGGAAAAATTATGGAAAGGAAATAGAAGTAGTAGCCATAAATGATTTAACAGACCCAAGTACTTTAGCTCACCTTTTAAAGTATGATTCTCTATATGGAAGGTTCCATGGAGAGGTAGAGGCTGATGAGCAGTCTATTATTATAGACAGTAAAGCAATTAAAATTTTTGCAGAAAGAGATCCAAAGAACATCCCTTGGGGGGAACTTAAAGTGGATATAGTTATTGAATGCACTGGGTTATTTACCAATGCAGAAAAGGCAAAGGCACACATTGAAGCTGGAGCAAAGAAAGTAATAATTTCCGCACCAGGTAAAAATGAAGATATAACAGTAGTTATGGGGGTAAATGAAGAGAAATATGACAATGAAAAGCATCATATAATTTCAAATGCTTCATGTACTACAAATTGCTTAGCTCCTTTTGCAAAGATTTTAGATAGAGAATTTGGTATTGTAAACGGTCTTATGACAACGATACATTCATATACTAATGATCAAAAGATATTAGATGCACCTCACAAGGATCTTAGAAGAGCAAGAGCTGCTGCAGAATCTATGATTCCCACTACTACAGGTGCAGCGAAGGCTGTGGCATTAGTATTACCACAGCTTAAGGGCAAGCTAAATGGCCTTGCTGTGAGGGTGCCAACTCCTACAGTGTCATTGACTGACCTTGTTTGTGAAGTAACAAAGGAAACCACAGCTGAAGAAGTAAATGCAGCTTTCAAAAATGCTTCAGAGGGAGAATTAAAGGGCATACTTGGATACTCAGAGGAACCCCTTGTGTCTTGCGACTACAGAGGAGATGAAAGATCTTCTATAGTGGATGGACTTTCCACCATGGTGAGTGGCAAAATGGTAAAGGTTGTGGCATGGTATGATAATGAATGGGGTTATTCAAATAGATTAGCAGACTTAACGAAATATGTAGCAGATAGACTGTAATTATGATACAATATTTACGTGGATAATTATATGTAGAATAACCTATATGAATTTTATTAAGGTCTGGCTTTGTAGTTATCTATGGGGCTGGACCTTATTTCCTAAACATAGGTGTATTTTTGAATTAATTGAACAAAATATATTATAATAATTATAAGGTTTAGGAGGATCATTATGAGCTTTAATAAAAAAACTATTGATGATTTAAATGTGACTAATAAAAGAGTCCTTGTGAGATGTGACTTTAACGTGCCATTGGATGGAGAAAAAATCACAGATGAAAACCGTCTTGTTGGAGCGTTGCCAACTATAAAGCATCTCATAGATGAAAATGCCAAGGTTATACTTTGCTCTCATCTTGGAAAACCAAAAGGACAGCCCAAAAAAGAATTGTCATTATTACCTGTAGCTAAAAGGTTATCTCAGCTTTTAAATAAAGATGTTAAATTTGCAGATGATGATACAGTGGTGGGAGAAAATGCTAAAAAAATCCTATCAGAAATGCAAGCAGGTGACGTGATGCTGCTTCAAAACACTCGTTATAGAGCGGAAGAAGAAAAAAATTTAGATAGCTTTTCAGAAGAGCTTGCGTCTTTGGGAGAAATCTACGTGAACGACGCTTTTGGAACAGCTCATAGAGCACATTGTTCTACAGTAGGAGTCACCAAGTTCATAAAAGAATGTGCTTGTGGATATCTTATTCAAAAGGAATTAAAATTTCTCGGTGAAGCAGTGAACAATCCAGAAAGACCTTTTGTTGCAGTGCTTGGTGGAGCAAAGGTTTCTGATAAAATAAATGTTATAAACAATCTTTTAGACAAAGTAGATGTTTTGATAATAGGCGGAGGCATGGCATATACCTTCCTTAAAGCACAGGGATACAATATAGGAACTTCTCTTCTCGAAGAGGATAAGATAAATTACGCTTTGGATATGGTAAAGAAAGCTGAAGAAAAGGGAGTAAAATTATTGCTACCAGTAGATTTCGTTATAGCTAAAGAGTTTTCAAGGGATGCAGAAGCCTTAGTAACAGAAGATAGAAATATTTTAGATGGATACATGGGTCTCGATGTAGGGCCAAAGACAAGAGAGCTATTTGCTAGTGAAATAAAAAATGCAAAGACTGTTATATGGAATGGACCTCTTGGTGTATTTGAATTTGAGAAGTTTGCAGAAGGAACAAAATCTATGGCAAAGGCATTATCAGAAGTAAATGGCACCACAGTAATTGGCGGTGGTGATAGTGCAGCGGCAGTAAACCAGTTAGGTTTTGGAGACAAAATGACTCATATATCTACAGGTGGTGGAGCTTCATTGGAGTTCTTAGAAGGTAAAGAATTGCCAGGTATTGTAGCTTTAAATGACAAATAATAATGATAAATAAACTATAAAATAAAAAATAAAGGGTTCCCTGTGGAATTCCCTAGGAAAATGAGGTGTAGAAATGAGAAAACCCATTATAGCTGGAAACTGGAAGATGAATAAAACTATTTCTGATGCAGTGAAATTTGTGGAAGAATTAAAGCCTATGGCTTCAGACTCTCAATGCGAAGTGGTTATATGTCCTAGCTTTGTTTGCCTTAGCAGCGTTATAGAGGCTGCTAGAGGAAGCAATATAAAAGTTGGTGCACAGAATATGCATTTCGAAGAAAATGGTGCCTTCACTGGGGAGGTTTCACCTGAGATGATTTCAAAAATGGGCGTTCAGTACGTAATCATCGGTCACAGTGAGAGACGTGAGTATTTCAATGAAACAGATGAAACTGTAAATAAGAAAATTATTAAAGCCTTTGAACACAATCTCATTCCAATTCTTTGTGTAGGTGAAACTTTAAAAGAAAGGGAAAACGACATAACCAAAGAAGTGATAGGAAGGCAGATAAAACTTGATATGGCAGGTTTAAAATCTGAAGATGTAAAAAACATGGTAATAGCCTATGAGCCAATATGGGCAATAGGTACAGGAAAAACTGCCACAGCAGAAGATGCAAACAATACTATTTCTTATATAAGAGATGTAATTTGTAGCTTATTTGGGCAAGATTCAGCTAACAGCGTAAGAATTCTCTATGGTGGCTCTGTTAAATCTTCTACAATAAAAGAGCAAATGAGCATGGAACACATTGATGGAGGGCTTGTGGGTGGAGCAAGTCTTAAGGCAGATGAGTTTAGTAAAATCATATGTTTTGAAAAATAGAAGATAAATTGAAGGAAACTAAAATATATGGAGGTCTTTTGATGGATAGGAAACCTGTTATGCTAATGATACTGGATGGATTTGGTGTATCTGAGAATACAGTAGGCAATGCAGTATACAGTGCAGACAATAGAAACTATGACGATTATTACAACACTTATCCTCATACTACTCTTAAAGCTAGTGGTCTTGATGTAGGACTTCCCCAAGGGCAAATGGGAAATTCAGAGGTAGGACATCTTAACATTGGTGCAGGTAGGGTAATATATCAGCAGCTTACTAGAATAACAAAGGATATAGAAGAGGGAGCGTTCTTTCAAAAAGAAGCTCTCAACCAATGCATTGACAAAGCTATACAATCTAATAAGTCTGTTCATCTTATTGGACTTTTATCTGATGGAGGAGTGCATTCACATATCAACCATTTAAAAGCTCTTATTAAGTTATGCAAATTAAAGAAAGCAGAAAGAGTATATTTACATGCTGTTTTGGACGGAAGAGATGTGCCACCAAAGTCAGCTTTAAAGTATATAAAGGAAATTGAGTCCTATATGGATGAGATGAAAACAGGCGTAATCGCTACAGTATCAGGAAGATATTATGCCATGGACCGAGACAATCGCTGGGATAGGGTAGAAAAAGCTTATGATGCTATGGTATTATCAAAGGGTGAAAAATCAATTAGTGCTACTGAAGCAGTGGAAAAATCTTACCAAATGGATGTAACTGATGAGTTTGTACTTCCTACCATTATTGTGCAGGATAAGAATGAAACTGCTAAAATTCAGCAAGGTGACTCTGTGATATTCTTTAATTTTAGGCCAGATAGGGCCCGTGAAATTACAAGAGCATTAAATGACAGAGAATTCCATGGCTTTGAAAGAAAGACTATGGACTTGAATTATGTTTGTATGACGGAGTATGACAAAACAATTGAAAATGTCACTGTGGTTTATCCTCAAGAGTCATACAATAACACTCTTGGACAGTATGTGAGCTCTAAGGGATTAAGTCAACTTAGAATTGCAGAAACAGAGAAATATGCTCACGTTACATTCTTTTTCAATGGTGGCGTAGAAGAGCCTAATAAGGGTGAGGACAGAATATTGGTTCCATCTCCTAAGGTGGCTACTTACGACCTTAAACCCGAAATGAGTGCACCAGAAGTTACTGAGAAGCTACTTGTGGCTATTGATGATGAAAAGTACGATCTTATAATATTAAATTATGCTAATCCAGATATGGTGGGTCACACTGGAGATATGAGAGCAGCGGTAAAGGCTATAGAGGCAGTGGATTATTGCCTGGGAAAAGTTGTAGAAAAAATGCTCTTAAAAAATGGAACGGTATTTATAACTGCAGACCATGGAAACAGCGAGGAAATGGTAGACCTAAATACAGGAAAACCAATGACAGCCCACACTACCAATGAAGTCCCATTTTTGTGGATTAGCAATGAATCAAAGAACGGTAAATTAAGAGAAAATGGTATACTAGCTGACATAGCCCCTACAATTCTTCACGTCATGGGGTTATGCAAACCTACAGAGATGACTGGAATTTCTCTTATTAATAGTTGACAATATAAAAACAATAAAAATAATTTGGAGGTTTTTTTATGAAAAATTATATAGAAATCGTTAATGTACATGCAAGACAAATCCTTGACTCTAGAGCATTTCCAACTGTAGAGGTTGAAGTTACTTTGGAAGATGGAACTATCGGAAGAGCTGCTGTTCCTTCAGGTGCATCTACAGGAATGTTTGAAGCAGTAGAGCTAAGGGATGGAGACAAATCATACTACAATGGGAAAAGTGTTAGAACTGCTGTAAACAACATCAATACTATAATAGCCGATGAATTAGAAGGAATGAACGTTTTAGATCAAGTTTCTATCGATAAAACTATGATATCTCTTGATGGTACAAAAAATAAAGGAAAGCTAGGTGCCAATGCAACTCTTGGGGTTTCTCTTGCTTGTGCAAATGCTGCAGCCCAGTATTTAGGTATGAGTTTATATCAGTATATTGGAGGAGTAAATGCTAAGGTTCTTCCAGTTCCTATGATGAATATAATGAACGGTGGAAAGCATGCTGACAATAATGTGGACCTTCAAGAATTTATGATAATGCCTGTGGGTGCGGAAAGCTTCAGCGAAGCTTTGAGAATGTGTGCAGAGGTTTATCATTCATTAAAAGCAATATTAAAAGAAAAGGGAATGTCTACTGGTGTAGGAGATGAAGGTGGATTTGCTCCAAATCTGAATTCTAATGAAGAAGCTATTTCTACTATAATAGAGGCTATTAAAAAGGCAGATTATGAGCCAGGAAAGGATATATTCATAGCTCTTGACCCTGCATCTTCAGAATTCTTTAACTCAGATACAAATATGTATGAATTAAAGGGTGAAGGCAAGACTCTTACTCCAGCTGAGATGGTGGATTTTTATGTTGATTTAGTAAATAAGTATCCAATAATCTCTATTGAAGATGGTATGGCAGAAGAAGACTGGGAAGGTTGGAAGCTTATCACTGATAAGATAGGCAATAGAGTTCAGCTTGTGGGTGACGATTTATTTGTTACTAACACTGAAAGGTTAGAAAGAGGAATAAAAACTAGAACTGCCAATTCAATACTAATAAAGTTGAATCAGATTGGTACATTGACAGAAACATTAAATGCCATAGAGATGGCAGAAAGAGCTGGATACACAGCAGTTGTTTCCCATAGATCAGGAGAAACTGAGGACACCACTATAGCTGACTTAGTAGTTGCTGTTAATGCTGGACAGATAAAGACAGGAGCTCCTGCTAGATCTGAGAGAGTAGCAAAATACAATCAATTGCTTAGAATTGAAGAAGAACTTGGAGATATGGCTGAGTACAGAGGTATGAAGACATTCTACAATATAAATAGATAAGATTTTAAAGTGCCTTTCCCTTGAAATAAAACAAGGGTGAGGCACTTTAACAATATAATAAAATAAGCACAGGGCATAATCTTGTAAATGAAGTTGTTATATGCTAAAATATACGTAAATGAAGTAATAATTAGCTAAACCTTTTATATCAATGAATGTAAATAAAATAAGTTTGGAGGTGTTCACAGTGGCTTTATTTTTAAAAATTGCTCTAGTTGTAATTTCTATTATACTAATAGTATCAATTATAATGCAACCTAGTAAAAGTCAAGGATTAAACAGTATTATTTCCGGTGGAAATGAAAACTATTTTTCCAAAAACAAGGTTAAAACTAGAGAAAAAACTTTAGAAAAAGTAACATCTGTAAGTGCATTTTTATTTGCTGTTATAGTATTATTAATGCACAGGTACAGTTAACGCAAGTTAATAACTTTTAGGGGGAAGCGAAAATGTCATGGAATAATATCATTGTAATATCTTGTGGTGTACTAGCTCTAATAGTAGCTTTTGTATTTAGTTCAGTTATTGCAAAACAATCATCAGGAAATGACAAAATGAAAGAAATCGCTAATTCAATTCACGACGGAGCTATGGCTTTTTTAACAAGAGAATATAAATATTTATTTGTTTTTGTTGTGTTTATTGCCCTAATTATGATTTTAGTACCTTCACTTGGATGGAAGACATCGATATCATTCATATTAGGTTCTCTTTTTTCAATATTAGCTGGGTACTTTGGCATGAGAGTTGCTACAAAAGCAAACGTACGTACTGCTGAGGCAGCTCGAATGGGCCAAGGACCTGCATTGAAAATTGCTTTTTCAGGCGGTGCCGTAATGGGACTGTCAGTTGTAGGTTTAGGAGTTTTAGGTCTAATTATAATATACATTGCATTTGATGGAAATCCAAACTATTTAACTGGTTTTGGATTAGGTGCTAGTTCTATTGCTTTATTTGCACGTGTTGGCGGTGGTATATACACAAAAGCTGCTGACGTGGGTGCTGATTTGGTTGGTAAAGTTGAAGCAGGTATACCTGAAGATGATCCAAGAAACCCAGCTGTAATTGCCGACAATGTGGGCGATAATGTGGGGGATGTAGCAGGTATGGGCGCGGATTTGTTTGAATCTTATGTAGGTTCGATAATTTCTGCAATAGCCTTAGGAGCTGCTTTAGTTTCCAATGATTTAATGAATAAAGATTGTATAATCTTCCCGTTGATACTTTCTGCTGCTGGTATATTGGCATCTATAATTGGTGTATTCATAGCTAGAAATAGCAAGTGTAAGAACCCACAATCATCTCTTAATATGGGAACTTACATCGGTGGAATTCTTGTTATAATATGTTCAGCTGCATTAAGTAAGTATTTCTTTGACGGTTTTAAAGAATTTATTGCTATTGGCTCAGGGTTACTAGTAGGTATAATAATCGGTAAAATAACAGAAATATACACCTCAGCTGATTATAAATATGTAAAAAAGATTGCTCAGCAGTCACAAACTGGTGCTGCAACTACAATTATTTCTGGACTTGCAGTTGGAATGCAGTCTACTTTAATACCAATAATTTTAATTGGTATTGGTGTTATTGTGGCGTTTTTTGCCATGGGAGGAGCTGAAGAAAGCCTTAGAGGATTATATGGTATATCTTTAGCAGCTGTAGGTATGTTGTCAACTACAGGTCTTACTGTAGCTGTAGATGCCTATGGACCTATTGCAGATAATGCAGGTGGTATTGCAGAAATGTCTGGATTGCCTGAAAGTGTAAGAGAGGTAACCGATAAGCTGGATTCAGTTGGAAATACAACTGCAGCCATCGGAAAAGGATTTGCCATTGGTTCCGCAGCTCTTACAGCATTGGGCTTGTTTGCATCTTATGCACAGGCAACAAACATTGATTCCATCGATCTGTTGAAACCACTTACCTTGGTCGGACTTTTGATAGGTTCAATGCTTCCATTCTTATTTAGTGCACTTACCATGGAATCTGTGGGAAAAGCGGCAAATGAAATGATTGAAGAAGTTAGGAGACAGTTTAAAGAGCATCCAGGTATTATGGAAGGAAAAGAAAAACCAGATTATAAGACCTGTGTTGATATATCCACAAAAGCGGCTTTAAAAGAAATGCTTTTGCCAGGGGCTCTTGCTATTGGGGTTCCGCTCTTAATAGGATTTTTACTAGGAGTTGAGGCTCTTGCAGGATTAATAGCTGGTGGAGTTTCATCTGGTGTATTGTTGGCCATTATGATGTCAAACTCAGGTGGTGCTTGGGATAATGCAAAGAAGTATATTGAAGGTGGAGCATACGGTGGTAAAGGAAGCGAAACTCATAAAGCTGGTGTTGTTGGTGACACTGTTGGAGATCCATTTAAGGATACTTCAGGACCTTCATTAAATATATTAATAAAACTTATGACTATTGTATCTCTAGTGTTTGCTCCAGTAATATTAAAATTTGGAGGAATACTTCTTGACTTATTAAAGTAGTCTTATTTACAAATTGATAATAAAGGTATAATCATTACTTGTTATTTTATTTAAAAAGGTTGCCATGGCAGCCTTTTTTCTTTTTGAATAAATATAATATGAAAGTGGCAATAATTTAAAAATGGATTATGGTATAATTAGAATATGTTATGCAAAGGAGTGAAAGAGAAATGAACTTAAAAGAACTATTGAACAAAGAACAATATGAAGCAGCTATGACCATAGAGGGGCCACTTCTCATACTTGCTGGTGCTGGATCCGGCAAAACAAGAGTGCTTACATATAGAATTGCCCACATGCTAGAAGATTTGGATATACGTCCATATGAAATTCTTGCCATAACATTCACAAATAAAGCGGCTGGAGAAATGAGAGAAAGGGTAAAAAAACTTGTAGGTGAAATAGCGGACAGTATGTGGATTTCTACATTTCACTCTACATGTGTCAGAATTCTAAGAAGAGAAATTGATAAGCTTAACTACAGCAAAAATTTTACCATATACGACTCTTACGATCAAAAGGCATTACTTAAGCAATGTATGAAAGAGCTTAATATAAACGATAAAGATATCAGCGACAAGGAAATAGGAAGTAAAATTTCCAATTGTAAAAATGAACTGGAAAGTGCAACTCAGTATAAATTAAGAAATCAGGGGGATTTTAGAAAATCAAAAATAGCAGATGTTTATCTTTTGTATGAAAAAAAGCTTAAAGCTAACAATGCGTTGGATTTTGACGATCTTATTTTTAAGACCGTTGTTTTATTTAAAAAATTCCCTGATGTATTGGAATTCTACCAGAGAAAATTTAGGTATATAATGATAGATGAATACCAGGATACAAATTCATCTCAATATGAACTAGTTAAAATGCTAGCAGAAATGCATAAAAACATATGCGTAGTTGGTGATGATGATCAATGCATTTACGAATGGAGAGGGGCAAACATACAAAACATTCTTGGGTTTGAAAAGGATTTTAAAGGGGCAAAAGTGGTTAAACTTGAGCAAAATTATCGTTCGAAGGGTACTATTTTAGATGCGGCCAACGGAGTTATAAAAAACAATGCCCAGCGAAAGGATAAGGTTCTTAGAGGAACTCAAGAGGAAGGTGAAAAAATAGGCATATACAGAGCCTACTCTGATAGAGATGAGGCAGCCTTTGTTGCAAATAAAATAAGTGAGTTACGCAAGGAAAGTGAGTATAAATACAGAGATATGGCAATACTCTATAGAATGAACTCTCAATCTAGACTTTTTGAGGAAAGCCTTAGAAAAAACAATATTCCTTATAGGATATATGGGGGACTTAAGTTCTATGACAGAAAAGAAATAAAGGACATTCTAGCGTATTTAAAGGTGATAAACAATGAATTAGATGATATAAGTATGCAAAGAATAATAAATGTACCAAAAAGGAGCATAGGTGATACAACTGTAAGTAAGTTATTAGACTATTGCAATACCACCGGTGAATGCTTGTACAGCAGTATTTTAGATGCAGCATTTATTCCGGGCCTTTCACCTAGAACTGTATCTACCATAAGTAAATTTTCTATTATGATGACAGAATTTATGGAAGTTAAAAATACCATACCTGTGTCTCAGCTTATAATAAATATTTTAGAAACTACAGGCTACCTTACGGAATTAAAGAAATCAAAGGATCCAGATGATGAGAGTAGAGTGGAAAACCTTAAGGAATTTGTATCAGAGGCCGTTGAATTTGAAAATGCTTCCGATGATAAATCCTTGGCAGCTTTCCTAGAAAAGGTAACGCTTGTAGCAGATGTGGACAATTACGATGAGGAGGCTGACAGCGTAGTTCTTATGACCATACACAGTGCAAAAGGACTTGAGTTTCCAGTGGTATTCATGGTGGGGATGGAGAATGGAATATTCCCTAGTGATGCTTGTTTCAGCAATTTGTCGGAGATGGAAGAGGCTAGAAGATTATGCTATGTTGCCATAACCAGGGCAAAGGAAAAGCTGTACATGACATCTGCAGAGAATAGAATTGTATTTGGCCGCCCAACTTCATACACTCAATCGGATTTTTTGTGTGAAATTCCCCAGACATTGAAAATTCCATTAAACGAAGGATCCAATAGAGAAGTAAATGTTTTTAGGAGAAACAGATATGAGGGCCAAGGCTACTATAAAAATAATACAACACCAAATATAGAACAAAATAGGGAAAATAGAATTGTGAAAAAATCTGAACAATGCGAGTTTGTAGTTGGGCGGAAGGTTAGGCACGCTATATTTGGTATAGGAACAATAGTTGCTGTATCGACGGGAGATGGGGACACCTTTGTAACCATCGCGTTTGATAACAAAGGCGTGAAAAAACTCAGCTTAACGGTGGCACCTTTAGAAGTCATATAATTTGGAGGGGCGTTTTAAATGGACAATTTAAATAGTAAACATGAAGAACAGAGAATAATAGAATTAAGGAAATTGATAGAGTATCACAATGACAGGTATTACAACTTGGATGATCCTGAAATAAGCGATTTTGAGTATGATAAATTGACTCAGGAATTAAAGGCATTAGAAAATAAGTATCCAGAATACGCGTCCAATTTTTCTCCATCACAAAAAGTAGGAGGAACAGCAAAAAGAGAATTGAGAAAAGCTGAGCACGATGTTCCTGTTATAAGCTTATCTGATGTATTTTCAAAGGCAGAGGTAATATCTTTTGTAGAAAAAATGAGGGAGGAGCTTGGCCCCGATACTAAGTTTGTCGTAGAGAAGAAAATAGATGGTTTATCAGTGGTTCTTAGGTATTATCAAGGGGTGTTTAAAGAAGGAATCACTAGAGGCGATGGCCTTGTGGGTGAATCTGTCTACGAAAACCTCCTTGAAATAAAATCCATACCAAAGGAGATTCCTGCAAAGCTACCTTACCTTGAGGTAAGAGGAGAGGTGTATTTGTCTAATGAGAACTTTAGATTAGTAAATGAAAAGCAGGAAGAAATGGACAAAAAGCTATTTGCAAATCCTCGAAATTGCGCTGCAGGAACCTTAAGACAGTTAGATCCAACCATTGTAAGAGAAAGACAACTCGACATATTTGTTTTCAATTTAGAAGTATGTGATGGAATGGAATTTAAATCTCATTCACAAAGTCTTCAGTGGTTAGAAGAACAGGGTTTTACTGTTAGCCCTGGTTACTATATATGCAATACTTGCGATGAAGTGTGGAACGCCATTGAGACCATAGGAAAAGAAAGATGGAACTTATCACATGGTATAGACGGTGCAGTAGTAAAAGTAGATGATTTGAACCACAGAAAACGACTTGGCAACACAAGTAAAGTACCAAGATGGGCTGTAGCCTATAAGTATCCACCAGAGGAAAAAAACACTGTGGTGGAAGATATAACTATACAGGTGGGTAGAACTGGAAGACTAAGTCCTCTTGCTATTTTAAAACCTGTGCGTCTTGCAGGCACTACAGTAAGCAAAGCAACTTTGCACAATCAAGATTATATAAAGGATAAAGACGTTAGGATAGGGGATACAGTGCTTGTAAGAAAGGCTGGAGATATTATTCCAGAAGTTATAAAGGTTGTCATGGAAAAAAGACCACAAGGTACTGAACCATATTTTATTCCGGATACCTGTCCAATATGCGGTTCTAAAACAGAGCGAGATAAGGATGGTGCTCACACTCATTGTACCAATCCTGAATGCTCGGCGAAATCTCTTAAGGGAATAATTTATTTTGCCTCAAAAAATGCCATGGATATAGAAGGTCTTGGTCCTAGCACTGTGGAGGAACTTATAAACCATGGTTACATTAAGGATATATCAGATTTGTATCGTTTAGCTCCTTATAAGGATGAACTGATAGAAAAGGGCATTATCGGCAAAAAAAAGTCAGTGGAAAATCTCCTTAGAGCTGTAGAAAAATCAAAGGAAAACGATATAGATAAGCTTATTACTGGATTTGGAATAAAAAATGTAGGAAAGCAAGCAGCGAGAACCTTGGCAGCTTATTTCAACAATATGCAGGAAGTTACAAAAGCAAGTTACGATGTGTTAATTAAATTGCCTGATTTTGGGGATACCATGGCAAAGGATATTATACAATTCTTTTCTAAGGAAAAAAATCTTTTGATCATAGATAAACTTTATGATGCCGGTGTAAATATGACTTCAAAAATAAACGAATCTAAGAAGGACGATAGATTTGCAGGTAAAACTTTTGTTTTGACGGGAACCTTAGAAGTATATACAAGAGACGAAGCATCTGAAATCATCCAAAACTTTGGAGGAAAAGTTAGCGGTTCTGTCAGCAAAAAGACATCATATGTTCTAGCTGGTGAAGAGGCGGGAAGTAAGCTAACAAAGGCCAAGGACCTTGGAGTTGAAGTAATAAGTGAAGAGCAATTTAAGGGCATGATCTCATAAATTTAAAAGAAAGTGCATTCTAGAGATTAAGAATAGCACTTTCTTTTTTTTCATAAACTATAAATACTGCTAACAGATATTAGTGAAACTAAAGCTCCGCTAAATTCTAAGAATCTTGATTATTATTGGAAAAATAATTTTGTAAAAAAACATTGAGGAAGAAAATATACATATTTCTGCTGCTATCAAAGTTGCATTTACTTACCTTGAATTCAAATTTTTTTGTATTGATGTACAAATGCTTTAGAAAAACAGGAGCTACTTCTCTTTCCTCTGGTGTTGGGATGGTGCTTAACCTGAAGTGTTCATCATCTAACAAGTCTTCGCTTTTCTTAGAAAAATTTTTATACCTTTCAGGAGAATTTAAATTGGGAACTTGAGGCCAACTAGGGATAAGACCTGAATTTACAATGGATTTTTTAAAAATATTTTCAATAATTTGCTCTACATCATCATCTCCATTGATATATGAATGCAAATAAAGTGCATAAATGTATGTCATTATTTCATCACTAGCATATTCTATGGTTTTTCCAGAACTGGTTTTATTAAAAATACACATTTTATCGTCATAAAGAGAAACCAATTCATTTATTAAGGAATTTGAAAACTTTTTAGCTTTTTCAAAGTTGAAATAATGTACCATAAACAATGACACAATAGATAACAATGATTTATTTAAAATGTACTCATATTTTGTAATGATAGAAATGTTGCTGTACTCTTCGCAGATGAGATCGTATAGGTCAAAAATCAAAGATTTACAATCTTCATTGTTAGAATACTGATAAAATATACAAAGATAAAAGCAAATTTTAATCTTTTCTCCGTAGGTTAAATTATATATACTTTCCCTATAGTCTACTAACATATTCAAGATGTCCAAGGCAAAGTCTACATATTGATTTTTAGTTATTTTATTGCCATTATTTAAATTATCATCCTGGGTATTGTCATCGTTTTTGCTCTCTTTTTTTGATCTAGAATTGAGGTAGCTTTCCATGGAACCTAATTTGTAGTATGCACACATCATAAGTGCTTGCTCAGAGAGCTTATAAGGGGATTTCTTTTCTTCAAAATCAGCCTTTGACACAAACATATCTGATATATGTTTTTTGTCAGTGAAAAACCCTTGGGTATTTCTAAGATGCATGGCGTAAAAGTCTAGTTGAAGTTTGGAAAGTTGATGGTATATGTTGCGGAAAACACCTTTGTCTTTGTCAGCAGTGGACATTAGCTTGTAGTAATCACATAATTCCATAAGAGCTAAGGTCATAAATCCATTGCTAGATATAAGTATATCTTTTTTTGCCTTTTCACTATTCCACATAAGTTTATCGTTTTCAAAGGAAAGTTTAGCACTACATTTCCTGTACATGCATATAAGAGGAGAGGAAGATCTGATGAAATTAAAATCATTTTTGTCAATGCTTTTCCCTAATTCATGTGGAGGTATGCTTATTCCACACTTTGATTCAAATACTAAATTGTGTACACTCTCTTTACTTAAGTAAAAGAGCTGATGAAGTATGCTTTCTTTGCTTAATGTATTAATTTTTAAAAATGGGCCAATAAATTTCAAAATATCACCGCCTATAGTAATCCTTACTGAAATAATATGAGATGAAAAATGAAAAGTTGCCAAATTTCTTATATATTAATTATAAATATGTATATTTTCATTACATGTGATAAAATAATTCTGTAACTAAAAATTTTGTGAGGTGCATTATGAGAGAATTAATTATAGCCAGTAATAATGAAGGTAAAATACAAGAGATAAAAGAAATATTAAAGGAATTTGAGTTCAATATAAAGTCGTTAAAGGAGGCTAATATTTTTATTGATGTAGAGGAAACAGGAAAAACCTTCGCCGAAAATGCTTATATTAAGGCTAAAGCAATTTACGACATGACAAATGAGTGTGCTGTGTTAGCAGATGATTCGGGGTTAGAAGTTGATTATCTAAGCGGCGAACCGGGAGTATTATCTGCTAGATATGCTGGGGAGCATGGAAATGACGAAAAAAATAATATGAAATTAATTGAAAATATGAAGGGTGTACCAGAAGAATTGAGAACAGCAAAGTTCCTGTGCCATATGGTATTGATTTTGGAGAATGGTCAGGTTTTAGAATCAGAAGGACAGGTTTTAGGGAAGATTTTAAAGGAATTAAGAGGCCAGGGTGGTTTTGGGTATGATCCTTTGTTTTACGTGGAGAAATACGGCAAAACCTTTGCAGAATTCACACTGGAGGAAAAAGATGAAATAAGTCATAGAGGAAGAGCTTTGGAAGGACTAAAAAAGGCACTGAAAGAATACCACGAAAATTACATAGTAAAATAATTTTTTCTTTGGAGAGTTTATCATGATAATATCTATAATAAGCGATACACACAGAGATATTGAAAGTATGAGAAAATCCTTGGATATGGTGAAAAAATCCAACACAATCATTCACCTTGGGGATAATGTAGAAGATGTAGAATTTTATAAAAGGAATTTTAGTGAAGCGATATTTTATGTTAAAGGCAATTGCGATTTAGGAAGTAAAATAAAAACAGAAGAGATTATAGAAATGTGTGGTAAAAGAATTTTTATCACACACGGACATAATTATAACGTAAAGTACGGCTTACTAAATTTAAAATATAAGGCTATGCAAGAAGATGCAAATATTGTTTTATATGGACATACACATAAAGCAGAAATAACCTTTGAGCAAGGGATATGGTTTATAAATCCAGGTAGCCTATGCAAGCCTCTATATGGCAACAGGAGTTTTGCCACCATTGGAATCAGAGATTCAAAAATAATACCATATATCAATGAGGTAAAATGAAGTATTTTAAATTATTAAATTATTTGTTGTAACTCAAGTTATTCCAATGTTTTAGCACTTTTATGTCAAAAAACCGAAAAAAAAATAAATTTAAAGTATTGACGAATTAATTCATATAGTGTACAATAATCCTTGTCGTTACGGCACAGGGTTGCTGAAACAGCCAATATATTTTAGCTTTGAAATAGAGTTGACAAAGCAAAATATAGAGCAAAAAAACCTTGACAAATGACAAACAGTAATGTAAAATACATGATGTTGACGGAGTTACCGGGGTGTAGCGCAGATGGGAGCGCGCGTGGTTTGGGACCATGAGGTCGCAGGTTCAATCCCTGTCACCCCGACCA
>NZ_FRAD01000011.1:33010-109690 GCF_900142225.1 Hathewaya proteolytica DSM 3090
TGGGGTATCGCCAAGCGGTAAGGCACCAGACTCTGACTCTGGCATTTCGTAGGTTCAAATCCTGCTACCCCAGCCAATAAGAGATTTTGTATGTCATGCGGGAATAGCTCAGTTGATAGAGCGCCACCTTGCCAAGGTGGAGGTCGCGGGTTTGAGCCCCGTTTCCCGCTCCAATAATGACTCACGTGATGACGTGAGTTTTGTTTTACCTACATTATAATTATGCACCCATAGCTCAGTTGGATAGAGTTACGGACTTCGAATCCGGAGGTGGCAGGTTCGACCCCTGTTGGGTGCACCATAAACCGTTGAAATGACTAGAATCTAAGAAATTGGAACTAGTCATTTTTCATTAAAAGGGTGCAACGCGGGTGCAACCCAAAATATTTTGTATAAAAAATAGCCCTCTTCACATGGATTTTTTCCTACTGGAAGAGGGCTTATATTATTTAATATTGAATATATCATTTAGTAAATTTATAGCTTCAGTTTTAGTGCCATCCATTACATGCGTGTAAATATTCATTGTAGTGGTTATATCGCTGTGTCCCATGAGAACCTGGACTGTTTTAGGTGGAACACCATTTTCAAACAACCTGGTAGCAAATGTATGCCTTAGATCATGTAATCTGAATTCAGGGAGGCCACACCTTTTTAATATCCTTTTAAATATTTTTCTAACATTACTACTGTTTAAGTAGTTGCCAGTAGGAGTAGCAAATACAAAATATTCATCAAAGTATATATCTATATTTTTATCACGTTCAACAAGTTGATTTTTTCTATGCTCCTGGAGCAATTCAATTAAATTATCATTCAGTGGTACCGTTCTGATGGATGTATCTGTTTTAGGTAGTTGTTCAACCACTGTATAATGTTTTTCTTCCTTATCGTCAAATGTATAGGTTTCCTTGATATTCTTATTTACTGATACAGTTTTATCTTTAAGATTAATATCAGACCACCTTAGAGCTAACAATTCACCAAGTCTTAGGCCGGTACCAAGTGCAAAGATATATAATATACCTTTATCATGTTTTAGAGCCTCTTGCATGAACATTTGTTGTTGTTCTAAAGTAAAGGCTTTTATAGTATCTGTGGAGCCTTGAGCCTTTGGTAATGTTACCAGGGTGCAATAGTTTTTCATGATGTAATTCTCTTTTGTGGCTTGAGTTAAACAGGCCTTGAGGTACTTATTAATATTTTTAATTGTAGAAGCTGGTTTGCCATTGGTAAGCAGCTCATTATAATATACTTGCAGATGTGAAGTCCTTAGATCCTTTAGCACAGTTTTACCCAGAGCAGACTCTTCTATATAGTTCTTATATATACTATGGTACTTTTCAAAGCTGGAAGGCTTTAAGTCATTTTTCCTGTAGTTGAATAGCCATATATGGAACCATTCAGCAAGTGTAATAACATCATCATTAGGTAGCATACCTCTGTTATTTAAGGCTCTGAATTCGTCCATTTTATGAACCACTTCTATTTTAGTTTTACCCGTGAAGGATTTCCTTTTCAAGGTTCCATCTTCTTTATATCCTACAGTGACTTGCCCTCTCCAGGTGCCGTTATCCTTTTTGTATATGGTGCCCTCTCCATTGGATTTTCTACCCATATTATCACTTCCTTTCTATGGTTACCATACTTTAAATTTGGCCAATCCAAAATTGGATTCGCTAAATTATCACTCCTCAATTTTGAGGGGGGTTAAGATTAGATTAGCTAGTTTTCTCTTTTGAAGAAAGCAATTTTACCTTATTCAAACTTGCTAATTCAATATTTATCAGAACGGATTTTTCCGTTTTGACCATAATCCAAAATTGGATTATGAACAATTAGAGAGTTCAAGTTTGACAGCGAAATTTTTCGCCGTCAAACTCGGTGGTTTTGAATCACCCGTTTTGAGAGCCAATTTTGGTGTGTGCTATTCATCTAAATGATGAAAGCCTTACAGAGCTAATAGTCTTTTTGACTAACAGGTGACGAAATTCGTTGTGTGTTAGAACCAATGAGCAACTCCTATGATATAGGAATCGTATTTTAAGTACGAATGGATTTCGTGTTGGCTTGAGTGCAACCAAGTAAATATTATTTACCTGCATATGAGCCGTCTGAATATTATTGGGATGGCTCAAAGCATTGGTTTATTTGTCGGTGGTATCTGGTTGAACTTTGGTAACGTTAAGTTTATTACTGTTATCCCAAGGCTCATATGCTTTTGTATAGCTTCATGTGGAAAAAGGTATAATATTATAAACACCCCCGGGGGGAGGGGCAAAACCTCCCAAACGCTATCCAATACCCTGAGAGCCCCTCCAGTCGCACATATTTCCCGAAATGGGTATATAAATGTAATATTATTTGAAAAAATGGCATTTATACCAGTTATTTATATTTGTCACTAGCCAGTATATTAATAATAACTGAATCAGTTATTCGCTTGCATAGTGTCTCATATTGAGCGCCAGTTAGCCTAAATTCATTGCCCTCATAAGAAATATAAACATATCTAAGGTACTCCCCATCACCGTCATCATCAAAGGATTTTTTTATGTCGATATTGAACCTTTGGGCTATTGCCTCTACCTCCGGCATAGACTTAATTACTTTCATATCTTCCTTTTGCTGGGCGCTATCCATCGTAAGATCGTACACAGAAACACCTAAGGCAGCCGCTATTGAACTTAGTACATCAGCCTTGGGAATCCTATCCCCTCTTTCGTAATTACCAATTGCTACTCTTGAAATACCGGATTTTTCAGCTAAATCACTTTGTTTCATATTTTTACTTAGTCGCAATTCTTTTATTTTTTTTCCAATACTCATAAAAGCACCTCCACATATATTATACCATATAAGATAACAAATGAAACATAAATTATAAAAAAACTATTGACAAGATAACAAATGAAACGTATAATAGGGTTAAAGATAACAAATGAAACATAGGAGGTGAGAAAATGGGGCTAAAATTAAAACTTAAAAGAATTGAAAAAGGGGTTAAACAAAAAGATTTAGCTTCTAACATAGGTGTATCAACCCAATACTTGAACGCCCTTGAAAATGGCAGAGCTACAAACCCAAGTATCACGGTAATGAAAAAAATATCAGAATTACTTGATACATCAGTTCAAGAATTATTTTTCAGTGAGGAGTAGTCACTAGGAGACATGAAACAGCCCACCTAACAAGGCAATAGAGCCAACCAAAATGACAATGCAGAGAATTACATAGTAAGAGGCGCAACACCTCTAAAACAAGCTAAAAAGTAGGTGAAAATATGAACGAAATATCAGAGTTGAATTTCAATGAGACTTGCAGAGGGTATTTAATTAGGGCGCTAAAGAACGTAGACTTAGAGGAACACACTGATAAAGTGTTGGAAGGTTTAAGATGGGCATTTGATGAAATGTCTTTTGAAGATGCTAGGAAGGAGAGGAGTAGATAATGGAGCAAGTAAAATTTACACCAGAGCAGATTGAATTCTTGAAAACTTTTCAGGTAGAGGAGCAACCCAAGAAACCCTATGTAGATATTACAGAGAAGATACAGGAGCATAAGAAGAACATTGACAAAAGGACCTATACAACTAAGGAAATGGCAGAAGTATTAGGCATATCTGAGGCAAAAGCAAGGCAATTAACCCATGCGAAAGGGTTCCCAGTGATATGTATAGGTAGAAGTAGAAGAGTTATAATATCCAAGCTTGATGAATGGTTGGATAAGAACGTAGGACAAATATTTTAAGAGGTGATTACATGAGAGTAGATATGTTTTTAAAGTATATGCAGCTATGCAAGGAATTACATATAAGTCCTTCATATGAGGGACTGACACATTTCAAGATGGCATTTAGGTAGGTGGCTGAATGGACATAAAAATTGCAGAAGCGAGAAGCTGTGAATCTAAAAAATGGCATAACAGAGTTCTTAAATGGACAGAGTTTGTTCAAAAGTTGAGTAATACTTACAGGACTAGTGAGACACTAGAAGAATTCAAAATCATGAATAAAAAAGAAAAAGGAAGAATTAAGAATTGTAAAGGTGGATTTGTGGGTGGTAAGCTTAAAGAAGATGGCCCACGAAACAAGTCCACCATAGAAACAAGAGACTTACTGACATTAGATATAGACCATTGCCAAAATGATATATGGCCTACCATAGAGAAATTCGGTAAAGTGTGCTGTATGTATTCCACACACTCACACAGAGCTGATAACGTTCGTCTTAGATTAATTATACCACTAGATAGGGATGTAAAGCCAGAAGAATATGAGGCAATTTCAAGAATGGTAGCCTACAAGATAGGGATAGAAATATTTGATACTACAACACATCAACCCGAACGATTAATGTACTGGCCAAGTACTCCAATAGACGGAGAATACGTATTTGAACAGGTTCCATTTGATGAGGGGGAAGTTCTAAAAGCTGACGGTGTATTAAGTGAATACACCTTTGGGTGGAGTGATATGGAGTCATGGCCTAAGAGTATCAGAGAGAATAATATAATAAAAACAGATGTTAAAGAACAACAGGATCCAACTACTAAAAGTGGCCTTATTGGCGCATTCTGCAGAACCTACACAATTACAGATGCTGTGAAAACTTTTCTATCAGATTTATACAGCTTATCTGATGATGGCACCAGGGCAACATATAAGAGCGGTACAACCTCAAATGGTGTTTTAATATTTGATAATACATTTAGCTATTCATACCACGATAGCGACCCAACACAAGGCATATTATGTAATGCGTTTGACCTTGTGAGAATCCATTTGTATGGCGAAGAGGACAAAGAAGTGAAGAGTGGCACCAAAACTGAAAACCTTCCTTCTTTTAAAAAGATGATAGAGCTATGTGTAAAGGATGAAAAAGTTCAGAGAGAAAAATTAGAGGAAGAATTCGGCGATTATGAGGGGGATATAGAATGGCTTACTGAACTTACACGTACCGCTAAGGGCTCAATAGCTAAAACTATAGATAACATAGTAAAAATATTGCAAAATGATTGCTTGTTAAAGGACAATATATATTTTGATACCTTTGAACAGCTGCCTAAAATAAAAAGTAAGCTTCCGTGGAGCAATGTAGACTTTGAACCTGGCTCTGAGTGGTCTGATTTTGACGATAGCGGGTTAAGATGGTACTTAGAAAAACACTATGCTAAGTTTTCCGCAATCGACATAAAAAGTGCTTTAGATATAATACAAGGGCAGAACACATTTCACCCAATAAGAGAGTATTTAACATCACTACTTTGGGATGGCGAACAAAGAGCTGAAAGACTGTTCATTGATTATTTAGGGGCAGAGGATACACCTTATAACAGAATGGTTACTAAAAAAATGTTAGTTGCTGCGGTTAAAAGAGTTTTTGAGCCTGGCTGTAAATATGAGGAACTAGTGATTTTAGTTAGTACTAGCCAAGGAGTAGGGAAGTCAACAATACTAAGTAGATTAGGGAAACAGTGGTTCTCTGATAGCCTTACATTTAACCACATAAAAACTGATATTAAAAGAGCAATAGAGCAAACAGAAGGATCATGGATAATAGAGATAGGTGAACTCAAAGGATTATCAAGCAGTGATGCAGATGCAATAAAAGCCTTTATGTCAGGCAAGGTAGATAAAACAAGAAAAGCCTATGATAGAAGAGTAAGCAAAGTACCAAGGCAGTTTATAATAGTTGGGACTACCAACAATGAAGAATTTCTATCAGATAGGACAGGGAACAGAAGATATTTACCTATAAAAGTAGCAGTAAAAACTCCACAAAAAGATGTTTTTAATATAGGAGATTATGAAATAGACCAAGTGTGGGCGGAGGCTTATAGTTATTATCAAGAAGGTTATGAGACTTACTTAAACAGTCGTGAAAATAAATTAGCGGAGGAACAACAGGAATTGTACATGTATGCACATGATGATGAACTGGAGTTCAAGGAATACTTAGACAAGCCTATATTGGCTGTAAAAGATAAAGATTGGTACAGCTTACCTTTAGTAGAGAGAATATCATACCTGTACCCAGAAGGGGAATTCTTAGGTGAAGCTAAAGAAGGGGAGACAGAAATAAGAGACAAGATATGTATTAAAGCGGTGTATGAAGAATTTATTCAAGAGGTGCAACCTGAGAAATCTAGAGAAGGTTTATCTAGAGAAGTAGAGAATGAAATAAAAACCTTGTTAATAAGGGCTGGATGGCGTAAATACGACAAAAGTAGAGGGAGAATGAGGTTTGGAGCATATGGCTTAAAAACGGCTTATGTTAAGAGTATCCCAAAGTAGGGATACATTTGCATGGTATGGATACAGCTAGGGATACAGCCCTAAGCCAGTCATACCAACAGCTGGAGCCTAACAGTATCCATTGTATCCCTATTATATATATAAACTATATTTTATATTGTATATATGGTATTAGATATGTGTATAATCATACAGATATATATCTATAAGGAAAACAGAAAAAAAGGGATACTATGGATACAGCACCCCTGTAAGCCTTGATATTGCTAAGGTAGAGATGTATCCCTAATTGTAACCCTAGTAGTAAAAGTATCCATAAAAAATAATAAAGGAGAAATTTAGTATATGGAAATAGATTTAATTGAATATATTCACATAGATGGCACCACAAAGCCCACTTGGTATGAGACACTAGGGTATTTATTAGAGGTAAAAGGGACAAAATTTTTCAATCCTATAGAGTGCCACTATAAATATCTTTTAGGACAAGGCAGTGATGAATATAAGACTTGTGTGGGAGATGATAGATATAAAGAAATAGAGCAGTGTCTAGTTAAGCACTTCATACCGAGAATTAAAAAGTATGGTAGAAGGATAAAAACAAGCTATGATATAAAGCACATGGTGCAGAACAAAATAGGCGGGTATGTGTCCAATGAAACTGTAAAATTTATTTTATCTATGTATAAGGTTCCAGTAGCTGTTATAGATAGGAAAGACGAGGCCTACCCAATAAATTTAAAATATTATTTTAATTAAAGGAGAGATAAACATGGTTTTCAAGTACGAAGGTAAAAAGTATTCATTAGCAGCAACTAAAGTTTTTAAGGGGTGTATAGTGCCTGATGCAATTAATAAAGTGTCAATAGTTTTTATAAACCTTAGTTTAGGTAAAGCAGAGCAGTCAAGGGTACTGCACAAATTACTAAAGAGAAATAATCTACAGGATATAAAAAAGGAGATTGTTTGTGGTTAAGTTAAGGATAAGTTACGAGACGGAGCAAGAAAAGAAGAAGATCATAGACAAGCTTGAGGGGGTAAAGTCCATCAGTAATTCCTCCAAAAGTGGTAAGTACTACAGGGTATATGTTGAATTGGAGTGTTGCAATATTTAAATTATTATTTAGACATGATATAATATACTTAAGTACCACACTTGATAAAGTGTAAGGTTTAATTAGCCGCGGGAAATGATTAATAGGTTATACCTGTTAGTTGTTTTCTGCGGCTATTTTTTATATTGTAAGAGGTGATGTTGTGACTAATGAGGAACTTGTAAAGCAGTACCAAGAAGGCGATAAACAAGCCTTGGAAACTTTAATAGATAATAACACAGGACTTGTTTATAAAATTGCTAAAAATTTCTATACAGAAAAAACTAACTCGATAGATTATGAAGATTTAGTTCAAGAGGGGTATTTAGGTTTAATGAAAGCAGCCGAAATGTATAAATGTGATTATGATGGTAGAGCCTCATTTTCCACCTATGCCTTTCAGTGGATATTTCAAAAGATACACAGATTTTTAGAACAGAAAAATACTAATGACGAAGTGTCTCTCAATGCCCCAGCATATGCCAATGATGAAGAGGGCTGTAATACGGAGCTAATGTCTTGTTTAGATGATGTTAACTATGACTATGAGAACGTAGAAGAACAGGTATTCATGAGGGAAATAAGGGATAACATACATGAGTGTATGAATGAATACCTATCCTTAAAGCAAAGGCAGATATTAGACTTATCCTACGGCATTGATGGTGTGCGTCCTATGATTGATAAAGATATAGGGGATTTGTTTGGGGTGTCTGGTAGTAACATTCAAGCTATTAGAAAATACAGTCTTAGAAAATTAAAAAATAGTAAATGGGGTATGAATGAGGGACGAAAATTATATGAACAGCTATAACTAAAAAACTTTAGGAGGAATTAAACATGGAACAGAAAGAATTTGAAGATGTACTTTATACAGTTCCGGAAGTAGCTCAGCTTTTAAAAACAGACGAGGCTACAGTGAGAAGATTAATAAGCAAGAAAATCCTAGTAGGTTTAAAGCTAGGAAGGATAAAAGTTACTAGAAAAGAACTTATGAGATTTCTAGATTGGGCGAGTGGGAAAGACTTTACCGATTTAGATAACATTAAAGAATTCTAGAAGATATAGGATGCACACCAATTTAAATTAGTATATCAAGATAAGGAGGGATAAGTAGTGAGTAGAGATGTGTCTATAGTTTTTAAGGCTAGTGACAATTTAAGCAATAGTGTAAGGCAAATGAAGAAAAACGTTAATGATCTTAGCCATGACGTGACCGAATACAGGAAAATACAAGATGATGCTTTTAATAAAAAGGTAGAGCTCAAATATGATATGACCAAGGTAAAAAAAGAGCTTAAGGATTTGCAAAGCGCCATAAAGGAAAACAAAGAAGGTTCCGCCGAGGCATTTAAAGCAAAGTCTAAAGAAATTGAGCAAATGCAAGAAGAGTACAGACGGTTAACACGAGTTGTAAGGGATACCAATAGAGCTGAAAAGGAGCTTATAGAAAGCAGAAGTAGAAACAATAATAACCATAGCGGAACAACTGATGTGGCTGGTACTCTTGTAAAAGCTGGACTAGGTAAAGAATTAGGCACTAGCATTGGTAACTATGCCGGTACAGTGCTAACAAGTGCTTATGGTGATAAGATTGGAAACAGAATAGGCACAATAGCGAGCAGTACAATGGCGGGGGCGATGATGGGGAGTGTAGTACCGGGTATAGGAACAGCTATAGGGGCTGGCATTGGTGCCATTACAGGTGCCTTAACCAGTGCTAGCAATGAAATTAAAGAAGCTGACGGATACTTCAAAGGTGAAGTTAAAGATATTTACTCTACTATACAGAATAGTGCTAACGCCAATAGCCAAAAAGGTATAGACTTAGCCAGTGCAAGAGAACAGAATATAATTAGTTTTGGAACTTTGTTAGGTGGCAGCTCTAGGGCCAATTCGTTTTTGAAAGATACAGAGGATTTTGCTAGCAAAACACCTTTCACTCAGACAGACTTATTACAGATTTCTAAAAATTTATTGACCTATGGATACAAACAGCAAGAACTATTACCAACCCTAGAGAAAATAGGAGATGCGGGTTCTGCCTTGGGGCTAAGCATACAAGACCAGGCAAATGTAGCTACTGGACTTGGAAGGATGAAATCTAGTGGAAAGGCTAGCTTAGAGTATATTGAGCTTGTCCAGGAACGTGGAATCGACGCAATAGGATACTTAGCAAAGTCAATGAACACGGACAAGAAAAAAGTCTACGAAATGATATCTAAAAGTGCCATTGATGGTGCAAAAGCCAGTGCTGTAATACTGAATGCCATGGGTGAGCAGTTTAAAGGCAACATGGAGAAACAGTCCGAAACGTACAAAGGTTTAACATCTACCCTGGAAGATTTAAAAGCCAAGGGTGATAGAGCCGAAGGCAAGGGCTATACAGACGAAAGAAAAAAGGGGCTGGAAGAAGAAAAATCTTATCGTGAAAATCTAGGTACCTATGATAGGGAACTTATAGGAAAGTACAAGGCCGAGATGGACAATAAGGCGGAAGAAGCCAAACGAAAAGCAATGGATGAGATGAAAGGCACGACCGAGTACATAAAAGCTTGGAAGAGCGATAATGGAGCAGAGATGGGAAGGTTACTAATGAAAGCCGAGGCTGATGCCATATCCAAGTATAGAGGCTCTCCTGAAATGCTACAACGAATAGAGAATGAAAGAAGCATAGTTGCTAGTATCCAAAAAAGCATTAGAGAAAATGGACAGTATGTAAAAGATGGACAATTAGCTGCGGAGGATTTCAGCAAAGGTTGGGCAAGTGCTTTAGACTTAAAAACAGCTATAATGAGTGGCAAGAACAGTACAAGCAGTATTGCAGAGAAAGGCATGGCTAATATGCCATCTAGTGCAGACTTAAGAAACCCTAACTTCAAATGGGGTAACGGCTTTGCTACAGGGCTTAATAGAGTGCCTTATGATGGCTTATACAAGCTCCATGAGGGCGAGAAGGTAGTAGATAAGCAACACGCAAGTTCTAACACTAATAATGAGATTAACAATTTTAATATTAGTATAAACAATAACAGTGGCAGTGCTTACGAGATAACACAAGAAATATGTAGAGAGATAATCAAGGCTAAACAACGAGCCGGAGGGGTTAAATGATAGTTTGAAGGTTCGAATCCTTTAAATACCACCAACAGTCAGAGAACATAAAACTTCTACTGAAAACATCTTAGTCAGAAATGATTAGGGTGTTTTTTATATTTTAAAGATTTATAATATTTTGAAGGAGTTTTGAAGGTTGTGGAGAAATATATGGTATGTTATAAATTTTACATTTTGAATAATATTGAAGGGGGAAGTAGAATGGCAAAAATTATTTCTTTATTTAATCATAAGGGTGGTGTAAGTAAAACAACAACTGTGTTTAATTTGGGTTGGATACTAGCGGAAAAAGGCAATAAGGTTTTAATTGTTGATGCTGATCCGCAGTGCAATCTTACTGGAGTTTGTTTAAGTTTATCCGATAACAGTGAATTTGAAGATTTTTATTTGAATGATAAATATGATAATCTAAAAAAATCGCTAACACCAGTATTTGATGGACAACCTATACCATTAGAACCTGCAAAATGTTTCGAATTTTATAATAAAAAAGGATTATTTTTGTTACCGGGACATATAGATTTTTCAGAGTTTGATGTTTCTATAGGAATAGCACAAGAATTAACAGGCAGTATGAAAATAGCTCAAAATATTCCTGGAGCAATAAGCCAACTACTAAGAATAACCGCAGATAAATATAAATTTGATTATATATTAATCGATATGAGTCCAAGTGTAAGCGCAACAAATGCTAATTTATTTATACAAAGTGATTATTTCATAGTCCCATGCAGTCCAGATTATTTTTGTAATATGGCGATAAGCTCACTAAGCAAAGTTATACCTATGTGGTATGAAACATACAGAAATATAAAGTTACATCCAGCATTTAAAAATGCTATATATAAATTACCTGATAAAAATCCTAAGTTCCTAGGAACTATATTGCAAAGATATAGGCCAAGGAATGGTGGCGCCGCTAGATCTTTTCAACAATGGATTGATAGAATCAATGCCAATGTAGAGGGGAATTTAGTACCTATATTGACTAAATATAATATGATAATTGATAAAAATAAATTTAAAAATGTATCTATTCCTGAAGAACCATATAACATTATTAATATATCGGATTTTAACAGCTTGATTGCACAATCTCAAAAGAATAATGTACCTGTTTTTGCACTAACGGATGCTCAAATTGAACAAAGTGGTAATGTATTAGAAAAGATGAAAAATTCAAGAGAGGAATTTCATCAAGTATTTTCTAGATTAGCCGACATTGTAATTCAACTAACAATATAAAATATTTATAGATAAAAGGAGGTGGCATTGTGACAAAGCTAACTCCAAAACAACAAAGATTTGTAGAAGAATACCTTAATGCTACTAGAGCATATAGCAAACTATGCAAAGTAGTATGCTTTATATTTTAAGGAATTTATATAATTGTAGGTTTCTTTTTTTATGAAGGTATTTTATATGTAATGAACGTATATATTATATAAGCAGTGCTAAAATGAACAATAATAGCATGAAAACGAATGAAATGCATTGAAACATGAACCCAAAACTAGAAAGTAACCCTAGCTACACTGAAAGTACCTTAAATTATTTCAAAACATCCACTTTGTACGTACAATGTATTGACTTTGTATGTACAAAATATCAAAAGGAGTATATAATGAATAATAAAGAATGAGATTTTAAGAAGATATATCAATGAAAAAATAAAAGCATATAAAATTAATATATGGATATACTATAAAGTAGGAATGGATAAGCGATGTGTGAGGAATATTTATTTCATGGGACAGAAAGAAATAGAGGATTAAGATTTATAAAGAACAAAAAAATGGAAGAATCTCATGGAGATTCACATTGGCTAGGAGATGGAGTATACTTCTATGTTCAAGAATTCTTAGCATATAACTGGATAAGAAAAATGTTTTTTCATAGGATAAAAAAGAGCTTTTCATATAGTGAATTGGTGAACTCATACATGATTTTGGAATGTAAGATAAAGGTAGATAAAAAGAAAGTATTTAATATAGTTGATAATTTCGAGCACCAATTAATTTTTGAATATTTTCTGGACAATGTAAATAGTAAAAAAGAATATATTGAAAAATATAAAGATTTTGATAGTCTAGATGGTGTTGTCATAAATTGCATGTTTAACGAACTGGGATACGCCCAAAAATTTGATATTTTTGTTGGTGCTTTTGTAACGAAAGCAAATAGGAATAGGAATAAAAAAAACTAGACAAAAGGGATATATAGAGAAGCAGGTTTGTATAAAAAATATTGATGTGATAAAGCAAATTAAAGAAAGCAATTTTAAAGAGAACTTTGATCAGTTTGAACATTTTGTTGAACGACTGGAAAAAGATAATACTAAGAAACCATGTGATATATATATACCTATAATAAAAAAAAAGAGAGGTGGTTCGAGATGAATTTACAGAAAGAACTCAAAAAAATAGATGATTTTTTTTCAAAATATGACTGTTGATGAATTTGAAGATATGTTGGATAGAAATGGGGGAACAAAGCGAGAATATATTGTAGATCCTATGTTAGAATTCAGCTATAAACAACAAAGGTATGTCAATAATTACACATTTCAAGAGGCATATGGAGAAAAATCATATGATGTATATGCAGGAATAAGGGAGATTGCTTAAAATGAAAAAAAATTCTGTGCTAAAGTTTACGGATTATGTAGTAGATGAAATAATATTTAAAAATAATTACAGTGATGAAGAAAGTTTTAATATTGATTTTGATATAGACTCTAATGTTAATTTTAAAGATGAAACTAATTTTGAATTGCATATGGTAGTGGAACTTTTTAAAAGTTTAGATATATCACCGTTTAAAATGCGTGTAAAAGTAACTGGTTTCTTCCAAATAGAATCCATGGAAGCAGGAAAAAAGGAAAACTTTGTTAAACAGAATGCAGTGGCAATATTATTTCCGTATGTAAGAGCTTTAATATCAAATTATACTGCATTGTGTAATGTTCCACCGTTGATATTACCACCAATAAATGTTGTGGAATATATAAAAAATAAAAGTTCTGAAATTTAAAAAAGTATTCATATGTATATGAGTACTTTTTTATAATAAAATATAATTTGAAAACAATATTATTGAGGACGATAGAGAGTGTGCAACACGGGTGCAACGGGTGCAATAACTTAAAATGGACAAGCACTGAATATATATGCAAACACACTCTATAACCATTGGAAATACTGCGTTTAATACCAAACGTATAGTTCATAAAATCATGCATTAACGAATCCGGAGGTGGCAGGTTCGACCCCTGTTGGGTGCACCATAAACCGTTGAAATGACTAGGTTCTAAGAAATTGGAACTAGTCATTTTTTATTGTTTGCCCCTCATTTTGCCCCTTATAAACAGATAAAAGAGGATGTGCTGCAAGGGCTAGCCATAAGATAAATTATATGACTTCTGTATAATATTAAATACAAATAAAGAAACCATTAATTTTCATAAAAAAAGCTGTATAAAACTGCATAAAATATAAAAAAAGTTGATTATATAATATTAATATTTTGTTAATTATGATATAATAACATGGGAGTTGGTAAAATGATAATTCATGTTGATGCTGATGCGTGTCCATCTAAATCGCTGATTGAAGAAATTTGTGTTAAGTATGAAGTAGAGTTGGTATATTATTGCTGTTTCAGCAATGTTTTTTATAGTACACAGGGTAAAACTATTTTAGTAGATGACGGATTTCAATCAGTGGACATGAAAATAGCTAACAGTTGTAAACAGGGTGATATTGTCATCACCCAGGATTACGGAGTGGCGTCTATGGTACTTGGCATGGGATGTCTTGCTATAAATCCCAATGGTATTATTTATGACGAATATAATATAGATCAGATGCTAGAAACTAGATATCTTTCCGCAAAGGTAAGAAGAGGTGGCGGAAGAGTAGCCAATGCAAAAAAAAGAGATTATAAAGATGAAACAAGATTAAAGCAAAATTTAGAAAGACTGATACAGAAGATTTTGTTTAAGGGAGGTTTTCAAAGATAATGAGCGGTTTGAAGGTTAAATTAAAAAAAGAAATAGTAAGAAAAAATGGTACAAGTATTATTGTTTCAGTTGAATCTATTGTTGAACAAAATTTGCAGTACAGATTTTTTGTCAGCTACGATGGTTCATGGAAGATGCTCCAAGATTACAGTGACAAGAACACCTGTCAGTATGATATGAAAACTGAAAATAGGTGTTTTATTATGGTTCAAGGAAAGACTGGAGAAAGTAGAAATGCCTTTGACTATGTTGAAAGGCTTGAGTACATCAAAAAGGAAGACCGATATTTCATAAAAAAGATAGATATGATTTCCAGCAAAAAGATTGGCAACAAGGAAATGATGAGTTTTCAGGAAAAACAAAAAAGAAATTTTGAACTATTTGAAGAAAAGATGAAGCAGAAATCAATGGAGGATATTCTAGATCCATTAAAGACTATTTACAATGAATCTTTAAAGGAAGAGGATGACAAGCAAGAAAAGGATGTAGTTCAGGATGAGGTAGCTAAGGAAGAAATTGTTCAAGAAAAAATAGAACTTGTTAAACATGATTTAGTTAAAAATGAGGAACCAGATGAAACGGAAGTAGAGCCAGATGAGATTGAAGTTATAGGGGAAGAAGAGGACGAAATAGAGGCAATAGAGGAAGAATTAGATGACGAGATTGAAATTGTACAGGATACGTCCATAGATGAAGATATGGATTTCAAATCTACAACATTTGCCTTTGAAAATAGTTCTAAAGCAGATGAGATTGACAACTATGAAGAAGAATGTGATGAAGAGGACAATAGTGAGGAAGACAGTGATTATATACCAGAGTATGAAAAACTCATTAAACAGGCAGAAAGTGTAAATTCATCCGAAAAGGAAATGCCTAAAATACAGAACATGGACACCAAGTTTTCCTATAAAATTTCAAGTGAAAACCGCGATTTTTCCATTAATAAATTCTCTAACAGCAATAATAGCTATAATATAGGTATAACATCAGAGGAAAACAAGGAATTATTCAAAGAAAAGCAGCCAAACAATATTATAAAGGGACAATTTAATAGGATTAGTAATAATTTTAGAGAGTTAGACAATGGTTCTGATGATGAAAATCTTCAAAATATAAAGGGTGTTGATACTCAACTTCAGCATATCGAAAATGCACAGAGTACCATTGAGAAGCAAATAAACGATATGTGCTTTGAACAGGAGATAACGATGATGCCTGATGCTGTGGTGGATTTGTTTGATGTTAATAATAAAAAAGAAGAACTTATAAAATATGTTTTAACTGCTCCTAAAAAAGATTATTACAAAGGCTCTCAAATTGTGTGTACTTTATTGTGCCCTAATCCTAGTGAGACTTTTGTAAGATATTCACTATATTACGATGATAAAGTAATTATAGAAAAGCCTTACTCCATGGACAAAACTTATGCCTTTACGCCTCCATATGAAGGTACGTATAAAATGGTCTTTTATGCTAAAAAAGCTAATTCAAATAGAGAATTTATAAAGGTAAAGGAGATCTACGTATCAGAGTGCCTTCCTATAGAAAGTATTGGAATTAGCTGCGATAAGACAAGTATTATATGTAGTCAAGAAGTAACTTTCATGACCACTGTAGTTGGTGGTAGAAAGGTAATGTATGAATTCTACGTGTACAATGGCAGTGAGTGGAGATGTGTACAAGAGTACAATGAAAAGAGTTATTATACTTTAACACCTAAGATAGCTGGAACTTATAAGCTTCTTGTTTTGGCTAAAAATACAAATAGTAAAAATGATTACGATGAGTTTGTAATGTGCAAATTTGATGTTAAAAGTCAATATTCTAGCTTAACTGATATTAGCTCTCTTGATTTATAGGAAAATTGGTGTTATCCATTCTAAATGTTGACTGATATTAACCTATGAATTATAATTCATTTGTATCATTATGATATTTTTTACTTTGATACAGAATGGAGAGAAGATATGGAGAGACTAGACAAGGTTCTATCTAATGCTGGATACGGTAGTAGAAAAGAAATAAAGGAACTTGTAAAAAAAGGCAGAGTAGAAGTATCCAATGCAATAATAAAAGATAGTTCTATAAAAGTAGATGTGCAATATGATGAAATTAAGATCGACGGGGTAAGTATAAATTATCGAAAGTATATTTATCTTATTATGAATAAACCTGCAGGAGTAGTATCGGCAACCTTCGATAATTATGATGAAACTGTAATTGATCTTTTGGATGAAAAACATCAGCACTTTCAGCCCTTTCCCATCGGCCGTTTGGACAAAGACACTGTGGGATTGTTGCTTCTGACTAATGATGGTGATTTAAACCACAAGCTTATTTCCCCTAAATACCATGTTGATAAGGTTTATTATGCACACATAAAGGGAGTTGTGGACGAAGAGGATATAGAAAGTTTCCAAAAGGGAATAACTCTCGATGACGGATATGTATGCATGCCTGGAATTTTGGAAATAATAAAAAGTGGAGAAACATCAGAAGTATATGTTACCATCCAAGAAGGAAAATTCCATCAAGTAAAAAGAATGTTTAAAAGTCTTGGCAAAGAAGTAACTTTTTTAAAGAGAATAAAATTTGGCGAGATTGTTCTAGATGAAGGCTTGGAGGAAGGATGTTACAGGGAATTAAATGAAAAAGAAATGGCTTTATTACAGCTTGTGTAATTTGTCGAAAAAAATAATAAAAAACTTTATAAAATAACTTGATTTTATAAATAAAGTTTAATATAATATATATGAAAGAAAAAACAACCCCTTTTTTAGCACTAGTGTAAATCAATCCCCTGATATCATTAGTGCGTAATATGTCGAAACCCCTAAACAATATTCGACAGAAGCAGAACAGCATGTTATTGTAACATGCTGTTTTGTTTTTAGAAAAATTATATTTTGAATAAAAATGCAAAATACAGTTAAAAATATATACATATGATATAATAAAGGAGTATAAAAGAAAATCCAAAATTGAAGGAGATGGTCTTTATGCCGGAGAATTTAAGAGAAACATTAATTGGTTTTATGAAAGAAACAGCTTATAAGCCTATGGGAATGAAAGAATTATCAAAAATATTTAATATAGCTAAAAGCGATCTGGATGGTTTTAAGCAACTTTTATCCTTAATGGAGCAAGAGGGAATAGTTATTTGTAATAGCAAAGGCCATTATGGAGTTCCAGAAAAAATGGGTTTTGTAAGTGGTGTATTTGAGAGCAATGCAAAGGGCTTTGGTTTTGTTATAAGAGATGATGGGAATTTAAACGATATATTTATACCAGCTATGTTTGTAAATGGAGCAATGCACGGAGATAAAGTTCTTGTAGCCGTTATAAGAAATGAAGAACGTGGAAAAAAATGCGAAGGGGAGATTTATAAGGTCGTTGAAAGAGCCAATAAAAAAATTGTGGGTATCTTAGAAGATAATAAAAATTTTGGCTTTGTAGTGCCTGAAAATAAGAGGTTGAACCAAGATATATTTGTTTCAAAAGAAAATTTAAACGGAGCAAAGCATGGTCAAATTGTGGTGGCTGAGATAATAAAGTGGCCTCAGAATAGGAGAAGCCCTGAAGGAAAAATAATCGAGATTCTTGGAAACAAGGGAGATAAGGGTGTTGATATCTTAAGCATAATAAGACAGTTCGCCTTACCAGAGGAATTTCCTATAAAGGTTGAAAAGTACGCGGAAAGTGTGGAGGAGAATATTCCACAAGAGGAGTACAGCAGAAGAAAAGACCTTAGAAATATGCAGATAGTCACTATTGACGGAGAAGATGCCAAGGACTTGGATGATGCAGTATCCTGTGAGAAATTAGAAAATGGCAATTATCTTTTAGGAGTTCATATCGCTGACGTTACGAATTATGTAAAAGAACTTAATCCTCTAGATAAAGAAGCTCTAAAAAGAGGAACTTCTGTTTACTTAATTGACAGAGTTATTCCAATGCTGCCAAAGAAATTATCCAATGGAGTTTGCAGTCTTAATCCAAAGGTAGATAGGTTGACGCTTACTTGTATGATGGAGATAGACAAAAGTGGTAAAGTGGTATCACAGGATATATTTGAAAGCATAATAAAAACCAGTGAGAGAATGACTTATACAGATGTTAATAAGATTCTAAGAGATAAGGATGAAGAAACAATTGAAAAATACAAGTCTCTATACCCTATGTTCTTAGATATGGAAGCATTGTTTAAAATACTGAATAAAAAGAGAATGAGCAGAGGGGCTATAGATTTTGACTTCCAAGAGTGCCAGATAATACTAGATGAGACTGGAAAGCCAATAGATATAAGACCTTTTGATAGAGCTGTTGCTAACAGGATCATTGAAGAATTTATGCTTGTATGCAACGAGACTGTGGCTGAATACATGTATTGGGCTAAAATGCCTTTTGTTTATAGAATACACGAAGACCCCGACGAAGAAAAATTAGCTCATTTCAGGGATTTTGTTTACAATCTAGGTTATGTGATGAAGTCTAATAAAGAAATACATCCATCTCAATTCCAAGAGATATTGGAAGATATTAAAGGAAAAAAAGAAGAGGTAGTGGTTAGCACTCTTATGTTGAGATCCATGATGAAAGCAAGGTATTCGCCAGAATGCAGTGGACATTTTGGTTTAGCTGCTAGATATTACTGCCACTTTACATCTCCAATAAGAAGATATCCAGATTTAATGATACACAGAATCATAAAAGAGTACATCAATGGCAAAATTAATGACAAAAGGGTAGCTCGTCTTAGAAGCATTGTAGATGAGGCAGCCTTGAAATCTTCTGAAAGAGAAAGAGCGGCTATGGAAGCAGAGAGAGCTGTAGATGATCTTAAGAAAGCAGAGTATATGAGTTATAGAATCGGGAATGAGTATGAAGGTATAATTTCATCTGTTACAGGGTTTGGTATGTTTGTAGAATTACCTAATACCATAGAAGGACTTGTTCATATAACTGATTTATACGATGATTACTATATTTTTGACGATGTACACCTTTGCTTGGTTGGTGAGCACACTAAGAAGATGTATAAACTAGGTGACAAAGTTAAGATTTTGGTGAGTCGAGTTAATATGGATACTCACGAAATCTATTTTGAATTAGTACAAAACGATACGGCTGAAGATGGCAGTGATGATTAAAGTAAAACACATATGAGGTGAATTATGAGGGCTTATGGTGTTATATTAATTATTGTAATGGGAATGTTCATGTTTGGATGTGGCGGGAATAATGACGGTGTAAACAGCGTTAAAGTTATAAGTGCAACTGAGGGAGAATCCATGATTAAAAATGAAAGCGATATTATAATATTGGATGTAAGGACAGAACCAGAGTATGAAAGTGGGCATATTAAAGGAGCTGTGTTACTTCCCCTAGATGAGATAAGTAAAAGAGCCCAAGAGGTTTTAAAAGACAAAAATAAAAAGATATTAATATACTGCAGATCTGGATCTAGGAGCAATAGGGCGGCAAAGCTGTTGGTGGATATGGGGTACAATAATGTATACGACTTTGGTGGGATAATTGACTACAAAGGTGAAATAGAAAAGTAAGAGGTGTAAAAAAATGAAAAAAGAAAAGGTTAAGGGGAACTTAGCAGAAAATAGGAAAGCGTTTCATGATTATTTTATAGAAGAAACTTTTGAAGCTGGTTTATCCCTTGTGGGAACAGAGGTAAAATCTATAAGAGCGGGAAAGGCCAATCTTAAGGATAGTTATGCCTTCGTAAAAAATAGAGAAGTTTTTATTTGTAATATGCATATTAGTCCCTATGAGCAGGGCAATATTTTCAATAGAGATCCCCTTAGAGACAGGAAGTGTTTGTTGCACAAAAATGAAATACTAAAATTGGAAAGCTATGCCTCCGCAGAGGGATATACTCTTATTCCACTGTCTTTATATCTTGTAAGGGGAAAAGTAAAGGTTAAAATTGGAGTGGCAAAAGGTAAGCATAATTATGACAAGAGAGAAGCTTTAAAAGAGAAACAAGCTGTGAGAGAGGTAGCAAAGCATTTTAAAGAAATGAATAAATATTAGTTTAAAATTAAATATTTATTCAATAATGTCTGATTTTAGTTTAAAAACATGTTATAATAAAAATTGAGCGAATTTAATAAATTTAGTCAGGAGGGATTTGTGATGAATATTGCAAAAAGACAGTTTGAACTATTAAAGAAAATTGGATTTGTCAGAACAAGTGCCAGTGAAGAAGAATTGAGAGCAGTTAACATTTTGAAAGAAGAATTGGACAACCTTGGTGTTGAAAGTGAAATTGAGCCTTTTAAAGTATTAAACTATAACATTAAAAAGGCTAAACTAGAGATATTAGAGCCAGAGTATAGAGAAATAGAGGTAACTGGTGTAGGTCTTACAGGTAACGCAGCAAAAGATGGATTAGAAGCTGAGCTATTATATGTAGAAAATGCTTTGCCAATAAATCTTTTAGAGGCAAAGGGGAAAATAGTTTTAGTAAATAGCATAAATTATGAAAGATATAGAGATATAGTTAGGTCAGGTGCTGTAGGCTATATAAACTTCAGCGGTCGATTCATGGACGATAATAATTCTACGGATTTAGAAAATAGAAGAATAAGAGAAAAACATATTGAGTTTGGAAAAATACCAGGCGTAACCATGAGAGTAAGCGATGCCATTGAACTTATGAAAAGTGGAGCCAAAAAGGTTCGTATGACTTTGGAGCAAGAAGAGGGAGAAGCTGATTCTCATAATTTAATAGCTGAACTTAAGGGTACACAGTTTCCAGAGGAAGTTGTGGTTATCATGGCCCATTATGATAGTGTTCCATTTAGTACAGGAGTATACGATAATGGAGCAGGTTCTGTAAATATCATGGAGATTTTAAGATATTATAAAGAAAATCCACCTAAGAGAACTATAAGATTTATCTGGTTTGGATCAGAGGAAATAGGTCTTTGTGGAAGTAAGGCATATGTGAAAGCGCATGAAAATGAGCTAGAAAATGTAAAAATGGGTATAAATGTGGATGTTGGTGGTGCAATACTTGGGTGCGACCAAGCTACAGTACTGGCAGAGGAAAGCCTTTGTCATATGGTAGATTTTTATGCAAAACAGGTATGTTTCCCATTAAAAGTGGACAAGGATATATACTCTAGTGATTGCATTCCCTTCGCTGACAAAGGTATTCCAGTTATAAACTTTATGAGATTTGGTGCACCAGGGGCTGCATCCATTCACAATAGATACGATTTAATAGACGTATTGTCACCAGAAGTATTGTATAACACCATGGTTTTTGTACGAGATTTCAGTGAAAAACTTATAAATGCAGGTGCTATGCCAGTGGAGAGAAAGATTCCTGAAGATCTTGTTAAAAAAATTGACGAGTATCTTCAAAAGAATTTAAAGTAGTTTTTACTTTAAGTTAGTTCACCCATGTTTTCCAGTTGCCTACGACATTGTAGCAAGAAACTATCAATGTTTTTAGGTGTATCATATATAGGTTCATCATAACTTATGGTGCTTACGAATATATGAGAATTGTAGGCGCTGGTAAAAAAAGATTTCTTATAAGAGTTAATAAGTATATTGCAGGATGTTCCGATGTCCAGGTATGTTTCAAGCATATTCATGGCATCAGCATAGGACATATTCTGCATATTAAAATGATTATTTTGGGTGCAGCTATCCGATACTGCATCCTTTTTTGCACTATTATAGCTAGCACAAAGTAAAGAACAAGGATTGTTATAATTTTTTAAGCATTGTAGTAGATTTAAAGTATTGGACATAGCTTCAATATATGGACCTAGTTTTTTCTCCATTGCTTCAGGCCTTACCGCATCGTTAATAAAATAAATAATATAATCTGGCTTATACTGCTGTATAACAAAATTAATGAGGCTGGCATCTCTTAAATTCCCCACAATTGTTGTGCCATTTTCTAAAGTACCTTCTGGAATGTTTCCAAAGGCTTCTATGGAAATGCCTATTCCATAAAAATAATTGGCAAAGCGTTTTAACACATCACCATTGTTGCTGATGAACAGTATGTTTTTTTTAATTTCAATTTCACTCATACTCTATACCTCCTTTGCACAGTGATAAGAAATTTTTTGGTTAGTTCTGAAGTTAACTGGGTTAAAACCTATCATATATTTTTATATGATTATAGATTTCACATTATGATGAATATCTTATTAATATGTGATATAATTAAATTAAATCTATGGTAATTAATGCAAAATATAAAATTGCTCTTGATAAAAATACTGTTTTATAGTAAAATATAATTTGTATCTTAAAACAATTAAATATGTGGAGTGCCTTCGGAAAAAGGAAGTGCAGACTCTCATGATAACATGGGGGCGTACTTGGCTTCGACGGGGGTACGTAGCGTTTAGTAAGCGGGTCGAGGAAATTCTGGAGCCTCGTTAATCAGCTAGAAACTTAAAGATAAACGCAGAAGATAATTTTGCTTTAGCAGCTTAGTCTGCTACGTTCTACCCGAGAGTCCCACGGCTTGGGATAGGGCGTCGACTAGTGGGGACCCGAGCTTAGCAAAGCTTTGAGCTAAGAACGGAATTAATGAAGCTACTGAAACTAGAAGCCTGTTTATGGGCGTCTAGTAGAGGGAATGTTAAATCATAAAATACACTCGTAGAAAGCTAAATGGGACGATCTTCGGACAGGGGTTCGACTCCCCTCGCCTCCACCAAATCAAATACCATCTATTGATAAAAGAAATTTTGTCAGCAGGTGGTTTTTTGTTTGCCCGAAAGTGCTTGATTTAAGCCGTTTTCGGAGGATACTTGACACTAACCTGTGGCTGCCAAGTGCTTATTTTTAACGATTAGACCTCTGGGGGTGTGCATCTTTTAACGATTTGCCTTGTAATCGTTAAAAGATACTGTTACGGCAAAAAAACAGCCCGCCGATTGGCGAGCCGTAAATAGTTGAATGTTAAGCTGTGACTTCCGAGCCGTTTTTGAATCTGAATGTCATTGCGCCATCTTGTGATATTGTCAATATTACTTGACAGTTTTTTCTTGATGTTGTATAAATAAAGTTGACACCTTATTCTCGTATAATTCAAAATATAATTAAGAAAATAAGGAGGTGCTTATTATGGCACAAAAACGTTATGACCAGGATTATAAAGTCCAAGCAGTTAAGTTAGCCAAGGAAATTGGTATTAATAAAGCTGCAAAAGAAATAGGAATTGCTCCAAGCACAGTAAGCGGATGGGTAAAAGCCTCTAAAGAAGGTGTACTTGATTTAGGTGCTGGTTCACATACTCCTGATAGTGCTCTTTCCCTTACAGAAGAACTTATGACCCTAAAAAAGCAAGTTAAAGAGCAGAGTAAGGAAATCAAACGTTTGAAGGAAGAGAATGAATTTCTAGAGGAAGCAAGCGCTTTTTTCGCCGCCAGCCGTCGGAAGTCAGTAAAAACTCACGAATGAGATTTATAGCTATTAAGACTAATGACGGCATGATTACGGGTAAAATATCATTTTATTGTAGGATGCTTAAAGTTAGCCGTCAAGGCTTTCATAATTATCTTGCAAATAAAGATAAACCTTGGAAGTATGAGGCTCTCGCTGAAGAAATGATAAAAATCAATTCTGAAGATGAGTACAATGATACCTATGGAAGAATCCGTATGCATCAAGCCTTACTTCTAAAAAACCCTGAAAATGTCCATATCCCTAGTGAACGTACTGTTTATAGAGTTATGGTGGAAATTGGTCTTAGTCATAAACCTAAACGTAAGCCTAATGGTATAACCAAAGCTGACCGCGAAGCCAGAAAATCTGATGATCTTCTTAAACGTGATTTCAGAGCATCTGAGCCTCTTAAAAAGACTGTAACAGATATATCAGAAATTAAAGCAAAAGATGGTAAACTTTATGTATCTGCAATTTTTGACTGCTATGATTTAGCAGTTTTTGGGCTTTCAATGGATACAAATATGAAAGCCACCTTGTGTGTAAATACTCTTGATAATGCTTTTAAAGCTTATCCTAAACTTAGGGGTGCCATTGTTCACTCTGATAGAGGTACACAGTACACCAGCAATGAATATCGCAATGTAATAAATAAATATGGCATACAGCAAAGTATGAACAGTGATGGTGGCAGATGCCATGACAATGCAAGGTGTGAAAGTATGTGGGCCAGAATGAAAGAAGAGCTGCTTTATAATCGTTACAACACTAAAGAAATGACTGTTGAAGAACTTAAGATTCTTATATGGCGTTATTTCATCAGTTATTGGAACAACAGGAGGATTTGCTCTGCCAATGGTGGGCTACCTCCTATGGTTAAAAGACAGAGATACTATGGATCTCTAAACCAAGCTGCCTAATAACGAACTATGCGAGAAAAAACTGTCAAGTAATATTGACAATATCAAAACGAGCAGAGACGACATCGTTAAGAAATCATCGTTTTTCTTTGTCAAGAAATCGGATGAGAATGTTTCTACCGTTAAAATCAATGAAATGGAATGCGTCACGAACGAAAGCGGCGTAGAAAACGTGTCACCTGTTAAAAACTCATATGATGCTTTATGGTGCGAATACAGGGACGCGAGGCTTCCGGCAACGCTTCTCAGTGTAATTCAGAGAATTGTCGAATACTATTTTCTTCAACTTTGTAGTTACAGCATTGAGGATTTGCGAGAGCGGGTGAAAAACCACCTCGGCGGGGACGACAAAAAACAGCGGATAGCTGATGAAATACTTCGCTTCATCTATGACGAAAAATCCGATACCGGCGACGGCATTAATTACGCACCCGACCACGACATACCGGCTTATAAAGATGTGTTCGAGATAATTTTCGAAGCGATGAGCCAAAAATCGCACTATCTCAAAATGTCTGGCGAATGTGAATGAGTTATTTGTAATAATCTGGAACATAATTCAGTCGATATAAAAAGGTTCTGTTAACTAAAGATGAAAAAATGAGATTTGAAATGCGAACCGGCATAGAAAAATGAAAGAATCAAGAGAGGAGGTTATCACATGAACGGCCATATAACAATAAATGCCCGCAGGATTTCTGTTGCCGGATTTTCATTTCTCTTTGCCTATATTCTGTCATTTCAGTTTGAGGGGCAGGTGCTGTATAGCCTGCTGGATCTGCGTGGAGCAGACGCCGACCGTTACATGCTGGCTGCAATTATCGCGCATTTTATGGGGCTTCTCACCTGCGGTCTGTTCGTCAGATCCCGGGCGGCAGCCAAAAGCATAATGCTCGGCGGCATGGGCATATGCCTTGTTGCCACCGTCCCCTTCTTTTTTGCGCCTACTTCTCTATGGTTGAGTGGACTGATTGTCAGCGGATACTTTAGCGGCTGCGCGGTGGCGGCATGGGGATTTTTTCTCAGGGCCTTTACTCCCAAGAACGAGCGCATTAAATCCTGTGCCGACGTTCTGATTTATTCCAATTTGCTGATGATTGCAGTCAACGTGGTGGCCATGAACAGGTCAACCTTTATCGGGCTTGGCCTCTCTGTGCTTTGTCTTGTAATCGGTATGGTCTTCATTTTGATCCTGCCGTTGGAGCAGGAGAATGTGCAGAACAAAACATTTAAAAACAAGACGCATGGCGGCATTAAAAACCAGATAATATTGCTGTGTCTTTTTGTCTGTATCATTACAATTAATTCCGGACTGATGTATCAGGTCATCAACCCCGCTTTTGAGCATCTGACAGGGCTGGTGAGCTGGTATTGGGCCGCGCCTTATATCGTGGCGCTCGCCATTATGCGCAACCTGCCTATGAAAGCAAAGCGTTCCAGAATTTTGTATATCGGGATGGCAATGATTATAGGAGCGTTCATCAGCTTTATGCTGCTGGGGCGAAATACCTCCGACTATCTGACTGTGGATACGCTGATGCTCGGCGCCTGCGGTATTTTCGACCTGTTTTGGTGGAGCATCCTCGGAGAAATGCTGGATTATAGCGATAACCCGGCACAAACCTTTGGCATCGGTCTTTCCGCCAATGTATTCGGTGTCCTTTGCGGAGGCGTCCTGGGAATGGCTGTGACATCCATGGGTCTTCCCGGTGCGGAGGTAGCGGTGATTGCCCTGACGGTGGTTTGCGTTACACTGGTTATGCTGCCGCCGCTGAACCACCAGCTTGTTCTATTGCTGAAAAGCCATGCTTACCTTGCCGCTTATGACAATATGAGCCAGTCACAGCAAACGGATATTGTACGGCAGGTCAAAACGCTTGATCCGCTGACTGTCCGGGAGCAGGAGGTATTGCAGCTCATCCTTTCCGGCAAATCCAACCGTGAGATTGCCGGGGCTTTGTTCATCAGTGAGAATACCGTTAAAACACACGCAAGAAGTATTTTTTCAAAATACGATGTTTCAAGCCGTGCGGAGCTCATCAGCACCCTACTGAAAAACCAAATGGTTAGATGATACATAAAACTGCATAAATACTGGGTTTAACCCGCCTCTCACCCTTTTGGGTGAGAGGCTTTTTTCGTAAAATCATCCTTTGGAATGATGTTTTTCAGTCATACTTCGCTAAACTATATGATGAAGGAGGGATGGTGCAAATGAAATCAATCCGCAAACGGCGCAATGAATATGCCTTGTTGTTCGTAGCCGGTATTTGTTTGGCGGTGTGGCTCGGTGTAACATTTATGTTAGAAGCTGTTTTCGTCTTTGGAGCTATCAGTCTTATCTTTCTCCTTCTACTGGTGAGAGAGGGCCGTCGGCTCTATGATGCAACGCTTATTTGGGATAATCGCATCCTTGCGGTGCCATCTGCTCTCATCTCCATGCCAGGCCGCCAAATGAAAAAAGACACTGAGGAAACTGTAGTATCTACCTTTGGCATGTTAATCGGCAGCAGAATCTACCGATGGGGTCTCGACGGGGTACATGGCGTGCGCCTGAGCGCCGTTCAAATTGATAAGGAGCGGATGTACCTGACCTTTGGCGATAAGGATCAGACCATGCGGGTAGAGCTGCTGCACGGAATGACTCAAAAGCAGGCGTTACTGGATGCCGCACAAAAGCTGCTTCGTGAAACCGGCGTAACGGCAGTTGTCAACGGCTGGTAATCCAGTAAAATTATATCTGAATAATGGAGGAACACGATGAAAAAGTTTATTACATTCTTTCTAACACTTATGATGATGATTTCCCTCGCCGCTTGCGGCGGTGAATCACCATCGGAAAGCTCTACGCCCACAGGCGGCAGCACAACGTCCGATAACTCAAAAAAAGAAGAAGCAAAGGTGTATGGTATCGGTGAAGCGGCAGAAGCAAACGGACTTTCTATCACAATTGATAAAGTTGCAGTAGCCGAAGCGAATACCACGCTTGAAAAAGCGAAAGATGGGTTTGAATATATCAAAGTATGGTTTACCTTTAAAAATATTTCGGACGAAACGATAGAATCACCAAAGGCGAAGGCATTGTATATTGTGTATACCGAGGGGGCCACAGGTGATGACAGCGATATGAAATCGGAGGAAAACTCACAGGTTATGCTGGAGGTAGCTGATCGGGATGAAAGATATATGTCAAGAGTTGATCTTGCTCCCGGTGAATCCACCGGCGGCTGGATGATATATCAACGTCAAGCCGATAAAAGCGAGATTACAATGCACTATTACTCCGGATTTGTCAATGTGCCACCCGCTCTTGTTTTCGAATTTTCGGTCTAATAGCCCGTTTGAAAGGAGTTCAAAATGAAACAAAAAATATGGTCAATTTTACTTATAGTCGCCATGCTTCTCCCCTTGACGGCAGGGCTGTCAGGTTGCGGAAAAAGCGGTTTTGGCTCTACCTTGATTGTGGGTGATAAGGGTGGAGTAATTGGGGATTTGAAAAAGGATGGATGGACGGTTTCTATTCCCGCAGGCGCTTTTGAGCAGGATGTGAAAGTTACTGTGGATAAAGTAGCCGACAGCACAGAGGCGTATATAAACGGCAAAGCCGCTTTCCTTACCACGCCTATCGAGATTAAGGCGGAGGGAACAGAAAGTGTCAGACTGGATGAACCGGCAAGGATAAGCATGAAATTAGACGAAAAGAATTTGCCGGACAACAGTACCTTCGATCAATATGTGATGTCTTACTGGACGGGAGATGAATGGGAGGTAATTATTCCTGATCCGGTGGAGCTGACTAAAGGATACCTCACCTTTGAAACCTGGCATTTTTCATCATACAGCGGGAAAAAGATGACGGACGACGAGCAAGTCAGGGAATATGCCAGAGATCTGGCAATTGATGATCTGACTAATCAGGCAAGAAATGAAGCGCTAAAGGAAAAACTAACAGCGGTAGTTGATGATTACTTAAATGGACTGAGTATATATGACCAAGAGGCGAGAAATGAGATAATTTCAAGAGTGTGGGCCTCAAGCTCAATGGATATAGCAGTTTTCCTGACAGAAAACGGAGCGTCAACGGCGGAATTGGGATATAAAGTTACCGATATGATAGTGGAATCTACGGTTGACGTATGTGCAGAAAATCCATTGGTTTTGGAAGCAGTTTCTACCGCTTTAGATTCAGTAGGAGATGCCGCCGAAGCCTCAGTCGCATTATATGACGGAAATTACAGAAAGGCGGCAAGCGAGCTTACCGCTCTTGGCGCTACAGTTTTAGGATATGGCGGAGTAGGCGCAGTCAAATCCCTCGTGGATTTGGGCGCGGCAGCAGTAGAACAAGGCATTATGGCATGGAAAGATTATGAAGAGGAATGCGCATATAAAGTATTTTATGGGTTAGCAAAAGGAAACGCCTACGGATATAAAATCAATGCAGGCGATTGGGAAACCTTGATCACTCAAATGGGAGGTTACTATCACCAAATCGTAAGAGAAAGAAAGGATGAGTATAAAAGAATCAGCGGCAAAGACACATTATCGGATGATGAACAGCGCATGATCGAAAGACAGGTTGAATCCGATCTTAAAAAGAAATTCGAAGAAAGGGCAAAAATAGATAGCAAAATCGATGCAAAACAAGCAGAGTACGAGATATTGGTTAAAGCCTTTAAGGATGCGGGATTATTGACTCGAACGGAAAATGGCTTCAAGGAAGATATGACAGTAAATCGAAGGCTGCATTCATTATTGGCTATCAGAGGAAACATATTGAATATCGTTGGCGGAGATATGTCAAAGTTTGGCAGAGAAAAGAACCGAGAAGAAAACTTGGCTTACGCAATCAAGATGTGGATTGGATATGGTAAGGACAGAGCAAAGTTTTATGATTGGATGAGAGAAATGGGGTACTTGGAAAAACAAAAAGAAGGAACAGGTTATTGGAAGTTAGTTCGGTCGTTTACGAATAAATATGAAACAAGCGCATCAAATGAAAATTATGTTGAAACATGGAGTGGCGGAAACGGCAGCTATACTTACAACTGCAAGTTTATCGGGAATCATTGGTATACAGCAAGCACGCACGACGACTGTCACGGTGAATTTGTCAACAATACTGGAACGAGCAGTATTCCGAACAGCCGTTACGCGGGCGGAGAGCAGGCGCAGCTGACTCTGACCGTAAGCGCCGCTACATCAAGCAATATATGCTTTCATCTTGGAGCGAATCTGACCTCCTGTATCACTCCCGTCAACCATGACGATCCGTTTGTCAACTACGGAACGAACATGTATATGCAAAACATTGACGATGAGAGTGCGAGAGGTGATGTAACGACATATAAGAATGACACCAACACCGGCTATATCGGAGGAAGCGTCACGTCCGGAGTCGCAATGCCAATGGGCTACGAGGACGGTGATAAGGTGTATATCCTGATTATTTTCAGCGGCGGAAACAATGTGATAAAGACCGCTTATGAATATGAGTGGGTTAAAAAATAAATAGCGGGGGTGGGTTCATGGTAAAGAAGAAAAATAGTAAAAACATCCCTCTGCCTATCCTCGTTCTTATCTGTGCAGTTTTGCTGTTTGCTACATATAACAGCCTTTTCACTCTGGCGCTTGGGCTATGGGGCGATTCCGTCATGGGTACGGTGGACAGCTATGACAGCCGCCTGGATGACACGGATGCGGGACCAAACCGCTCCCGCACCGTTTCCAAGGGCTATTGGTTTCTGGTAAACGGCAAGGAATACAGGGGCTATGTGATATATAGCAGCGACGAGGCATGGCCGAGCTTGGATGAGGGCGAAACGCGCTCCGAGCGCATCCGCTACCTTGACATTTTCCCCTATGTCAATAAGCCCGCCATGCTGTGCGAATTTAGCGAGATGGGCGAAGTGGCAATTATTTACCACATTCTCGCCCCTATCGGTTATCTGCTTTTGCTGCTGCTTGTTATACGCACAGCCAGACGGGGGAAAAAGAAGAAACCAACGGCGAGGAAGCCCGCCGCATCTCAAATTATCGAGCAAAGGAGTGATACGGATATGTTTTGTCCCAACTGTGGAAATAAACTGACGGAGGGTTCAGCTTTCTGTTCGGCCTGCGGCGTAAAAACACAGGACAGCGGCCCTGGCGTGTGTGCGGCCTGCGACACAAAGTTGCCGGAGGGAGCCGAATTTTGCATCGGCTGTGGAGCGGCAGTGAGTCCGGCAACGTCGGAGCCGATGGAACCACACCATGTAGCAACTCCCGCGCCCCTACAGAGCGGCGCGGGGCTGGTCGGCTTTTCCGACAGGTATAACTGCCCTGAGATACTGGCGGCCGCACAGAAAAACAAAAAATTCTCCATTGGATGTATGTGGATATTGGTGTTCGTGCCGCTCATCGGATTTCCTGTCGCCGGTCTGCTGATGGACGATTTCCCCTTTGGAGAATCCATTATCATCGGCATGGGCATTGCTCTTGTCATGCTGGTCTTTAATCTGCTGGCGTTGAGAAGAACCAAGCAACCAATGTGGGAGGGTGTGGTCGTCAATAAGTACAGCAAGGAGAAAAGCGAGCATAGGGGCGGCGAAGATGATAATTACAGAACCTATACGGAATATACCACAATCATCAACACCGATGCGGGCAAGAAAAAGACTATCGTGGAAAAGGACAGCGGGCGAGATATGTACGATTATCTGTCCGTTGGTGACAGGGTGCGGTTTCATCCCAAATTCGGTACATACGAGAAGTACGACAAATCTAAAGACCGCATCATCTACTGCAACGTCTGCTCCATGATGAACCCCATACAAAATGACCGCTGCAAGCGGTGTAATAATCTGTTGTTCAAATAAGGAGGATTTTCGTAATGGAGAGATTCGATACCATGCTGGAAGCGGCAGAGTTTGCCGCCACACGCTGCAAGATCTGGGGCTTTGCCACATCAAATGAAAGATACGACGTAAATGGCTTGCTGCTGCTTGCCGAGACAAGCGACAATGAGAACCCCATCGACGAGGACAGCTTTTATGTGGTATCGTCTGCCGGAGCCATCGGATTATGCGATGATGGTGAGGATATAGACTGGCTGTTTCTGTCTTACGCTGCGCCGAATGAGGATCTGCCGCTGACATACCAAGCTGAGCCGCAGATAAAGTTCTGCTCGAAATGTGGCTCAGGCGCTGTTCTCGGTGCTCGATTTTGCGGTCAGTGTGGAACAGCGCTATGAAAATAAAAGGCTAATTTGGATGTGGTTTTAGTTTTCCGTAATCAGTGTGCGTACTTTTTGAGATTGAATACTTCCGCGACTATTGCTTGTTCATGAATGATTCAATGAGTACAAATATCTCAAAGGTAGTCATTGATTGAAGTATATGGACGGTGTGTAACATACATCGGTAACCTCTAAAACGAGGGGTGTGCAAAAGCGGTGCATCTTTTAACGATTTGGTTTGACCGGTGCATTTTATCAATAGTTAGTTCCTTTGCCAGTAAAGCTCACAATCGTACTTGTTGCGATTGTGTTTTTATTTACAATGACATTTTCTTAATATTAAAGAAAAAATAGCATGAATATATATTTAGGAGGAATAGTAATTATTTTTTTAGGAAATAATAATGGTCGAGGTGATAATTATGGCAAAAGCCGGAATGCGTAGACCAGATCCTAAAGAACCACATGGAACTGAAAGTAATAAAAAAAATCATTTTTCAAAGAATGATGTGCCACCTGTTCCCGAGATACAGGGAAAAGCTAAATGTGGTAAAGAAAAGGCAAAACCAATAGTCGTAAGATAAAACAGTAAGCCCTTCTGCAAGATAATTTTTTGCAGAAGGGTTTTAATTTGCGTGTAAAAAATAATTTACGAAAAATAATGAACTTTATGATTTAAAAAACCTTTTAATTGTGGTAAACTATATGAGGCTATAAACGAAGCCTATATAACAATACTATTAAAACATGAAGAGTTTTAACTTTAAGGAGATGTCAAAAAAATGAATGAAGATGTTAAGTCCTTTATTAAGGATTTGCCCATTATAACATTGGGTATGTTTATCACTGCAGTATCGGTACATTTTTTCTTGATTCCAAGCAAATTAATTGTTGGATCTATTACGGGGTTATCCATTGTAATAAATATCATAACGCAGATACCTGTACCCATATTAATATTTGTTATTAATGCAATTTTGTTAGTCCTGTCATATATTCTCATTGGAAGGGAATTTGGAATTAAAACTGTGTATTCAGCATTAATTCTATCGCCAATGATTGCTATAATGGAAAAAATATGGCCTATTCAGCAATCCATTATGAAGGATCCATGGCTAGATGTTTTGTGTTTTGTGTTGATATTGAGTTTTGCACAGGCTATTTTGTTTAGGCACAATGCGTCAACTGGCGGCCTTGATATAATAGCGAAAATAATAAACAAATATCTTCATGTTGAATTGGCTTTATCGGTATCTATTGCAGGGGCAATGATATGTTGTACTGCACTTATTGTAAATGATGTAAAATCTGTAATTGTAGGTTTAATAGGAACCTATTTAAATGGAGTAGTATTGGACAACTTTATGATAGGATTTAATTCTAGAAAAAGAGTTTGTATTATTTCAAAGGAATATGAACTAATTAGAAGATTTATAATAGAGGACATGCATAGGGGAGTAACTTTGTATCCAGTTAAAGGTGGATTAGGTGGAGAGGACAAGTTTGAAGTTCAGAGTTTGATGACAAGAAATGAGTTCTCTTATCTTATGGAGTTTATTAAAAAAGAACAAATTGATGCCTTTATGACTGCAGGCACTGTTAGTGAGATATATGGAAACCTTGGTTCAAAGGGAATAAAAAGCAAGCCTAAGGCGTTGTTAAAATAAAATATAAAGTCAGACTATAAGAAACTGTCAGTTTATCTGGCGGTTTTTTATTTAGGATTTGTGTTATGTTAATAATCAACGATATTTATATAAGGATCCATGGGGAAAACTATTTTAGATAGATTCCTATTACTATAGAAGTATATTAGAATAGGCTTTTGGTGTGTAACTTTTCGTTTTAAAACAAAAAACGTGTGATATTAGCTAAAATTGGAGAGCTTATTTGGATTTACTAGAGGATGCTTTTAGAGAACAAGCTATTCAGTGCAATGAAAAAATTACTATAGATGATAAGGAAATAGAGTGGTTAAAGGACATAAGTCACCGAGGAGATTTTGGTGCTTTGTGGAGAGGTAATCAGCTTATTGGACTGTATTTGCTTCAAGGGGATGAGTTAGATCATATAGCTGTTTTATCAAAATTCAAGGGATTGGGTTATGGTACAATCATATTAAAGTATTGCATGAGGGAGATGTTTATAAATAGAAATTGTAGACAAATCAAGCTTTGCACATATAAAATAAATTATAAAGCTCAGAAACTATATATTAAAAATGGATTCAGGATAAGCGCCTTTTATAGTCTGAATGAGCATAGATAAAATCATATGCTTTATTACAAAAATGTCATGTAGGCGAAAGTTAAATGACTCTTTATGTGACAAAGTTACAGAACAAAAGTTAAAGATGAAATATAATAGAATGATAAAGAGAGTTTATTATTAGAAATTGGTTAAAATATATCTGTTCACATAATACATAAATATGATGATTACAAGTAAAGGTTATGGTGCCATTAATGTGTCAGGTGGTTTCGGCGCATACACAGGAATAAATAGAAAATAATGGGAGGAAAAAATCATGAAAAAAAAGATTTTGATTGTAGGTGGAGTTGCTGGAGGGGCTTCGGCAGCAGCAAGGCTCAGGAGAAATAGCGAAGAAGATGAAATAATAATGTTTGAGAAGGGTCCACATGTATCCTTTTCTAACTGTGCACTGCCATATTACCTTAGCGGAACTGTCGATTCAGCAAGTAAGTTAGTACTTATGACTCCGGAGAAGTTTAAGGCTCAATATAATATAGAGGCTAGGGTAAATAGTGAAGTTATTTCTATTGATAGAAACAATAAAAGTATATGCGTTAAAAATTTAATTACAAAGGAAATATATGAAGAAAAGTATGATAAATTGATTTTGTCTACGGGAGCATATCCTATTGTTCCCAATATTCCAGGCATAGAAAAGGTGAATTTATTTACCATAAGAAATGTGGTCGATATTGAAAAACTAAAAAACTTTTTAATGGAAAAACATGTGGAGCAGGTTTCAATTATCGGCGCAGGATATATTGGTGTGGAGGTAGCTGAGAATTTAAAAAAAGCTGGATACAATGTTTCTCTTGTAGAGGGTACTGAGCAAATATTAAAGCCTTTTGATTATGATATGGTACAAATATTACATAAAGAAATTTACGATAAGGGCATAAATCTCATAGTAAAGGATAAAGTTGAAAAGTTTGAAGAAAACACAGTGGTATTGGAAAGTGGCAAAATGATTAAGTCAGAGGCTGTGGTTATGACCATAGGCATTGCCCCAGAAGTAAAATTAGCCAGGGAAGCTATGCTAGATATAGGTGACACAGGTGCAATAAAGGTGGACAAAAATTATCTGACCAGTGACGAGGACATTTATGCTGTGGGAGATGCTGTTGAAGTATACCATAGCTTAACTCATTCAATGACTAAGCTGTCTTTAGCTGGTGCTGCTCAGAAGGCTGCTAGAAGTGTGGCTGACAATATAAACAATAAGAGCACCATAAATAAGGGGTACATAGGATCTTCTGCAATAAAGGTTTTTGATTATAATGGTGCAGCTACAGGGCTCAGTGAGGGATTGATTAAATTCCAGAATATGAAGATAGATTACGATGTAGTAAATCTCATATTAAATGACAAGGTGAGTATTATGCCTACATCATCTGTTATGCATTTCAAGATGTTGTACGAGGTGCCAACGGGAAAGGTTTTAGGTGCACAAGCCATTGGAAAGGGAGATGTTACAAAGCGCATTGACATCATTGCTACAGTTATAAAGTTTGGTGGAACAGTAGAAGACTTAAAGGATTTAGAACTTTGTTATGCACCGCCGTTTTCGACAGCAAAGGATGTAGTAAATTATGCGGGTTATGTAGCATGCAATTTATTAAACAAGGACTTTAAGCAAGTTACTGTGGACAAAATGAGGAATCTAGTAGAAAATAATGAATTCATAGTGGATGTTAGAGAAAAAGGTGAATACCAAATGGGCCACATTATAAATGCCGTAAATATTCCTTTGAGTGAGCTGAGACAGAGAGTAAATGAAATACCAAAGGATGTACCTGTGTATATTCATTGTAGAACAGGACAGAGAAGTTATAATGCAGTTTTAGCCTTGCAGAATTTAGGGTACAAAAATGTGTTTAACGTGACAGGCAGCTTTTTAGGATTATGTTTCTATGAGTATTACAATGATAAGAGTATGAATAGAAAGAGCATTGTAACTGAATATAACTTTAAATAGTAGAAAAAGTCCCCAAAGCTTTGGGGGCTTTTTATTAATTTATAGAAATATTATTGTATTTATCATATAATTAAAATATAATAAAAAAATTGGGGGAATAAATATGATTAAATATCTAAATAAATTTTACACAATGTTGCCAGGGGATAAATTGAATATTTGTTTTGAAAAAACTTATGGGGGTAAGGTGAATCGAAAATTAAAGAAAGCTAAAGATGTGAAAAATAAAATACAATGCATTGAAGACGACGAAAATGCACATTCATTATTTGTAGAAAATTTGTATAATGAATTAAAATGTAGTGAAATAGAATATGAAAGCGCCAATGCTTGCATTAAAGATATTGATTGTCAAAATTTCCAGAGGAATATAATTTACTGCCTAAAAAACTTCCCACAGGAGTATTCTTTCAAACATTACATATCTTCAGATGAATTTAATTCCAGGGTGAAGAAAAAAGGCAAGTTTGATGAAGAGGAAAAGAAAAGTTGTGAGCCTGAATCTACGGTGGCTACAGATATATTAAAGGAAATAAATGTAGAGGGTATTCATATAGAAGATATTAATACAGATGACATTGAGTTAAACCAAGGAGATATAGACCAAATAAATGAATTTTGCCAGAATGATATTCCAACTAACAAATATATTGTATCTATAAAACAACAAAATGAAACTTTTTACAATATATACCCAATTTATAATATTACAGAAGGGCATAAGCTTATTAAAGTTGAAAGAGAAGAGTTCCCTGATTACGGAAATATAAATATTAGCCCTAATAGCAATATTTCAAGAAATTTCAAAAAGTATAAAAGAAATCCTATTTGGATTTGCACTATTGACAAGAATCAATTGGAAGAATTCAAAACTAGTGGGACAAGATATAGAATAAGTGATGAAGAGTTAGTAAAGAAGGGAAATATCAATGAAATATGCAATGAAAATATATTTCAATTAGTGGAGATACAGTGTTCTAATGAGGAATTGGAAAAAAATATGGTGAATGGTTCTTTATCTTTGGAGGATGAACCAAATTTTAAACAGATATATATTGCCAACTATCAATACATATATGGACCTTTTGAATATGAGCCTGAAAAGCATGGAAGAGGTTATATATTAAATAAAATGGAAGATTATATTGTAAATAAATATGACTTATATGCTAATAGAGAAAGGTTAGACACCATTGATATATATATTGACGACGAAGAAGGTAGTGTAGAACTTAAGTTATTGTATTTTATGGACATGGAGAACTGTGTGTACACTGAAATTGATGCTATTTCAGATGAAGAATTGATGGATCTTATAAAGCAACATGTGAATGTGAAAAGCACAAATCTTAGTAGAAGTGAAATAAAGACTGTAAAATCTATCTTTGATAAGTTTGTTGCCAGTAATCAACTTGCTGACTTGTCTCAGGACAGGATTAAAAGGGCCAGTGAAATAATTAATAAAAATCAGGTATACGACTTGTATATAGATGATATAAGGCCACAGCTGCAAAGCGACATAAGCAAAACTTTTAATGAAAATGAAAAGGAATCTGAAAAGGAAACACTGAATTTAGAGATAGAAAAGCTTAAAAATGACAAGGAAAATTTAGAATATGAGTTGAGGGAACTTAAAAAAAGCCTGCAACAAGAAATAAAAAAGAAAGATGAATTTTCAGTAAAAAATAGTGCTAGAATGAAAAATGTTGAGAAAATTGAAAAGGCACTTGAAGACAAATTTGCAAATATCACTTCAAAATACGCTGATGTGGCTTTTGATGGTATAATAGCTGATAAAATATTGAATTCAGCTTTAAATTGGAGTAGAAGCGTAGAAGAGGAGTTGGACAATTCTCAAATATGCACAAAACATAGCTTTCAAGGTGTTAAAACAATTAAAGAATTTGGACAGCCTTCTGAGATTAAACAGTATATATATGACAATATAAGAAAAGTCAGAAAGTACAGTATGAATGACATTATCAATATGATGATATGCGTTTCACAGGGCTTTTTGACTGTTTTCTCTGGGGAACCGGGAGTGGGCAAAACGTCTATTTGCAATATAATAAGTCAGGTTCTTGGGCTGAGTAATGATGAAAATCTCAACAGGTATGTGGAGGTTTCTGTGGAAAAAGGATGGACATCAAAGAAGGATTTCATTGGGTATTATAATCCTTTAACAAAGACCTTCGACAAAAATAACAAAGCACTTTTTCAGGCATTCAAAAATTTAAATATGGAATGTGTTCGAGGTGTGGAGGAGTTCCCGTACTTCATACTTCTCGATGAGGCAAATCTCAGCTCTATGGAGTATTATTGGGCCGATTTTATGAATGTGTGTGATTTTGATAAGGAAAATAGGAAAATTAACTTGGGAGAGGATTATATTTTTAAGATACCTCAAACTCTCAGATTTTTAGCCACTATAAATTATGATCACACAACGGAAAATTTATCGCCTAGGCTTTTGGATAGGGCATGGATTATTTCTATGAATGCTGATGAAATAGGCAAAATGTGTAGTGGAAGAGATATGGATATTAAAAGCATAATTCCATATGGTGAGCTTGTAAAATACTTCTGCAGAGGTGTGGATAATAACAATGCGGATTATAGTAAGGCAATTTCTTTGTATGGGGAGATATGCGAGATTTTCTCTAATAACTTCATAACCATAAGTCCGAGAATTCACCAAGCTGTACATGGTTATTTAAAAACGGGGATTTCCTTATTTGAATTCCAGAATAATGCGGAAAAATATGAAATAGCTGTGGACTATGCAGTGTGCCAAAAATTGCTTCCTAAAATCAGTGGCGTCGGGGAAGGTTATGAGAATTTTCTCAGTGTACTATTGGATAAATGCAGCAAGCACAATATGAGTAAGTCCTCCACTATGTTAAATAGAATTTTGGAAATTGGCAATAGAAATATGAAGTATTTTGAATTCTTCAATTAATTAATGTAGAGGAATGATGAATATGGAGTATAAATTGAGTTTTTATATTGGTTCACAATGCTGCGTTACTTTGCCCTTATACCACATGAATCATAAGAATAGCTATTATAACCATGTGCTATATTGTGATAAGGATTATGATGTATTTCTTACCTCCTATGATGAGCAGCGCCATATGGAGTCTCAGGATGAAATTAATAATGTTCAATTTTATATTAATGACAATGAAAAAGATATATTGTATTCTAAGGGAAAAATTATTTTCATAGGAAATAACAATGAAATTGTAAACAGGGTTTTTTACAATAATTTTGGGTTTGTACAGTTTTTTCTTTCTATGGATTTAGGTGAGCATACTTTAAAGCTAAAATCTGATTATGTTGACATTGCTGTTCGGGACAATAATTTAGGAAATGTGCTTAAGAGTATGCAGCGATACATTATCAAAAATGCACGTAATTATTTATGGAATTCATTAAATCCAGCTTTGGATGACGCTGCCATTGAAGTTGACTATAATAATAATTCATATATGGACAAGGAAATGGTATTGTTAAACAATATACTGCTTCAATACAAAATTAATATGAATTATTTTAAAAACGGTGGGAAATATACCATTCAAAGCTCTGGATATGTGGATGATTTTCATAAATTAAGTGACTTTAGTAGGGAAACTTTTCAGCATATTGCTTGTAATCCTCAGGAGCTGCACAAGGTGAACTACTATACGGGAATACGCTACAATGGTTTCAATTTACAGCCTAAAAAGATATTAAATATGAAAAATACTTTTAATTACGATATATACGAAAATCAAATTATTTTAGGATTTTTAAAACAAATTTGCAATACCATTGAAAAAAAGATATGCAAAATGGAGAATTTTAATATACCTTGTGAGAAGAAGGATATAGAACAGCATTATATGAGTTCTTCTAGCATTATTTTTCATAGTTTTGATGATAGGATAAATTCATATAGGGAATCACTTAGAAAGATTCAAGGGGAGATTTTCAATATTTATTATGAATACAGGAACCTACTTTCGTGCAAAGAACTTCCTGTTCAATGTGTTCCTAAGCCCACACCCATTTTTATAAAAGATTTTCATTATAGAAGAATATACAGTGTTATAAGGGAATGGTTTGAAAAAGGTGATTACGATTTAAAACATGAGGAACTTATGCTAAATTGTAATACAGATAGCAATATTTATGAATACTATATTTTAATAGAAATAAATGAATATTTGACAAAACACAATTACCAGTTGAAAAAAAGCTATCAATTTCAGTATACTCTGCCAGAAAGTGCAAAGTATAAAAATACAATTTACAACAATACTTTTGTGTTTTCTAAGGAAGATGATGAAATTACTGTATATTATCAACCTGTGATAAGTTACAATAATTGTGAAAATGAAATTGGTCTATTTAAAAATAGTGACATAAATGAAGAAAACAAAAAATCTTATTATTACACTCCAGACTATGTTATAAAAATATGTAGGAATGGGAAAACTGAATATATTATTCTAGATGCAAAATGGTCAAACTTAGATTCAGTAAAACAGTATTCCTTCAAAAGTATAATTTATAAATATCTTTTTTCTATAAGCACAATAAAAAAAGAAGATGTTGTATCTAAAATATGGATTGTAAACGGAAAATCAGATGATACGGAAGAGTGTATTTATGATTATTACAACAACGTAAGGTACAAGTCAAGATGTAGTGAGATAACTCCATCAGCAAAAATTATAACCTTAAATCTCAATAAGGATCTTAAACATAGGGAGTACGTACTTGAACAATTATTTAAATAGTTATAACTTAACAATATACACAAGATGAAAAGGATGAGATGCATGAGTTTAAAAGAATTATATGAAGAAATAAATGAACATTTACTTAAGGATAACAAGCCCTCACTATATATGAAGCAAGTATTTTATAGACCTGAATTTCACGAATATCCTTTTAATATGCTTGCAGATATGCGAGAGGTGGAGCAGTCGCATATATATCACCCGGAAGGAAATGTGTGGAATCATACTATGATGGTTATTGATGAGGCAGCCAGTATTAGAGATAAAAGTAAAGAACCATGTGTATTTATGTGGGGAGCGCTTTTACACGATATTGGTAAACCTAAGACCACCAAAACAAAGAATAAAAAAATAGTTTCATATGACCACGACAAAGTTGGAGAAAAATTGGCAGTAGAATTTCTTAATCAGTTTACTGACGATGAAGCTTTTATAAATAAAGTATCAAAACTTGTAAGGTATCACATGCACATATTATTTGTAGTAAATGATTTGCCTTTTGCTAATACAATGGATATGATAAGAGAATGTGATACAGATGAAGTGGCACTTTTAGGTTACAGTGATCGCATGGGGAGAAAGGGTGTAGATATAAATAAAGAAAAATCCAATATAGAAATGTTCGTAAAAAAGATAGAAGAGTTTAAAGGAAAGAATATTAAATAAACAGAATAACCATAAATCAAGTAAACACTGGTTTATGGTTATTTTTTTATAAGGCTATTTAAGTAAACTTATTGTTTTTCTTAGTTTAACTTTTAAACTTTTGTTTTCTGTTACAATGTCTGTAATCTCCATAAATTCAGAGGTGGAGAGATCTAGAATTATATCTTTGGAATCTTGTGAAACTTTAAGATAGGTGGTGTCTTTTAAATTTGATAAAAGAACATTTTCGGGGATATCCAAAAAGCCAATTTTACCTTGGTGGTAGTGAAGTATTCCCTTGCCGTTCGAAGCTTTTCCTTGGAAGGTAAATGTAGCTTTTAGAGGAAGGTTTTTGTATGTAACATTAGCATCTAGATTGATGCAATCATCAAGAATACGGACTTTTAATCCTCTTATGTATTGATTTACCTCTGGCATATCTTTTAAAGATAAAAGAAATAGGTCCGTAAGTTCCTCTTCACTAAAGTTAATTGAGGATAGAACGGTAATTTCTTTTGATGGTATATCTATATTTTCTGGGTTTATTTCTATATCTACTTCGCGTTCAGCATTTGGCAAAGATTTATTCATGGATTCATAACTGTTGTTTTGGGGATAAAAATAAAAATAATAAATTGCAAACCCAGCAACACATATTAGCAACAAAATATCAATGAAAATTACGACTTTGGTGAGTACAGATTTTGTTCCCCTCATATAAGCAAATTCTCCTTTCATTAATATACAATCATTAAATTATTATTAACAATTAATTGGAAAAATATTCAGCTTTAATGAGAGAAAAAGCAATTTAATTAACTCTTCGATAAATTGAGCGAGTTTAAATACTAAGTATTACTCTTGGTAATCCTTTAGCAGGGTAAACTTATTTTTATTAAAATCTATAATTCCCTTATCTCGTAATTTGCAGAGCTCATTTGATAAAGCACTTCTATCAACGAAGAGATAATCTGCCAGCTGCTGACGATTAAATGGTATTTCAAAGGAGGAACTTTGGCACTGCTGAGAATATTGTGAGAGATAAGATAAAACTTTATTCTCTGTAGTTCTTTGAGTTAAATGCTCTAGTTTATTTGTCAGTATCATATTTTTTGAGGCAAGGATAGAAAGTAAATTGTGTATAAGCGTTATATGAAATTCGCAGGCTGAGGAGCAAGTAGTCATGATGTGGTTTAAATTTAAAAACATAATAACACAGTCTGTTACGGCTAGGGCATTTATAGAAACCGGGGTATGGGGGAGACATGCATAGGCCTCACAAAAGATATCGCTTACATTAATGACAGTAAGTATGCTTTGATTCCCCCAATAATCTTCCTTTTGTATATGTACTTTACCGGAGAGAACTAATAATACACAGGATAACTTGTCGCCATTGTGAACAATATATTCCCCTTTCTTATATTCTTTAGTCGTTGAGGACAGGCAATTTAAAATTTGTTGGACTTCTGCTTCACTTATTTCTGCAAATAATCGAGATTTTTTTAATGCATCCATGTAAGCATTCATTTTATATCCTTTCCGTTGTTAATACAACACAATAATATATATCATTATAGTATAATGTATATATTATGAAGTCAATAGAAGCAGATTGAATGGAGGTAATATGATGATAAGAAAAATCATTGAAATAGACCAAGAAAAATGCAATGGTTGTGGTATATGTGCAAAGGCGTGCCATGAGGGGGCCATTGCTATGGTGGATGGCAAGGCAAAATTAATGAGAGATGATTATTGTGATGGACTTGGTGATTGTCTGCCATCATGTCCCACTGGAGCTATATCCTTTGTAAATAGAGAGGCGCTACCCTATGATGAAGTGGCTGTAAAGGAAAATATGGAGAAGAATAAAGCGAAAACTTTAGAATGTGGATGTAAAAGCAGTGAGCCTAAAATTCTTATCCAAGGTAAAGGTTCTATTGTAAAAAAACCTTGTGAAAATGGTGAAGGTATTCACAGTATGTTAAGACAATGGCCTGTTCAGATTAAGCTTGTTTCAGTAAATGCACCTTATTTTAATAACTGTGACTTGCTAATTGCTGCGGATTGTACTGCATATGCATATGGAGATTTTCACAATAAATTTATGAAAGATAAAATAACTTTAATTGGATGTCCAAAATTGGATGATGGGGATTACTCAGAGAAGCTTACTGAGATCTTAAAACAAAATGATGTAAAAAGTGTTCTTGTTGCAAGGATGCAAGTTCCATGCTGTGGAGGTATTGAAAAGGCTGTCAAAACTGCCATTTCTCAAAGTGGTAAAGCTATACCATTTAGCATTGTGACTATTTCTAGTAACGGAACTATAATATAATAAATAAAATTGCTCAGATATTCAAAATAGGTATCTGGGCAATTTTATTATATATTTTAAATTTTACAAAGACTTATCTTTATCATTAATAGGAATTTACAATGAAGTATTACAATCATAACTGTTGATAATAGAAAATTTGTTATGGAGGTAATGGTTTTGAAAAAGAGATTGTCAATTTTTCTAAGTATAGTTACAACAGCTTTTATTATGGTAGGGTGTAGTTCACAGCCTCAAAGCAAAGCAAAAAGTCAAGAACAAAGTACGGCAGCTTTAACTGCATCAGTTAAAGAAACAAAGAAACCTAAATACGTATTCATGTTCATTGGAGATGGCATGAGTCATGTTCAGATCAATGCTGCACAGATTTTAAATGGAAACAAAAAATCTGGGGAAATAGCTACGAAAAATTTAAAATTTACACGGTTTCCAGTGGTTGGTTCCGCTACTACTCATGATTCTACATCATTCTGTCCAGATTCTGCTTCTACTGCTACGGCTTATTCAACAGGAGAAAAAACCCATAGTGGAGTTTTAGGCATGAAAGTTGATAAGAAAACAGTTGCTCCAACTATAACGGAACAGCTAAAAAAAGAAGGCAAAAAGATTGGCATTATTTCCAATGTTTCTTTAGATCACGCTACACCAGCTGCATATTATGCACATAGCGAATCTAGAAATAATTACTATGACATATCATTGCAATTAGCTAAATCAAACTTTGACTATTTTGCAGGGGGAGAGTTAAAACAGCCAAAGGGTAAACAAAAGGATAAGGAAGATGCATATGGTATCATTGAAAAATCCGGTTACAAAATTGCTAGGACAAAAGAAGAGATACAAGCTCTTAATTCGTCTTCAGGAAAAGTATATGCAATAAGTCCTGTGCTTCAAGATTCAGGGGCAATGCCATATACTATTGATGAAAAAGAAGGGGATTTAACATTAGCTGATTTTGTAAAAAAAGGAACTGAAGTTTTAGAAAATGATAAAGGTTTCTTTTTAATGTGTGAATCGGGAAAGATAGACTGGGCATGTCATGCTAACGATGCAATGAGTGCTATAGAAGATGTACTAGCTTTTGATAAGGCTATAGACCAAGCTGTGGAATTTGCAAAGAAACATCCTGATGAAACACTTATAATTGTTACTGGAGACCATGAAACAGGTGGAATGACCATAGGATATGCTACTACTGGGTACAATACAGCATTTGATATATTAAAACATCAAAAAATGTCTTATGTAGCTTTTGATGATATGTTTTCAAAGATGAAAAAGAATAATCCAAGTATAAGTTTTGAAAAAATAATGCCAATAATAACTGAAAAATTTGGTCTTATTGCTCCTAATGATATAAAGGCAAAAGAGGAGAAAAATAAGGAAATGGTTCTTACTGAATCTGAATTTAAAAAGTTGAAGGATGGATTTGCTGAAACCATGAAAGCCAGTGATAAACGCTCAAAAAGCGATGATTCATATGTTTTATATGGTAGTTATGAGCCTCTTTCAGTATCTTTAACCCACATATTAAACAATAAAGCTGGAATTGGATGGACTTCATATTCTCATACAGGAACTCCTGTACCTGTTTATGCCTACGGAGTAGGAGCAAAGAAATTTAATGGTTCCTATGATAATACAGATGTATACAAAAAATTAATAAAATTATGTAAATAACCTGCTATATGCATCATCGCTTTTTATAATATAAATTAAACAGGCCGATAAACATATCGGTCTTTTTTGAGAAAGGGTGTTATTTTGAATATAAAGAAAGAGATTATATTTATAACTTGTTTTTTATTGCTAATAATTGCACTGATAATCCTTCCCACAGGATTTGAAAAACAGATATACGTAAATGCAGAAGGGGTTAAGGCAAAGGTTATTTCAGTGGACAACTCTGGGATTTATAATACAGGCATAATTAAGCAAGGAGATCAAAAATGTTTAATAGAAATTCAAAGTGGGCAGCATAAAGGTGAGAAGGTAAATGGTGTAAATCTTTTTACGGGAAAATTGGAAATGGACAAAATATTTGTTTCAGGTGACACGGCGTGGGTGCTGCTAGAAAGGGACAAGGATAATAATATTGTTTTTGCCAATATGGTGGATCACTATAGAATTAACAAAGAAATAATATTAATAGGTATATTTGTAATGGCCATAATTACTATTTCAGGGTTTACGGGAATAAGAACATTGCTATCCTTTGCATTTGCACTTTTAACTATTTGGAAGGTTCTTATTCCATTTACCCTTAAAGGATTTAATCCTTTAATAGTTGCTTTGATCATAGGAAATTTTATAACTATTGCCACACTAATTCTTGTGGCAGGCTTTACAAAGAAGGCCTATGCGGCTATTTTAAGTTCTATGATTTGCTCTGTAGTTACATGTGGACTTGCCATATGTTTTGGAAAAATGTTCAACATTCACGGTGCGGTTATGCAGTGGTCTGAATCATTGTTATACGCAGGATTTATGAAATTGGATCTTACTGCTATATTCCAGGCTGGTATCTATCTTGCATGTTCAGGTGCTATTTTGGATTTATCCATAGACATTTCTGCAGCTTTAGACGAGATTGTACTTCATAACCCTGAGATAAGGAAAAAAGACCTAATAAAATCTGGCCTTACCATTGGAAAATCAGTGGTGGGAAGCCAGACTACAACTTTGTTATTAGCTTACATGGGAAGTTATATAACGGTGATGATGGTATACATGGCCCAAGGAACACCTATGATGAGCATACTTAATTCTAAAACTATTTCTTCAGAGATTTTGCACACTTTTGTAGGGTGTATTGGACTTGTGTTAGTATCGCCATTAACTTCTATAATATGTGGTAATTTATATTATAGAAAAAATAAAAGAGTGCATTTAGTAGGACATTAAACCCAATAAATACACTCTCTATGGTTGCGGGGGCAGGACTTGAACCTACGACCTTCGGGTTATGAGCCCGACGAGCTACCAGCTGCTCCACCCCGCGTCATTATGTTGTTTTGTAAGACCGTAACTAACTTACTCATTTAGTATACCCCAAGGAAATAATTAATGCAAGAAACAAAATCTTGAAAAATAGGATTTAGGGTGCAGAAGGTATCACATACTACAATATGCTAGCAAATGGTATAGGGTGCATTTTGCAAAAAAAGTCTTTTATTATTAGTATAATAGTATTATTATTAGTATAATTCATTGTTTACTTAGTTTAATTGGAGGGGAGTATATGAGTAATGTAATAGAAATAAAGAGTCTTACAAAGGATTATGGTAATGGTAAGGGTGTTTTTGATGTTAATATTTCAGTAGAAAAGGGAGTGGTTTATGGATTTCTAGGTCCTAATGGATCTGGTAAAACTACTACTATAAGAAATCTTATGGGCTTTATAAGGCCTGATAAGGGGCAGTGCAATATTTTTGGCATGGATTGTTATAAATATGCTGCTGAAATTCAGAAGAGTTTAGGGTATTTAGCTGGAGAAATATCGTTTTTAGATGATCTAAATGGAACTCAGATGATGGAATTTATGGCTTCTATGAGGGGAATGAAGAATAAAAGTAGGATGAATGAATTAATTGAGTTCTTTGAGTTAGACGCAAGGGGTAAAATAAAGAAAATGTCCAAAGGTATGAAGCAGAAAATCGGTATTATATGTGCATTTATGAATGATCCCCAAGTAATACTGTTGGATGAACCTACCAGTGGCTTGGATCCTCTTATGCAGAATAGATTTGTTGATTTAATCCTTGAGGAAAAGAGTAGGGGTAAAACCATATTTATGTCATCGCATATATTTGAGGAAATTGAGAAAACTTGCGATAAAGCAGCTATTATAAAAAATGGCAACATAGTTTCTGTAGAAGATATGAATTCCCTTATAAAGAAGAAAAAGAAATTTTACAATGTTACTTTTAAGGATGTAAGAGAATTGGAAAAGTTTTTAAGTGAAGACGTGGAAATTATGGAGCAAAAGCAGAATGTAGTAACTGCTGTAGTAAAAGGAGATATAAATCCTTTCTTAAAAATTCTTTCAAAGTATAATATAAAGGATTTAGATGTTAAAACTCAAACCTTAGAAGAAATATTTCTTCATTATTACGGAGGTGAAAAATAATGATATCTATGCCACTTTTTAAACGAAACATGATTTCAGCAGTAAAACTTATGGTTATTTTTATTGCCATACTTACCATGTATACTGTGGTTATTATATGGATGTTCAAGCCTGAGCTTGCCAATGTTCTAGTTCAGTATAAAGAAATGATGCCAGAGTTCATGGCTGCGGTGGGTATGAATGGGAATTCAGGTACTTTAATAGAATTTATCAACACTTATTTGTATGGATTTTTAATGTTAATTGTGCCAATGATCTTTGAAATAATGATTGTAAATAAGACTATAATGAAATATGTGGACTCTGGTTCTATGGCGTGTCTTTTATCTACTCCCAATTCAAGAAAAAAGATAATTGTAACCCAAATTGTGTCCATATTTATCAGTGTTACAATGCTAATAGCAGTTATAACTTTAATAGGAGTTATTAGTAGTGAACTTATGTTTCCTGGTAAACTAGAAATAGGTAAATACTTTAATTTGAATTTAAGTGTATTAATATTACATTTTGTAATCAGCAGTATAGCGCTTATATCGGCTTGCTTTTTCAATGATACTAGAGGTTTTTTTGTGGTGGGAGCAGGTGTACCACTTTTATTTTACTTAATTCAGATGTTGTCCAATATGGGTGGGAAATTGGAAAATCTAAAATATTTCACATTATATACTTTATTTCCTGGAAAATACATTATATCAAATTCCAATGGAGTATTGTGCAGTAATGTTATAATGATAACAATTGCTATTTCATTGTGTATAGCATCAATATCAGTATTTACAAAGAAAGATCTGCCATTGTAAACAAAATTGTAAATTGTAAATGGTTAAATTACTTAAATTGTCTTAAAAATTCATTGACTAAACTTTTTTCCAATGATATACTCACATTAACGGTTATTCGAACTTTGAATAATAATATATATACATAGCCCTTTTATAGAAGGGTATGTAAATAGTGTGTTAACGGAGGGAGAAGAAGAAATGGATATCAAAGGAACAAAAACAGAAAAGAACTTAATGGCGGCATTTGCAGGGGAATCTCAAGCTAGAAACAAATATAATTATTTCGCATCTGTAGCAAAAAAAGAAGGCTATGAGCAAATAGCATCAATCTTTGAGGCAACTGCAAACAATGAAAAAGAACATGCTAAGCTTTGGTTCAAAGCATTAGGAGAACTAAAAGATACTGCTTCAAATCTTGCAGCAGCTGCTGATGGTGAAAACTACGAGTGGACTGATATGTATGAAAATTTTGCAAGGGAAGCTGAAGAAGAAGGATTCACTGCATTGGCAAAACAGTTTAGAGATGTTGCTGAAATTGAAAAGTCACATGAAAAGCGTTATAGAGCTTTATTGAATAACATAGAAATGAAGGCTGTTTTTGAAAAGAGTGAAGAGACTATGTGGGAGTGCAGAAATTGTGGTCACCTTGTAATGGGCAAAAAAGCACCAGAAGTATGTCCTGTATGCAACCATCCACAGAGCTATTTTGAAGTAAGAAAAGAAAATTACTAAAGTAAGTTTAATTAATTAGAGGGTTATTTGCTTAGCAAATAACCCTTTCTTTATATTATTTCTACCAAATACAATACTAGGATAAATAAAGCGTTAAGAATAGTAAAGCTTATTATATAATTCTTCACATCCTGTGGATTGTGTTTTTTAAATTCGGTAAAGGTTATTAAACTAGCTAAAGATGCAATAAGTGTTCCACAACCACCGATGTTCACCGCAGGCAGTAGGCTAGCATAGTCATTGGTGAAGTGTGATAGTAGAACTGCACTAGGTACATTGCTGATGAACTGGCAAGATAGTATGCCAAATAGCAGTGTATTCATAGGCAGAACTCTGGAAAAAAAAGAACTTACTGCGGGAATCCTAGCCATGTTACCACTAAAAATAAAGAAGGCACAAAAGGTTCCCAAAAGTGGATAATTCACTTCTGTAATAGAGTTTTTATCTAATATAAACAAAATCAATGTGATTACTATGGTTCCTAAAACATATGGTATTACTCGAAATACAATTAAAATACTACAAATAAATAAAACTGAGTAAATCAAGGTCCTGCCCTTGTCTAAAGAATAAGTTATATCTTTTTTTAAGGAAAGGGGGGTTGGTTTTACAAAGCAGCACACAATTATTATTAGTATGGTAGATGCAATAAATGAGGGAAGCATAATTTTAGTGAATTCTAATGTTCCAATATTGTAATATGAATATAAATACAGGTTTTGTGGGTTGCCGAAAGCTGTTACCATTCCACCTAGATTGGCAGCGATGTTTTGCATTATAAATGTAAAGGCCATAGCTTGCCTATTATCAGTGCTATTTAGTACATAATAGCCTAGTGGTAAGAAGGTTAATAGTGCCATGTCGTTTGCGAGAAGCATGGAGCCAATGAAGGTAATAAAAACCAGCCCTAAAGTAGCTTTTCTAAGGTTGCCAAGCTTAAGCACAATATTTTTGCTTATTATTTCAAATAAATGAATATGGGAAAAGGCAGATACCACAGCCAAGGTGCAGAATAAAGTGGCCAAAGTTCTCCAATTAAAATAATCTATGTATTGGCTATCTACGGGAACAAATGCACAGGTTATAAGCATAGCAATTAGAGCAATTGTAAAAACCAATTGCTTTTTTGCCAGTAATATTGTTTTAAAAAAAATATTTTTGTTGTTGATAATTGCTACATTGCAGGTTAGGTTGTCTTTAACTTTATATGATGTACTCTTCATAGAACTATCTTCCTTTAAAATGTGTGATCTTATAATATCCAACATAGATTGTATCAGAACTAATAAAAAATACAATATTAAATTGTAAAATAAGCTATTTTATATGGGTGGTTGGTACAAAAGATAAGGTCATATCATAATATTAAATGATATGACTTTTTGTGGAGGTCTTTGAGTGAAAGTTAAATCCTCTTGTAAAGAAATTTTGTTAAATAAAAAAACTATAAAAAGTCTCATAAGTTGTAGATATAGAGACAGTAAAAGCAGTGTAGTTTTTAAATTTATGAAAGCAGGTAGAATTAAAGAAATTACTTATGGAGAGTTAAAAGAAGATATAGATAGGCTTGGTACAGAGTGGCAAAGCATGAATTTAATAAACTGTAATATAGCTATAATTGGACTCAACAGTTATGAATGGATACTTTCTTATTTTACCATAGTTTGCGGAAACAATGTGGCTGTCCCATTGGACAGGGAAGCCTCAAGGGATGATGTGCTGAGAATAATAAATGAAACAAAATGCAGGGCTATAATATATGATAATAACTACTTGGATATGATACATTACATTAAAAGAAAAAGCGGAACTATAAAGCATTATTTTAGCATGTGTGATTTAGAGAAACTCATTAGCCATGGAAGAACACTAGTTGAATCAGGTGAAAAAGGGTATATTAACATAAAGGATAGCGAGGAAAACCTTGCTGAAATTGTATATACATCAGGAACTTCTGGTAAAAGTAAAGGTGTAATGTTAACTAATAAAAATCTTATGGTGGGAGCTATATCGGCTTGTGAACACGTTAAGTATTCAGGTACTTGTATGTTAATACTGCCCCTACACCACACATTTCCAATGGCAGCTAGTATATTGGTACCTATGATTGAAAGACAGAGCATTTATATAAATTCTAGCTTAAAAGAACTGTACAGGGACATGATGGTTGGAAAACCTGATAGTATAGCTGTTGTTCCTTTGTTTTTGGAAAACATGAGTAGAAAAATATGGTGGACAATTGAAGGAGGGAATAAGAGTAAACGCATTAATACAGCTATAGATATCAGCAATTTTCTCATGAAGTTTAACTTAGACTTTAGAAGGAAAATATTTAAAAAAATTATAGATTCTTTTGGCGGAAATTTAAAAATAATAGTTTGTGGAGGGGCCATGCTGCCAACAAAGTATATAAGGGAATTTAGAAATTTTGGAATAACAGTTTTAAATGGATATGGAATTACAGAGTGTTCTCCAGTTGTATCAGCTAGTAGCAATGACAATTACAGAGATGGCAGTGTGGGACAGCCTATTTCAGCTTGTACTGTAAAAATATCTCCGGAAGGTGAAATACTTGTTAAGGGTGATATTGTAATGCAGGGGTATTATAATAACCAATCTGAAACTGAAAAAGTTTTTGATGGTCAATGGTTTAAAACTGGTGATGTAGGTTATCTAGATAAAGATTCCTTCCTTTATATAACAGGAAGAATGAAAAACATAATAATTTTAGCCAATGGTAAGAACGTATCCCCAGAGGAAATAGAAATGGAAATTTTAAAACTACAGGGAATAAAGGAGGTTGTTGTTTTTGGAGAGGGTGGAAAACTAAAGGCAGAGATATACCCTGATTATGACTATATTGATAAGAATCACATTTTTGATATTAAGGCATATATTAAAAATGTAATAGATGTTTTTAATTCTTCCATGCCTGGGTACAAAAAAATAAATGGAATTAAGATAAGGAAGGAAGAGTTTTTAAAGACAACTACGAGAAAAATAAAACGATATTGATTTTTAGGAAGTGCCTTATGGAGAAAATAGTATATAGAATAGTAAATGAATTTGCTGAAATAGGAGTAGGAAATATAAAGCGAAACACACAACTTGTGGCTGATTTAGGACTTAGTTCTCTTGATATAGTTGAGATAGTCATGAGGTTGGAAGAGAGTTTTAATATAAAGATATCAGATAAACAGATAAGTAAGTTCAGAACAGTTGGAGACATAGCAGATTATATGAAGTCGCTAAATTTAAAATATAGGTTTTAGGATAGATGCTTTGAAAAATATATTGATAAAATGCTCTTTAGTAGAATTTTAAAATAAATTCACTAGAGAGCATTTTTGTTTCAAATATCATTCTAAAATATCTAAGACTTCAACTTCATATTCACCGCAGGGTGCATGGACCGTTACAATGTCATTTTTTTGCGAACCCATAAGAGCTTTACCTAAATCTGATTCTATACTTATATTCATTTTTTCAGCATCGGAATCTATGGTAGTTACTAAGGTTATGATCTCTTCAAAGTCATCTTCAAGAAATTTAATTTTAGCCTTAGTGTTTATACCTAGTTTTGACTTATCTAAGTTTACATTGTCTATAACCTCTGCAGTTGAAATCATGGTGAGAAGGTACTGGATTCTGTTATCGTTCTCGCGGTAGTTTGCACAAGCTTCTTTGTACTCTGCATTTTCAGATCTATCCCCGTGAGCGGCAGCTATCATTTTTTCTTTTGCAATTTGACCTCGTTTTACCGTAAGCCTATACTCAAGCTCTTCTCTAAGCTTATTGATGTTTTCCTCAGTTAAAACATTGTGCATGGCAGCCTCCTTAACTATATAGCAAATTCACAAATTATTTGTTTATGATTAGTGGGTTTATGTTATACTATAATATACATTATAGTATTATAACATAAATTACTTGGGAGTTTACTAAATTATGAAAACATCAAAATATTTCGGAGACAAAAATTTTTACAAAATGGTTTTTGCTATAGCTGTTCCTATAATGGTTCAAAATGGAATAACTAATTTTGTCAGTTTACTAGACAACATAATGGTAGGTCAGATTGGGACAGATCCTATGTCTGGGGTTGCTATAGTAAATCAATTACTATTCGTTTTCTACCTTTGTATTTTTGGAGCGATTTCTGGAGCTGGAATCTTTGGAGCTCAGTATGCCGGAAAAGAAAATCACCAAGGGTTGAAGGAAACCTTGCGATTTAAACTTATAATATGCACTGTGATTTCCGCCTTAGGGATGCTATTCTTTATTTTATTCAGCACGCAACTTATAGGACTTTTCTTACATGAGGGAAGTGTTACAGGGGATATTTCAGCCACATTAAATTATGGAAAGGAATACTTGTTTATAATGACCATGGGACTTGTTCCCTTTGGGATAACGCAATCCTATGCCAGCACCTTAAGAGAGAAAGGCGAAACTATTTTGCCTATGAAGGCTGGAGTGGCAGCGGTGTTTGTAAATTTAATTTTAAATTATCTTTTTATATTTGGAAAGTTTGGATTCCCAGAGCTCGGTGTAAATGGGGCAGCTGCAGCTACAGTGGTGTCAAGGTTTGTAGAATGTTTTATTGTGGTAGCTTGGACACATAGTCACAAAGAAATTAATAAATTTGCTTGTGGCCTATATAAAAAATTTCATGTATCAGCAAATCTAATTAAGCAGATAATAATAAAAGGCTCACCTCTTATGTTAAATGAAGTATTGTGGGCAGCAGGTATGACAACTCTTATACAGTGTTATTCTAATAAAGGTCTCGCCGTGGTAGGAGGTCTGAATATAGCCTCTACAATATCTAATTTGTTCAGTGTAGTATACATTTCACTAGGTAGCGCAATTTCCATTATAATTGGTCAGCTTTTAGGTGCTGCCAAAATGAAGGAAGCAAAGGATACAGATACAAAACTAATTGTTTTTTCTGTTGTTATGTGCGCTATTTTAGGTGTATTCCTTATGGTTATTGCACCAGCGTTTCCCTTGCTTTATAACACCACTGATGAGGTTAAAACACTTGCAACTGACTTCATAATAATACTTGGCTTAAACATGCCAATACAAGCATTTATGAATGCTACTTATTTTACCATGAGGTCAGGGGGGAAAACTGTAATAACATTTTTATTTGATAGTGTGTTTGTGTGGGCTGTAAATATACCTTGTGCTTTTATCCTTGTAAACTATACAAATATGAATATTGTGTTAATCTATCTTATTTGTCAACTTGTTGATATAATAAAATGTGTAATCGGTTACACACTAGTAAAAAAAGATGCGTGGATTAACAATCTAACAATTTAATATAATATTTAGTAAGGAGATGTTTCATGTGAAAACTACATTACTTGGATGTGGACGTTGGGCTAGCTTTTTAGCTTGGTACTCAGCTAGATTAGGACATAATGTTTTGATATGGGGAAGGGAAGAATCGGAAAGGTATCAGTCACTGAAATCCACAAGAAAAAATGAATACGTAGAATTACAAGACAATATTCAGCTTACGTCAGATCTTGAGGAAGCAATAAATTTTTCTCAAAGAATTATAATATCAATAAATGCACAAAATCTAAGGGAGTTATGTGGAAAAATAAAAGAACACAACTATGAAGGAAAGACATTTATTTTAAATATGAAAGGTATTGAGATCTCTACGGGAATGCGTTTAAGTCAGGTTGTTGAAGATGTTCTCGGAGACAATATAAATGTATGTGTGTGGGTTGGCCCTGGTCATGCTGAGGATTTCACAAGGGATATACCGAATTGTATGGTGGTATCTAGCAAAAAAGATGAAGTAATGAATGACGTAGTAAATACTTATAAATCCAACCTTATTAGGTTTTATAAGAATGATGATTTAATAGGAGTAGAGATAGGAGCAGCGGCGAAAAATGTGGTTGGAATTGCGGCGGGTATCCTTGATGGCCTCAATTTGAGCAGCCTTAAGGGCGCTCTCATGAGCAGAGGTGTCACAGAAGTTGCCAGATTAATAACTGCCATGGGGGGTAAAGGAAGCTCTTCATTTGGATTGTCTCACCTTGGCGATTATGAAGCTACTTTATTTTCAGCTCACAGCCACAATAGAAGTTATGGAGAAAATTTGGTAAAAGATATAAAGACCACTAAATTAGCAGAGGGCGTTTACACATCAGAGGCTCTACTGAAAATAGGAAAGAAATTAAATGTGGATTTGCCTATTACCAATGCAATATACAACGTTATATACAATAAAGTTTGTATTAAGAGTGCCCTGGATGAGTTGTTTAATAGGGAATTAAAAAATGAGATATGGTAAATGGAAGGAGTAAGTTATGCAAAATTATTCTGGAGAAACTGGTTTACAGTACCATTTGCAAATAAGGCCAGGTGATGTTGGTAGATATGTAATTATGCCTGGAGATCCAAAGAGATGTGAGAAAATAGCAAAACACCTCGAGGGTGCCAAATTGGTGGCAGATAGCAGAGAATATGTCACTTATACTGGATACTATAAAGGAGAGAAAGTAAGCGTTACATCCACTGGCATAGGTGGTCCATCGGCTTCCATTGCACTAGAGGAACTGGTAAAGTGTGGAGCCGATACGTTTATAAGAGTTGGAACTTGCGGTGGCATTGACACCGAAGTAAAGGGTGGGGATTTAGTCATCGCTACGGGTTCTATACGCATGGAAGGAACCTCAAAGGAGTATTGCCCCATTGAATATCCAGCTGTAGCTAATATTGACATAATTAACGCCTTGACAGAGGGTGCACGGAAACTTGGTGTGTCCCATCATGTGGGGGTAGTACAAAGCAAAGATTCTTTTTATGGACAGCATAACCCAGAACTTTTGCCAGGAGGATATGAGCTTCAGAACAAGTGGGAAGCCTGGAAAAGAATGGGGTGCAAGGCGTCAGAAATGGAATCCGCTGCCTTATTTATTGTGGGAGATTATCTAAGAGTAAGAGTGGGAGCTGTATTTCTCGTGGTGGCAAACCAAGAAAGAGATAAGCTAGGTCTTGAAAATCCTGTGGCTCACGATACTGAACTAGCAATAAAGGCTGCGGTTGAAGCCATTGGAACTTTAATTGAAAAACATAAGGAGGTTGTCCATGAAAGCATATAAAAGGATTTTTACCATAGTAATTGACTCCATGGGAATTGGCGCTATGGATGATTCAGAACAATATGGAGATATTGGAGTGGATACTCTTGGCAACATATCCAAAAGTGTTCACAGTTTCAATATACCAAACTTAAGAAAATTAGGTCTTGCAAATCTCCATGAATTAAAAAATGTAGAGCCTCTTAGCAATCCTATGGGACGATATATGGTTCTTAAGGAAAAAAGTGCGGGAAAAGATACCATGACTGGACACTGGGAGATGATGGGACTTCATATAACAAAACCATTTAAAACTTTCACCGATACAGGATTTCCAAAAGAATTAATTGATGAGCTTTCTAGGCGAACTGGTAGAGTCATCATTGGAAATAAAAGTGCTAGCGGTACAGCAATTTTGGAGGAATTAGGAGAAGAGGAAATAGCCACAGGGCATATGATAGTGTATACTTCTGCAGATTCAGTGCTTCAGATTTGTGGAAATGAGGACACCTTTGGTCTTGATGAATTGTATAGGTGTTGTGAGATAGCTAGAGAGCTTACACTAAGGGATGAGTGGAAAGTTGGCAGGGTTATAGCGAGACCTTATGTAGGCAAAAAGAAGGGTGAATTTAAGAGAACTAGCAATCGCCATGATTACGCCTTAAAACCCTATGGAAAGACTGCATTGGACGCGTTAAAAGCCTCTGGTTATGACGTGATATCCGTGGGCAAAATTTCAGATATATTTGATGGAGAAGGTATAACAGAGAGCAATAAATCTAAGAGCTCTGTGCATGGAATGGAGCAGACCATAGATATAGCCAAAAGAGATTTTAGTGGTCTTTGTTATGTAAATCTTGTGGATTTTGATGCTCTTTGGGGTCACAGAAGAGATGCTGTGGGCTATGCTAAGGAAATTGAAAGATTTGATGAAAAACTTGGAGAACTTTTATCGGTGCTTCAACATGATGATCTTCTTATTTTAACTGCTGACCACGGAAATGATCCCACCTATAAAGGAACAGATCATACAAGAGAAAAAGTGCCCTTTATTGCCTATTCCCCATCAATGGAAAATGGTGGATTTATAGGTGAAGAAGATACATTTGCAGTGGTTGGTGCGACCATTGTAGATAATTTTTCAGTGAAAATGCCTGAGGGAACCATAGGAAAATCTATTTTGCATAAGCTTTTATAACAAAATAAAAATCGATGAAAAATATTTCATCGATTTTTTTATTGAATAATTTTATTTATTTATCATTATATTGTCAAAGCTAATAATTCCTAATGGGTTTATTGTAACACCAGAGACATTCTCTTCGTAGGTGTAGCAAAGTGATGGACATGCTAGGAATAGCCATGGATAGTCATCAGCAATTGCTTGTTCCACTTCTTGGAAAGCTGCGTCTCTGTCTTTTGGATTTATGATTTTCTTAGCCTTTCTAAGCATTTGTTCCATGGTAGGGTTAGAATAATTGCTTAGATTGTATGTCATATCAGACATAAATAGTGGCATAAGAAAACTATCTGGATTTAAGGTATCAGCAAACCAACTTGTTACAAGAAGATCGTACTTTTTATTTTTTTCCTTATCAAAAAAATCATTAAAAGGAATTGAGTTTAAAGTAACTTTCAATCCTAAAACTTCCAAGTTCTCTTTCAGAACAGAGTATAGCTCATCATCGTTATTGTAATATGCTATCTTAAAGTTGTTTTCTTCTCTTAGTACGTTGTACTTTTGAAATATTTCCTTTGCATTTTTTGGACTATAAGGAAGAGCTTTAGGAGCTTTTGACACCAACCCTACGGGGCATGGACCATTCAATTTAATAGCAGAACCGGCAAAAGAATCTTTAATTATTCTATCTTTGTCTATAGCCATATTTATGGCTTTTCGAACTTCAACATTTTTGGCCCATGGCTTGTTTGTATTTAAAACGAAATAACCGTAATAGGAACAAAGTGTAGGTGCCGTTTGGAATTTCAAAGTAGGATCTTCCATCATAGGTTTTATGAAAGATATACTTGAAGATTTTAAAAGGTGAAGCTCCTTGGCATGAAGTTTTTTTTGTAAGTCTGATAAATTTGAGTCAACTTCTAGCTCATCTATATAAGGAACACCTCCAAAATAGTTCTCAAAGGCATTATAAGTGCATTTGCTCTTTTGGTCTTGACCCATATGGTAGGTAAATGGGCCACAACTTACGATTTTCTTATTGTTAGAAAAGGCCTTTTTAGAAATAATTGAACAACAACTATGGGCTAGATTCGTAAGAATTCCGCTATAAGGCTCTTTAAGAGTAATAGAAATACAGTAATTGTTAATTATCTTAATGCCTGAAACATCGGAGGATTTACCAGCTATAAACTCATCCGAACCAACTATATCCTCTAGAAAATAGCTGTTTGCACAATTATTGTTAGGATTTAGTACTCTCTCTAAGGAAAATTTAACATCATCAGCTGTAACTTCCGTAAGGTCATGGAACTTAGCCCCCTTTACCAAGTTAAAGGTCCATGTAACAGCATCTTCACTGAGGTACCAACTTTTCGCTAAGGATGGTAGTATCTCTCCATCTTTGTTGATTTTTAAAAGACCACTGTTGCAAATTGAAATAGCCTCACAACTTACACTGTCAACACCAATTACTGGATCAAAAGAATAAATAGTGCCGCCTAAATTGGCTTTTAGGTAAGTTGTATTTTCTTTTTTTACATCAATAGTATTATTTAGTTTATTGTTTATATGTTGTAGATTTGAGTATAGCTCCTTCATAGAGCTTAACGCAGTTTTTGTATACTGGGTGTTTAATTGCAGCCATTCAATAAGAAAAGCCACTTTGTTTGAAACATCCATAAGGGAATCTGTGGAACTCAGTATATTAGTTAAGGATTCTGTCTGGTTGTTCATGGCGGTGTTAATGTTGTTTGCTATGTTAGTAGTTTCCTTCACAGAATCTATTATCTCATTAAATGTGACAAGGGTGTTGTTGGAAATATTAATTCCTTCTGATACCTTTTCTAAACACAATTCCATGGCTTCTTTGCTATTGTCGATGATAGAATCCATACTGATGATGATTTGGGAAATGTGCTCAGCGGATTCAGCACTGTTTAAAGCTAACTTATTTATTTCCTGTGCTACCACAGAAAACCCTCTTCCAGCATCTCCAGCTTTGGAAGCCTCAATAGAAGCGTTTAGAGAGAGAAGTTTGGTTTGCTTTGTAATTCTCTTAATTATGTCTACAATAGAGTTAATTTCTGTGGACTTTAGGGTAAGTTCATTTATGATATTCTTTGCACTATTTACTGCGGTTTCGATGTTTGAAATAGACTCTATGGTGTTCTCTACATCTGAATTCCCTAGTTTTGCCTTGCTGTATGTTTTGTCTGCAATTACCTTTGATTCCTCTGTACTTGCAAGTACTTCTTGAGTTGTAGAAGAGTAAGTAGATAACTCTTGAAATACGTCCTCTAAATCTGTTATCTGTTTGCTCAGATTGTCAAAAACATCATTACAACTGTCTTTCAAGTTGTTTAGGGAAAAGTCAGTTTGATTTAATGTGAAATTCAATTTGCTAACAGTTATATTCTGGTTTAATAAGAGGGACGAGATATTGTGGTCACCCTTGGAGGTAGGTTGATTGTCTTTAGGGGCATGGTTATTTTTATTTACAAAAAGTTGATTTAGCTTTTTCATATATTTCTCCTTTGCAGATAGTATATTCATAGATAACGACTTCTAACCTTAACGTGAAGTTAAAAATCCACGTTAAGCTAAGAATTCTGTTTATTTTTTGGACAAAATAATATATAATTATACTAATTATGATATACTATATTAAGTAAACGAAATTAGTCTTAGATTAATATCGATTACTTAAACTAAAACTTGAGTTAATAATTTTAAAAAATAGAGAAAATGCAAAACACCCCTTATTTAGTAATGGGGTAGTTCACATAAAGAATTATATAGGAGTGAAAAAGAATGCTAGATTTAAAATTTTTAAGACAAAATCCTGAGGTTGTAAAGGAAAATATAAGGAAAAAATTTCAAGATTCCAAATTGCCTATGGTAGATGAAGTAATATCTTATGATTCAGAAATAAGAGAAGTTATACAAAAGGTTGAGGTTTTAAGAGCAGAGAGAAATAAACTTTCAAAAGAAGTTGGAAAACTAATGGCTCAAGGTAAAAAAGATGAAGCTCAAATAATAAAGGACAAAGTAACTTCTGCTGCAGAAGAATTGCAAAATTTAGAACTAAAACAAAATGAACTTCAAGAGGAAATCACAAAACGCATGATGGTAATACCAAACATCATCGACGAAAGTGTACCTATTGGCAAAGATGACAGCGAAAACGTAGAAATTCAGAAGTATGGAGAGCCTAAGGTTCCAGAGTATGAAATACCATATCACGCTGACATTATGGCAAGTTATGATGGTATAGACCTTGATAGCGCTAGAAAGGTAGCAGGCAGCGGGTTTTATTATCTAATGGGCGATATTGCAAGGCTCCATTCTGCTGTTATTACTTATGCAAGAGATTTTATGATAAATAAGGGATTTACATACTGTATACCTCCATTCATGATTAGAAGCAGTGTAGTTCAAGGGGTTATGAGCTTTGCTGAAATGGATGAGATGATGTATAAAATCGAGGGTGAGGATTTATACCTTATTGGAACAAGTGAACATTCCATGATTGGAAAATTTATCGATACAATTCTTACGGAAGATAATTTACCACAGACATTGACTAGTTACTCACCTTGCTTTAGAAAAGAAAAGGGCTCTCATGGTATAGAGGAAAGAGGAGTATACAGAATACATCAATTTGAAAAGCAAGAGATGATTGTTATATGCAAGCCTGAAGAAAGTAAACAATGGTTTGAAAAACTTTGGCAAAACACTGTAGATCTTTTCCGCTCACTAGATATCCCTGTTAGAACACTAGAATGTTGTTCAGGAGATTTAGCGGATCTTAAGGTTAAATCTATTGATGTAGAGGCTTGGTCACCAAGACAGAAAAAGTACTTTGAAATAGGTAGCTGTTCAAATCTTGGAGAGGCACAGGCAAGAAGATTAAAAATTCGTGTAAATGGTGACAACGGAAAGTATTTCCCACACACTCTTAACAACACAGTGGTTGCCCCACCAAGAATGCTTATTGCTTTTCTTGAAAACAATCTCAATGAGGATGGCAGCGTAAGTATTCCAGCTGCATTAAGACCTTATATGGGTGGTATTGAAAGAATAGAGAAGAAAAATAAAAAGTAGTAAAAGTAGTATTAGAAAGTATAAGGTGAATTATTTGTTTATAATATTATTATGGGAGTTGATTTTATGAACAGAAAGGTAATACTTTATATTGCATGCAGCGTGGATGGATTTATTGCGGATGAATGTGGCAAAATAAACTGGCTTGGTGGTGACAGCAATCTTTACGATGGAGATTATGGACACAAGGAATTTTTAGATACCATAGACACTGTGGTTATGGGCTACAAAACATATGAACAGGTGATAAATGAAATATCTCCAGAAGTTTGGCCTTATGAAAATCAGATAACCTATGTTTTTACACACCGAAAGAAGCTGAGCCACAAAGGGGTAAACTTCATAGAAGAAGATTTAAACACTTTTATTGAAGATGAAAAAATGAAAAAAGGTAAAAATATATGGATATGTGGTGGTGCAAGCTTCGCCAATAGTTTGATTAAAGATAATCTCATAGATGAATATCACATCGTCACTATGCCTATAATATTGGGAAAGGGCATGAGGCTATTTTATGATGACAATCCCAAAAAAAGGTTGAGGCTTAAGAACTGCAGAGAGATAAATGGAACTATTGAAAGCGTTTATACACCCCATAAATAAAAGTTGAAAAAAGTGTGCCGATAATTAAATCTGCACACTTTTTTATTATTTTTTACAAACAGCATATAATACTTTCCAAGTTAACTTTATGCCTTCCCTTACTCTAAATCTTTCAAAGTAGAAGGAAAGACTATTATAGAAATCCTCATATATGTTTTTACCTAGGCTCATTATTTTCTCCATGTTTACTCTGTACTGACTATTCCAAAATTCCTTAAACACATCATCAAAGCAACTGTATATTATGGGTTCATCCATGACTTGTACACAAATATCGTGCATGTCTAGAAATTTGAGTCTGTTTTCAATATCATGGGCAGTTGTGAGAGGTTCCTTATCAGTATCTAATTCATTCACTGCACTAGGAATTAAATCTATATACCTACTTATGATGCAATCCATATCTACATCGTGGGCATCTGGAGCCCACAAAGTGAAGGAAAGTGTTCCAGCGGGTTTAAGGGGTTTAATCAATCTATGAAAAATCTCTGCATTCTGCAAAAAGTATCTAAGACTAAAACCAGCTACCATGTGGTGAAAATAGTCTTGGGGGAAGTTTAAGTCTGCAGCATTTATATGGAGAATTTGACAGTTTTCAAGGTTTAATTCATTTATTAGCTTGTTGGTGTAATTCACCATGGATATTGATAAATCAACTCCAATAACTGTGCCTTGCGGCCCTATAGTTTTTGAAATTGGGATTAATGTGGCACCTTTTCCAGTGCCGATGTCTAAAACTTTACTTCCATACTTTATTTTAGAGTAACTCACTAGCTTTTCACCAGAAATACTCCAAATTGAGGGTTCTACGGAACCAAAGTCTGTAGCAACACTATCCCAAACTTGAGAAAGATAATAAGTTGTTTTATCCATTTTAATCCCCCTTTTTAACTTTTCTATGTATTAGTATTGATATGTTTTATTATAGCATAGTAAAGTTTGCGTACAAGGCATATTTGCACCTAATAACCACCCAAAACTACAAAATATATTATGTATATTAAATTTATAAATTACTCTAAAAAAACTATTGAAATAATGGTCACATAATGGTATTATGGAAATGATTCATAGCAATAATTTATTATTGTATATATGACTGACGGAAAGTGGAGTGAACCACGGGGAGTATAGTTATGAATTTTAGCCGACCGTCTGGGCAATTTACGCTCAGATTGTCGGCTTTTTTATTTTTTTATAGTAGGGAGGAGTAAAAAATGGAAATAAAGAACATTAGCTCAGAACTTAAAAATAATTCATATCCAGGTAGAGGTATCCTCATAGGAAAGTCCTTGAATGGAAAATTTGCCGTTTCAGCATATTTCATTATGGGAAGAAGTGTGAATAGCAGAAATCGTATTTTTGTTCAGGAAGGTGAGGGCATAAGAACACAGGCCTTTGACCCATCAAAACTTTCAGATCCTAGCCTTATAATATATGCACCGGTGAAAGTTCTAAACAATTGCACTATTGTAACTAATGGTGACCAGACAGATACTATATTTGATGGCATGAAGGAGGGCTTAACCTTTGAGCAATCACTTCGCTGCAGAGAATTTGAACCAGACTCGCCAAATTACACTCCTAGAATATCAGGCTTAATGGAAATAGAAAATGGAAAGTTTAACTACAGCATGTCAATTTTAAAGAGCAATAATGGAAATTCAGCTCAATGCAATAGATATACTTTCTCTTACGATAATCCTGTAGCTGGGGAAGGGCGATTTATTCATACTTATATGATGGACGGAAATCCATTGCCAAGTTTTGAAGGAGAGCCTAAGTTGGTTAGAGTTGAAGGAGATATAGATGAATTTACAAGTATGCTTTGGGAGTCCTTAAATGAGGATAACAAAGTATCACTTTTTGTGAGATATATAGAAGTTGAAACTGGAAAATACGAAACAAGAATAATAAATAAAAATGTAAAATAATTTTTTGAAGGGAGACGAGTCTTATGAAGGAATTAGAATTAAAATATGGTTGCAATCCTAATCAGAAACCATCAAAAATTTTTATGAAGAATAATGAGGAACTTCCTATTGAAGTTTTAAATGGCAAACCTGGGTATATAAACTTTTTAGACGCCTTTAATGGTTGGCAACTAGTTAGAGAATTAAAAATCGCCACAGGACTTCCAGCAGCAACATCCTTTAAACACGTATCACCAGCAGGTGCGGCAGTTGGACTACCACTTACAGAAACTTTAAAGAAGATATACTTTGTGGATGACATGGGTGAATTATCTCCGCTAGCATGTGCTTACAGCAGGGCAAGAGGTGCAGATAGAATGTCATCTTTTGGGGATTTCATAGCATTATCTGATGTTTGTGATGTAGACACAGCAAAAATAATAAAAAGAGAAGTGTCTGATGGTGTAATTGCTCCAGGATACGAACCAGAAGCTCTTGAAATTCTTAAGGCTAAAAAAGGTGGAAAGTACAACATAATAAAGATAGATCCAGAGTACAAACCAGAAGCTGTAGAGCACAAGGATGTGTTTGGAATTACTTTTGAACAGGGCAGAAATGAACTTGATATAAATGAGGAAATGTTAAACAATATAGTAACTAACAATAAAAATCTTCCAAAGCAAGCGAAAATAGATTTGATAATTGCTTTAATAACCTTAAAATATACACAGTCCAACTCAGTTTGCTATGCTAAGGACGGCCAGGCTATAGGAATAGGTGCAGGGCAACAGTCCCGTGTACATTGCACAAGACTTGCAGGTCAAAAAGCTGATAATTGGCTATTACGTCAGTGCCCAAAGGTGCTTAACCTTCAGTTTGCAGAAGGTCTTGGTAGAGCTGATAGAGACAATGCCATAGATAATTACATAGGTGATGAGTGCATGGATGTACTAGCTGAGGGTGCATGGCAGAGAATATTTAAGGTTAAACCAGAAGTGTTTACAGCAGAGGAAAAGCGCCAATGGCTAAATCAGATGCAGGATGTAGCTTTAGGTTCAGATGCATTTTTCCCATTCAGCGACAATATAGAACGTGCTAAAAAGAGTGGGGTAAAATATATTGCTCAGCCAGGCGGTTCCGTAAGGGATGATTTAGTTATAGAGTGCTGCAATAAATATGATATGGTAATGGCATTTACAGGCATAAGATTGTTCCATCATTAATCAAAAGATATAAGGCACTAAAAAGGTGATTAACTTTCTTTGTAGTGCCTTAATCTATTATATAATTATTTTACGATTTCACTGGACAGTTTCCTCAGTTCAACGCATTCTTCTTCAATATGTTGGCTAGCAAAAATAGCTGACACCAATGCTACTCCATCTACACCTGTACCTTTAAGCTGAAGTATATTTGTTTTGTTTATACCACCTATGGCAACCACAGGGATACTAACTGCTGAACATATATTTTTAATAGTATCCAGGGATACTTGTCTTGTATCAGTTTTTGTAGATGTGGTGAACATGGCGCCTACACCTAAATAATCTGCGCCATTTTTTTCAGCTTCCAAGGCTTCTTCTAAAGTTGCAGAAGATACACCTAAAATCATATTTTCACCTATCATTTCTCTAACTTTTGTAGCTACCATATCCTTTTGTCCAACATGGATACCATCAGCCTTTACTTTAATGGCAATGTCCACATTGTCGTTGATTATAAATGGCACATTGTATTTTTTACAAAGTTCTCGTATTTCCATGGCCTCCTTTAAAAAAGTTTCATAATCTAGTTCTTTTTCTCTAAGTTGAACACAGGTAACTCCGCCTTTTAAAGCCTTCTCTACTTGTGAATACAAAGTTTCAATACCTAGCCAACTTCTATCAGTAACGGCATATAACAACATATTTTCTTTATCGCACTTCATATCTTGCACTTCCTTCCAATAGTTCCCCATTTAAATTATATATTTCATCAATAAGATAATTTCTATAAGATGAATTTCCATCTTCTTTTTTTAATCTAGCATAGGCGCGTTCACCTGCTATACCCATGGCACATACTGAAGCTACAGTAGCTTCCAATAGATTATCTTTATTAGCCACTAGATAAGCGCAAGTCATGGCGGATAGCATGCAACCCGTACCAGTAATTTTCCCCATCATTGCAGTGCCGTTGTGGATAATGAACGTTTTTTTGTCATCAGTGACAATATCAATGGCACCAGTGATGGCTATTATAGCACCGGTTTTATATGCAAATTCTCTTGCAAATTTTATAACTTCATCTAAATTATTTTTTGTCACAATATCTGCTATATTTGCATCCACTCCACAGGTGGTATCAGTTCCCATGGCTAAAGTTTTTATTTCTGAGATATTTCCTTTAATAACAGTAAACTTAATTTCTTTTAATAGCTTTTTAGCAGTATTACTGCGCAGTGAAGAGGCTCCAGCTCCAACAGGGTCTAGTATTACAGGATGACCACACAAATTTGACTTTTTGCCTGCCAGTATCATGGATGGTATGGTATTTTTATTTAATGTACCAATATTTATGTTTAATCCTTTACATAATGATGTTATCTCCTCTACCTCTTCGGTATCATCTGCCATGATTGGAGATGCACCACAAGCTAGAAGTATATTTGCACAATCATTTACAGTTACATAATTTGTAATGTTATGTATAAGTGGACCTTGGCTTCTTACATTATCTAATCGTTGCTTTAGCATTGTAATCTCCCTTTTCTTTAATAATTATTTGTTACAATAATTGTAGCATTACAAAGGAATTTATACAACTTGGGCTTATTGTATAGGCAGTTTTTATATGATATAATTTATCTGATATAAATCATAAAATAGCTTCCAGAAGGAAGATAAATTTGTAATTCCAAAATCAAATACAATGCATAAATTATTGCCATGAAGGTAATGCTGCTTCTAGAAAAGAGGCGTTTACTTTTGTGGCCTTTTTAGTTTAGAATATCACAAGTGATGAGGTGGTTAGAGTGGATTTAAAAGAGTTTTTCAAAAATAATAACAAGGTGGCCTTGGGATTTTCAGGTGGTGTGGATTCATCTTATCTTTTATATGCAGCGCTTAAATACGGGGCAGATGTATGCCCATACTATGTTAAGACAGCTTTTCAGCCACAATTTGAATTTGAAGATGCGTTGAAGCTTGCAAAACAACTAGGAGTTGAGATGAAGGTTATTAATGCAGACATATTAAATTGCAAGGAAGTCGTAGATAATCCAAGTAATAGGTGTTATTTTTGTAAGAATCAAATATTTGGAACATTAAAAGCCCAGGCTTTAAAGGATGGCTACAATGTAATAATAGATGGAAGCAATGCTTCAGATGATGCAAAAGATAGGCCTGGCATGAAAGCCATTGCAGAGCTGGAAGTTATGTCTCCATTAAGACTTTGCAATCTCACAAAAGATGAAATAAGGAAGTTATCCAAGGAAGCTAAGCTTTTTACTTGGAATAAACCTGCATATGCATGTCTTGCCACTCGTATTCCCACAGGCCATGTTATTAGCAAAGAGCTATTGGACTGTGTAGAGAAATCTGAAGATATTTTGTTTAAGTTGGGGTATTCTGATTTTCGTGTTAGGGTATATTATGATGCTGCTAGACTGCAGTTTAAAGCAGAGGATATGGAAGGTGCTTTAAAAGATAGAGAAAAGATCTGTCAGGAATTAAAGACGTACTTTAAAGTTGTATTATTAGATCTTGAAGGAAGGTAAATATCATGGAAAAAGAAAATATAAAAAAATTGCTGTTATCAGTGGCAGATGGAAAGATGACTGTAGATGATGCCATGCTTCAGCTTAAAATGGAGCCCTTTGAAGATCTTGGCTTTGCCAAGGTGGATTATCATAGATCATTGAGGCAGGGTATAGCAGAGGTTATATATGGTGCAGGGAAGACTCCGGAGCAAATAAGGGATATCTGCAAAGCCATGAGGGCAAAAGAGGAAAAAGCCATACTTATTACAAGAATGGATTTTGAGGCTGCTAAGGTGGTGGGAGAAGAGCTACCACTGAAATACTATAACATGGGTAGGATTGGTATAGTAGGAGAGATGCCTTGTGTAAATGGTATAGGCAAAATTGTAGTAGCTACAGGAGGAACCAGTGATATGCCTGTGGCGGAAGAGGCTGCTTTAACTGCCGAAGTCCTTGGCAATGAAGTGATTCGATTATATGATGTAGGCGTTGCTGGACTTCATCGCCTTTTAGCACACATGAAAGAAATTATGGATGCTAGAGTTATCATAGCCATAGCAGGGATGGAAGGGGCTCTTGCCAGTGTTATAGGAGGACTTGCTGACTGTCCAGTCATTGCCGTGCCAACTAGTATAGGCTACGGAGCTTCTTTTGGGGGAGTTTCGGCATTATTGTCCATGCTTAATTCTTGTGCTAGTGGAGTTAGCGTAGTAAATATTGATAACGGTTTTGGGGCAGGATATCTTGCCAGTATGATAAATCATATGGAGGGAAAATAGATGAAAACTTTATATATTGAATGTAGTATGGGGGCTGCAGGTGATATGCTTATGGCATCACTTCTTGAGCTTTGCCCAAATAAGGAGGAATTCTTAGAAAATATTAATGAGTTGAAGCTGCCGGGAGTAAAAGTTACTGCAGAACAATCATCAAAGTGTGGTATATATGGAACTCATATTTGTGTTAGGGTAAATGGAGAAGAGGAAATCAGCCAGGATGTGCATGAACATGAACATTGTCATGATGGACATGAACACACACATGAACATTGTCATAGTGAACATGATCATATACATGAACATTGCTGTCATGAAGATCATGTTCAGGAGCATAGTCATGGACACCATCATCACTCAGGTATGCATGATATAGAACACATAATTGATAATCTTAATGTGTCACAAAAAGTAAAAGATAATGCCAAGAGTGTGTATAAATTAATCGCTGAAGCTGAGAGTCATGCCCACAACAAACCTGTGGACGAGATTCATTTCCATGAGGTTGGAACCATGGATGCTATAGCTGATGTGGTTGGGGTTTGTATGCTTATAGATGACATTGCACCTGATAAAATAATTGTATCACCAGTTCATGTAGGCTCTGGGCAAGTTAAATGTGCTCATGGAATACTTCCAGTACCAGCACCTGCTACGTCGCATATATTGCAAGGTGTACCTACATATGGCGGAAGTGTAAGAGGGGAATTATGTACTCCAACAGGAGCGGCTCTTTTAAAGCATTTTGCCAGTGAATTTGGAAATATGCCAGTGATGAAGGTTTCATCCATAGGGTATGGTATGGGTACAAAAGATTTCCAACAGGCTAATTGCCTTAGAACTTTCCTTGGAGAAACTGAGGATGGAAGAGAATCTATAGCTGAGCTTTGTTGCAATATAGATGATATGACCGCAGAGGATATTGGTTTTGCCATGGAAAGACTTTTTGAAGGCGGTGCCATGGATGTATTTACAACTTCCATTGGAATGAAGAAAAACCGTCCAGCTACCATGCTTACATGTATGTGCAGCACTGAAAAAAGAGAAGTGATGATAAAACTAATGTTTAAACACACTACAACACTTGGTATAAGAGAGTATATATGCAATCGCTATACCATGGATCGTTCACAATATCATGTAACATGTGAGTATGGACATATAAACGTAAAAAAATCTATAGGCTGGGGCGTAAGTAGAGAAAAAGCAGAATATGATGATATGGCTGCTATAGCTCGAGAAAAGGATATAAGCATTTCAGAAGTAAGAAAAACTGTTGACAGTGCAATAAAAAAATAAAGGGGATAAATACATGGATATTGTCGAGTTTTTTGATAGTGAGGAAAAAGAAAGATTATTGCAGGTATTAGAACAGTGTCCATGGTCCGCAGGAAAATTCCTTGCTAGAAATATTCAAAACGGGACTATAGAAGAAAATTTAGGACCTAATAGTAAAATATTTTTCTTGATGAATAAAGAGAAAGAGGTTATGGCATTTCTTACTCTTACGCAGAAGGACTGTATAGAAGATCCTAAGCTTTTTCCGTGGATTGGGTTTGTGTATACCAGTGAAAATTTCAGAGGGAATAGATATAGCCAAGTTTTGATAAAACATGCTATTTCCGTTGCAAAAGCTGAAGGATTTCACAAAGTATACCTTGCCACAGATCATGTTGGGTTATATGAAAAATATGGTTTTGTATACATGGAAAACAGAATGGATGTATGGAATGAAGACAGTAGAATTTATTACATTCAATGTTAGTTTAAAAACCAAATGAATAAATTTAATAATGTTTGCACAATATAACTTCAACAAAGCATAAGTTGGAGGGGTATAGTATGAAAAAAGTTACAAAAGCTACAATGATAATGGCTATGATATTTATCAACGTTTTCTGCTTATTATGTATAGGAGCTAGAAATGTTAAGGCCTGTGAGCAACCTTGTATAAAGGAAAAAGGTGAAAACAGCATCCAAAAGAAAAAAATTCCTATGCTTGTATCTTTGAAGCAGACAGATGAAAGTACACTGGAGATAAAGTTTAATAATCCTGTAGATATAAGGAAGGCTGTCACACCACGTAATTATTGGATTCAAAGTTTGGACAGTAATGAACCTAATGGTATTGCCACTGTTGGAAAAAATGATAATGTGAGTATGGAAAATTCACTGAGGAGAAGAAATGTAAGAATAGTGCCAAAGGAAGGCAGCAATGAGGTATTTGAAATGAAATTTAATCAACAGATATCTAAAGGAAAAAAATACAAACTAATAATATGTCATTTGACTTCTAAAGACCAAAAGCCCTATGATGGAAACAATGGTGTCAAGGAGTTTACGGGAAAGTAAGAGCTTGCCGCAGATTTTAACTGCGGCGAGTTTTTTTATTTCCTTGCATAACAGCTAAAAAACAATTATAATGGTTTTTAACATATAATTTTAAGAGGTGAAGCGTAATGGAATATTCAATTTTAGAGAAAATCAACGTTAAACTTTCCAAACTTGCTTTTGGGGCAATGAGATTCCCTAAGGATAAAGATGTTATAAATCAAGATAAGGTAAACGAGATGATAAAGTTAGCTCATAATGCTGGCATAAATTATTATGATACTGCATATGTTTATGATAACGGAAAGAGCGAGAAAGCTTTAGGCATTGCACTAAAGCAGTTTAAAAGAGAAGAGTATTACGTCACAGATAAGATGCCTTTTTGGCTTGTAAAAAGCAAAGAGGATATGGAAAGAATATTTAATGAAACTTTAGATAATATAGGTGTAGAGTATATTGATTTTTACTTGATGCACGCTTTAGAAAGTAAATATGTAGATACAATGGAACAGGTTAATGGACTTCAGTGGGCCATTGAAAAGAAAAAGAAAGGCCTTATAAAATATTTAGGGTTTTCTATTCACGACGATATAGAGCTTCTTGACAAAGTTTTGGATATGTATGATTGGGATTTTGTTCAGATCCAGTACAATTATATGGACCTTTTGGACAACCCTGGACAAAAAGGCTATGAGAGATTGCTAGAAAAAAAGATACCAATAATGATAATGGAACCTTTAAAGGGTGGTATGTTGGCCAATGTACCAAAGGAATTGAGAAAACCATTCGACCAACTTGGCAATGATACTTCCGCAAAATATGCTTTTAGATGGTTAGCTGAAAAAGAAGGCATAGCTACTATCTTATCTGGTATGAGCACTTTGGAACAGGTTCAGGAGAACATTGAAATATTTAAAGATCTTAAACCATTGAGTACTGAGGAAGAAGAAGCTATAGAAATAGTGAAAGACAATATAAATAGCAGACAAAAGGTAAAATGTACAGGTTGTAGTTACTGTATGCCATGTCCTCATGGTGTGAACATACCAGGAAACTTTAGAAGATGGAACAACAATGCCCTTAATTCTGTTTCAGAGAATTGGATTTCCAGTTCAGAAATTAATTATGAAAACGCAGAAAAATGCATAGGATGCGGAATATGTGTTGAACATTGTCCTCAAAAGATCAACATTCCAGAAAAAATTAGGGAAATGATAGGTGAGAGATAAACTTATTAGTTGTATATTTTAATAATAAATATTGGTTTATTATTTTTAAATTGTTAATATAAACACAATTTTTAGCTTCACGTGGCGTTTTAACCCCACGTGAAGGCTAGAAGTCGTTATCTAGAGGCATGTCACAACGGCTAGCCATGAGATAAAAACATAAAATTAAAAAATTATGGAGGGAAAAAATGAGCGATAATAATTTTGTTCCTAAAGAAGAAAATCAAAATGCTGGTGCACCTCAAAATGGGGCTCAAAACCAGCAACAGTTTCAGCAGCAGTTCCAACATAACATTAACCCACAACAATATCAACAGTACCAAAGGCCATGTAGACCTATAACTAACACTGTAGTTGATTTTATTCCAAAAATTGTTCTTACATTTCTTGTGCTTTCTGGACTAGCCTTTGCATATAACTTTATACTTGGTGTTATAAGGGCATCACAGGCATACCAAGGGGGATTCAGGGAATTCATAGCTTATCTTACAGTTGGAATTTCCAGTGCATCAAAATATCTGTTTTATGCTGCAATTCTATCTCTAATTGAAAAAATATCTAAGAAGTAAAAGTAAATTTATAATTTATAACTTACTCAACTTTCCCACCAGCGTAGCTGGTGCAAATGCCCATTAAATCAGGCATAAATGTTACATCAATTGGTTTATTGACATTAAAAAAGCACCAATTCTTTGGTATAATAAGATTACCACAACCATTAAAATACAAAGAAGAGGTGCTAATCTTATGATAAATCAAATGAGCCAAAATGGCCATACCCCAAATGCATTTTCTAATGCGTTTAAAGAAATTGAAATCGGAAAGCTGATGCGCAAATCCAATATTACAAAAGCATGTGGTATTTCTGCATATGAGGTGTTTCAATTTTTACTTTTGTTAGTATTTCAGGGAAAGAATTTATTTCGTTTCCTAAATTCTAAGCATAAAGATCGGGCTGTTTCAAAGAACACATATTATCGTTTTCTAAATGAAACATCCTATAACTGGAGCAAGTTTCTTTTGCTGCTGGCTGCTAAAGTCGCAACAGTATTTGATGCGCTTACCAGGCCTGAAAGAGTAAAAGTCCTTATTCTGGATGATTCTGTAATCAAACGTAATCGTAGCAAATCAGTGGAACTGCTTGCTCGTGTATTTGACCATGTTGAACACAAATATCAAAAGGGATTTACGCTTCTTGCGCTTGGGTGGTCTGATGGGTATAGCTTTATCCCCACTGGGTTTAACATGCTTTCTTCTGCCAATGAAAGTAATCGTTATAATGAAATTTCTAATCAAATCGATCATCGTACAAATGGCTACAAATTTCGTAAAGAAAGCATGATGCACAAAACAGATGCTGCTGTTCTTTTGGTTAAGAATGCTTTAAACGCTGGCATTAAAGCTGATTATGTCCTTATGGACACATGGTTTACTACAGAACCGATGATAAGAGAAATTCTTGCCACAGGCATCGATGCCATTGGAATGGTGAAGCAATTAAAACAACGTTACATCTACAACGAAAAGCAATACACACTTCCTGAATTAAAGAAATTTGTATGCTTTGAAGGTGCCAGAAATATTTTCGGCTCATTGGTGGTTACAACAAAAACAGGAATACCTGTAAAGATTGTATTTGTACGAAATAGCAACAAGAAAAGTGAATGCTTATATATCTTAAGCACCAACTGCTCACTTTCAGATGAAGAAATCGTACGTATTTATGGAAATAGATGGTCTATCGAATGCTTCTTTAAATCATCTAAATCTTTCATGAAGTTAGGCACTGAATTTCAGAGCCATAATTATGGTGCAATGGTAAGCCATACAGCCATTGTATTTACCAGATATATCATTCTAGAATGGATTCGTCGAAAGGAAAATGACCAGAAGACGTATGGCGAATTATTTTTCATGTTCTGTGAAGATATACAAGATATGGACTTAGCCAATGCATTGCAAAGCCTGATGGCTTTATTTGTGGAACACATTTCAACATTGTCAGCAGATATCACATCCATGATAAAAAGTAAAGTTACTGAATGGATGCTATCTCAAGCCTCATTTATTCAGGCTTTATTCCGAAATATTTGCTGGGAAAGTTGAGTAACTTATATTAAGACCGCAAAATAGTTTGTTTTGTGGTTTTTATTTTTTGTTTTTCAACACCAAAATAATTTATTGTTCATAGAATACAATAGTGCATAAATTATGTATGGAGGAATCTATGGGCAATCGCAAAGCTAGAAACAGATCTGAAGAAAATACGGAGGTATACCATGAGATAAGAAATAGAAAATTTACAGGTAATGAAGGGAATCCAATATACAATGATGGGGATTCACTTACCTTAGGGCCCAATGGTCCAGTTCTCTTAGAGGATCTGCATCTTATAGAAAAGTTGGCCAGCTTTAATAGAGAACGAATACCGGAGAGGGTAGTCCATGCCAAGGGATCTGGTGCCATGGGCTATTTTGAACTCACAAATTGCATGTGGAAATACACTAAAGCGGATGTATTCAATATTGCAGGAAAAAGGACACCTGTTGCTGTGAGATTTTCCACGGTTATTGGAGCAAAGGGGTCAGCGGATACATTGAGAGATCCAAGAGGTTTTGCAGTTAAATTTTATACAAAGGAAGGCAATTTGGACATAGTAGGAAATCATATACCGGTGTTTTTCATAAGGGATGCAAAAAAATTTCCCGACATGGTGCATGCATTTAAGCCATCTCCTAAAAATAACGTAATAGATAAAAGTAGGTTTTGGGATTTCATAGCTAGCAACCCTGAAGCCACCAATATGATCACATTCTTATTTTCAGATCTTGGAACTATTAAAAGCTTTAGAACTATTGAAGGATTTGGAGTAGATACTTTTGTTTGGGTAAATAATGAGGGGAAAAGATTTTTAGTAAAATACCATTGGAAGCCTAAATTGGGGGTAAAGACCATAAATAGATGTGAAGCTGAAATTTTGGCAGGTTTAGAACCAGACGTGGCTATAAAGGATTTGTACAATGCCATAAGTAAGGGCGAGGAAGTTGTATATTATTTAAAAGTTCAGATTATGGATGAAAAGGATTCAGAAGAACTTGAATTTGATCCCTTGGATGCAACGAAATTTTGGCCTGAAGATACATTTCCTCTTATGGATGTAGGAACAATGTATTTAAATAAGAACCCAGAAAACTTTTTCGGAGATATAGAACAAATTTGTTTTAGTCCAAGCAATATTGTACCAGGTATTGAATTATCAAATGATAAACTTCTTCAAGGAAGAGCCTTTGCTTACCATGATGCTCACAGACATAGAGTAGGAGTGAATTTTCAGCAGCTTCCTATAAATAGGCCAATTGTAGAAGTATGCAATAACAATCAAGATGGGGCTATGAGATATAAGTACAGTGATAGAGATGTGAATTACAAGGAAAATATTTTAAATAACAATGAACCATTGGTATATAAAGATGGAGAGGTGGAAAACCATCGAATATGTGGCATTAAAACCATGGAACCTATTAAGAAGCAGGATGATTTTACTCAAGCTGGACAACGATATAGGGCTATGAAAGAGGATGAAAAGGATACATTAGTAGATAATATACTATATGATATTTGGGATATAAAAAAAGAAATAAAGGTAAGACTTATAAAAAATTTTAAAAAAGCATGTAATGAGTTTGGTGAGAGAATAGAAAGAGCTCTAAAAGAAAATAATAAAATATAATATTAAGAAAATCTACTAAGCGTAAAATTTATAATTTTGCCCGTAAAACCTCGTGCCCTTGTGGTCGAGGATGTAAGGGCTTTAAGTTAGGGGAGTTCGATACTCCCCTAACTTAACATTACACTAACTTCTGATTTAGAACAAAATACAATATGAAAGTTAATTCTGACGTCATTTCAATAGCATTGTATAATAACTATACAAACTACATAAAATACATAAGAAATGAGGTGATATTGTGGAGAAGTCTTTTA
>NZ_FRAD01000036.1 GCF_900142225.1 Hathewaya proteolytica DSM 3090
GGGAGAGTAAGACGTTGCCAGGTCATATTCCGCGATAGCTCAATGGTGGAGCACTCGGCTGTTAACCGATAGGTTGAAGGTTCGAATCCTTTTCGCGGAGCCATTTATTTTAAATACAGTTTCCAAACTTTAGTAGGAATAAGTTCCTTTTAAAGTTTGGAAATTTTTTTCAGCAAAAAAAGGAATAATAATCATTAAATGAGAGATACTACTATCATACTAAATAGGAAAAAGAAAATATGAAAATAAGAAAGGAGCGTGTTGCCAAACATCTAAGAGAATTACAGGTGTGCAAGGTGAAAGCCTCTTAGAGGGTTTTGGTGACAGATATGTAGTATGTCGGAGTATTCACTTGATATTGCAGGTAGGATTGATGCTAGTGATTACAGCATCATAGACGATTATATGAGAATAGTGACAAAAGAAGATAAATTAAAGATAACCATTGACAATGGTTCCGCCAGCGAAAGCGGTATGATATGTAGTATGCTTCAGAGTTCAGATTTTTACATACAATCTCGAGGACAATCCAATAATGGAAAGTACTGCATACAAGCTATTAAACAGTATTGATTTATAAAGAAAGAATGGCCATATAGATGTGGTCATTCTTTCTTTAGTGTAAAATGAAATTTAACACCAATATCTGTGTTGCAAATATTGAATTGGCTTTTGTGTTTCGTCAAGATGGAGCTAACGATATTTAACCCCAGTCCAGTACCACCAGAATATTTATTTCTAGATTTTTCGGCTCTATAGAACTTATCCCATACAAGATTAATGTCCTCATCAGGTATATTAGAGTCTTCATTTTCTATTTCTATGACTATATCATCGCTAGAATTGAACTTAGAATACAGGCGAATATAAATATGGGACATCTCTTTTGAATAGTTTACAGCATTAGATAGCACATTTCTCAATACAATTTCTATATTATGTTCATTGCCAACTACCATTAGCTCAGGGGATACATAAGAATTTAAGATAAATTGCTTATTAGTGTATGCATCAGAAAAACTTTTTGTTGTATTGTATAAAAGCTCATAGATACAGAAGGATCCTTGTGGCAGTTGGAAGTCACCATAATCCATTTCACAAGATTGAAGCATATCCATTACCAGTTTATTCATATTTTTAGCTTCGTCAATGATAACATCAAGATAAAATTTTCTACTAGTTTCATCGGCTATATTGTCTCTAAGACCCTCGGCATATCCTTCTATAAGACTTATAGGAGTTTTCAATTCGTGGGAAGCAGAGGAGATAAAATCTTTTCTCATCTCTTCAAGCGCAAGTTCTTTTTCCATTTCTTTTTTTAAATCCTCATTGGCTACGGTTAGATTGGACAGGGCAGTATTTAAATTATCACTAAGAAAATTAAGGCTATTTGCTAGAGTGCCCAGTTCATCATTACTATTTACATGACACTTCTCAGTGAAATCTAGGGAAGCCATTTTTACTGCTGTTTTGTTAATGGCAATAAGGGATTTTGTCACAGTTCTCGAGAAAAATAATGAAAAAACCACAATTAAAACTATAACAAAAATGTATATATACACGTAATATTGCTTCATTACATTTGATGCTTCGTTGACCGGTTGCAAAGTGGATATGACAAATATTATATTGCTGATTTTATTTTTGATTACTAAGGGCGATACCACCACAAGGTTATTTGTCTGCAGTACAGGGTGTTGAAATTCAAAGGTTACAGTTTCCTTATTTTTCACCACATCAAAATAGGACTCGCCAAATTGCTTCCAATTGTTAATTGCCATATTAATAAGATCATCATCATATGCATCTTTTTTAATGTTTGAATCACCACTGTTTTGGATGGGTTTATGGAGATAAGTATAACGAAAATTAGAATCTAAAACAGCAAATATGGCATTGTTTTCATCCTCAAATTTATAAATGTTGTCATAAGGTATATGGGCCACGCTTCCCTTTATGTCAATATCGTTTTTAAATTTAAGAACATTATTTTTCAATGATGTCATTTTTGAATTATAGTAGAAGCTTTCAAAAAAATAGCTTTGTCCAAGAAGTATTATAGTGATGATGATAAAAAACAATCCTGTGATTATAAAGAAAAGTTTAAGGGATATATTTTTTTTTATCTTACTCAACATAGAATTTATAACCTAACCCCCGTATTGTGTGTATATATTGTGAACATGCCCCCAACTTTTCCCTAAGTCTTTTTATGCTTGTGTCCACCGTCCTGTAATCACCTTCATAATCATACCCCCAGACATTGTCTAGCAGCATATCTCTTGTCAATACAATGTTTTTGTTTTTTACCATATACAGAAGAAGATTAAATTCTTTTGTGGATAATTGAATTAGGTCTTCTTTTATAGACACTTCCCTTGATGGAATGTTGATTTTTAATGAGCCCACTGAGATGCTGTTTTCTGATCCTAAGGTTCCATTAGCTCTCTTTAAAAGTGCTATGGTTCTAGCTATAAGTACTTTAGGACTGAAGGGTTTTGTAACATATTCGTCAGCACCTAGCTCATATCCTAATAACTTATCTTCTTCCTGTGACTTTGCTGTAAGTATTATTATAGGAACTGTAGATTTCTCACGTATAGCTCTGCAAAGACTAAAACCATCAAGCTTTGGCATCATTATATCCATTATAATCACGTCAGGCTGAGAGTGAAGAAACAGGTTCAGGGCTTTTTCACCGTCTTCAGCTTCTATAACTTCAAATTGTTCTTTTTTGAAGTAATCCCTAAGTAGGATTCTCATTCTAAATTCATCTTCTACTAACATAACAGTTTTATTCAAATTATCACCACCTATTATGTTTGTAATTATATCACAATAATTTAAGAGTATGTGCTTAAAAATATTTTTCTTGGGCAGAATTACAATATAATTGGCAATTTTAGGAGGTAACTAACATGAGCAGTAAGTTTACAGATAAATCTCAAAAAGTCATATTGTATGCAAAGGAGTCGGCACAAATTTTAAGGCATGAGTATGTAGGCACAGAGCACCTTTTATTAGGCCTACTAAAAGACAATGAAAACCACTTATTTTATATTTTAAATGAAAACAATGTAGATGCTGATAAAGTTGAGAGTTCTATTATAAAAGCAACAGGTTTTGGAGAGAGGCTTTACAAAGGAGAAGAAATTTTATTAACTCCTAGAAGTAAGCGCATACTGGAAAACTGCTATGATGAAGCGGTATCACTGAAAGCTGATTACGTAAGCCCAGATCATATAGCTTTGGCTCTTTTAAAGGAAGAACATAGTGTGGCAGTAAGTTTACTAGAGGATATGGGCATGAACATTGAAAGTATAAAAAAAAGTATCTTGAATACTATGCAAGGCAGTGGAAAACCCGATAATTATATTATGAGGAAAAAGCAGGATTATAAAACTCCTATGTTAGATAAGTTTGGGAAAGACTTGACAGAGGAAGCCTGTTCAAAGTGTTTAGACCCTGTTATTGGCAGGGATAGAGAAACAGAAAGGCTTTTAGAGATATTATGTAGGCGAATAAAAAATAATCCTTGTCTTATAGGTGAGCCTGGTGTGGGAAAGACTGCCATTGTAGAGGGTTTAGCACAAAAGATAGTGGAGGGAAAGGTTCCCAAGAATTTATGTGATAAGAGAATAGTAAATTTAGATATAAGTTCCCTAGTTGCGGGTTCAAAATACAGAGGTGAGTTTGAAGACAGGTTGAAGAAGGTTATTGATGAGGTGGAGAAGTCAAGGGATGTTATCTTATTTATAGATGAAATCCACACCATGATCGGAGCTGGAGGTGCTGAAGGAGCCATCGATGCTGCCAACATTCTAAAGCCTTCCTTGGCTAGAGGCGGAATTCAGTGTATAGGTGCCACTACTATAGATGAGTATAGAAAACACGTTGAAAAGGATGCTGCTTTGGAAAGAAGATTTCAACCAGTTATGGTGGAGGAACCTTCAGAGGAGGAGTCCATTGAGATTATTAAAGGTATAAGAAATAAATATGAAAGTCATCATGGTGTAAGGATAACCGATGAAGCAATTGAAAGTGCTGTAAAGCTATCTAAGAGGTATGTTGCCAATAGATTTCTTCCAGATAAGGCCATAGACTTGATAGATGAGGCCAGTGCAAGGGTTAGAATCGACAATTACTGTAATGTTCCTGAAATGGATGAATTGCAAAAATCTATAGCAGTTGCTCAGTGTGAGAAAATATCGGCTATAGAGTACCAAGACTTCGAGAAAGCAGCTCATTCTAGAAATATGGAATTAAAACTGAAGGATAAATTGCAGGAGATGAAGGACAAATATAATAGGACACACAGACCTTGCAAAATGGTGGTGGATTCGGACAAAATTGCAAAAATATTATCTGAATTAGTAAACATACCTGTGCAAAAGATAACTGAAAAGGAATCAGAAAAATTGCTTAATATGGAGGAACAGATTCACAAAAGAGTTATAGGTCAGGAGAGGGCTATAACCGTAATTTGCAAGGCTGTAAGGCGTGCTAGAGTTGGGTTAAGGGATCCAGGCAGGCCAATAGGTACTTTTATATTTTGTGGTCCTACGGGGGTTGGAAAAACTGAGTTGTGCAAGGCTCTGGCAGAAGCTATGTTTGGGGATGAAAACAATATAATAAAAATAGATATGTCTGAGTACATGGATAAACACACAGTATCTAAACTTATAGGGGCCCCACCAGGATATGTAGGGTATGATGAAGGTGGTCAGTTGACGGAGAAGGTTAGAAGAAAGCCATACTCCGTGGTTCTTTTCGATGAGATTGAAAAGGCCCATGAAGATGTTTTTAATATTTTATTGCAGATACTTGAGGATGGAGTTCTCACAGATAGCAAGGGTAAAAAAGTAGATTTTAAAAATACTATAATAATATTGACCTCAAATCTTGGCGCTGGGTATTTTAAAAAACAGACACTTATAGGATTCTCATCTGAAAAATCTGAAGAAAAAAGGGCATACGATACTTTAAAAGACAATGTAAATGTAGAGCTTAGAAGGACCTTCAAGCCAGAGTTTCTCAATAGAATAGATGACACCATTATATTCAATAGACTTAATCGAGAAGAGTTGCTTAAAATCATGGAGTTTCTCTTACAAAAGCTGTGTAACAGACTTGAGAGTAGGAATATAACCGTGAGCTTTACACCAGAAATTAAACAATATCTCATAGAAAAAGGGGAGAGTCAAGAGTTTGGGGCTAGGCCTTTAAGAAGAATTGTAACAAATGTAATTGAAGATAAGCTATCAGAGGACATTCTTTGTGGTAAAATAAAAGATGGAGATAGTATCATAATGGATTTTAAAGAGAACAAAGTTCTAGTTCAAAATATATCTTAAGATTAAAAATAAAAGAAAGTTTTAACATTAGATGAAATCTATACGATATTAATAGTATTTATTGCGAATAAAGATTATAATTTACTTTGTATATAGAGATTTGTATATAGAATAGGAGAAAATTTATATGGGCAAAATTAAAAGTGTTTTTGTGTGTCAGGATTGTGGATATGAAACCTCTAAATGGTTGGGGAAGTGCCCACAATGTAATAAATGGAATACATTCGTAGAAGAAATTGAACGAAAATCTGATACAAGAGCCACATTAATTAAAAATACAGAAAGCTCTCCTAGAAGTATTTCAGAAATAAAATCAGGAAAATACGAGAGAATCGATACAAAAATTAATGAAGTCAACAGAGTTTTAGGTGGAGGATTGGTCAGAGGATCAGTTACATTGATATCAGGAGATCCTGGCATAGGGAAATCTACCCTACTACTACAGTGTGCAGGGAATATAAGTGGGTCGGAGGGATTGGTCCTATATGTATCTGGTGAGGAGTCGGAAGAGCAAATAAAGATGCGGGCGGAAAGGCTTGGAATAAATAATAAAGAGCTGTATATTGTGGCTGAGACAAATGTAGACAATATTGAGGCCCACATTAAAAATCTCAATCCCAAGTTCGTCATCATCGATTCTATACAGACTATGTATAAGGAAGGCATGAGTTCGGCCCCTGGTTCTGTATCTCAGGTAAGGGAATGTTCTAACTTCATCATAAGAATAGGTAAAACTATGGCTATTCCTTTGTTTATAGTTGCCCACGTTACTAAACAAGGGGAATTGGCGGGTCCAAGGGTATTGGAGCACATGGTGGATACAGTATTGCATTTTGAAGGCGAAAGAACCCAAGAATACAGGATATTGCGAACTATAAAGAATAGATTCGGAACCACAAGTGAAATTGGTGTTTTTGAGATGAAGGGAGCGGGTCTAATTGAAGTTACCAATCCTTCCATTACTTTTCTTGAAAACTCCAGTCGAAAGGTAGAGGGCTCTAGTGTGGTTGGTATAGTTGAGGGAACTAGACCTGTGTTAGTTGAAATACAAGCCCTAGTGACTGAGACCAGGGCTCCTATACCTAGGAGAACTGTAATAGGTATAGACATTTCTAGGTTGAATCTTATATTGGCAGTTTTGGAAAAGAAGTTAAAGTTGCCCTTTTATTGCAATGATGTATATGTAAATGTGGTAGGGGGACTTAATTTAGACGGAACATATGCGGATCTCGGTATAGCAATGGCCATAGTGTCTAGCATAAAGAGCAAGGCTCTTTCTTTGGAAAATCTTTTGATTATAGGAGAGATAGGATTGACAGGTGAAATAAGATCTGTAGCCTTTGCAGATAAATTAGTCGGTGAGGGCATAAAATTAGGCTTCAAGAATTTTATTGTGCCAGCGAATAACGAAAAAAATATATCTGAATTATTGAAGAGTAGCAGAAAAGAAATAAATGTACAATACGTCAGTGACATTAGACAGTGTATAAATAAAGTTTTTTAGTAAAGGGTGAATATTGTGAGGATTAATAAAGACAGGGAGTTAATGAACATACTAAAACTTATGGCTCCAGGTACGTTGCTAAGAGAGGGTCTAGAAAACATCTTAAGGGCAAAGACTGGGGGTCTTATAGTAATTGGAGATAAAGAGGAAATACTAAAAACCGTGGATGGTGGGTTCAATATAAGTGCTGAATACACTCCGGCGTACGTATACGAATTGGCTAAAATGGACGGCGCTATAGTTCTTACGGAGGATGTTAAAAAAATTTTGTACGCTAATACTCAACTTATGCCAGAGCAGTCTATTTCCACAGGGGAAACTGGTACGAGGCATAGGACAGCAGATAGATTGGCAAAGCAAACGGGGGCAATAGTCATAGCCATATCTCAGAGGAGAAATATAATAACTGTTTACAAAGGAGCTATGAAGTACATACTCAAGGATAGTAGTGTGATTTTAGCTAAGGCAAACCAGGCAATTCAAACTCTAGAAAAGTACATATCTGTTTTAGACAGACTTATGTTAAATCTTAATCTTCTTGAATTTCAGGATCTAGTGTCTTTGTTTGATGTTTTAACGTGCATACAAAGAATAGAGATGGTTATGAGAATCGTTGAGGAGATAGAAAGGTATATATGTGAACTTGGAAATGAAGGTCGTTTAATATCTATGCAATTAAGCGAGTTAATAAAGGATGTTGAGGAAGAGGAAATATATTTAATACGTGATTATTGCAAAGAAAATTGCAAAGAAGAGGAAATATATATTAATCTGCAAAAGCTTACGTCAGATGAAGTAATAGAGATAGACTATATAAGCAAAACTATGGGCTATCTTGGAGTACCACTGGTAGACACACTTATATCCCCAAGGGGGTACAGAATGCTTGGTAAAATACCAAGGCTTCCAAGCAGTGTAGTCGATAATTTGGTGTTAGAATTCAAGGAGTTGAAAAATATTCTTGAAGCTACTCATGAACAATTAGACAAGGTAGATGGCATTGGGGAAGCTAGGGCTAGGGCCATAAAGCAAGGTTTAAAGAGACTTAGAAATCAATATCTCATTGATAGGTAACTTTAAAGGGATGCTTATTTAATAAATAATGTTAAACACCCCTTTGTTAAAAAGATTACCTCAATGTGTATTTGCCTAAGGTAGAGAGTTTGTCACTTTCTTTTATTAAAACATCATACAAATTCATGTCTAGTAAATTACATAAACATGTTAAATAAAAAATGTTGTTGCATAGTTCGTTTTCAATAACTTCTCTACATTTTGGACATAGGTCACCTGTAAGGTGATTGGAAATGGTCTTAGTTAAGATATCTATGTCAGAAGCATTGCTATTATAAATCTGTTTAGATGCCTTTATCTCTATACAACCACAGGAGGTTACAGATTTGCATACAGCCCTATTCAATTTTGCTTCTGATTCCGTAAGTTTAGACAAAACGTCTAGAATACTTTTATGTCTTATAAGACAATCATTAACCTGGTTTTGATATTTATCCAGAATCATATCTTTCATGAAATCAACTCCTCTAGTATGTATTATAAATATGATGATAATGTATTAACATCATAAATAATAGGGGGCAATGAATAATAATTAAAAAATATTGCATTGAGGTACATAATAATATATATTGGTATAAAGAATAATATGAATATATTATGTGAATAATTCAAAGGGAGGCGTATAATTTGATAAAAAAAATCTTAAGAGTTCTTTTTACACTGGCAGGATCAGCCATAGGCTATATAGTGGCAAAAGAGGTATTAGAATTAAGTTATGTTAATCGACTTACGTATATTCAATACATAGTGGGAAACGAAATATACAAAGCAATATATATATCTATTATAATATTATTATTTTCACTTCTTATGTTCATGGTATCACCTATATTGGCAAAATGGACAATGAACGGCATAGAACAAGTAGAACATGCTATTCAGAAGAGGCCTATAAACGAAATTATATTTGGAACACTAGGTGCAATTATAGGATTATTGATTTCCACTCTATTTTTAAGTCAGCTAAATATTGATTCTATAATATGGACGGTGATAACTAGCATAATAACCGTTATAATAATGATAGTATGTGTAGATGTAGCTATAAAGAAAAAAGAAGATATAAATGGTTTTATAAGTGGATTCAAGAAAAGTAGCGGCAGTAAAGAAAAAAAATCCAAGGGTAGAGCCACTGCAAAGGTTCTAGATACGTCTGTTATCATCGATGGAAGAATCCTGGATATATGCAAAACTGGTTTTGTAGAGGGTACTCTAGTTATCCCGCAGTTTGTATTGGAGGAACTTAGGCACATAGCTGACTCTTCGGATGATTTAAAGAGAGTGAGGGGAAGAAGAGGACTTGATGTATTGAATAGCATACAAAATGACCTCAACGTTCCTGTGGAGATAAGTGACACTGATTTCCCTGATATAAAAGAAGTTGATAGCAAACTATTAAAACTAGCTCAGGAATTGAATGGAAAGGTATTGACAAATGATTTTAACTTGAACAAGGTAGCTCAATTTCAGGGGGTGGAGGTTCTCAACATAAATGAACTTGCAAACTCTATAAAGCCTATCTTGCTTCCAGGTGAGGAAATGGTTGTTCAATTAGTTAAGGATGGAAAAGAACCAGGACAAGGAGTTGCCTATCTAGATGATGGTACTATGATTGTTGTGGAAGGTGGACGAAAATATATGGGTCAGAATGTAAAAATTGAGGTTACATCTGCATTGCAAACAGCAGCTGGTAGGATGATTTTTGGAAGAGTAATAGAATCTATACAATAGTTAATGAATCCTAGTTAGCAAGGCTTTGAAAAGGTAGGGAATGATATGGATTTATTTGACAACACAATTACAGATAAAGAGGCTTTGGGCGTTAGCGCCCTAGCCTTTGCATATGTTGGAGATGCGGTATACGAAATTATAATACGCAATTATCTTATTACTAAATTTAAAGAAATGAATGCTCATAAATTGCATGTAAAGGCTACGGAATACGTTAAGGCAAAGGCGCAATGCGAATTTATGAAAAGCATCATGGAGTACCTTACAGAAGACGAGATGGCGGTGTTTAAAAGAGGTAGAAATGCAAAATCATATACAAGTCCCAAGAATGCTGATATTACAGATTATAGAATGGCTACAGGGTTTGAGGCATTGATTGGCTACCTATATATTACAGGAAGAAAAAATAGAATTAACGAATTATTAAATTATGTGGTAAAATAGGCTATGAATTGTGTATAATTAAATTTAGAAAGGGTATGGAATCAATGAATTATAAAGCGGATGACAATATTAATCAAAATATTGTAGAGGGACGAAATGCAGTAACAGAATTATTAAAAAATGGGAAAAACATAGAAGCTTTGTATATTGTAAGAGGAAATATTAGTGGATCCATAACAAATATAATTAAACTTGCAAAGGAAAATGGTATAGTAATCAAAGAAGTAGATAGAAAAAAATTAGATATTATGTCTGATACAAAGGCGCACCAGGGGGTTATTGCGGTCACTACTCCTTACAATTACTGTCAGGTTGATGATATACTTAAATGTGCAGAGGAAAAAAATGAAGCTCCTTTTATTGTAATATTAGATGAGCTAGAGGACCCACACAATATGGGTGCTATTATAAGGACTGCAGAGGTCTGTGGAGTTCATGGTATAATTATACCTAAGAGAAGAAATGTAGGGGTTACCCCAACTGTCTATAAAACTTCAGTAGGAGCCCTTGAGTACGTAAAAATAGCCAAGGTTACAAATCTAAATAGTTGTATTGAGGACCTGAAACACAAGGGCATATGGGTTTATGGTGCAGATATGCATGGGAGGGAATTTTGTTATGAAACAAATTTTCACGGACCAGTGGCATTGGTTATAGGTAGTGAAGGGAAAGGTATATCTAAGAGTGTAAAGGAAAAGTGTGATTGTCTTGTAAAAATACCTATGGTAGGGAAAATTAATTCATTAAACGCATCCATTGCAGGTGGAATAATGATGTATGAAGTTCTTAAGCAAAGGTTAGTAAAAAAATAGTGAAATTAATATATGTGGATGGTTACAATGTAATTAATTCCTGGCCAAATCTCAACATGATTAAGGAACACAATTTTGAAGGATCTAGAGAAAAACTAGTAGAGATTTTACAAAATTATGCTTCTTACGGGGGGGATAGGGTTGTATTGGTATTTGATGCTCACTTAGTGAAAGGTTCATTAGAGAAAAAGGAGCGTTTAGGCAATATCACAGTGGTATACACAAAGATGGGAGAAACTGCCGACAGTTACATTGAGAGACATGTAAATAAGGTGGGAAGGAAATATGATGTTATGGTGGTGACATCTGACTTGTTGGAACAGCAACTTGTATTTCAGAGAGGTGCTATGAGGATATCAGCAATGGAATTTTACCAAGAGGTAAGTAGAATATGCAAAAAAATCAGCAATAAAATAAGTTCTAGCGCTGTTAGTAGCAGAAATCTTATAGAGGATAGGATAGACAGAGAAGTATTTGAAAAGCTTGATAGCATAAGAAAACAGGATGATTAATTTCTAGGAAAGTATTATGGCCGGAGGTATTAGAAACGTATGGTTGAGAATACAAACAATGGTGTGGTGTATGAAACAATGACAGATGAAGAGGTAGCTATGTTGGCTAGAACACAGGATAAGGAGGCACAGAACTATCTTATTGAAAAATATGAGCCGTTTATAAAAATAAAGGCAAAAACTTTATTTATAATAGGCGGTGACAAGGAAGATATATGTCAGGAAGGCATGATTGGTCTTTATAAAGCAATTAGGGACTTTAAAGACAACAAATTATCATCTTTCAAGGCCTTTGCTGAGCTGTGCATTACAAGGCAGATGATTACCGCTGTGAAAACGGCTACAAGACAAAAACATTTGCCACTGAATACCTATGTTTCTTTGAATAAGCCGCTTTATGATGAGGAATCCGACCGTACTCTCATAGATGTTCTCAGCAGTTTCAAAGTTACAGATCCTGAGGAGCTAATTGTAAGTAAAGAGTCAGTGGAAGATATTGAAGAAAAAATATCCACTGTTTTATCACAATTAGAACAAGAGGTTTTCAATTATTATCTTGATGGAAAGTCTTATCAAGAGATAGCTTGTGATCTAAATAGAGATCCTAAATCTGTAGATAATGCATTGCAAAGAGTAAAGCGAAAACTAGAAAAAAGTTTTCTAAAAAAATAGTCAAGTGTATTGACAATACAGCATAAAAAGAGTAAAATTAATATCTAGTTGTGATAGATTAGAAAAAATCTGTGAAGAATTCAATTGTGCCCACGTGGCTCAGTCGGTAGAGCGTCACCTTGGTAAGGTGGAGGTCGTCAGTTCGATTCTGATCGTGGGCTCCAGGTTTTTTATTTTTTATACAACACACGTGGATGAGTTTATTAAAAGATTATAGGATTATTCTTTATACATGGAGGAGGAAATAAAAAATGTCAAAGGCTAAATTCGAAAGAACAAAACCGCACGTAAATATAGGAACAATAGGACACGTAGACCACGGCAAGACAACATTAACAGCAGCAATCACAATGGTGCTTGCACAGAAGGGCTTTGCACAGGCATCAAAATATGATGAAATAGACAAAGCACCAGAGGAAAAAGAAAGAGGAATCACAATCAATACATCACACGTAGAGTATGAAACAGAAAACAGACACTACGCACACGTTGACTGCCCAGGACACGCAGACTATGTAAAGAACATGATAACAGGAGCAGCACAGATGGATGGAGCAATTCTAGTTGTATCAGCAGCAGATGGTCCAATGCCACAGACAAGAGAACATATACTACTAGCATCAAGAGTAGGAGTACAGTATATAGTAGTATTCTTAAATAAAGCAGACATGGTAGATGATCCAGAACTAATCGAATTAGTTGAAATGGAAATCAGAGAAATGTTAAGCGAATACGGATTTGATGGAGACAATGCACCAATAACATGTGGATCAGCATTAGAAGCAGTAAACAATCCAACAGACCCAGAGAAATCAAAAT
>NZ_FRAD01000012.1 GCF_900142225.1 Hathewaya proteolytica DSM 3090
TACCTTCACTTTTATACAAGTCTATCTTCTTTCCAAGATAGTGATTATATACAAATCTGCAAGAGCCGAAAGTCTTACTTAACATAATTTCTTGTTCTTTAGTTGGCACTAACCTAAATTTAAAAGACTTCTCCACAATATCCACCTCATTTCTTATGTATTTTATGTAGTTTGTATAGTTATTATACAATGCTATTGAAATGACGTCAGAATTAACTTTCATATTGTATTTTGTTCTAAATCAGAAGTTAGTGTAATGTTAAGTTAGGGGAGTATCGAACTCCCCTAACTTAAAGCCCTTACATCCTCGACCACAAGGGCACGAGGTTTTACGGGCAAAATAATAAAAGGAAAATTGTAAAGTTAAAGCTAACTAAAAATATTGTTCTATTCATAATTATTGCTCTCCCCTTCTAAAATCCTTGAAAATATCTTCTATACTCTTAATTATATCTTCCTTATCTATGCCCCTATTAAAACACTCCGCCGCATAATATTCTAGATTGTTGCGAAACTCTTGCTGAAATTTTTCGTTGGAAACACAAAGGCTCAGTGACACTATGGCACCACGCCGTCTGTCTATCTTTACATATCCATCTTCCTTTAGAAGGTTATAGGCCTTATTTACCGTATGCATATTAATACCTATGTCATCAGCTAGACTTCTCACTGAAGGAAGCTCTTCGCCATCCTCAATAGTTCCCTTGGCGATACCTTCCACAATTTGATTTTTTATCTGCATATATATGGGCACTTCTGAATCAAAATCTATTCTCAATATCAATGGTTTTTCCCTCACTGTTCTTATAGTTCTCTAAACATTTGCTCTCCTTTTTTCCTTAATTTCATTATGGCAATAAAAATCAATATTGTCAAAACCACAATTACAGCTGTAAGGTATACATATAGATTTCTTATTGAAGTAAATTTATATGTCAGGTATATTATAAATCCTATGGCTATCATTACAATTATACCTAAAAACATGCTAAGCATGGAACTAATGCTTTGTTTTACAACGTAGGTTTCACTTTTCCATGAAAAATTGGGGAAAGTAAGATTTATTATAAGTCCAGAGATAGCGGAAAATAAGGATAGCAATAGTGGGATACTCAATACAAAGAAAAAATTCAAAGGATTTAATTTAAATCCTATGGCAAATAGTATGGAATCCAAAATTATGGCAGGCACAGTTATTATTAAATTGACAAATATTTTAACTAAAAATACCTGTTTCGCTTCTACTGGTAGGGTTTTTAATATCCACAGATTCTTGCCCTCTATGGATATGGAAGAACCGGTGGTGCAACTCAAGGAAGCACTAAACACTAAAACAGCTATGGGTATAAGTTGTATAAATTGCAGCATAAGAGGCATCACAGCTGTCATATCATTTCCACTAGCTAGAATTTTTATAATGCCTTGGCTGCCAACAAATAAACTAGACACTGCCGCTACGGTAGACATAACAACGCCAACACTAGTATTCATAACGTATATTGGGGAAGATATATATCTTTTTATTTCTTTTTTTAATAAAGCTTTAAACACGGAAGATTGCTTTAGTCTTTTAATCTTGTAATTTCCTTTTTTATATATTTCACCTAATTTTAAATTTATATCCATATACCCTTTAGAAAATACAGCCACAAACAAAATGAATGGTATTAAACTCCACAAAATCATTTTTATTAAGGATATAATGTTGTAATTTGTCACAGCATCTACATATAAAAATGCTGGTGGACAAAGTTTATTTATGGCATTGGTAATAGAAGTACTATTTTTCATAACATAGGATATCAGTGTATTCATTTTAGATGATCCAACTAAAATTAGTATTAAAGAAGCCATGGACAAAATCATTAATACTATATTTTTTGCTTTTACCTTTGAAGAAATATAAGATAGTAAAAATGCAAATAAAGAAGATATAACTATGGGTAAAAGGGGTACAAAGAAAAACAATGCTATGATAAAAAGAAAAAATACTGGATTTACACCCTGCTTATAAGTGAAATATATTATGGATGATGGGAATATAACCATGGCCGAAAATAGGTAATTTATCACAAGCAGTTCTATGATTTTGCTGGACAATATAGTGCTAGGTTGCACAGGCATTGTCATTAGAAGCTCAAAATCCTTTGCCGAAAAAAGTATGCCTTGGGCTTTGAACATGGAAGTAAAAAAAGTAAGTAACATAACAACAAGAACTGACATATACAACAATAAATCTAGCATGCCAACAGATTTAAGTCCCTTTGCCATTAGTGAAAAGTAGAGACTTACTAAAATGCCGATAATAATAAGGGAAAACAGCACTCCTCCCCCTACAAATATATCTTTTAAATTAGATTTTCTATGTTTTTTGCCTAGCTTATTCAATCCAAGAGTATTTATTAGATTTATTTTTAGAATAAGCTTAAGATTCTTTATGCTCAATGAGTTCCATGAAAACTTCTTCAAGACTACCATCTCCTTTTACTTCATCTATAAATCCAGATGCCACTATTTTACCGCCTTTGATTATAGCTATTTTATCACAAAGTTTTTCAGCTACTTCCAAAACGTGAGTGGAGAAGAAAATTGCCCCACCTTGCTGACATAACTCTTTCATAAATCCCTTTAAAATGTGAGATGCCTTTGGATCAAGTCCCACAAAAGGCTCGTCTAATATAAGTAGCTTGGGTTCATGAACAAATGCAGAAATTAAAGCTAGTTTCTGTTTCATACCATGGGAATAAGATGAAATCAAATCTCCCAGGTTTTCAGTAATTTCGAAGGCATCTGCATACCTTTTTATTCTTTCTTCCCTTATGTCCTTTGAAACTCTGTATATATCTGCAATAAAATTTAAATACTGTATTCCTGTAAGAGCATCGTATATATCAGGATTGTCTGGAATATATGCAAAATCACTTTTACACTGCAAAGGCTCTTTTTTTACAGAATGGTTGTTTACAGTAATTTCACCCTGTTCAAAGTTTAGAATCCCCACTACACATTTTATGGTGGTGGTTTTCCCTGCTCCATTGTGACCTATGAAGCCAAAGATTTCACCAGCCTTTACGTCTATGTTTATGTCATCTATGGCATTTTTACCTTTACTATAGGATTTTGAAAGTTTTTTTATTTCTAACATAATAATCTCCCTGCCTTTATAATCATATTATTGTTATACTTGTTATATATATAATAGAACAGATATAATAAAAAATCAACAGAATTTTGCTTATTCTGTTGATCTTTATTTTCTATGCTATTTAATAAAATTATTAAATCTTTCTTTTACTTTTTTCTCACCTAAAATCTGCATTATAGTATACAAATCTGGGGTGTTGGATCTATGAGTTAGAGCAGCTCTAACTGCACCTGCCACATCAGAAACCATTCCCTTAAAGGCTTCTGGGGTTTTCTTAAAGGCTTTTCTATCAGGAGTGTAGCCAAGGTCTGTAGCTATTCCCTTAAGCTCTTCAAACCAAGCATCTTGATCTGAATTAAAGTTAAATTTATCATTATATACAGCTATTATCCTCTTGGCCTCTTCTATATCCATATTTTTTGGCAGTTCTATGTTCTCATCTCTTTCAAAAAGTTCGTCAAAGAAATAGAATATTTTTTCTTTAACATCACTCCACTTTGCAAAGTCTTTTCTAGGCTTTGGCCCTTCTTTGTCTATATTAAATACCTTTTTACACATTTCTTCATTGTCAGCTAAAAGTTTAAATAATTCTTCATCATATTCCTTTGCCCAAGCGCTGCATTCTTCATAAACTCTGTCAGGTTTAAAACGGCAAATTACATTCTTACTTACATCGTTAAGTTTCACAATATCAAATAAGGCACCGCTCTTGCTCATCTTATCAAGAGATACATGGAATTCTTCATTGTCAGAATGTGGATTTTCTTCTCTCCACTGCTCAAAAGTTGAGTTTATTATATTTAGTAGGTACTCAACTACAGAAGACACTGGATATCCTTGCTCATTGTAATAACTTACTGCGCTTTCAGGGTCTTTTCTCTTGCTTAATTTTCTCTTGGATTCTCCATCTATTTTCATTATGTTTGGTATATGAGCGTATTTTGGAGCCTGAAGTCCCATGACTTGGAAAAGTTGCACGTGTATCGGCAATGATGAAAGCCAATCCTCCCCTCTTATGATGGTGGTTACTCTCATCAATGTATCATCTACAGCATGGGCAAAATGGTATGTAGGAAGTCCATCGGATTTTATTATAACTACATCTTGCTGATTTTCTGGGAAAGAAACCTTTCCTCTTATAAGGTCGTCAATTACCACCCTGTTATCTTCTTTACCAGGGGATTTTAATCTTACAATAAATCTCTCGCCGCTTTTTATTTTGTTTTCAATATCCTCTAGACTCAAATCTCTACACTTTGCCCACTGCCCATAATATCCTGGGTTAAGTTTTTTACTTATTTGTTCTTCTCTTATGGCATTTATCTCTTCTTCTGTACAGAAACAAGGATATGCCAATCCATTTTTTACAAGCTCTTTGGCAAAGCTTTGATAAATATCTTTTCTCGCACTTTGTTTGTAGGGGCCATAATTACCTATTTCTTCAGTTTCGTTAATCATACCCTCTTGAAAGTTTATTCCGTAGTGGTTCATAGTCTTTATTATATCTACAATGGCACCTTCTACTTCTCTCTTCTGATCTGTGTCCTCTATCCTAATTATAGTTACACCATGGCTTTGGCTTGCTATCTTGTCGTCAAGCAATGCAGTGAATACACCGCCAATGTGAAGAAAACCTGTAGGGCTCGGTGCAAATCTCACTACCTCTGCGCCTTCTTCTAAATTTCTTTTTGGATACTTTTCCATATAATATTCTACGCTATTATTGACTTCTGGGAAAAGCATGTTTGCTAATTTATTATTGTCCATTTTATCCACCTTTCTTTTATTTTATTATATAAACATAGATAAAAAAATCCCTTCGCCCCACAAAACTTTATAGGACGAAAGGATTTACTCACGTGTTACCACCTAAATTCAACTAAAATTAATAATACATTTCAGTTCTCTAAGCTCTTTAAGGGAAGCGCCCCACGAATCTACTCCATATTTTTAAATATCTATGATTTTCGATCCATAGCTCCAAAGCTTCTTTCATTAAAGTAAATGTACCGGTTTCCACCATACCCAGCTCTCTTAAACAAATAAAATAATTACTTTTCTTCTTCATCACCATAATATATTAATTGTACTTTACATTTCATATTATATATTTGATTTTATAATTTGTAAATGCCTAAATTGCTCTTGTAGCATATTTTAACCATGATTTGTGGCTTTCGTCAAGATATGGGCTTAATTTATCATAAACTTGCTTGTGATAATCATTCAACCAAGCTCTTTCTTCTGCTGTAAGCATTTCCACAACAACACCTCTTAAATCAATTGGGCAGAATGTTATAGTTTCAAACTTCATAAACTGTCCACCATATTCAGTGTTCTCATCTTTTCTAACTACAAGCATATTCTCAGTTCTAATACCATGTTTGCCCTCTTTATAAACTCCTGGCTCGTTAGTTACAACCATACCTTCTTCAAGCACTGTAGGAACATAGTTAACCCTTATGGAATGAGGACCTTCATGAATGTTTAAGTAGAATCCAACACCATGACCTGTTCCACACTTATAGTCTATGCCGTACTCCCAAAGTGGTCTTCTAGCTAGTATATCTAAATTCACACCTGTGCAACCGTGTAAAAATTTTGCCATACTAAGGTTTATCACACCTTTTAACACAAGAGTAAAGTCTCTCTTCTGCTCATCAGATAATTCACCTAAAACTATAGTCCTAGTTATATCTGTAGTTCCATCTAAATACTGTCCACCTGAGTCAACAAGGAACATATCCTGCTTTTTAAGCTCATAATCTGTCTCTTCATTTGCTGAGTAGTGCATCATAGCGGCGTGTTCTTTGTAAGCTGCAATTGTGCTAAAGCTTATACCTCTAAAATCTTCTCCCTCAGCTCTAAAACCTTCAAGCTCATCGGCAGCTGATATTTCTGTTATCTCCTGCTTGCCTACATTGTTGTCAATCCAATAAAGGAATTTTACCATAGCTACACCGTCTTTAAGCTGGCAGTTTCTCATGTTGGCAATTTCAACTTCATTTTTTACTGCTTTAAGTAGTGTAGTATAATTGCTCTGTGCATTTACTTTTATATTGCTGTTTAAGGAATTAACTATCCACATATTAGTTTTTGCTTCATCATATGTCACAATAGCGCTTGTTTCAAGTTCACTTAAGCACTTGCCTATTTCATCGTACTCTCTTAACTCCACGCCATCCTTGTTTAATTCTTCCTTAACTTCCTGTGGAACCTTTTTAGAATCTACAAATACAGTAGCCTTGTCCATTGAAATTAAAGCATAAGCTATAATTACTGGATTGCTTGGTACGTCATTTCCTCTTATGTTAAATAGCCAAGCTATATCATCAAGAGAGCTAAGTACGAAGTGCGTGCTTCCTGTTTTTTTCATATTTTCTCTTACTTCTGCTAATTTTTCAATTCTGCTTTTTCCAGCATATTTTACGTCAAAAGTAAAAATTTCGTCCATAGGTATTTCAGGTCTATCTTCCCATATCTCATCAATTAAATCATATTCTAAATTGAATTTTATATCTTTGCAAGAAAGGTTTTTCTCAAGGTTATCAAAGAAGCTCTTTGATATAACTTTGCCATCAAATCCAATTGTGCTTCCATTTTCAATATTTTCTTTTAACCATTCAGATATGGTTGGTACAGAAGGTTGTCCCATTCTATACAAATCTATTCCTGAACCTTCCAGTTGCTTTTCAGCCTGAATAAAGTATCTTCCATCTGTCCATAAGCAATTGCCCTTGTCCAGTGTTATAACAACTGTACCTGCAGATCCTGTAAACCCTGATATCCATGCTCTGCTTTTCCAGTGTGGTGCAACATATTCACTCTGATGTGCATCGGCACTTGGAATAACATATGTATCTATACCCTTTTGTCTCATTAATTGTTGAAGCTTTTCAACTTTTTCTTTAACCAACATATTCGTCTCCACCTTTCATACCAATTAACATAAAACTCTAATATGCATTTTTCAATACAAGTACATTATATACTATATGTCTTCACTTTTGAATGATTTATTAAATAAATTTCAATAATTTCGAGTAAAGAATATATGAAGATATTTTACATACAATAAGTATGGAAGGGTTATTGAGCTACTTGTTACTAAAATGTAATGTCACCTTTGGAAAGTATGCTATATAATATAACTATAAACCATGGTTATATAAAAGATATTAATGCTACCAACCATAAGATAAAATATTTTAACGGAGGTGTTAGACTTGAAAAAACGCTTTGCTATTTTAACAACAATTTTAATCGTTGCCAGTGTAGGACTTATACTATTTAATCGTACCTCCTCCAACGAATTAAAAACTTCCCAAGAGCAGCTACAGAAAAAATATGACATATTGAAAAGTCAACAAGATACTCTTAAAGCTAAAGAGCAAGAGCTACTCACAAAGAAAAACGAAATAGAGTCAAAAATTAAGAAATAGGAGGAGAACCATGAAAGATACTAGACGTCAATCTACATACAGAAAAAAAACCCACAACTCAGTATTAAATATAATTCTTTTTAGCTTATTTTTAGTATGTTTTGCTATGGCAATATTTACACAAGCTCAAGGAATGAAAATAAAATCAAACAAAAAAAATCTTGAGACTAGCATACAGTCCATGGAAACAGATATAAAGAAAACTGAAGGCAACATAGAAACCTTAAATAAAGATATAGAAACTCTTGCTGCCAAGTTAAAGAAACAGCAAGAAGATTCAAAAATAGTTTACCTTACCTTTGATGACGGTCCATCTAGTAACACCATGAAGATTTTAGATATATTAAAACAAAACAATGTGAAGGCCACTTTTTTTGTAAATGGTAAACCTGAGCTGGAACACTTATACAAAGCTATAGCTGATGGTGGACATACTATTGCTAACCACACATACAGCCATGATTACAATAAGATATACCAATCTCCTGAAGCCTTTAAGGCTGATGTTAAAAAGCTAGATGATTTCATTGAGAGAGTAACCGGACAAGCCCCCCTACACCTTTTAAGATTCCCTGGTGGCTCAAACAACCTAGTTGGTCCTAATAGATCTAATAGAGGGAATATGAAAAACATAATACAATCTATTACACCTGAATACATTTACTTTGATTGGAATGTGGATTCTACTGATGCCTCTACCTTTAAGCAGAGTAAAGAGAAAATAGTTTCATCTGTACTTAATGAAGCTGTTCTTTATCATAACTCCGTGGTTCTAATGCATGATCTTAATCCAAAAACCACTACCCCGGAGGCCCTACCTGAAATAATATCGGGGTTAAAAGAAAAAGGATACGATTTTGATAAACTTACAAGAGATTCTTTTGCACCTCAGTTTACTAGATTGAATTAAATAATGATTTTAAAAGACAACACCTACTTTTTTGCAGGTGTTGTCTTTTCTTTTTCCTTAAATTTCCTAAGTTTGTTATTTTCCTTGTTGAAAAAAACTACAATGTATTCTATAATATATTTAGTTGCAAAAGATTTGCAACTGCATTTATATTTTAAAGGAGAAATTTATGTTTATTATTGATAGTTTTAAAGACGCCTTGATGGATACTGTAAAAATGCTGCCTCTATTGATAGCAGTGTTTACTATATTTGAATACTTAGAAATTAAAAATCAGCACAGAGTGGACAGTGCCTTTAAGGTCTCAAAAAAATATGGACCTATTATCGGAGCTATTCTTGGAGTCATACCTCAATGCGGAATATCCGTTCTGGCAGTTAGTGTATACTCAAAAAATGCCATTTCCATAGGCACACTTATATCCATATTCATATCCACATCGGATGAAGCAATTCCAATGCTTTTAGCAATGCCTAAATCCGTATCTATGGTTATACCACTAATTGCAACAAAATTGATTTTAGGCATAGTTATTGGATACATTGTAGATCTGATTTTCAAAAACAAGGATTACTTCAAAATCAATCCTATTGACAATGTTAATTCAGCCCATTGTTGTAATACTTGCTCCTGTGATCATGACCAGCAGAGTGAAAAAACAGCAATAAAACCGTATACAGTTCTAAACAATGCCTTAAAGCGCACAGCAACCATATGCATTTACATCATCATAGTTAGTTTTGTCCTCAACCTTATATTTGAACTTAAAGCACTAGACTCTATAATTAAATACAGCAGCTCTATGGTTGTTCCACAAATTCTATTTACGTCATTAATTGGACTGATACCTAATTGTGCCACGTCAGTAGCTTTAGTAGATGTATTTTTAAGAGGCGGCATACTTTTTAGCTCTCTTATAGCGGGATTAAGTTCCAATGCAGGCCTTGGACTTCTTATGCTTTTCAAAGTAAAAAACAATAGAAAAAAAGCAATGCGAATAACATTTTTGCTTTATTTTTCCGCACTGCTTTGTGGTTTTGCAACTTATTTGGTTCAATTATTATTGTAGTTTCACATCGTAAACTTTCTCATCTAAGTCAATCCAAGGCAAAGTCATGCAAGAATTGAGTTTAGGTTTGTACATGTTTACACTTTCATCCTTCATAAACATTTTTAGATTATAGGCTGCATACAAAAATGCGGCTTTTCTTTTTTCCTGCTTTTTTATCTTTCTCATATTTATAAGACCACAGGCAACTCCTGCAAGGTAGAAAGACGGATTATACAAAACATTTCTAGTATCTGAAACTACCAACTTTATGTTTTCCCTAAATTTCGGCACCAACTGTCTAAGAAGGGACATGCCTTTACCTCTTGGAATGTCAACTTCATGAATCTTTTCCGTGACGCATCGGCATATTTTTATCCACAAATCTCTATCAAACTTTGTATCAAATTCCATATAGTCAGATAGAGTTATGGACTCTAAATACCTAACATCGTGGAATACATTACAGTCCTCGATTACATCACAAAAATCAATGATAATAGGTTTAATTTCCGTTATCATAATATTATTTCCCTGAAAATCTCCATGGGCATAGGAAGTTAAACAAGTAACCTTTAAATCACCCCATACACCTTCATTGGAGAAATAATAGTAGGGATTTGGAAGAATATCCTCTGTTCCATCTACTGATATCCACTGTTTTTCTTTGCTTATATTCATTTCATCAAATACACCTACAAGCTTTTCATCCATAAACCTGTAAGAAAGCTCACCTTTGACAATATCAATGGGTGAGAGAAATTTTTTTGTGTGCTCTTTATTCCATGTAAAAGCAAAGCGAGTTATTTTGGACATGACAGAGTCCTTTATTTCATCTTCATTTATTACCTTATCTAGGAATGTGTCCACGTTGTAAATATCATCCCCTGCTAAATCGTAAAGATTTGACTGAAGTACACTTCCCCGTATATCCATAGAATAGTTGGCAACCATCTTTGATATATACTTGTTCATGTTATTCTTTACAGCAACTTCGTAGGCTTTGTTGTATACATTGGTTTCTAAACTACTATCAGTTACCTTAAGAATACCAACTCTGTTATCTTGTCCGTACTCTACCATGTAAACGCCTGCACCGGACCTTCCCTTGGTCATGGTCTTTAAAACTTCCACTGGTGCAATTTTGTCCCCATTTTCATCGCTTTGTCTATTAATTTCATTCAATATCTCTACTAAATTCATATTTATCTCCTCGTATACACCTAATTTAAAGTTATATCCTGAAGTTTTAACTTCTTCTCATGATACTCCTTAATTGTACTCTCCATTTCATCTAAAGATTTTATGGCTTCTTTAAACTTTTCAGTGCTATTTTTTATGAAGCTCTTCGGAGAAAACTCTCTATCCACACATATATCCTCGTATAGAACGCACAAGTTTTCTTTTTCATCTACAAAATACCTAGCACCCCTATTTTTTATATTTAAGCTATTGGCTACTTCTAAGAGTTCCTCTATTCTAATGTAATCCTTAAAATCAGCTATAACGTATATTGATTGAACTATTGGTTCTTCTGTCATTATAATATTAAAATATTTTTTTCTTTTCCCCAAAGTAAAAGCTCCCTTAAAAAAGCCAATACCATTGCTCATTTCAAATTGATAATTGCCGTGCAATCCGTTTTTTTGCAAATAATCTTTAAAGCTTTTTATTCTCTCTTTGTTTCCAATTTCCATCTTAATTCCTCCCAAGCTATTTTTCATAAGTTTTAATATAATCTAAAATATACTTAACTACACTGTCTTCTTCGTTGCTGCCTATAACGCAAGTAGCCACCTTTTTTACCAACTCTTTGGCATTGCTCACTGCTACAGCAACATCCCCAATTTTAAACATGGGAAGATCATTTGTATTATCACCAAATACTATGAGCTCTTCACAGTTACTACAATATTTTTCTCTCAAAATCTCTATGGCCTTTGCTTTAGTTGCAAAAAAATCATTTATAATAAACCAATGCCATCCTGGATAATACTGATCCTCTTCATAATTGTAATTTAATTTTTCTCCATAGAGTTCTTTTATCTCTTTGACTATAGGATCTAAATCCTTCTCCTTGCCTATCACTGTAAAAGCTACTATTTTGTCTTCCCTAAGCACACTTTCAAAATCATCTATTTTTGTAAGTCTTTTATCCTTTTGTTCAATTTTCGTCAACCTAAGTAGCTCCATGCCTTGGTTTAGTATATTTTTATAATAGAGCTTGTCTCCTGAATTGCAAGTAGATGATATATATGGAGATAATCCACCTTTTTCTACTATGTGAACAATATTTCTGCAAATCTCAGGGTCTATATTGTTGATTTGAAGATGTTCCCCTGTTTCATAATCCGTTATGTAGGCACCGTTATTTTCCACTATGGGTAGTTTAAAGTGGATTTCTCCTAAAACGTATTTTATGGAATTCAATCCCCTTGCTGAAGCCACTGTAAACTCTGACGAATCATTTTCTAATATACTAATTATGCCATTCCTCGAAAACGAAGACAATGTGGCGTCATTTTTAAGTAGTGTACCATCAAGATCTGTGACATATAATTTTCCCATATACCCATATCCACCTTTCCCTGCAGTGTTGTATTCAATATTACATACTAATTATATCATATTTATAGCTCAATACATCTGTTATTGCTGCAATATCTCCATGATTGTTAGAAGCACTGCAAGATTTATATAATTTACAAATTCTCTTTTATAAATCCTTTATTTCTGTTAAACTTATTATGAAACTTTTTTAAAACAATATGGAACAAGGGTGGGATATCTATGACAATATTTTTACTATGTGTAGTGGGGTTTATTGCTGCTTTTGTAGATTCCATAGCTGGCGGAGGCGGAATTCTAAGTTTACCTGCATTTTTAATGACAGGAATTCCAGCCCACAAAGCTCTAGGAACTAACAAATTTTGTGCCACATCTGGCTCTCTTACAAGTTCATTAAAATTCATAAAAGAAAGAAAAGTGGACTTCTCTATTTTAAAATACTTAATTCCGTTTACTTTTATGGGGGCAGCTCTAGGAGTAACTGCAGTTTCGTACATACCATCAGATTTTTTAAAACCACTTATACTTATCTTAATTATTTTTATTGGTGTATACACGATTTTTTCAAAAAATCTGGGCCAAATAAATAAAAACCTTGAACTAACAAAAAAAAGAATTACTATAGGTATTTTATTCGCATTTATTATTGGATTTTACGATGGTTTTTTTGGGCCTGGCACTGGTTCCTTCCTTGTGTTTGGGTTAATAAAAATTTTTGGTGAAGATTTCACCATAGCCACCGGTAACGCCAAGGTTCTGAACTTTGTCAGCAATGTATGTTCCTTTATATTATTTGCCATAAAGGGACAAATACTGTACACCTATGCCATACCAGTGGCCATCTTTATGATGATGGGTGCACACCTAGGCAGTAAGCTAGCCATAAAAAACGGTGCAAAATTTATAAAGCCTATCTTTGTAACCATGTCCATGGCTGTGGCTATAAAGCTTGTATATCCATTCATTGAAAATATTTTCAAATAAAAAAAAGAGGGAATAACTCCCTCTTTTTTATTGAATCTTATACATCATCTCTTGTCCGTAGCCGATTATGACCCTTATATACCCTTTCATAAGATTATCCACTGTTTCGTCTCCAGTATCTACGTAGAAAGGCTGAAATTTGAGTTCTCTTATTTTTCCTTCTGTAGCAAGTACTATAATGTTTTCTTTGCCAACGGTTGATATTACTTTGTGACTTAGCTGATGGTTTCCTCTCCCAAAAAGAAAGCCCTGTCCACCAATAGGAGTTATTACAATTTTGCACATATTTGTCTTTACTATTTTTAGAATGTCCTTTTCTGTGGCATCATTCATAACAAGCTTTTTATTCCTTATTATATCAACGCCTAGCAGTGTATTTTCAAGTCCTAAATTTCTCATTATAGGTTCTGTAGTAGATCCTGGCCCCAAAATATACACAAGATCATCTACCATGTTATCAATTATATACTGTGCTGCTGCCTCCTTGGCCACCTTGTCCGAAAGTGGTGTAGGCGCTTTTTTATTTTGACACAATTTTTCTTCGTCAGGTATATTTAAATAGCCATATAATTTTGTCCTTACTATATTTTGTCTAAAGGCATCTTCATCTATATCCATTACTTCCACTTCTTTAACCTTTACAACCCTTCCACTTATATAATCTGCAGCCAATTTCCCAGCCATGGAAGGATTAATGGCATATACGGGGGAATGAATTTTTACACCGGCTGGCACTCCAATGACAACACCCTTACCTTTAGTAGCTTTGTATACATCCCTTGCTGTGCCATCTCCACCTGCAAAAATAATTAAATCCACACCTTCCTCGAGTAACCTTTCAGCTGCTAATATGGTATGATCCTCTCTTGTGATTTTATCGTGAATTTCAAAAACCACTTTATAATTGAAATTAAGAGCCTTAGCTTGGTTTTCTCCCATGTCTCCAGAACAAGTTAAAAATTCCACTTCATCTTTCAAAGGAATTATTTCCTCTAGAGCTCTTACCATTTTACCAGGAGCTTTTCTCTCTGCACCTAGTTCTATAGCCTTTTTTAGTATACGCTCACCATCCGTACCCTTAAGTGCAACAGTTCCTCCCATGCCAGCTATGGGGTTTACTATAAGTCCCACTCTCTTCAAATTAACACACCCTTAAATCTATTTTTCTGCTTTCTTTAAATAGCTTCTCCAAGTTATTGCCCATTGATCCTTGTCGTCTAAGCTGGATTCATCCAACCTGTGTATAGTGCTTGCATGTGGTGCATTTAAAACTGTATCAGGCTCTGTATATGCTTCTTCAAATATGCTCTCTAAAGCTTGTATATATTCATCCATATCTGCTTTAGAAGGTGTTTCCGTAGGCTCCAAAGTCATTGGCTCTGGAATATAATATGGGTGATGACTTGTCCAGTAATGCATGCCAAAATCCATCATTCTTCTCTGAACATCTTCGGTGCCTACACCGGTGTCATTCTTCATTTTTTCTAAACTATATCTAACTTGCTCTATTCTCTGCTTTCCTTCTATATATGGTGCTCCAACTGCTTTGTGTTCCATGAGCTTTTTGAACATATAATTGTTATTTAACACAGCTACTTTTGCCACTTCATATAGACCCTCTGCTCCAAGACTTGCCATCCATGCATATGCCTTTAAAATAACTTGTGCAACCCCAGCAAAGCTTCTTACCTTTCCAATGCTATTTTCTATATTGTAGTTTAAGAAATATTTTTCTCCATCAAAATCCACCAAAGGTGCTGGCAAAAATGTTCGTATCTCATCTCTTACACCTAAGGCACCGCAGGCAGGTCCTCCACAGCCATGAGGAGCTGAAAAGGTTTTGTGAAGATTAAAGAAGCACATATCAAATCCCGCCTCTTTAGCCCTAGTTACCCCAAGCAAACCATTGGCATTGGCCTGATCATAACAGCACAGTCCACCATGGGAATGCACAAGATCTGTAAATTCCTTTACCCTAGGATTGAATACACCAGTATCCTCTGGGTTTGCCACTATAAAAGCTGCCGTTTTGTGAGATACAGCATTTTTAAAGGCTTCAAAATCTGGATAACCATTTTCATCAGGGAATATTTTTATTATCTTATATCCTTTAACAGCAGGAGCTGCTGCATCTGATGGATGAGAGTATATAGTAGTTATTATCTCATCTCGTGTGTCACCTTCACCATTTTTATCATGGTAAGCTCTCACCAAGGATGCCATGGCAAATATAGCTTGGCTACCACCACTAGGCTGGAAGGTGAATCTATCCATGCCGGAAATTTCTTTCATATACTGTTCTGTTTTGTACATTATTTCCAATATACCTTGAGCTGTTGACACATCTTGAAGAGGATGCATCTCAGTCATCTCTGGCATTCTTGCTAGTTTTTCATTGATTTTAGGACTATACTTCATGGTACAAGTACCCTGTCCAATTTCCACATTTAAGTCAGCTCCCATGGTTTCCTGAGAGAGTCTTAGATAATGCCTTAAAACTCTGTGCTGGGCAACTTCCGGAAGATTTATTTCATCTTTTCTTATCATAGAATCCGGAACAATGCCTATTCCATCGCCAACTTCCTTTACAACTTCCTCTGAAGCTCTTGGAGGTATCACTCCTCTTTCGCCCTTAGTGGAAAGTTGAAAAATAACTGGTTCATTCCACTTTGCTTGATGAAATTTTCTATTTTTAAATTCTCTATTTATAACCTTCATGTTCTATTTCCTCCCTTTCATCAACTTATGCCAATATGGATTTAAGAGCATCCACAAGGGTATCTATTTGTTCCTTGGTGTGAATTTCTGTAACACAGTACAGTGCACTTTCACCTAACTCTGGATAATCCTTAGATAGATCCTTGCCTCCAAAAATATGTTTCTCTAAAAGCTTCTTGTTAATGTGCTCCACTGTTTTTCCTGTATCATTGAAATCCACCACAAATTCTTTGAAGAAAGCAGATTTGAATACATTTACCTTTACACCTTTTATTTCTCCAATTTTCTTTGAAGCATACTGTGATTTTTGCATTATAGTTTGTCCGATTTCTCTCATACCCTTAGGTCCCATAAGAGATAGGTATACAGCAGCTGTGATACCAAGCAACGCTGCTTGCGTTCCAACATATTCCTTTCCCTGTTCTCTTAAGTGTCCAAAAGAAGTTCTATCGTAGGCTACATCACCAAATCCATACTCACCTTTAACGGTTGTAGGTGCTATTCCAAATAATCTAGAAGGGTACTCCATAACAAATTTTTCTTCATCATGAGTGGCAATATATCCACATTGTCCACCACCATAGTTCATGTGGTTACCAAGGCACTGCACATCTCCTACCACTATATCTGCACCATACTGACCTGGAGGAGTAAGCACTCCAAGGGAAATGGAATCTACTCCAACAATACTTATAGCACCGTGGTCATGGGCTATCTTTGATATTTCCATACCTTGAGTTTCTATAATACCTAAAGCTGACGGATTTTCAATGTACACAGCACAGGTTTTATCCGTTATTTTATTTTTTAGGTCTTCTAAATCAAGATTCCCAGTTTCCTCATCATAATCCACAAATACAAGTTCCACTGTTGGATTGCAGTAATTTTTCATTACTTTGTATCTATCCATATTCATGGTTTTAGGCACAAGAGCCTCATATCTTCCAGTTATCCTGGAAGCCATTCGAATAGCTGTAGAAGCGGCCTGATCCCAATCGAAGGTTGGCACATTAGACACATCCATATCCACAAGTTCAGCTATCAAACTTTCAAATTCGAACAAAGACTGGAATCTTCCATGATCATTATAGGGCTCCCCACCGTAAGCTGTTAGAAATTCTGATCTTGTATTTATTTCATCACAAATAGCTGGCACATAATGCTGATAGCATCCATAGCCAAGGAAGTTTATATTTTTCTCACAGTTTGAGTTCTTTTTTAGTATTCCTTCAACGTGAGTTTTTAAATCCTGCTCTGAAACTAAGGGTTCTGGAAGGTTCATTTTCCTTTTTAGTCTTATTTCCTCTGGTACTTCCTCATGAAGTTGTTCTAAATTATTTAACCCTATTTCCTTTAACATTTCATCCTGTACTTCAATATTTGAATTAGGTATATATGGATGACAATTAATATTTTTCATAGTCATAACATTCCCTCCTTGTAAAATTATAAGATTGTTAAGCAATACCTCCACCATCAACTACAATGGCAGCTCCAGTTATCCATGAGGATAAATCGCTAGCAAGGAATAGTACTGCTCTTGCTATATCCTCAGGCATACCAAGTCTCTCAATTGGTCTTCCTTTAGCAGACTCCTTTAAGAAACCGTTTTCCTCTAAACCAAGTTGACGTCCCTCATCCTTTAAAAGATCTGTCACTGTATCTCCTGGGTTTACAGAATTGACTCTTATATTATCTGGACCGTGGTCAATAGCCATGGCTCTTGTAAGGTTTACAATACCACCCTTAACAGCACAATATGCTGCAGCCTTATCTCCACCTTTTAATCCCCATCCTGAGCCCGTATTTATAATGCTTCCACCGCCATTTTCTTTCATTACAGGTATGGCAAATTTGGACAGTTGATAGGTTCCCTTAAGTCCTACGTCGATAACTTTATCCCATTCTCTTTCTTCTAAATCCACCACAGTTTTTCTAAAGGTTACACCAGCATTGTTAAACAATATATCTATTCTGCCAAAATCAATTTTAATCTGCTCTATGACAGATTTACACTGTTCAAAGGATGTAACATCACACTTATAAAACTTTGCTACTCTTCCTTCAGCCACAAACTTTTCAGCCTCCGATTCACCCTTAGGGCTTACGTCGAGCATGGCAATTTTAGCACCATAAGCTGATAAAAGTTCTGCAGCTGCCAGACCTATTCCTGCTGCACCGCCTGATATGACGGCCACCTTCCCATCTAAATTCAAAAAATCCTGTTTCATTAACATTGAAACCACACTCCTAAATAAAATTTATCCCAATTAAATTGTAACATAATTGTGAAGATAATTACACATAATTTTTAGTTAATTATTAATCTTTATAATAAATTAATTATATTAAATTATTTGAGTAAAGATGTATTGTCATTCGACAAATTTTATTTTTCTATATTTTAAAATTTATTCCACTTAAAAAGCCTTAGAACTATTTTTATAGTTCTAAGGCTTTTTATCATTCCACCATAAATCTTTTTTTATCTGCCACATTCAAAGATATAACACATAAGATTACCGTTACAACAATGCAAGCTATACATCCCACAAGCACGTTTTCTCCTGAAAACGTATATTTAAAAATCCCTTGGGATATTTCTCCGCTACTTACAGAAGAAAATAAGTCTATATATTTTATAGGTATGATACCCCCCACTTTACCCATGACCATGGATAGAATATACAATATCGCAGATACTATAAGAGACATAGTTAAAGTTGATGTTGCTTTCTTTGTAATCATTGATACGAATATTCCCAATATATTGGCAAAGATACATAAGGGAATAAATAAAATAAGATACCTTACTAAAACATCTTTAACCGTCATTATTTTCATTACACCTTGGCTAAATACTCTAGCAGGATATTTAAGAGAACCCATACCTCTTGTTATGGAAAGATATATAAACCACCCACCTATACAAATGATAATCACAAGCATTGAACACAATACCTTTCCTATTAATTTGCCAAAAAAGATTTTTTTAGAGGATATAGGTTGAGTATACAAAATTTTATAGGTCTTCTTTTCCACTTCCCCTGAATAAGCATCAGAGCTTATATACAATATCATACATAAAACCATAATCATATTAACTTCATTGAAATACAATTTTAAAAAGTTAAAACCTTTCATAGAATTATTGTCATTTTCGTATTCTATATTCTTATTAAGAAGTTCATTCAATAAATCATTTTCTAGTTTTAGTTGTTCCGTGCTTTTATTGTAGTTTAATGAATCCCTCATAAAAAAAAGGTCAAATTTTTTTTCATTAAGTTTTATTGCATTTTCGTTTACTTTTATCTGTGATCTAATATATTTTTTTGTATCCTTCCCTTCCTTCATAGAAAAATGATTTTTTCTAAGCTCTTCACCCAATTTTATAATATTGGTAAGTTCCTTATTTCCTTCTTTACCCCTTAAAGCATACTTTGTAACACTTATTTCTCGATTTATTTTATTTCTTATGGTAAATTTAGCATTGCTTTCTTCATATGAGTTTTGTTGAATAAAAATTATAGTTATAACAGACATTATGAAAAGACAAAGAAAAAATCTTTTACTTTTTATAAATTTTCTAAATTCAATCCATATTAGGGACTTCATCTTCGCCACCCCCGAATACAGAGTTATATAGATCACTTACATCATCCGCTACTATAGTTATATCATCATACTCTATTCCACTATCTGCTAAAAGTTTTACTGCATTACTTACCTTCTCTTTCTTTAGCCGTATACAGTACACCCCATTAGATTTTGAAGATATCCCTACCTCTTCGCCTTGAAATATTTTTTTTAAAACCTCCATGTTTTCCTTAGTACTGATTAATATTTTCTTATTATTTTCCCTGACTTCCTTTACATCGCATTGAACTATATTTCCATCTTTTAAGAAGAGAATCCTGCTACAGGTTTTATCAAGTTCCGAAAGAATGTGTGAAGAAATCAACACTGCTATGTGCTTTTCCTGTGACAATTTATTCAGCATTTTTCTAAACTCCATACTTCCATCAGGATCTAAGCCGTTAGTAGGTTCATCCAAAATAAGCAGTTTAGGAGATGTTATAAGACATATGGCAAGAGCAAGTCTCTGTTTCATTCCCAAAGAGTAAAATTTGACCTTCTTCTTTATCATATTTCCAATACCCACGAATTCCAGCATTTCTTCCATGCTTTCCTTTGGGATTTTGTTGAGTTTCCTTATAAATTCAATATTTTCATATCCTGACAATTCTTCGTACAAAGCAGGATTTTCTATGACACAGGAAAAACTAGAGAGATATTGTTTTTTCTTTTCTCCCTTATCTTTGGAATCCACACCACATATTTTTATACAACCTGAATCTTGTAATCCTAGATTGCATATTATCTTCATTAATGTGGTCTTACCCACACCATTGGGACCCACAAGACCTACTACTTCACCTTGGTTTATTTTGAAGCTTATATTATCCAGTACTTTTTTGCTATATGATTTATTTAAATTATCTATGCTTAAAACTTCCATAATTCTATCCTCCACATATTTTATTAGTTATATTCCTTTCTATTAAACAGTTTATAAGCTATTAATATCAATACTACACTGATAACAGTTAAGCAGATCATGCCATTACAAAAATTAATCTTAGGATCCACTATAAGATCATACCCACTTTCGTACCAAAAGGGTATGTTTAGAAAATGCCCAGATTGACCTTTTATAAATTTATCAAAATGATAGTCCAATGATACATTCATCATAACGCTGGATATATTGAAATAACTAAAGGGTATAACGTATAAAATGGATTCAAAAAATTTTTTTGATGTAGCTAAATACAAAAAACCTGTGGTACATATATTTATAAAAATACCAGTATTATTGTTTTTCACCGCATTAGATATGACAGTGCACAAAGAACAGGTACAAATTATAATGAGAGCTATCATAGATAATTCGCAGAGATTTCGTTGCCATGCAGTTATGCATACCATCTTATCCTTCAATATCAATATATACGGATAAACTGCACTTCCAAATCCGTGCTTTACACCACAAAATATAAAGGATATAAAAAGGGCTAAAAAAACAGAGGTCATAGAAATAATAAGTTGTGCAATGAATTTACCAAAGAAAATTTTATTTTTTCCCATACTCTGAGTGTACAGTAATTTATATGTGTTGCCCTCCATTTCCCTAGAATAAACTTCAGTATTAATCATGATTATTAAGATTACCAGGACAATAAGCACATTCTGTTGCAAAAGCACTCTTAGAAAGTTAGAAGATTGCATACTAGTTTTGTCTTGTATAATGGGAAGTTTTACTTTAGCCAACTCTTCCTCTTTTCTCAATTCATATTTTTGTATTTCATATAATACATCATTTTCATCCGTTTCTTTTACTTCATCTTTTAACACTTTTAAATATGCAGGATGGAAATTTTCCCAATCCTCTGATTTTATACTTTTTAAAGCTTGTTCCACATTGACTAATCTTTGCTCTAACTCCTTTTTTTCAATTTCTGTTATGTCTTTGGCTTTAGCTGCTTGTATAGTCTCTTCCCCTTCTTGCCCTGGTATATTTACCATATCACCAGTATCCATACCTAATTTGCTTTTTAAGTCAAACTGCTCAGCCACTAATATTTCAGCAGTCATATTCCTACGATCTTCATCGGAATTCAATTCCGACTGCATGTCCTTTATGCCAGTGAACAAAAACACTGTGAAAAATATTAAAACTATAGAAAAGATATTTTTCTTGCTTTTAAAAAGCTTCTTCAATTCGAAGCTTATTATTGTAAGCATATTATCACCCCTTTTATTTATATTGTACAATACTACCTTTAAAAGTATTTGTCAATATATTTTCACAATTAAGTTATTTATCACTAAGCCTCCGTCTTACCAACACATTTTCTCAACTATTTATATCTTTAGTTCTTTCTTTTTTAATTGATACTTTGGTAATGAGCACTGCAACTATGATTAAAATAGTATATATTACTGTTGTTGAATATTTAGGAATATATGTTGAGAACAATTGATTTAATAGTATAGTTGCCGTTACTCCACCAATAACAAATAACGTTGGAACTTGAACTCCTATACCTACTATATAATGATTTATCTTACTTGATATAAACATAGTTATAAAAGCCGTTATAATACTTATGATATATATAGACACAAATGTTATGATTATATATTGTCCAAATGTTATATCAAACCAAAAGCTGCTGTTAAATCTAGAATTAATATTGCTTCCAAAGAACATGGAAGTTTTATTACCCTTATATAAAAAGAAACAAACTGCAAGTTCTATGGTTGTAATAATAAGTGTGGAAAGAAAGCCAGCCATTAACTTATCCTTAAATAATTTTCTCCCATTTCTACTTGAATATTGAATATAATCAACCTTAGCTTTTTTATCCTTCAAGAACATTGGTGTCAACATAAAGGCAATACCTATGACTATGCACACTGCAAAATATATTATAATATTATTGTAGTTCATAAAAACACTCCAAGATAATATGGATTCATTTTCATTATTATTGATTATCTCATTTATTCTATTATTGTAATTTCCCCATGGTAAATCTTCCAAATACTCATCTCTATGTTCATAAGATTCTATGAGCTTAGAGTACACCTGCAATTCCCAAAATACTCTCCCCTCTTCTCTATCTAGATACTTCCACTTAACTTCGGTTAATTTCTCATAGTTTTCATCAGTAAGGCTCATGTAATCTTTTTTAAGATAATCTTCGTAAGAATAAACTTCCAATTGATTAAATTCCTCATTAGTACTTAAAAACTTGTCAGCCTTTGCTACTTTTGCCTCATGGATCTTTTTAAAATCTTTCACTTCTATTTCATCCATGCTATGACCATAGTCTTTAATCATCTGTACCATTATGTTGTACTCATCCTGTTCAGGCCTTCCATTGGGGAAAATGTCTATGTGAAAGGCAATAAATCTCTGGTAAAAGATTGTGCTTCCTACTATTAATAGGCACACCATCTTAAGGTTAAATATTTTTTTCATTTCATTTATAACAATTTTCATCTCTCTACCTCTATTTAATGCTTTCTTTTTTAAATTTCTTTACACATAATGCACCTACAATAAACACCCCTATACTCCATGATATCAATGTAACAATTTCATAATATTTATTACTACATATATCACTTTTTAACATAAACCACCATGAAGTATTAAGTATTAATATGAATGGGGTATATACAGTTGCAATAACAATATTTAATGTATTTGGCATAAGTCCAGGTAAAATTATTCCCCCTCCTAACATTATTACAAACATTCCAAATGTAATATATGTATTTTTCGTAAATGAAGCCAACATAAATGTTAATCCAAAAAATATTAATTCAAGAGTGTATATAACAAGGACGCTTAATGCTAAATATTTTCCCACAGACATAGTAAACCAAGTAAGATAAGGAATACTAAACTCTTGTGCAAAGCAACTACTTACAGATGTTCCCCATAATCCAGAATAATCAAATACACTAAAATAAATTAAGAGTGTTGTTCCTACAACTATGGTTGTTGCCAATATAGCGAATATTAAAGCGCTGAAGAGTTTATCCTTAATTAAATTTCTTCCTCGTCTTGTTGAATATATTACTGTTGCTGTTTTATTTTCAAACTCATAATTTAATACAAAGGCGGTGGATAACACAATTAAAATCATGGTTTCGTAAATTAATTTTGTTAGCAAATCATTAAATAGAAAAGAATGCATTCTATATTTCATACCATAAAAAAATAGATTTTTGTGTTCACCATTTTCTTTCAACTCATTAAATCGTATGGCAAATTCATCATAGTTTCTCTTTATAAAACTTTTTAGGGTATCACTATGGCGACTTTTAGCTAATTCACTCTGGGCCATTCTGTTAATATCTATGCTGTCATATTTCTGCTGCAGTTCAGTTGAGAAAAAGTAATAATTCTCTATGGTAGATATATTTTCTAATAATACTCTTTCCTCATTACTTAATTCACTATTTTCCATGTTAGCTCTTACATTCTCTTGAAAAAATTGGCCTATGGTATTATATGATCCATATCCCTTCTTATTTAAAATATTGTTAGCCTCATTCAACTTATTTTCATAATAACTTTTGAATTCTAATATCATGTCATCATTTATTACATATCCTAGCTCACTGACTATTTCATTTAAAACCTTCATGCTATTTTTTATATTATGTGATTTGTTTATAATCATCCTGGTATTGTAGGCTAAAAATATTAAGGTAAGTATTATGAATATAGGAGAAGATATTATTTTTTTAAATTCCAACTTTTTTATATTCATTTTTATCCCTCAATTATACTTTCATTGTATTCATATAGGAATACATCTTCTAAGGTAGGATTCACTTCTTCCCATGATGAACTTTGTTCTTCACAGCTTACGAATCTTATCTTCATTTTTTCTTCTTCTTGTCTTTCTGAAATAACAAGATGATTTTTCCTAAATTCCTTTGCTTCGTCATGCTCTATTTTAGTTTCATATACTTTTCCTTTAATTGTGTCACATATGTTTTTTACAGTATCTTTATACAATAGTTTATGATCTTTTATCATAATAACTTCATTTGCGATGAATTCAATATCAGATACAATATGAGTTGATATAATAACAATCCTATCCCTAGACATCTCGCTTAATAAATTTCTAAATCTTGCTCTCTCCTTTGGATCTAATCCTGCTGTGGGCTCGTCCAAAATAAGTATTTTAGGGTCATTCAATAAGGCTTGAGCTATGCCAACTCGTTGAATCATTCCCCCAGAAAATTGTCGCATTTTTTTATTTGCTACACCTTCTAAAGCCACCATTTGTAAAAGTTTATCTATGGTTTTTTTAGCTTCTTTTTCTTCTAATCCCTTTAAGGCTGCTATGTATAGCAAAAATTTATTAGGACTATAACTTCTATAATATCCAAAATCTTGAGGTAAATATCCAATGATATTTCTATATTCATCATCCAATGAAACTATATCAACGCCATTGTAAAGTATCTCCCCTTTAGTAGGAAAACTAAGTGTAGTTAGCATATTAAGTAAGGTGGTTTTCCCAGCTCCATTGGGCGATAAAAGTGCATAAACTCCATTTATGAATTCTAAATTTATATCTTCAAGTGCCGTAAAACTTTTATACTTTTTAGTTACATTATTAACAACTAACATTTAAATCTCCCCCATTTTTCTTCTATAATTTATTAGTCTATTTAGATTTTTCATATACAAAAATCCACATATTACGGAAACAAACAGATGAATATATATTGGAGTATTCATTATAAAAATAGTATATAGCCTGCAATTCAACCTATTTAAGATAACATTTATACTTAACCATGCTACAATAACTACATATTTGGCACTTATTATTCTTACGCCTACTAAAGAATACAAAAACACTGTTGAAAAAATAAATAATCCGCTAATGGATATAATTATCATTCTAATAACATTAACAGTCTTGAATATAGATCCTATGATCAATATTGAAGATGTATTGATTACAATAGTTATAACACTAAAACAAAACATCTTTAAGGCAATTACTTGGTATAAATTATATTTACAAGTCATTTCAATATTAAAAGTTCCTCTTTCTTTAGAATTGTAAAATGAAAATGTAACTGCACCTAAGTATACTATGGGGGCTCCTACAAATACAAAACCATACAATTCATTTGCATCTATATTGGCCAGCTTTTTCATATAAAATATTAATATTAAACTTACTACCATACCAATGGCTATCAATTCAGTTTTATCATGGAATATATTTTTTAAACCTAGTTCCTTAAGTGACCTTCGCAAATACATTATAAAAGAGTTTTTTGTTCTAATGTTATTATTTACAATGTCTTCTATTTGATTAAAATCTATTTTAGGAACTTCTATATCTTTTTTATCTTTCTGTGGATCCATTATTTTTTACCTCCATTGCTTTTTTTATATTTTTGATTGTGGCATAATACCTGCTTTTTACAGTAGACTCTGATAATTCAAGAAGATTAGCTATTTCAGCGAAAGTCATTTCACCAAATATTTTCAACCTTATAATTTGCTGAATATTAGTATTAAACTTACTCAGTATTTGTAAAATTTCCTTTGTATCTTCTTTTATATAAAATAAATTTTCAAAGTTATCATTATAATTATTAGTACATCGCTCAATCTCTTCAACTATAATTACATATCTATAATATGTTGACCTATAGATATCGATTATCTTATTACTTGCGATCTTGTATAGCCAAGTTCTAAAATTAGCCTTTTTTTCATCAAATTTATCCATAGATTTTAACATAGATATAAATGTTTCCTGAGTTAAATCCTTTGCAAGCTCTTCCTCATGAGTCTGTCTATATACATAAATGTATATGTCTTTATAATATATCTCGATTAAACTGCTAGCAGCAGATTTATCCCCGTTTTTCTTCACAAGTTTAATTAATTTTTCTTCAGTAATTTTAGTCACCCCTAACTTATCCACACAGTTTTCATTTTCACCCTCATCTTATATACGTATGAAACTACGAAATAGTTTTAAAAAATAAAAAATCTCGTGATTTCATATGAAAATATACACGAGATTTTTTTATTTTGTTCTATACTATGCTCTTCCTATATCTTTTCTATAGTACATTTCATCAAAGGATACTTTTTTAATGTTTTCATATGCTTTGTCTATGGCTTCTTCTAGATTTTCACCTATGCAAGTTACAGCAAGAACTCTTCCACCATTGGCTGTAAGCTTTCCTTCTCTATTTTTAACTCCTGCAAAGAAAACTTTTCCCTGGATCTTATCTTGTAGTTTAATCTCCATACCCTTGTTATAGGCATGTGGGTAACCTTCTGCCGCAGCTATCACTGTACATGCTGAGCCCGTATTCCACTGGATATTTACATCCTTAAGCCTTCCCTCTACAGCAGCTTCCATGATTTCCACAAGGTCAGTTTTCATCATTGGAAGTACGCATTCCGTCTCAGGGTCTCCCATTCTTACATTGTATTCTAGAAGATAAGCTTTTCCATGACATATCATGATTCCAAAGAAAATTACACCCTTGAAATCCATTTTTTCTTCTTGAATTCCTCTTAAAGTAGGTTCCATGATATTCTTTTTGAAATCTTCCATGATTTCTTCAGTGCAATATGGATTAGGAGCAATTACCCCCATACCTCCTGTATTGGGTCCCTTATTTCCATCGAAGATCTGCTTGTGATCCTTAGAAGACATAAACGGAAGAATAACATTTCCATCTGTAACAGACAATATGGATGCTTCTTTTCCTTCTAAGAATTCCTCCAAAACTATGGTACTTCCTGCACCTTTAAATAAATCCTTTTCCATGAACTCTATAATAGTAGCTTCTGCTATCTCTCTATTTTCTGCTATAACCACACCTTTTCCAGCTGCAAGACCATCTGCCTTTATTACTAAAGGATATTTTGAAGTCTTAGAGTATTCAAGGGCTTTATCTGCATCATTAAAAACTTCATATTCTGCCGTTCTTATATTGTATTTTTTCATGAAATCCTTTGAGAAAGCCTTACTACCTTCAAGAATAGCACCATTTTTGCCAGGTCCGAATATTTTCAGTCCATGCTTTCTGAAATCGTCTACAATGCCATCACAGAGTGGCGCTTCCGGTCCTACCACAGTAAGTTCAATGTTTTGTTTTTTTGCAAATTCAACTATATCTGAATTATTTCCTATGTTGATACATTCGCACTTTTCTTCTAAGGCAATGCCATCATTACCTGGAACCACATATATTTTTTCAACTTTTTCACTCTGTGCCATTTTATATGCTATGGCATGTTCTCTTCCACCTGAGCCTAAAAGTAATATCTTCATTTTTTATTTCCTCCAAATAGATTTCGCCTAATTTAAAAATCAAGCTTCAGTTAGAAATACTCTCGCTGAAGCTTTAAATATACTACTTTATTATAACCTTACCATCTACTATAGATACTCTTCCATCTGCAATAAGACCAATAGCCTCTGGCAATGCAATGTGCTCCTGAACCAAAATTCTTTTCTGTAAGTCTTCTGCACTATCTTCGCACTTAACAGCTACTGCCTTTTGAAGGATAATATGGCCAGTATCAGTACCCTCGTCTACAAAATGCACTGTGCATCCTGACACCCTAACTCCATATTTTATTGCCGCCTCATGTACTCTTATACCGTACATACCATTGCCACAGAAACTAGGTATAAGCGATGGATGAATATTGATAATTTTATCCTTGAATTTTTCAATAATATTGCCCTTTAAGATGGACAAAAATCCAGCTAAAACTATAAGATCCACTTTACCATCTATGATTTTAAGTATTCCATCAGATAAATTATCTTTCAATTCCTTTTTGCTAAGTCCATAAGCTGCTATATTATGTTTTCTTGCTCTCTCAAGTCCAAAAGCCTGTGTTTTGTCCGCTATAACACATTCAATGCTACAATTAAGCTTGCCTTCTTCTATCTCATCTATAATTGATTGTAGGTTGCTACCACTTCCAGATACAAGAACTGCTATTTTAAGCATACTCCTGAACCTCCAGCCTTAGCATATCCAATTTCATAGCACTTTTCACCAAGGGATTTTAGTAATTCCTGAACACCTACTGCATCTTCCTTCTTAACGCAAAGAACAAATCCTATTCCCATATTGTAAGTATTGAACATATGGTCCTCGTCAACACCTCTTCTCATAATTTCTTTGAATATAGGAAGAATCTCAAAGCTATCCTTGTTTATCACTGCTGTAAAATCACCTTTAAACATTCTTGGAATATTTTCGTAGAATCCTCCACCAGTTATGTGAGCCATACCTCTTACTTGGAATTTCTTCAAAACTTCTAAAACAGGCTTTACGTAAATTTTAGTTGGAGTTAAAAGAGTCTCCCATACTGGCTTTCCCATGAATTCTTCGTTTAAATCAGTAAAAATTTTTCTAATTAGAGAATATCCATTGCTGTGTGCTCCTGAAGATGCTATACCAATAAGTACATCGCCATCTTCTATTTTGCTTCCATCAATTATTTCATCTTTATCTACTATGCCTACAGAAAAACCAGCTAAATCGTAATCCCCTTCTTTGTAGAATCCAGGCATTTCAGCTGTTTCTCCACCTATTAAAGCTGAGCATCCCTGAACACATCCTTCAGAAACTCCCTTTACGATATCTGCAGCCACATCAGCATCAAGCTTTCCACATGCCATATAGTCTAAAAATATAAGAGGTTTTGCACCATGACAAAGTACATCGTTTACACACATGGCAACGCAATCGATACCTATAGTATCATACTTTTTAGTTTTAAATGCTATTTCAAGCTTTGTTCCAACTCCGTCTGTACCAGAAACAAGCACTGGATTTTTGTAACCTGTACCAATTTCAAACATACCTGCAAAACTTCCAAGATTATTTAAAACCCCTTCATTATACGTTCTTTTTGTGTATTCCTTCATAAGTTTTACAGCTTTATATCCTTCTTCTATATTAACCCCTGCTTCTTTATATGTTATCATTGCCTTGCCTCCAAATTATTATATTACTCATTTTTTGGTGCTGACATTGGATACACTCCATTAAAGCATCCAAGACAAAAACCACCATCTTTTTTTATGCACTCTACAAGCCCTTCACAGCTTATATATGCTAGGGAATCTGCTCCTATAGTTTCAGCTATTTTATCCACTTCCATATTTGCACCTATTAATTCTTTTCTATTAGGAGTATCAATTCCAAAATAACACGGATATTGAACTATTGGCGATGCTATTCTAAGGTGTACTTCCTTAGCCCCTGCTTTTCTAAGAGTGTCTATAAGTCTCTTGCTTGTAGTACCCCTCACTATTGAATCATCTATAAGCACTACACTTTTTCCGTTCACAACTTCTTTTAAGGCATTAAGTTTCACTGCAACAGCCTTCTCTCTTAATTCCTGTGTAGGTGCTATAAAAGTTCTGCCCACATATCTATTTTTTATAAGGCCCATTTCAAAAGGTATTCCCGATGCCCTAGAATACCCAATGGCTGCTGGTATACCAGAATCCGGTACTCCAATTACTATGTCAGCCTCCACAGGACTTTCCTCATAAAGCTTTCTGCCAGATAAATATCGAGCATTATTTACGCTTATGCCATCCATAACACTGTCTGGTCTAGCAAAATACACGTATTCAAAAGCACAAACTGCTTTTTTGCTCTTCTCTACAAAATTTATTGATTTTATTCCTTCGTCATTTATTATTACTATTTCACCTGGCTCAATATCCCTTACGTATGTTGCTCCTGTACAATCTAAGGCACAACTCTCAGATGCAAGCACGTACCCATTTTCAAGTTTTCCAAGGCAAAGAGGTCTTATACCATTTGGATCTCTTACACCGATTAGTTCATTGTTTGTAAGTATTACAAGGGCGTAAGAGCCTTTTATAGCTTGCATTGCATCTATTACTGCACTCTCCATGCCTTTTTTTGCACTTCTAGATATAAGATTTAAAACTACTTCTGAATCCACGGAAGTCTGAAATATGGAACCACAGTCTTCTAGAAGTTCTCTTATTACAGAAGTATTGATAAGTGTGCCGTTGTGGGCAATGGCAAGTTCGCCTAATTTGCAAGCTCCAACTACAGGCTGAGCATTTTTTATAGAGCTTTCTCCTGCTGTAGCATATCTTACGTGACCTATGGCAGATTTACCATTCATGCCACTTAGTATATGTTCATTGAAAACCTCACTAGCAATACCCATTCCCTTGTGGCTATTCATTTTTTCACCATCTGTAGTAACAATACCACAACTTTCCTGACCTCTGTGTTGAAGAGCATATAGACCGTAGTAAGTTAATGTTCCAACTTTTGCCTCAGTATCACTACAATATATTCCATAAACTCCACAAGCTTCATGAAGTTTGTCATCGTTTCTGTTTTCCATACTTGTTCTCCCCTCATTATAATCTAGTATAGACTAATATGTCATAGTCGTTTTATATTTTACAATATTAAACTAACTATGACATATGATATTTATCTATTTTTTCATTCTATTTAGAATTTCAGTGTAACCCTCAACAAGATCTCCAAGTTCTCTTCTGAATCTATCTTTATCAAGTTTTTCGCCAGTTGTCATATCCCATAGTCTGCATGTGTCTGGAGAAATTTCATCTGCAAGGATGATTTCATTGTTGTATCTGCCAAATTCTATTTTGAAATCTACCAATCTTAAATTCTGTTTAGCATAGAACTTACTTAAAACTTCATTAACTTTTGATGCCTGCTGGAATATATGATCAAGTTCTTCACGAGTAACAAGTCCCATAGCCATAGCATGATAATCATTCATTAAAGGATCCCCTAAATCATCATTTTTGTAGCTTAATTCAAGAACTGTTGTCTTAAGTTCTGTTCCTTCTTCAAGACCATATCTCTTTGCCATACTTCCTGCTGCCACGTTTCTTACTATAACTTCTAGTGGAACTATGTCAACTCTCTTGCAAAGCTGCTCTCTGTCATTTAACTTTTCTATAAAGTGAGATTTAACTCCTTCTTTTGCAAGTAATTCGAAAAGTATAGTTGTAATTTCGTTGTTTAGTATACCTTTTTGGTTTATTGTAGCTTTCTTTTCGCCGTTGAAAGCAGTTGCATCATCTTTATAGTATATTATTACCTGGTCAGCCTTATCTGTAGCGTATATTTTCTTTGCTTTTCCTTCGTATAACTGTTGTAATTTTTCCATTATAATTCCACTCCTTCTTCATTATCTTTTATAAAATCAGCTTTCATTTTTATTCTAAAATCTATTAATTTCTGTTTTAACTCTGGGTATTTTATAGAAAGTATCTCTACAGCCATCATGCCTGCATTGTAGCTATTATTAATTCCTACAGTTGCTACTGGAATAGACTTTGGCATCTGAACTATGGAAAGCAATGCATCCATACCTTCAAGGGCCGCTTTAATTGGCACTCCTATAACAGGCAATACAGTTTTAGAAGCAATAACTCCTGGTAAGTGTGCAGCAAGACCTGCTCCCGCTATAATACATTCGTAGCCTTCTTTTTCAAGCTGTGCTAAAACCTCTTCTAATTTTTCAGGTACTCTATGTGCTGAAAGAACATGTGCACTGTACTCCACATTAAATTCCTTCAGGGCCTTTGCAGCATTTTTCATTACTTCTGTGTCTGATTTACTGCCGAAAATAATTGCAACTTTCATATATTTTCCCCCTTAATGTTTGAAATTTGTATTCATTATATAATCATAATACCATGGCAATATAAGATAGTCAATATGTTATTTCAAATTATCCAGGATAATGTTCGTTACGGTACGAACATTATCCTTGGTTTTTATTCTATTTTACATTTATTTAAAATATTCCACACCTGATTTAAATAATCTTTCATCATAATTTCCAATGACATTTTTAAAGGTTCCGTTGGATATTCTCTCAGTGTGGCCCATCTTTCCAAGAATTCTTCCATCAAGGCTAGTTATTCCCTCTATAGCCATCACTGATCCATTAGGGTTGTACCTTACATCGTAGGTTGGATTTCCATTGCAATCAACATACTGTGTTGCAACCTGTCCATTTTCAAATAGCTTTCTTACAACTTGATCATTTCCGTAAAATCTTCCTTCACCGTGAGACACTGGAACAGATACAATTTCTCCTGTTTTAAAATCGCTGAACCAAGGTGACTTGTTGGACACAATTTTTGTGCTAACTATTTGAGAAATATGACGTCCTAATGCATTAAATGTAAGGGTTGGGGCATCTTCTTTAGTATCAACTATATCACCAAATGGCACAAGACCTAATTTAATAAGTGCTTGGAAGCCATTGCACACTCCTAGCATTAAACCATCTCTATTATTAAGAAGTTCTCTTACAGCTTCCTTGACAAGCTCATTTCTAAACACTGCAGAAATGAATTTTCCAGAGCCATCTGGTTCGTCGCCTGAGCTAAAGCCACCTGGCAGCATGATAATTTGAGATTTTCCAATCTCCCTCTTTAAAGCTCCAATGGACTCTTCTATGTGAGCTGGACTCATATTATTAAATACAAGAAGTTTTGCCTCAGCTCCAGCCTTTTCAAAAGCTCTCATACAATCATACTCGCAGTTACTGCCTGGGAATACAGGGATAAGTACTGCTGGCTTAGCTTCTTTTATAATAATATTACACTTCCTCTGTTCTTTAGCATGAAACTCATCCATTATAATAAATTTGTCATGAAACTTATTATCAGCGTATTCTGAAGGGAACACCTTCTCTAAAGTTCCCTGCCATGCATTTAGTGCCTTGTGAAGACAAATACATTCCTTGCCCATGCATATGCATTGTTCGTTTATAACTTCTCCTACTTCCTCAAAAACTATGTCTTTGTATTGTTCAAGACTTGATAAACTGCCGTTTAACTCGCATATTATGCTTCCAGACTCATAGCTGAACATATTTTTATCATTGTAATTTGGACTAAATCTAAATCCAAGCTTATTTCCAAAGCACATTTCTGCTATGTTTTCAGCTACTCCTCCAAATTTACATGCACTGGCAGCTAAAATAGTTTTATTTTTTATCATTTCTTTTATAACTTCGTAATTTCTCTTTACTACATTAAAATCTATTACTCCACTATTATCTCTTGGGGCTTTAAACACAACCACCTTTGAATTGGCTTTTTTGAATTCTGGTGTTGCAAGTTCATCCATTTCCGCTGTGGTCACAGCAAAAGAAATCAATGTAGGTGGTACACTTATATCCTTAAATGTACCTGACATACTGTCTTTTCCACCTATGGCTGGTATGCCAAATGCATTTTGTGCACATATAGATCCCAATAGTGCTGCAAAAGGCTTGCCCCATGTTTCTGCTTGATTTCCTAATTTTTCAAAGTATTCTTGGAAAGATAATCTAACCTTTCTATAATCTCCACCAGCAGCAACTATTTTAGCTACAGAGTCCACCACTGCATATAAGGCTCCATGGAAAGGACTCCATTTTCCAACTTTAGGGTTGTATCCAAAGGACATAAGTGAAGTTGTTGTAGTTTCACCATGCAATACTGGCAGTTTCATACAAAGCACTTCATTTGGTGTCAACTGATATTTTCCTCCGAAAGGCATAAATACAGTACCTGCGCCCACGGAACTATCGAACATTTCCACCAAACCTTTTTGTGAACATACGTTAAGATCCTTAAGGTTCTCAAGGAAAGCTTCTTTTATGTTTTTTCCATGAAATTCTTTATCTCTGTTTTCGAAATAGCTGTCTTCCTTTGGCGCCACAACTTTCACATTGGTATATTGTTTTGCCCCATTTGTATTTAAGAAATCTCTATCTAAGTCTAGAATAGTGTTGCCCTTCCAATTCATTCTAACTCTATTTTCATCTGTAACTTCAGCTACTACCACAGCTTCAAGATTTTCTTCTTCTGAGTATGCTATGAATTTTTCTACATCTTCTTTTCTAATAACTACTGCCATTCTCTCCTGAGACTCAGATATAGCAAGTTCTGTACCGTCTAATCCAGCATATTTTTTAGGTACTTTATCTAAGTCGATATTTAAGCCATCTGAAAGTTCCCCTATGGCAACAGATACCCCACCTGCACCAAAATCATTACATCTCTTTATCAATGTGGTTACATTGGGATTTCTAAAAAGTCTCTGAATTTTTCTTTCTGTAGGAGCATTTCCTTTTTGTACTTCAGCGCCACAGTTTAATATTGACTTTTCATCGTGTTCCTTTGAGGAACCTGAAGCTCCTCCACATCCGTCTCTACCTGTTCTTCCACCAAGAAGCACAACTACATCGCCTTTTTCTGGTGTCTCCCTAATGACATTTTCGTATGGAGCAGCTCCAATTACAGCACCAACTTCCATTCTTTTTGCCATAAATCCTTCATCATAAACCTCTGTAATCTGCCCTGCTGCAAGTCCAATTTGATTTCCATAGCTACTATAACCCTTGGCAGCTTCTTTAGTAATCTTGCTCTGTGGAAGTTTGCCTTTAATGGTTTCGCTGATACTTACAGTAGGATCTGCAGCACCGGTAAGTCTCATAGCACCATAAACATAACTTCTACCCGATAATGGATCTCTTATAGCTCCTCCAAGACAAGTAGATGCTCCTCCAAAAGGCTCTATTTCAGTTGGATGATTGTGAGTTTCATTTTTAAACATAAGAAGCCATTTTTCTTCTTTGTTATCCACCATTACAGGAACCACAATGCTACAAGCATTTATTTCTTCAGACTTATCTAAGTCATCAAGCTTTCCCTCTGCTCTTAATTTTTTTGCCGCTATAACAGCCATATCCATAAGGCATTGAGCCTTATCTTTGCCTTTGTAAAGTGATTTTCTCATCTCAACGTATTCATCGTAAGTCTTCTTTGCAGGCTCTACGTACTTTCCATCTTCAAATTCTACTTTTTCAATCACTGTGTTAAAGGTAGTATGTCTGCAGTGATCAGACCAGTATGTATCAATTACTTTGATTTCTGTAATTGTAGGATTTCTTTTTTCTTTATTAAAATATTCCTGACAAAGCTTTGCATCCTCGAAACTCATAGCAAGGTTCATTTCTTTTATAAAGGATTTAAGCTCCTCTTCATTTAAGGAATTGAATTTTTCAATAGTTTCCACTTTATCTTTGCTTTCAAGAGTTACTTTAAGATTGTTTCTCATCTCTAAAGAAGCTTCCTTTGAATCGACTTTATTGATGTAATAATTTTTTACTGATTCAAGGTCTTCTTTACTTACATTTCCCTCTAATACTATAACCCTAGCGTTTTTTACATTGCATTTTTTGCCTTTTAATATTAATTGTATACATTGTTCTGCTGAATCTGCTCTTTGGTCATATTGTCCTTCAAGATACTCCACAGCAAAAGTTTTATCCTCATCAAGTTGTAAAGTTTCATCAAATACTTCATCCACATTAGGCTCGCTTAAGATATACTTTTTAACAAGTTCAAACTCGTCTTTTGTACACCCTTCTACATCATAACGGTTCATAAGTCTTACTTTCTCTATACCTGTCAACTTCAGATTCTCTCTGAAATCTCTTAACAATCTCTCAGCTTCAATGTTAAAGTTTGCCTTTTTTTCAACATAAGCTCTAAATACTTGTAAACTCATCTTAATCCCCCTTCAGGTTATCATTTTACGAACATTTTTTTATAATATTATTTTATTGTTCGATATTATTATAATATATATTTTTACAATTTGAAAGACATATAACGAACAAAAACGCATTTTTACAAAAAAAATATCGGATGAATTATTATATCATCCGATATTTGTTTATTTATTCACAGTTTTTATTTTACTTGTAACATCAAGCTGAGAATATTCCTCTAACTTTTTCTTTACAATATTAGATAAGGCAAATAAAGCTAAAATGTTTGGAAGAACCATAAGACCGTTGCACAAATCTGCCATAGCCCACACTAAATCAACCCTTAAAGCACATCCAATCATTGTACATGTTAAAAAGATCGCTTGAAATGGTACTACACCCTTTTTGCCAAATAGATATTTTACATTGGTCTCTCCAAAGAAGTACCAACCTATAATTGTGGAAAACGCAAAGAAGAATAGTGATATTGCAACGAACTTTCCACCAAAGCCTCCCATGCCGACGGTAAACGCTGCCTGTGTAAGGTCTATTCCTTTATAATCACTGAACATGGCAGGAGATATGGTAGTCATTATTACCATGGCTGTAAGGGTTAATATGATGAAATTATCGATAAATACACCCATCATAGCCACAAGACCTTGCTGACAAGGGTGCTTTACATCTGCCACTGCATGGGCATGTGGTGTAGATCCCATACCTGCCTCATTTGAAAACAATCCTCTTGCCATACCATAACGCATAGCATTTTTGATTATAACACCAGCCGTAGCTCCCACCACAGCATCTGGAGAAAATGCTCCTTTAAATATAAGTTGAAATGCTGGCCATATATTTTTGTAGTTAGCTCCTATTATAAATACACTTCCTACAACAAAAATTCCCGCCATAATTGGAACAACCTTTTCAGCAAAGGATCCGATTCTTGACATCCCACCAAGTAAAATCATCAATGCAAGTACCACAAGTATAGCACCCATGATGTATGGATTTATTCCAAATGAAGCCTTGAAGGCAGTTCCTATAGCATTGGACTGAACGGCATTTCCTGTAAATAAAGAAGAAAGGCACATTGCTCCAGCAAAGAAACCTGCTAAGTATTTATTTTTTAATCCTTTTTTTATGTAGTAAGCTGGTCCACCTACCATTTGTCCGTTTATTTCGCTTCTGTACTCTTGTGCTAGTGTAGCTTCTGCAAAAATGGTACCCATACCTAAGAATCCACTAACCCACATCCAAAAAATAGCACCAGGTCCACCCATTATTAATGCCGTTGCTGTTCCTGCCAAACAGCCTGTCCCAACTTGAGCTGAAATAGCCGTTGCCAATGCTTGGAATGAATTCATTTTTCCAGTCTCGGCCTTCTTTCCAAATTTCAAGCCTCCGAAAGTCGCTACAAAACTTTGTTTCAGCTTAGTTATCTGGATGAACTTAAGTTTGAACATAAAGAAAACTCCGACTCCGCACAATAGAAATACAAGAATATAATTCCAAAGAAAGTCGCTAACTGTAGTTATAAATTGTCCTAAAATTGCCATAAAATCCTCCTCAAAGCCTTATCCCCTTAAGATAAATTATTTTAATACATATTTTTGTATTTTCACAAAGACAATTATATTATATTCTTATAACTTATTCAATCTTTATTTATATTTTGTTCATTATTTTTTTGTTTTATAGTTTTTCTATATAACACATTTATGAGGTTTAATTCCTTTAAACAACTTAATATTCGTTTATTTTTTCACATTCTATGATTTCTAGGTTATACCTTTTACTTACTTTTAATCTCAGTTAAATTGTTAACAAACACGAATTTTGTTCATATTTTAAATATGTACTATATTCAAAGTTATGATATAATAATACAAGGAAATATTACTACTACAAAACATTTATTGGAGGATTTTTATGAAAAAACTAATTTCTATATTGCTTACCTGTTTTCTTGCTTTCTCGATAATAGGCTGCAGCAAGGGCAATGACAGCACGTCTTCAGACAGCAACAAGGAAAATAAAACTGAAGTTGAACAAAAAGATGATAAAAAAGATGATAAAGAAGATAAAAAGGATACATCAAAGGTTGAAAACATGCCAAACGAAGAACTTATACAGTTCAAAGAACCAAAGGATGGTGAAAGTATAGCTGTACTTGAAACTTCCATGGGGAAAATAAAACTTATGCTTTTCCCTAGTGAAGCCCCAAAAGCAGTAGAAAATTTCACAAAACTTATTGAAAAAAAGTACTATGATGGTATTATCTTTCACAGAGTAATAAAGGACTTTATGATTCAAGGTGGTGATCCTACTGGCACAGGAACCGGTGGTGAGAGCATATATGGAAAGGGCTTTGATTATGAAGTAACTCCAAAGCTACACCACTTTAGGGGGACTTTAGCTATGGCCCACAGCTCGCTACCTGCATCCAACGGAAGCCAATTTTACATAGTGCAAGGAACTGAAGTTCTTCAAGATACTGTAGATCAGATGAAAAAAATAGGTGGGGAAAGTTTTACAGACCCAGTGATAGAACAATACAAAAAAGTAGGCGGAGTACCTCAACTAGATTATCAGTACACCATCTTCGGTCAAGTGATTGAAGGTATGGATGTGGTTGATAAAATAGCTGCTGTGGAAACATCAAAGGATAAAACTTCATTAGATAAACCTCTAAAAGAAGTTAAAATTATAAAAGCATACTTAGAGAAGTACAAAAAATAAAATAAAAAAAAGGTTATGGCTTAGTAAAGTCACAACCTTTTTTTGCTTTATATTTCATCTACAATCATTTTTCTATCTTTAAAATACACTGGTACCAAGCCAAGCTCCCTGACCATGAGTCTTGCTATATCAAAGTTCATTCCTATGTTTTCAATACTGTGAGCATCGGAGCCAACGGTTACATACATTCCACCTAATTCTTTATATCTTCCATATATCTTCATAAAATTCTCTTTTACACCTTTCATGTGAAGGCGCCTAGTATTAATCTCCATTACTTTATGCTTTCCAATTATTAATTCTAAAACCGTATCAATTTGATCTTTAAACTCATCATAATGAATTTCAGCATCAGCGTAGTTAGAATATCTAGCTACATAGTCAATATGGCCTAGGGAATCAAAATCATTGTACATCTCAACACAGGTTATCATATCTTTTAAGTACAATCCGTATGCTTCTTCTTTTGTTTTCCCTTGGTAAAAGTTTTCACTGTATACATCCACTCCTTGAGCATAATGTATAGAGCCTATTATAAAATCCATGTCTTGATTTTCCATTATTTTTACATTGTCTTCAAACATGTCGGGCCTCATCCCAAGTTCTACTCCAAGTAATAATTTATCATTTCTAGATTTACCATACTTTTTCTTGTACTCTAAAATATCAAAGGTGAAACCCTGTCCCAGCTTCTGATTGTGATAGGCAAGATCAATGTGTTCCGTAAGACATAAAGATAAATTTTTATTTTCAGCTGCCTTTATAGCTTCTGAAAGTAACATAGATGAATCAGCTGATATCTCTGTATGTATATGATTATCGAACATTTTATTTCTCCTTATAAATTTAAATTTATTTTTCCACCGCCCATACTGAGTATAGATGTTATAATGTAGTATATAATCAGATTTCAATAGTAAAGGAAGTGTTATTTTTGTCAAAAAAATTATTTAAAGGTAGCGCCATGTTGAATCCCCTTCCTGTGGTACTTGTTACATCAAAAAAAGGGGATTTTGTAAACGTTTTTACGGTGGCATGGGCCGGCATTGTTTGTAGTCAACCTCCTATGTTATCCATATCCATTAGGCCTGAAAGATTATCTTATGATTTAATAAAAGAAAGCAAAGAATTTGTAGTTAATATACCTTCAGGAAATATGGCAAAAATAGTTGACTTTTGCGGCGTAAAGTCTGGAAGAGATGTTGATAAAATCAACTACTTCAATTTAGATTTAGACCAGGGTAGCAATGTAAATGTTCCTTCCATAAGCCAATGCCCAATCAACCTAGAATGTAGTGTAAAGGAAATAATTCACCTTGGAAGCCATGATATGTTTTTAGCTAACATAAAAGGGGTTAAAGTAGACGAGTCTTTAATAGACGCAAAAGGTAAAATACACTTTGAAAAAGCTCATCTTTTATCCTATAGCCACGGCGAATATTACACCCTTCCGGAAAAAACTCAAGGGAAATTCGGTTTCTCCATACAAAAAAAGAAAAAGAGATAAGATAAACAGAATTCCTCTGAATTATTTCATCAGAGGAATTTTATTATTTTGTAAGTTCTCTTATGAAATTTCCTTTTATATCTATATACCCAATTTTTGTGCCGTTCTGCACCTGAGCTAACCCTCTATAGAATGGGTACGCTTCTTCAAACTGGGGTTCCACTATTATATTTCCACAAAGATCGGCATATCCCCATTTATCTCCCACCATTATTCCTACCAGGTCTTCTGAGATATAGTCCACATCATCGTATATCAAAGGCAATATAACCTTACCACTTTCATCTATGTATCCGTATTTGTCGTCAATACTAACTACAGCTTTTCCGTTTAAAAATTCTTCCGCAGTATGGAACTGAGGCTGAATTATCATTTCTCCACTTGTATTTATATATCCTGCTTTTCCATTTGCTACTACCACAGCTTTTCCTTCGCTGAATTCCATAGCTACATAAAACTGACTATTTATCTTTACAGCTCCATTTTTGTCTATAAAACCGTACTTGTTGCCAATTGCCACTGGAGCTAAATTGTCACTAAAATTCCCAGCATAATCGTAAACTGGAGTTATAATGATTTGTCCCTCCTTGTCTATATAGCCAAGTTTTCCTCCTAGCTGTATAAGGCACACTCCGTCCTTAAAATCATAGGCATCTATAAATTGAGCTTTTATAGTTAAAGAGCCATTGTGATCTACAAATCCCCAGTTATAGTCTACCTTCACTGCAGCCATACCTTCTGAGAAAGGTCTTATGGAATGGAAATCGAAATCTGTCAGTTGATTGTTATGAAAATCTATAAGGGCAAATTTATCCTCTTTTTTTGCTGCCAACCTATTGTCATCTAAAAAGTACAAATCCTCATATTGAAAATCTATAACAGTGTGTCCATTAGAATCTATAAGTCCCCATAAATTGTTCATTAAAGCAGGTGCATATCCATAAGAAAACTCCCTAGCATCATGATAAGAGCATGGAATGACCTCTTCACCTTTTTCATTCATAAATCCATATAATTTGTTTTTTTTAATTATGTATAATGTTTTCTCCATTTACTTGCCTTTCCTCCAGTTCAACTTTCCATATCTTATTATTAAATTACAAATTTTTAACGCTTTCTTTTCTCGTTTCTAATTTTTTTATGTTAGAATACTCATATATATATATTATCATATATTTAATGTATAATGTATATAAACAAAAACATGAAAAAAAATTTGTCATTATTTTATTATAATCTGGAGGAAAGACTATGAACAATATTACAAGAAAAATTGAAGCAAAAAAAAATATAGCCCTAGTAGCTCATGACCACAAAAAGCAAGAACTGCTAGAATGGTCAGAAGAAAACAAGGAGATGCTTAAACGCCATAACCTATTTGCTACTGGAACTACCGGCAAGATAATATCTGAAACTACTGGGCTTAACATAACAGCCTTTAAAAGCGGACCTCTTGGTGGAGATCAGCAATTGGGTGCAACTATTGTAAACTTTGATTTAGATATGCTTGTTTTCTTTTGGGATCCTCTTGAATCACAACCTCACGATCCAGATGTTAAGGCGCTTTTGAGAATAGCTACCTTATACAATATACCTTGCGCCATGAATAAATCCACAGCTGATTTTCTTTTCCACTCAAATCTAATGGATGAATCATACAATATTTCGTTAAACGATCACATTGAATACACAACAAGACATATTGATCTTAAATAAGCGTGAGAAGTGATAAATATGAGGCTTAATAAATTTATAAGTGAAAAAGGAATCTGCTCTAGGCGCGAAGCAGACAGATTAATTGACAAAGGTTTAGTGAAAGTCAACGGAATTATTGCTGAAATAGGAATGGATGTATGCGATGATGATGAAATTCTTATAAAGGGTAAGCCCATAAAAACAAAGGATAAACTTATTTATATGGCTTTTAATAAACCTGTGGGCATAACTTGCACCACAGATACCTCTATAAAGGATAATATAATATCATACATAAATTATCCAAAAAGAATATTCCACATAGGACGTTTAGATAAGCCATCTCAAGGGCTTATTTTCATGACTAATGACGGGGATATAGTAAATAAAATCCTGCGTTCTGGAAATAATCATGAAAAAGAATATGTTGTAGCGGTAAACAAGCCCATAACCGATGACTTTATTAGAAAAATGGGAAATGGTGTGCCCATTTTAAATACAGTTACTAAAAAATGCAAGATAAGAAAAGAGGGGAAGTTCACTTTTAGAATAATATTGACTCAAGGACTAAATAGGCAAATTCGAAGGATGTGCCAATACTTGGGTTATTCTGTGACAAAACTTGAAAGGGTGAGAATCATGAATGTGACGCTTAAAGGTCTGCCCCTGGGAAAGTGGAGATACCTTACTGATAGTGAACTTGAAGAAATTAAAAGACTTGTTGAAACTTCTGTAAAAACTGAGGAGGCTTCTCTTACTTTTGAATAAATTTGCTCATTTCCTTTTTTTGCTATTGACTTTGTGAAAAATCTATTTATAATATACTTAAAATATAATAATGTGGTTAGACCCGATAGAGGCGCTGTATTTATTAGTAAACTCCTTGAGATAGGCATTGATGAAAGAAGTTGAAAGGAAATATGGCCGAAGTGTATACCCTATGCCTTATGGTTATGCGCTGGTCATACATACAACATATGTATGACTGTCACACTTCAGTTGTGGAGAGCTATCTTGTTCTTGTTTTTAAAGTACGATATTCTTAATTATCCTATTTTCGTTTACAATAAAACATTAGGATTATTTTGTTTATCTAAACTGTTACAATGAGTCCAGGATTTTTCCTGGGCTTTTCTTTTTTAATTGACATTTCCTCTTGACTAACCACAAATCTAGGAGGAACTATTTATGAAAAACCAACAAATCATGTCAAAATTCATTACCCGAACCACTCTACTCACAATTGTTTTTACAATTTGTCTTACCCTATGTGCTTTTGCCAGCGATGGAGATACAGCTCTCCAGGCTAATGCACATAAATTCGGTATATTAACATTATTGCCGCCGCTTGTAGCTATAGTGTTATCTTTTGTCACTAAGAATGTAATTATTTCTCTTTTCTTAGGCTTGTTTGCTGGAGCTCTGATACTGAACTTTTCTGGGCTCAACATTTTTGTAGCGCTGTACGGGGCTTTTCAAACTACAATTTCAACTTTACTAAACTCCCTTGCATCCCCATGGAATGCTGGAATCATTCTCCAATGTCTTACCATTGGTGGTCTTATTGCTGTTATAAGTAAAACCGGTGGAACAAAGGCTGTAGCCAATTATCTAGCAAGGAAAGCAAAATCCTCAAGAAGTTCTCAGATTGTTACGTTCACATTAGGTATACTAGTTTTCTTTGATGATTATGCAAATTCACTTATCGTAGGACCTATAATGAGACCTGTCACTGACAAAATGAGAGTTTCAAGAGAAAAGCTTTCCTTTATAGTAGATGCCACAGCTGCACCCATTGCAGGAATTGCACTTATTTCTACTTGGATAGGTCTAGAACTCAGTCTTATAAAAGATGGCTTTGAAAGCATAGGATTTACACAAAACGCCTACTCCACGTTTTTGAGCACTATTCCCTATAGATATTACAATATTCTTATACTTTTATTTATTGTTTTTACCGCTGTTTTGCTTAGAGAATTTGGTCCTATGAGAAAAGCTGAAGAAAGAGCTAGGACTACAGGAGAAACTCTTAGAAAAGATTCTCATCCTTTGGCTTCAGAGGAATCGGATTTAGATCCAAAATCCAATGTAAAACTTCGCATGATAAATGCTATACTGCCCATAATGATTCTTATTATTGCATCATTCCTAGGATTTTATTTCAATGGTTATAAGGCTATTATGGCAGACCCTGCTAATGAATTCTACAATTTAATGGCTTCAAGACCTTTATCCTTAGAAGCCCTTCAAGCAACCTTTGGATCTTCTGATGCTAGTATAGTAATTTTCGCTGCTGCAATGTTGGCAAGCATTGTGTCCATTATTATGGCTTGCTTCCAAAAAATATTAAAATTAGATGAAGCTATTGAAACTTGGGTAAAAGGTGTAAAATCTTTGATAATTACTGCCGTTATATTATTGCTAGCCTGGTCTATAGGTGCTATTATTAAGGAGTTAGGAACGGCATTTTATCTTGTAGACATTATAAAAGAATCTGCTTTACCAGCATTTCTTCTTCCATCTATAATTTTTATATTATCCGCATTAATTTCTTTTGCAACGGGGACTTCATATGGCACCATGAGTATTTTGATGCCTCTTACTATACCTATAGCATTTGCATTAAATAATGATTACTCCTTTGTAGTGCTATCTATAAGCTCCGTTTTAACTGGAAGTATTGTAGGAGATCACTGTTCCCCTATTTCTGATACTACTATACTTTCCTCCATGGGATGCGGATGCGATCACTTAGATCACGTAAAAACCCAATTTACTTACGTTATGGTGGTAAGTTTTGTATCCATAGTAGCAGGTTACGTTCCTAGCGGGTTAGGTATTCCAGTGTATATAACTTTGCCTTTGGCTATTCTAGTTATATTCTTAATTGTAAGATTTATTGGAAAACCAGTAGCACAATACATTTACATTGAAAATGAAACAAATAATGTTTAGGAGGTTTAAAATGGAAAATAATATTTCTACGGCTACCTTTGCTGGCGGCTGTTTCTGGTGTATGGTGGACTGTTTTTATCTATTGGAAGGCGTTGTAGATGTAGTTGTGGGCTATGCCGGTGGAAAAGAGAAAAATCCCACGTACAAGGATGTAAAATCACAAAATACTTCTCATCGGGAAGTGGCTAGGGTTTACTTCCATGAAAATGTTACTTCATATGAAGAACTGCTTCATATGTTTTGGAGACAAATAGACCCAACAGACAATGGCGGCCAGTTTCAAGACAGAGGTCATTCTTATACTTCGGCTATATTTTATGAGAACGAAAGACAGAAAGAGCTTGCTGAAAAGTCAAAACTACAATTAGAGGAAAGTGGTAAATTCCAAAATCCAATTGTAACCGACATTTTACCCCTTGTAAACTTCAATGTGGCGGAAGAATACCATCAAAACTTTTCCACCACTCACAAGGATGAGTACAAAGTTGATAGATCTATTTCCGGAAGAGATGAATTTATAAATAAAATGTGGAAATAATAAAAGTAATTAAGGAAAGGCAGGTGGGAATCCTGTATTTATCAGGATGTTCTATGACAAAAAACGACGAAGTCCAAAGCTTGCTGAGAGTAGTATGTAAACTTGGTCAGCTTATGTTAGAAAATGGCGCAGAAACCTATAGAGTGGAACAAACCATTAATATTGTGAGTAAGTCTTACAACTACACACAATGTGAAAGTTCTGTAATTCCTTCCACTATTTCTGTCTCTATAACCTCAAGTAATGGTGAAACTTTTACGATGATTAAAAGAATACGTTCGAGAACTGTAAATTTAAATAAAATTTCCTTAGTCAATGACTTGTCTAGAAAAATTGTAACAGAGAAAATTTCAATAAGTGAGCTTAATAAACAGCTTGACAAAATCGACCAATCCCCACAGTATTCTAAACTATCATCTACATTTTTCACTGCCCTTGCTTCTGCATCATTTTGCCTTTTATTTGGAGGAAATTACAAAGATTTTTTCGTCACCTTTGTTCTCGGAAACTTATTAAGCCTTTGTACTTCCTATCTTAATTCTATGGATGTTAATGGTTTTTTCGTAAACATAGTTGCTGGATTTCTCACATCATTTCTAGGAATGATTGCAGTTAATATTGGATTAGGGTCTCAGCACGACAAGATAGTCATAGGTTCAATAATGCTTCTTTTGCCGGGTATAGCTATTACAAATGCCATTCGAGATATTATAGCTGGAGATCTTGTTTCTGGAATGTCTAGGTCAATTGAGGCCATGTTGGCAGCTATATCCATAGCCTTGGGAACTGGTATTGGATTTAATATAGGAATAAGGCTTTTAGGAGGACTTTAAAATGACTATTATTCTTGAAATGATATACTCTTTTGTAGGCTCTTTAGGTTTTGCCATATTATTCAATGTGAGAGGGAAAAGCTTATATTATGCTTCTGCCGGTGGCGCCATAGGATGGTTTATTTACAGACTTCTTTCTATGTACAACATTACATCTTCAGCTACTGCTATCTTTCTTGCAACCATCTGTATAAGCGTATATGCTGAGATCATGGCACGAATCGAAAAACAACCTGTTACAGTTTTTATAATAGCAGCTATGATACCACTTGTACCTGGTAGCGGAATGTTTTACACAACCTACGAAGCTGTTAAAGGAAATTTAAGTGCTTCATTGCACACAGGACTTAAGACTTTATACGATGCTGGCTTCATTGCCACAGGTATTATTTTAGTTTCTACCGTGTCGAGAATTTTAAAGCAAACTAAGAATTATACTAATATAAAGCATAAAAATAAGTGATAAATCTACATTTTTCATTATAATTGTACTTTTTAAGAAAAAAATAATGCGTTTTCATAGATAATTTTTAAATATTATTAAATTTCAATTGACTTAATTTACTTTTAATGTTATACTCTACTTATAAAAAAACGAATATACAGGAGGTACTAAAAAATGAAATCAACTGGTATTGTTAGAAAAATTGACGAATTAGGAAGAATTGTTATTCCTATAGAACTTAGAAGGGTTCTTGACATAGAAATAAAGGATTCTTTGGAGATCTTCACTGAAGGAGAACAAATTATATTAAAGAAGTACAATCCTTCTTGCATTTTCTGTGCAAACGCTAGAGACGTTGTAAACTACAAAGGAAAAAATATCTGCCAGAGCTGTCTTGCAGAATTAAAAAGCGACAAATAGTACATAAAGAGTGGACAAGCCTTATTGGGTAGTCCATTTTTTTTATAATTTTATAATAGATAAAGTCCTGAGCTTTAACTTTAAGAATTGTAGCCCAGAACTTTAACACAAAATCAAATATTATTTTACTAGATTATCTTCTTTATTTCTTATATCTATTCCCAACTCTTTAAGTTGTTTCTCATCAACAACATTTGGTGCTTCAGACATTGGACAAAATGCATTTTGATTTTTAGGGAATGCAATAACATCTTTAATATTGTCTGTTCCAGCTAAGAACATTATTAATCTATCAAGACCGTAAGCCATTCCGCCATGTGGAGGTGGTGCAAATTTAAAGGCCTCCATCAAGAATCCAAACCTTTCCCAAGCCTGTTCCTCTGTGAATCCAAGAGCCTTAAACATTCTCTCCTGTATAGCTGCATCGTGTATTCTTATACTTCCGCCGCCTATTTCTTCACCATTCAATACAATATCGTAAGCCTTTGCTCTTACTCTTTCTGGTTGGCTTTCTAGGTACTGCAGATCTTCATCCTTAGCACTGGTAAATGGATGGTGTTTTGCCACAAACCTATCCTCTTCTTCGCTGTATTCGAACAATGGAAAATCTGTAACCCATACAAATCTAAATTCCTTATTATCCTTTAGTATTTCAAGTTTTTCTGCCATTTCCAGTCTTAGAGCACCCAACGATTGAAGAACAACTTCATCCTTGTCAGCTACTATGAGTATAAGGTCTCCTTTATTTGCTTTTAATGATTGGATTATATTTTGCAACTGTTCAGCTGTAAAAAATTTATCTACAGAAGATTTTACCCCATCCTCTTTTACTGCTATCCACGCAAGCCCTTTTGCTCTATATGTTTTTACAAATTCCACAAGTTTATCAATTTGTTTTCTTCCCATATCTGCAGCACCTGGAGCTATAATGCATCTTACAGAACCTCCAGCATCTATGGCAGATTTAAAAGGAGGAAATTCACTGTCCTCTACCATAGAGCTTATGTTGTTTATCTCCATGCCGAATCTTAAATCTGGTTTATCGCAACCGTATTTATCCATGGCTTCGCTATAAGGCATCCTCTCTATTGGAAGTTGCACATCATAATCTAAAATTTCCTTAAAAACTCTTTTTATCAATTTTTCGTTTATGGACATTACATCATTTTCTTCTACAAAAGACATCTCTAAATCTATCTGTGTAAACTCTGGTTGTCTATTTGCTCTAAGGTCTTCATCTCTAAAGCATTTTACAATTTGAAAGTATCTATCAAAACCAGAAACCATAAGCAATTGCTTAAATAACTGTGGAGACTGTGGCAAAGCGTAGAATTTCCCATTGTAATTTCTGCTTGGCACAAGATAATCTCTAGCTCCCTCTGGAGTGCTCTTTGTAAGCATTGGAGTTTCCATTTCTAAGAACCCATTTTCATCCATAAAGTCTCTTACTATTTTTGTTGTCTTATGTCTTAATATAAGATTCCTCTGCATATCAGGTCTTCTTAAATCAAGATATCTATATTTTAATCGTATATTTTCCGCAGCGTCTAAATTTTCTTTTATATAGATTGGTGGTGTCTCTGATTCTGACAGTATTTTAATGTTTTCAGCCTTTAACTCCACCATACCTGTTGGCATAGCTGTGTTAGGGGACTGTCTCAATACCAACTCACCTGTAACTGCTATACAGTATTCTGATTTAACTTCATTAGCTTTTTCAAAAGCTTCTTTGTTAATTTCCTCTCCAAAAACAACTTGCACAATTCCTGTTCTATCTCTTAAATCTACAAAAACTAGGCATCCAAGATTTCTTTTTCTTTGCACCCAACCCATAAACGTATGCTTTTGCCCATTGTTACACTCTCTGGCTTCACCACACATCATGGTTCTTTTTAAACCATTAATTTGCTCTCCCATCGGTTCACCGTCTCCTTAGTCCTTTATTATTTTATTATAAATATAGTTTACGTAATCTAATTGAACTGAGAATATTTCTCCATCGCTCATTCTCTTAAGTTTTGCCTGTTTGTTCTCCAATTCTTCATCCCCAATAATCAAAGAAAATCTGCACTGGTTTTTGTTTGCGTACTTCATCTGAGCTTTAACACTTCTCTTCATATGATCAACTTCACATTTTATACCCATTTTCCTAAGATCGCTACAAATCTTAAAGGCTTCCATGTTGGCCTCTTTAGACATAGAACCAATGTAAAGGTCCATATATACGGGTTCAGGTATTTCTACCTTAGCAGCTTCCAATACCATTATAAGCCTTTCCATTCCCATGCCAAAACCAAAAGCTGGCATAGAAGGCCCTCCAAGTTCTTCTATAAGTCCATCGTATCTTCCACCACCGCATATAGTAAGTCCATCGGCATTATTTATAACCTCAAACACAGTTTTCGTATAATAATCCAATCCTCTAACTATGTAAGGATCAACCACATATTTGATATGTAAAGCATCCAAATATATTTTAACCTGTTCAAAATGCTCTTTACATTCCTCACAAAGAAAATCTAAAATTATTGGTGCTCCTTTGCTGATTTCTTTGCAAGTTTTCTCCTTGCAGTCCAATATCCTCATTGGATTTTTCTCAAATCTTGTTTTGCAAGTTTCACATAATTCTTGGTAGTTCTCTTTTAAATAGGCCTTCAATGCATCATTAAAATTTTTACGACAATGTGGACAACCAAGGCTATTTATATTTAAAGAAAGTTCATCTACGCCAAGATCTTTTATGCTTCTAATGGCCAATGCAATTCCTTCAGCGTCAATAGAGGCCTCACTTGAACCAAACACCTCTATTCCAAATTGGTGGAAATGTCTAAGACGACCTTTCTGGGATTTTTCGTATCTAAAGGCGTCTGTAAAGTAAAACATTTTAGTAGGTTGTGCATCCGCATATATACCATTCTCCACAAATGCTCTAACCACCGGTGCTGTGCCCTCTGGCTTTAGAGTTATGCTTCTACCACCCTTATCTTCAAACGTATACATCTCTTTTTGTACCACATCTGTTGTGTCGCCAACTCCCCTTTCAAAAAGAGCAGTTTCCTCAAACATAGGAGTTCTTATTTCCTTAAATCCAAAGGTATTGGCTATACACCTTAGTTTTCCTTCAACATATACCCATTTATAGGAATCCTGTGGAAGTAAATCCTTGGTACCCTTTACTGTTTTAATTATCATTTGTCTCCTCCATATTTAACTATATATTGTATCTAATAGTTGGATTTTTTTCTCAATCATTTCTTCTATCCTATCTATGTACAGCTTTACATCTTTCACGTTGCCAAATCTTTCAATTTTATCGTTTGAAAGGTTAACTACTTTAGTTACAGCATCTGCCCCTATAGCAATAATAGTCTCTCTATCCTCCATCATTTCTATATTGTACACAGATTCCTTGCCATGGATTGAATAGCCTATGTTTTCCATGTTTCCCACCATATTTTTTTGTCTATACATATAATAGGGTTTCATATTCATCTCTTTAGCGCACTTAGCTGTAGAGATAAACATTTTATTCAATTCATCTTGAGATGCTATTTCGTATTTCACATCGTTGATTATGTTGTCATAGAGCCTAGATGCCCTTTTAACAGACAGCCCATGCACTGTAAAACTATCAGGTTTAAAGGACTTTATACATTCTAATGTTTTTTCAATATGATGTAGCTTTTCTCCTGGAAGTCCTACAATTATGTCCATATTTATATCGTTAAATTCCATTTGTCTTGCCATTTTGAATACATGTTTTATTTGTTCACTAGTATGGTTTCTTCCTATGAGTTTTAGTGTGTCATCGTTCATACTCTGAGGATTTATGCTTATACGACTCACGCCATATTTCTTCATTGTGCTCAATTTCTCTCCGCTAATGCTGTCAGGTCTGCCACACTCCACAGTAAATTCTGAGACACTATGATCTTTCAAAAGGTTGTGGTGTATGCACTTCATAACCCTCTCAAAAAGTAGCTCATCCACAGAAGTAGGAGTTCCACCACCAAAATACACAGTATGTATTTGGAGATTATGCTGTGTTATGTATGAAGCCATGCTGCCAATCTCTCTACATAAGCAGTCCACATAAGCTTCTATTATTTCATGTTTAAATCCTGCAATAGGATTTGCAGCAAAGGAACAGTATAAACACCTTGTAGGGCAAAAAGCCATGCCTATATACAAACTAACTTTCTTTTGTTGCGGATGGATGTATTTCATTTCTCTCTTCGCCACTTCTATACAAAGCTTAGCTTTTTCCTCAGAAGTCAAAGCTACATCCTTGAAATGCTGTATTATCTCCTCATGGCTTTTCCCATCCACAAGCAATTTCATAGCTCTTTTTGAAGGTCTTATGCCAATTAAAGTACCCCAGGGCATATATTTATTGGTTTCTTTTGAAAAATACTTAAATACAGCCTTTTTTACTTCTTCCTTCAGAGTAAATCTTTTATCCACAATATAAGCATACATCTTTCCCATTGATTCAATTTCTATTTTTTCGTCATCTATATCTATATTTATATCTGTATCTGTATTGTTCTCAAAACTTTGTTCTGAAAACTCCACATGGCAAAAGGGCAAATATAAATTTATCATCTGAAATACATCATATTTGTATTCCTCTTTGTTAAGCCTTACATTTAATTTTTGTCTATATTCCACTTTTTTAATCACGCACTCCCCTGCTTTATAGTGTTTTTAGATAAGGATTGTTCTTTTTTTCATACTCTAAAGTACTTTGCCTGCTGTGACCTGGGTATACAATAAGCTCATCAGGCATAGGCTTTATCACATTCTTCAGTGTATTCATCATTACTTCATTGCTTCCACCTGTAAGATCCGTTCTTCCCATGGACATATAGAATAATGTATCTCCTGTAAATATATTGTTGTCCACAATAAAGGAAATTCCACCTGGCGTGTGTCCAGGCGTTGATACGCATTTTATTTCTTTGTTGCCAAATTTATAAACATCTCCATGCTTTATATATATATCTGGCTCTTTACCTTCTAAAAGAGGTCCGTACAGATGAGCGCCCTGATTTATAAGCTCACTATCTTCTTGGCTAATTCCTATGAGAGGTGCTTCATTTAAAGAATTCCTTAAAAGTTCCACTCCCGAAGTGTGATCCAAATGACCATGAGTTAAAAATATGTATTTTACCTTTACGCCCATCTTTTCAATTTCTTTTAAAATATCATCCACATCTCCGCCAGGGTCTAGAACCACACCTTCATTTGTGTCTTCATCCATAATAATATAACAATTAGCCGCATATATTCCTGCTACTACTCTCTTTATTATCATATCTATTTCCCCTTAATTTATTGTTATTTTAAAATAATTTTTTGCTGTCTATAAGTATTGTCACTGGTCCTGAATTCTCTATTGTAACTTTCATATCAGCACCAAAAATACCATGTTCTACTTTAGAAACTTCCTCTTTGCAAATTTCAAGAAAATATTCATATAATTCCTTTGCTTTATCTCCCCCAAGGGCCTGAACAAAGCTTGGTCTTCGACCTTTTCTACAATCTCCATACAATGTAAATTGTGACACAATTAGAAGCTCTCCCTGAACATCTAATAGAGATCTGTTCATCTTACCATCTTCATCTTCAAAAACTCTTAAATTCACTATTTTATCCCTTAAGTAAACGGCATCCTCTATTGTATCCTCTGTGGAAACACCTAGGAGAACATTGTATCCTTTGTGAATTTCACCCACTAGTTTATTGTCTACCTCAACACTTGAATAATTTACTCTTTGAACAACTGCTCTCACGACGCTCCCTCCAATGTTAGCTAATTTTTTATTGATTTACCCTACTTATTTCCCTTACACCTTTTATTTTCTTTATTTTTTTGTATATATCATTTAAAATTTCCACACCATCAATTTTAATCTTTAGGTGAATAAGAGAATATCCATTTTCATAGGTATTGGCATTTATAGATGTCATGTGTATTTTATTTTGAGATAGCATTTGAATTAACTCTGCTAAAATACCATCCCTATCCATGCAAAGCACCTTTAATTCGCATATAAAATCTTTTCCCTTTATATTATCCCAATTAATTGTAATTATTTTTTCTTCTTCTCGCTCTAATAGTGATTTCACATTTTTGCAATCGCTTCTATGTACTGTAATACCCTTGCCTTTTGTTATATACCCTAGGATATCATCGCCCGGTACAGGATTGCAGCATTTAGCAAATCTAGCCATAAGGTTGTCAGAACCCTTTAAAGTAAGTTCAGGAAATTGGCTTTTGCCCTGTTTATTTCCCTCTTCTTTGCTATTCACTGATTGAATTTTCCTTTTAATCTCTTCATCTGGTGATATCTGAGTCTCAGACAATTTTACTTTCATTTTTACGATGATAGAAGATGCAATAATAATTCCAGCACCCACCAAAGCATATAAATCTTCTATGTTCTTCATGTTGTATTTTTTCATCACTTTGTGGAGAATTTCTTCATTTGCAAGTTCTGTCAAAACACAACCCTGTTTTTTAGCTTCTTTTTCTAAAGTTTCTTTGCCCTTTTCTATATTCTCTTCTCGCTTAATTTTCTTGAAATATGCTTTAATTTTGCTTTTTGCATGATTGCTGTTGGCTATGGTAAGCCATGCAATGCTAGGGCCTTTGCTATTAATTGATGTAATTATCTCAATTATTTCTCCCGTAGTAAGATGGTAATCTAAAGGTACAATTTTGCCATTCACCCTAGCTCCAACGCATTTATTTCCGATGTCTGTGTGTATTCTATAAGCAAAATCGATAGGAGTTGAATTCCTTGGCAAGCTAATAACCTTACCCTTTGGAGTAAATACAAAGACTTCATCTGCGAATAAATCGATTTTAAAGGCTTCCATAAATTCTTGTGGATCAGAGGTTTCACCTTGCCACTCAAGTATTTCCCTAAGCCAAGACAATTTTCCCTGCAGATCATTTTCTGAGTTTACACTGTTAACTCCCTCTTTATACTTCCAGTGGGCCGCAATACCGTATTCTGCGGTTTTATGCATCTCGTAGGTCCGTATCTGTATTTCAAAGGGTCTTCCTTTGGGTCCTATTACTGTAGAATGCAGGGACTGATACATGTTAGGCTTAGGCATGGCAATATAGTCCTTGAACCTACCTGGCATAGGTTTATATATTGTATGAACAATGCCAAGGGCAGAATAACAATCTACTACAGTATTTACAAGTATTCTAATGGCTGTAAGGTCAAAGATTTGATCTATAGTTTTATTTTTGTTTTTCATTTTGTTGTAAATGCTATAAAAGTGTTTAGGCCTACCATCTATTTCACATTGAATTCCGGAAGATTGAAGTTTTAGCTTTAACTCATCTATTATATTTTTTATCTGTTCTTCTCTTTCTATTCTCTTTTCTGAAATCTCTTTTACTAGATTATAGTACAATTCTGGATTTAAGTATCTAAGCGCTAGATCCTCTAATTCCCACTTTAACATTGAAATTCCTAGTCTGTGAGCTAGGGGAGCGTATATATCTATAACTTCCTTTGATTTCTCTTTCTGTTTTTCCACAGACATATACTTTAGTGTTCTCATGTTGTGAAGTCTATCTGCTAATTTTATCAGGATAACGCGTATATCTTTTGCCATAGCCAGTAACATTTTTCTAACATTGTCAGCTTGCTGCTCTTCTTTTGACTTGTATTTAATTTTGCCAAGTTTAGTTACACCATCTACAAGAACAGCCACTTCTTCTCCAAACTCGTCCTTTACCTGTTCATAAGTAATAGGCGTATCCTCAACTATATCGTGCAAAAGCCCAGCCACAATTGTACTTGTATCCATGCCAAGTTGCGCTAAAATACAAGCAACTTCTACGGGATGGATAATATAAGGCTCGTCAGAATTGCGCCTTTGGTCCTTGTGAGCTTCACTGGCCACATTAAACGCTTCTATAACAATATTTTCATCTACATTACTACAATTTTCCCTGATTAAATCTAATAGCTTCTCCAACATTTATGATACTCTCCTAAATCAAACGACTGGTATAAAACCAGCCGTTAAACATTCTTATTATTATTATATAATATTAACCCGTAATATGCAATTTTAACCTAATCTAAAATATAAATTAAATATCATACTTTATAAGGGAGTCTACTTTATATTGCTTTAACTTATCTCTGCCCTTTAAGTCAGTAAGTTCTATTACAAAATTAATAGATACAATTTCTCCGCCCATTTCTTCTACTAGTTTTGCAATGGCACCCACCGTGCCACCTGTGGCAAGCAAATCATCGATGATAGCTACTCTATAACCTTTTTTTATTGCATCGCTATGTATCTCCACTGTATCTTGGCCATACTCTAGTTCATAGCTTGCAGTTTTTGTTTCAAAAGGCAACTTCCCTGGTTTTCTAACAGGTGCAAACCCTATGCGCAATTTGCTAGCAACAGGACATCCAAAAATAAAGCCTCTCGCTTCAGGTGCCACTATTAAATCCACATTTTTTTCTTCCAAAGCTTTACATAGCTCATCTATACACTGATGATAAGCGGCGCCATCTGAGATTAGCGTAGTTATATCCTTAAAGCTTATACCTTCCTTTGGAAAACCCTCTATTATCCTTATTTTATCTCTCAAATTCAATTTTATGACCTCCATTATCCTTGTATATACTTCACTATTTGTTTGGCCTTATATGTATCTCCTGTAGTAAAAAGCTCCACAATAATTTTTGCATCGTCCATGTTTCCCATGGCATTCACCCTTGGTCTTAAGAATTGTACAATCTGCTTTATACTACACATGTCTATTGTATTTATGTTGTGAATTTCTTTTACAGCTTTTAAGCCATAATTTCTAGTATTATTTAGTCTGTCCATACCCCTTTTAATTATAACAGCATTCTGTTCTGTTATATCTTTGCCAGATGCTACAGTACCAATACAAGCAAGATCTATGTACTTATTGAATATGTTCGTTCTATAGTAAATTCCCAATTGCTGAACTAACTTAAAAGTGATACCCGCGTAACTTAGCTCATGGCATTTGTCTCCTGAGCATCCACCTTGAGGCTTTACAACACATCCATATTTACTCTTTAAATCTCTCAAATCTGACAGAACTATTAAATCCATGTTCAGCTCTCTGCACAGCTCGGCTTCTGTTTCCGAGGATAAATTTCCGCCTATGGAAATAATCAGCTTAGTGCCAAGGAATTTTATATGATCCTTTATATCACTATATGTAAGGTTGTCTGTTGTTCTAATGTCATTAGGTATGTAATACTCTACATCTGCATTGAGATAGCGCAAAACCAACATAAGAATTGAAATACTAGCAATTTTATCTACATCGTAATATCCAAACACTAGTATTTTCTCCCTGTTGTTTATAGCCTTAACAATACGCTCTATGCAATAGCTCATATTTACCTTATGGTAAGGATACCGACCAATATTTAATTCTTTTCTGTTTTGCTGAATTATTTTATGGACTTCCATTTTATTTTTTATATTTGCACTCATAATTTATCCCCCACATTTTAAACAAAGCATATATATTATAATGGAAATCTTCACTTTTTACAATTCCTTTTATGAAAATAAACATAATTATAAGTACTAATGAAAAGGTCCTACAAAATTTTATTCTGCAGAACCCTTTTATTTTATTACTTTTTTATTCTATTACTTTTTATTTTTCTTAATTAATTTTCGTTTTTGCTTAAATTTCTTTAATGCAACCCAAATTGGACTTGCAACAAATATTGAAGAGCCAGTACCAATTGTTATACCAATAATTAGAGGAACTGTGAATTCTCTAATAGAAGGAACTAATATAACAAGACATATTATGGTAAGTAGCGTCGAAAGTGATGTATTTATAGATCTCTTTATACTTTGACTTATACTTATATCTACCAATTCCTCTAAGTCTACTTTTCCAAGCCTTTTCTTGTTTTCTCTTATTCTATCAAATACAACTATAGTGTCATTTATGGAATAACCAACAATAGTAAGCATAGCTGCGATGAAGGATGAATTTACTTGCATTCTAAATATAGCAAATAAACTTATTGTAATTAAGACATCGTGCATAAGAGCCACAATAGCCGCTACAGCGAAATCTGTCTCAAATCTTATGGCAATATAAATAAGCATTGCTACAGTGGCAAGTACTATAGCCTGCCATGCTTTTTTCGATAATTCTTTACCAACGGATCCTGATATATTGTCTTCGCTTAGTATACTTTTATCGTCCAATTTAAACTCAGTTTTTATTTCATTTTTAATTTTACCTATGGTTTCAGCGTCAACTGCATCTGTTTGTATTACAAGCTCATATTCTTTTCCTTCGTTTATTTCCCTTAAAGAATATTTCTTTGTGTATCCATCAAGTAGTTTCTTCATTTTTGTAGTCTGCTCAGTTGTAATCTTTGAACTCATTCCAATGTCAATAAGAGTTCCTCCTGTAAAGTCTATACCAAAATTCAAACTCTTAAAGGACAAAAATCCAATTCCCACAACTATAACAATGGCTGCACCTGCAAACCAAATTTTGCTTGTTTTTAATATATTAAATTTCCTGTTCTCTTTTTTCTTAGCTCCAAAATGACTTGCCTTTCTTAAAAGCCCCATATCAATGGAAAGTCTTAGTAGGAATCTGGTGATAAAGAAGGCTGTGAATATACTTATAACAATACCCATCATTAAAGTAAGAGCAAAACCTTTTACTGAACCTGAACCAACAAGGTAAAGTATAAGACCAGCAATCATGGTGGTGATATTTGAATCAAGTATGGAAGTCAATGCTTTGTTAAATCCAGCTTCCACAGAAGATTTAATTGACTTTCCTGTGTTAAGCTCCTCTTTTATCCTCTCAAAAATAAGCACATTGGCGTCCACTGCCATACCCACAGTTAAAAGGAATCCAGCTATACCGGATAAAGTAATAGTTACATCTGTTAAAGCAAAAGCTAATAAATCTAGAAGTATAAATACAGTTAATGCTATATCGGCTAAAATACCTGGTACTCTATATAAAAGCATCATAAAAAGAAACACAAGTCCAATTCCTATCATACCAGCCCACTTAGTAGCAGGTATAACCTTTGCACCTAGTGTAGCTCCTACAGTTTTGAAGCTTACTGGCTTTACAGGTAGTGGCAACGCACCGGCTTTAATTATGCTAGCGGTGGTTGTAGCTTCTTCAAGATCTTTACTTCCGGATATAACAGCAATACCATCTGTTATTGGAACACTAACCGTTGGTGCACTTATTACTTCGTCGTCCATTTTTATAGATATAACTTTGCCTAAATTTGCTGTAGTAGCCGTAGCAAACTTCTTTGTGCCTTCAGTGGTCATCTCTAGCTTTATCATAGGCTTCATTTCATTGTCATACTCTGCATAAGCATTTTTTATATCTTTTCCGTTTAATACTTCTTTTCCCTCAGCGTCTAGGAATTTCAATTCCCCTGTTTTACCGATGAGTGACATTACCTCTTCTGAATCAAAAACTCCAGGGACTTCTATTCTGATTTTCTTTTCTCCCTCTTGTTTTACCTCAGTTTCAGCAACTCCTAGTTTGTTGACTCTCATATTAATAAATTCAATTTCACGGGCCATATCGGCATCGCTAACTTTATCAGCTTGGATTTCCTCTACAACGGATATACCGCCCTGAAGATCCAATCCTCTGTTTATAACCTTTGAAAACTTTAAGAATCTATATCCAAAGGCTTCCAATCCAAAGTATCCGATATAACAAAATAATAATACCAAAGCCACGCATAGAGAAAATATAATCGAACTCCTTATTTTGGAATTACCTTTCTTTCCCTTCATTATTTTATCCTCCTTCGCATTTTAAATTATGTTAAATTTCTGCTACAAATGTAAAGACAATTATAGAAATATTATATTCCCCCCAGGATATTTAGTCAATATTTTAAATAATCCATGAGATTTGTTGGCTATTTTTCTTCATTTTCCATTTTCTTTGCTTTTAAAGCTATGGCACACTCAATTCTCTTTTTTTGCATTTCACAGCCAATTTCATAAGGTACATGTATATCTCCATTAAAATTGTAGTTGTTGGCCTGACATCCTCCACTGCAATAGAATCTTGCCCAACACTCTTTGCAAGCAGGTTTATTGTAAATATGGGCAGTTTTAAAATTATTGCTCAATTCTTCATTGTAATAGTCTTCGTCGTATATATTTCCAAGTTTAAATTCGTCATTTCCTACGAATTGATGACATGGGAAAACATCCCCTTCAGGGGTTATAGCTACATATTCATGACCAGCGCCACAACCTGAAATTCTCTTATATACACAAGGTCCACCCTTTAAATCCACGTTGAAATGATAGAAATTAAATTCTCTATTCTCTTCATATCTTTTTACCATTTCATCATATAGTTTATCATATTGTTCGAAGATTTGTGGAAGATCTTCCTTTCTAAGCGAAAGTTCATGTTCATCTGGCAATACTACCGGTTCCACAGATATCTCTTTGTACCCTATTTCTGCTAAATATTTTATATCCTCAAAGAAATCAAGATTTTCTCTTGTAAAAGTACCTCTTACGTAATAAAGCTTATCCTTATCTCTTTTTTCGATCATTTTATTGATTTTGGGAACTATGGAATCATAACTTCCGCTTCCGTCAGCCCTAACTCTAACTTTGTCATTTACCTCTTTTCTTCCATCAAGGCTCAATACGATGTTTACCATGTTTTCATTTAAATACTCTATAATTTCATCATTTAAGAGTGTGCAGTTTGTAGTCATAGTAAATCTAATATTTTTATCATATTGCTTCTCTATACTCCTAGCGTAATCCACAACTTCCCTTACAGTATCCATAGCCATAAGAGGTTCCCCACCAAATAAATCCACCTCTATGTTTTTTCTCGGACCTGAATGCTTTATAATGTAATCTATGGCTTTTTTTGCCACCTCTGGAGACATTCTCTCCCTACATCCATGATATTCCCCTTCATCAGCAAAACAGTATTTGCACCTTAAGTTACAATCATGGATTATGTTAAGACACAATGCCTTTATGTAGGATTCAGATTGGCCCATGCTCATTGCAACTAGTTCATAAGGATCCTTTGTATACAGATACTCTTGTTGAATTAGCTCCTGAATTTCTCCATAGGCCTCTTCCATTTCCTCTGCACTGTATTTACCTGCATATATTTGCTTAAGCTCTTCTAAAGGCTTAAGTTTATCTTCATCTAACAAATCAAAAACTAATTCATCAACATTGTGCAATGATCCTGAATTTACGTCGATTACAAAATAATCTTCTCTCTGTTTGAATTTATGTATTAATGCCATATTAAACTCCTCCTTGTATAATGTAGTCATAATAAAGTTAAAGCAGTAACCCTTGAGTTACTGCCATGATACTAGCAAATCAATTAGTTTTCGCAAGCTAAATTTGCTACTGTGCAAGATGTTTTACATGCAGATTGACATGAATTTGCACATTCCTTACATCCAGGCTTTTTTAAGCTATTTTTTAAACTTGATTTGTTTAAAACCTTTATGTGTTTCATGTATAAGTCCCCCATTCAAACTTTTTCATAAACATTATACCATATGTGAAAAAACAAATAAAGAGTGTTATATATTAATTCCTAACATTCCCGACAATGTTCCTGCAAATACGCAAAGCAAAATTCTCATAAGATCTGACATGGAAAAACTAAATTTTCCCATGGATACCATGGATACCACATATATAAAAACTATATATGTAAATCCAACTATCATTCCAATTAACCAACCATTTTCCCCTGCCTTTCTTGATGCATATCCTGCACCAAGTAAAACGCTTACAAGGGTTATGGCCATAAATATAATGCCATAGGTTTTGTCAGATATAGCAACCTTTCCAAATGTAGCAATAAGGGTGTACGCCATGAGACATATTATAGTGAATATAACGGCCCTTAAAAAACCTTGGGAAACACAAGAAATTTTAACCTTTAATTGCATAAAAATACCTCCCTTCGAAAATAATATTATACTTTTAACTAATATTATTTATGCGAAAAGAGGTGTCAATATTACCTTTATTTCTCTTCTTTAATTTCTTTAGCCATTGGAAGCTCTTCAGTGTTGCTTTCTTCCTTTGGTTTTTCTTCTTCTCTAGAATTTAAAACCTGGCCAATTCCATTTTTATTTAATTTAATTCTAGCTCTGCTTGGGCCTGTTTCCAAAACTATGTTTTCTTCATCAATATTGATAATTCTACCAATGATACCGCCTTTGGTCATTATCTCATCATTAACCTTCAAATTATCTAACATACTTTCATACTGTTTTCTTCTCTTTTTATCCGGAACGATCATAAGGAAGTACAACAATACGAACATAAGTACTATTGGTAATAACTGTACAAGTATATTCATCTTTTTCTCTCCTTTCAATTACGGTTTGCTTATATAATATGAATCATTATATAGCTTATCATTAAATAATGATACTTTAATTTTCTATTTTTTGCAACCCCACTGTTGCAATTTTTCTTCTTTAAACTGTTCAAAATAATCTCCGTCAATTGCATCTCGGATATCTTCCATCAGCTTATTGTAAAAGAATAGATTGTGAAGAACAGAAAGCCTCATGGCTAGCATCTCTTTAGCCTTAAATAAGTGGCGTATATATGCTCTTGTGTAATGCCTACACACAGGACAATTACACCCTTCATCTATAGGGCGGGTATCCAGCTCGAACTTTGCATTCATTATGTTTATGCCGCCATCTTTAGTAAACAAATGTCCATGTCTTCCATTTCGGGCTGGCAGAACGCAATCAAAAAAGTCTACACCCCTAGATACAGCTTCTAGTATATTTTCAGGTGTTCCAACCCCCATCAAATATATAGGCTTATCTTGTGGGAGATTTGGTACTACCGCATCAATTATTCTATACATGTCCTCATGACTTTCTCCCACAGCCAGACCCCCTATGGCATAACCGTCAAGGTCCATCTTGGCAATAGTTCTGGCGTGTTCGGCTCTTATGTCTTCGTATACTCCACCTTGGTTTATACCAAATAACATCTGTTGCTTATTTACGGTGTTCTCCAATTTGTTTAACCTATCCATTTCTACCTTACATCTCTCTAGCCATCTGGTGGTTCTTGCTACAGATTTTTCAACATAATCTCTTGGAGATGGATTTGATACGCACTCGTCAAAGGCCATTGCTATAGTAGATCCTAAATTGCTTTGAATTTGCATACTCTCCTCTGGTCCCATAAATATTTTTCTTCCATCTATGTGAGAATTGAAATAAACACCTTCTTCTTTTATTGTTCTTATGGATGCAAGTGAAAACACTTGAAATCCGCCTGAATCCGTTAGAATTGGCTTTTTCCAATTCATAAACTTATGTAAACCGCCCAGTTCCCTTACTACCTTGTCACCAGGTCTTAAATGAAGGTGATATGTATTTGACAGCTCTACCTGACAGCCTATTTCTTCAAGGTCCATGGAAGAAACTGCACCTTTTATTGCTGCCAATGTTCCTACATTCATAAATACAGGTGTCTGTATTGTGCCGTGGACTGTTTCAAACTGTCCTCTTCTAACCTTACCGCTTTTTTTTAATAATGTATATTTTCCCATATAATGTACTCCTTAATTTGCGTCTACTTTACAAACATGGCATCGCCAAAGCTAAAGAATCTATATTTTTTCTCCACCGCCACAGCATAGGCATTCATAACATTCTCTTTACCTGCTAGGGCGCTAACTAACATAATTAAAGTGGACTGAGGCAAGTGAAAATTTGTTATCAAACAATCTAATACTTTGAACCTATAACCTGGATATATAAAAATATCAGTCCAACCTGAGCATTCTCTAACCATGCCATTTTCGTCTGCTATACTTTCAATTGTTCTACAAGAGGTTGTGCCTACTGCCACTACTTTTTTTCCTGCATTTTTTGTTTTATTTATCACATCTGCTGTTTCTTTGCCCATAACATAAAATTCCGAGTGCATGTGATGTTCTTCAATATTTTCTGCCTTTACAGGCCTAAAAGTCCCTAATCCAACGTGTAGTGTAACAAACTCCACATTTACTCCTTTTTTTCTGATAGCATCTAAGAGCTCTGTAGTAAAATGAAGCCCTGCTGTAGGAGCTGCAGCGGAACCAAGTTCCTTAGAGTATACTGTTTGGTATCTATTTTTTTCTTCAAGTTTTTCAGTTATATACGGTGGCAATGGCATTTCACCTAGTTTGTCTAAAACCTCTTCAAAAATGCCCTCATATTGAAACTCCACTATTCTAGTTCCTTCTTCAATTATATCCACAACAGTAGCTTTTAATTCACCATTGCCGAATACAAATCGTGACCCTACTTTAGCTCGTTTTCCTGGTTTAACCAAGGTCTCCCAGTGGTTATCATCTATTCTCTTAAGCAAAAGGAATTCCATTTTCCCCATGGAATCCTCCTTGTGTCCTATAAGCCTTGCTGGTATCACCTTTGTATTGTTGAGTACTAAGCAGTCCCCTGGCTCCAGGTAGTCCAAAATATCCTTAAACACTTTGTGTTCAATATCTCCCGTTTTCTTATCTAGCACCATCAATCTGGACTGATCCCTATTTTCTATTGGGTGTTGTGCAATATATTCCTGCGGTAAATCAAAATCAAAATCTGTAACTTTCAAATTATACACCTCTCATCTATTCAAAAATACTACACTGTTTGCCATTAAATCTATTTTCGCTAATTTCTTCTTGAGATACTTTTAGATGATTATAAGCTCTTTCACCTGCTATTCTTCCTCTAGGAGTTCTTATAAGAAAACCTTTTTGTAACAAATAAGGTTCGTACACATCTTCAACTGTGGAAGTTTCCTCTCCTATAAAATATGCCAAGGTCTCTACCCCTACAGGTCCCCCCTTAAAATTAAAAACAAGGGCTTCCAAAATCTTATTGTCTACAGAATCAAAGCCTTCCTCATCTATTCCAAGCATAGCCGTAGACTTTTCCACTAATTTCTCATCCACCACAGAAGCATCATACACATCGGCATAATCTCGGACTCTTTTCAACAATCTATTGGCGATTCTAGGAGTTCCTCTTGATTTTCCAGCTAATATCCAAGCCCCATCTCTAGACATATTTACCTGAAGTATATTGGCCGATCTGGTTATTATCTCTGTCAATTCCTCTTCCTCGTAAAACTCCATAGCACACAATATGCCAAATCGATCCCTAAGAGGTGAGGTCAGAAGCCCTAGTCTGGTGGTGGCTCCTATTAGTGTAAACTTTGGCAAATCTATTCGTATAGATTTTGCCTGTGCCCCTTTTCCAATTACTATGTCTAAGGCATAGTCTTCCATGGCAGGATACAAGATTTCCTCTACAGTCCTTGATAATCTGTGTATTTCATCTATAAACAAAACATCATTTTCTGACAAGCTTGTCAATATTGCAGCTAAATCTCCAGCCCTTTCAATAGCAGGTCCAGAGGTTATTTTAAGACTTCCTCCCATTTCTCTTGCTATTATGTTTGCAAGTGTTGTCTTCCCAAGGCCTGGTGGTCCATAAAGTAGAGTGTGATCGAGGGCTTCTCCTCTTTTTTGAGCTGCCTTAATAAATATTTTAAGATTTTCTTTAACCTTTTTTTGTCCTATATATTCACTTAATCTTGTAGGCCGCAAAGATAACTCACAAACTTCATCTTCTTCTATAAATTCTGGTGTAATAAATCTGTCATCCAATGTTTCCACCTCAATTCATAAGGAACTTTAAGCATTCTTTTATTGTATCTTCCACCGACTCAATGCGTTCCAAATTTTTCATAGCTTTTTCAATTTCTTTTTCATTGTATCCTAATGCTTTCAATGCCTCACAAGCCTCATCACAATTGACCTTGTTTTTCTGTAAATCGGAGTTTTCATCTCCACAGTTTTCAACTTCAATCTTATCTTTTAACTCTAAAATAATTCTTTGAGCTATCTTACTCCCAACTCCCGGAGCCTTCATAAGAAGTTTGTATTCTCCGTTAACTATGGCATTTTTAAGATTGCTGACTGTGGTAACAGATAAAAGGGAAAGCGCAGCTTTTGCCCCTACTCCATTTACAGTGAGTAGCTTTTGGAACAGCTCCAACTCTTCTACAGAATAAAATCCATACAATCCAATAAAATCATCCCTAACTATCTGGAGAATATGAAGTGTGACCTTTTCATTTACAGGCGGCAGATATGACATAGTATTTCCCGATGAAAAGATCTTATAGCCTATATCATTGTTTTCTAAAACAATGTAATCTAAATTTATCCCTTTGAAAATCCCCTTAATGTATTCGTACACATCTTCACCTCATTTTATAAGCAAAATTCTTACCTTCAAGTGGATTTTTAACTCCATGTAAAGGTTAGAAGTCGTTATCTATAGCTTCCCATAGATAAACTTACAATTTACTTTACCATTAATGACATAGGATTTCAACCAAATATGAGTTTTTTATTTTTACGATTTAAAGATTCCTATCAATGCTTCATGAGCATCTTCCCTTGTATCATACTGATATATTTTATCCCCATTTCTTAAAAGTTCTATATCGTCTTTTGGCAACATAAATATATTTATGTTGGATATGTCTTTTTCACTTTCAAGCTTTACATTTCCTTTTTCATCGCTTTTTAATATGGCAACATATTTTCCTTCTATGCCTATTACGTATTTATTTGGCGCATATTTATACTTTGTCGATTTAGTGGACAACATAACTACCTCCACCTTTTCTCTAAATATGGCCTTTGTAAAAAGCATATTTGTGGTTTTGTAGGATACATTAAAAAATAAAAACAATGCTGTCATTGCACTAAAAAAAATTTTTTTAAAATATTTCATATTATCACCCTTTCTTATTAAGTATTTCCATGAAAAGGGGGTAATATGCAAAAAAGAAATAATCCGGCCAGCTTCACCGTTTATTTCTTTTATTGTTGTTATATTGTATGCTGTTTACTTTACTTTGTAGCAAATTACACCAATTAGGCCAGGGCCACTGTGTACACCAGAAACAGGGCTTACGTTTCCAACTACCTTTACACTTCGAATGAACTCTTTGCCTTTAAGATTTTCTGCCATCTCTAAGGTTTCCTGCTCTGCATTTCCGTATACAAGATACACATCTACTAATTCCTTAGGTTCTAAAATGATTTCTTCCATTCTTCTAAGGGACTGTTTTCTGCCACGCATTTTCTCATAAGTAACATATTTTCCATCATCATCGATGGTAACAATAGGTTTTAAATTTATCAATTCTCCAAAGGTACCAGTTATCTTTCCTATTCTTCCACCTTTTTTAAGATACTTCAAGGTGCCGATTACAAAATAACCCTTTATTTTCTCTTTTATTCTAGGAATTTCTTCTATAATCTCTTCAAAATCTTTTCCTTGCTCTATTAACTCTGCGCACTTTTCTACTATAAGTCCTTGACACATAGAAATACCTCTTGAGTCGTAGACAAATATATTTATGTCATTAAATTCTTTACTTGCCAAATTTACAGCGTTGAATATTCCAGATAAGCCACTGGACAAAGTTATGCAAATGACGTGAGTATAACCTTCTTTTATAAGTTCATTAAAAGTACATTCCATGTCAGATAACAAAGGAAGTGAGGTAGTTACATTGCAGTCATCAAGTTTAGAATACACTTGCTCAGAGCTAATATCTATACCATCTCTAAACTCTTCATTGTCACAAATAACCCTAAATGGTAACACTCTTATTTTGTATTTTTCTATTATTTCACTATTTAAATCACATGCACTATCGGTAACTAAAGCAATTTTATTCATACATTCACCTCTTAAATACAAGTTTTAAAAACTACGTTTCATCACATGGATATTATACCATATACTAGTTTAGAAGTATATACAATATTCTAAATTAAATTTTTAACAATTTAAATATTTTAAATCCATATAGAAAAATTTGGTTTGTTATCTTAAAGAAATACCTTTCATCATTTATAAATATAATGAAAGGCATATTCTTCTATCTATTCATCCCATCCTTCAGGGAATTCTGCATTGTGGTACACATCCTGGACATCGTCATCATCGTCAAGCAAGTTAAGCATTTTCTGGAATTTCTTAGCGTCATCCTCGTTTAACTCACTATATGTATCAGGGATCATTTTAACTGCTGCTTCTAAGAATTCAATATTTTTTTCTTCAAGGGCTTCTCTTACAGCTCCGAAGTTTTCTGGTTCCGTTGTGATGACAAACACATCTTCTTCAGCTTGAAAATCTTCTGCCCCAGCTTCTAAGGCTAACATCATTACTTCATCTTCATCTAAATCTTCCCTATCAATTACGAGTTCGCCCTTCTCTTGGAACATAAAGCCTACACACCCTGTGGTGCCCATGTTCCCGCCGCCTTTTGTAAATGCACTTCTAACGTTTCCAGCTGATCTGTTTTTGTTGTCAGTTAAAGCATCCACAATAACAGCTATTCCATTTGGACCATAGCCCTCGTATCTTATAGATTCGTAGTTTACGCTGCCAAGCTCTCCTGCTGCCTTTTTTATAGCTCTGTCTATTGAATCTTTAGGCATGTTATTTGCTTTTGCCTTTGCAATTACATCCCTAAGCTTTGGATTGGCCTCAGGGTTTGCTCCACCATTTTTTGCAGCTATGGCAAGTTCTTTACCTATCTTTGTAAAGACTTTACCTCTTGCCGCATCCGCTTTTCCCTTCTTGGCTTGTATATTATGCCACTTTGAATGTCCTGACATGATTGTTTCCTCCTATTTCAATAATATTTATTGTAAATCTATGTTTTGTTTATATATAAATAAAATTATAACATAATAAATTTTACATTCTTAAAGTCCTACTGTCAAATGTTTATGCATATAATCTGTATCCCATCTTAAAAAAGTACTGCTCTTCATCGATTTCTATGGTAACCTTTCCCATGGTAAGGTCCTTAACTGTGTTTTCTAAGTCAGCTCTACTATGCTTTTCAATGTTTACAGTTATTGCTACCTTGTCAGTATATGCTGTGTCCTCTATATGCCATTGATTTTTTTCAAAGGTGTACTGGATTTTGCCTAGCAAATCATAGTCGAATTCCATTCTTACTGTGAATCCTCTCACCTTTTCCACAATCTCTGTTGCCTTTAATGCCAGGGAAGCTCCGTTAGAATAAGCCCTTGTAAGGTTAGACGCTCCAAGAAGCACACCGCCAAAATATCTAGTAACAACAACTACTACATCCGTTAGATTGTTTCTCTTAAGCACCTCTAACACTGGTATTCCTCCCGTTCCCTTAGGCTCCCCATCATCACTATACCTCTGAATCCCCATGTTTTCCCCAACAATATATGCAAACACATTATGTCTGGCATCCTTATACCTATTTTTTATTTCCTCTATATACTTTTTTGCCTCATCCTCCGATTCAACCCTCATTACATTGCCTATAAATCTAGACTTCTTCTCTTCAAATTCACTAGTACCTTGGTTTATTATTGTAAAATAACTCACTTTCCCTCACTCCCTAACCTTTTATTTTACAGAATGGAGATATGCTTTGCACTTTTCTCTTATGTAATCTTTATCAGTATTGTTCATTATAAATTCAATTTTCTCTTTACACTTTACGCTATTTATCTTCATTAAAGATGATATAGCATAACTTACAACTTGATTGTTTTGATCTTCTAGTGCCCTAATTAGTGCCATTTCGCCTTGCTCCGACTTTAGTTTTCCAAGGGCTGATACTGACAATCTCCTTAAGGTTACATTGTCATGAACAGTGCACTTAATCAAAATCCCTGTGCCATCTTTATAATTCAATTCACCTATAATCCATATAGCTTTTTCCTTTTCAAACCAGTTCATATCTCCAAATGAATCCACAATGTATGCACAAAGTTGGGATTTCAGTGCTTCATTTAAAGTTTCAAAGGATTTTAATCTGCTTTCTTTACTCACCTTGCAAAGATATTGAAATAGTTCCTCTGAATTTTTGCATTTTGATATGACGCCATATTTTAATTTACCCTTTATAATATGTTGCTGCACTTGTTCCCTTGTTAAATGGCGTATCTTTGCAATAGAATCAATAGGCTTATCTTCAAGAAATAAAAAGTATGTTATATCCTCTTCCGAAACATCATCTATATTATTCCAATTTTTATTTGATTGTATGTTATAATTTTTATTTTCCAAAGTTCTTACCTCTTTAATTCATTAAAGATATTTTTTATGACAGCTAAGCCTGTCACCATATCGGCCTCAGTGGCTCTAGCAAATCCAATTTTAAAATGCTTATACCCATCCTCAGGATTTTTATAGAAAAACACTCCTGGAGTAATTACAACTCCTTGTTTAAAACCCTTTTCAAAAAGTTCCATGGAATTCATGTTGTTTTTTATTGTAAGGTAAACACTGAGTCCACCTTTAGACTCCGTATATTGAAGATGTTCTTGAAGCTCTTTCTGAATAATTTCAACTAAAAAGCTATACCTCTTTTCATACTCTGTTCTGAGTTTTTTTACATGTGTCTTCCAGTAGGCTTTTTTTATGTACACTTCAAGTGCCCTTTGCATTATACTAGATGTGCTGATGTCTGTGTTGATTTTAAAGTTTAATACCATCTCTTTTAATTCTTTAGGAAGAAGAAGATACCCAAGCCTTATACCTGGAAGAAAGGTTTTGGAAAAGCTCTTTACATATATAACTTTATTATTGTTATCTAAATATTTGAAACTTGTATTTTCATTTTTTTCATGGTAAATTAGCTCTGACATATAATCGTCTTCTAAAATATAAAAGTTGTATATTTCAGCTAATTCCAATATTCTCTTTTTCTTCTCATAGCTGTAGCATATCCCCGTGGGATTGTGCAATGAACTCATGGTGTAAAAGCACTTTATATCATTTTTCATAAGAACCTTTTCAAACTTATCTAAATCTATACCATCCTCTTGAAGTGGAATATCTATAACATTAGCTTTTCTCCAATTGAACACATTTAAAGCCCCATTATATGTAGGGCTTTCCACCACCACATTGTCAGCACTATTTATTAAAGTTCGAGATATAAGGTCGATTCCTTGCTGTGCCCCGGATATAATTAAAAAATCTCCTGGCAAGTACTTATTGTCCCAAAATGCTTCGTTTATGGTTTTTCTCAATCCCTCAAAGCCCTTTGCATCATTGTGAAGAAATGCCTTTGCCCCATCTCTATCCATAATGTAATTTATGCACTTTTTAAAATCTTCTATAGGAAAAAATTCCTCTCTTATACTGTCACCTACGAAATCAATGTAAGAATGGTGTTTCAAGTTTAACTTTTTTAATGCCTGTGCATACACTTTTTTATAATCTCTATTGTTATAGGGGCTTTTTACATAAGTGCCACTGCCAAGTTTTTGATAGCAAACTCCATGTTGACAAAGTTTGTTATAGGCCATAATCACCGTATCTTTGTTAACTCCAAGATAATGGCTAAGTTTTCTGATGGAGGGTAGCTTATCCCTATCCTCCATCATGCCTCTTTGTATTAACTCTTCTATGTGAATAGCTATTTGCATATATTTAGGACTGTCTTTTTGAAAGATAATATTAAACTTATCCATAATATTTTCCATTATATATAATAAACGTTTTCGTCAACAAGAGAATTGCCATCATTTCTCTTATATGCTCTTCTGTCTTTTTTTAGTATATTGCATAAATACATCTTGTCTAGTACTTCTTCCATATTTATACTGTACTCTTTAAACATATCATGTTGCATCAATTCTGAAGAGCTTACTGCTTGTTCTAGTGTCCACATATATTCTATAACAACTGCAGCATATTCCCTTAAATTATGCTCTATATTTTGCTCTAAATAAGAGATTAAGTTTTTTATTTTAACTTCCAAACTTTTCTGTTGTGAAAAAAAATCACTGGCTATCTGCTGGAATTCCACATCGAAGTTCATGGCCATACTGACAACATCCCTATTTATCATATAACCTCTGTAATTTACTATGAGCTTTGAAAAATCCCTAACTGCGTTGTTTGCGATGGTATAGGAATTGAATATGGATCCTAAGTGGAGGTATTTTTTACACTCTGCAATGTCCTTTAAGATGTTTCCAAGGTAAGATAAGGTCCACTTCTTTCCGTGGATTTCATTGTAATACCTTTCTTCATTGTATAGAGAGTCCAGTTCCTTGTCCTTTGAAAAGACAAGTTTTGACGAACAAAATATTCTGTGCATGTGTCCACCTTTATTATCTCCCTTGCAAAGCCTAATCAATTTATCTTTGCAAATAAGTCTTATGTGAACTGGAACTTTATTTTCTTCTGAGTATATATTTATATTCTCCGGTGAAAAACCGTTTTCCTGCACAACAATTAAATCGATATCAGACTTCTCCCACAAGTCACCATTTACAATGGATCCAAATACAAATACACCCAATATTCCATCTTTATCTTTGAGTTTTTCTACGGTTTTAGAATATGCACATTGATAATTTATAATGGTCCTGTTCAATGAAACCCCTCCCTATTCCTGTATCTCATAAGATTTACATTTATTATACACCTGTTCATCTACTAATGCTGTAATTTTAGTGCCTATTTCTTCATATTCTTCTTTTATAACCTTGCATTTATCGTGTATAAAGGAAGTTAATTTCTGTTCACTGTAAGGTATAATAAAGGTGCATTCCTTCATTCTATGTGGTAATTTTTCGCATATTGTGTTTAGCAACAAGTCCACATTCAAGTTGTCCTTGGCTGAGATAGCAACCTTTGTGTACTCTTTTAGTGATTCTTCAAGTTCCTCTAACTTTTCTTGTGAAATCTTATCTATTTTATTTAAAACAAGAATTAGATTTTTAGTCTCTGACCCTAATTCTAATAGCACACTTTCCACTGTAGCGATTTGCTCATGTACCTTATCATTGGATGCATCCACAACGTGTATAAGTAAGTCTGAGTTTATCACTTCTTCTAAGGTGGATTTAAAGGACTCAACTAAATCGTGGGATAATTTCTTTATAAATCCTACAGTGTCAGATAAGGTGGCTATTCTTCCATCTGGCAGACTAATGGCCCTGGTTGTAGTGTCTAGTGTGGCAAAAAGCATATCAGCTTCAAATACCTTCTCTTTCACAACGTCCCTTCTACCTGGCACTAACTCACACAATTTGTTTCTCAAGGTAGATTTCCCTGTATTGGTGTACCCAACTAAAGCTAATTTGGGTACATTTCCTCTGCTCCTATTATCCCTCTGAACACCTCTTATGTCCTTTATTTTTTCTAATTCTTTATTTAACTCAACTATTCTATCTCTTATTCTTCGCTTATCAATTTCTAGTTTTTTCTCTCCTGGTCCCTTTGTTCCTATGCCTCCGCCAGTTCTAGATAAAATTGTGCCTAAACCGACTAATCTTGCACTCCTGTACTTTAATTGTGCTAGTTCCACTTGATATTTTGCTTCTTTTGATCTAGCTCGCTTTGCAAAAATATCTAAAATAAGAGTTGTTCTATCGATGACCTTTACCCCTAGGTTTTCCTCAAGATTTCTCACCTGAGATCCCTTTAGCTCATCATCAAAAATGACAAGATTGCATTTCATGGCTTGAAGGATCATTCCTATCTCTTCCACCTTACCTTTGCCAACACAAAATGCATTGTCCGCCTTGCTTCTCCTTTGAAATACCTTCTCTATTGTTTCCACCTTGCAAGCTTTGGCCAATTCTTCTAATTCGTCAAGATTCTCTTCGCTATCTATGCCCACAAGAACTGCCCTTTCGCTATCCTCTTCTACAACATCATTGCTTTTTATAAGCTCTTCTATATGGTCTACCTTGTCAAGAAAATCCAATTTTTCTACTTCTTCCACAGTTAGGTTGCATAATTCTTCTTTTATCAGTGTATTATTTTCCACCGAACAAAATCCAACATTACACTTAACACCGACACCCTGGCAGACTCCTAAAGCCACAATACAGTCTAATTTCAACCTTACAAGGGCCGATAAGTCTAAAGCAGACAATTTAGGGTTTCCATTTGGGTGGGTGTGGATTATTCTAACCCCTGATAATCTATTTTCTCTTATATCGATAAGAGGCAATTCTACAGTAGAACTATCTCCTACTGCAACGCTAATTATCTTTCCCTTTCGTGTTATGGCAACACTGACTTCCCTTTCAATTTTTAAAGTAACTTCCTCCATAATAGAAACAAGTTCCTGGGATAAAACATCGCTTTTCCACACTTCCAATTTATATATTTCAGACAGCTTGTTAAGAATACTGTCCCTTATTCCCTCTACATTTCCATATATCATAATTTTCCTCCTAGTAAACAAAAAACACTTTTTTTCATCTCATATTGAATATTTTAATATAATAAATCTTCTATATTCTTGACAACTATTACTTAATTTTATACTATAAAATCACTACTGTAAATAAAATACTCACCAATGCTGCAAAAATGCACTTATATAATAATAGTTTACAATATGATATAATATACTGATAAGCTTTACCCATACTTAGCATCAGTATAAGAAATTTTAACCATTTTATGGAGAGGAGTTGAAAACCATAAGGGTAAATTATGAAAGATAATAATAAAAAAAATGTAAATCCTGCGCCCACTAAGGGCAAATCCTTAAAAAAGAGAAATAGAAAAAAAAGAGTATTAAAGATAGTTCTTATCAGCTTTTTGATTTTCTTCGCTGCTGTATTTATTATAGGAGGGGCTATCTTCTTAGGAATTGCAAAAACAGCTCCAGATGTAGATTTAAAAGTAATTTGTACTTTCAATGAGCCATCTAAGTTTTACGATGATAAAGGTGTGCTAATTGACGAATATCTTACCACAGAGCAAAGAGAGCCTGTAAGCTATAACAATATTCCTAAATTATTAAGAGAGTCTTTTATTGCCATAGAGGATGAGCGATTTGAGAGCCACAACGGCATTGATTTTAAACGACTTATAGGTGCAACCATTGGAAACGTCAAGAGCCTTGTCACTGGCAAGAAGAATTTTACTGGTGCCTCAACCATAACTCAACAGCTGATAAAGCAAAAGTATTTTCTTCAGAGTTCTTTAGATGACAGACTTAGTTTCACAAGAAAAATTCAAGAAATGTCTATGGCTGTTGAATTGGAGAAAAAGCTTTCCAAGGAAAAAATTCTTGAAACATATATGAATACTATTTTCCTTGGTGGAAGTGCTTACGGCGTTAAATCCGCTGCAAGACAATATTTTAATAAAGATTTAGATCAACTTACCGTTACTGAATGTGCATTTTTAGCTAGTTGCGCCCAAAGCCCAACTGTATCTTTTGGAGCTGCAAAATATGCTTACGATAAAAAAGAACTTCACGAATCACCTCGTACTAAAATTGTGCTAAAAAAACTTCTTGAGAAAGGGAAAATTACCCAAGAACAGTACGATAAAGCCATCGTTCCACAGCTATCCTATTCTTTTAAGGATACTTTGAGAAGTAAAATGAAATACGAATGGTTTTCAAGACCTGTCATTGAGCAGGTTTCCGCAGATTTAAAAAAGCGATACAATTACACTGATTTAGAAGTACACGGTCTTCTAGCCAATGGTGGATTGAAAATATACACTACAATGAACACAAAACTTCAGAATAAAACTCAAGAAATAATAGATGATAAAAAGACCGAAGACAAAAAAAGTGCATGGCAGTATCTTTTCCCTAGAACCTCCAATTTAGAGCCACTACAAGAGAACCTGCAGGCTTCAGCAACTGTCATGGACTACCATACTGGAGAAGTTAAAGCTATTGTAGGTGGAAGAGGAGAGCAGAATGCGCTGTCTTATAACAGAGCTGCCTCTGAGAGCTTTTTAAGACCACCTGGTTCTGCACTTAAGCCATTTGCCGTCTACACCCCAGCTATTGATACAAAAAAATTTACAGCGGCATCTATGGTTGAAGATGAACCACTTTCAACTGAATTACAAACCAAGTATGGTTCCGATGGAACTCCATACAATCCCAAAAACTCTCCAAATACTTATGATGGAATGATTACCCTTAGAAACGCTCTAAAAAAATCCTCCAACGTGGTGGCTGTAAGAGTGGTAGATGAAGTAGGCTTAAGTACATCTTCAAAATACGCTGAAAAATTTGGTATACAAATTGACCCTGATGACAAAAAATATATTTCTTCCATGGCACTAGGACAGCTTGATACTGGCAGCAGAAATGGTACAAATCCGCTGACACTTTCCGCAGCCTATGGTGCCTTTGGAAACAATGGAAAAGTTACATCACCTGTTTTGTACACAAAAATTGTAAGTCGTGAAGGCTCAGTTTTGTTTGAAAACAAAGCTGAAAGCAGGCAGGTTATTTCTCCACAAACTGCATTTATTGTGTACGATATGTTAAAAGAACCCGTATCGTCTTCTGGTACTGGTCCCTCTGCAAATTTCGGTTCTATGGAAGTAAGGGGTAAAACAGGTACATCTTCAGATCAAAAAAATCTGTGGTTTGCAGGTTTAACACCTCATTACTCTTGTGCAGTATGGGTAGGCAATGACGATGCCACAGTTATAAAAGGCATGGGAAGTAACACCGCTGCTAAAATTTGGGCTAAAATAATGAAAGAGGCCAATGCAGGAAAGGATAATATCTCTGTTAAAATGCCAAAAGGTGTTGTAGTAAAAAAAGTATCCCCTCTTTCTGGTAACTTTATAAAGGACCTTCCTATTATCATAAAGGGATACAAAATTTATAACGAATACTTTTTAGACAACACTTATTCAGAACCTGAAAACACTTCTGAGGAGATGTATGTTAAATTAAAAGTAGTAAAAAACAGCAATGGCACTTATCTATTAGCAACAGATAAGAGCGATCCAGGGAAAATCGAAGAGAAAACATTCATAAAACAACAATACGCACACCTTCTAGGTGACAATGATAAGAGTTTATTAGAACCTACGGAGTATGATACTGGTGTTGGAACAAATATCCCACCTGACATCCTGGAGCCTGAGAACCCAGATGATACAGTGCCTGGAGATAATGATGTAAAACCTACTAAGCCAAATCTACCCGACTCCAGCGTGAACAACAGTCCTTCACCTTAGGGCAATGAAGGTACGTTTTAATAGTAGAAAAAGCTGTTACATAGTTTTATACTAAGTAACAGCTTTTTTCTATTCTTTAGTTTTAGCGTTGAATATTATGGACATTATATATCCAAAAACTATGGCTGAGGCTATTCCAGCTGCAGCCCCCTTTGTTCCACCAGTGAATATGCCTAAAAACCCCGCTTCCTTTACCTCTTCAATAACTCCATTGGCAAGGACATTTCCAAACCCAGGCAATGGAATAGTGGCTCCCGCCCCAGCAAACTCAACTAATTTATCGTACCAACCAAAGGCACCTAAAATCGTACCCAATACCACAAAAACCACAAGTATCCTAGCTGGCGTTAATTTTGTGGTATCCATAAGTATTTGAGCTATAACGCAGATAAGTCCACCTACTATAAATACCTTTATAAAATCCATGATCATATACATTCATCCTTTCTCAATTAGATCTCTACGGCTACAGCATGGGCTATTCCAGGTATGCTCTCACCTTGCTGAGAAGAAGTTGGACTCATTAGTGCACCAGTAGATACAAGGAGAATCCTATGTATTTTTTTTTGCATCATGTTTTTGTACACAAACCCAGTAAATACTGCTGCAGAGCATCCACATCCACTTCCACCGCATTTTACATCCTGTTCTTCCAACTTAAAAATCTCCATCCCGCAATCTTTGTAAACCTTGCCAATGTCAATATTATATTCTAGCAACAACTTTTCCGTTATGGTTTTTCCCAAAGTACCTAAATCCCCTGTTAAGATAAAATCGTAGTCCTCGGGTTTTCTATTTGTATCTATAAAATGCTGTTTAATTGTATCTACAGCTGCCGGAGCCATGGCAGCTCCCATGTTGGATGGATCCTTCTCTCCGTAGTCCTTTACCTTTCCAATTGTTACGTGAGTCACATAGGGAACATCCTTGTCTTTATCCAGTCCACTAAGTAGCACGGCCCCCGCTCCTGTAACCGTTCTCTGAGCAGTCTCTGGCCTCTGTGCTCCGTATTCAAGAGGGGTCCTAAACTGCCTTTCTGCTGAAGAAAAATGAGATGAGGTAGATGCAATCGCGTGGTTAGCATAACCCCCGTCCACAAGCATAGATGCCACACTTAGGGATAATGCCATAGTTGAGCACGCACCATACAGTCCAATAAATGGGATGTTGATATCTCGTACGGCAAAACTAGATGCAGTTAGTTGATTTAAAAGGTCTCCAGCAAGAAGAAAGTCAATATCTTCTTCTTTGCAATTTCCTTTTTTAATGCACTTCTCAATGGCCGTATAGCTAAGACTGCTCTCAGCCTTTTCGTATGATTCTTGGCCATTCATGTCATCTGTAAGGATTTCATCAAAATACTGCTTTAAAGGCCCCTCACCTTCTTTGGGACCCACAATATTATATGATGATATGATTCTTGGCCTATTTTCCAAAATAATTGTTTGCTTTCCTATTCGTCTACCCATAAAAACCTCCAAACTAAAATACAAAGAAATAATAAATAGTCCCAACTATCATAGATGCGATGGTTCCATATACAAGAACTGGTCCAGCAATTATAAACATTTTCGCAGCCACTCCAAATACATAACCTTCTTTTTTAAACTCAATGGCTGGGGATACCATGGCATTGGAAAACCCAGTTATAGGAACTAATGTGCCAGCACCTCCATATTCTGCAAATCTATCATAAACACCAATACCTGTTAAAAGCGCTCCTAAAAATATCATGGTAATAGAAACAAAGGCCCCTGTGACATCTTTAGACAAGTTAAAATAATTTGAATACAAAAGTCTAAAACATTCGCCTATACAACATATAAGTCCTCCAACCCAAAAAGCTTGAAAACAGTGAAGTAAAATTTGTGGTTTAGGCTTTTCCTCTTGGTTTAACTGTTCAAACTTCTTTTTTATTTTTTCTTCCTGCAGTGTTTCTTTTTTATTTTTGTCTTTTTCATTGTTATTCAAAATTCTTCCTGAAATATTTATCAGGAATTCACCACCTTTCATATTTAAATCCTTTAGTTCTTAGTTTAAGCAATATTATTTTTTTTAAACATAATAATGCAAAAAGAGCCCCTAAACTTTAGAGCTCTTTTCTATCCACTTAATTTTTCTTTTAATTGTTTTAAAACCCTTTTTTCAATTCTTGAAACCTGTACTTGACTGATTCCCATGGCTTTTGCTACTTCTATCTGAGTCTGGTCTTTAAAATACCTAAGTGCAATAACTTGTCTTGACCTTTGATCTAAAGTATTTAGTATTTCTTGCAAGGTAAGCCTATCTATTAAATTTTCTCCCTCATCCACAGTACTTCCAACTTTATCTATAAGTAAAACAGGAGACCCATCATCCTGATGAATTACATCGTATAAATATTGCGGCCCTGCCAATGCTTCTAATGCAAAAAGTATTTCATCCTTATCCTTGTGACAATACCTAGCCAACTCATCTATGCTAGGCTCTCTTCCAAGCTCTGACGTTAACTTTTCCCTATCATAATGCAACTGCTTTGCCGTATTTTTTACACTTCTACTTACCTTTAAAATACCATCATCCCTTAAGAATCTTCTTATCTCTCCCATGATCATTGGAACAGCATAGGTAGAAAATTTCACATTAAAACTGTTGTCGAAATTATTCACAGCTTTCACAAGGCCTATGCAGCCTATCTGAAATAAGTCATCATACTCATATCCCCTGTTGAGAAATTTTTTACAAATGGATGCAACTAAAGGGAAATTCATTTCTGAGATTCTATTCATAGCTTCTCTATCACCATTTTTGGCTTTATCAATGAGTACAGTATTTTCATCGTAGTCCATACTTTTATCCATATACCATTTCCTCCATCACATTACGTTACCTTCATATCTTAAAAATTTTTTTAAGAGTAACTCTTGTGCCTTGCCCGCATTCTGAAACTACATTCATATCATCCATAAACGTCTCCATGACAGTAAACCCTATACCAGATCTTTCTAAATCCGGTCTAGAGGTATACAATGGCTGTACCGCTAATTCTACATCTTCTATACCCTTACCCTTGTCGCTTACTATAACAGTGAATTCATTGCCTTCAATATAAGACTCTATAGTTATAATTCCCTCTTCATTGCCATACCCATGAATTATGGCATTTGTAACAGCCTCAGACACTGCTGTCTTAATATCTGAAATTTCCTCCAGTGTAGGATCAAGCTGAGTAGCAAAGGCTGCCACTGCTACTCTGGCGAAACTTTCATTTTCTGATTTACTCTGAAATTCTAATTTCATCATATTTTTTTGCATTTGCTTTTTCCCCCTAACTAAGTTTTTCTAGTGCATTATCTACTGTAGTATATATATCTATTATCTTGTTCATACCTGAAAGCATAAAAACCTTTTCCACTGTTCCCGTGGCCTCCGCCACACAAATCTTTCCGCCACTTTGGTTGATTTTTTTATACCTTCCGATAATCACACCAATTCCTGAGCTGTCCATGAAAGTTATAGCTCTAAAATCCAATATGACCTTTTTAACTTTTTCCCTTTCAATCCTATCATCTAGTTTGTTTCTCACCTCCTCGCAGGTATGGTGATCTAACTCTCCGTACATGCGTATAATAAGTACATCCTGTTTTTTTTCAAATCTCAGTTCCATATTTTATCCCCCTTTGTTCAGTTTTATCCATATTATACCATAGCATTAAATTATAATCCATACTTTTTTTAAAATTATTTCCATTTATTCTTTTCTCATTGTTTATAATTGTTTACATAAGAAAACGTCCATGTAAAAACATGGACGCTAATTACTTTTTTATATATAGTATAAGCTAGCAGTTGGGTATTGGGCATCACAAGTAACATCTATACCAAGCTTTCTAAAGGTTTGCTCATCACTGTCACTTATTATTGTAGTTGAATGTGCCTGTAGACCTTTTAACTCGCTAAGTTTTACGAGAGCAACTTTTGCCATTGGGTTTGTCACGGCACAGATGCTTAGGGCCATTAGAACCTCTTCGCAGTTTAAAGCTTTAACCTTTGCAGATAGTATATTTTGCTTTAAGTTAATTATAGGTTCTAAAATAACTGGCGCAATAAGATGTATGCTGTCGTCTATGTTTGCAAGGTACTTTATAGCATTTAAAATGACAGCAGGGGTGGCTTCCATTATTTCTGAACTCTTTCCGGTTAATATTGTGCCATCCTCTAACTGCAGTGCTGTTACAGAGCATATATCGCTTTTATAATTACTTTCCCTAATTTTCTCTGATTTTTCCCTAGCAGGTATAACTACTTTTCTATCTTCTGGTTTAAGATTCAATGACTGCATAATAAGTTTCACTCTATTAAAGGTTTCTAAATCTGTATTTCCCTTTTTATAATCACAGCTAGTCTTAAAGTACCTTCTTATTATTTCTTGTTTTGAAGCTTCTCTTACAACTTTATCATTTATTATACCAAACCCTACTCTATTCACACCCATATCTGTAGGTGATTTGTATACGGAATCTTTGCCTGTTATTTTTTCAATTATCCTCTTTACAACGGGAAACATCTCAAGGTCTCTGTTGTAATTTACTGCCATGGTATTGTATTCATCATAATGAAATGAATCTATCATATTCACGTCCTTAAGGTCCGCAGTGGCAGCTTCATATGCAATATTGAGAGGGTGTTTTAAAGGAACATTCCAAACTGGAAAGGTTTCAAATTTTGAATACCCTGCCATCTTCCCATGTTTATACTCATGATATAACTGGCTAAGACAAGTAGCTAGTTTTCCACTGCCCGGTCCTGGTGCTGTTACTACAACTATTGGTTTTGTTGTTTCTATATAAGGATTTTGTCCATACCCCTCATCACTGACAATTGTGTCCACATCTGTTGGGTATCCCTTTGTATGTCTATGCTTATATACCTTTATGCCTCTTCGCTCTAATTTGTTTATAAATACGGTACAGGATGGTTGATCTTCATATCTTGTTATGACAACACTGTTAACTTGAAGGTCATAGCTTCTCAAATCATCAATAAGTCTAAAAACATCAAGGTCATATGTTATACCAAAATCTCCACGAATTTTGTTTCGCTCAATATCTCCCGCATATACACATATAATTATTTCTGCTTTATCCTTAAGCTTATGTAATAATTTAATTTTTGCATTTTCGTCAAATCCAGGTAGAACTCTTTTTGCGTGTAAATCAAACATAAGTTTTCCACCAAATTCTAAGTACAGTTTATCAAAGTTATTGACGCGTTCAAGGATAAACTTGGATTGTTCATCCAAATACTTTTCGTGATCAAATCCTATCTCCATAATATCACCTCTCTAAAAAATAAATACTTATATATTATACATAAAGTAAAATCATATTTAAACAGTTATTTTTTATTTCTTAAATAATATTTACCCGTAATAAGGTATTTATTCAACTTTTCCTTCTTTTCTTTCATGATTAATGTGTTTATCTAAAACGCACACTTTTTTGATTATTGATAATTATTATGATAAAATAAGTTCTATACTATAGTAACTTAGGAGGTAAATTATGTACAAAGTCGGTAACATTTATCACGGATTTAAGCTTTTAGAAGAATGCAGAGTAGAGGAAGCTAACTCCACTGCTAGAATTTTCGAGCATATCACAAGTGGTGCTCACCTTCTACATCTTGAAAATAAAGATGACAACAAGGTTTTTTCAGTATCTTATAAAACATTGTCTCACAACAATTGTGGTATAACACACATACTTGAGCACTCCGTTTTATGTGGTTCTAGGGACTACCAAATAAAAAGTGTTTTTAGAGATATATCTCAGAGTTCCCTTAAAACTTTCCTTAACGCCATTACTTTCCCTGATAACACTACATATCCAATAGCTAGTAGAAATATGACAGACTTTTATAATCTAATGGATGTATATTTAAATGCTACGCTATACCCTAATATTTACACTAATAAAGAAATCCTACGTCAAGAAGGATGGAGATATGATTTCAAGGAAAACGGCCAAGACCTTTGCTATAAGGGAATAGTTTACAGCGAGATGAATGGGGTTTACTCCTCAATCAGTGGTATGATGTGCAAAGAAATATATGCTTCTTTGTTCCCTGATTCCCCTTATGCTTACGATGCAGGTGGTATGCCAGAATTCATTCCTGATCTTACACAAGAAGAATTTGAAGCATTCCATAAAAAATACTATCACCCAGTAAATTCATATATGTACTTGTATGGAGATCAAGATTTAGATAAGTGTTTAAAACACATCAATGAAAAATATTTAGTAAATTTCCCTAAAACAGAAGAGAGTGCAGAAATTCCTGTTGTCCCTGCATTTACTGAAATGCATGTTATAGAAAAAGAATATGCTCTTTCTGCAGATGATGATGACAACAATAAAACTGCTCTTGCGCTTAACTTTGTTCATGGATATAATTCCGATCCTGTAAATGAACTTACACTAAAGGTTATTTACAACATGCTAATTACTTCACCAGCATCTCCAATAAAGAAAGCTTTATTTGAAAACAATATAGGTGACAGTTTTATAACATATGATGACATGTATATGGATCCATTAAAGCAAGGATATATAAGCCTTATTGTAAACCATACAAATCCTGATAAAAAGGATTTATTCAAAGACACTATAATGAACACATTAAAAGATATGGTTAAAAACGGTATAGACGGTGACCTTCTAGATTCTGCTATCAACAGCGTAGAATTCTACCTTAGAGAAGCTGATCCTTCAAAAACTGCCAATAAGGGTATGGAGTATATGTGGAGAGCCCTTCACAGCTCATTATACGATGGTAATCCTCTTAATCATATTGCCTTTGAAGAACCTCTTGCAAAAATCAAAGAAGGCGCTAAAAATGGATACTTTGAGAAATACATTGAGGACAATATGATAAACAATCCTCATTGTGCCCTTATTGTACTAAAACCTAAAAAAGGACTTGCTGAGATTAAAGCAAAAGAGATCGAAGAAAAACTTAAAAAGTACAAGGAATCTCTTTCAAAAGAAGAACTTCAGGAATTAAAAGAAAGAAATGAAAAGCTTAGACAAGAACAGGTAAGAAAGCTTACAAAGGAAGAAATGGATACTATACCAAAGGTACCTCTATCAGACATTAGCAAAAAGCATGAAAAGACTCCTCAAACTGTTATAGAGAAAAACCACAGTACTGTATTATTCCATGAGCAGCCAACCAATGGCATATCATATTTAGAATTTATATTTGACTATGCACATTTGGACAGCCAACTAGTCCCTTATGCTGGTCTTCTGAGAGATTGTCTATGTCAAGTGGATACAGCAAAAGATAATTATTCATCACTTACCACAAAAATATTCAAATACACAGGAAATATAAGTACATCTACTATTACAGTAGCTGACAAAAACAACGATGACATAGTACATCCTAAGCTTGTTATTTCATCAAAAGTATTAAATTCAAACATAAATACTTTATTTGATCTTATAAATGATATAATTTACACTAGTGATTTTACAAACAAAGAAAGAATAAAGAGCATTTTAAAAGAAAAGAAAGCTTTACTTTACAGTGAAATATGCGGCTCCGCTGACCTAATTGGATTTATTCATTCTATGGGTAACATATCACTTAGATACAGATATGATGACATGGTTGAGTATATAAGATACTATGATTTCATAAAATCACTGGAAGAAAATTTCGATGATAAAGCTGATGAGATTATTTCTAGTTTACAAAAGGTATACAAAGAAATAATAGGTAGAAATAACTTAATACTTTCCTTCACAGGTGAAAAGACAATCTTCCAGGAGTCCGAAAAGGCTATAGATGCATTCCTTGAAAAACTTCCTTTAGAAGATAAAAAACCTAACTTATTAAAAATGGACAAGACTCCTGTAAACGAAGGTATAATGATTCCATCTAACGTATGCTATGTGGCAAAAACATTTAACACTAAAGCTCTAGGATATAACTTCACCGGTTATATGAGAGTACTTAAAAATATTCTTCAGCCTCAATACCTTATGTCAAAGGTTCGTCTTCAAGGCGGTGCCTACGGTTGTGCATTAATCTTCAGAACTGACGGTGCTATGGGAGCTGCTTCATACAGAGATCCTAACTTGAAAGAAACAGTAGAAGTATTTAATGACTGCTATAAGTTCCTTGAAGATATTAACTATACTAATGAAGAGTTAGATGTATTTAAAATTGGTGCCCTTGGTCTTCTAGACTTCCCAAGAGATGCTTCCATAAAGGGTTACTTTGAAGCAATAAACTACATTGCTGGAATCACAGAAGAGGATGAACAGCTTGTAAGAGATCAGCTTTTAAATGCAACTTTAGAGGACATAAAACAGTATGCTGAGATGTTTAAAAAAGGCATGGAGCTAAATAACTGCTGTGTTATCGGAAACGAAAAAAAGGTTGCTGAAAACAAAGATTTATTCCATACTATAAGATCACTATAATTTCAAATAAAAACAGGCTGGCATAAAAATTGCCACCTGTTTTTTTAGTTTTACAGTTTTATAACATTAAAGAATACAAGAACTGCCAAAAGTGTTCCTGCTGCCACTCTGTATACAGCAAAAACTCTCATAGGCTTTTTCTTAAGGAATGCTACGAATTTTCCCATTACAACAAGGGATACTACAAAGGCTACTATGAATCCAACAATTAACGCAACCCATAATGTGGGGTTCATAATTGCAAAATTAAAGTGTAACAAATCCTTTCCTGAAGACCCTACCATTGCTGGTATTGCAAGAAAAAATGAGAACTCTGCAGCTATAGGAGTAGATAAGCCTGCAATCCAACCACCCATTATTGTGGATGCACTTCTTGACATACCTGGCCACATGGAAAGTACCTGAAAAATACCAACTTTAAGTGACTGCATAGGTGTAATATTGTCAATAGACCTTGTAGCATGCTTTTTTCTCCTAAAATTATTTTCAATTATTATTAGAAGAAGGCCACCTACAATAAATCCAACAATTACAGCCCACGGTGCAAATAATTTTTTTATGTTGTGGTAAAAAAGCACACCAATTACACCAGCAGGTATAGAACCGATTATTACATTTATACCAAATTTGAATCCTGTTTTACCTTCTTTACCCTTGGTGAATATGTATTTAAAGAATTCTATTACACTATCCTTTATCTTCTGCCAGTAAAGAACAACTACGGCAAGAATAGCTCCAAGTTGTATTACTACTTCAAACATATCTACAAATTCGCCCTTAAAATTAATAGCATTTCCTACAAGTATCATATGCCCTGTTGAGGATACGGGAATAAACTCTGTAAGACCTTCCACTATAGCTATTATTATAGCTTTTATTATAAATAGTATTTCCATATTTTTTCTTCCCCCATACTAATATTATTTTTTTAGTATTACCTTTTTTATATAATTTATAGTATTATTTTCGCCTTCACTTGCTAGCTTATTTAAAAGTAGCTCTAAAAGCTCCCTTGAATCTTTATGCATAATATAGTCCTCTTTTCCCCGCTCATAATACTTTAGAGGGCTATTATCATGATACTTATCCTTTAAATAGTTTTTGCAGGCAGCCATTCTGTCTATAAACATTTCTACCACGTACTTTGTAGGCATATTTGCCCCCACAATGCCTTTGCTAGCATCTAAATCATAGTCCATCCAATACTCAAAATGGTGTTTATTTCTTCCCTTATGATGTAGCCATGCCGTAGAATAACCTACTTCACGTTTTTCTAAGCCATTTGGACTAGAATGACCAGTATAGTACTTTACACCCGTAGAGAATTCAGTCCACGAATACTTTGACATATCGTGGAGAAGCCCCTGTTTATATAATCCCACTTTAAAACAGTACTTCATCACTATTAATTTGTGATTGCTTATAGTTTTAAAATGTCCTATGAAATTTTTAATCATAATATCTTATCATCCCTTAAAAGCTTATATAATGTAGGCTCAAAATTAAAATTTTTCATGAGCTCTTCCACTTCGCCAAGAAATTGTTTCTTTTTATTCTCTGATACACTACTTTTGCACGCTCTTATCAATATATTTTTAGGTGAATGAGCTATATCTATAAACTCCAGCAATTGGGTTTTATATCCTACACATTCTAAAAGATTAGCTCTCACAGAATCGGTCATAAGTGCCGCTACTCTTTCTTGTATTATACCATAACGGGTAAGAATATTAAGTTTTTCAGCTTTCATCTGTTCATTAAATTCATGTTGACAGCATGGTACAGAAAAAATCATTTTTGCATTCCACTTTATGGCGTTATAAAGTGCATAATCCGTAGCAGTATTGCAGGCATGTAGTGTTATAACCATATCTAATTTATTGTTAAATTTGTAGCCATTTATATCTCCTACTTCAAAGTGCAAATCCTCATATCCATATCTATTGGCTATTTCATTGCACTTTTCAATGACGTCTTTTTTCAAATCAAGTCCAGTGATTTTAACCTTAATCTTTTTTATTATAAACAAAGTATAAATTTCTAATTATCTTTTTATATTTTCTTAAATGCTCGTAAAGCCTTATTCTATGTGCTTTCGAGTATTTTTACTGTAGGAAGATACTTCACGTTTCTTTGCATATTTCCTCATGTCTTAGCTGTCAGAAGTGGTAAATAAGTAGTAAATTCATTTGTACTACTAAGCAACAAGACGCTCCTGTTGCTTCTCTTTATTCAAGCGTTTCATTTCTGCCATTGCAGAATCGAATGTTGCATGTGCGTAATAGTTCAGCGTCATGGCTATATTAGCATGTCCCATAATGTACTGTAATGCCTTTGGATTCATTCCTGCATTTGCATAGTTGGTACAGAATGTATGTCGCAAACTATGTGGAGTGATGTGTGGCAATTTATCCTCGTTATACTTATTGTATTTCTTAACAAGACCTTTCATCATGCCGTTGTAATCACTTGCCACTTTTGGATAGTTCTTTCTATTAAGAAAGAGGAAATCACTATATCCATCAATCTCAACACGCTTATCATTCTTTCGATTCGCTAACACTCGCTTAAATGCTTGATAGGCTTCTTCAACCATAGGAACTTGACGTTCGCCACTTTTGGTCTTTGGTGTTTCAATGTAGTACCCAATTTCAGTATCTCTCAATAGCTGATGGTCTATATTGACAAGACGATTCTCAAAATCTAAATCTGGAAGTGTCAAACCACCAAACTCTGAAATACGAAGACCTGTTTTTAAGAGTATCAGAATTTCATCATAATTTTTGCTGTAGGTTTTATCAGCTTTTGCAAAGGCTAACAGTTTTTCTTCCTGTTCTTCTGTTAGTACGGTCTTAGGGACAGTATCATCATCAAGAACTGCTTTCAGTTGAAAGTCAAATGGATTCTTCCGAACACAATCATCTTGTATAGCAATATAGAATGAAGCCTTTAAAGAACGTTTGTAGTTATTGATGGTTTGATAAGCATAACCATTTTCACTCATTCTAATAGCCCATTCTTTAGCGTCTGATGGCTTAATACTGTCAATACTTCTTACACCTAACTTGTCTTTCTTCAAAATATCCATAAGATATTTGCGTCCAGTTTCAGTGTTTTTTCTAACCTTTGGTCTTTGAGCGTTCTGTTTTGCGTAAAGCTGGCAGAGTGTCATTTTCTTTCCTACAACATCAATACCATCATGAATGTCTTTCTGTAACTCTGCGATTTTCTCTCTAAGTGAGATACAATCACGCTTTCCTGCTGGTACTCGGTCTGTAGCCACAAGTTTCCACGAGTAAACAAATTGCGGTTCTCCAAATGAATCTATATATTTGTATAAGTATCTTCCGTCTTTTCGTTGGCTCTCTCCAGTCTTTAAGATTCGACCTTTATTGTCACGTCTTTTTTCTGACATGGCATTTGCTCCTTTCCTTTATGGAAAGAGCCTTGATACGACTTAATACTATTTTATCATATACAAGACCCTTTGGCGACGCTAGATTGCGTCCAATGTATCTATAATTTTTTCAAATTGTTTTCGTTTAATCTGAATACGATTGCCATTCATAATCAGCCAATTTGCATTTTTATTTTCCTCTGCCAAGCGTCGTAGCTTGTTTTCGCCAATACGAAAATATTTTGACGCTTCTTCAATGGTTAGGGTATAACGTTCCCAAATAGGAATGTCAGTCTGCTTCATAAAATCCTCCTTTCCAAATCACTTATTTGGATTTCATAAAAGTTGTTTTACCAGCAATCGAACAGCTTTAGCAAAGCTCACGGGAGTTCCACCCCTGCATGGTTCTCATGTAGCCATACTCATTGCCTGCGACGGTTTTATCACGCTCGGACTATTGACTGTATGGGAGTATCATTATCACGATAAGAATGTCGTTGCAGGCAATCCTGCTAAAGATTGCTTCTCGGATCACTAACATGAATCGCTCGCTATCTTTATAAGATAGGTCATGGCGGTTAGTTCCGTTGGCTCTTTTCTTATCGAAACGTATTCGATTACTTTTATTCAGTTTTCAAAGAACAATGGCTCGTTAGCCTATCAAAACACATTGAAAGCTCAATATGCTTTGGTGGAATAACAAACCTCCCTGTTCGGGAAGCGTGGAATGGTTTAGCACGCTTCCACGAAAGGAGAGAGGATATTACTTAATTTCAAATGACAAAATCTTTGTAATCAGTCTGGTTTCCATTCTTCCACGTAAGACTTCATCAACGACCATACTTTGATTGCCATATTCATCTTTCATAAGTCGTAGGGAACGCTTCGTTATGTACCCTCTGTAATGATGTAGAATCTGGTTAATCGCTTCGGTATCGCCATCTGTTGCCTTTACAATGAGAGGAAAGGGAATCATAGGATATTGTGTTTTCATTCTTCAAATTCCTCCATAAACTTTTTAATTAAGGCTAGTCCACTGGTTCTATGCCGATAGACAGTAGAACGGTTCAATTTCAACAGGTCTGCAATTTCTGAATCGCTCATGTCCATAAAGTAAAACAGCAGTAGAATTTCACGTTTCTTGTCTGGCAACTCACGTAATGCTTCACTCAACAAATCATTTTCAACGCCTACTGATAACCCATTGAGTGTAAAAATCTGAAAGTCAGTTGAATAGTTATCTGTTGTCGCAAACTGGCTAACAAGATAATCGCCAACATCCGAAAAGGACACCTCACGCTTTGCAATCCTTGAAAGATAAAGCATATAATTCTTTCGCTCGTCTTCCATAGCACGTTTACAGATATAGTCAAACTGATTTTCTATTGTGGTCTGAAAAGAAGATGGTTTCATGTTTCTCACCCCCTTTCTGTCTAGGAAAGGAAGTGAGCCTTGCTCGTTTATCTCCTTTCACTCTTAGTCCCAATGTGAAAGGGGGATTTGTTGCATTACTGATAAATAAACTTTGTAAAAAAGTTCTGAATAGCCAAAAAAGCATATAAACAGATTTATTTCTCTGTTTACATGCTTCTGTTATTCTATCTATATGATTTATAAAACCACATTGGTGGACGTACTTATCTATTGCAGATAGACGACTTTTTTTGACAAGAACCCAATGTAAGGAAATTTATTGTATATGATGTACTTCATGGCGACGTTGACCTCCAACAAACCGCCATTTGGAAGTAATATACAATATTTTAACAGCGTAAATAGCACTACCATATAACGGTTTTTTTTATTGGCGTTTAGTAGTGCTTTTTATTAAATATAAACCTATAAACCATATAACACGTTTTTCTATACCTGTTTTTAATTCAGTAGGAACAATAAAATGTATAGAGGTGGTCTACTATGCGTAAAAAAGAAGATAAATATGATTTTAGAGCCTTTGGTTTAGCCATTAAAGAAGCTCGATTGAAACGAGGTTTAACTCGTGAACAAGTGGGAGCATTGATTGAAATTGACCCACGGTACTTAACTAATATTGAAAATAAAGGGCAACACCCCAGCATACAAGTTCTTTATGACCTTGTATCGTTACTTCATGTTTCCGTTGATGAATTTTTCTTACCTGCTAATAACTTGGTAAAAAGCACCCGACGATTACAGATAGAGAAATACATGGATAGCTTTACAGACAAAGAACTATCCTTAATGGAATCTTTAGCCAGCGGTATCAACGAAGCAAGAAACATCGAAGACTAATTAAAAGAATCCATACATAACGGAAAGAGCCGATAAAATGAGATTGTATTAATCTCATTTTATCGGCTCTGCGTCTTTGCGTCTGGCTCTGTAATCACAGTTACTTTGAACTGCTTTATTTCAATTAAATTTTCTTGTCTGCATTTCGGACAATAGAGGGGGAATTTTTTTAATTCAGTATCTTCCCTTATCTTTAATCGTGTTTTATTTCCACATACAGGACACAATATCCACTTGTAGTTTATAATAACTATCTCCTCCTTTACACTTTAATTCAAATCTTTATTAAAAAATATTTCATCTTATTTAACAAGAAACCATATTTATATAACAACATAAAATACACTAAGTTATTTTATTGAACATATATCGTACTTTATCTATCCGACTATTTGGACGACGGGGCTGGCAAACAGGTTCACCGGTAGTAACATGGTACCCTTTTAACTCTGTTAAACAAACACTACGTCCATTTGTAAAGAAAGTTAAATCACTACGATATTCTTGAATACACCGAGCAGGGATTTCTCCACTAAGAATGACCTCATTATTTTTCAATTGAGTGTCTACGATGTTCGCACAATATTTAGGAGCATCGTTGTATGCTCGTGAAAGATATTCCTGTGGCGCATAAATTTTAAAACTAAGATATGGCTCTAACAATTCTGTTCCAGCTTTTTTTAAGACTTGTTCCAATACAATAGGAGCAAGCATCCGAAAATCTGCTGGGGTACTAACAGGGCTATAGTATAAGCCATACTTAAAACAGATTTTACAGTCCGTCACATTCCAACCATACAATCCTTGTTCACAGCCATAGCGTATCCCCTCCATAACTGCATTTTGAAACGATTGATTTAAGTATCCAAGAGAAACCGAGCTCTCATACTGTACTCCGCTCCCTAATGGAAGCTGTGCTACAGATAGACCAATGGAAGCCCAGAAAGGATTCGGTGGAACTTCGATGTGAATGGTATACTCTGCTTTTTTTAACGGTCTTTCCATATAAATGACTGTAGGCTCTTTTATTTCTATCTCCACATGATACTTTTCTTGCAGCAGAGCACAAGTCACTTCCATTTGTACTTTCCCTAAGAAAGAAAGTATGATTTCATGTGTCGCAGAATCCACATAATATCGCAGAAGCGGGTCACTGTCGGAGATTTCTAAAAGTGCATCAAGTAACATTTCCCTTTGTTGAGGTTTGCTCGGTTCAACAGTCGTTTGCAGCAGAGGGAGGGGATTTTCAATTCTCTCTCTCTGTGGCAATAGCTTTGTATCTCCAAGAACACTATTTAACTTCAAAAACTCATTCTGCAAAATAACAATTTCCCCGGAATAAGCCTTATCGATTTTACATAATTCACCATTTATTGAAGTATACATTTCTGTAATTTTTATTTTTTCCTTTTCCGATATTCTAACCGAATCTCGCAAATGCAGTACGCCACTATAAAGACGTATATATGCAAGACGCTGTCTTTTTTCCGAATACTCAATTTTGAAAACTTTTCCGCAAAGTTCAGACTGACCTCGATGTGTTGATGAATAAAATTTATTCGTAATCACTTCTATAAGGTTATCAATCCCTATATTGTTTTTTGCACTTCCGTGATAAACAGGGAACAGGGAACAATTATGAAATCTTATGCTTTCCTCTTGTTCGAGTTCTAATGCTTCCAATAATTTCCCAGACGTATATTTCTCCAAAAGGTAATCATTTCCTTCTATTACCATATCCCATTGTTCAGATTCGGTAAAGTTCATTACACGCATATTAGGATGCAGTTCTACCTTCTGTTTGATTACAATTTCCGCAGAAAGTTTCTCTTTAATATCCTGATAAACCGTTGATAAATCAATTCCATTTTGGTCAATCTTATTGATAAAAAAGATTGTGGGAATACCTATTTTCCTAAGTGCATGAAACAATATACGAGTTTGTGCTTGTACGCCATCTTTTGCAGAAATCAGTAGAATTGCCCCATCTAATACTGATAATGAACGATATACTTCTGCTAAAAAATCCATATGTCCTGGCGTGTCTATGATGTTCATCTTAGTATTTTTCCACTGAAAAGAGGTTATCGCCGTCTGAATTGTAATTCCTCTCTGACGTTCTAAAAGCGTATTATCCGTTTTCGTTGTACCTCTGTCCACGCTTCCTAATTCTGTAATCGCTCCACTGTTATATAATAAGCTTTCTGTTAAGGTAGTTTTTCCCGCATCAACATGAGCTAAAACTCCAATATTAATAATTTTCATGTGATTTTCCTCCATTCAAAAGCCCAAAAGGGCATAAAAATCCCAGTGATAAATACTCTTATCACTGGGATTTTTATGCATAACCATAGGCATACAAAGCATACAGATATTCTCCGGATACTTTAGAATCACATGATAAAGGTATTCTTAAACTGGGTACAAAAAACTAAGCCCTCCTAAAAAAGGACATCCAATTATTTGTTCCCACTATCAAATTGACAGTTTATTTAAGAATACCTTGCCGCATATTTATTAACTCCTTTTAAATAGATACTTAAATAATAGCACGTAAGAGCATATTTGTAAAGGAATCTCCAATTTTTTATCAAAGAGAGTACGTGATTACAAAATAGCTGTAATAATGTACCAATATTTGTTATTCTATAATCTTCCAATTACTCCCGTTCTTTTCAAGTACCAAATCAAATTGAGATACCTGCGTTGCTTTGGTCTGCTGGTCGATATACTCCACTGTCAGCGATACCGTGACTTGATTATCCTTACGATTGTGAATAGGATTTACCAGTTCTTGAAAGATGTACTCTTTTCCGATTGGTTTTAATATCCCGTCATTCACATAGTAGGAAAGTTCACTGGCTGTCGCTGTAGGATAGAGCTTGAAGAACGTCGTTAAAAACTCATTGATTTCATTGGTTGTAATGGAATCAACCGTCCCCTCACTTTCAATGGCTTTTGGTTTATAACTTGATTTCTTAGGTATGTTGGTAATGGTCGGATTCTTAACCAGTACCATATTTCCAGAACCATCTACATAGACACTCACAATATAAGCAGAGTGGACGGTCTTTGTATTTTCTCCCTCTGTAATGAGCTGGTCTACACTGTAGGTTACATTAAACTCATTGTCGCCAGTTGGCTCTACCGTCCATATCTGAAATCCTCTTACAGAAGACGATACAGGAATATCTTTGCGTACTGTATCAACATTGAGAGCTTGAAGTTCATCTGTCAGATAGCCTTTTAGACTTTCCATTCGATTATCAATGGACTTATCGGATTGCTCCCATGAATAGTAGACTTTCGCAAAGTTCTCTACAAAATTTTCTACATGATGAGTATCAACGTATTCCTTTTCTATGATAGTTGTTTCGTGAATAGTATGAGTATCTATAGCTGTAAAGTGCTTGAATATCGCAAAGCTGAAACTAAGCCCTAAAAGTACCCACAAGGCAATCACAACCTTTTTATGAGGATTGACCTTATAGACACGAGGTTTCTTTTCCTTTGGTATCTGTTTTTCTTTATTCTGATTTTTTCTAAATTTCATCATTAAATCTTCCTTTCTCATTGTTTGATTCGTCCTGCTCCCACTAAATGCTGTTGCCAGTAGGGGCTTGTTAAGTCGGCATAACCGATTGGGTCGCCTGCATGAAACATACGGTTATTGCCAAGGTATATCCCAACATGAGTAATATAAGAGCCAGCGTTATAGGTAGAATGAAAGAAAACCAAATCGCCAGCTTGTGCTTCCGATAGTGGGATATGCTGGGTCACATCATATTGCTGTTGTGCGGTTCGTGGTAAGTTAATTCCAGCTTTTCCATACGTCCATTGTGTCAGTCCGCTACAATCAAAAGAAGTAGTCGGGGAAGCTCCACCGTAAACGTATCGCCAGCCCTCATATTTCAGTGCTTCGTCCATGATGGCTTGTACCGTATCATCATCAAACTCTGTTGTGACAAGATACTGCGTTACCAGTTGCACATAAAACATATTGCCATAGTTGTATCGCCAGCCCCCATTGATAGGTATGGCTATGGGATTGGGGTAAGACACTTTTTCGCCACCTGAATACTCTTTTGAGAAACTTTGAGCCAGTTCAAAGGTATATTTATTTCCACGATTAGCCACATACCCTAAGAAACCACCACCATAATTGTAGGACTGGATAACCGATTCTAAATCTACACTGAGCCTTTCGCTACTGGCTAATAATTCACTGAAATACTTCACACCTTGCTTAATGGATTCTTCTGTACTCAATGAATTAGGTGGAAGACCGAGGGATTCCGAGGACTGCATAACATCTTCCGCAGTACCGCCCGATTCCACCTGTATAATCGCAAGAAGTATGTTGACATATTCTTCAACGCCATATTCTTTGGCATATTTTTCTACCATAGGCTTATGAGCCAGCACTTCTGCGGAAACATTCACACCTCCATAATGAATATTGGAAATTCCGCTGTCCTGTTCATCTGAAAATAAAATGGCAACAAACAGAAGCAGTGAGAAGACCATCAAGAATAATCCAGAACCACCAATCACTAAAGTTTTCAACTTCATGGTTTCTTACCGACTTTCTTAATGGTGGCGGTTTTGATTGGTGGTCTACTTCTTGTATTTTGTAGTGGTACTCTTTGAACAGTAGACGGACGTTCTTTTGTGATTGGACGTTGTGAAGTTCTATCTGCTGTAGTGGTTGAAGTTGCTGGCTTTTGAACGGTTTTTTCTTGAACGGTATTGCCTTGGCGTTCCACTTTTGGACTTGAAAAATCGGACTTAACTGCTGGACGCTCTTGTTTGGCTTGTTGAGATTCCTTATATGAAGTCTGAATATTAGACTGTTTTGAGGTCTGTTCATCATGATATTGTTCTTGTCTTGTAGTCGGTCTTTCATGAACAGAAGAAGCAGGCTGTTTTTTCTGTTTGACCTGTTCCATTTCAGAGCGACGCTTCGCAATGGTTTTTCGCCTTTGTTCCTGCTGTTCCTTGCGTCCACTGGCTCTGTCCGCTTTGGTTTGAGAAATACTACTGGTTAAATCACGGACATTCTCTTTTACTTTGGATTTTCCTTGATATACTGCATATCTTGCATTGGTCGGCAAATCTTTAACCTGTTCTTTCAAACCACTAGCAGTGTCTACCATTCTGTCTTTGGTATCAGCTACTGTACCGATGGTTTGACCGATACGTTTTCCAAGTGTTGATTTTTCCTTTCCGTCTGGTCGGGAGTGATCTGCTTGTGTCCTTGCAGAACTCCCCGAACCCGACTGTCCTTTTTTACCTGTAACAATGGCAGACCCAGCCCCTAGAGTAGTCATGGAACGTCCAAGTTTCCGCTGTAGACGGTGCATGTGAGCGTGCATAAGCATACGAGGTTTTCTCATCACACGACTTCCCACACTTTGAGAATCGTTACTCTGTAGAGAAAACATACTCATTAAATCGCCCAGCTTGAAGTAGATTCCTGCAAAGGTCACAATCTGTAGAAAAGCAATCAAAAAGAACGGATAACCAGCCGATAAGGTATAGAGCATGGTTGAAATACTAAATGCTGTCGTAATAATCAATGTGATTCCAGCTCGTGTCAAAATGGTATTAAAGAGCTTTGTTATGGCTCGTTTTGACATACCATCAAATGATGGAATCATGCTTAAAATAAAGCTCACAGGCAGAAACATAGCATAGATGATAAAAAGTACCTGCGAGAAAATCATGATTCCTGTTAATAGGAATACAAATATGGAAATCCCAATATTGAAGACAAATAGGAAGAAGACTGTACCTAAACGGTTAATGGTCTTTGTAATGGTTAGATTGGTATTGCTTCTGTCTTCAATTTCTTCCGCAACAATTTTTTCTCTGTCTTCGCCATTGTTGGAATCTGGGCTGGTGGAGAGCAGGCTTTCCACACGGTCAATACCGATACTTTCAATGTCTGAACTGTTGTATTGAAGCAGTAGCCACGGTTGCTGAACCTGTATGGAAAACAGGCTATCTCTGATTAAGTCCACGCTGTCCTTGCCTTGACTATCGGAATGGGGCATGACAATCTTCGTGCCAAGTGATAAACTGGCATTACTGATGTCTGATGAAAAGTCATTGATTTTTTTAATGTAGTCGGGAGCGTAGGCAATAAAGGAAGCCGATAGGATAAACACCAGCACAAAATTCATAATGGCATGAATTGCCTTTGTGGTTTCTCTCTTTATCAGTCCCGTATAGGCAACATAAACCCCAAGAACCAAAATCAAGAGTAAGAGGAATCCAACATAGAAACCCTCTGTTGAAAATCCGTTTGCACTCACACCAGCTAAGGTCTGCATATTCTTACCAATGGAATCTGCTGTAGCGGAAATGAAGTCTAAGGAATAGGCTTCCTGTACTAAGTAACCTGTCGCATTGGAAACATACAAACTGATTGTCCAAATAAAATTGGTAATGGCATATAGTCCATACATGACCTGTTTTCCAATCCCGTCCGACCAGTTCCACGGAAGCCAGCCCCAGCTATTATCCACATAAAAATCCAGTTGATAGTTTTCAAGTGGGTATCGGCTGTATTCATTTGCCACATTGACCGTATCATCTACCAAGCCCGCAGCTTGAACCACCGTTCCCAGCATGGCTAAAAGAAAAATGGCAATCACAAGTGTGAAAGCCACTGTCATTGCCACTTTACCTAGACGTTTCAGCGTCCAGTTTGATTTTATTCTGTTTACTATTGATGGTTTCACATTTACACCTCTTTTCGCACAGGTGGTCTGGTATCAAAGGCATGGAGCAGTTCTTCAAATACAGGGTGGAACTGTATCACACCGACACGACCATATAAATCACTGATAAGGCATTGCCCGTTTTCCAAATCACGCAATCGCTTCTGATTGTTTTCGTCCTCTGGGTCTACACCAAAAAAGGCTAAGGTCTTTTTAATCTCGTTAAGGTCAGTGGAACGAAATGCAAATTTTAAGCCGAGGTTATTTTTCAGTTTTTCATCTAAGAGGTCGTCTGTATTTTGGGTCACGAAATATACCCCAGCGTTCATAGCACGACCAGCCCGAACCAGCTTCATAGATAGTGTTTTTCCTTGTGCTACCTGTAAAAAGCTCCATGCTTCGTCTAAATCTACAATCTTGAAAATGCTTCGGTCTGTATGGATAAAGTCTAAAGCAAAGGTACTAATGACAATCAGCATAGCAACGGATAAAAGCTCCATAGTGGTATATTCCTCAAAGGAAGTTTCCTTGTCGGGAAGTACCAAGTCCGCAACCTGTATAATGTTCAGTTGTTTTTCTAAGCTGATAGACTGCTCCACATAACCATTACTGAATAATAAATGTGCAAAGTCATAGTCTGTAAAACTTTCGATATGGTCGGCTATACTGGTACTTAGTGGCGTATTCTCAACCCGTAATTCCTCAATCACTTTCATCAACCCTCGTACTTCACTATTGGTTACTGCACGAATGGCTTTTCTAAGGATTGGGAAGCGTTCCCCATCACGAGAGGAAATCCCCGTAAGGAATGTCAGAATATCAATAGCCAGTGATTCAGAATCTTTGGGATTTTTCATAATCACATAAGGGTCAAGTAAGCCTTTGTTTTTCTCATCAGAAGTCAGAGTGACGATATTGATTTCATGGGAAATCTCTGGCAAGGTTTCTTTCCATCTGCCACGTTCTGCTTTTGGGTCTACAATCACTGCTTGTGCCCCATAAAGCACCGCATAATAGACGATAAGGTTATTCGCAAAGGATTTACCACCACCCAGCGAACCAACAAAAGCCGACGCTAACGCATTGGTTACTGAACCCTTAACCCCTTGACTGGCAAGAGCAGGTTTCAGATAGACATTGCGTCCAGTATCTAAGCTGTAGCCAACATAAATCCCCTCATTTTCCCCCAGCATTTGAGTAGCACCAAAACCTAAACCAGCGAGGAAATCAGAGGTCACGTATTGAATATAATCATTCATATAACGCTTGCTGGCAGGTAAAAATTCTTCATGTAAGCCGAGCATATCCCCAAATGGTCGTACCAGTTTTACGCTTAAATCGTCATAAAAATCTTTCACTTCATTACAACGACGTTTGAGTTCGTCAAGATCATTTGCTGATACCCTTACCACATAAGACAGCTTGTACATAGATTCCTTGCTTTGGTCTAAATTGGTTTCCAGCTCATTCACACTTTCCAGAGCTTCCGCCACATTGGAGCTGGTTTCATTATCACTTTGCCAAGCGTGGTTATCCAAGTCTTTCAGTTCTTTCTTTTTATTGCGGACAGTAGATAGGGCTTTACGATTCGCTACAATTTCCACATTCATTGACGTATCAATCGGGAATGTAAATTGCTGTTGCTGGTAGTAGAAGATTTCAGAGGACGGGAAGTCCAGTTCTCCGACAATGCTGTTAATGGTAAAGTAAGCTACATAGACGGTTTCATCTTCCTGCTGGATTTTCAAATATCGCTGTTTTTCTTCCACCAAACAGCGAGTAGGCTTAATCAAGTCATAGTATTTAATCAGCGTTTCATTATCCAGCTTTTTCTTTGATAGATGGTACTCATACTCTTCATAGGCAGTGCCTGTCTGTCCGTAAAGGTGTTCAATCAGATAGCCGAAGTCGTCCTTATCTAACCTGCGGATTTTGAAACGACGAGAGATTTTATTTTCTAAGAGCTTTTCCATCTTCTGAAAACGCAGGATTTCATCATTACTCATACTAACAAAATCGCCCATCAGCTTATGGTTCACATCATAGACAAAATCAGACAAAGCATTTTTTGCTTCAACGGTAAGACTTTTCATAGAAAACTCCTGATCGTTGAGAAGCAACTTAAAGCCGATAAAGAAACGGTAGTTCACTTGATTTTCGCCAATCATGGATATTAAAGCGTCTGTCTGTTGGTCGATTTTGTCATAGGCAACCGCTTTGAGCTTGCCAGTGACTTCATTTTTGGAACGCTCTTGTGCAGAACGTATGCTGGATTCTGTACTGATTTGTAAAGCATGAATTTTGCCATCACGATTTTGTGCGATAAGCTGTCTGAAAGAATCATGCACTTGTATTTTCTGTTCTGGACTTAGAAATGAGTAATTGTAAGGAACAAGCTCATAGTAAGCATAACATTCCCCGTCTTTATTCCAGACGAGATTGTTTTCAATGTATTTAATTGGATATGCCATAAAATTCACTCCTAACTGCTGTAATGGCTTCTTGTGGCTGGTTTCTGCCAAGCGTTACTTTTTTTCCTGCATAGGTCAGCTTTGGTCGCAGTGCATAAGCAATGACAGACTTCAAAAATCCATAAGGCTTTTTACCATCAAAAGTTTTTGTAGACATAAACCATGTGAAAGCCACAGGAATCCCAAAGTATTTGAGAAATGCTCCCTCTATCATGGAAAGAGGGGGCAAGTTGCCAAGTATCATCACTGCAAAGAGTGACACGACAAACCATGTCATTTGCGTAAAGGTTATGGGAAACGGAAGTCTAAAATCATTGATAGAATACAGTACCTTTTCCACAGACCAGATACTGGTATAGCTTCGTATTTTCTTCATGTAATCAATCCTTTCATAAAAAATAGGGGTAGCTGATTGAGCCACCCCGTAAAATAGAAAATCTGCCAGTAGTAATGTACCGACAGATTTAATAGACGATTTCAAAAATCCCATGATTGGTTGAGATAAACGTTCCTGAAAGGTCTAAATCCCGACCATAGGCTTGATAATCAATATAGTTTTGAAGACTAGCTGGTACTTCGCCTAAAGCACCCGTTTCTTCAATGTAGTAGCGTGCCACGTCATACATATCATCACAATCGGAATGAATGATAATATCCTCTTGATGTTCGCTTAGTTCTTCAATGCTTGAAAAATGAGTGAGCAGAGCAGATAGCTCCGATTGTAATTCTTCGGGTAATTCCGATACCATTTCCCATAGTCGATTGAGTTCGCCAATGGAAGTGTATTCGTCAACCGTAAAGGGTAACTCGTAGTCATGAATGGCGTATTCCTCATATTCATCATTCAAGCCGATTTTCTCTTTGACTTCCTCAAAGTCAATGGGAAAGGTAAACCACGCACCGACCAATTCGCCCTCATTGTATTTGCCTAAATTCGCAATATAGACTTGCATATCGTCCATATATTCACGTCCTTTCTTTGTAGAGATTCAAAAATCCCTACCGCACTTCGTTTGGTGTACCATTCCTTTGCGGAACATAAGAAAACCACTTATATTCCACAAAAGAACGGTTTTATTTAAGCACCAATAATGCGATTGAATAGCTCTAGTAAAATGTCTTTTACTCCAGCAGCGTTGAAGACTAAGCCAACCGCAATAATCGCAATAATTAAAAAGCCAATCAGTTTGCTAAACTCACGCTTGAAGCCAAGATACAAGCCAATCACAACGATTGCTAAAAGCACCAGTGATTGAGCGTTTGATAGAAACCAGTTATAAAGGTTTTGTCCAAAATTCATAAAAATGTTCTCCTCTCTATATTCAATGAATTTGTATTTGAGTTATTTTTTTGTTGTTATCACGTCCTGTTCTTTTACTGACTGTTGCTTCAAAATCTGCTTGTGTCGGTCTGTCAGTTTCGCATGGTCGAGAATGTCTTTTACAACCTGCGTCTGGTTGATTTCATCAAGTTTAATCGCAACCTTTAAGGTCGGGGCAACTTGATGAGATAGCCAGTTCAGCGTCCTTTGGAAGGAGTAAGGCTCTGGTTTTGTGGTTAGTTTTAATCGTTCACGATTGTTCCCAATAAACCAAGCCCATTCTTCATTCAGTTTCCAATCAGAACGAGGTTTGGAATCGTCTTTATCTACAAAACGGATATACCGATTGATAATTTTAAAGGCGGTATGCTCTGGATTGTCATAGACGAGTAAATCACGGACTGCATAATAGGCACGCTCATTTTTCAATCGAATCTCAAAACGGTTTTTTACTTCTGCGTCTTCAATGGGAATATCATTTTTCTTGTACTGCTCGTAGTCCTTTTCATAGATACAGAAATAAACTTCACTTTGTAATGAACCGATATAGAGGGTGTTTCCCATACATTCCTTTTCCTCTTTGCGTACCAGTTCGCCACTGCGATAGCTTTTAAAACTGCGGAAGACGGAGATACATTCTTCCTGTTGGCACTTTTCAGTGAGTACAGGGATATTTAAAATCCCTGTCTTATCGTTAATGGCAAGGTCAAGGCGTTTCATCACACCGCCAGCCACCAAAACGTCCATAAAGAACTCATACCAGCTTCTTTGTTGTGCCAGAAGATAGCTTTCAAATTGTCTGCACCCACGACCTTTCAATTCCACCAGAACTCCTTTGTCCAGTTCATGGGAGCAAAGGACGAATATGTCGCCTAAAGCATAATGCTCTGAATAAGAATAGAAACCATAGTCCTCATGAAGAAAATAGGACAGTTTCAGTTGTAAGATGTTTTCGACCACCTGCTGTACGTCTGTTGTCGGAAAGCGAATTCTTACATAATCAAACAGCATTTCAAGGGGAGCGTCGGGATTGAAGCGTTCCAGAGCTTCCCAAAGGGACTGCTGTAAATCCTCTGATGGCTTGACTTTTCCTGTTTCAATATCGCTTAGATACTGCCTTGTAATACCAGTCGCAACAGCTAAACGGTTTTGAGATAGTCCATAAGCCAAGCGTTTTTCTTTTAAATGCTGTAACCAAGTTTGTTCATTCAGTAAAAATCCCTCCAATCAAAAAGGCGTATGTCAACTTTTAAAGCCCATTTGACATACGCTGAAATTTTGTAAATCCCTTGTAACCAAAGGATTTTCTAATGTTTTTTTGACTGTTTCCTGTCGATTTGTACCCCCCTGTTAGATACGGGGGGGTAAGTGCTGGCGTGGCTATTGCCACACCAGCCAGCAAGATCAGTCCACACCTGCGACTTCCGCTTCGCACGTCGCCTGCGTGGACTGTCTGCTGTTGGATAACTTTTTAATTTCCTCCAAGAAATCATATCCTTTTGGTACAAGGGGAGTATAAAACTCTGATATGACACTTGTTCCTACATCAACATAGCCACGACCTTTGATTCGCTTTAAGAAGAAATCCTTTTGTACGTCACTGCCAAACATCATGCCATAGCCCATTTCAGACATACGACCTAAAGCCACTCTGAAATTAAACTGATCACGGATTCCGTCGCCTAAATATTTTGCGTCTGGACGTTGACAAGCCAGTATTAGAAAGAAGCCAGCTTGACGACCTAACATGACAATCTGTTTCAGCTTATTCATAACTGCGGTGTTTTCTTTTGTTCCCAGCATTTCCATGAAAGCGACGTATTCATCAAAGATTAAGAAGTGTGCCGGGAGACCTAAGTAAGCATAATTTTTGCCAGTCTTATAGTTCTTCATCTGCTTCATTTCCTCACTACGTTTCATCATTTCTTCATAGAATGTTTCAATGCAAGAAAGCAAGTCTTCTTTTCTATAGTAGACATTTGCCATCACAGAACCTAAGTCCGCAAGATCAGCATTTTTCGGGTCAAGAATATACAGTTTTGAATCTGTATGAAGCAAGGCTTCAATCAGTGTCAGTATAAAGTAAGTTTTACCGCCACCTGTACCACCAGCAATCAACATATGAGGGAGCTTATCATATTCCCACCATACGTTTTTCATTAAGCGAAGTTTACCATCTTTAGCTTCTACTTCATCAATAGAAATACGACTGGCTATGGTGTCATAGAGCAAAGTATATTCCACATAGGAATCCTTTAACTCTTTATCCGTCAGCTCACAGTACAAGCCACTCTCTAATTTCTTTTCCAAGTGTAAGAGTTGGTCTTGATATTTTCCCAGCGTGATTTCCACCCGTATCTGTATCAAGCCATTTTTAAGTCGATAATACATTTTAGGGAAGTAGGTTATCTTTTCCTTTGTACGACCAGCACTATCTTTAAAGAAACCCTCTGTTTTGACCTGTTCAGATTCATACCACTTGTTTTCAAGTATCATCTTTGCCAGTTTTTGACGGTGGTAAAGTTGTTTAACCGTATCATAGCGAACCCGTTTGAATACAAACGCTACCAGCAAGCAGATAAGAATTGCGACACTGAAACTGATAATTAAATAGGGAATGTCAATCTTATCTGCTTGTGATAGGTTAAAATCCTGCCAGTTGATCTGCTGGATTGTCTTCACATGAAACAGTCCGACAACCAGCAGGAAAACAGGCAGGAGTGACGCTATCGTAAAATGAAAGACTAAATCTTTACCAGATGGGCGAATCCTTTTACCACGCTGTTTCATGCGAAAAAGTCTCCTTTCTACCTAGCGACTATTTGTCTTGTGTCGGTTCTTTCTTTGCTTGTGGTTGAGCTTTGAATGAACTAGAATCCTTTGTCAGCACAATATCGTCTGCCTTGATATACCAGTCAACATCTGCTCCTTGATAGGTGGCAGTAGCAACGGTGTCCGCAATGGGATTGATAAGTTCCACCCGTGCGTTATAATCAAACTCTTTCAAAGGCACGCTGGCAGGAATACTTACTTGAATCATGCGTCCTTGTCCTTTGGATTTTAAGTCATAGGTACGTTCCTTGATTTCATCTGAAACCGACCCGTCTTCATTTTGGATTCTCACTTCACGACGTAGAGCAGAGAATTTCAATTCTCCAAAAGTCGTGTCTTTATCTAATACAATGCCATTTGCTAATCTCATCATTTTTCCTCTCTTTCTTTATTCTTTTATCATGTCGTCAGCATGTAAAAGGTAATTTGTAAAACCACGAGTGCCGATTTTGTAGCCCTCTGCGGTAATACGTGGATTGACTAACTTCACACGTTCCTCAAAGCCGAAATGTTTTTCGCCAGCTTCAGCAGGAAGCACCACCACAATATCATCTGCTCTTTGAACATCAGAATAGAGATTATAGCTTCTTGATAAGACAGTTAGCCGTCCGTTGATTCTTCGCTGAACGACTTTATCCTCGCCAGCAAATTCTAAATTGCCGAATGTTTTTTCCATGTTGGGAATCACAAATTTAAGTTCCATATTTTTACCTATCCTTTCTTTTTTATTGGCTGAATGAATGTTTGATGGTCTTAAAGAGTGGGGAACGACCTTTTGATTCTTGATTTTTTGTTTTCATAAGTTCACTTCCTTTCAAAATCGGGTAAAAAAATAGACACCTCATTTTTTGAAGTGTCTACCTATTAAATATTCAAATTTTATTGGAAGTATCTTTATATCTTCACTTTTCAAGGATAAATCGTCGTATCAAAGCTCATTCATAAGTAGTAAATTAGTAGTAAATTGAGTGGTTTTGACCTTGATAAAGTGTGATAAGTCCAGTTTTTATGCGGATAACTAGATTTTTATGCTATTTTTATCTCTACAAAATAATAGTAAAGTATAAAAGTCAAATAGGACTTTCCACATCCAAAATCAAGTATGGTTAGTTCCTTATAATCGCCTTTTTTTATTTCATCATCTATTATCTCTACAAATCTATTAATCTGTTTGTACTTATCGTACTTAGACTTAACTATTTTCCCCTCTTTTGTGAAAATACCCAGGTCAATGAAAGGCTCAATTAGCATGCCTTCCTTCAAAATGTAGTTCTTTTCTTTGTTATGGCTGAAATCATGCTTCACCACATTCTGATTTTTTTTCTTAGATAAAAACACCTTGCCTTTTTTTGATATTTTTAAAGTTGCTGTATATTCTTCACTCCACAAGTCAAGTTGCTTATAAGAATTAAAAAAATACTCCACAAGCTTTTCCTGTAATTGTGCTATATCTATGTTTTCATGAAACACTTGTTTGTCAGTATATTTCTCAATCTGAAAGTATTTGCGAGATTCTCTGTCTATCTTTAAATTGAATACTATTTTATTAAATTCAAAATCCTTATTGGATTTATTGCTTAATACCAATTTAAAAGGATCATACCCAAGTAACTGGTCAATATTTTTCATTAATTCTTCCATGTTTCCACCCTTGCTTATTTTATCGAATAAAATTCGTATTTACTCGTGTTTCTCTTTCTGGCAATGTAACACCTGCATTTTTTCCAGCCTCAATAGACTTTAATAACCAAGCCATATTTCGTCCAAGAACTCTCATAGTTTGAAGACCTTCTTCGTCTTGCATAACTTGCTCTGCAGTGTTGCCATGAACCATATTCCAATATTGAGATGAAACCACTGGCATATTCGAAATAGTAAAATACTTATTTATCTGATCTATGGTAGCAGTAGTTCCTGCCCTTCTTGCACTTACAACTGCAGCCCCTGGCTTAAAAGCAAAACACTTTCCAGCATAAAAAGCTCTGTCTAAAAGGGATATAAGTGCTCCATTGGCAGAGGCATAATAAACAGGGGATCCAAATACAAATCCATCTGCCTTCTCTGCTTTTTCGATGAACTCATTTACGCAATCATCATTGAATACACATCGTCTATTATTGTTTCTACATTTTCCACACCCAATACAGCCTCTAATAGCTCCTGAACCTATTTGAAATATTTCAGTTTCTATACCTTCTTTCTTTAATTCCCCCTCAACTTCCTTTAATGCTGTGTATGTACAACCATTTTTATGAGAACTCCCATTGACAAGTATAACCTTCATACTCTTACCCTCTTTCTCTACATTTCTAATTTACTATATAATATATAGTATCATATATATTATATTTATTATACTTCACTACCATTATATTTATATCATGGTACATTTATATCATATTATTTTTTACCATAACTTTAAACCAATATGTAAATTCACTAGGCTTGCTTTCCACCCATTTTTTCAGCTTTTCAAGGGATATCCACATAATTTCATGAATTTCCTCTTTATTAAAAGGAATATCCCCATTATACTCACATGTGAATATATGATCAATTTCATTTTCGCTTAGTCCATCTTGAAAATCACATCTATACCTTATCACACCAGTTTCCACAATGTTTTCTATCTCAATACCTAATTCCTCAGTAACTCTTCTTTTTACCGCCGCCATTATATCATCATCTATTTCTATTTCATGACTACAGCATGCATTAGTCCAAAGACCTGGAGAATGGTATTTTGAAAAACTTCTTCTTTGTACAAGCATTTCCCCACTTTTATTGTAAATAAGAAGTGAAAAAGCCCTATGGAGTATGGCTTTTTCATGTACATACATTTTTTCTTCATAAGCTATAATATTATCTAACTCATCTACAACAGCTATTTTATTCATACTATTCCCCTTTAAAAGTTATGCCTTTATTTTTCCATGCACCTTTTTTGTAAGCTATAATTGTTATAATAGCTCCCATACTCCAAGAAACTAGCAAAGATATAAAAGTGGATTCAGGCCTTCCATGAGGGTAAGCAACACTTCTTGTAAAATACGCTATCCCATATGCCACAGGAACTCTTAACAAAACCGTTACTATAAGAGAAATCCACATGGGAGTCATTGTATCCCCTGCTCCTCTCATAACACCAGATAAAGATTGGGTTATTGCCATGGCAATATAGCCCACAGCTAGAATCTTCATCATCCTCATTCCCATATCCACTAATTCCTGTGTATCTGTAAAGATACTCATTAGACTTCTTCCAAATAAAAGAATAGCAACCGTGATGACACAGGCTGTACTAACAGCAATTATTGTTCCTTGCTTAGTTCCTTCATGTACCCTATGAAGCTTCCTAGCCCCTACATTTTGGCCTGTGAATGTGGTCATAGCATTTCCAAAAGTAAAATTAGGCATCATGGCAAATCCATCTACCCTCATAACTATTACATTGCACGCAATTACCATCTCGCCAAAACTATTTGTTAGAGATTGGACAACTATCATGGCCATGGAAAATATAGCCTGGGTAATGCCCGAAGGCAGACCAAGTTTTATGATTTGAAAACAAAAAGTTTTTTTAAGTTTTAAAGTCTCTAAATTTAAATCAAAGGTTCCTTTCATCTGTGCTAACCTTATCATACAAAGTATTGCCGATATAGCCTGGGCAATAACCGTGGCCAATGCCACTCCAGCTACACCCATATCCATAACTGCTACAAACAAAAGATCTAAACCAACATTAATTAAGGTTGCTACGATTAAAAAAAGCAAAGATGAAATTGAATCACCTAGTCCCCTAAGTACACCTGATAAAATATTGTAATAAGCAAATCCAGCAATGCCTAAATAATAAATAATGAGATATTGCCCTGACCAAGTTAAAATGGATCTAGGGGTATTTAGTAAATTTAATATGGGATATGTGCTGATTGGCCCAATGACCATTATGATCACAGAAGCAATGGCAGTAAGAGTTATGCAAACCCCTACAGTATTGGATAAATTGTCTCTCTCCTTGGCTCCAAAATACTGTGATACCATTATACCAGCTCCAACGGATATACCAACGAATAATACTATAAGTAAATTTAGAATTGGTCCTGCACTGCCTACAGCAGCTAAGGCATTATCACCGATGTATTTTCCAACAATAATTGAATCGGCAGTGTTGTACAATTGCTGGGCAATGTTTCCTAGCAACATAGGGATAGAAAATTCAACAATCCTCTTCCATGGTGTCCCTTCAGTCATGTCTCTCGGCTGAAATAAATTAGATATTACGCTCATATTTTCTCTCCTTTTCTCTTTAAGATAACTAATATATATCTTACCATTAATCTTGGAATTATTAAAGTAAAAAAACCCTCTGCCATTGTTCCATAGAAGAGGGTTAGTCCGTAAATCTTTAATTTTTTTCACCATTTTCCAGTGTTCTGTTTTTCTTTAGCTTATACAAATTGTACAAATTGATAAATATTATTATAAAATTGGGGATTGCCACAGGATATGCATCTAATAAGACACCATATACTACGTACAAAAGACAACCTATTGTATTTACAATTCTAAGCTTTACAATATTGGTCATTGTAAGTGATATTAATATGCATGCTGACGCCGCATATCCTATCCATTGAACTAGATTCATACAAAGATACTCCTTTTTCTTTTGTTTACGTAAAATATTTTATCGTGAACTTACCCCACCCACAAGGGGATGGGGCTTCCTGCTTCTTCGACCTCGCAATCTACTATCTCCACAGGCTTGATTCCGATAGTTCCTACCGTATTTATTACAGGATTACGCCACCTCTATTTTTAGTTCTTTTAATCCTTGCTTTAGAATATTCTTACTTGCATTAGCATCTCTATCGTGTATGCTATGGCATTTAGGACATACCCATTTCCTTATATTTAAGTCCTTAACTTCTGCATTTTGGTAGCCACATACTGAACACAATTGGCTTGAAGGGTAGAAGGTATTTATTTTGTGTACAGTTCTACCATACCATTCAGCCTTGTATTCCAGTA
>NZ_FRAD01000032.1 GCF_900142225.1 Hathewaya proteolytica DSM 3090
TATACATTCAGATCAAGGGGCTCACTATACTAGTCCAAAATTTCAAAAATTACTAAAGAAATATAGTCTTGGTCAATCCATGTCAAGAAGAGGAAATTGTTGGGATAACGCTCCTCAAGAATCATTTTTCGGCCATATGAAAGATGAGATAGATTCTAAAAGTTGTTCTACATTTAAGGAATTACAGTTTATAATAGATGATTATATGGAGTACTATAATAACTTTAGATATCAATGGGGATTAAAAAAGCTGACTCCTATACAATATAGAAATCAGCTTTTAGCTGTCTAGACTTTTTCAAAATGTCCTTGACATAGGATCCATTTTAATTGTATTTTTATTTAACCCTGGTTTTTTATTTTTAATTATCTTATTTATCTTCTAGAAATTCTACCTATTTCTCAAATAGCACGGAGTTTTCTAGAAACACATGTAAATGAATATCGTCCACTAGTTCATGCAATTTTTTGAAGGCTAGTTTGTATGTTGGGCAAGCATCTTCTGGAGGTGTAAAATCCTTTGTCATAAGTTGAAGTTTCTTGAGAAGTTCTCCCACCTGCTCGTGATCATCCCTAAGTTTACTCCAATCTGTTTTGTCATTGTCTAATGCCTTGGGGAAAACTATTTTTTCTTCATCGGCAAAATGTGGCATCAGATCTTGCTTTAAAGATAAAAAAGTTTTGTATATTTCACTTAAAGCCTCTCCATGGTTTTCATAGTGAACGTATAGAATCTTAATCAATAACCTCTCAACTTCTTCTAACAGTGATTCCTCTTTTCTGTGATGATTTAATACAATATAATCAATTAAATCCTCTTTATCTAAACTTAATGCCTGTCTCCAGTCCTTAGCTTCATGCTTAACTTGTAAATCGTTTATTTCATTTATAAACTCATCAACATTAAGGCCCTGTTTCTCAATGGCATCTTCTAGCACTTGCCAACCACCACAGCAAAAGTCAATATTATTATCACTTAAAAACTCTACAATATAGGGCTTTTCTTTTACCGCTTCCTGTACCTTCATTTTTTTTGTAATCACGTAAATCACCTCTCTTAATTTTTCATTGTACATACTTGAATATCTATTTTTGTATTTTAAATTTGAGGAGCTGGTGCTTTTACAATTATAAGTTCCAATGTTTCATCATGCAGATTTTTTACATTCATCTTCGTTTGAAATGGTATCTTTAATAAGGTACCTGCTTCATACTGATGTATCTCTTCGTCATTAAGTACTATTGAAAGATTTCCTCTTATAACTGTCATGTAAACATTAGAGTTAGAAAAATGTTCAGGAAGGCCTTCATTTTTATTAAAAACCATGTGGAGATAATGTATGTTTTCGTCAAACAAAACCTTCTCAACTACTTTTTCATTGCCTCTAGCTAATTTAAATGCCTGCTCAACCATATTTAACACCTCCATTTATTTTATTATTTCAATATATTTAGAAATTTATACTACTAAATAATTTATACTTATTATACTATTATGCTTTCCAAAAGTATGTTGCAAATGCAACCGATTTTACTTCTTCATTCTTTTAATTTTTCGTTTTAAAGGAACTTTTAGTTCAGAAGATTTATCTTCATAGCTTGTATGAAGTAAAGACTCAGCCTTCTTATCATCAGGATCACCCATATAGTTTTTATACATATCTTGAAGTTCAGGGTTTTCATCAGAAATTTTAGCAGGTAAATCTTTGTCTATTTGCCTTAGAACAGCTTTTCTTAAATCAATATAACTATTTTCTAAAATTTTACCAGTAGCTTTATCATAGTATTCTATATCTATGGCCTTTGTTCTGCAAATCTTGCTGCATAATGTGCAGCCTACACACCTATTTTTGTTAGTCTCTGCAATGCCTTTTACATTATAAGCTATTGCACCTACAGGACAGTTTTCTATACAAGTTCCACAAGATATACATTTGTTTTCATTTATTTGTGATTTTTTTTCTATTCTAGGAGTACCGCCTCCGTTAACACATCCACCAGGGCAAGCCATAACTTCAATAAAAACATATTCTCTCCACTTATCACTATTTAAAAACTTATCCATTTCATATAATCCACTTATTACAGCAACCTTCATAGGTTCATTATTAATAGTAACTTGTGCTTCCTTAACCGAAGTGTAGCCATCTACAGGTGTGAATTTCATATCATACACTTTTGATAAATCACCTTTTAAATAATAAGTAACAGTTCTAAGGGTAGACTCCATAACACCACCAGATGCACCAAAAATTATCGCTCCCCCAGTATAATCACCCATAAATAAGTCTGCTTTTTCAGAAGGTATGGCATTTATATCTATTCCTTTTTCCTTCAATAGGTCAGCATATTCTCTAATAGTTAATACTGCATCGATATCCTTGTAACCATCCCTCCCCATATTAGGCTTTTCAGCTTCGTATTTTTTAGCGGTACAAGGTTTAATGGATATGGTGAATATGTTTTCAGGCAAAACCTTAAAGGTATCTGCAAAATAAGTTTTAATAGCAGCACCCATCATTTGTTGTGGCGATTTAGCCGTAGATAAATAGCTTAAAATTTTAGGATGAAAAAGTTCAGCATACCTGATCCAAGCAGGACAGCAAGAGGTGAACATGGGAAGTTTCTCTTTAGCAGATATTCTTTTTATTAATTCAGTACCTTCTTCTAATATAGTCATATCAGCGCCAAAATCAGTTTGAAAAACTTTTTGAATTCCAAGCTTTCTAGCAGATGCTGCTATTTTTCCCTCAACATTTGTACCTATAGGTAGATTAAATTCTTCTCCTAGGGTTACCTTCGCTGCTGGCGCATCAGTTAATACCAAATATTTTCCACTAGCTAAGGCTTCTTTGACTACGTTAATATCGTTTCTTACATTAATAGCTGTAGTAGGACAAATAAGAGTACATTGACCACAATATATGCAGCCAGTATTTGCAAAAGTCCCTTGCTTAGGCATTACTGTCCTACGACCTTCTTCTATTGTTTTCAATACTGAAATACCGGTCTTCTCTGTACAAGCTATAGCACAAGCAGTACAACCAATGCATTTTTTCTTATTAATTTGAATGATGTTATTGGATTGAATTCTACTAATTTTATTTGATTTACTCATATTAAAACTCCAAAATTATTATTATTACATTTATAATTAGTACAAACTTATAAGATTTAGTACACAAAAGCCAATCTTTTTAAATAAACTATTCAAAGCAAAAGACTGTCTAAAAATAATTTTAATCATTTTAGACAACCCCTTATTTTATATTCCAAATATATCAAATAAATCATTCTCGTCAATAACACGTTCACTCTTTTTGCCTGAATTTTTAAACATACTCTGCATTTTGTCCTCCACTGATTTCTTTAGCAACTCTTGGAAGTCTATGCCTCTAAGAGTGAAAAACAGCATTGGTTCTTCATCTAACCTTGCACCAACCCCATATAATGTAGCTGCTACATGTTTGCACATACTCGCCCAATCTGGACAACTACAAGTAAAATGAATTTCATTTATACTAGGAAATAATCCACTCTGAGAATCACTTAAGAATTGGTCGAACTCCTTAGGAAATTTACCCGAAAACAAATTTTCCATGGTGTCGATTTTATTTTTACAAGTTTCCTCTATACGCTTCCATTTGTTTGGTTTTAATTTATCAATGGTTATTTCAACTTGGTATGGTTTTTTTCTACTGCCTTGAACTAATGCTTCAATTTTTCCTTCTTTTATTTTCAAATCTAGCACTGCTCCATTTCTTACGTAAGATCTACCTCTGCCCATTCTATTACTATAATCAGCATAGCTCTCTAGATTTTTGTTCCAAGCTTTTCCCCAATATTTACTAGCAATACTTCTTCCATCTATAATAACTGGACATATGTCTGGTTTAGTTTTTTTCAATTTTGCCAAAGTTTTTTTGGCTTTTTCGCTTTTTTCCTCCACTGGAACATATTCAAAGTATCCATAATTGTCCATTTAAATTTCACCACCTAATCGGAATAATTCTATAAGCTTTGTATTATCAAGTTCCGTAATCCAGTTTTCACCTGTTAAACCTATTATATCCTTAGCTAATTTCTGCTTTTCTTCTATCATAAGGTCTATTTTTTCTTCAATAGTTCCTTTTGTAATAAACTTGTGCACCATTACATTTTTAGTCTGACCTATACGAAAAGCTCTATCTGTTGCTTGGTTTTCCACTGCTGGGTTCCACCATCTATCAAAGTGAATTACATGATTAGCTGATGTAAGATTTAACCCCACACCACCTGCTTTAAGTGACAAAACCATAAAAGGAATATACTCCTCCCCATTAAAACTTTCAACCATTTTATTTCTATTATTGACAGAAGTTCCTCCGTGTAGTACGTACCCCTTCCTATTAAAAATTTTCTCCAAAAATTCAGCTATATATTCAGTTATTTCTTTGAATTGGGTGAATACAAGGACTCTTTCCCGCTTCTCATATATATTCTCACAGATTTCTCTAAGTTGTTCAAATTTCCCGCTATAATCTGGCTTATATTCCCCTAGTCCAAGGTATTGATCTGGATGATTACATATTTGTTTAAATTTGATTATACTTCCAAGTACAAGTCCTTTTTTATCTATCCCTTCAGCCGTTTTCAATTTGATTTCAAGTTCCTTCACTAGCTTATTATACAAAAGAATTTGCTTCTTACTTAAAGATGGATATTCTTTAATTTCAATCTTTTCTGGGAGATCAGCTATAACTTTTTTATCAGTCTTCAATCTTCGCAAAATAAATGGGTTTACAATATTTCTAAGTTTTTCGTAACCATTCTTGTTTTCTGCTACACTCTTCGTGAAATTTTTAAATTCCTTTGGAGTTCCAAGAAGCCCTGGTTCTAAAAAATCAAACAATGACCAAAGATCTGAAAGTTTATTTTCAATAGGTGTCCCTGTCATGGCCAGCTTTGTTTTAGTCTTTATCTGCTTAATAGTTTTAGTTTGCTTAGTACTTGGATTTTTGATAGCTTGTGCCTCATCAAGGATTACCATATCCCAAGCTTTGTCTTGCAATTCCTCTAAACGCGTTGCCATAGAATAAGTTGTAATATGTAAAAATGTCTCTTGAGATTCTAAAATTGTAGTAGCATCTTTTCCGTGAAGTATAGAAAAAGACATTTCAGGCGCAAACTTCTCTATCTCTTTTTCCCAATTTCCAATAAGAGATGCGGGAATAATCAAAAGGACCTTTCCACCTTTTTCAACCCTCATTTTCTCTAAGAAAGCAATGACTTGCACTGTTTTACCAAGTCCCATATCATCCGCAAGACAAGCTCCAAAACCAAGGCTGTTCATGTAAGAAAGCCAAGAAAAACCCGTATGCTGATATGGTCTTAAGGTAGCCTTAAATTCCTTAGACGGAGATATTTCTTTTATATTTTCTGGATTGGCCATAGTTTCTCTTATTTTCTGAAGCCAAGCTCCATTTGATACTTCCACTTCCGTATGTTCTTTCCCTATCCCAAGGCTATCTTCAATGTTTAACTCCATACGCATGGCCTCTGCAATGGTAAAGCCCTCTTCTTTAGATAAACTGCTAGCTTTTTCGTAGGCCGCCAAAACTTCTCCCAGCTTATCCTTGTCAATTTCCACCCATTTTCCTTTAATGAGAGTTAAACCATTAGATTCAATCAATAACTTTTGCAACTCTTCTTTTGAAATTTTATCTTCTCCAATAAATAGTTCAGGCTTAAAATCTAATATTGCTTCCATCCCCACCTTTGAAGGCTCTTTATTGCCAATGGATACTGAAAGATTTATTGAATTGCTTTTTTTCTTCCACCAGTTTGGAATCCTACACATTATACCTGCTTCCTCGTAAATAGGAATTTCCTTTAACATTGTATAGGCTTCTTCTTTTGTAAACTTTAATGGCGAAAATAATTCACCACTTTCCATAAGATTTGATATGAACTCACTTTTATCCGATGCTTTACTTATAGTGGAAAGTAATTGCAGAAGCTTTTTCCTATCATCTTTATACTCCAAGAGAGCATTTTTTAAAGGCATATGTTTTGCTTTGCGTGAGCCCTCTTCTTTATTTTCTGTGGAATATGTAGCCAAAAATGCGAAGGGATACTTCTCCTCTTTGTTTTCTACTAAATGAAAAAACACTCTTCCTACCACATTTATTTCTTTATTATACCCCAACAAAAACTCCGTAACAGCACCATTATACGTAGATATGTTTTTTCTATATACCTCTGCTATTCGTTGGAACACCGACACTATCCATTCCTCTGTTATATGCTCCGTCCCTATAGCAAAGGGAATTTTACTTTTAATATCGCAGATTTCTTCTGAGTTTAAAGACAGTTCTGCCTCTTCCCTTACAAACTCTATATCAGGCTGTTTTGTTATTTTCATTACTAATTTATTTGCTATAGTATTTAAAAACTTTATAGACGGTGACATCCAAACACCTTGATTTAAAAACCCCAATTCCCACACAGCACCATATTCATTTTGTAAAAATTTTTTATACCATATTTCTTGATTGTTTAGCTGTTCTTCTGACAAGTCTTTCTTAGAAACTATCTCATAATCCACTATAAATCCAGAAGGTATAAAAATAGCTATTAACTCTCTCATATTTTTATGTTCCGACTTCAAAATATTCCTCCTCGTGCATCATGCTTTTACAATCTATTTATATTATAGACCAAATGCTTGTTTTTATATAGATACTTCCTTTAAATATTAAGTAAAGTTATCATAATAAGGTGAAAAATACTTGCAAGCCTTCTAGATACTTATTTTTTTCACAGAAAAACCCCCAGTGCTTTAACTGGAGGTCTATTTTTAAATTTTAACATTACATTTTGCAAGGCCACTGCCCTTCTGGAGTAAAACTTAAGTTTTCAGTTGTTAAATACTCATCCAAATTGTCTATGGAAGTTACAATCTCATCGCATATGGCAAAATCTCTATCTTGCATAAAGTTTTCATCGTCCAAAATAGTTTTATACACTTTTTTTGCATCTTCTATCATTTTAATCAATTCATCATTGGTTAATCCGGATTTTTTTTCAAGAAGGGACTGGTAAATATTTAAAAAAGTGTTGAATTTTAAATTTTTAGGATCTATGCTTGATTTGGTCAAAATGCAAACGCAAGATTTTTCTTGATATTTTTTAAGAGATTCCACGGTTATATCCCTCGCCCAATAAGAAATATCGTATCTCACCATAGACAATCCTTCAATACCAACAAAGTACTGCCTTCTAGTTACCTCCGCACCGCTGCTAGAACCCAATATGGCATTCAAAGTAGTGCTAATTAGGCTTGTAGCTCCCTCTATTATATTTCCAGACATCATGTTTTTAATTGCATCTGCTACTGCATTGGGAAGATCCTTCATACTTTCTTCTGTTGTTACTCTTGTTTCAAAAAACTCTGTCAGTATATCTGAAACTGGTATTGTCTTGTTTTCCACCGTTCCAGCTGTTCTTATATATGTTTTTAATTCCTCTGCCATTAGCTTACCCTTTGACTCACAAGCTTCAGCCAATAAGGTTAACATTTCCTTTGCTCTCTTTTTTTCTTCATCATTTCCTACCACTGATTCAATAGCCTTTTTAATAGTAGACATATATACCCCTCCATTTATTTACATATGATATCCTTCATAATCCACTGTGCCAACGCACTCTAGGTTTTTTGTGTTGTGCAATAAATCTTCTGGTGACACAAAATATTCTTCCATTTCGTCAAATTTATTAAGCAATTCCTTAGGGGATAGTGAGTATTCCTTTCCTTTTAAAGCAAAGGTGCAATAAAATAACTTAATGAATTTAAAAGCTGTAATTACAAAATCTCTATCCAATTGTTTATCCTCATTTACAGCCATTTTGTCTGTTTTGCATTTATCCGTTGACAATTCCCCACAAAGTTCTTTTAAAATATCCTCATAAGAATCATTGCATACATTCTCTTCATCCATACAGCCTTTTAAATTTATTTTATCTATTTCATCTTCGTACTCTTTATAATTCATTTCAATTTCTTCTTTAATTTTTTCAAACAAGTTCCTTTTGGAATCCTTTTTCAAATGGATTTTATACTCTTTACCTGCTTCATTATAACAATGGAATGCAAACTGCGAACACATCATAGGATGTTTCCCATCTCTAAAGATTTTATTAAGGATTTCAATCATAACGCCCATGGCTAATTTCATTAATTTCACGCCGATTTTCCTTAATTTCTTGCTATCTGCTATGTCTTTTGTCAAATAGTATATAGCAATGAAGGGCAATGCTCCAGAAGCATATGGCCATTCATTGGATACATAATACTCTATGAGATCCATAACAGGCTTCATATCATCAGGTACTTCCTTCATTCTCATTACATAAGCAACACGCATAGTACGATCCAACAATGAACCATATATAGCATGAGGCGGGCATTCTTCAGCTATATATCCCACACCATTGTAATCTGCACCAGGCAATACACCTCTACTAACTGTAGTATGAGTCACCTTTGATCTTGTAAGTAAAGCAATAGCAGTAGAAACCCAATCATGCTCCTCTTTTTCCAATATTACAATATCTCCTGCTTGCAACTGTGAAACCTTTATCTTATTTCCCTCGCTCATTTAAATCCTCCTTACATTTCTTATTACACTATTAATATTTTACTTTTAAACATACATTCTATGTTTAAAATTCTTTATGATGCAAATATTTCTTCTAATCGGTCATATAGCATTGGGAAAAGCAAAATTTCATTTATATAAACATCTTATTATTGATATATTTTATAATTGTTTAAGCACCGTTTTTAGTTCCTTTACCTTACTTCTACTTATTGGAACCACATCTACGAAATCTTTAAAAAACATATCATAAGTATAATTTATTCTTGGCCTCAATTTGGATACCTTGGAGAGATTCACGAGAAAACATTTATGTGTGCGGAAAAAAGAACAATTCTTAAGCTTTTCCTCATAAAAATTTAGAGGTTTATTTCCACGATATTGTTTATCTTTGCAATGTATGCTTACCCCTCCTGGAATAGTTTCCATGTAGTAAATCTCATCATAATTAATTAACACAATATCCTCATCTACGTTGCCACATATGACTTCTAAATCATAATCATAGCAATCACTTAATTCCTGAATAACTTCTTTCTTGAATTTCACCCTCTGCAATTTTTTTAGACAATTTTCTAATCGCTCTTTTGTATATGGCTTTAGGATATAATCAATAGCACTCATTTCAAAAGCTTTAACAGCAAACTCATCAAAAGCTGTTACAAAACAAATTTTCATTTCTGGGTGAATTGACAACATTAATTCTGCTATGTAAATACCACCAATATTAGGCATATCAATGTCAAGGAATAAGATATCGCAATCTTCAACGATTAAAAATGATAACGCTTGTTTTGAATCATTAAATACTTTCTTAATTCTAATATCCTTATACTTTAATAGCATATTCTCAAGATATGCTGTGGCATTCACCTCATCGTCAACAATAACAACTTCTTTCAGATAGCCCGCTTCCATAGTATTATTCACCCTCTCATTAAATTGGCAATGTAAAGCTTATACTTGTCCCTTCTTCCAACACACTATAAATCTGTAGCTGTGTAGAATAACTTTCTTTTAAACGGTAGTTTATATTGGAGAGTCCAATGCCATTTACAGAAATATTTTCTGAGATAACTTGATGGATACGACTATACCCCATGCCTCTACCATTATCAGAAATTTCATAGATTACATTTCTATCCTCTTTTAAAATCTTTATATATATTTTTAATGGTTTTCCTGTAAACCCATGTTTTATGGAATTTTCCACTAAAGGCTGTATCAACAAAGGCAAAATATATGTATCAAGTAAATCTTTTCCCACATTAACTTCCAGTTCAATCTGCTTATTTAGACGAACATTCTCAATATCTACAAAAGCATTAACCAATTCCAATTCCTCTCTAAGTGTATAAAAAACTGTCTTTCTATAATCAAACTTATGCTTAACTCGCAAAAAGTCACTGAAACTGATTAGCAATTTTTTCGCTAAATCCACATTACTATCCATCATATAGTAAATATTGTTAATCACATTGAAGAAAAAGTGTGGAGCAATTTGAGCTTGCAGAAATGCGATCTCCATCTTCTTTGCCTTATTTGCTTTATCATATGTATTCTCCACTTCAAAGAAGAATACATATGACAGGCACAAGACATACAAAATTAGTCCCAATATATAAAAATCGTTATGAACCATATTTTTTTCTTTAAATAATAGACGAAGATCCATCAGTTGCAATACTCCACCTAAAATAAGAAATGCATTGCCAAGCAACATAATAAATGCACTCTTTCTATGGTTTTTTATTGCTTTAAATATTACAAGAGATAACACCAAATAGTTCACCACCAAGACCATAATCAACAAAAAGTCATGATAGACTACTCCGTTGGTGGGGGTAAAAATAAGCAAAAAAAAGTAGACAATATTTATCCCACTCAACGTATATAGTGTTCCCCTTTTAAAGTAATCCGTGTACATAAAATATATGAAATAAACCACGGATATTAGCTGAACAACATATGATAAATATTCTATTGTAATGGAAAGAGTAACAGATAGTCTTGGATACAAGTAAAATAATATCTCACCATCTAAATGCAATTCCAGAACTAAGGCTGACAAAGAAAAAATAAACAAGCATGTAGATAGATTTTTTCTCTTCATAGCCATATTTATAACAACAAGATAAAAACTTATACCAATGAGAATTCCGATGTACAGCATACTTCTCATGGTATTAACAAATTCATACCGATACACCTTTTCTTGCAATCCAAAAATAAGACTATTGATTATTCCACCTTGATAACATGTGAAATTAGATACTTTTATGGCAATGTGGTGTACCCCTTTCTCCATATACAAAAAGATATGTTGAGGCTCCCAACTTGCCAGTTCTTCAAGAGATGACTTTCCTAAAACTCCATTTTTTCTTAACACTCTGCCGTCTACCAATACCTCATAAGCACTTGACAGAAATGATATTTTCAGTCCATATTGTTCCGACCTGGGAACTACAATTTTCAACCTATATGTTCCGTAGCCTTCATTCATATTTTTCCCATCTAAGGGAAACGCCTTACTAAAATTACCTGGTACGTCAATACATTGTTTTCCCATGGGTTCCACGTTTTCTATTTGCTTTGCATAAAACTCCCATTGTCCATCTAAGGTGATTACATTAGAGTCCAACACCTCATTGCTGATCTCTAATCTTCCCCCCACTGCCTTACCCACCTTTATGGACGAACTTAGATAAATAGCACTGCTTATCCCAATAAACAACCCTATACTTGTGAACATAAGCAAAATTCTATAGAATACTCTCATATTATCCTTACCTTTTTTATAAATTAGTGTAAAGTTTCTACACTAAATTTTCTACTTTATCTTATTATAATTCTTTTAGTTACCTACTTCCATAGTATTTAACCTCTTCATTATTTTCTTACTATTTATCGCGGAACACATGGCTTTTCATTAAAAATAACCTTGGCTACATATGCTTTAATATTGTTATTTTTCGGTTATCAATGCTGATAATACCGTCAAGCTGCATTTTTTTAATTCTCTAAAAAGCGAAGGACGCTGCACTCCTAGATAATCAGCAAATTCTTTTTTGGTAAAAGGCAAGTACACCGTTGCGGAACATTGGACAATTGATTGTTGAAATAAGTATTCAAAAATATTTTGACGAAGTGTTTTTCGTGAAAACATAGCAATTTTTTGATTAAGTCCAAGAGAATTTTGTGATAGTGATTTTATGTATGACATTACAAAATCATAATTGTGAAGCAATATCTCTACAGCAGTTTTTTCTATATGGATAATCCTACATTCAGATGAGCAATATATGTTAAGCGGGTAGACATTATTAGTGGCAAACAGCAGATTTGCACCAATAATACTATCTTTTTTAAATTCAAACATTATTGTTGAAGAACCATTCTCGGTAAGGGAGTAAGCTGTAAGACTGCCATAAACGACAATATCAAGAGAATTGCATAAACAGCCTTGATTATATAGGGTTTCACCTTTTGCATATTCTTTAATTTTCATTTGTCCTTGCGAGAAAAGCAATTCAATGCCATCTATAGATTTGAAAATCGGAATACATTTTACAAAGTCAACATCTTCCATAACATACCTCCTTTTTTTGTATTATATCAAAAAGAAACATCAGTGTCTATTATAGCATTTGTAAATCCCTTATAATCGGATTATCAAATAACAAAGGGGGTTCTTTAATGGACATATTTACCATTTCAATCTGGATAGTAACCATTATTTTTCTTATTTTTTCTTTGAAAAGAAATAAAGAAAAAACAAAAAATGCACTTAGAATGGCTTTTGGTATGGGCAAAAGTATGATTTTCAGTATATTGTCAATTATTTTGCTAATAGGTCTTGTTCTGGCACTGCTTCCACCTGAACAAATTGCAGCTTACGTTGAAAATCAAAATGTTTTAATTGCTACTATCGTATCTGCGCTGTTTGGAACAGTTACTCTTATCCCTGCCTTTATTGCATTCCCTCTTGTTGGAACACTTATTGGTGCAGGTGTTGGGATTGTCCCTTCTATTGCCTTTTTAACAACATTAACTATGGTTGGAGTTGTTACATTTCCACTTGAAAAAAAAGAATTTGGAATGAAGTTTACAATTGTGAGAAATGGACTTAGCTTTGTATTTGCTATAATTATAGCACTTACTATGGGGGTGATTATGTGATAAAACTTGTAAAAACACTTAAAGAAAATCTATTTACAGCAGTAATTATTATTGCTTATGCCTTAATATTCATTGTTAGACCAGAAACTGGTATGACTGCAGTATACAACAGTTGGTACTATTTAAAAGAAATGCTCATGATTATGCCGGTTATTTTCGTTTTGACTGCCTTGCTTGATGTGTGGGTCCCAAAAGAAACAATAATGAAATATCTTGGTAAACAATCAAAATTTAAGGGTACCATTCTATCATTCCTTCTTGGAGGAATATCTGCAGGACCTATTTATGCTGCTTTTCCATTCTGTATCATGTTGCATAAAAAGGGAGCATCAATAAAAAATATTGTTATAATACTAAGTTCTTGGGCAGTTATTAAAATTCCAATGCTTCTAAATGAAGTTAAGTTTTTAGGGTTTAAATTTATGGTTATTCGTTGGATTCTCACTGTTATGGCCATTATTATTTTATCATGGATAACTTCTAAAATTGTTAAAGATGAAGATCTATCAAGTGAGTCCACATCTGAACTAGAAGGGTTACTAGTAAATGAAAATGCTTGCATGGGTTGTTCCCTATGTGTAAAAAACTATCCAGAACTCTTTGAAATAAGAAATAAAAAAGCACAAGTTAAAGAATACCATTTCATCCTTGATGACACAAAACTTAATAAAGCAATTAATAATTGTCCCGTTAAAGCTATTAACTTTCATAAAAAATAGACTTACTTTTCCCCATCTCATCCAATAGTCCATCCCTGTGACAATACAATCTCCTCTTATAGGAGAGCGATGACATGGGACACGCCCCTAGATAAAGAATTCTAACCTTCACGTGGAGTTTTAACCACATGTAAAGGTTAGAATTCTGTTTATTTTGACGTAAGCAAGTAAGCAGAAAAAATGCTTCCTGTGGAGTTCTTTTCAATAGGAAGGGAAACAGAACCACCTTTATAGACACCAGATACAACAGGCTTCCCAAATGCATCTTTAACGCGGCGAATCTCATAATAGGAACCCACTTTTACAGTTGAAGAAAGGTCAACAGAAACAGATTTAGCATTTCCAAATCCATATACAATTACATGCCCACGACCAGTCTCATAATCATTTGGAGTTAGGAAAACAACGGGATTAGTTGGCATTGGAACTACTTTGCCATTTTTATCAAATTCATTGCCAGCCTGTTTGGTATATTTTCTCCAATCATCTATGGTTTTAATTAGATAGTTTGTAAAAACATTTCCTGCCTCCATTTCACCTAGGAAACTAGGTGAATATGTGTTCAGATCCCAAATATCCTTTTCACGGAAAGGCAATATTTTGTCAATTCTACTAAATCCGGTGTCACTATTTGAATCTGGACGATATGCAGATGTGTGTAATCGCACATGTGATACAAGTTTCCTATACCAATACATTTTGTTATCTGTCACAATAATTTGTGCTGGTTCAGGGAATTTTGCTTCACCTTTACCCCAAAACTTCTCGTAAATGAGCTGTGAATCTACTATAAAATTTTTCTTAACAATTGCTTGTATAGGGCGCTTGTATCCAACAGCAAGATCGGTATTATAATAAAAATTAGATTCAATTTCAATATCTTCATTTGCAGTTTTATTTTTTCCCCCTATAAGCATTGTTCCATTAACACTATTCTCTATCACCGTTGTATTAGCAAAAACATTCCCACGAAGACGGAATCCACTAATGTTCCCCCCTTCAGCGTAGGCATGAAATTCATATGGTCCATTACCTCCGTTTGAGTTGGTTTTAGCATCCATACTTATATTATCTACAAACCAACGCAAACCATTAGCCCCGGTGTTTTGAGTATATATATTATGGTGACCGTGATAAACAATGTTACCATAAACAATTTGTCCAGGTTTATCCCATGAGCCTATTCCTGTATTATATCCCTCTGGGTGCAAAACATTATTAATTAAAACGGTGCCCTCAGCAGCTGAATAAACTATATCTCCCTCTGCTGTATCATTAGGATCTGTAACTTCAAGGCCCCAAACCCAAGAATGGTCACCAGTTATTTTTAAACCACCAACAACTTTAGCATGTTCACCAGGATAGCTCCGATAGATGATAGGTGAACTAGCTGTTCCATTTCGGTTTAGATTGAAAACACCTGTGTAGGTACCACTTAATAACCAAATCAAATCACCAGGTTGGCAAGATTTAATAATTGTGGTTAAGGACGTAGGCGTTGTACGTGTATTTCCATCACCAGTCCCATTTGGAGAAACAAAGAAAATTCGTTTTGCTGTAGGCATAGTTTTCACCCATGGTTGTCCACAGTTTGTTTTAATGCTTGTATTAGCTTTGGGATTACTTTCTGGACTAGCATACAATTCATTTCCTTGATTAGTACCTGTTGAATCATTCCAGCTGACAAACACTAGCATTATTGAAAAAACTAATCCTGCTACAAAAATTCTTCTGAATAATTTTTTTGCCTTGTTCATAATCAAATCTCCTTTTTTGATTAGTTAGTGTAAAGTTTTTACACTATATTTTCTACTTTATCTTTACATATTAAAGGTTACAGAGTTTTTTCAGTAAAAAACAATGACCCCCTTTTTTCTGTTATAATTCAATCGTCAAAAAACAACAGAAAGGATGTCATTGTCATTATCATTATCATTATCATTATCATTAACTTAATTATAACTTATTTACTTTTATATATTCAATACAAAATAAGATTATTTTATAATTTTGTTATTTATTTTAAAATATATTTTATTAATCATATTATGAATTACAAAAAAAGGGTGTTAACTTTATTCATACAACATCACTTAATTTTTGACATATACCTAAACCAAAATTTCCAGCAAAATTGGCGTATGATCTTGTCTTTCACCTGAGTCTATCATTTCAGATTTAACAACTTTGTCAGCTATCCTATCACTAACTAAGAAATAATCAATTCTCCAACCTGAGTTATTGATTTTACTTGTTTTTATCCTTTGTCCCCACCAGGAATACACATCCGTCACATCACCATGTATATATCTAAAAGTATCTGTAAAGCCTTTATTTAATAGATTTGTAAAGCCTTCACGCTCTTCATCTGTAAATCCTGCTGACATGCGATTATTTTGTGGATGTGCTAAGTCTATCTCTTTATGGGCCACATTATAATCTCCTGTTGCAATAACGGCTTTCTCTTTGTCTAAACTTTGAAGATATTCAGCGTACTTTTCATCCCAAACTTGTCTCTCTTTCAATCTTTTCAGATTGTCTCCTGCATTAGGAGTATATACCTGAGTTAAATAGAATTCTCCAAAATCTAAAGTAATAATCCTTCCTTCTAAATCCATAGTATCTGGAGCCTGAATATCAGGATAAAAAACTTCTGGACAGTACTTATCTTTAAATAAAAACATAGTCCCTGCATAGCTTTTTCTAGCTGGTTCCTGAGAACTTCTCCACACATAGGAATACCCTTTAAAATACTCCCCTAACTGCTCCATATGTTTCTTACTTGGTCCCTTAGTTGGTAATTTAGTTTCTTGTATAGCAATAACATCTGGATCCTTCTCAAGAATTACATCAAATACCTTTCTTGTAAGAACTGCCCTATTTGAATCACTTGTTAATGCAGCGTTTAATGAATCAATATTCCATGAAATAAATTTCAAATTATCACTCCTTTAAAACCTTAACTGATCTAGTTAATAATAATGCACATCAAAGCTATTAAAAATATTATACCATATGATTATTGGTTTAAAATATCCTGATTTTTGACATTTACTTAGGAACTACCTTTTTATCATTTGGTTTTGTCAGTTTTTAAACTTATTTCTTTTTACTCTTTAAAAATTCAGTAAAAGTACTATTAGGTAGTTTCCTGTTCTTTGTAATCATATTTGCCCATATGTTATTTCCTTCATCCTCTGTAATGTATTTTTTATTTAAAGCTTCCACTAAAATATCACCAGTTGTAACATATTCTAATCCATATGCTTCTACATATTGCTTGATATCTTTCATATTATTACTAGCCAATATTCCACCTTTTGTTTTTGCTAATGCAATTGCAGCAGCTTCACCTTTTCCAATAACTTTAAAACCCTTATCTGGACTTCTAGTTAATTTACTGTATATTTTATATTCCTCTGTATCAATGTCTATACTTGCAATTGATATATCTCCATTGTTTTTTAAATTATCAGTCATCGTCTTTAGATGTGGTATTCTAGGATGTGATAATTCTGAGTAAACCTGTTCAGGTAATACAATTTTACCCCCATAAAGCTTTATTAAAATATTTTCATTTCTTACCCAAAGGAAAGCAGATAAACAATCAGTATCAAAAAAGTACCTATCAGTCATTTAATTCTATACCTTCACTTCCTAGATTATAAACTATATCCGACCTGAATGCATCAAGCAATAGTTCCTCATACTTCCCATTTGAAATTAAATCTTTCCCCTTTAACTCTTCTACCTTTTTTACATATTCACCAATTGAAAAATACTTTTTTTCTTCTGGGGACGCTTTATATAATTTATCATCATATCCTAATCTCATAGCCTTTTGTGAAACTGCCATTTTTATATTATTAAACGTATTCCAATCCATATACTCATCATATACCAACCTATAAAGCATAGCTTGATGACTTACTTGATAAAATTGTTCCATATTTATAACATCTTCTATAGTTAATATGTCATTATCCAGCATATTATTTTCTTCTAGATATGATCTTAATGAATCATAAGGTGCTAAGAGATATGAAGCAAATATATCTGCCTCTTTTTCGCTATCAGATTTAGCTTGATTAATATTCTTTTCACAAACTATGCTTCTTAATTTTTCTTCAAAAAATAAGTGGTACAATTCATGTGCCGCTGTAAACCTTTGTCTCCCATAAGACATATTTGAATTTACAGCAATTATTTTACTATTTTTCTCTCTAATACACATTCCACTTATTCTATCAGACATTGGATAAAAGATTAAAGTAACATCCTTTAAATTATTAATTAATGAAAAAATATCCATAGGTGATGATGAGTCTTCATTTAAAATCTTTCTCATTTTTAATGCATTTGAGTTTAACTCAATACTACTTTTCACTATTACCATCCTCCAGCATTAAGTTAATAAATCTAATATTAAGTGCTACTTTATTTATTTCTGCTATTGCTTCTAAATCTTCATTTTGTAAACTGTTTGAACGGAATGCAATTGACATTGGTATATACTTCTCATCTTCACTCTCAAAATATCTTAGAGTACACCCAAATAAATTGCACATTTTTTCCAATATATCTATACTTAATTTTCGTTCCCCTTTTTCAAATTTTGATACATAACTTTGATCAATATTTAAAAAGCTTGCTATTTGTGCTTGAGTTAAATTACTACTTTCACGTAACTCTTTAAATCTTCTACTTGCTAAGTTAACATTTTCCATAATAACTCCCTCCTCTAAACTCATTATATTATAGTTTTGTCATATTTTCAAGGTATTATTCACTATATATTATGACAAGGCTATTAAAATGTTCCTATAAGCTCACTTTTCATTGATATATTTCATAATTAAAATCGTCAAAGAATTTATCTCATTTTATTATCTAACAATAAGAGCGTTTCCTCATCTTCCCATAATTTTGTATAAGCTTGTATCCATTGATAGGAAAACTACTTGGCAATGTATAAATCTACACTCGTTTCATACTGCGTATGACTGCTTTTGTTTCCTTATTTACTTTCTTGGACTCTGTTATTTTTTGCAATGCCTTATTATAAGTATAATCGTCAAGATTATTCTTTTTTAAGAATATAGTTGTGGCTATAGGTAACTTAATGTAGCAAATAGATACTGCCCAAGCTATCCCCATTTTTGCATAATATCCTTCACTTTTTATATTGTTAAAAATATCAAAAATCTGATTAATATATTCTTCGTCAATATAGTAATTAATTAACATTACTACACAAAATCTTATTTCAAATTCATTTTCAGATGAATAATATGGTTTCAAAAATTCCCATACTCTCTCTTTATATTGATTTGTTATTTTGAGACCAACACAAAAACTATCACATACCGACCAATTATCGATCTTTGGTACAAAGTCCTCTACATAACTAAATATTTCTTCAATTTCAGCTTTTACATATCCAATGACCATGCCTTGTAACATAATCTCTTCAAAGTATTCACTAGAGGCACCTTTTAGATAGCTACGCCAATCTTTTGCTGCAATCTGTTTTGCTATCTTCCTCAAAGCTGGTAAGCACACACCCAATATATTGTTTATATTTGGCAAAAGCCTTGACGAGAATATTTTATAATCTTCTTCTGCCAATTCAACTAATTGTTCTCTAACTGTTTTTGCCATAAATTATTTCCCTCCTTGATAAGCAAAACCATATAATATCCATCTTGAAAGCATTAATACCTTTAATCCTTATTCTTACTTCATATCATAAGCCTCTCTTTTTATAAATTGTAGATAAACTTTATGAAACGGTTCATCAAGGATTGATAGAGCCTTCTCTTTTATTTTCTCCGGTATGCCATAGGCCGCCTCAGCTATACTGCCGGTTATTGCAGCAAGGGTGTCACTGTCCCCACCTAGAGAAATTGCATTTCTTATTGCATCTTCAAAATCCACACTTTCAAGAAAAGCAATAATGGCCTCAGGTACAGTGCCCTGGCAGCTTGCGTCAAAACGATAATAAGGGCGTATTGAATCAAGAGTACGGCTCAAATCATAACCATATTTACTTTCAATATAAGCTTTTATATGGTCCTTGCTTTTTCCGTTTCTAGCATAGCACCTATCATTTTATCTCCTACCTCCACGATTCTTGAAATCATCTTCTATACGTTCTTTCCAATTCCTTGCTATAGGACGGCTTGAACGCATACAACTTACTGTTTCGCTGATTACTTCATAGTTAAGCAATGTTCCTTCACTATCTGCATTATAATTTGTTGCTCTTTCTTTACTTATTCCAAAACGCTCTGCAGTTGCAATAGCATCAATATTTGCTCCAAGAAAAATGAACTCCCAGCCGTATTTACTCTTTTGATGCTCAATCATATGGCGTACCTTCTCATAGCTGAACTCCGTGCTGGCATTTTCCATACCATCAGTTGTTATTACAAACATGACATGTTCAGCTTGCTCATCTTTATCTGTATGCTTCTGAACATTGACAATTTTATTTATTGTTTTTCCAACCGCATCCAATAGTGCAGTACTGCCTCTTACAAAATACTCTCTGTCTGTTATAGGAGCTATTCCTCGTAGGTTAATGCGGTCATGCAATAATTCATACTGGTCATCAAACAATACAGTAGTTATTAAAACCTCTCCAGACTCCTTTTTCTGTTTTTCCAACATTGCATTATATCCACCTATAGTGTCACTTTCAAGGCCACTCATGGATCCACTTCTGTCGAGAATAAAAATCAATTCTGTTAAACCTGTTTTCATAATATTACCCTCCAATCATTTATTATAATTAAAGAATAGCATTTATCATGAAAAGTTTTGTCGCATGGTAAGCGACAAATTCATATACTTACAAACCTAACAAGCTTTGGTCAAAGGCAAACAAAGATTCATTTATCTCAAAAATATTATAGTTTTCCTCTTCAATAAAATACTCAATGATGATGTCAAATTTACTGCTGTGAGAAAGTGCAAAGCCGGCTCTTAACAGTAGATCCTTAGTTTCATCCAGATTTAATTTCAGTGCCACGGCAAAGGCAATTGCGGTAGGCTTGCTTGGCTTATAATTTATATCATTTCGAATTTTAGAAAAAAGTTTACGGTCTATATTGGCTTTTTTGTAGGTTTCAGCATCTGTCATGCCCTTCTCGTCAATTAAACGCAGTAACATCTGCGAGAATGTTTCGTCCATATTCTTCACCACATCGTCAAGACTTCGTTTACCTTTTATTATGGATACAGCTTCTTCCATACATACTTCTTTTAGTTGGTGTATATCCTCAACACTAGCTCTACGGTTAATACCATGTCTTTCAATGTATTTATCATCTATATATTATGCAATAGATGAAAACAGCTTCTCTGATAAAACAAATGCAGCCTTATCGTATACAACCAGAAAAACCGTCATTTCATTCCTTAATAAAAAATCTCCTATAACCGAAATAGCTGTTTTTAATGCTTTATCTTTGGGATATCCAAAGGCACCTGATGAAACTAACGGAAAGGCAATGCTTTCAAAATTATATTCTTTAGCCAATTTAAGTGAGTTCGTGTAGCAATCTGCTAGTAGCTGTTCCTCATTATTTTTACCCCCATACCAAATTGGTCCAACAGTATGGATTACATACTTTGCAGGAAGTCTATACCCTTTTGTTATCTTCGCTTGTCCTACTTTACAACCCCCAAGAGTTCGGCATTCTTCCAGTAACCTATGTCCTGCAGCACTATGAATGGCCCCATCAACCCCTCCACCCCCAAGCAAAGATGGATTAGCCGAATTGACTATGGCATCTACATGTACTTTTGTTATATCATTACGTATTATCTCCAGTGGCATTATTTCATCCCCCTCAATCTCTATGTCCTTATGTTTAGTGTAAAATAAAACTATAAAAAAATCCACCCTAAAAGTGCATAGGAAACAGTTTAACGAATTTTCTTATCCCTACCTAAAGAATAATATTGAAACAATTACCAAGCTAACAGGACGTGGGCCAAGTATACATATTTGTGGAAAAAGCAAAAGTCTATGGGAGCCACTAATGGAGGCAGGGGTAACAAGTTTTAGTATCGATAATGCAGAGGATTTAAGCGAAGCAAAAGCGGTAATGGGAGATAGAATTACAATTGTGGGAAATGTGCCTCCAGTTGAAGTAATCAGTAAAGGTACAAAAGAAGATATATATAATTCGGTAAAAGAATGTGTAAAAAAAGCATATGATTCACCAAAAGGCTATATGCTTGCTGCGGGATGCCAAATTCCCATGTTCACTAAAAAAGAAAATATTGAACACTTTATTAATGCGGGAAAATATTATGGCCATTATCCAATAGATGAAGAATTGCTTAATTCTTAAGCATAGCAATGTGAAAAATATGATTTTAGGCATCTGTTTAAATTACAGATGCCTATGCACTGTTAGAGTATAATTTTAGTAGGCAAAGGTAGTAGTAATTACTACTTATAAAAAAATAAAGGAGATACAAAAAGTATCTCCCATATACATAATATTTCCGTTATAATGTAAGTTATCGAGACAATACAAGAAAGGATGATATTATGTACAATACAAGTTTAAACGATAAAGAGGTAACTTTCAATGATTTAGAGAAAAAAATATATAAATATGTATGTGAAGAAGCATGTGAGTTAATGAAAGGGGTGCTGACGCGTCTAGACCGTAGGTTGATGGATGAAAGAGATACTAAGACTTACAGAAGTAAAGGATTGAGGCAT
>NZ_FRAD01000021.1 GCF_900142225.1 Hathewaya proteolytica DSM 3090
GGAATGTAAAATTAACTAAAGATGCTTTTATCCATTCAGATCAAGGCATTCATTATACTAGTCCAGCTTTTCAAAAATTAGTAAAGAAATATAAATTAGGACAATCTATGTCTAGACGTGGTAACTGTTGGGATAATGCACCACAAGAATCATTCTTCGGACATTTTAAAGATGAAACATACATAAAGCCCTGTAAAACTTTAGAAGAGTTAAAGCGGGAAATTAAGCAATATATGATTTATTATAATAACTATAGATATCAATGGAACTTAGAAAAGATGACCCCTGTTCAATACAGAAATCATCTTCTCAATTGTGCCTAGGCTTTTTTAAATTGTCCTTGACAAAGGGTACATTTTATTTAGTTGTGCAGTTTTTTTCATATGTTTATATAGATTAAAGGGTATAAAAAAAATAAATTAGATAAAACTATAAATAGCTTTAAATATTTGTGATAATGTGTTATAATAAATACTTGTGAATGTTAATCAAACTGTGGAATAATTTTAGGTCGAACTTAAAAGCCTGTTGTGAACATTTAAAATGGGATTTAGGGACGGCTTTTTTTGTGAATATAAGGAGAATAGAATGGAAAAAATTAAATTTAGTGAATTACATATATCAGAGGAGATACTTAAGGCAGTAGAAAATATGGGCTTTGAGTATACTACACCGATACAAGAACAAGCAATACCTGTTATTGCAGAGGGTAGGGACATAGTGGGCCTTGCTCAAACAGGAACAGGAAAAACAGCGGCTTTCGGTATACCCTCACTTGATAAAGTAGAGAAAAATGTGAAGGGCATACAGCTTATGGTTTTGTGTCCAACTAGGGAATTGGCACTTCAAGTAGCAGAGGAGCTAAAAAAACTTAGTGAATTTAAGAAAAATATTAAGATAGTCTCTATATACGGTGGAGACTCTATGGGAAGACAGTTATCAGATCTTAAAAGAGGCGTTAACGTTGTAATAGGAACTCCAGGAAGAGTTATGGACCACATGAGAAGAGGTACTCTTAAATTGGAGAACTTAAAGACTCTTATACTAGACGAAGCAGATGAAATGCTGAATATGGGATTTAGAGAAGACATAGAGGTAATACTTCAGAGTATAGACCATGATATTCAAAAACTTTTGTTTTCTGCTACTATGAAGAAGAATATAATGGAAATTGTAAAGGAATATCTAAAAGACCCTGTAAAGGTAAAAATAGAGGCAAAGGAGCTTACAACTCCAAACATCACCCAGAAGTATATATGCGTTAAAGAAGATGATAAGGGTGAAGCTATATGCAGAATAATAGATTTTGAAAATCCAAGAGTATCCCTTGTTTTTTGCAATACAAAAAGGAAGGTTGATGAGTTATACGATGTTTTAGAGTCTAGAGGCTACGATTGCGAAAAGATTCATGGTGATATGAGACAGAGCGCAAGAAACTTAGTAATATCAAAGGTTAAAGCTGGAAAGATAAAGATACTAATAGCTACGGATGTGGCAGCAAGAGGTCTGGACATAGAAGAAGTAGATATGGTATTTAACTACGATGTTCCAACCCATGAAGAATACTATGTGCACAGAATAGGTAGAACTGGAAGAGCAGGAAGACAGGGTACTTCTGTGAGCCTTGTTACGAAAAGAGAAATGAGAACAATAAAAGACATCATGAGGTTTACAAAGAAGGATATGGAGCAGGCAAAATTGCCATCTATAAAGCAGCTTCAGCAAGCTAAGATATGTGAATACATGGATTCAATAAAAAACAACATAAATGAAGAATCAAAAAATAAGTATTTATCCCATGTAAATAAGCTAATTGAGGAAACAGGATGCACCGCAGAAGACATCCTTTGTAGCCTTATAGACACTCAGCTTTCTCTTCAAGAGTACAAAGATATTGAAACTCAAAGCTTATCTTCAAGTGAAAGAAGCTCTACAAGAAGCAGAAGGGAAGATAGTAGCCAAGATAGAGAGTCTAGGAGTGGCAGAAGAACACAGGGCAAGACACCAGAAAAGGGAATGAAGAGATTCTTTGTAAATGTAGGCAAGGATAAGGATATAAAGGTTGAGGAAATATTGAAACTTATTGTTACAAATACAAATATTACAGGCAAAGACGTGGGCATTATCGACATGTACGATAAATTTACTTTTGTAGAAGTAAAAGATAAGTACATGGAGGAAGTGTTGAAAAAGTCTTCAAACAACAAAATTAAAGGTAAAAAAGTAAATATAGAATTAGCAGGAAAAAGAAAAAATTAAGGTTACGGATTTGTAGGAGGGGAGTATTTTGAATAAAATAGCCAATGATAGCTGTCCAGCACCCGTGGAACCAGGTGAGAAAAAGAATCTAAAAGATATTGAGAGAAGCATTATCACCACCTATAGGGGACACATTTGGACAAAATTCACCAGAGCTATAAAGGAATACAATCTTTTAAAAGAGGGAGACAAGGTACTAATTGCAATATCTGGTGGCAAAGATAGTATGATTATGGCAAAGCTCTTTCAGGAGCTTAAAAGACATGGTCAGATTAATTTTGATATGAGGTTTGTGTGTATGGATCCTGGATATCATGAAAATATCAGGGAACTCATGGTAGAAAACTGCGAATATTTAGGTATACCCTTAGAAATATATGATTCTGGAATTTTTGACATAGTGGATATGGTGGCACAGGATTATCCTTGCTATATGTGTGCTAGGATGCGAAGAGGTGCATTATACAACAAAGCTCAAGAGCTAGGGTGCAATAAGGTGGCACTAGGGCATCATTTCAACGATGTCATAGAGACTACCTTATTAAATGTTCTTTATTCTGGAAACTATAAAACCATGCTTCCAAGAATTAAGTCGGCAAATTTTCCAGGAATAGAGCTTATAAGACCCATGTATTATATAGAAGAAAAGCATATTATCAATTTTACAAAGGCCAGCGGCATTGCACCTCTAAACTGTGCTTGTATGGTGGCAGCACACAAAATAGGAAATAAGAGATACGAAATAAAAAATCTTATAAAAACTTTGAAGGAAAACTTCAACGATGTGGATAAATCCATATTTAAGTCGGCACAAAATGTCAGTGTGGATTCTATACTTGGATGGCAAGATGGAAAAGAAAAACATTCTTTTTTGGAAAGATTTGATGATGAGGAATAAAACAAAAGAGGTCGCAGAATATAAACTGTGACCTCTTTTGTTCAGTTAATGTGAACAAAGTGAAAAAATATATTCTTATCTCCCCAACCTAGATCAAAAGGTACATTATATCTCTCTACGGTGTGGGAGTTGATGAGGGGATAACCATGGGAATCAAAGCCGCATACTATGGCGTTGTGATCAATATCATTCTTTTTTTCGTAGGATACTATATCACCATAATTTAGTTTTGAAAAATAAGCACCTGGAAGTGACGCCGAAGAAGAACACAGTGTTTTGAAGGAGCCTCTTTTAACTAGGTAGCCCTTTCCACTGTATATTATATAATTTCTAAAGGCGTCGGCATTTACCCATGGGGTACTACATTCATAAGTATTATTTAAACGCTTTTGAGTATACCATCCTCCATTTTGCGGCATATTGGCACCTTCTTTGTCACCCAAACATTGGGATACGTAATTTGTGCAATTGCCTCCAATGCCAGTGTAATTTGTGTACTTTGGATTGAAGCGAGGAGTGGCATTGTCTGTTACCCAACGTACGCCGCAATATCTACGGGCGTATTCTACGGCTTTTAATCGATTGTACTTCCAGGGTTTATCTGGTATAGTTAGTTCTCTATCTATGGGAGATAATTGGCTTATATTATATTTAAGGGGACTTGCATCTGGCAAGGTGTCCTTTTTTAGATTGTGATAATAATTTTTTAAAGCGTCGGAGAAGCAATCTAAATAGTAATCCGTTAAAATCTTGTAGGAATCATTGCTTTTTTGAAGCTTTATATAGTGGACTAGTGAAATTCCAAATAGGTTTTCTGTTTCATTTTCACCATCATAGATGTATTTAAATTTATAGTCCTCGTCTAACTGTATTTTATAAAAACTTCCCATATCCTTTATGGAATTAATATGTGGAAAAGATTGAACAGAGGTAAATTTAATTCCCCTTTCTGAAGACCAGTCTCTAAGGTACATCATGCGACACACTTCGTTTTCAATGCAACCCTTTCCTGCTACACTATTCATATTGAAATAGTTTTTTAATTCTTTTATATCCCCAGTGAATATAATATTATTTCTTGTGTTGTAGACATTTGTAAAAAACTCTTTCACCATTTCTTTTGTGTTTTCAATTGTCTCTATAGAAGAGGTCTCAGCTAAAACACAGATACTTTGTGAGAACATGAAGGTGAAAAAACACAGTATAGATAATAGGCAGTTTAATTTTTTTTTCATCTTTTTTTCTCCTTTAAATTATACTATTAGTATCTGTGTTTTAATTTGTTTTATACTCAGTAAAGCAAGAATAAAGTAAATAAATGCAGGATAAATAGTCTTGCAATTATGAATAAATCGTGATAAGTTAAAGTAAAGACAATAATATAAAATGGAGGGAAAGTAATGAAAAAAGAATTTTTTATTAATAACAGAGAAAAGCTTTCTGAGTTGCTAGAAGACAACAGTGTAACTGTAATGTTTCAGGAAGATGCACCATATAAATCTGCGGATTACAAATATTCCTTTGTACAAAACAGAAACTTTTACTATATGACAGGTTTCCCAAGAGAAAAAGCCATTTTTTTAATGAGTAAAATTGCTGGTAAAGTATTTCAGGCCTTATTTATTGAAAGATTTGATCCTGTAAAGGCTAGATGGGTTGGTCCAAGACTTTCCATAGAAGAAGCTAGAGAATTTACGGGCTTTGAAAACATTTTTTACCTAGATGAATTTGAAGAACAATTCCAAAAGATGCCCAATGAAAATGCCACAGAACTTACATTATACCTAGATCTTGAAAGACAAGAATACGGTATAAGAAGAACTAAGAGTCAAGTGTTTGCAGAGGAAATTTTGAAGATATATCCATACTATAGAGTGAAAAATTGTTTCCCATACATTGCAAATCTCAGACTTATAAAAACTGAAGAAGAAATTTCTTTAGTTCGCAAGGCAATTGAAATAACAAAAGAAGGATTATACAACATGTGGGCTCACATAAAGCCAGGCATGATGGAATACGAGCTAGAGGCTTATTTTGACTACAGCCTTAAGAAGAACGGTGTAAAGTTCACAGCTTTCAATACCATAGTAGGATCAGGCCACAACGGTACAGTTCTCCACTATGAAGAAAACAATTGTATGATAGAAGACAACACTTTGGTTCTTACGGATTTAGGTGCACAGTATCAGCTGTACAATGGTGATATCACTCGTACCGTACCAGCTAGTGGAAAGTTCACTAAGAGGCAGAGAGAAGTATATGAAGCAGTGCTAGAGGCACAGAAAGCCATAGAAGCTTTCGTAAAACCAGGCATCATGTGGAATGATGTAAATGAGTATGCAAAAAAACAGCTAGCTGAAGCATGCAAAAAGCTTGGCCTTATAAAAGAGGATGAGGAACTGACAAAATATTATTTCCATACATTTGGACATCCTTTAGGTTTGGATACCCACGATGTAGGAAGCTACGATGTACCTCTTACAAAGGGCATGATTTTAACTAACGAACCAGGGCTTTATATACCAGAAGAGAATATCGGTATAAGAATAGAGGACGATCTTCTTTTGACTGAAGACGGATGCGAAAACTTGTCAAAGGATATAATTAAAGAAGCAGATGATATAGAGAGATTTATCACAGAACATCAAGGAGTATAATAAAAATTTAAAATAAATTAAAAAATTTAAAAATCTGTTGACAATGATAAAAGCTCAGCGTATAATAAAAATTGTAGCGTGACTAACGCAAATAATATGAAGGAGGTAAATAATTATGAGAACTATTAATATTGTAAGAAATTATGTAAATAGTACAGTGAAAATAGATAGTATTTTAATTAATGTGCCTGCTTCAGATGGTTTTGTTTTATAGTAAGTCCTTAGCTACAGCTATTATTATGAGATTTACAAAACGACTTTTGAATCATGGGTGCATTACCCATGATTTTTTTCGCCATTTTTAGGCTTTAAAAGGAATCATGGGTGAACCATGGTTCTTTTACTTTTAAGGGGGGAATGAGAATGAAAAGATTGCTTAAGTATACCTTAAAGCAAGGGTGGTTTGTCCTAATACCCGTACTGTCACTATTTGTAGACATGGGTCTTGACATAATACTGCCACTAATTTCAAAGGAATTGGTTGATACGGTGTTAAAAGGAGCACAGTACAATCTTCTTTGGAATGTGCTGATAACACTAATGGTGGTAACCATAATTAGAGCTATAATGGGATACGTAGAAGAGTACAGCTTTGATGTACTGGGAAATAGGGTCCACAAGGATCTGAAAGAAGAGATGTTCAATCACATCACAACGTTACACTTTGGATACTTTGACAATATGAATACTGGAGAGTTGATGTCTAGGATAACAGGAGACGTTGAGAGCGTGTGGAGAACCATCGGATTTGGACTTAGAATATGTGTGGGAGACTTTATATATTTTATTATGGCCACGGTGGTGCTTATGAATATAAGTCCGAAGCTTACCATAGCTTGTGTGGCTGTTATGATACCTATAGGATTTTTAGCAGTAAGTCTTGAAAAGAAGGAAGATGAAATTTACGGCGATATCAGCGATCAGAGAGCAGAGATGAATACTGCTGCCGAGGAAAACATTGCAGGTGTAAGGCTGGTAAAGGCATTTGCCAGAGAAAAACACGAGATATTAAAATTTCTTGGTATGAACAGAAGAAATTATGAGCTAAATATGAAGGAAGCAAAGGTGAGAAGCAATCATTTACCCTTGGGCGAATTCCTAGCAAATACTGCCATTGTAATTATGATATGTTTTGGTGGATACCTTGTAATAAAGGGAGAAATGACCCTGGGTGGACTTGTAGCCTTTAACGGATACATCGGCACCATGATCTGGGTAATGAAGGATATGGGCTTTATAACTAGTATGTTGGCGCAAAACAAGGCATCATGCAAAAAAATATATACTATCTTGGATACAAAACCTAGAATAGTAAGTCCAACAAATCCAGTTATTGATGACATAAAAGGCCACGTTGAATTTAAAAATGTAACATTTAAGCACGGTGATAGCGAAATACTAAAGAATATAAACTTTAAGGCTAAAGCTGGAGATACTGTTGCTATTATGGGAACAACGGGAGCAGGTAAGACTTCTATTGTAAATCTCATTGGAAGATATTATGACGTAAAATCCGGACAGGTTTTAGTGGATGGTGTGGATGTAAAACAGCGAGAGTTGCACAATCTAAGGCGTAACATGGCAGTGGTACCACAGGACGTTTTCTTATTTTCAGATAGCATAAAAAATAACGTATCTTTAGGAACTGAGGATATGAGTAAAGAGGAAATAGAGAATGCCTGTAAACTTGCCTGTGCAGATGATTTTATTCAGGAGTTAAATGAAAAATACCATACAGTAGTTGGTGAAAGAGGCATAGGACTTTCTGGAGGACAGAAACAGAGGATATCCATAGCAAGAGCATTGGCTAGAAAAGCTCCAATTCTTATACTAGATGACTCAACTTCAGCTCTGGATATGGAGACGGAATACCAGCTGCTTAAGAATTTAAGAAACAAAGAAAATAAAGCAACAACCTTTATAATTGCCCACAGAATATCAGCGGTGAAAAATGCTGACTTAATACTTTTCATGGAAGATGGGGAAGTAAAAGAACAGGGAACTCATAAGGAATTGGTAGAGAAAAAGGGCAAATATTACGAAATATACAAGGAACAATTTAAGGATTTCCTTGAAGATGAACAGATAGACAATAAATGTGATGAAGATAAGATATTGGCAAATGCTGAGGTTTCGTAATAATTAAAAAAAATATTGAAATCACATTAAAAAAGAGAAGGTGAAAGATTTGGCAGAAAATATAAACGGCGTTAGAGCGGATGAAGAAGTAAAACGATATAAGAAAATGTCTGTGGTAAAGAGATTGTTTTCTTATCTTAAGCCTTACAAAATGAAAGTTTTCATAGTAGTATTGCTTATGATAGTAATCATGGTATCCACCCTTATAAACCCCATGCTTCTTGAAGTTGCCATAGACAAATGCATTGGAAACAATGATGTAACGGGGCTAATTTACATGGCTATAGCCATGGTTACCATGAACCTTGTGGCCATGTTTGCCATGAAGGGCAGAATAAAACTAATGTCCTCCATTACAAATAATATATTAATCAACATAAGAGAAGATTTGTACACTCACATACAGAAATTGTCCTTCGGGTTCTTTGACAGCAGACCAGTGGGAAAAATATTGGCAAGAGTCATAGGAGATATCGACTCTTTGAAGGAACTCTTCGACACTAGCATCATGAACCTTATACCTGAGATGTTAACCTTAGTTTGTGTGGCAGTTATGATGTTTGTGATGAATTATAAATTAGCTTTCTGTGCTCTTGTGATTATCCCACTTTTGTTTTTGGGTATATTCACCATAGAGAAAATAGGCACGGAAAAGTGGAGAAAGTTCAGACAGAAAAAATCCAATTTAAACGGTTTTATCCATGAGGATTTTTCCGGCATAAAGCTTGTACAAGCATTTGCAGCAGAAAACAGCAGAAAAAAATCCTTTAAAGATATGAATGGTGATATGATAAAAAGTTTTATATCCTGTGTTAGAATAAGCGATTTGTTTTGGCCATTAGTAAGTACATCCTCTGGTTTAGGAACCATACTTGTGTATATCTTTGGAGCAAAGTTTATACAAGGTGGGGAATTGGAAGTGGGTACACTGATTTCCTTTACATGGTACGTAACCATGTTTTGGAGGCCGATCATAAAGCTAAGCGATTTTTACAACAGTTTAATCACTAACATTGCTGGTGGAGAGAGAATATTCGAGATTCTAGATATGGAACCTGAAATATTTGCAGGAGATCATTGCAAGGAAATGCCTACCATAGATGGTAGAGTAGAATTCAAAAATGTAGGTTTTGCCTACGATAAAGATACCACAGTGTTAAACGATATTAGTTTTAATGTAGAAAAGGGTAGCAGCATTGCCCTGGTTGGAGCCACCGGTGCAGGCAAAACAACCATAATAAATTTAATAAGCAGGTTCTACGATGTAAACAGTGGTGCAGTTTTAATCGATGGAATAGATGTAAGAAATGTAACCTTAGAGTCCCTTAGAAGTCAGATGGGTATCATGCTTCAAGATACTTTCCTATTTTCAGCTAGCATAAAAGAAAACATAAGGTACGGAAAACTAGATGCTAGTGATGAGGAAATTATTGAAGCTGCAAAAGCTGTAAATGCTCATGACTTCATCATGAAGCTTCCAAAGGGTTACGATACAGAAATAAATGAAAGAGGATCAAGACTTTCAGTAGGGCAGAGACAGCTTATATCCTTTGCCAGAGCTCTCCTTGCAAATCCAAGGATTCTTATTCTAGATGAGGCTACGTCTAATATTGACACAGCTACGGAAATTCTAGTACAAAGGGGCATACAGAAATTATTGAAGGGAAGAACTTCTTTCGTAATTGCTCACAGATTATCTACTATTAGAGACTGTGACAGAATAATGGTTATCAATGGTGGAAGTATAGAAGAGAGCGGAACTCACGAAGAGTTGTTAGCTAAAAAAGGTTATTATTATGATTTGTATATGGCTCAGTACAGATTCTTAAAAGAAGGAGCTTAAAATTATACAACCCTAAATTAATATGTGATACAAAAAAAGTGCGGTCCCCCCGCACTTTTTTATGATTCTGTGGCTAATTTTGCTTAGTTATGCTGTAGCAAAGTTCTTGAACTATTTTACCGTCTAAAGTTTTAAGAGATTTTTCCTTAGAAAATCTGTAGATAAATCCACATTTTTCAATCACTCTTTTTGATTGACTGTTAAAATTATAGTGGCTTGTCCAAATTTCATCTCTCTGCTCTATTTCCAGCAGATGTTTTATTAAAGCTTTTGTCGCTTCTGTGGCAAAACCCTTATTCCAATAATCAGTGTTTATAGTGTAGCCAATATAACAGGAATTTAAATGGTCATGGTTTTTGTCTAAAGAGATATTGTCTATTCCTATAAATCCTATGACCTTGTCACTGGAGTGTAAAGAAATAGCCCAGGAAAGTCCAGATTTCATAAAACAATGTAAACTATTTCTACAATCATCTACATCTAAAATTGTCCTACCACCAGAACATTTTGCCACTCTTTCATCTTGCAACAATTCTAAAAGATCCTGTAAATCATTTTCATGCCACTCCCTGAGAAGAAGCCTTTCAGTTTCAATAGGAACCATATAATCCACTCCTAAAAAATTAAATTTAAAGGAATTATACTATCTTTGAGGAGATTTTTCAATGAAGAAGTTATAATGAAGTGAACTCATAATAATATAAATTGAATGAATATTGATAAAGTGATTCATATACTATAAAATATAAGTAAAGATTTATAGTATATGGGGGTTGACAATGAGAAAAAAGAAAACTGTTCTCAAAGTAAGTTTGTTAATTGTAACTACAGTGTTTTTAAGCGGTGTAATATTTGCCATGTGTTTTAGGGATGGTCTAATTATGGATTGGATAGGCATTCATGCAGAACTTCCTTTTGGGAAAAAAGTGAACATTGGCATCATCAATGAAGATGTGGATAACAATAAAAATGGCATTTCAGATCCTATAGACATAGTAAATGCTGCAAGACAGGAAGTTAAAAATAAGACAACATATAAAAGTGCCTATTATGTGGGGGGATATCCACCAAATAATGAAGGGGTTTGTACAGATGTGGTGTGGAGGGCATACAAGGGTATAGGCGTGAGTTTGAAAGATTTAATGGATAAGGACATTGCAGAAAATACGGAATTGTACCCAAGGGTTCATGGTAAACCAGATCCCAATATAGATTTTAGAAGGGTTGTAAATCAGCTTGTATATTTTGAGAGGCACTTTGAAAACTTGCCAGTAGAAATAGATGTGAAAGATATTGAAAACTTGAAGCAATTTCAGCCAGGGGATATAATCGTTTACACTGATGGATATGAACATGTAGGAATTGTATCGGATAGACGTTCTAGAAGTGGAATCCCCTATATAATACACAACGGCGGCCCTGTGCCATCGGAGATAAAGTTGACCTCCATAAAAATACCTATAAGAGGCCATTTTAGATGGAGCTTTTAATATTATCTCATAAGATATTCGTATATTTTATATGGTAAATAATCTATTTGGAGCTTATTTAAAGTATAAATAAGATAATTTCCACTTCTTTTTTTATCTACAATTTTTGCTTGGTACAATAATTTTAGTGCTTTAGATACTGCTGCTTCTGATACATTTAATATAGTGCTTAACTCTTGTGTAGTCTTACCTTTTTTGCTTATTTCCTTTAATATTCTAAGACGTGTACCATCCCCCAAAGCTTTTAGTACTTTTTCCAAATCCTTTGGGGCTTCCTTTTCATAATGCTGCAATTCAAGTAGTACTGTAAGATCTAGACTATTTTTATTGTAACCTAATAAAAGATGAGGACTTATAAAAGTAGATATATTTATAGTTATTTTTTTTATATCTGCCCACTTCATTCTAAATTCTCTGTATTTATAAAATACGATTTCCTCATCTTCTATTTTGATTCTTTCATGAATACTATCTATCAATGCCATGATTCCTTTTTCCTTTGCATAGGAAGATTTTTTCTTTAAAACTCTAACCATCATCGGTTCTATATATTTTAATTCGTGGCTAAATACATTAATATAAAAACTTTTAAGCAAATTTATAAGCCTAGAATACTGTGCTTCTGTTATTTTTCTATTAATATCATATGTTTTGATTATTTTTGTTATTTTATATAGTGGCACATCCTCTAAAAATTCAATGCTGCTTAATACACTTAAATTATTGCATTCTGCAAAAGCAATCATAAAATCTAGTGGAACAATATATCCCTCTGTAAACTCACCAACCTCTATTATTTCTTTTTTTAGTTCTTGACTCATATGTTCATTTACCGTGTCTATCCATGTTTTTCTATGCAAATGATGATCACTTTTATATAAAACATGTAACGCACAAAGCATTTCTTTTAAAGGTGAATACACAAACTCACACAGTATCTTCTTTTCATAAATTGTATCAATATTCATAATGCCTCTTAAATTAATAACATATTTTAGAAATATGTGAAATTGCCTGTTTTTCTACTGTGATTTTCTACTATTTTTATTATTATAACTGAAGAAAAGTATAATACTATGATTATAACTATTCCAATGAGTATAAACTTTTTAATATCAGCAATAGAACTTCCATCTAACATAACTCTTCTTACTGCTTCTACTGCATAAGTTAAAGGAAAAATTAAACTTATTATTTTCGCCCACATTGGGAATAATGTTGTTGGTACCTTAACTCCTGCAAATGTTTCCATGGTCTCTTCCAACATTGAAAAAAGAAAACCTGAGTCCCTTGAAAATAAGAATAAGGTGTTTAGTAACATCCCCCACAAGATAGCCATAGTTATTGTTATAGTACACACAATAATTAAAGACAAATAATTAATATTTAAAACTTCCTTTTTAAATATTAATATGCCTATGGAGAAAAGTACCATGAAGACTACACTTTCAAATAACGAAGATAATGCATTTCCCAATATTACACCTTGCCTTGAGGCTGGAGATAAGTATATTAATTCTAATGTTCCGCTAACTCTTTCAAAAGAGAACTTCCAAGCTGACTGGACCAAGCTTCTAAACAGACTCATAGTCATATATCCTAATAATATAAATATTATCATATTATCTTCATTAAGATAAGGTATATTGCTATTGTTTATGTTAAAAGGTTTGAAACTATAATAAGTTGTAATAAAATGCAATATTGGCCAAACAAATAAGGATATATATATGGTTTTACTATAAAAGTAATTTAAATGTTGCTTTTTCATTTCTCCCTTTAAAGCTTTAAAAAACGCTGTCATGCTTTAAGCCTCCTTTTTAGCAAGTTTAATGATTGTATCTTCAAGTCCTGGTGATATTTCATAAAATTCTTTAATAATAGCACCACTATTTATACAGGCTTTTGAAATATGCATACTTAAGTTGATACTGCTTAATATCTTATAAGACTCATCATTCTTATATACCTCTACAGTGTTATCCATTATCCTCAATTGTTTTAGCAATACATCTTCAAAATTAGCAATGGTGTTATGAAGGGTTAACTTATATATTGTTTTTTTAAATACTTCCTTAGATAGGTCCTTTATAGTTCCCTGTTTGATTATTTCTCCTTTTTCTAAAATGTATATATAATCACACAACTCCTCAACTTCACCCATGTAGTGAGAAGTTAATAATATTCCCTTTTCTTGATTTTTAGCTAAGAATTTAGTATGAGCCCTTAATTCTTTTGCAACTATAGCATCTAATCCAAGCGTTGGCTCATCCATAAATATATAATCTGGATTATTAATAAGACCTCGCGCTATTTGCAATCTTTGCTTCATTCCCTTAGAATATTCCTCCACCTTTTTATCCTTATTTTCATATAAACCTACCAGCTTTAATAATTCTTCTATCCTTACTTTTAGAACCTTGTCATCTATATCATAAAGTTGGCCATAATACCAAAGATTTTCATAGGCTGTAAGTCTCCAATAAATCATTCTTTCCCCACCAGCTACCATATTTATTTTTTTCTTAATAGCCTTAGGATTTTTTATTCCATTTATCCCATCCATAAAATAACTTCCCTTGTTTGGAGAAAGTAATGTGGTTAACATCTTTATAGTAGTGGTTTTTCCTGCACCATTAATCCCTAAGAGTCCAACTATCTGACCCTTATCTATTTTAATAGATACATCCTTAACAGCTTCTACTATTTGTTTTTTTCTACTAAACAAACCCTTACCAATTTTAGTTTCAAATTGCTTATTTAAATTTTTTGCCGCTATCATAATTATCACCTATCCTTGTATTTTTTCGAGTGCAATATACTCAATTTTCTTTAAAGATAAAAATCCAATAAATAGATAGATTGTACTTAGTATAAATACATAAACTATTGTACCTATCTGCTCACTTAATCCCTTGCCTAAAATAGCTGAACCTCTAATCAGATTTGATATTTCCGTTACTGGTATCAATTCTCCAATGATTTTTAAGGAATGTGGCAAGTATTCTACTGGGAAAGTGATTCCACACAATAAAAACATAGCTACAAATAAAGTGTTTTGAGAAATATAAGTATCTCTTGTGTAGAGCATTACGGAGCCCAAAACCATAGATAACCCAAAGAATCCATAAAGAGCTAAAAAGAATACAAATATAAAAGCAGGAAAATTCATACTTTTAAAACTTAATCCAAATGGCATCGCTATAATTAATGAAATTAAAACTTCAAAAGTAGTAGCTATAGTTTGATGCAACATATTTCCTATAAAATATTCACCCCTTTTAAAAGGCGTCATCATTAAACTTTCTAGTGTTCCCTCTCTAAGTTCAGTAATAAGACTTCTACTTACATTAAGGCAAGTTCTTACTACAAAAATATAAGTTAAACTTCCCCAAATTACATATCCCATATAATCCTCAGTTTTTGTGTACTTAAAGAAATCATCTCCAACTACACCGTTAAAAAGTAGCTTGTACATAAATAATGCTCCAACTACAGTATAAAATCCCGTACAAACGTTTCCTATAAAAAAGCTCTTTGGATAGGCTCGCAACATTATAATAAAATTTCTTATAAAAGTTGCCTTCAGTACTTTTGCTCTCATAAAATAGTCCCCCCTTTTGTATGGTTATCATTAACCATTTGGTTAATCAAATACATCCTTTCTTTAAGGCGGGACAATTATACATTGCGTAAATAGTAATGTCAAGATTATTTTCACTATTAGAAAATAAAAAGACTGCCTCACACCGTTTTGTTCACCAAAGTGGTATGTGAGACAGCTTGTTTAATTTATTATTTGATTTTTTTTGAAATAACAGTGCCAATAGATTTATTTAATATGATGGGCAATATAGCTAGGATTACTACCATGTATTTTGGTATGAAGTTTTCTTTTACTATAGAAAGAACTCCGAGAATGGCTGTGAAAATTCCCATAAAAATAAAGTAAATTTTTTGGAAAATTAAGATGTTTTTTTCTTGTTTTGATAAAGTCATTTCTTCCTGTGAAAGTTTCTTTTCATTATCTTTTATAGTGTTGCCTTTCTCGTCTACAAGAACTTTATGTAAAGGTAGAGTAATGCCTGCACGGGCTTCGATGATACCAATAACAATGAATAATCCTGCGAAGATTGTGTTTACCATAAAATCACCTCCGGAAATTAATTAGAATATAGAACATTATATCATTTATGAACTTTAAAGTCACTTCCATTAGAAAATTAGTTTTTATAGTAATAAGCCATAATTTATGATAGACTAGATATGAAAAAACACGGAATGGAGATAATATATGAAAAAAGGAAAAGAATACGAATTTAATATAGAAGGAACGGCATTCCCAGCCATAGGACTTGCAAAATACGAAGACACTAGAGTCCATGTAAAGGGTGCATATCCTATGCAAAAAGTCAGAGCAAAAGTTAATAAGAAAGGTACATCTAGAGTGGAGGCAAAGCTTTTAGAAATTCTAGAGAAAGCACCATACCAGATAGAGCCTAAATGTCCCATAACAGATCTATGTGGCGGCTGTGCATGTCAGGACATTCCCTATGAAAAACAAGTAGAGTTTAAAGATGAACAGCTAAAAAGATTATTCAGAAATGCAGGCTTTACAGATTTTAATTATGAAGGAGTGGAAAAGAGTCCAGCCATCTTCGAGTACAGAAATAAAATGGAATTCACCTTTGGCGACATGGAAAAGGGCGGCCAGCTTACCTTAGGCATGCACGTGAAGAATAGAGGATTTTCCATAGTAAGCACAGAACCATGCATGATCATGGACAGCGATTTTAGAAAGCTACAGAGCATCACCATGCATTACTTTAGAGAAAAAGGATTCTCACCATACAAAGTCATGAAGAGGGAAGGGTATTTGCGCCATTTTGTAATTCGAAAGAGCAAGAGAACAGGTGAAATTCTCGTAAACCTCGTGACCACAACTCAAGTGGACTTTGACCTTAGAGAATACAAAGAACTTATATTAAATCAGCAATACGAAGGAACTATAGCAGGCATTCTACACACCAGCAATGACTCCTTTAGTGATGCAGTTATCCCAGAAAAAGTAGAAGTATTATACGGCGTGCCATACATATACGAAGAATTGTTGGGCTTGAAATTCAAGATTAGTCCATTCTCCTTCTTTCAAACCAACACCTTGGCAGCAGAGGAACTATACAAAATAGTCCGCGACTTCCTTGGGGATACAGAGGACAAAGTAGTATTCGACCTATACTGTGGCACAGGAACCATAGGCCAAATCGTGGCACCAAAAGCAAAGAAAGTTATCGGCATAGAGCTCATAGAAGAAGCCGTAGAAGCAGCCAAAGAAAACGCAGCCCTAAATAACCTAACAAACTGCGAATTCATAGCAGGAGACGTGGCAAAAACCATCAACACCATAGAAGCATCACCAGATACAATAATCCTAGATCCACCAAGACCAGGTGTACACCCGGTAGCCTTGCAGTACGTAGTGAAATTCAACCCCAAAAACATCATCTATGTATCCTGCAACCCAAAAACCCTAGTGGAAGACTTAAAATATCTCACAGAACAAGGATATGTAATAGAAAAAGTACGAGGCAAAGACATGTTCGCACACACACCTCACGTGGAGACGGTAGCATTGATAAGAAGGGTAAAAAAGTAGGGGCGTAGAAAGCCAAGTATATAAGCCATTTGTGTATTTTGGAATTAAAAAATAGGATCGAGGAAATCGTGTGTTTTTTGCTTCATTTTAACATATCTAAATAGGCTAAAACGTTTGCGAGAGAGCTATTTAGATGTCGGTGCTTGACGAATGGTTAGGATAGATGGTGGGTGTTCATGAGTGGTCGATTTAGATGTTTTTTATTTTGTCGGGGTTGTGTGGTCAGGCTGAATGTTGGGGTTAAAAGGTTGTAGAATAGGCTAATCAACATAGCTGAAATATGCTAATATGTTTATTAGTCATGGTACAAAGGAGGTTGAAGATAATGTTTGCGCGTGTGTTTGATAAAAAGACTGGAATTTTTTATAAATCTATCATTTATGGCAAACTTGATATTGGGTATTATGAGCGCAATATCGTATACAACCCAAGAGAGGACGCGTTCGAATTAGTGGATTATCTGGATAAAGAAAGCAAGGACCAGAGTGTGCTACTGCCATTGATAGAGGTAATCAATTCCGATAGAAATGAATGGGTGACATATGATAAAGTAAATGTATTAAAGCTTAATCGTTACTTTAAGAGCAATGGTATAAATGCTTTTATAAAACAGTATTGCGGATATGATGAGTTGTATCAGGACTATGATTTTATGCTGAAAATTCTTAGAGCTAGGATCGTGCCAAAGAGCAATTGTTCTATTCAAGTAAGGGAACCATGTGATACTGATCAATGGACATATATAAAGACGCAAAGCGATGCGGACGAGTTTTTTAAAGTGTTTGCAGGATTTCATGATTCAACACTTGATAAAATACAGTATATCGAGGGTTATAGTGAAAGGAGTTTGACTGTAACCTTCGATAATTCCGGATGGTATGGTGTTGTCGAACTGTGCTTTGAGGGTCTGATATCCATGAATTTAAGGCCCACACAGGAAAACTATAGCCGAGAAATCTTTAGCGCATGCTTATTCGTTAAAGATGAATGTATTTTTTGGGCAGATGACGCTTTGGATAAAGAGGATTTAAATTATACAGGTTCGTTTATCAAAGCGCTGAATTTAAAATGGAGAAAAATAGATTAAAAAACCAAACTTTTATATTTTTCAATGAACTTGAAATCAAGGAGGTATTGTCATGGCTGATAATAAAACAATTCATTTCATACCACAATTACCTCCAAAGAGAGAAAAACGAGTTGGTATTTACTGTCGTGTGAGTACAAACAGTGCTGATCAATTGAAAAGTCTTACCGCCCAAGTATCAGCGCTAACAAGATTAACAGCAGTTAATCCCAAATGGTTATTAGTAGATGGATATATTGATATTGCTTCAAGCAAGACGGGCTCTTCTCGAAAAGAGTTTAATTGTATGCTGAAGGATTGTCAGTCGCATGATTTAGAAATTATCCTAACCAAGAGTATCAGCAGATTTGGACGAGAGACAGTAGAGATTCTTGATGCGTTGAACCAGCTAAGGATTCTCGACGTTCGTGTTATATTTGAACAGGAACAACTTGATACAGCTGATACAGACAGCACCCTTATGGTCTCCATAATAGAGTCAATTGCTCAGGCAGAGAATGAATCACGTAGCGATAACATTAAGTGGGGAATTAAATAATGTGCTGCACAAGGCACTTCAAAGCTATATAATAGAAAATGTTATGGATATTCCAATGATGAAAATGGTAATCTTGTAATTGATGAGAAAGAAGCTAAAAATGTCCGCCTGATATTTAACCTCTATCTTCAGGGTAAAAGTGTTTTAGGTATTGTGAAAGAACTGGAGCGGCTAGGGATCAAGCCTCCTACAGGAAAGGCTACATGACCCAAGAGAACAATTGACGTAATGCTCAGTAATGAAAAGTATATAGGCAATGTGCGGCTGTTGGACAACGGAGAGCATAGCGCATGTTATTTGGCTGAAGACAACAGTCCGGCGATAATCTCTAAGGAAACATTTCAAGCGGCGCAGATTGAAAAACAGCACCGAAGTAAGCGAAAAGGCAAAAAATACAGTTCGAAAAAGTAAATAGTTAAGATATAGGTCGCAATTGTATTTTATGGCGGATCACAGGGGGGAGAACTATGGTTGGTTTAGTATATATCAAAAGAGTTGAACAGACAGATGCAGACAAACAGGTAATAGAACAATTATCACACGTTTTGACTTATTCTGAGCCAGAAAACTTTGATGACTGTGTTAAATGGTGGAAAAGTTGGTTTTCAGATAAAATACCAGGAGAGAAACTTACAATTATCGCTCAAGAGCAAAATAATATTATAGGTGTCGCAAGGCTTTGGAAGACTCCGTTTTGCGACAATAAGTGGTTGATAGAAGGATTGGAAGTGATACCTAATGAAAGGAGAAAAGGTATAGGAAAGTCTATAGTTATAGAAGGTATTCGTATTTTACGAGAGACAACTAATGAAAGGGTATTTGTACATATTGCAAATAAAAATATACCCTCTATCAAACTTCATGAGAGAATTGGATTTAAAAAAGTAGGTAGTGGAATAATTAATAGTTATGGAGACTTTAGGGGGCATGTAAGCGAATATGCCCTTGAAATATAGTTCGGAGTTTTCTTAATAGACGAATTATAGGAAGCCAAAGCGGCTTACATCTTAATAAACCAGTTTAGCAACATAAGCAAGACACACTACCAGGCAACCAAGGAAAAAAATATAGCTCAAAGCAATGAAGAAATAAAATAGCCTACTCGGAAGTTATTTATAAAGAGGACAGGTTGGATATCAAACCAGCATAAACACAGCATTTTTGCTGTGTTTTTACGATAGTGTAAATTAGCCTAAAAACTTCATATTGAAGTCGTAACTTACTTACGAAGAGCGGAGCGATGAAGTAAGTAATTAGTACGACTCATGTTAGGATTGCCCACAAAAACGAGTGATAGCTAAGTTTGAGTGGAAGCAATCTACGACTGAGGTGGTAGTAGGAATACGCCGCAAAGATACCTTATAATCCGTGAATTCATTCACTTTACCGCACAAGGTAATGATTTTAAAAATAAAGAGCCAATTAATGGTGTAAAAGTAAGAGTTGGAATTTGATATGCTGTAAGGGGTCACGTTATTATAAATTTATACAAAACAGAAAAAGACTATGAAGAGAGCGAGTATGGCTGAAACTTCATGGTCTTTTGTGTTTTATAAATTGAATACTTAAGAAATCTACTAGTAAACGTAAGTATAATAAAAGACTATAAGTGTTGTGGTCAAGCAAAATTGTAACACTTTTGTCTAAAAAGATTTCATAGAATACCTAGCTTCAAACGGTGTTAGTCCTCCATTGAAAGAATGAGGTCTCACATGGTTATACCAGGTATATGAAAAATCATATACAGCATTATTTAAAGATTCATCTGTTTTAAAGTTATATAGATTTAGAAACTCGTTCTTGAATGTATTAAAATATCTTTCCATGGGAGCATTATCATAAGGGCACCCAGCTTTGCTCATGCTTTGAACCACATTATTACTAGCGCAAAACTCCGTGAAATCTTTGGAAGTATATTGACGTCCTTGATCACTGTGTAGAATAATTTTATTGCTTATTTTACCCACTTTCTTTAAAGCGGTTTTTAATGTATTTATTGCTAGCTCCGCATTAATTTCTTTGCTATTTAAGGTAGAAACTATAGATCTATCATAAAGATCTAGAATAGAGCAATTATAACGTGTTTTCCCATTTTGAAGGTACATATATGTAAAATCAGTACACCATACGGTGTTGGGTGATTGTACACTGAAATCCTGATTTAATAGATTAGGAAACACTTTATGGGCATCGCCCTTGATATACGGAGGTTTCTTTCTTCTTATTATTGAGTGGAGCTTAAGTTCTTTATTCATATACTTATGCACAGTCTGATAGCTATAATTAAAGCCTTGCCTTTGAAGGAATATTTTCATGATTCTATAGCCAACAACTCCGTTGGTTTTATGAAAAATTTCATTGATTTTGCCAAGCGTAGCTTGTTTTTGGGTATGGTACTTAGACCTCCTATTTTTAAGGAAGTTATAGTAAGCATTTGGAGATAAGTTGAATTTTTTTAGTAGCCACCTTACACCAAATTCTGATTTATAGTTTTTGATAAAAGTATATACACTTAGTCTATTTCCTTCGCGAAGAATGCCGCTGCTTTTTTTAAGAATTTATTTTCTTTTTCAAGCTCTTCGAGCTGCTTCTTTAATAGCAAATTTTCTTTGAAATAGTCTTTTTCTTCGTTTTTAGTAGGATCTTCTTGGCATTCTTCACGGTATACTTTTACCCAATTACATATTGTAGCTTTGTTTACTCCATATTCCTTTGAAAGGCTCGCAAGAGTCCTTCCATCACTAAGATGTTGGCGTATTATCTTGTCCTTAAATTCTTGTTCATATTTACTCATTAGTCTACCTCTTTTCTCTAATTTGATTATATCATTAATTAGACAGAGGTGTTACAACTTAATTATATCAGGTCAAAGGATATTTGGTAAAATAAGAAGGTATAATCAATAATTTGTAGAATATTATAGTCAATATATTATTAAGAAGTATAAGATTTAATGACTAAAGTATTTAAGTGTAGAAAATAAATATTATTCCCGAATTATTCATGAACATTAAAAACTAGCACAAATAGTTTTATTTTAAGTTTTTTAATTTATAACCATGTTAATATTTGTATACACGCCTAAAAAAGGGTATAGTAACCCTAGGACTATTATATATTACCATTTTTTAACTATCAAAGATCGTCAAAAGCGCTTACTCAAGCTTTGGGCGTAGCCCTCTGATATTATTCAAGGTTTCGTAGAATTCAGTTTTATATGGACAACTGCTACATAATTTGAAAGTTATATACCTTGCTGAATGTACTACCTTCGCTGCAATCTTTAATAACTTTAAGCGGATGGTATCTACTAACTGCCTACGGATACTAATGGGTAAAACTAGACGTTTAAACCAATTAAATATGTTATATGCGAGAGCATGCACTTGAACACGATTTGCATTAACAATTTTAGAAGAACTGCTAACGGCAGCAAAATCAAAGCCATTCTTACTTTCTTTAATAAAGTTTTCCATTGTACCACGTTTGCAGTAAAACTTTATTAGCTGCGCTGGCGAGGACTCCATATTAGTCACTATAAATGTATACATGTGGATAAATTGTCCATATGGTTTTTCTACTTTGCACACCACTCGTCGTGGATATTTCCATGAACCAGATTGATACATGAATTCTCCATATTGAACAGCATAAGAACACATATCATTTTTAGTGGCATCTGTTAGACGTTCATCAATATGATCTGCTAATTTTCGTAGCAGTTTGTTTTCTTTTAAACGAATCACGTAAGAAACACCATTGACTTCACATTGCTCGTAAAGTTCTGGTTTTGTAAATCCACTATCACCTCTAAGGAGTAGTGGAATATCAGGATAATTATTTTGAAATTCCATTAAAAGTGGTTGTAAAAATTCTACAACACCTGTTGACGAGTAATCAGTTCCGTCACGCAGTTGAATTTTCAATAAATCTCCAGTGATGCCATCGTAACAAACTAATGGATGATAACCATGACTTTGATAATGAAAATTGAAGTCTTCGCCTTCTTGATGTCCATAGGTATTAAGAAGTGTAGAATCTAAATCAAGGAGCATTAGCTCAGGAGTTTTGACTGTATACACAATTTCGCGAAATTTAGTCATAAGTTCATGAAATTGGTTTAAAGTAGACTCATCCATTCTATTAAAAAATCTAGATAGAGTTGGTTGCGAAGCAAGTGTATTCTTTTCCAGTATTGCCGTGAATACTGGTTCTGTGGTAAGTTCATCTGCACAATCATCCTGAAAATAGGCCATAATAATTTGATAAATCATTTGTAGCAAATTTTCAGCATCCTTATGATAACGAAAACTAGCATTATCTTTAGTTTTAAACTCTGATTTGAGAAGTTTAACAAATCCCAGTTTATTAATGAATTCCTTGATTAAAAGAAGACCTGCGTCGGAGGTCAAATCGCCTCCGGCAAAATTTATTTTAATTTTACTATTGCTTTCTAGTGATTTAGTGTTTAAAATATCCATATAAGAACCTCTCTTTTGTTTCTATTTGGATTAGTTACCTATAATTTTAACAAAAGTTTGGTTCTTTTTCTATATCACTTAATAGGTGAATTTGAAAATATAGATAAAAGCTAACAATTGCAGGCTTCCGCCATGATTGGGTTGGCTCTTATGAATAATTCAGGTTATTTAATAAAGAGGTTAATAAAATGTCAACTTTACAGTGTAAAATAGGAAAAAACAAAGTTTATCAACAAGTATTAAATAATAAGTCAATATTTGTTGCTCCTGATAAAGTTATAAACTCATGGTATGATTCATTCAATTATAAGCAAGAGGATATAGAACGAAATATTGAAGGGCTAAGAAGTCCACAATTGGGTGCACTTTATGCTATTAAATCACATTGGAGTGTAAGTAAGGAAGTAGCAACAATTGTTATGCCAACTGGGGAACGTGTCATAATAGTGATGGGTGCAATATATGTTATAAAATCAAGGGTTTCAGAAACTTTAACCAAATATAATTCATGCATTGCTTAGAGTAATTAGAGTCTAATTGTTGTGAGCAGTGCATGAGAAGAAAGCACTTTTAGAGGTATATTATCATTATAAAAGAGGGTAATAAAACTTGAAATAAAGTTAAAAAAGATTATATTAGTGTTCCAGTAGGTATTGAAACAAAATAGTGATAGACAATAATATGATTTATTGGTGAATATTTTTTTAGTTAATAATTAGTTTGATTATATAAGATTACCAGGAGGAAGAAATGATAAACTATAAGATTTTAAAAATAGAACTATTAGCGATTATCGGGAATATCAGTGAATATACTAGTAACCCTAATATTAGTATTCCTAATAAAACTTTGAAAGAGGGGCTTGAACAAGATAATCTTAACTTCGAAGTTCTTGAGTTTTGCTGTATAAAAATTTCAGATTGGTATAGTAAAAACATGTCAAATATTCAGACAAACGGATATGTTTTTTATAAAGAAGTACATAGGGAAAATAAAATAAAAGTAGATAAAATCATTAAAGATATTAGCGATAATAAAGAAGAATATGAAAAATTTTTTTCTTCTCCAGTGATTGAACAAGAAAACCCTTCTATAAGCGGTAAAAAGATTTTTATTGTTCATGGGCATGATGATGGGATAAAAAATGAAGTAGCTAGGTTTTTAGAAAACCTTGGATTAGAACCGATTATATTACATGAACAATCGAGTAGTGGAGACACCATTATAGAAAAAATAGAACGTTATTCAAATGTTGGCTTTGGGATAGTATTATATACACCATGCGACAAGGGCGGAGTAGCTAAAGAACCGATAGATTTGAATTTTCGTGCAAGACAAAATGTTGTGTTTGAACATGGGTATTTAATTGGAAAAATCGGAAGAAAGAATGTAGTTGCACTTGTCAAAGAAACTGTTGAAAAACCTAATGATATATCAGGAGTTGTTTATGTAAGTTATGATTCCAATGGTGCATGGAAAACAGAAATTGCTAAAGAATTAAATGCGTATGGTTACTCTATTGATTTTAACAAATTATTCAAATGATAAATACTAATAGGAATTATAAGTAGGTATATAAAGTTATAGTTTTAGCGGTTCAGACCTGAAAATCTGGGCCGATTTTTTTATTTTCCCCAGAAAGGAGGTTACCTAGATGGTAGATGATGATGTCAATAACAAGGCTATAAACGTAAGTGTCAAAGTTTTGGTGTATTTAACAACCTCACAAACAGTATTAAGATATCCTAGTAAGGCATATTGATTGATTTGCCCCCTGTCAGGTAGACAGGCAAATATCTAAAACAAAGTGTAGTATACAACCATACAGTGTTAAGCTGTGTGGTTGTATTTCTATACAAACCATTTTTCTTTATATTTCTTGACTCGTTTATTTTCTTGTATAGGGCGCTGCTCTGGAACAGTTGTGTGTAATGCCTCCATTCTGACTTCTAAAGGTGTCTTGCAGTGATAACGATCTTGAGGACGCTCAGTTGAATAGAAACGTATGTAATCATTAATTGCTAATCTTAAAGATGCTTCATCCGTGATATCATACATTTGATACATTTCAGTCTTAATTATTCCCAAGAATTCTTCTGTCGGACCATTATCAATGTAATGACCTACTCTTGGCATAGATTGTTCCATTTCGTTATCAACAAGCCTCTTTGAAATACTTTGCTTGTATATTGAAATCCTCGATCTGAATGAAACAGAGATTTTGCAACAGGATTAGCAGCTATTGCTTTATCAAATGCTTTAAATACTAACGGATTATCATTTCTGCAGTTTATAACATGCGAAACAGGATAACGGTTATACAAATCGATGATGGTACTTAAATAAAACCTCTTCTTTTTACCTGGCACTTTGAATTCAGTTACATCTGTTGCCCATTTTTCATTATATCTGATGCAAAAAAATCTCTAGCCAGGTTGTTCTCGCAGTTTCATCTGCTTTAATTGGTTTATATTTTTTCTTTTACTTCTTTTGATGTAATCTTGTTTTCGTCCATATTATGAACCTTACAATTCAAAGGGATATCTTGAAAAACAGGATCTTTACCTTGGCTACTTTTTCTACTCTTTTTTTATGATAATAAAATTGACTCTTACTAAGGTTGTTTTCTTCACAGAAACCTCTTACTGTTATTGTATCTTTAATAGCGTCAAAGTTATTTAAATATTCCTCCCAAGCCTTGTTATCTAATTTTTTATACATAGGCAATCCTCCAACAAATAATCTTTTACTTAAGTTTATCAATGGGAGGATAGAAGTTCTAGTTATTTAATTTTTGACTCTTACGCTCAAAAGCAGTTTTATTGATATATAATAATGTTTACAAAAGAGGACACAAAAAGCGAGGAATAAATTTATTTTGTATAGTATGATTTTTACAAGGGGGTGAAGAAATGGAGTGGCTAAAGGAATTAAGCCGTGCTATTGATTATATCGAAAAAAACTTGAATAAGGAGATTTCATGTGAGGAAGCAGCAAAAATAGCGTGTTGCTCGTCTTATTATTTCAGACGCATGTTTACCTATGTAGCCGGTATTCCATTATCTGAATATATTCGCCGCAGGAGAATGACACAGGCCGGCTTTGAATTGCAATCTACAGATATAAAGATAATGGATGTTGCACTGAAATACGGCTACAATTCCCCGACATCTTTTAATCGGGCATTTCAGAGCGTTCATGGAATTTCTCCATCAGCTGCTAAATTGGAGGGGAGCGTGCTTAATGCGTATCCACCTATTAAGTTTTCCGTTAAAGTTACAGGAGGTGATGCTGTGCCATATCGTATGGAAGAAAAAGAGGCTATGCGAATTGTAGGTATCCGCATTCCATTAACAGAGGATGTGAATGAAAACCAAAAACTAGTGCCGCATTTTTGGAACAGTGCGTTGCAAGATAATCGATTTACAGAAGTCTGCAAGCTGTCTAATAAAATTCCGGGTGTAGTGCTAGGTATTACTGTTTATGAAAATCCAAATAATATTTACTATTATATTGCAGCTGCAACAGATCAGCATGTTTCTGAAGGAATGTTTGAGTATAAAATTCCGGCAGCAACATGGGTAATATTTGAAAGTGAAGGACATTTTAAAGAGTCCATTCAGAATATTTTTAGACGTTTTCTTACAGAATGGCTTCCCTTCTCAGGCTATACTTATGCTGAGTTGCCGGACATAGAAGTATATCCAATCAGTGAAGGAAAACCGCAACAGGGGCATTCTGAAGTATGGATTGCTGTAAAAAAGGAAAAGGAGAATTAAAAAAATGGAATACCAAATTGAAATCAGAGATATTGAACCCATTCGAATTGCCTTTATGAGATACAAGGGCATTGCAACCGGAGCAAATAAAGTTTTCCCCAATATTTTTAAGGCTATTCGAGGAAAAGCGAATGGGGCACCGTTTATCTCTTATTACGTCATGGACTCTGAAACAAGAATGGGGGAAATGGATATATGTGTACCAACCGCTCAGACACCTTATGAAAATGGAATTGAAGTAAAAGAAATGCCGCGTATCAAGGCAGTTAGCGTTCCTCATGTAGGTTCTTATGAAACTATATATAAAGCCTATGGTGAAATAGACCAATACGCTAAGAGCCATAACCTACAATTGCAGCCACCGTTTAGAGAGGTTTTCATTAAAGGGCCTGGAATGTTTATAAAAGGAAATCCTGATAAATATATTACAGAAATTTTGTTCCCAATTAAGGAGGAATAATATGATGGCTATTAAAACTGAAAATTTAATAAAAAGGTATAAGAACGGTGTAAAGGCATTAAATGGTCTTAGTTTATCAGTAAAGGAGGGGGAAATTTTCTCCCTCCTAGGACAAAATGGTGCTGGAAAATCAACGCTTATTCATATACTGACCACTTATCTTGCGCCTACCTCTGGTGTTGTTACCATGTTTGGAAAAGATGTTTATAGGGAAGCCTCTGAAATTCGTACACAAATATCTTGTGTAGCACAGCAGACATCAATTGATACGCACTTGTCCCTTACAGAAAATATGATGTTTCAAAGCAAGCTCTATAAGGTGCCTAAACTGGAAGCCCAAAAACGTATGAAAACACTAATTTCTTGTTTTGGTTTAGAGCAATATTTGAAATATCCTGTTGCCTCTTATTCCGGTGGGGTAAAGAGGCGCCTTGATATTGCACTCAATATGATGTCAAATCCCAAAATACTATTCTTGGATGAGCCAACCGTTGGTATGGACATTCAATCACGTATGGTAATGTGGGACATGATGAAAAAAATTAGAAATGATTTTGGAACAACAATTTTTTTGACAACTCATTATTTAGAGGAAGCTGACCAGTTAAGCGATACCATATGCATTATGAAGAATGGGAAAGAGATACTTCAAGGTACTCCTCGGGCTCTCAGAGAATATTTACGACAGGATATGCTGAAAATCAGCTTTGCATCGAAAGAACAAGCCAAAAACTGTTTTGAGCCGTTAAAAAGCCTTATTGGGATAAAAGAATCTAACTTGTGTCATGATAAAATCATTACCGACTTAACAAATGGACATATTGATTTAGAAAAAGCCAATCGATGGCTTCTTGATCATAACATTCCTTTCTTGGGTATAGAAATTATGCAGCCTACCTTGGAAGATGTTTTTGTCAGGCTAACCAGCGAAGATGGTAAGGAGGTCAGCTAATGGATGTTTTTACTCTACTTCAGCGCAATATAAAATGGCGATTTCACAACCCTTTTACCATTGTAATGACAATTTTACAGCCTATACTTTGGCTGGTTTTATATAGTGCCGTTGCCGCACAGTCCATGCAGGGTATTGGAATTGAAAACTATACGGCCTTTATTCTTCCTGGGCTAGTTGTACTTGTAAGTTTTGGAGCATGCAGCAGCAGCGGTATTATGAATTATCTTATGAAAACCGATGGGAGTTTTTACAGGGTGTTGATTGCCCCGGTTCAAAGAAGCTCAATTGTACTCGGACAAGTATTAGAAGCGGTATTATGTACTTTTATTGAAGTTGCTATTATGTGCATTGTCAGTCTCTTCTTCTCTGTAAAAATTGCTTCTGGGCTTGCAGGAGCTCTCCTCATTGCTTTGCTAGTATTTATGACGGCATTCTTTATGTCAGGAATTACTTATGCCATTAGCCTTTGCCTTCCCAATGAGGTCATTTACGAAACCGTTATGAATGCAATTGTCTTGCCGATATTTTTTCTAAGCACGGCATTATTTCCGGCAGATAGATTATCTGGAGGACTTTCAATTGCAGTTAAGCTAAACCCATTTACTCATGTAATTAACATCTTAAGAGCTTTGATTTTACAGGAAAATATTGCTGTACGTGATGTTGCATTTGTATTTCTTTTGCTTGTGATTATGTGCTTTATCAGTTTTTCCTTGGCATTGCACAGATTAAAAAAAGAAACAAGATTATAACCATGGAACTTTTAATTAGCTTAGGATTGGATGGTGAGTAACAAAATAACAGCTAGAGAATACAAATATATGTTTTGAACACAATGAATCTTTTTCAAAATTAAGTTTTCATATATGTTAAAATAGCGTGAAAAGGTGTACAATTAAATTGTTGTGTTTGGTATGAAAAACTAGCCAATAAAATAGTAGAGTCAGTGGTTTATTAAGCCTATGTGTAACTTTATAATTAATGGGGGGAGCTTTAATGACAACAGAAAATTACGTCTACAAAAAAGAAGTGGACTGGTCATTGTTAAATGAGGGGTTAACTTTGCCTTTTGATAATCAGGTTGTATTTGGGCAGATTATGGGACGGTTCTTGCAAAGGGGAGAGTCAAAAGATATTACGCTTTATTTGAATGGAAAATCTTATAAAGCCAAAATAACAAATGTCAATTTTGATCTAAAGTTTAAGAGAAAAAAGGATACACTCCAAATACGTTATACAAAGAATGGTGAGTTGGCAAAAGCACTGCAGGCATACTTTTCAAAGAGTTATCAGTTTATAAAGAAAACACGAGAATTGCGTGAACCTGGAGATAGAACGATGATAAGGTTGCCGGAAGAATACAAGGAGTACCTTGTTATTTATACAACAGAATATGATGATTCATATGTTCTGGAGACAATTGTGGCAGATGAAATAATTTCATTAAGACAAGCAGTTTCTGGTCAGAAGGAACGAGTAATGGAAGCAGCGTTCAACTATGATGTTGAGGATTCGACTTCTACAATTATTGAAACAGAAAGAATTGATAAAATACGTAAGTTGAACAAAAAGATAGGTGATAACCTGAAATTGCTTTATGGTTATCGCTGTCAGATATGCGGTAAGTTAATTGGTGAAGAGTTTGGCTCTCATATTGTAGAGGCACACCATATTGATTATTTTGTATCCAGCCTTAATAATGATGCAAGTAATCAGATTATTGTATGTCCGAATCATCATAGTGTTATACATGACACAAATCCTATATTTGATAGGCGCAGGTTGATCTACATATACAAAAATGGATTAGAGCAGAGGTTGGTATTGAATCAGCATCTGTAGGAGGAGGTGATCGTTTGGAAGAATTAAATATTTATTCTGGTAAGTTGAAGTACAAAGATATATGTTTTGACTTTGTTTATGACAAGCAGGAGCTTAGATTGATTCCGCCAGCAGATAAGAGGTCAGAGGTTCGTAGATGGCAACTAATGGAATTGTCTGGTGGAGCTTTACTTACTATGGATAGTCCTTATCTTGAGGGCTCTATTAATGAAACAGGACAAAATATTATATTTATTATGAGACAAGGAGCATCTATTGGAAATTACAATTATGTATTATTTGTTAAAGTGGTAGCAGTTATTCTGTTCACTACTGAAAAAAAGATGATTAATAGGATTGATTTTACAGGACCAGAGATTAATGCTATTCATTCTGTAGGACAAGCATTTTCAGTGATATATGATGAGGAGCAATCGCAGAAGGGAATAGTTTCTATTCAAACAACTGAATATGAGAAAACGATAACGGATAAAAGTACTTTTAATGTTAATGATAAGGCGGTATCAGTTCATTTTAGTATTGGAAGACGAGTTAGTATTGGCATACAAGATGCACCACTAAAACTGACGTCCATTATGATTTTTGAATTTGAATCTACAGATGATTATGATTTCATTTTACGCTTGTATAGGATAGCAAAGTTGTTTGTTCAGTATTTATGCTATAGACAGAATGTTGTTATTGATGCAGTTGAACTTAGTGAACTAATGGACGATGAAAACTATAATATATGCGCAAAAATGCAAATTTTAGATGACTATAGTCAATGTGAAGAAAATACCATAAAAGATGGGCGTTATATTAGGCAATGCTATATTGATGGCTTTGAGGGAAAGATATTATCTGATATTGCTTCCAATACAATCTATATGCGACATTTACCTGAAACATATGAAGCAAGTAGGCATAGTGATGCCGCAAATTTTGTAATGATTACAGCAGCTTTTGAGTGGGAGTTTAGGCGTATTTTTCCGGAAGGGGTAAAAAAGAAAGATGCAAAATTGAAAGCTGAGGCGCAAGCTAGCCAGGTACTGCAGGAGATAATTGATAGAAGCAGTGGAGAACTTAAAAGTATTTATAAATATATGCAAAAAAGTATAGGATTAAGTTCATTAAATAATAAAATAACATTTGTTGGAAAGAAACTTATTGGGATAATAGATATATTTGGAAAGCATTTGTATCATCTGAATGGAGAAGAGCTTGATTATTACAAAATGGGTGAGAGATTATCACAGCAAAGAAATAACTTTGCTCATGAAAATTTGGACAAAGAGTTTGTTGGCCTAGCATTATTAGATTTGGTATTCCTTGAAAATATTCTGTATGCTATGCAATTAAAATATTATGGTCTTGAAGATGTGAAAATAAAGAATGGAATTAATGAACTGTTTGATAAAAATATTATGGTAAAAGAGTAATGGTTTATGTGGTAAATATAGAGTTACTATAAATAGTGTTAAAGCAATTTTACGGAAATTTCATAACATTAAATGCTTCAAAGATAATAAAGACAATATAAACCGTCACTTAAGTATAGGGTACAATGAAGATTGGGAGTTAGTACCTTATGAGTTAGAGTAAAAGAAAAGTTTTAAAAATATTTATAATTATTATTTCCCTTTCCTTATAAAATACTTAAACTTTCAAATTATAATTGATTTTAGATAAGGAAAGGAGAATGTAATATGAATAACATTATTTTAAAAACAGATAATCTTTGTAAAACATTTAAAAAGCAAAAGGCGGTAGATGGAATTTCCATTTCCGTTGAGGAAAACTCAATTTATGGGCTCCCTGGACCAAATGGAGCGGGAAAATCAACAATTCTAAAAATGATGACTGGAATGCTTCGACCGACTTCTGGAAAGATCGAATTTGACGGGCATACTTGGAGACGTAATGATTTGAATAAGATTGGAGCGCTAATTGAAAATCCACCTATTTACGAAAATTTGACGGCTCGGGAAAACTTAAAGGTACGCACTAGATTTTTCGGATTGCCAGACACACGCATTGATGAAGTATTGAAAATAGTAGATCTTATGGATACAGGAAAAAAGAAATCTGGCAATTTTTCTATGGGTATGAAACAGCGCCTTGGAATTGCAATTGCTTTGGTAAATAGTCCTAAACTATTGATTCTTGATGAACCCACAAATGGCCTTGATTCAATAGGTATACAGGAACTTAGGAAACTATGTCATGAGATTCGAAATAGGGTAGACTGCCCTATTATTTTCCTTACTGCCCAAACTATGGAAAATGATGTGATTGATGGTCTAAGTGAAGGTGCTGACGATTATATGACGAAACCCTTTTTGGAACAATCCTCATTATTTTTTTTCTGAGTTCTGTATTTAGAAAACAACTCAAAGGTCGTTTGGAAGTTGCAAAAGAAGCCACTGCAAAAATACAAAATCAGGATCTTGATTTTACAATACAGCACAGTGGCATCACTGAAATTGACGAAATGCTTTTTTCTGTTGATCAGATGCGTGCTGCATTAAAAGAGTCATTAGAGAGTCAGTGGAAAATGGAGAAAAACAAGAGGGATCAAATTTCAGCTATGGCACACGATATTAAAACGCCCCTTACTATAATTCACGGAAACACCGCTTTACTTGATGAGACAGAGCAGACATCAGAACAGCAGCAATGTACCAATTACATTCTATCCGCAGCCAATCAATAGGTTGTGGAAGTAAATATTACAATTCAAAAAAGAAATAGAGATAAATCCCAATTTATCTAATTGAATATAAAAATTTGAGAAGCAGTAAATCAAATAGGTTTGCTGTTTTTTGTGACTCAAATTTCAAAATAAAATCGTCAATAAAGCAAAAAAGGTAGTTTACAAAATGCTCTCTAGGGTAAGGAAACTTGATTTGTAGCGATTGGATAGGAAACGATAATTTATGTAGTACAGTAGTTTATATAAGAAAATTTCATAAATAATTTAAAATTCTTTATGAAATTTAAATAAAGTCTTGACCTGTCCCTTATGGTGACTGGTATTATATAGCTTATAAGGGAGTTAAACTTATGCTTATGAGCGAAGTAAAAGAGAAAACAAAATTAACTAGAAAAGCAATTGAATACTATGAAGAAAAAGGTTTGATTAAGCCCAAAAGAGAAGAAAATAACTATAGTAGAGACATTTAAGAAAATATGATAACTGCCCTCTATACTGCTAGAAAACAAGGAAAATATACCACAGGAACACCACCATATGGATATCTAAAAGATCCTAAAGATAAGTCAAACTTATCATTGATGAAGTAGTTTCAGATAATGTTAGATATATTTCAGCTTATCCTGATGGACATACTTTAAATGGCACTGCAAAAATCCTTAATGACCTGTTACAAGAGTCTTGTGAAGAAAATAAAAGGCGTATAGAAGTTATTGATAAGGATATTAAGGAAATTGGAAGTATAGAGAGTCTTACTGAAGATGTAGTGGGTAAATATATTAAAACAATTTATATTTCTAGCAAAGGTATAGAAAAAATAGAATATAATTAGTACAATAGAAAGATATCAGTTTATCAAGTTCTCCTTTTATATATAAGTTTTTTAAAGAAAATGCTATCATTGACTTGACGCGATAGGGTTCAGGTAAAACATTGACTAGCTTTAAGGCAGCACGTCTAGCAACTGAGCTTGATTTTATAGACAAGGTGTTTTTCGTAGTAGATAGAAAAGATTTAGATTATCAAACAATGAAAGAAGAATTTGCTAAACTATTTGTAAACCTAGATTATATACTAGAATTGATTTTTGAAAAACATAAAAACGTAAAAGATAAAGAAACACTGGTTGACGAAATACGCCGTATAATTCGTTCTAGTACAGGCAATCGTGCAAAAGAAAGCTTAATAGTAGATTTTATTAACCAAACAAATTTGGATGAAATTCAAGACAAAGCAAGCATTATTGATGCCTTCTTCTTATTTGCACAAAAGGAACAAAAAAAAGAGGCAGAAGAATTGATTAATTCAGAAGAACTTAACGTGGATGCAGCTAAAAGATATATCATTGCATCCTTAAAAAGAGAATATGCCAGTGAAAACGGAACAGAGTTGAATGAAGTTCTTCCGAAGATGAGCCCACTTAACCCTAAATATTTAACAAAAAAACACAGCGTTTTTCAGAAAATAGCTGCCTTTGTGGAGAAGTTTAAAGGAGTGGGTGGAAAGCTATAATTCATAAGGAGATTAACGGGATAAATCCGTCCTCTGGGTTTTAGGTGCAGTCCTTTGTGGATAAAAAGTAAAAATAAATTTGTAATGGGAATATTACAGGTATGGTGTTATTTTTGCCGAAATACATTGAAGAATATTGAGTTTCTAAATAGAAAGGGTGGTTAAATGAGATACAAAGTACAAGGTGAAATTGATTTGTGGGGATGGACGGATTTTAAAACAAGAATAAATGCTCAAATTGTGGATTATAAAACAGAAAGTAATCACATTTATTGGGTAGAATTTGAAACAGATCTTAGTGCTGGTTGTTTAAATAAATTTCTTGAAGAATATGGACTCAAAATTGTAACTGAAGATCAAGTTAAAGAAAAACCTACTATTGATAACGAAAATGAACCTATGATGTTTTATAAATTGGACAAAGGCAAACAGGATGCGCTTATAAGTTGGATTAACACCAATTTTAATAAGATAAAGGGCATAAATAAAGATATGACAAGCCTTCAATTAAAAGATTTTTTTAAAGAATTTCCTATTACTAATGGTGAATTTAAAGGTGCTATGGTAGAAAAATGTGGATTTCAGTACCATCCTAATGATGGCTTAAATTGGTATTTTAATATATCAAAGAAATCACCAGCATTGCTAGATAAAGAGAATAATTAATACGATTGTGTATTGTAAAATGTTAATGTCAACTAAATACTATTATTTATTATAGAAAGAGGATGAAAAATAATATGGCAGAAATTAAGTTTGAAATTAAAGAAACTGTAGGGGTTATTTCAGAATCCACTAAGGGATGGAAAAAGGAATTAAATTTAATAAGCTGGAATGACAAAAAAGCTAAGTATGACATTAGAGAGTGGGACCCAGAGCATAAGAAGATGGGCAAGGGCGTTACATTTACCGTTGAAGAATTAAGGAAGATTAAAGAGATATTAAATGAGTTAGATATATAAAAGACAAGAAAAATTAAAGACAGGTACGGTATTGCATTAATGTGCAAAATCTCTTTTCTCTATTTAGTGACATCCAGTAAAGGTATTTCATTCTACTCATTACACGTCTTATTAGTTGTCATTGCGAATTGCAACTATATAGTTTATAATTATGTTATGGTAGGTGAAAGACTATCTAAAGGGGATTACTGTTTTGTATATAAAAACTCTGTAGCCCTTTATGTACAAAGATAAAGAAGGACATTAAGTGTTAAAAAATTTACACTAACAAAAAAATAGAGGTGTTAAATATGGACATTAAAGGAAAAATTGAAGAGATTATATCAAAGGTGAAAAATGACAAGGACTTTGCTGCTAAATTTAAAAGCAACCCAATTCAAGCTGTGGAATCTATTATAGGTGTTGACCTTCCTGAAGAACAGATAAAGTCTGTAATAGATGGGGTTAAAGCAAAGATATCTTTAGATGAAGCAAGCGGAATTGTTGGCAAAATCAAAAACTTATTCTAAAATAATTTATTTTTTAACCTGGTGGCTGAGGCATTAAAATCTCAGCTACTTTTATTATCTTATCTTTATATTCACTAGGAACTAATTTGAAATTTTAATAAGTTGCCTTATTAAAATTTCAGCTATTGCTTCAATATAAGCTATACCATATGTAATAAGTCAATGAAGGCTCACGGAAAGCACATTACTACAAGGTATATTTTCACTTGTCAAAGTTGAAAAAGATTGCAAACATAGCTCAATGGTGTGAATATCTTCTAATTTAATACCGTACTTTTTTTGTGCTGTTTCTATAGCATCTCTCTTAGCAACGCTGAAATCCAATTTGGGGTTGCATAAGGAGATATTATCAGATTTACACAACATTTTTATACCATTAACATAATAATTGATTCCACTTATATTTCCTTCGGTTCCATTTATAGTGGGAATATGAGAAGCAATCTCCAAGAGACCTTGTTCGTTTAGTTTGATTTCGTAATATCCCACAGTACCATCATAAATACAGCTATTTGATGAAATTTTAAAACGTGTTTTAAGCATGGCATCATAAATAATAGTATCTGGGTAAAACTTTTCAAATTTATCATTTTTGTTTTTAGGTGCTTTAGGGGTGTTTAATATCATAGGAACATAATCATTATAATGAAAAACTTTCCCATTTGAAGTTTTGAAAGCATTACAACTTCCAAAAATAATTGTGTCTTTAGGAGAGTTGAGAAGTAACGTTGGTTTAATACAATTGTGAGAATCCATAATCTCTGTAGAGGTTTCTTGTATTATATCCTTTTCCGCGATATCATCTTTATAATAAAAATAAAAATTTTCAGTATTATATAAAAGTGACAATTCAGCACCGTTATACTGCGTTGTGATGATTTTAGTGGCAGATTCAACCTTAGACCCCAATTTATTTGTTATCATTTGCTGGCTTTTGTATTCACGTTCCAAAGAATTATTTTCTAAAAATGATATTAATATATTATCAGGTTGATAAATGCGTATATATGAGTATGAATAATACATAAACATGGGAATAGCAAAGGCTAGATATACAATTTTATTGATGTCCTTATAAAGCCTTTTTACAACATAAACACCGGCAATATAAGTAACTATTAATGGCAATACAAACATAATTATGACAAATATAAGTTGTAGCCAAGGCATATAAGTGATACCTGAATCATTAAAAGCTAAGGGTACAATGGCCACAAAATGTAATACGATTAAGAATAAATTTACTATGATAACAGCTCCAAAAGTTATGATAATATTCAATATTTTTTTTATCATCGTTGCCTCCTCAATATATTTAGGAAAATTCTGTATAGATATTATTTTACATCAATAACTGAAAAGTGTAAATAATAAATATACTATGTTTTAAATCAGTGTTGAAAATGGATTTACATTAGAAAAATATGTTAGAATAAGGAGTAGATAGTGTACAAAGCTATTATATTTTAGATCTAAAAAGGTTATGTTCATAATTCACTATAATTAAGATACTCACCAAAAGACGGTAAAGGATCTTATGACATTAGATAAATTACAATAAGTTGATTAGAAGATTATAATAATTTGACATATACTTATTTATTAGCATATTTGATATAATAAGTGTAGTAGATAAATTAAAAATTATGGGGTGATTGGTATATGAAAAAGGGTGAAGGCATAGGTGCTCTAATCGGCAGTTTAGTTGGAGCAGTTGGAACAGGAATTGCTGTTTATTTTACTGGAAGTGTGTGGTCTGCATTAATAGGATTATTGGGGTATTTGGGTGGAAGCTACATAGGAAAATTATATGATAGAAAATCATAGAAACTATAGTTGGTAGAGTTAAAAATTAGGAATTAAATATTATTAAAATAAGAAAGGGTGTTTAAAATGGAGGGAAAAGCATTAGTAGCATATTTTTCAGCAAGTGGAGTAACTAAAAAGGTGGCACAGGTGTTAGCAGGGGTTGTAAGTGCAGACCTATACGAAATTAAACCAGAAGTAACATACACGCAGGAAGATTTAAACTGGAAAAATAAAAACAGCCGTAGTTCAATTGAGATGAATGACCTAAAATCACGTCCAGCCCTTGCTGATAAAGAAGCGGATGTGGACAAACATAATGTAATCTTTATTGGTTTTCCAATTTGGTGGTATGTTGCTCCTCATATAATTAATACGTTTTTGGAGAGCTATGACTTTTCCAATAAAACCATTGTATTGTTCGCAACGTCAGGTGGCAGTGGATTTGGGAAAACTGTTGAAAATCTGAAGGTGAGTGTGGATGATAGTACTGTCATAAAAGAAGGTAAAATATTTAATGAAACATTGTCAAAGGATGATGCCATAGCTTGGACTTGTAGTCTTGGATTATAAAATCATAACAGCCAATGCTATATCTTTAATATTAGGATTTCTACTTTCCATGATAGTTCCTTCCATATTTTAATTACCATACCTAATGTAAGTTATTTTTTTAGGTTAAAAAGGATTATGTCCAATGGATTCGCTGTTTGTGGTAAAGACAAAAATCAGCAAGAGTTATATACTTTTTCTTGGGGGTGATTGAATGGACTTAATTAAAATTGGGAAGTTCATAGCTGAATTAAGAAAGGAACAACAGCTTACTCAAGAGGAACTGGGCAATAAGCTTGGTGTGACAAACAAAACTATTTCCAGATGGGAAACGGGAATTTATCTTCCACCAGGGGATGTCCTATTATCCATGAGCCAGTTGTTCTCAGTAAGTATCAATGAAATCCTAAGTGGAAAGAGATTAGCTATTGAAGAGTATAAGGAAGCAGCGGAGGAAAATTTGAAGCAGACTATAAAGACCAGCAGTTTTAATTTGAAAGATAGGATAGATTTCTATAAAAAGAAATGGCTGAAGGATCACATTGCACTTATGGTATTTCTCGGGGTAATTGTAGTTACCGTTTTCGTCACAGGCCTTGTACTTAGGGAAAGCCTCATGGTTTATGCATCAATGGTGCTGCTAATATGCTTTCATGGGTATAGATACAATGCAATGATGACATATGTTGAGAAAAAAGCATATGGTTGTTTGGAGAATAAAAGATAAAAGGGAGAAAGTGATTATAGAGAGAGCCTGCACCTTAAATAGGTCGGGCTATATTTTTATAACTACACAAATATAAAATATTTTTAATAAATTTAATTATTTTAAAATTGTAAACAATTAAACAACACAAAGCAGTAATAGTGTATAATTATATTAGATTGTACACTATTATAGAAGAAAATAAGAAAGGGGATGTATGTATATGGGCAAATTTGTTATTAAAGAAACAAAAACTGGGATTAAGTTTGATCTGAAAGCATCAAATGGACAAGTAATTGGTACATCTGAAGTTTACACTACAAAAAGCGCTTGCATGAAAGGAATTGAAAGTGTAAAAAATAATGCGGTAATTGCAAAATTTGAGGACCAAACAGAAGAGAATTTTGAAAATGTTACTAACCCTAAATTTCAAATGTACTTAGATAAAGCGGGTGAACATCGCTTTAGATTAAATGCAAGAAATGGGGAAAACATTCTAGCTTCAGAAGGTTATGGTGCAAAATCAGCTTGCTTAAATGGTATAGTAAGTGTCAGAAAAAATGTAGTAGATGCTACAATAGAAGAGTAAACTTAGAATATATAAAAACAGTTCTTTTTAAGATTAAAGAGAACTGCTTTTTTATGTATAGTAAAATAAAAAAAGAATTGTTATACTTATAAGTAAGAAAGAATAGTCAATATTTTTACTTACTAATGAAAGAAATAACTATGAACTAGGAGGCTAAGGATATGGAAAGAAAAATCAAACAACAGATCCAAGGTTTTAGAACACAGGATGGAGCAGGCGTAAGCTTAGTTAGAGCTTTAGGAAGAGACACTGTTAAAGAATATGATCCGATTTTGATGCTTGATTCTTTTGATAGCAAAAACCCTGATGATTACACAGCTGGGTTTCCAATGCATCCGCACAGAGGAATAGAAACAATTACTTATATTTATCGTGGCCGTATGACTCATAAAGACAGTTTAGGTAATGAGAATACTATAGGCGATGGGGAAGTTCAATGGATGACGGCTGGTTCTGGCATTATGCATGAAGAAAAAATACCAGCAGCAGAGAGGTTGCTTGGAGTGCAACTTTGGCTTAATCTACCTAAAAAAGATAAGATGGTTCCACCAGCTTATACTAGTATAAAAAATTCCGAGATTAAAGAAATAGAATTGGAAAATGGAAAGCTAAGGCTTCTAGCAGGAGAGTTTCAGGGAACAAAAGGATATTTAAGCAAATACCTTCCCTTAAATTATTATGACTTACACCTAAACCCAAATGGATCCATTGTTTTAGATACAGAAAGGGATCGCTCTATTATGTTATTTACCCTACTAGGTGATGCCTACATATCAGGGGAGTTAGTAAAAGAAAAAACAGCAGTTAAACTTACCCCTGGTGATTATATAGAAATAAAGGCAAGGGATAAAAAATGCCAAGTATTATATATAAGCTCTACAGTTTTAAATGAGGAAGTATTTTGGGGTGGACCTATAGTTATGAGTAGCAAGGAAGACTTAAATAAAGCATTCGATGATTTAAAAAAAGGCACTTTTATACAAAATAAAATTTCTTACTAATAGATATTAAATCAATTATGGAGGAGGCATTATAATGGAAAAAATAAGGATATTAGCAATTGTTGGTTCTTTAAGAAAAGAATCTTTTAATCGTCAATTGGCCTTGGCAGCAAAAGAAATAATAGGGGATAGGGCTGAATTTTTAATATTGGAGTATAAAGACATACCACTGTTTAATGAAGATATTGAATATCCAGCACCTGAATGTATAAAACGCGTTCGTGAGGAAGTAAAATCTGCAGATGGCATATGGTTCTTTACACCTGAATACAATCACTTTTTTTCCGGTGCTATGAAGAATCTAATTGACTGGTTGTCTCGTCCTATAAGCGACAAAGAAAGACAGGTGCTTAGCCAAAAGCCAGCTGCAGTAAGTGGAATATCTCCTGGTACTTCAGGTACAGCACTTGCTCAAGATCATTTAGTTACACTTATAAGTGTACTAAACATGAATGTTATGAATTATCCGCGCCTTACAATACCAAAGGCTATGGAACAAGTTGATGGTGAGGGTAAATTAGTGTTAAAAGCAAGTTACCCTTATTTAGAAAGACAAGCAAATGCTTTTATTAAGTTTGTACAGAGTAGAAATGTATAAAACGTCTCTATCAGAAAGAGAATAAATATATAAACTATTAATTATGAGCTCTAAATATAATAATCATGTCTTTAATAATCTTACTATATCATGGTATAATCCTATTAAGTTATATGGATACTCTCAAAGATTATACTAATTTTGATTAAGAAAGGAGAAGAACATGAGAAAATTATATGAAGAGCTCTTTTCCGCTCTAAAAGAACATGATAAAGAGAAAGCTGTGAAATTGGCTATGAATGCTCTTGAGAACAGAGTGGTAGATGTAATAACGCTATACGAAGAATTGCTTACACCTATTTTAAATAGTGTAATTGAAGAGTTTCAAGATGAGGATATGCTAATTTGGGAGGAGCATGTAAGAAGTGAGATAGTTTTGTGTATAATAGAAAATGCATACCTGTATATATTAAAAGAAAGAGAGCAAAGAGGAGTAAATAAAGAAGAAGAGGTAATAGTCCTCTGTCCAAAGTTTGAAGATCATATTATAGGTGCTAAAATGGCTGCTGATATATTTACTATAGCGGGATATGAGACTATATTTATAGGATCCAATACTCCTTGGAATACAGTTATAAAGGCTATTGAAGTAAAAAAACCGAAGATTGTGTGTATAAGTGTTACAAATTTTTATAATATTGTAGAAACAAAAAACACCATAGAGAATATAAAAAAGAATTTTAATTATGATATAAAATTCATACTTTCAGGATACGCATTTAGAAATTCTGATAATCTGTACAAAGAAATTGGTGGAGATATTTACATTAAAGACTTAAAAGATATATTTTTACTTGGATAGGAAGTGGACAGACAATGAAATTAGCATGGAATATAGCATTAAGATTTTTAAAATCAAGCAAATCACAAACTGTACTTATAATACTAGGAATAGCTATAGGGGTTTCCGTGCAGATATTTATAGGATCCCTAATAGACGGACTTCAGGTTAGCTTAGTAGATAAAACTATAGGTAATTCATCGCAAGTTACAATTGTACCATCAGATAAGGGAAACTACTTTGATGCAGATGATAAATTTTTAGAGAAATTGAATAAAGATAAAGAGATAACAGCAGTTTCAAAGAGCTTGGATTCATCAGCTTTTTTAACAATAGATGATGATGCTTATCCAATATTATTTAGGGGAATGGAATTTGCAAGTGCAAATAAAATATATAATTTTGAGGAAAAGTTGATTGAGGGAAAGATTCCATCATCAAATAAAGAAGTAATGCTGGGAAAGGATCTAATAGAAGATTTAAAGGTAAAAATTGGAGATACATTAGACATAGTAACAGCAGATGGAAAGAAAGAAAAAGTAAAATTAACTGGTATGTACGATTTAAAGGTAAAAGCTATAAATGAATCTTGGATCATATCAAATTTAAAAACCGCAGAAGATATGTTTAGTAGAGAAGGAAAATTGTCTTCAATAGAAACGCAAGTAAAAGAAGTATTTAAAGCTGATATAATAGCGGAAAGAATAGAAAAAGATTTAGATAGTAATCTTAAAATTACAAACTGGAAAGAACAAAATGAGGAATTATTATCAGGACTTACTGGTCAATCAGCTTCTAGTTATCTAATTCAAGTGTTTATACTTTTAGCGGTGTTACTTGGAATAGCTTCAGTTCTTGCAATATCAGTTGTGCAAAAGTCTAGGCAAATAGGTATATTAAAGGCTATGGGGATAAAAAACAGTGATGCAAGTCTTATATTCTTGTTTCAAGGTCTTATGCTTGGGATAATAGGTAGCATAATTGGAACAGTCCTTGGTTTAGCTTTAACTTTCATATTCTCAAACTTTGTGAAAAATGGAGATGGTACACATTTAGTTCCATTTTATTATTTTGCCCGTAAAACCTCGTGCCCTTGTGGTCGAGGATGTAAGGGCTTTAAGTTAGGGGAGTTCGATACTCCCCTAACTTAACATTACACTAACTTCTGATTTAGAACAAAATACAATATGAAAGTTAATTCTGACGTCATTTCAATAGCATTGTATAATAACTATACAAACTACATAAAATACATAAGAAATGAGGTGATATTGTGGAGAAGTCTTTTAAATTTAGGTTAGTGCCAACTAAAGAACAAGAAATTATGTTAAGTAAGACTTTCGGCTCTTGCAGATTTGTATATA
>NZ_FRAD01000044.1 GCF_900142225.1 Hathewaya proteolytica DSM 3090
CTGAGATTCTACGTCAGTACTTTATAAACCACCCTCAAAGCATTGATAAATATACGTTCCTTCAAAATTCAGCTTTCACCCATTGGGTGAAAGAAAAATGCTCAAAAATGTGTTGAATTATCAGCTTTTATGAGTCGATATATGGTACAATAATAGTAACAAAAGAAGAAAAAGGGGTTTAAATTATGATTAATAAAATTGATTTCACAGCTAAGAATCTAACATCAAATGCAGGTCTTTTTCTTCTCCTTGAGAACGCAAAAAGTAATGAGATTTTTGATCTAGTTGAAAATGACCTCGTATTTGATAATGACTCCACAAATAAAATCAAGATGAATCATATAAAGACGATGATCTGTGGTCACTTTATTGGTATAGACAAGCTAGAACGTCTAAAGCTCCTTCAAAATGATCCACTCGTTAATGAATTTGATATTTCCGTAAAAGAACCTGAAACAGTGTCACGGTTTTTAGGAAATTTCACCTTTAAGACAACACAAATGTTTAGAGACATTAATTTTAAAGTCTTTAAAAAACTGCTCACTAAAAGTAAATTGACATCCATTACGATTGATATTGATAGTAGTGTAATCAACGTAGAAGGTCATCAAGAAGGTGCATCAAAAGGATATAATCCCAAGAAACTAGGAAACCGATGCTACAATATCCAGTTTGCATTTTGCGACGAATTAAAAGCCTACGTCACCGGATTTGTAAGAAGTGGCAATACTTACACAGCTAACGGTGCATCTGAAATGATCAAAGAAATAGTAGCCAACATCAAAACAGATGATTTAGAGATTTTATTTCGAATGGATAGTGGCTACTTTGATGAAAAAATTATTGAAACGATAGAATCTCTTGGTTGCAAATATTTAATTAAAGCCAAAAGTTATTCTACGCTTGCATCCCAAGCAACGAATTCATCGGTTGTATTCGTTAAAGGTGAAGAAGGCAGAGAAACTACAGAACTGTTTACAAAATTAGATAACTGGGAGAAAGACAGAAGGTTTGTTGTGTCTCGCGTACTGAAACCAGAAAAAGAAAGAGCACAAATATCACTTTTAGAAGGCTCTGAGTACGAATACTTTTTCTTTGTGACAAACACTACATTGCTTTCTGAAAAAGTAGTTATATCCTATGAAAAACGTGGCAATGCTGAGAACTATATTAAAGAAGCCAAATACGACATGGCGGTGGGTCATCTTTTACTTAAATCATTTTGGGCAAATGAAGCGGTGTTTCAAATGATGATGCTTTCATATAACCTGTTTTTGTTGTTCAAGATTGATTCCTTAGAGCCTTCAGAATACAGACAGCAAATAAAGACCTTTCGTTTGAAGTATGTATTTCTTGCAGCCAAAATCATTAAAACCGCAAGAACTGTAATTATGAATTTGTCAGAAAACTATCCGTACAAGGAAGTGTATGAAAAATGTCTGGTATAATAAAGATATCATCTTGAAAATCGAGTGTTGCTCTGTGGATAACTTGCAGGGTTTAATAAGTATCTTTACTCCAAAGTTGCAATCAATAATTTATTGAAAAAGATTGAAAGGTGGTGGTAAATAATGTTACAATGTGGGAGTATCAGTTTAAATTCTTCGTGAAATAGTGTTCTTTTAAGCTAATAAAAAATGCACGTGGAATTTAGG
>NZ_FRAD01000020.1 GCF_900142225.1 Hathewaya proteolytica DSM 3090
GTATACTCCCGCTGAAAAACAAGCTATAGTAAACAAAAATCACAAAGTAACAGATAAAAGCGGAAAAGAATTTTTCGTTGAGGATTTCACTATTTTTGAACAGGACCTACCCTTAGACTTATTTTGTCATGAATTTGGACATGTTTTAGGACTTCCAGATTTGTATGATACAAACAAATCAGAACCACCTGTAGAAAACTGGTCCATAATGGGTGGAAGTTACACAGGTAACCCAAGAGGCTCACAGCCTGTAAGCTATGGTGCTTACTGTAAAGAGTTTTTGCAGAAGGATTTTGAAAAGAGAAAAAGAGCGGCCAATTGGCAAAATATGAAAAAAATAAGCTTAGATGATGTTACGGCAGAAGGAATTGATGTTGTACTAGATCAAGCTACCCTTAAAGGAAAAAATAAAGACGTTGTAAGAATTGACCTTCCTAAATATGCAGAAAGAGTGGTAATGCCAACTGAAGGGAGCCAATGTTTCTTTAGTGGTAAAGGTGATAAGTTAAAAAACTACATGACAACTAAAACTCCCATAGAGCTTTCGGCTGATAGCAATGCAAAATTAACTTTTAAAACTTGGTATGATATAGACCCGTACTTTGATTTTGCATCAGTTCAACTAAAGGAAGTTGGAACTGATAATTGGGTTACCTTAAAAGATGAGACCGATCTTACAACTAATAAGGTAGATCCTTGGATAGAGTCACATGATAAGGAAAATATACTAGATAGAAATCCAGGTTGGGGATTTACCGATACAAGCAACAATAAATGGTTATACGCGGCTTTTGACTTAAGTCAGTTCAAAGGAAAAAAATTTGATTTAAGATTTAGATTTAGAACGGATGACAATACTCCTGAAAAGGGTATATATTTTGATGAAATAAAAATACAGGACAATTCAAAAATTATATTCGAAGATGGCGCAGAAGACGAGGCAAATAGTAAATTCAACTTTGAAGGATTCAGTGTAAATGATGGCAATGACAGACACGATCACTATTACTTACTAGAATGGAGAGGTAGTGGTGCAGGTACAAAGGTTGATAAGGGGTTAGATACTATAAGTATAGGTGCAGAAGGACTTTCATACGAAACAGGTCTTCTTATGTGGTACATTAATGGTAAATATAATGGGAACAGACCAGATCAGGATTATAATTCCCATAAGGGAGCGGTGGCAGTAGGTGTTATAGATGCAGACCAAGATCCTATAACATATGCATATCCAAACGGTTCTTCAGGGCCAGATAGATTAAATTATCAGCTTAGGGATGCAACTTTTAGCATAAGACCAGATAGAGATTGGTTACTTGATGCCGGAACTTACACCGTAGAGGATAGGCATACATTTATGAACCCTATATTTAAGGATAGCAATGATTATACATCACCAATGTGGGGGGCATCAACAGGCTTGGATTTAAAAGAATGTGGACTACAAGTTTTTGTTACGGATGAGAGCAAAGATAGAAGTACAGCGAAGATCCATATTGCCAAGAAAGATGGCAATTCAAATGGGGGATTCGCAAAGCAAGACTCTGATATGATAAAGGAAATGAGCATAGGCAATGGCAAAATTTACATCACACCTAAAGATAAATATAGCAATGTGGCATATGCACTATTTTCAGATATAAATCATAGAAGCAAAGAATTTAAGCTGAATTACGAAAATGGAAAATACGTATGTGATTCTCAAGGCATTGCAAATTTAGGATTGTGGAAACCTGAGTTTGTCATATTTGAAGATGCTGTGGGAAATGCCAAAGCTGTTTACAACAGAGAGGCAAATGGTATATTTGGGGCAGATTTTAGCAAATTATTTAAGCAATTAGAAGTTGAAGTAGACTCTAATGTTAAGTTTACTAAGGGTGAAAAATCAACTGTCAGCATAAACGTAGATCTTCCAAACAGTGTTGAAGATGTGACATTATTAATAGGAGTATACGATAAAAATGGAAAGATGCTAGGAAGTTCTATTAGAACGCAAAAATTAAATGGGAAAACTAATTTAACTTCAGACATAAACGTTCCAAATGAAGATAATATGACTATTAAAATAATGTTGTGGGATTTAAAAACCATGAGGGCTTTACAAAAAGAATTGGTTTATAGTGTTAATTAAGCATAACATAATCAATTATAGCTAACTTAAACACAGTTTTATAGAAAATATCTATAGAACTGTGTTTAACTATTTTAAAAAACTATTATACGATTAGTTTACACTAGATAGGGATAGCGAGTTTGTAGAAATACCTGATGACAAATTAAGAGAAGTAATCAATAAAGCATTGGGTAGTGAAAGAAGTAAAGATGCAATGATAACTAAAGCTGAAATGGAGACGTTAACTAAAATTGATGGCAAGATTTTACCTTTACAAAGGTTAGAAGATGGTAGGGGGATAACAAGGGGGATTAAAAGTGTTGAAGGCTTGCAATATGCAGTAAATCTTACATCAATAGATTTAAGTGAAAATGAAATAGTAGATATTAGTCCTATAAAAAATCTTAAAGGGTTGACTTATCTAGAATTAGATAGAAACAATATTTCGGATATATCTTCACTTTCAGAATTAACACGACTTGAACATTTAAACATATACAATAATGCTGGAATTGTGGATTTAACTCCTATTTCCAAAATTACAAGTCTTAAATGGATTGATATGCATTATTGTAACAGAAGAACAAAGCCAGTTAATGTAGAAAAATTATCTGAATTGATAAACCTTGAATTTTTAAGTATAGATGATGATTTTGTAAGGGATCTTAGTTTTTTAAAGAATTTAACCAAGTTATCTACGTTTAGCTGTAATAACAACTATGTCCTTGACATATCTCCTGTACAGGATTTGGCATGTGCAGCATATAATGACTGGTCAGGTGGTAAATTTTTTAATATGTATGCACAGATGCTAGATGAGGACAAGGTATTTAGTGTAGCGTCAGAGGGCGAAGTTATCAGAATTAAAAATCCTGTTGTCGGATGCGAAAAATATGTTGAAAAAATCAATGAATACTTAAAAGAAAGTGGTGAAGATGTCATTGCACCAGCACTAGATATTTCTGAAGAGAATTTAGATTTTATAACTATTAAGTTCGACTATTCTAAGAACGAAATTGTGATAACAGTGAAAGCAAATGATACAACTGAAAGTAGACAAAAAAAGGTGCTTCTTGTACTGGATTATGCTATGTATTCATTGAAAATCAATATTAGTATTGACCAATGTGGTTTGAAGACGTTATAACAAAGAATAAGTAACTATAAACAACAGAAAAAAGCGGATTTAGTGTAATGCCTAAATCCGCTTTTTGGTATACATATAATTATTAAATTAAAATTTACCGCCACCGCCGCCGTGGGTTGTACCACTACTGCTAGTATGTGTGCTTGTTCCCCCACTGGAAGAAGAGTTTTGAGCTTTTTTTGTCTTAGATGTATGTGAGTGGGTAAAAATATCAAGAGAATTTGTCAAATGTACTCCTTGGCTTTCAACATAATTTATAGCTGAATTATTTTTTCTCGCATTATTCATGGAAAATACCATGAAAGCCATAACTATTCCTGATATTACTAAGCATATGCCGGCGCCTATAAGAACATCAGTAGTCTTATTTCTTGTCTCACTGTGAACTACTTTGTAATCGTCATTAGAATCATAACTACTCTGATGAGGATAGTTTTCAAAAAAATAAGAAGTTACATTTAGGAAACTATTAAAAGCTTTCTCATATTCAGCCTCTGATAGAGAATCTCTTATGGTATCTCCAATTAAGTTTACTCTATCATCATTGAAATATTCAATGGCTTTGCCAGTGGTGGATATGTGCCAATCTCTAGAAACTATATTTACTACGAGAAGTACCCCATCTTTAGTGGGACCATACCCATAGAAATTATAATCGTAATAATCATCTGCATAGGCTTCAGGTGTTTTCCCATCAAACGTATCTGTGGTTACTATTACAACATCCATAGAATGAGTCTTGCCCATGTTTTTAATTTTTTCTGTAAGCTTTTGTTCAGCTTCATCAGTAAGCAAATTGCTATTGTCTACTACGCGAGGTTTGTCGGGATCTGCAGGTTGTTCTGCCAATACATAGGATGGAAGAAACAAAAATGATGTCATTAAAAATAAAATTACAATGTTAATAAACTTTTTCATTGTCTCTCACCTCCTATAAAATAAAAAATATTATTAATAAAGCTATAGCAAATGTTAAAATAAAAGTTAACAAAAAATACAATAAAGTTTTTCCTGCAGACACAGGGAGTTTACCAACTACCTTACCTGTTTGTCCATTAATAGCAAAAGAGTAGAGCTGGTTTTTGAATCTTACATTGAGTAGCCATACAGGCAATAGTGCGTAGGCAAATGTTCCATGGGATGTGTTTACTGTAAGGGATCTGGTTACGCAGCTGTTATATCCCATGACGGTGCTTTTTAAGAGGTCATGGGTGGTATTTTTTATGCGTTCATTAGCCCGAGGCTTGCAGGATTGAGAATCTTCGTCATATTTTTCAGCAAAAAATCCTGAAAGATAAGTCTTGTCAAAATTCACTATGGAAGAATATTGGAAAGGTTCTATGGCTTCCATGTATTCGTTTGGCATTTTGGAAGAACCGTCAATAGGAAGTTTTTTAAACCTAGCTTCACCTTCTCTTATTATAGTGTAGTAGTCTGTTTTTGTGTAATTGTAGTTGCTATCACTCCAATGCTTTACCCTAGTTCCTTCAAATCGGGCTCTGCCATGTGAGTCACAGTCAAATAGCCAAAAGGGAACATATACCCCTTTGATATTATCAATTGTTGACTGGCTCTTAAAAATATTTGGTAGAAGAAGTTTTTTTGAAGTGAACTTTGCATAAATATCCTTTGCAAGGCTTTTATCTAACTTAAAGGGAATAATTAAATCTGGTTTATAAATACCGGAAATCTGTGTTTCTATAATAGCTGTATTGCCGCAGTATGGGCAACTAGTTGCAGAAGTAGTTTTATCTGCTATTATTTCACCTCCACATGATGTGCATCGGTAAGAGGAAAAGCTATCCTTATCTTCAAACGTAGAATCATTGTTAGAATAGCTTTCATCTTTATGTTCATGGGTTGTCTCTTTCCACTGGAATGTATCTTCTGAATTATCCTTATCTAGTTCTTCATTGTAAGCTTTCACTGCATCTACATCAAAAGTGCTATCACAATAATGGCATTTCATTTTTTGAGATAAACTGTCAAAGGGCAGCGGCGCTCCACAGGAGGGGCATTTGTAGCCTACTACTGTCATTCTTATCACTCCTTTATTATAAAATATGTGTAATTTAATTATGACAATATAATTATATATAAAATAAATGTATAAGTCTAATATATTTTAAATTATTGGAAATATTTTTAAAAAACACTTGATTTTTGCTTACAAATATAGGAAAATATAAGTATACCAGAAATTAACATCTATGGTATCTGCTCGAAAAATAAATTTTATAAAATAATTACAAAGAGCAGGGGGTTTAAAGATATAAAGAATGAAGGGAGAATATTTGTATGAAGTTCGATTTTAAAGACAAAAAGTTTATGATCACAGCTAGTACTGTGGCAGTGGTGGTTCTTGGAGTATTTATTGGAGTTAAGGTGATGATGAACGCAGATGCTAAGAGTTCATTGGCGCAAGTATCCTCAGGAACTGAAAAGCAAATTACTGACGATGAGAATGCTATTGCAGACAGTCTTAAACAAAAGGCTGAAGAGGAAAATGGAAAAAAGGATGAAAAGGACAAGGAAAGTGGGGCAGAAGGGGAAGAAAACAAATCAAAGGATGCTACAGATGAGGCCAAGTCAGATGGGGATAAAAACGGCACGGAGGACAAAGACACAAAGACAACAGGAAATCAAGATTCCAAAAAAGATGATGAACACGACAAGTCAAGTTCGCAAAGTACAGAGAATACTGACTCAACTGTAAAAGTTGTAAAAGTTTACGATGACCAATACATAGTTAAAAAAGGGGATACCCTATATACTATTGGTAAGAAATTTTTTGTTGAGGACGAATTGACAGAAGGAATCAATACAATGAAAAAGATAAACAACATTGGATTATCAGATTTAATAAAAGAGGGGGACAAACTTTATATACCCGTTGCAAGTAATTCCCCCAAGAAAACCAGTGAAGTTATGGGGAAAGATTACAGGTCCTATATCGTGAAAAAAGGAGATACTCTCACCAATATTGTAAAGGAAGAAATGGAATGGTGTGATGTAGATACTGGGCTTAAGCTTATAAAAGATGCAAACAAGATATCCAATGATACTATAAAGGAAAATCAAAAGTTGATTATACCAACAAAGAAATAGAAAAGGAGCTAGGCTTTAGAAGAGAAATGCTCTTATGCTAAAGCCTAGTTTTTTTACTAAAAATAGTAAAAAAAACGCTAAGACTATTGGGTAGTCTTAGCATAAAATAAATTTGGGTAGTTTGTATAGGTTATCTATTTTTTTTGGCCAACTCTGAAACATCGTCCCACTTTGACATTATATATTGATAACCATTTTTGGAGTGAGGTATGGCGCATTTAGAGCAATCCTTAATACCGCGCTCGTTGTATGTAAAGTTACCACCACATTTGCTACCTAAAGTATAAAGTGGGCAGTAACAGAACAAGCAATTAAAATCTTCATTTGCCACACCCTTGTGGCAAGGAAAAAATTCGCATTTAGTATGTTGAACAAATTTATAATTTTCACTCATGATAAAACCTCCTGTAAAAGCACAGTAAAATTAGAGTTATTATACATCAAGTACTTTGTTTAATCAAGCCTTTTCTATAAGCAAGAAGGAGCATCTTTAAGTCTTCAATTTGATGCTTTAGCTCTTCGCCTATATCTGTATTTGAAACTCTTTTTCTTTCAATGTTGGATTCTACAATTCTTGTGGAGGATAATATATCCTGTTCCTCTGTAATAGCCTTTTCAATGGATTCAAAGGGTTGGTGCGATACCAATATAAGACCATAAGAGTTGTAAATTAGAGTATATCCTGCTATTCCTGTTTCGGGTTGATAGGATTTTGAAAATCCACCATCTATGACAAGGAGCTTTCCACCAGCTTTAATTGGATTCTCACCTTTTGTAGTTTTTACCGGTACGTGTCCATTGATTATATGAGACGTACAAGGGTTTAAATTAAATTCTTCTAAAATCATATTGCACACTTGCTCTTCGTTTCTCAACGTAAAGTAAGGATTTTTTAATTCAAAATGTGTCTCTTTTTCTTTTATGAAATATCTCTCAAAGGTGGCCATTTTATCTTTCCCGAATAGAGGGGAGTCTTCACCACACCATAAATACCATATACCATCTAGGGCAGCCTGTATGTCATCCTTTGTGGCAGTGACATCTTCTTCAATGAAGAAAGCTCTTCTAGCTATTACATCGCATTTATCTAGCAAAGTTTTGCCCTTATACCATTGTCCATCTATTTTAACCTCTTTAAAAGTTCCGTCTTCATTTAGTGGAATACAACCATGATAAAGCAAGTTGGAATTCACATTTAAATATAGACTTCCTTTAGCATAAAGAAAAGCTGCCTGTTTTTGCAATTTCTCGCTATTTCTAAAAAAGCTAATCATTCTATTCATAAGTTCATTTTCTTCTTCACTTAGCTTGTATGGATCCTTTGGATCTATGGTAGGGAAATTGGTATCTAAAAGATCATAGGTCTTATTTTCAATTGTTATGGTGCCATTGGAATAATCTATCTTGTCTAACAATAATCTGTTAGACATATTAAAATCAGGCCTTCTTTTTATAATGTTTCCTTCTATTTTGAACTGAATGATGCTTATAGCTTTATGCATTTGAGAAATCATCTGCAGCTCTTTACCTCTATATTTTTCCTCAGAGGACATTTTAGGTTTGAAACAAGCACAAGCATCGTTGCCGTAAGTCTCCATTGCAAAGGTGGCAAGGGGTAGCATATTTATACCATAGCCTTCCTCTAGAATTTTAAGGTTGGCATACCTGGTGCAAATACGAATGACATTGGCTATACAAGCATCACTGCCGGCAGCAGCCCCCATCCATACTATATCGTGGTTCCCCCACTGGATGTCCACACAGTGATGGGACATAAGCTCATCGATAATTATGTGCGGACCAGGACCTCTGTCGTATATATCCCCAAGTATATGCAGTCTATCCACTACTAAGCGCTGGATTAACTCGCAAATAGCTGTTATAAATTCATCTGCTCTATCTATAGAAATAATGGTGTTAATTATTTCATTATAATATTCATGTTTGTCTTTTGTGTTTTCATGTTCATGTAGCAATTCCTCTATTATATACGCAAAATCTGGGGGAAGAGCTTTTCTAACCTTTGACCTCGTATACTTAGATGAAACGTTTCTGCAAATCTCAAGCAACCTGTACAATGTGATCCTATAAAAATCATTCATGTTGCTCTCTTCTTTTGAGTCTTTAATATGCTGTAGCTTTAATTCTGGATAATAAATCAAAGTAGCTAGTCGCTTTTTTTCACTGCTTCTAAGAGTGTTCCCAAAAATATCTTCGATTTTGCGTTTTATAACACCAGAAGCATTTTTAAGAACATGGGTGAAGGCACTGTATTCTCCGTGTATGTCTGTAAGAAAGTGTTCCGTACCCTTTGGCAGATTCAAAATTGACCGAAGATTTATAATCTCAGTACAAGCAGAGGCAATTGTAGGATACTGTCTAGACAGTAGTTCCAAATATTTTAAATTGCTTTGTAAAGTCTGCAAGCTAATATCGCTCATAACAACCTCCTGGTAGTGCTTAACATAAACAGAATTCTTAGCTTCACTTGGAGTTTTAACCCCACGTGAAGGTTAGAATTCGTTATCTAGGGGCGTGGCTTATGTCATCGCCCTCCTATAAGAGGAGGGCGTGTTACAACGGCTAGCCATCAGATAAAATAATAATATCATATCTGATATATCATATCAATAATAAAAATAAAATAGACTAGCACAAAAGTATCAAAATGACGCATAAAAATATGATGTTTTAAGGAATTGTATATAATATTAAAATTTACTTGTATTATATGAGTGAAATAAAAAATAGTTCCTAAAAATAATTAAAAAATTATTTTGTATGTGTATATATTTTTTCATAGTGGGTATAATTATTACTGTGACATATAAATACACATTAAGCCCTTATGATCCCTCAATCCCCTTATATGTTATATCCACAGAGTAAATGAGAGGCTCTGTGGGAAAATAGTTATCCCCCATAACTAAATATTTTAAACTCCCTTAGAGAGTAGGTCTTACGATCTACTCTCTAACCCTATATATAAATAAACACTAAAATATATAGCAAAACTCCAAAATAATTTCCCTCCAAACAATCACCAATCTAAATAAATAAGCATACAGTAATTATAGATATAACATTATAATGAGGAGATTGTTTATGGGAATTTATTACAATAACATCTTTAGGGATCAAGAGGAAGATGAGGCGCAGGAAACCTTTAAGGCAAATATAAAAAATCCTAATGATGACCTGAAGTTATCTGCTCCACCAGACAAAATACCAAACATAATAGACAGTGTTACAGATAATATAAAATACAATTTTTTAAATGTTAATAAGGTAAATAAATTTTTATGTCAGTGTTTTAACAGGTATACGTATTTGTGGCTAAATGATGGAAGAAGTTTTTGGATATGGCTTATCTCTATTCACGACACCTATATAATATGCTACAGATGGAATGGTGCAAGATGGGTATCTGCACAAATTGCAAAGAATAAAATAAGACAAATTGGGTAATAGCTTATTTTACAGTAAAAGAGTCCTGGTGTTTAATTAGGACTTTTTTTGTGCATTTTTTTACAAAAAATATATTGACTATTAGTCATAAAGTGATATAATCATATAAGAACTTAAAAATGACTAGTAGTCATAAAGTGAGGTGGTATTTATGGATGAAAATAAAAACTCTGTTACGGATAAGAAACAAAAGAAGGAAAAAAGCCTCTTTGAAGCCGCATATGATTTATTTATTTCAAAGGGCATAGACAAAACCTCTATAGACGATATCGTGAAAAAGGCGGGTGTTGCAAAGGGTACATTTTATTTATACTTCAAGGACAAATTTGACATTGTAGATAAAATAATATGGAGTAAAAATCTAGATATACTAGATAAAGCCATTAAAAATACTAAAGCAAGAAAATGTGATGATTGTGTAGAAAACATAATTTACTTTGCGGATTTTATAATTGAGTATTTTAAAGAAAACAAATTACTACTAAAAATAATGAATAAAAACTTTTCCTGGAATGTCATAAAAAAAACCTATGTAACCACATCTCAAAATAGTTCGCTAAAGGATTTTTTTGAATATATCTGTGATTACATGAAGATAAACAAGGGATATTCTAAAGAACAAGTAGAAAAAACAATATTTATTATAGTTGATTTAATAGGAAGTGTTTGTTATTGCTCTATTATTTTGCATGAGCCAGATGAAATTGACAACATGAAACCTATTTTATTTGATACTGTAAGAAAAATATTGAGCTAGATGCCATTGTGTAGGACAGTGGAGTATTGAAAGATTAGGAGATGACAAGGAGTTATGAAAAAGAAATTTGCAGACTTTATCGTTAAGAACAAAATTTTAATTCTTATTATATCAATTGCATTGCTGGTTCCATCGGTTATAGGCATGATTGCTACAAAAATTAATTACGATATTTTAAGCTACCTTCCACAAGATTTGGAGACCATGAAGGGACAATCAATCCTTGAGAGCGAATATAACTTGGCTGCCACGGGTATGATGACCATAGAAAACATGGTAGACAAGGATGTAAAAAAGTTGTGTGAAGACATTAAAAATGTCGATGGTGTAACAGATGTCATTGGTGCTAGAAGCATATTGGACATTGGAGTTCCAAAAGAAATGTTGCCAGAAAAATTTAGGAAAATATGTTATTCCGATAATTCAACATTGATCTTAATAAAGTTTACCAACAATGCAGCTTCAGAAAAAACTTATGAAGCTATAGAAAATATAAGAAAAATCACAGATAAAAGGGCTTTCCTTGGAGGTATGTCAGCTATAGTTCACGATACAAGAGAATTAGCAGAGCAGGAAACACCATTATATGTAATTGTAGCAGTTATTTTTGCCATAGCAGTATTGGCTATGAGCCTAGAATCCACTATTGTACCGTTTATATTCTTATTGGGTATAGCATTTCCAATACTATATAACATGGGTACAAATTATTTCTTTGGGGAGATTTCGTATATCACAAAGGCCCTGGCTGCGGTGTTGCAGTTAGGCGTAACCATGGACTATTCCATATTCCTTCTTCACAGATATGACGAAGAAAAGAAAAAATGTGGTTCAGCAGAAGAGGCTATGAGCAATGCCATCGTAAGTACTTTCAGTTCTATTATTGGAAGCTCACTTACTACTGTAGCTGGATTTTTAGCGCTGTGTACTATGAGCCTTGCTTTAGGTAAGGATATTGGACTAGTTATGGCAAAGGGAGTAATTCTTGGAGTTATATCTACAGTAACAGTTTTACCAGCATTGCTTATGTACTTTGACAAATTAATTCATAAATATACTCACAGAGTGCTTATGCCTGAATTTGATAAAGTTTCTGATTTCGTTGTAAAACACAATAAAATCATAGCCATTGTGTTTGTAGTACTATTTATACCAGCAATATTTGGACAGGCTAATGCCGATGTTTATTATAATTTGGATGAGTCCTTGCCAAAGGATTTGCCTTCCATAGTAGGAACTAACAAATTAAAGCATGATTATGACATGACAACTACTCATTTTATTCTCATAAACGATAAAGTTCCATCTTATAAAGTTAATGAGATGATTAAAAAAATCGAAAATGTAGATGGTGTAAAGACTGTTTTAGGTTATGATGATTTGATGGGGGCAATGATTCCAGAAGAATTTATACCATCTCAGATACGGGATGTATTTAAAAATGGTGGCTATAACATGATTGTAGCAAATTCTAAGTATAAAGCAGCAGCTGATGCGGAAAATGCACAAATCGATGAGATTGACAAGATAATAAAATCTTACGATACTAATGCTTTCATGTCTGGAGAAGGGCCTCTTACAAAGGATCTTATTGAAATAGCTGATGAGGATTTTAAAAACGTTAATATAGCTTCTATTGTTGCTATATTTGTAATCATACTATTTGTATTTAAATCCGTAAGTGTACCAGTAATACTAGTTTTGGCCATAGAATTGGCTATATCTATAAATCTTGGTATACCATATTATACAGGTACTGTACTTCCTTTTGTCGCAAGTATAGTTGTTGGAACCATACAGCTTGGAGCTACTGTGGATTACGCTATACTCATGACCAATAGGTTTAAGGAAGAATTAAATAATGGCCTTGACTCAAGTGAGGCTATGAAAATTTCTATAAGGGAATGTTCAAAATCAATTATATGTAGTGCTCTTACATTCTTTGGTGCTACTATAGGTGTTGCTATGGTATCAAAAATGGAGTTAATAAAGAGCTTATGTAGTTTGATGGCAAGAGGAGCACTTATAAGTATGGCATGTATCATATTTGTACTTCCAGCATTGCTGATAATATTTGAAAAGGTTATAAATAAAACATCAATAAAATGGAGAATAGGTTAGTATTTTATATAGGAGATGATAAATTATGAAAAATAATATGTCAAAGAGATTGGTTAGTTTAGTTGTGTTGTGTACCATGATGGGAACACAGGTTGTTTATGCAGCTGAGGGAATAAAGAAAGACGAGTCAGTATTCGTAGTGTTGGATGCAAATGGACAGTGCAAGAGCCAGATAGTAAGTGATTGGATTCATTCTGAAAACACTGGAATAGAGATTAAGGATAAATCAGATTTAAAGGATATTGTAAATATAAAAGGTGAAGAAAAACCAACTATAAGTGGTGATGATATAACATGGAAATCAGATAAAAATGATATCTATTATCAAGGAAAAAGTGAAAAGCAACTTCCACTAGAAGTAAGTGTAAAATATATGATAGATGGAAGTGAAGTAAATCCTAAGGACATGGCTGGAAAGTCAGGAAAGTTTAAGATGATCCTTAAGATAACCAACAAAGAAAAACACACTGTTAGTATAAATGGCAAGGAAAGGGATGTATATACACCTTTCATGACAGCATCGCTACTTCAACTTCCTACAGAGAAATTTACAAATGTAAAGGTTAGTAGTGGACAACTTATATCAGATTCAAATAGCCAGATAATTGCCTTTTTGGCATTCCCAGGTTTAAAAGAAAGCTTAAATTTGGATAGTGAAATGTTAGATATAGATTTACCAGAGGAACTTGTCATAGAGGGAGATGTAAAAGATTTTGAAATGGGACCTATAATGGTTTCTGCGACATCTGAGCTTCCTGAAAAACTAAAAGAAATAAAAAATTCTAAGGATGTAAATGAAATAAAGGATAAGTTAGGTGAGTTACAAGACGCTACAAATAAAATTGTAGATGGAAGTGGAAAGTTAAGCGAAGGTGCAAAGTTACTTGATTCAAAGCTAGGAGTTCTTAATGGAGCTTTTGGTCAAATGAGTTCAGGTATATCAAAGCTTGATGATGGAGCAGCTTCGGCTCTTAATGGGTCTTCACAGTTAAGGGATGGTTCAGGACAACTTAGTTCAGGCTTATCACAGCTTAATTCAGAGATTCAGGGTCTTTCTGAAAAGGCACCATCCATTCTTGGACAGGTTGGACAGTTAAGCCAGGGTATAGCCCAATTAAAGTTGGGAAGTGCAGATTTATATAAGAATATGGATCTTCTTTCTGTAGGTATAGGCAAGGCTGCAGCAGGAGCTGAACAGCTAAGCCAAGGAGCAGCAAATTTATCTCAAGGATTAGATCAGTTTTATGGCGAAGTATCAAAAAGTGTAAAAGGCACAGAAACTGCAGTATCTGCTTTAGGAAAAAATATGATGGACATGGGAATAAATATAGCATCATTAAAGAGTACTGCAGAGGGGCAGCAATTACTAGCTTCTCTAAATGGTTCTGAAGAGGGCAGGAAGCTTTTAAATGTATTAAGTCTTATAGAAAAAGATAAGGCTGTTTTAGAAGGTTTCAAGGTATCAGAAGGTGAACCAACGCCATCTCAAAAATTAGAAGGTGGATATAAACAACTTAAAGACGGTGCGGATAAACTTCAAAAAGGAACTAAAGAACTTAGCGATAATTTAAAAGTTATAGAGCAAGGCAGCAGAAAATCTACTGAGGGTAGTGGAAAGATAAGCGAAGGAATTAATGCCATGACAGAGGGGTTAGGTCCAGTACTTTCTGATAAAGATGTTGTAGCTTTAAAACTTCAGCAATTGCAGCAGGCTGTATCACAACTTAATGATGGTTCACAGAAATTATTTAAAGGCGCTTCAGATATGAATTCTGGCCTTAAAGAATTGAAAAATGGTACAAGTTCACTTAAGTCAGCTTCAGGAGAAATGCAATCAGGTATTGGTAAGTTAAAAGATGGCAGCGCTACATTAGCTGAAAAATCTTCAGAACTTAGTGATGGAACAAAGAAATTCCAAGAAGAGGGAATAAGTAAAATTGATGATGTAGCAGGAAAAGCCTTTGATAATATTGGTGAACTTATTGAAGTTAAAGATGAAATGTTTAAGCTTAGCGACCAATACCAATGCTATACAAGTGTAGGCGAAAACATGGATGGCACCGTAAAATTTGTAATGAAGACAGATGAAATAAAAAAGCCAGAAGTTAAAAATGAAGTAGTTAAAGTAGAGGAAAAGAAATCTATATGGCAGAAGATTGGAGATTTCTTTACAAATTTGTTTTAGTGATAAATAATAAATAACAAAAAGCTGATATCAAGTTATAAGGTATCAGCTTTTTAATTGTATTGACAAAATTATGAATTAAGTCTATTATTAGTGATATCAAAGTGATATCATATAAAACAATTAGGGGTGATGATATGGAAAATATATTAGAGACCATGGACCTTACAAAGACATTTAAAAAAGTAAGAGCGGTAGATGATGTAAATATACACGTGAAAAGGGGTGGTATCTATGGAATTATCGGAGAGAATGGAGCCGGTAAAACCACCATTTTAAAAATCGTGTCTGGGCTAATAAATGCATCTTCAGGAAACTTCAAGCTGTTTGGCTGTGAATCTTCTAGGGCTAGGTCTAGTGGGGCTTTTTCAAAGATAGGGTCTTTGCTTGAATATCCTGCTATGTATCCAAATATGACAGCTATGGAAAATATGAAAACCAAAGGTCTATGTGCAGGATTCTCAGATGAAAAATATTTAAAGGGACTTTTACAACTTGCGGGGCTTGAGAAGGTGGGAAAAAAAAGAACGAAATTTTTCTCACTTGGAATGAAGCAAAGATTAGGAATAGCCATGGCTCTAATTGGTGAACCAGAACTGTTGCTTCTAGATGAGCCTATAAATGGACTAGATCCACAGGGTATTGCCGATGTTAGAAACATGCTTAAAAGACTTGTAGCTGAAAAAAACATAACAATATTGGTTTCTAGTCATATTTTAGAAGAATTATTTAAGATAGCTAGCAGCTTTGCTATAGTTCACAAGGGAAAATTAATAGTAGAAGCTACTAAAGAAGAAATACAACAACAATGTGGACAATATACGGAAATGATTGTGGGAGATACAAGTAAAGCTAAGCAAGCCTTGGAAGAAAAGAACATAGGGGGAGTAACATATTTGGATGATAATATATTACACCTAGATATGGATGTAGATGTGGCGGAAGTAAACTTTATTTTGGCGGACAGTAGGATACCGGTGACATCCATCGTAGAAAAAAAGAAATCACTAGAAGAATATTATTTCTCTATCATAGGTGGTGGTAAAAATGCTTAAAATATTTAAGATGGATTTATATAGGATGATTAAAAATAAAAGTACCTGGATTATAATGGCGATCAATATGGTCTTTCTGCTATTGCCAATTATAATAGAAGGAGTGGTACTTAAGAACTCCAATCAATCAATTGTAGGGGTAAAGGATTTTAGCTCCTATTTAACTTCCTTTATTGCTGGCGGAACTTCCATGATGTTAATTGCTATATTTGTAGTTTTATTTTACGGAAGTATATACAAAACAGGATTTATAAAAAATGTTGCCAATCTTGCAAAGAGTAAGCATGAGTTTGTATTAAGTATTGTATTTATTTCTATAATATACACCTTGATTATGTTTATAGCTACTTTCATAGTTGCTTTTTTGGCCATGTTTGTAGTTTTTGGTAAGGCAAATATAGGTTCTCCATTGGAATTGATAAAATATATGGCATGCCAATTTGTAGCTTATTCGGCTATGATGTCTTTTGCTATTCTCATCTGTACATTGGTGAGAAAATCAGGGGCTGCCATGGCTATTTGCATACTTTATTTTTCGGGATTCGGCATAAATTTGTGGTACCTGATTTCTACGGCTATAATGTACCTGTTTAAAACAGAATTCAATATATGCAATTATCTTGTCAGCCATAATATAATGAGGTACAGTATGAAAACCGTTGTCTCAGAGGAATGGTGGAAAATGCCTGTAATATCGTTTTGTTACTTTGTAGTGTTTGTGGTGATATCATCTATTGTAATGAATAAGCGTGAAATAGATTAAAACATGGGAAATAGATTTAAAAAGAATTAATATGGATAAAGTAATACAGGCGTGGTAAAACATAGCCTGTATTTTTACGCGTTAAACTATTAAGATGAAAGATGAAATAGTCAAATGATATTAGTGGTAGGAGAAGTGGTGTCCCCTTTAAAATTTGCAAAATGTAATATATAATTAAGGGGAATGAAAAACAAATAGTTGAAAAGGAAATAAAAATGGATTATATGTTGGAAAATGAAACATTAGATGATTTACAACTTAAAGGTATATACATTATTCAGAAGAAGGATGGGTTCAGATTTGGTGTGGACGCAGTATTGCTCTCCAATTTCGCTAGGGTTAAAAAAAAGGAATCGGTGATGGATTTATGTTCTGGTACAGGAATTGTGCCTTTTATTTTGGCTGGTAAAACGGAAAGTGACAATATATGCGGTATGGAGATCCAAAAGGACATGGTGGAAATGGCCAATAGGACGGTAGAGTATAATAGCTTACAACATAGGGTATCATTCATAAATGAAGATCTGACAAATTTTGATAAGCTTAAAAAGCTAGAGAAATATAATGTGGTAACGGTAAATCCACCCTATAAAACGGGGAATTGTGGTATAGTAAATCAAGAGGATAAGCTTGCTATAGCTAGACATGAGATATGCTGCAATTTAGAGCAAGTTATAGAGGCTGCTAAAATTCTCTTGGCAGATGGTGGTAGGTTTTATATGGTTCACAGACCAGAGAGGATGGTGGACGCTGTAACTCTCATGAGAAAGCATAAAATTGAGCCAAAGAGAATAAAAATGGTAATACCTATGCCGGGGAAAGCACCTAATATAATGCTTATTGAGGGGAAAAGAAATGGAGGCAGGTTTTTTAAATGGGAACCTGACTTATGTATACATAATAAAGATGGAAGTTATACAGATGAAATAAATCAATTATATAAATCAGAGAAATGTATATTGTAAAAATATGTGCAGATAAAGAAAAAGCATAGTGAGCAAGAAAAGAAAGCATAATGGATTGAAAGGAAATATAAATGGGAAAATTATATCTTGTACCAACACCAATTGGAAATTTAAAGGATATTACTTTGAGGGCTATTGAGGTACTTCAAAGCGTGGAAGTATTAGCTAGTGAGGATACTAGAATTACATTAAGGCTGATGAATCATCTTGGAATAAAAAAGCGACTTATATCGTATCATAAGCACAATGAACAGGGCCAAGGTGAGTTCATAATAGATTTATTAAAGGATGGAATAGATGTGGCCATAGTAACAGATGCAGGTACACCGGGTATATCAGATCCTGGAAGTATCATAGTTACGAAATGTATTGAAGAGGGTATACCCTTTGAGGTTCTTCCAGGGGCTACGGCTATCACCACTGCTGTTGTGTATTCCGGATTAGATACGTCGGGTTTTGTATTCAAAGGTTTTCTTCCTAGGGAAAATAAACCTAGGCGTGAGGTATTAACAAAACTTAAAGATATAGAAGAAACTCTTATATTTTATGAAGCACCACATAGACTAGTCAATACTTTAAAGGCTATACAGGAGGTTTTGGGAAATCGAAAGATATCACTTTGCAGAGAACTTACAAAAATGCATGAAGAAGTGCTCAGATTTACATTGGATGAAGCCATAAGCTATTACAATGAAGTAGAGCCTCGTGGAGAATACGTTTTAGTTATACAAGGCAAGAGTCTGGAAGAAATAAAAAAAGAAATGGAAGCTAAATGGAACAATATAACCATAAAAGAACATATTGTAAATTACATGAAGGATGGATTGTCAAAAAAAGAGGCAATTAAGGTGGTTGCAAGGGATAGAGGATTGCCTAAAAATGAAATATATAAATTATCTTTGGATATTAATAATATTTAACTAGGATTTTGGTTTTACTTGTGATATAATTATGAAGAACATTTCTAATAAGGGAGGGATAAGGGTGCACAAGAAGTTAAGAGCCTTGCTCCTGACAGCAATTATGGTTTCTACCTTTACAGCTACCACATTTGCAACGACTCAGGAACAAATAAAAAAGCAACAGCAGGTCATAGAGCAGCTAAGACAACAAAATGCACAGAATAAAGGCGATTTAGATAAAAATGCCGTCTTAGAACAAGAAGCAGAAAAGAAAGTTCAGGATCTGGAAACTAAAATAGAGCAAAAAGACACAGAAATATCTACTAAACAGATTAAAATAGACGAGGCAAACAATCAAATCGCTAAAACAAATGAAGAAATAACTAAGAGTCAATTTGAATTAGACAAAGCTAAACTTGAGATGGAAAAAGAACAGGAAATATTCGGTGAAAGAGCTAGCGCTCTTTACATGAATGGTACAGGCAGTTACATTCAGTTACTTTTAGAATCAGATGGATTCTTTGATTTGATATCAAGAATACAGACTCTAAAGGATATCTCAGAGCATGATAACGCTATCATGAAGGAGCTTCAAGCAAAGAAAGATGATGTTGAAAGCAAACAAAAGTCATTAAAAACTGAAAAACAGAGACTTGTAGCGCTTAAAGAACAGAATGAAGCTGACTTAAAAGAAATCGTTAAAGACAAGGAAGAGTTGCAAGTACTGATTGCAAAAGCAACTGAAGAAAGAAATTACTACGCAAGTATTAGTAAATCATTTAGAGACAAGCAAGAAGCTAATAATAAGCAAATTGCTTTAGCTCAGCAGACCATAGAAAATTGGAAAAATTACGGAGCAGCAAATAAACCAGTTAATAAACCTTCTAGAGGTGAGGATATTCCTGCTTCTGAACTTGGACGAGCAGTAGTGTTAGAAGCATATAAATATCTTAATGTTCCATATGTGTGGGGTGGTACTTCTCCTAGCGGATTCGATTGCTCAGGACTTGTACAGTATGTATATGCGAAATATAATGTAGGTCTTTCTAGAACGACTTATACACAGGTAAGAGAAGGAGTTGCTGTATCAAGGGATAATCTTCAACCAGGAGATTTAGTATTCTTTGGAAGCGCTTCAAGCCCTCATCATGTTGGTATTTATGTTGGAAATGGAAGTTATATTCACGCACCAAGAACAGGTGATGTAGTAAAAATTTCTTCACTTTCTGGAAGAAGAGATTATGCTACAGCAAGAAGAATAGCTTAGTAAATAATTGTTGAGGTCTCAGAGGTAACTCTGTGATCTCATTTTTTCATTTAAAAAATAGTAACCAAGCATTCCAAGATGGTAATTGATGTATTGTTGAAGATAATCAGAAACTATTATATTATACAAAAATCCTCTTGTTGACAATCTTTTTATTAAGGTTATCAATAAGAGGATGAATTTTTAGTGCTTATTTTTTCTCAGAGGCTTGTACTAAACATTACTGTTCTTTAATTCAGCAAAACATTTTTTGCATATGTTTTTGCCTTTGTAATTTGTTACATCTCTAGCATCACCACAAAAAATACATGATGGCTGATATTTTTTTAGGATGATTTCCTCACCGTCCACGTAAATTTCTAATGAATCCCTTTCCTCAATGTCTAAAGTTCTTCTCAATTCTATTGGGAGTACTATTCTTCCAAGCTCGTCCACTCTTCTTACAACACCTGTTGATTTCATAACTTTACCTCCTTATTTTTACGTTAATTTAGAATTTCTTTTACTATATAGGTTTGTTTACATATAAAGATTAAATTTCCATCTAATGATAATATACAACCAATTATTGCAAATGTCAACATATAAAATATAAATATTTAAAAATTTTCTAAAAAAGTATAAATTATTACTTTTCCTTATTTAGAAGTTGGTATTATTATAAAAAATATATCAAATTATGTATTAATACTTATAGTATACTACAAAATAATACAAAATACACTATAAAAGTATAGAATGATATATAAAATTCAAAATAATATATCTTCTGTTTTTGTAATTTAATTATTTTACATGAGGCATAATAAAATTAAGCAAAAAACACAAAAAAAGGAGAAGATTGTATGAAATTATTTCTTGATACGGCAAATATTGAGGATATTAGAAAAGCTTTAAGTCTTGGTATTATAGATGGGGTAACCACAAATCCCACCTTAATCGCAAAAGAAAAGGTGGATTTGAAGAAAACCATAAGGGAAATATGCCACATGGTAGATGGACCTGTGTCTGGTGAAGTTACCGGATTAAATACTGATGAAATGGTGAAACAGGGAAGAGAACTATCTCTTATACACCCTAATGTAGTGGTGAAGATTCCCATGAATAAGGAGGGATTAAAAGCGGTGAAGTTGCTTTCACAAGAGGGAATAAGAACTAATGTTACTTTGATTTTCTCGGCCCAACAGGGACTTTTGGCAGCAAAAGCTGGAGCCACTTATGTGAGCCCCTTTATAGGACGACTTGATGATACTGGAAATGGCGGTTTACCAGTTATAGGTGACTTAGTGGATATACTAAGAAATTATCATTATTCTACGGAGGTAATATGTGCTAGTATACGAAGCGGGATTCATGTTTTGCAGTGTGCCAAGGTTGGTGCCAGTATTGCCACTGTGCCATACAAGGTGCTTATGGATATGATAAATCATCCTCTAACTGATGTTGGAATAGAGAAATTTATGGCCGATGCAAAAAAAATTTAAAAATGTGAAAGAGCTTGTAGTTCATAAGTAATGTCCTTGTAAAACGGTTATTTATAACTTATAATATAGTTATGGTGTAAATTTATATTAGGGACAGTGATGAAGATGGGAAAAGAAATGGAGTCAAACAAAATCAATAGAATGATAAATGAATTATCACAGGATATGTTTGTACCTTATGAACAATTACCTCCGTATGATTTGTTTTTGTCGCAGGTTACTGATTTCCTCAATGATAATTTTAAAAATGAGCATTATACAAACAATATAATTCAGAATTATATCAAAAGCGAGGTTATATCTAAACCGGAAGCAGGCAAAAAAAGAGGTTATACAAAATTACATCTTGTACAATTAGTAATACTTAGCTACATGCGACCAGTTCTTACCATGGATCAAATTAAAAAAGTTTTTAGGCTAGCGTTTAACGACATAAATGATAGATCTGATGACATCATAAACTGGGAACAGGCATATGAATGTTTTTGCGAAATTCAAAAAGAAGCTTTTGATTCCTTTGCTTATTCGGAATTGTTTAATGAGTCCAACATAAACAGTATAATTGGCAAGTTAAACCTTAAGAAGGAAGATGAGCACAGAATAACCTTATTTATCATGGTGATAATCTTGGTATCTCAATCTAGTGTTATAAAGAATTTGGTAAAGAGAATAATTGATGCTTCAGATAATAGCGAAAATGAATAAAGTTTACTAATCATTTAAACCATTCCATAAAACAGGTGATTATGTAGAATAACAGTATGACAAAAGTTCTAAACTAACTTTTGTCGTTTTTTTTGTAAATAAAACATGGAAAATGCATATTTAATATATGGACATCTATTTATTCATTAAGTATGAACTTAGTCTATATTCAGTGGCAAATTAAAGGAGGTGTATTTTTTTGGAGGAACTTATGCAAAGTATAGGTAATATAGGATTTCCTATGGCGATTACTGTATATGTGCTAGTTAGAATCGAAAAAAAATTTGATATTTTATCAAAAAATCTTTATGATTTGACTAGTGCTATAAATAAGAGCATGGGAAGATAAAAAATTTTATTCTATAAATATGCATTAATAAAATAAAATATCACATAATAAATACGAAAATATCTTATGTAAAAGGTTGTTGTGCATATATATATGAATTTTATTCAAAAAAGAAGTATATATATGCACTAGGCCTTGAAATTACTGGGTTGACATTGTTTTTGTTAGATTGTATGATGAACTCAATAGAGAAAATAGTCGAATTACAGGAGGAAGAGAGATGAAAATAGTATTAGCTTTAGGTGGAAACGCACTTCAGGCAGATCCAAAAGATAAAAGTGCAGAAGCACAGCTTAAGACTTGCAAAGAAACAGCTAAATCTGTTGTTGATTTGGTTGAAGCAGGTCACACCGTAACAGTAGTTCATGGCAACGGACCTCAGGTAGGTCAAATAGTGGCCTCATTGGAAGCAGCTCATAAACAGGATGCATCTAATGTATTATTCCCATTTGACGTATGTGGATCATTTTCACAAGGATACATAGGATACCATCTTCAAAATGCCATAGGAGAAGAGATGGCAAAGAGAGGTATAAATAAAAACGTAGCTACAGTTATAACTCAGGTGGTAGTAGATAAGGACGACAAGGGCTTCCAAAATCCAACAAAGCCTATAGGATCTTTCTTCACTGCTGAAGAAGCAAAAAAACTTGAAGAAGAAAAAGGTTATGTAATGAAAGAGGATGCTGGAAGAGGTTACAGAAGAGTAGTAGCATCTCCAAAACCAGTTGATATAATTGAAAAGGAAACAATTACTGAGCTTGTGAACAAGGGAAATGTTGTCATTGCTTGTGGTGGCGGTGGAATTCCAGTAGTTAGAGAAGGAAACAGCGTAACAGGTGTGGCAGCTGTTATTGATAAAGATTTTGCTGCAGAAAAATTAGCAGAAATATTAGAAGCTGATGCATTATTTATTCTTACAGCAGTAGACAGAGTATGTGTAAACTTCAATAAACCTGATCAAAAATCTTTGGAGACAATGAACTTAGAAGAAGTAGATAAATACATTGCTGAGGGACAATTTGCACCAGGAAGTATGCTTCCAAAAGTTGAGGCGTGTAAAAAGTTTGTGCAAAATGACAAAACAAAGACAGCTATAATAGCATCTTTAGAAAATGCTAGAGCTGCATTAAAAGGTGAATCTGGAACAAAGATTATCGGATAAAGCATAGTGATTCACTGTTATCTTATATACTAGGTTTAACATGTGATCAATTTTAAGATCAATAATATATAATAATTAAATTTAGATGAGAAAGTGAGGATGAAGAAATGACTGTAGACAGACATATTCATGTTTATTCTGAAATAGGTAATTTAAAAACAGTTATGCTTCACAGACCTGGAGCAGAAATTGAAAATTTAGTACCTGAGTATCTTGAAAGATTGTTGTTTGATGATATTCCATATTTAAAGGTTGCAAGAGAAGAGCATGACAATTTTGCAGATGTATTAAGAAACAATGGCGTTGAGGTGCTTTACTTAGAAAAGCTTGCAGCTGAATCTCTTACAACACCTGATATAAAAGCACAGTTTGTAAAAGAGGTAATAGCTGAGTGCAATATTACAGATGCTGTCATAATCGATGCTTTGACTAAATATTTTTTATCTATGCCAGACAAGGGTATGATTGACAAAATTATGGCTGGAGTAAGAAAGAAGGAACTAGGCATATCTGAGTCTTACGGTGATTATCCATTTGTTATGGATCCTATGCCAAATCTTTACTTTACAAGAGACCCATTTGCATGTATGGGAAGTGGTGTTACATTAAACACTATGAGAACAGAAACTAGAAATAGAGAAACAATATTCGGTAAATATATATTTAAATATCACCCTTCTTTTAGAAATTCTGACGTAAGCATTTACTACGAAAGAGGTCAGAAATTTGCTGTTGAGGGTGGAGATGAATTAATTTTAAGTAAAGATGTTCTTGCTATCGGTGCTAGCCAGAGAACAGATGCTGAGGCTATTATGCAAATAGCGAAGAATGTATTTGAATCAGGCGAGACCTTCAAAACTATATTGATATTCCATATTCCTATAACAAGAGCAATGATGCATCTTGATACCGTATTCACAATGATTGATTACGATAAATTTACTGTTCATCCAGGTATAGAAGGATCACTTAAGGTTACAGAATTAACTTATGATCAATCTAAAAAAGAAGTAATAGCAAAGGAAGAACAGGGAACTTTAGAAGAAATATTAAGCAAGCATCTTGAAAAGCAAATCACTGTTATAAGATGTGGTGGTGGAGATACAATAATAGCTGGAAGAGAACAGTGGAATGATGGTTCTAACACCTTGGCTATTGCTCCAGGTAAAGTTGTAACATACGAAAGAAACTACGTTACTAACGAGTTGTTAGATAAGTACAATATCAGTGTAATTGCCATACCTTCTGCAGAGTTATCAAGAGGTAGAGGTGGCCCAAGATGTATGTCAATGCCTTTCTATAGAGAGGATTTAAAGTAAATTATTCAGTACGAAATCAAATTAAACAATTGATAAAATTCGAATTTATTAGTAAAATATATGTGTAGATATAGAAACATGGATTATGCAAACATAATTCACGTTAAAAACTATACATTAACAAATATAACGTTCAATTCTGAAAGGAGAATTACCATGTTTAACTTAAGAAATAGACACTTTTTAACTTTAATGGACTTCACTCCAAAGGAAATTCAGTATTTCCTAGATTTAGCAAGAGATCTTAAAAGAGCAAAGTACACAGGAACAGAAGTACAGACAATGAAGGGAAAAAATATAGCTTTAATATTTGAAAAAACTTCTACAAGAACAAGATGTGCTTTTGAAGTTGCAGCAATGGATCAGGGTGCTGGAGTTACTTACCTTGGACCATCAGGAACACAGATTGGAAAGAAAGAATCTATGGCTGACACAGCAAGAGTTCTTGGAAGAATGTATGACGGAATAGAGTACAGAGGATTTGCTCAGGAAACAGTAGAGACTTTGGCTAAATACGCTGGAGTGCCAGTATGGAATGGATTAACTGACCTTGACCACCCAACACAAATATTAGCTGATTTCTTAACTATGCAAGAACACATTGACAAACCATTAAGCCAAGTTAAATTTGCTTACATAGGTGACGGAAGAAACAACATGGCAAACGCTTTAATGTTTGGTGCATGTAAAATGGGAATGGACTTCAGAATTGTTTGCCCTAAAGAATTATCAACTGATAAAGAGTTAGTAGCAAGATCTAATGAAGTTGCTGCTAAAACTGGAGCAAAAATCACTGTAACTGATAACATCGATGAAGGAGTAAAAGATTGCGACTTCTTATACACTGACGTTTGGGTATCAATGGGTGAAGCAGATTCAGTTTGGGAAGAAAGAATAAAATTATTAACTCCTTACCAGGTTAATATGGAAATGTTAAAGAAAACAGGAAATCCAAAAGTTAAGTTCATGCACTGTTTACCAGCATTCCACGATGAAAATACTGTAGTAGGTAAAGAGATAAAAGAGAAATATGGCATAAGTGCAATGGAAGTTACTGACGAAGTTTTCGAAAGCGAAGCATCAATAGTATTTGATGAAGCTGAAAACAGAATGCACACAATCAAAGCTGTAATGGTTGCTACATTAGGTGAGTAATAAATAAAAATAAAATCACTCTGATAATTATATATCAGAGTGATTTTTTAAAAATTTAAAATACATTAAATTTCTTTTGCTTTTATCAATGCCAATTTTGTGGCAACAGGTCCTATTAATTCATAAATTACTGTAGCTGCAAGGACAATGGTCCTTATTTCTGTACCTAAAGGACTTGGAAGAATAGACTCCCCAATCAATGCAAGACCTATAGCAACTCCAGCTTGTGGAATAAGGGTGAAGCCAAGGTACTGCTGAACAGTTTTTGGGGCGTGGCTCAGTTTTGCACCAAGAGATGCACCGAAAAATTTTCCAACTACTCTAAATACAACATAACCTATACCGATGAATCCCACTTTTGTTAGTATAGATAAATTTAATTCCACCCCTGCCAAGGTAAAGAATACTACAAAGATTGGTGGAGTAAAATTGTCTACAGTGGTAAATACTCTATTGGAATTTGGAAGCACATTTACAATAGACGCGCCTATACACATACAACAAAGAAGAGAGGATAGTCCAAACTTATCACAAAGGCCAATGGCAAGAAGAATAAAACCACATGATAAACCTAATTGCTTTTCTTGGCTACTCATTTTCTTCATGATGAAGCATACAACTACGCCCAGGATAAATCCAAGCAACATGGCACCAAATATTTCTAGGATTGGCTTTAGAAGAGACCAAACAAGAGATGTTTGAGATTCTGATAGCAGAGTTGTAGCAATTGTGGTTGCTATGCCGAAAATCATTATACAAGCTGCATCGTCCATGGCAACTACGGGAAGTAGTGTATCTACCACAGGGCCTTTTGCTTTGTATTGGCGTACCACCATAAGTGTGGCAGCGGGGGCAGTGGCAGCAGCAATGGCACCAAGTACTAGACTAAAGGGTAGGGTTTGCTTAAATAAAAATAGCATGACTAAGGTTACGGACAACGTTGCACAGCAGGCCTCCAATATTGTTATAAGAAGGACTCCCTTCCCAACTTTTTTGATGTGATTTAAATCGAATTGACTTCCTATTGTGTATGCTATGAAGCCTAAAGCAACTTCGGAAACAACATCAAGGTTAGCAGCCGCATCAGCGGGAATTATGCCTAGAACACTGGGTCCTATAAGAACTCCAGCAATAAGATATCCTGTTACTTCTGGCAGCTTTATATATCCAACTAATTTTCCCAAGAGCATCCCAGCGAGTAATATTACGCTTAAGTAAAATAAAATATTCAAATTTTTTAACTCCTTTTCTGTAATTCTAGATTGTAGATTTTAAAATGTAAGTTGATTTTTATTCTGTAGGAATACCGTCTACAAAATTTACTGGAATAGTAAATAGTATTCCGGCATCTGGTTGAGATAAATCACCTACAACATCCTTTATTGCCTTTATAGCCGTTTGAACTTCTGAATCTTTAAGGACTATAAAAATTGTTTTGTTAAATGGTCTGTGGTTATTTAATATCATTCTTAGGGAGCCAAAGATGGGTATGTTTTCATTCTTTGAGCTGTAAAGAAGTCTACCCATGCCGGTACTATCTAGAATAGTCGCACCATGAATACCAGCGTTGCTAAGTCCAGATATGACATCTTCTAATAAGTCAATATTGTTTAGTACAAAAGTTAACATTTGCATATTATTAGCTACCTCCTAAAATATATAATACCCGCGGAGAACTCGTGCATCGAAAGATATGAGGCAAGGTAGTTTACTCCGAGGGTTATATATTAAGTATATTCTTATTTTATTATAATTATTTCTCTTGAGAATTGGTTTAATATATCCGGGTTGCCATTTTTATCAATGACAACGATGTCTTCGATTCTCATACCAAATTCTCCAGGAATATAGATACCTGGTTCAATACTAAATGCCATACCTGGTTCTAAAACAAGTTTATTGTTTTCTTTAATGTATGGAGCTTCGTGAACGCTGTATCCAATACCGTGACCAGTTCTGTTAAGGAAGTGTTCACCATGGCCTGATTCCTTTATGATGTCTCTTGCAATTTTGTCTACATCACCACATGTAACACCTGCTTTTGCAAAGTGTTCAGCTTCCCAATGAGCTTTTTTCACTATACCGTAAACTTCTCTTTGTTTGTCAGTTATATCACCGATAAAGAAAGTTCTAGAAGTGTCGGAACAATAGCCCTTGTATTTGCATCCTAAATCAAGAATTACAAGATCTTGTTCTTGAATTACCCTTGAGTCACCGCTATAGTGTGGCATTGAGCTATTTGGACCAGAAGAAATGATTGGTTCAAAGGAAATGCCGTCAGCTCCTTGTTCATCAAAGATGCTGTATACTTTCTCTTTGATATCTTTTTCAGTCATACCTGGTTTTATGAAAGTAGAAAGTACTTCCATTACGTGGTCTGCCATTTTTGCAGCTGTTCTCATTTTTTCAATATCTTCTTCGCTCTTGATTATTCTAAATTGCTCTAAGAAGTTATGAGCGTTGAAGAATTTACAACTTACTTTTTCTGCAACATCTAGCATATTTATAGCTCTTACAGTACAGTTAACTCCTATATTTTTGCCGTCAAGACCGTATTCCTTTAAAGCTTTTGCAACGCAGTCTACGAAACCTTCACCGTCGCTCCAAATATAGTATTTTGCATCTTTTCCAAGCTTGTGAAGAATTTCTTCATAATTCAATTCAGGAGTTACATAAAAATAATCTCCGTTTTGAAGAAGGAAAAGAGCCTGAAATCTTTCATCAGCAGCTGGTGAAAAATCAAGAAGGTACTCTAAATCATTGGATGGTGCTATAATAACAGCATCGATATTGTTCTTCTTCATTAACTCATATAAATTTTCAATATATGGTGCTTGAAACATTGGTAATCCCCCCTAAGGTGTTGAAAATTATTTAAACTACAAATACATTGTAGTATAATCTAAATAAAAAAGCTAGTAATTAGAGATTAAAATGTAGTTATTAGATAAAAATTAAACTACAAAAAAATTGAAATAAGAAGATAAAAGGTATATAATGGAAATAACCGTTGTAGGGCTATAATAATATGGAGGTGAATATGGGGAAACCCATAATATTATGAATGAAATAAATACTTATATAAGACAAGGTTATGAACTTTTAAATGAGGATAATGTAAAATCAGCATGCCAGCAGTGGTTGAAGGCATGGGATAAGTTAATTTACCATATAGACAATACAAAAGTGACTTCCATAGAGGAATTGGAGGAAAATTTTGAAGAAGGTGTGGAGGAACTATCTAATTGGGTGCAAGATCTAGAAATGGAGCTAGAAAACGCTGGTTTAGAGGACCATTCTTTTTTTGAAAAGAGGGCATCTTACTCAAGAGAATTTTGCAATAAACTGCCTGAAAGTGATGACTTTATTATAATGTCTATGAAACTGGCTGAGGCAGAAAGTTATTTTGAGTTAGAGTCTATGGACAAATCACAGGAAATTTTCCAAGAGACACAAAGTCAATATAGCGAGTCTGTATGGCCGTATTTAAAGTGGGGAGATGTATATTGGTTGTCTAGTATTTTGAGGGAAAAGCCACAGTATATAAATATAGCTAAGTCTATGCAACTTTATAAAAATGGATTGGGCAAGGAGTCCGATATGGATTACGTTTTAGAGGATAGGATATGTGATTTGAAAAAAGTTAAAAAAAATATGTAACCTTTTTTCTGTGCGGCGTATTTATTAAGTGAAAGGGGATGATAAATATGGCAGCAAAATCAGTTGTCTTAAATAAAACTCTAGCATTGGAGTGCAATGTAGGGGTTGATGGCAAGGGAAAGGAAATAATAAAGAAACAGAGGTTTAAAAACCTTAAAGTTACACTTAGTGAAAATGAGATCTTGGCAGTGGGAAAAGCTATAGAATCTCTTTTGGGGACTACTGTTGCAGGTATGCTTTTGGAGCAAGATAGCCAAATCGTAAGTGAATAGTATTTTTAGGAAAAAACAGCGTTTAGGGGAAATAGAAAAGGGGGTATTTTAAATGTCTAAAGAGTTAGTAATGCAGTTTTTAACCGATGCAGGTTCAAAGACTAGCATAAAAGTAAAATATGTTAAGGATAACTTAACAAAAGCAGAGGTACAGACAGCTATGGACAGCATTATAGGAAGCAATGCTTTTCAAACAAAGGCTGGAATTTTAGCTAAAAAGTCTGGGGCAAAGATTGTAGACACTTCAACTGAAGAAATAAGCTTTACAGAATAATATCAAAATAGAAACAAAGAAAACACTCTGCAATGCCTTTACTCATTGCAGGGTGTTTTTCTGTTTTTAAGAACACAATCAAAGGGTGCTATGACTATGCTCTAACAAGGGGTAGGTCAATTTATATATTAATATATATCACTTGAATTATTAGCTATAACCTTATTATATAGTATTGTATACCTTAAGTAGTTACAAAACAATTAAAATTATTTTAATATAATAAAAATATAGCATAGGTTATTTGTTTTTGTAAATCAACGCAATAGCTTGACATGAAATCCCAAGGCCTTGACCTGTAAAACCAAGTCCCTCTTCAGTGGTGGCCTTAATATTAAGTGAGTCCAAATCTATTTTCAATGTTTTTGATATATTGTTTTTCATAGAGTCCATGTGGGGAGCCATTTTAGGCTTTTGTGCAATTATTGTGGCGTCTATGTTGCCTATGGAATAATCTTTTTCTTTTAATAAATCGCCTACTCTAGCAAGTAAAATCATACTATCCATGTCTTTGTATGCATTGTCATTGTCGGGAAAGTGGGTACCGATATCTCCAAGAGCCGCAGCCCCTAAAAGGGCATCACAAATAGCATGCAATAAGACGTCAGCATCAGAGTGGCCCAGCAAACCAAGTTCGTAGGGAATATTTACGCCTCCTAAGATCAATTTTCTATTCTCAACAAGTCTGTGTACATCATAACCCATACCAATTCTATAATTCATATCTATACTCATGGCAAAGTTTCCTTTCACAATATTTAATAATCTAATGATAACATAGAAACAGTTATAATTTAACCTTAAATAATGTTTATGTTTATTGACAAAATTATCTATTAATATTAAGATAAAATATGGAGTTATATAAAATTAGAGAATATTACTAGAGAATATTAATAGTAATAGGTCAGGGGTGATAAAGTGGAAAAGGAACTGAGGACAATTAACTTAAGTAAGCAGTTTAAAGATTTAAAAGCTGTAAATGAAATTAACCTTGTGGTAAAACCTGGTGAAATAGTAGGCCTTCTTGGGGAAAATGGTGCTGGAAAAACCACTACTTTGAGAATGGTAGCAACTCTTATTAGACCATCTCAGGGAGATGTGGTGGTGGATGGCAATAGCATTCTCACAGATGGTGGAAAAGTTAGAAAGAGCATTGGTATATTGTTCGGCGGAGAAGTTGGTTTGTACGATAGGCTTACTGGGAGAGAAAATATATCTTACTTCGGACAACTGAACGGTATGGACAAAACAGAAATAAACAAAAGAATTGATGAACTTACAGATCTTTTCTCTATGGAAGAATTCATAGACAGAAAAGTGGGCAAATTTTCAAGAGGAATGAAACAGAAAATAGCTATTGCTAGATCCATTGTGCACAGTCCAGATTATATGCTTTTTGATGAACCAACTATGGGGTTGGATGTTAGTGCTACAGCTATAGTGCAGGACTTCATTAGAAAATGCAAGGAACAGGGCAAGGGAATACTGTTTTCCAGTCACAGTATGCAAGAGGTGGAAAAGCTTTGTGATAGAGTAGTTATTATTCACAAAGGTGAAGTAGTAGAAGAGGGCAAAATCGAGGACTTGAAAAAATCTTACGAAACTTCGGATTTTGAAAACATATTCCTAAGATTGGTAGGTGGAAAATAGTGAGCACTGTTGGAATAGTACTAAAAAAAGAAATAATAGATATGTTTAGGGATAAAAAAACCATTATAATGAGCATCGTAATACCTTTAGTTATATATCCAGTTTTATTTGCCATTATGAGTTTGGGAATGGACAGTCAAACTAAGGACGTTACAAAAGAGGTAAAGATGGTGTTAGAAGATAAGGGCAACACAAAATTAGGGACTTATATTAAGCAAAAAGACAATATAAAGTTAGTGAATAGCAAGGACGGAAAGAAGTCCATTGAGGAGGGTACGGCTTACATCTATATGGTGATTCCAGAGGATGTAGATACTCGCATAGAAAAAGAAGAAAAATTAGATATATCGATTTTTTATGATGGTGTAAGTAGCAAATGTCAAGTGGCCATGGAAGTCATTACTGCATATTTTCGTCAATACTCCGATGAAGTTGTAAAAAAGAGATTGGAGAGCAGAAATATAAATGCGGACTTGTTAACTCCAATCAACTTAAATCCTGTATCCATAAATGTGGAGAAGGATCCAATGGGTAAAATGATGATGGGAATTTTACTCCCAATGATGATATTGACTCTTGCGGCATCAGCTCCAATAACAAGTGCTGTGGATTTGTGTGCTGGTGAAAAGGAGAGGGGAACCTTAGAACCATTGTTAACAACTCAAGCTAGTCGATTGTCTTTGCTTTGGGGAAAATACATGGCTATAATTGTCATGGGTATGTTAGGTACCTTATCATCCATGGTGGGACTTGTCATATCAGGTAAAAGTGCCTCCACCATGCTAGGCGGAATTTTAAACCTTACTCCTGCAACATTTATCTTGATTGCCGTAATCATTGTAGGTGTTACAATGATGTTTGCAGCATTGGCCCTTGCCATAAGCATATATGCTAGGTCCTTTAAGGAAGCACAGACTTACGTAGCTCCATTGACATTTGTATCCTTTATAGGTTTTGTAAGTTACTTTATTGATGTAAAGACCATAACCCTAGCACAACTTAATATTCCAATTTACAACGTTGTGGCGCTATTAAAGGAAGTTATTATGGGAGTATTCAATCCCCTTCATATAGCAGTTGTTCTTGTATGGTTAGCAGTGTACATTTTGGCAAGTATTTTTGTGGCTAGATATGTTTTTGGAAAAGAAAGCGCAATATTTAGGTGCTAATTAAAAAAGTTATCCACAAACTGTGCACAAAACACAAAAAACTGTGCATAACTTTCTTGAAAAATGGGATAACATGGAATAATTCTAATTTTCACTGCGTATAATTATGAAATATATTTAAAAATTAAATACAAGATATTAATAAAACTAATAGCATACCATATTTAAGCGTAAATGTGATATGCAAATAGCAAAAAAACTGTGGATAAGTACGATAATCCACAGTTTTTTTAAATTAATTAACATGTTATGTTGATAACTTGTCTACAAGTTTTTCTATTCTATTATACCTTCTCCTCCCGTGTTGATGTTAAGATATATACTATTTTCCGCCTTTAATTTATTAAATTTAGATAGTTTAGTTATGTGTTCTTCAGAGCCTTTTGTCATATAAAAGGTTACATCACCCTGAGGCAATATTTTTTTCTCTTTTATACATTCTTGAAATAAAAAGGAGAGGCCTTCATCAAGGGATTTGTACTTGAGGGATTTATTTTTTAGTATATTTCTAGCCGTGGGATTATTACCTTGTATATTTGTAATCTTGTCTTCATTATTCACTGAAATCTTAAATCTTCCACCCATTTCTACGATAAATTCGGTTTTAATTGAAAAAAATTCATAGGCTTTGAACACTGCCAATATAAGGATGCTAATTAAAATTACTATTATGGTTGCCAAAATAGCAGATTTATGGTTGTACACTTCCCCAGCATAAATGGAATTCATTTTTGGGGTGGTAGAATTCCTTTTTAGTATGCAAAACTCATTTTCCTTTGTGACAATATATATTTTATTTCCTTTAATATTTATAACTTTTCCTACTTTCTTCATATACACCTGATTGTCTTTGCATAAGATTTACATGTTTGAAAATCAGGGTTTTCACCTACCTTTTCTTTCTTGTTAATGTTTATATGTTGCCTTTCACAGTATAAATTCACACTTCATGAATTAAACTTCAATAAAAGGATAACAATAATATTATAGCATACTGTAAATGGCTATGAATAAAAAAATTGACTAAAAGGAGGAAGCCGATTTTATCGGCAACAAAAGATGAAAAAATATTTTAGATTTTTAATTTGTGCAACCTTATTGACCTCACTTGTCTTAACGGGGTGTGGAAAGCAAAATGACAAGAGTGATGAAAATAAAGGCAATATGGGAGCTAAGGATAAACTTAAAATTGCCTGTCTTATTAATGGTAACTTGGGAGATAAATCTTTTTTTGACTCTGCAGCAAAAGGAATAAAAGAACTTAAAAGCAAGTATGGATATGAAACTAAGGTAATCGAAATGGGCTTAGATAAAACAAAGTGGGCCACTACTTTAGAAGACGTTTCAGAACAGGACTACGATCTTATAGTAGTTGGAACTTGGGATATGAAAGAAAACCTAGAGCAGGTTAGCGCAAAGTATCCTAATAAAAGATATGTGATTTATGATAGCAGCGTAGATTTCAGTGGAGGAAAGTGTAAAAATGTATACGCCATTGAATACAAGCAAAACGAAGGCTCCTTCCTTGCAGGTGCTCTTGCATCTATGATAACAAAATCCAATATGGCATTGGTGAATGAAGAAAAGAAGATTGGTTTCATAGGTGGCAGCGATATGCCGGTTATAAATGATTTTCTTGTAGGATACATAGAGGGTGCAAAGTACATTGACAAGGATACAAAGGTAGCTGTATCTTATGTTGGAAATTTTGATGATTCAGCAAAGGCAAAGGAATTGGCATTGTCACAGTTTAGTCATGGTGTAGATATTGGTTTTAATGTAGCTGGTAAAGCAGGACTAGGGCAGATTGATGCAGCCAAAGAGGCAAAGAAATATGTCATTGGGGTGGACTCCGATCAAGCTATGCTAATGAAAGAAAAGGAAGCAGAAAAAGCCAATTTAATTCCAACGTCACTTCTTAAAAGAATTGATAACTCTTTGGTTAGAGCCGTTGAACTTTACAGAGATGGTAAGCTAAAGTTTGGCGAAACTGAGGTTCTTGGTATAAAGGAAAAGGCCATTGAATTGGTTAGAAATGAGTACTTTGATAAACTTGTATCTAAAGAAATGAAAGATAAGCTTGATGAAATACAGAAAAAACTTGACTCAGGAGAGATCAAGGTGAAATCGGCTTTAGGAATGGATACAACAGAATTGCAGAAAATTAAAGATTCCGTAAAATAAATACAAGTTGCGGATGGAGTTTAAAGTACTTCATTCGCAATAATTAAAATCTGGTGGAGAGAGTGCGATGCAGAACGACTTATTAGAAATGAAAAACATTACAAAGGTATATCCTAATGGCGTCATTGCAAATGATAATATTAACTTCTCCATAAGACAAGGCGAAATCCATGCTCTTATGGGGGAAAACGGTGCAGGTAAATCTACATTGATGAAGATTTTATTTGGAATAGAGGAGATGGATGAGGGAGAAATCCTTTTGAGGGGCAAAAAAATAAATATTAATTCTCCAAGTATTGCAATGAAATACGGTATAGGAATGGTTCACCAACATTTTATGTTGATACCTTCTCTTACAGTGGCTGAAAATATGATATTGGGCTCAGAGCCTAAAAAAGGTATTTTTATAGACAAAAAAAGGGCTTGGGAAGAGACTAAAAAACTTTGCGATAAATACAAGCTTATTTTGGATCCTGATGCAAAGGTATTTGAACTTTCTGTAGGTGTTAAACAAAAGGTAGAAATATTAAAAGCTCTTTTAAGAGGAGTGGAGATATTGATTTTAGATGAGCCTACAGCAGTATTGACGCCACAAGAGACAAAGGAACTTTTTGAAGAGCTGGAGATACTTAAAAAACAAGGTCATACCATTATATTCATATCTCATAAACTTAAAGAAATAAAGCAGATATGTGATAGGATATCCATAATGAGAAATGGAAGATTTATGGGGGTGTATGATTTAAAAGATATAAGTGAAAAAGATATTTCAAGGCTCATGGTGGGTAGAGATGTGGTCTTGGAAGTGGAGAAGGAACCTTGTGTTAACACAGAAGATGTGCTAAAAGTAAGAGGACTTACTTACATTGATAAAACTAAAAAAAAGGTTGTAGACAACATATCTTTTAATGTGAAAAAAGGCCAGATTCTTGGAATTGCTGGTGTAGAAGGTAATGGTCAGAAACAAATAGTCGAAATGATTACAGGAATGAGAAAAGTACATGATGGAAAAGTCTATCTGCGAGATGAAGATATAACAGGGCTTGATATACGCTCAGTAAGAGAGAAAGGAGTTTCCTATGTTCCAGAGGACAGAATGGTGCACGGCGTTGCTTCTGATATGAATATTGAGCAAAATCTTATTGGAGATAGATACTACAAAAGGGATTTCAATAAAGGATTTTTAATGTCGAAGGATAAGATAAGTGATATATCCCTAAGGCTTATTAAGGATTTTAAAATCAAGTGTGCAAGTTCAAAGGATAAAGTTGGAGGATTGTCTGGTGGAAATATACAAAAAGTAGTTGTGGCCAGGGAGTTCTCATCAAATCCTTATCTAATTGTGGTAAATCAACCTACACGAGGTGTAGATGTAGGAGCTATAGAATTTATAAGAAAAGAATTAGTAAGGTTGAGACATGAAGGCAAAGGTATCCTTATGGTGTCAGCAGATCTTAACGAAGTCTTGGAGCTTAGTGATAGTCTAATTGTTGTATATGATGGTAAAATTGCTGCATATTTTGAAGATGCTTCAAAGGTTACCGAAGAGGAACTAGGATACTATATGCTAGGCTTAAAAAGACAGTCTGAGGAACAGATTGGTGGTGCTATACATGAAAAATAAACATGCAAAATACGAAATTGTAAGAACCATAGTAGCTATTGCGGCGGCGTTGCTTTTGGCACTATGTATTATATTTTTAGTAAGTCAGGAACCATTAAATGCTGTTCAGATTTTGCTGATTGGTCCTTTGGACAGTATAAGACATGTGGGAAATGTCTTAGAGATGGCTATTCCTCTTATATTTACTGGCTTGGCTGTAAGTGTAATGTATCAGGCAAAACAGTTTAATCTTGGAGCTGAAGGTGCCTTTTACATAGGAGGTATAGCCGCAGCTTATGTAGCAATTAAATTTTCATTGCCAATGGGTCTTCACCCCACTGTAGCAATACTTCTTGGAGCTTTCATGGGGGCTATAGCTGGACTGATTCCGGGGTACCTTAAGGCAAAATACAAGGCTACAGAGCTCGTATCCTCCCTTATGCTCAATTATATATTATTGTATCTAGGTACATACATCTTACAAACATTTTTAAGAGATGCTAAGGCGGGCTCTTTAGTTTCGCTAAAGTTTCAAGAGACCGCAAAGCTTGTCACTGGCATAATACCAGAAACCAGGATACATAGTGGGTTATTCATAGTTATTTCAATGATAATAATTACCTATATTTATTTGTATAGGACAAAATGGGGTTATGAACTTAGAGTTACTGGAGAAAATCCCGATTTTGCAAGATATTCAGGTATAAATACTTTTAAAGTAATAATAATTTCACAGGTAATAGGCTGTTCCATTGCTGGTATGGGTGGTGCTACAGAGGTTTTAGGAATGTACTCTAGATTCCAATGGAGTTCATTGCCAGGGTATGGATGGGATGGTGTAATCGTTGCTATTTTGGCTAGAAACAATCCTCTATTTGTTCCCCTAGCGGCTATATTTCTTGCATATCTTAGAACTGGTGCAGATCTTATGTCCAGGATGACGGATGTACAGTCAGAGTTTATAGCTATAATTCAGGGCATTATGATACTCCTCATAGCGGCTGAGAGATTTTTATCTTATTGGAAGAAAAAGAGCATATACAAAGAGGTAAGAGCTATGAATGCCACTGTTTTCTCAGAAAATAACCAGGGATTAAATAAGGAAGAGAAAGGGGAGGAAAGGTAAATGAAGGACTTTTTTAATATTATTTATTCCACTGCCTTTGGGTATTCCATATTAAGAGTAACAACCCCTATTCTTTTTGCAGCTCTAGGAGCACTAATTTCAGATAAAGCAGGTGTAATAAATATAGCTCTTGAAGGAATTATGCTTTGTGCTGCTCTTGCAGGAGTTATTTTTAGTGCGTATACAGGCAGTGTATGGATTGGGCTTTTAGCTGCAGTAATATGTGGTGCTATTATAGGCATAATAATTGCATACTTTTCTTTAAATCTCAGGGCCGATATAATTCTCACAGGTATTGCAGTAAACCTCATGGCCTCAGGAGGAACTGTATTTGTTTTGTATCTTCTGACACAGGATAAGGGGGCTTCTACTTCACTGCATAGTGGCTCACTTCCAAAGATTACATTGCCTTTTATAGATAAAGTACCAGTTTTAGGGCCTATATTATCAGGTCATAGTGTGCTTACATATTTATCTCTTATTGCAGTGGTAGTTATATGGATATTTTTATATAAGACCCCACTGGGACTTAGAATACGTGCTGTGGGAGAAAATGAAAGAGCCGCAAAATCTGTAGGGATAAATGTCATGAAAACAAAATATATTGCTTTATGTTTAAGTGGTGTTTTAGCAGGTTTTGGAGGAGCGTACATGTCTATGTCATATCTTTCATGGTTTGCAAAGGACATGACTTCTGGAAGAGGATTTATAGCTCTAGCGGCAGAGGCCATGGGTGGAGCCACACCCATAGGAACATTTCTAACTTCACTTTTATTTGGCATATCCGATACTTTGTCTAACTCTCTTCAAATATTGAAGATACCAACAGAATTTGTTCAGATGATACCCTATGTGGCAACCATTGTTGGCTTAGTAATATATTCAAGGCAAAAGTCAAAGAAGAAAAAACTTGGACAATAAAAATTTCTTTTCATCTTAAAAAACCATGTATAAATAGGGAAATAAATTGCCTATTATACATGGTTTCATTTATTTTATAAGAAATATTTAATTTAGGTTAGTTATGTATAGCTTTAAGTTTAGAAAATTATATGTGCTATTAGAGCTATAATTGGAAGGGTTATTAGGGTACGTTCCAAAAATATTATCATAAGATCCTTAATGGATACCGGTATTTTGGAACCCAATAAAAGACCACCGACTTCAGACATATAAATCAGTTGAGTTACTGATACAGCAGCTACTACAAAACGAGTTAGCTCACTTTTAATACTTGCGCCTATCACTGTAGGTAAGAACATATCTGCAAATCCAACTACAAGTGTGCTAGAAGCTTGTGTTGCTTCTGGGATTTGAAGTAAATTTAGTATAGGAATAAAAGGAAGACCAAGCCATTGGAATATAGGTGTGTATTCAGCTAAGATTAAAGCTAAAGTTCCTATGGCTAAAACTATAGGGGATACGCCTATCCACATATCTAGTACGTTTTTACTACCCTCTATTAATATAGAAAAGATTTTATTAGCTTCTGCTCTTTCAACGGCTTTAGTTACGCCCCAAGTTAAAGGAGTATACCCTTCTGGAATAAGTTCATTATTTTTATCACATTTTTCCCCATTATAATATGTATTTTCTTTTCTAGAAAGAGGTGGGATTCTAGGAATTATAATGGCCGCTACTATTCCAGATATTATTATAGTTAAGTAAAATACACCAAACATATGAGATAGATTTACTTGTGATATAACTACTAAACTAAAGGTTATGGATACAAAAGAAAAGGTTGTACCAATTACAGAGGCTTCTCGTTTTGTGTAGAAACCTTCTTCATATTGCTTACTAGTTAGGAGAACGCCTATGGTTCCATCTCCAAGCCAAGAAGCGATACAGTCTACTGAAGATCTCCCTGGTAAATTAAAAATTGGACGCATAACTTTAGTAAGTAACGAACCGGCAAATTCTAATAATCCAAAATTTAAAAGTATAGGTAAAAACAATCCTGCAAATAAGAATACAGAAAATAGTACAGGAAGTAGGTCGTAGAGAAGTAATGCGCCTGTGTTTTTAGACCATATAAATTCTGGACCAACTTTAAAAAATATGCATATTGCAAATATAGCACCTAAAATTCTAGCAATGAACCAAATTGGGGATACATTAAAAAGTGAATTAAAAAAACTATTTTCAATAATAAATTTTGGTTTCAATAGTTTAGCTATCAATGTGAATACCAGTGAAGCACATATGAGTATGGTCATAATCAATGGTAAATAATTAGATAAATAATTATGCAATAATTTAGAAAGTAGTGCAACTGGTATTATAAAATTTCCGTTGAATTTAATTGGAATCATAAAAAATATAATACCGAATAATGAAGGAATAAAAAACTTGAAAAATGCTTTACAATTGAAAGAACTATTTTTAATATTTAACATTTTAAATCACCTGCTTTTTAGTTTTTATAGTTTTATTCTATACTATTTTAACTGTTTTTAAAAAAAAATCAAGATAAATATGCAATGAATATTAATAAATATGCAATAAATATTCATTTGTTTTACATGCTTTACTTTTAATTTTTTAAATAAAGTATTACAATATAAAGTACATAAGCATAAATATTTATAATGGAGAAGAAAAATGAGAGCATTTAAAACGTGGTATGAGGGAAATGTATTTTGCAAAGAGAAAGCCGTAGAATTCTCTAATTGTGATATGTTTGAGAGAATTTCATTGGGCGAGGTTATGAAAACCCTTACAGAAGCTGGGGGTGAGGATTACACGGAAAAGGGGATGTCTCATGCATTCTTAGTAGAGCATGGGTATGTGTTTTTACTGTCTAGAGTTACAGTTAGGTTTCATAAAATCCCTAAAGCGGAGGATATAATAACATTGAAAACTTGGGAAGGTAGAGTGAAAGGACCACAGGTTTTTCGTGATTTTGAGATATTTAGTGAACAGGGACAAAAAATTATATCAGCAGAGACTGCTTGGTTAATTGTAGAACCCAAAACACACAAAATTATAAGACCTGTCAATTTCACCTTGAGGAAATTTCCAGAATCTAAAGTAACGGTGGATTCTATGGAATGTGTAAAAATACCTATACCAGAATTCTTAGCGGAACTTGGTCACAGAAAAATAGTGTTTTCAGATTTAGATGGCAATGGACATGTGAACAATTCAAAATATGCGTCTATAGCCATGGATCACTTGCCACAGGATGTTCAAAACATGGATATAAAGGATTTTTGCATTAATTTTGCAAGTGAAGTTAAGTTAGGAGAAGTTTTACAACTGTATGGAGCTAGAAATGAAGAAAAACAAATGTTTACTGTAGTTGGAAAACAAAAAGAGAGAATATGTTTTTCTTGTGAGTTTTACTTTTAAATTACATGATTTAAATAAATATCATGATTTAAATAAATATAAAGATAATTCATTTCAGAGTATTCAATTCTGAGGTGAATTTTGCATGTGGCTCTTTGGTAGAATACAGTGATACATCAAAAAAGGAGTACTTTAAAATGAAAGCATTTTAGGTACTCCTTAATATATTTTAAAAAAGATTTTTGACGGCCAAAATAATGAGCAAAGCCCCTGAGAGCCATGAGAGATTTAAATTGCTTTTTTCTACAATTTTTTTGCCGATAAAGGTTCCGGTCATTATAAATATGAGGTTAAAGGCAAAGGACATTAGTAGGGTTTGCCAATAATTTATGACAGCCATGCTACTGGCAACTCCCACAGCTAAGGAATCTATGGAAAGTGCTGTAGCCAAATAAGCTGCTTCCTTTAGGTTTAAGTTTTTTGAGTGATTGAAGTCGGCTTTTGTCTCATCTAGATATATATCAAGAACTACACATATATTGCAAAAGTTCAGATGGACTTTTTTGTTTTGGTCCTGTTGTTTTCTCAGGTAATTTTTTATGAGTCCTTCAAAAAGGTAGTAAATACCTAGAAGAAGCAGTATTATAAAACTCAATATAGTTGTAATATTAGGTGGAATAAATTCCTTTATAAAACCTCCAAGGCTTAGGGCAATTCCTAAAATAACGGAGGATATTAAACTCATAAGGCAGATTGATTTTAGTGGAATCTTAATTTTATTTGTGCTATATGCGATACTGGCTACCAATGCATCTAAAGATAGTGCTAGGACTAGCAAAAAAGTTTCCAACATGTAAAAACACCTCTTTAGCTTAGATTTTTATATACCTTTGTGTGAAAAAATTTGTACTCCTAAATATTCTATGCGGCTTGTGGCGAATGGGTTAATGGATGTTTTCGACAAAACATTGCCAATAAATTTGTATTTTAGTATACTGTTTCTATATAGAAAAGCTTATTATGGGGTTTAAATTTGAAAAAAAATAATATAATAAGTATATTATCTTAATATGAATTGAGGATAAAAAGATGAACATAAAAATATTGAAAAGCAAGGGTGTAAAGGATTTGGGCTATACTCTTATGGCAAATTTCTTAATGCTCTTGTCTGGTATTGCTAGCACTTTCATAATTGCCAAAATATGGACTACAGATGTGACCAAGTGGTATGCCTACAGCAAGGTGTTTACACTGTACTTAGGATATGTAGGGTTCTTCCATTTTGGCTTTAACGATGGCATTATGGTGAACTACGGAAACTATGATTATGAAACATTACCGAGAAAAAAATTTAGATCTTATTTCCGATTTTTGCTCTGTTTTCAGGTGGGGATAGCGTTGATGTTGTCTCTTATTTCTTTTGTAATTACCAAGGACTATATAAGACTTATGATAGATTTATTTATCTGTGTTAATATTGTTATTATGAACCTTACGTGCTATTTCGAGTTCATTAGCCAGATTGTAAGGCGATTTAAGCTGTATTCCTATAACACTATGCTGAATAAAGGATTTTATATTGTCAGTATTTTGGCCCTATATCTCATGAGAAATAAGCTAACAGATTTGAGGAAACTAGCATTATTCATGGGTCTACAGACTTTTATAGGTATTATAGTGCTAGTAATATACATAATTCGCTTTAAGGAAATCACCTTTGGCAAGGGGGAGACTAGGGGAGAACTAATAAAGGATATTAAAAGCAATATGCAATTGGGCTTTTTTATCATGTTGGGCAACTTTGTAAGCATAATAATCATTGGGGTGGATAGAATTCTCATAGACAATCTGCAAAGGGCGGGTATTATGTTTACTCAAGCTGATATGTCCATGTATTCTTTTGCAGTATCACTCCTAAATATGGTGTACATCTTGTTAAATGGGATCAAATCTCTAGCTTATCCTTATTTGGCAAGAATTAAAAAAGAAAACTTAGCTGAAAGCTATTGTATTTTAAAGGACATCATATTTGTGGTATTTGGCTATTGTCTTTGTGCTTATTTCGTTTTTTACCTTATAATACTTCGTTGGTTCCCAGTGTTTAAAGATGCACTAAGTGTCACTGCTATTATATTTCCCACAATATTGATAAGCGCCACCATAAATATTGTGACTTGTAATTATTACAAGATCTTAAAGCTTAAAAAAGAGTATACTAAAAACAGCATTATTGGCGTAGTAGTTTCACTTATCACCATTGCCATTGCAGCTACTGTATTTAAGACTAAGGAGGCAATTGCAGTGTCATCTCTTGCAGCCTTTTATATATGGGGGATATACGGAGATGAGTATTTTGGAAAGAAACTTAGCATATCCACGAGAAAACATTATATAGCACAAATTCTTGCTATAGTACTATTTTTGTTTACAACAACTATGAATAAATGGTACGTTGGCATTGTAGTATACATAATAGGATTTACACTTATAAGTTATGTATTCTTTGGGAAAAGTCTTAAGAATTTAATAAAAAAATTTACAAAATAGAGTGAGGATGGTAACTTGAAATTCTTTAAAAAATATGTAAAAAAGTATTGGAAATTATTTGTTCTTGCCGTAGGGTGCCTTTCCATGGAAGCTTTTTGCGATTTACTTCAGCCAACTATAATGTCGAAAATTATCGATAAAGGTGTAAAAAATGGGGATCTTCAATATGTTATGAATATGGGGATCCTCATGTTGTCTGTGGCAGCGGTGGGTGCTATCTTCGCTGTCAGCAGAAATATTTTGGCAACTCATGTGTCTTATAAGTTTGGGGCTGAATTGCGCCTTGATTTATTTAAAAAGGTACAAAGCCTTTCCTTTGAATCTGTAGACAAGTTTGGAGGGGCTTCTTTGGTTACTAGGCTCACTAACGATGTAACCCAAGTTCAAAACTTTACAAATGGCATGATGAGAATATTCGTTAAGGCACCTATATTGTGTGTGGGAAGCATAGTCATGGCTGTAAAGCTGAATTGGAGAATGTCTTTGGTATTTTTAGCTGTAATTCCAATGGTAATAATTATCATCATGATAAATATGAGAACAGGCTACCCTTTTTTTATGAAAATACAAGATAAAATGGATGGCGTCAATGGGGTCATGAAGGAATATTTGTCTGGAATTAGGGTAGTTAGGGCTTTTAACCGATGTGATTATGAAGAGAAGAAATTTGAAAAGGCCAATGAAGATTTGGCAGATACTTCTGTAAAAGCTATGAGGATAATGGCTATTTTTTCTCCTTGTATAATGCTGGTGGTGAATTTAGGAATCGTGGCTATTCTGTGGATTGGTGGGATAAAGGTAAACAACGGTACCATGGCTGTGGGGCAAATAATGGCTTTTATAAACTACATGACTCAGATATTGTTTTCTCTTACCATGATTTCCCACGTATTTATGATGTTCATTAAAGCAAAGGCTTCTTATGAACGAATAGGTCAGGTATTTAAAGAGGATACAGTAAGCGAATTTGGAGAACAATTTTTTGAAGATAAATATTTTGAAAAACAATTGGAAGAATATTTAAAAGAACAGCAACCTGTTTTAGAGTTTAACAAGGTGGAATTTTCCTATTATAAGGACACAGGGGAATTAGCGCTAAAAGATGTTAGTTTCAAGTTAAATAGAGGTGAAACATTGGGGATAATAGGTTCTACAGGTTCAGGGAAAAGCACTATAATCAGCATGATACAGGGATTTTATGCTCCCTATAGTGGGGAAATAAAATTTAATGGTGTAAACATAAAAGATGTAGATATAAAGAAACTTAGAGGGATTATGGCGGTGGTACCTCAAAAGGTTGTGTTGTTTTCTGGCACCATAGAGGACAATATAAAATGGGGCGACGAAACTGCAGATAAAAATAAGGTTGAGACTATGGCTAAGCTATCCATGGCCCATGAGTTTATTGAAGGTTTCCCAGAGAAGTACGGTACTATGCTTGGACAAGGTGGTGTTAATCTATCTGGTGGACAAAAACAGAGAATTTCCATTGCCAGGGCATTGATGAGACAACCTCAGCTTTTCATAATGGACGATTGCACCAGTGCCTTAGATGTAGTGACAGAGTCAAAAATAAGAAGTGCACTTAAAAATTACTCTAAGGGAATGACAACTATTGTTGTTGCCCAGAGGATAACTTCTGTGATGTACGCGGATAAGATTCTTGTCATGGACAATGGCACTGTTGCAGGCATTGGAACCCATGAAGAACTTATGGACAAGTGTCATATATACAAGGATATCTATACATCTCAGATAGGAAAGGGGATGGAAAATCGTGGCCAATCATCAGCAAAAACAAAACTTTAGTGATACTTCCATGCCAAGATTGAAAGTTGGCGGATTTGGAAATGGGCATAGACAAGTTGTTGTACAAAAGCCCAAGAGTTTTAAGAAAACCATGATGAGAGTGTGGAAATACTTTGATGGTGAACATGGTAAGCTATTGCTAATGTGTTTTTTTATGATATTAAGTTCTCTAATTGGGGTATTTGTACCACATATCATAGGTAAAGCGGTGGACATCATGGATGTGTCAGTATCTAATATAAATTTTAATATTTTATTTTTTATGCTTCTATTCATGGTAGTGGCATATGTGGTGGATGCAGCTTTGAATTTTCTACAATCCTTTGTATTGGCGGGTGTATCCCAGCGTATGGTAAAAAATTTGCGAAGGGTTTTATTCAATAAATTACAACGTCTGCCCGTGGCATACTTCGATGGTAACAGCAAAGGCGACATTATGAGTAGACTTGCCAATGATATTGACAATGTAAGTACAACAGTTTCTCAATCCATATTACAGCTTATGGCTGGTGTGATTTCCATTGTGGGGTCCCTCATCATGATGCTATATTTAAGTACCTTATTGACCGTGGCTACAATAATCACAGTGCCTCTTGTATTCTTTCTTACTAAAACCGTTGCTAAAAAGACAGCCCCTCTTTTTAGGATGCAGCAGAGACAGCTTGGACTACTGAATGGCACCATAGAAGAGAGCGTATCTGGTATATATGTTGTAAAATCCTTTGGCCATGAAGATAAAATCATAGAACATTTTGCAAAAACCAATGAGGAGCTATGCAGTGTTGGTATAAAGGCTCAGGTATTGTCAGGACTTATTATGCCGCTAATGAATGTAATAAATAATATCGGATTTACCATGGTTGCTTGGGTTGGAGGAATTATGGCTGTTAAGGGTCAGATAGGTGTGGGCATAATATCCAGCTTTATAATATATTCAAAACAATTTTCTAGACCTCTAAATGACTTTGCAAATGTATTCAATACGCTTCAATCGGCAGTGGCTGGAGCAGAGAGAGTTTTTGAAATTCTTGATGAAGCTGAAGAAGTGGATGACAAGGAAGGGGCTATAGAAATTCAGCAGGTAAAAGGTGATGTGGAATTTAAAAATGTTAGCTTTGCTTACAGAGAGGATGTAAACATCTTGAATAATGTATCCTTCAAGGTGAAGGCTGGTAGCACCATAGCTTTGGTTGGCTCTACTGGCGCCGGGAAAACCACCATCGTAAACCTTTTAACTAGATTTTACGATGTTACTGAGGGGACAATACTAATTGATGGTACAGATATTCAGATGCTAAAGAGGAGTAATCTTAGAGATATGTTTGGCATAGTCCTTCAGGATACTTATCTTTTTACAGGTACTATAAAAGAAAACATAATGTATGGGAATCCAGAGGCCACAGAAGAACAAATAAAAAAAGCAGCTATAATGGCCAATGCCCATGGTTTCATTAGCAGGTTAAGGCAAGGATACAATACTATGATTTACGAAGGTGGAAGCAATCTAAGTCAAGGTGAGAGACAGCTAATTGCCATTGCTAGAGCTATACTCAGCAATCCGTCAATCCTTATATTAGATGAGGCTACTAGCAATGTGGATACCCGGACAGAAAAACATATACAATCAGCCATGATTGAACTTATGAGGGGTAGAACAAGCTTTATCATAGCCCACAGGCTTAGTACCATTAGGGAAGCTGATGTGATCATGGTAATAAACCATGGTGAAATCATAGAACAGGGCAGTCACGACCAACTCATGGACATGAAAGGCTTCTACTACGAAATGTGTATGAGCCAATTGGAAAACAGGTATAATGATTAGATCGTGGGGAAGTTTGTTGTTAAATATCTGGAAATTGTGTATAATATAAACATGATTATTAGTTTTAAGTGGAGTTTTGAATTCAATATTCGTTAGTTGAGGTAATATATGAAAAAAGTAGAATTGAAAAATTGCAGTTTATCCGTAGAAATTCTTCATGATATAATTTGTATAGCTGTTTTTGGAAGTTATCATGAAGAAAGTTTTAATGAGCATAGAAGTGATATCGATATAATGATTCTTTGTGAAAAAGCTTTGGATATTAATCGAGAGGTTGAAATCCAAGATTATCTTCAAGGTAAATTGGGCGATTTTTTCCAATTTGATAATTTTCATTTTACTTTCATAAGTGATTTGAACTATCCTTTTAGTGAATTATTAATTAGCAGCAATGACAAACTTGTTTACAAAGAAGAGAAATATTTTGATTACGTTCTTGCCTACACTACCTTTAAAAGAGATAGGGAAAACTTAGAAATAATGAGGCAATGTAATAACAAGGAATTGGAGGAATGTAGACGTGGTATATTATACTTATTTTAATTCTTTTTGTGAATTTGGTATAGATATGTGTGAGACTTATCTTGTATCCACTAATAACTATATTCTTAATAAGTCTGGTCCAGAAATTATAGAATTAGCCAGTGATTTTGGTTTTATTGATAAGGAAGATTCCAAAAAACTTGAGGGTATAGTGAGGCTTAGAAATAGATATACACATGATTACTACCAGAAAAAACAGGCTAGAGACAGAATCATAAACATATGTAAAAATGAGCTTACTACTTTTGATATGTTCTTAGAGGCGTCGCAAGATAAAATTAGATTATTTTTAAAAAGAAACTCGGAGCAGTAATAAAATGTACCCTTTGTCAAGGACAATTTAAAAAAGCCTCGGCACAATTGAGAAGATGATTTCTGTATTGAACAGGGGTCATCTTTTTTAAGTTCCATTGATATCTATAGTTATTATAATAAATCATATATTGCTTAATTTCCCGCTTTAACTCTTCTAAAGTTTTACAGGGCTTTATGTATGTCTCATCTTTAAAATGTCCGAAGAATGATTCTTGTGGTGCATTATCCCAACAGTTACCACGTCTAGACATAGATTGTCCTAATTTATATTTCTTTACTAATTTTTGAAAAGCTGGACTAGTATAATGAATGCCTTGATCTGAATGGATAAAAGCATCTTTAGTTAATTTTACATTCCTGTTATTCTTTA
>NZ_FRAD01000013.1 GCF_900142225.1 Hathewaya proteolytica DSM 3090
AAAGAAATATAGTCTTGGTCAATCCATGTCAAGAAGAGGAAATTGTTGGGATAACGCTCCTCAAGAATCATTTTTCGGCCATATGAAAGATGAGATAGATTCTAAAAGTTGTTCTACATTTAAGGAATTACAGTTTATAATAGATGATTATATGGAGTACTATAATAACTTTAGATATCAATGGGGATTAAAAAAGCTGACTCCTATACAATATAGAAATCAGCTTTTAGCTGTCTAGACTTTTTCAAAATGTCCTTGACATAGGATCCATTTTATTTCCACCTAAGTGTTTTTTGTTCTCAATAAGTTAACTTAACAGTAAAATATTTGATAGGAGTTCCATCATATTGTATGCCATATTTTAAATAATAGTTATTTTCCTGGCAAAGCTCCAACACAGTATCAGCAATCTGCTGAGCGTTTGCCGTCATATTTAAAAACTTGCATGCCATGTAGGAGTGCCCATTTAAAATAGCTTTATTAACCTCTTCTTTTAGCTGAGACATACTAGTAATTACATTGATTGGTTTTCCGTCCATATCATACTCAGGTATATTTACATTATCCCTAAGATACTTCACACCATTCGCCACAGGTATTTTTCCTTCTGCAGTATGGGTTTTTATAAATTCACCATTAGGAACATTAAAATAGTTATGAGTTATTTTGATAAATCCATGTTCTCCATTAGAGTACACAGGGTCGTCCCAAGTTACATCAAGGTTATACCACTTATTGTCATCAAGCTTAACCATATTCCATCCATGAGGCTGCCCAGCATATCCTGGCACATATAAACATTCTACACCAGCTTCCTTGCACAATACACACATGGCTTTTGCATATCCTTCACAAACACCATTTCCCTCAATTAAAATTCCATAAGCACTATGTTCCTCTGCCCTATATCCACCTTTACGAAGGTAATCTTCATCATAAAAAGCATTGTCAACTAAATAATCGTGAAGAAATAATTCTATTTCAAACTTTGACATATCATCCCTAATATTTTTTGAAATTATTTCATTAACTTTTGCAGTGACAGCATCCCTCTGAGCCAGAAGTTTCGCCTTATCATATAAATATTCAAAATTAATTATAATTTCACTATTGCCATTTCCCTTATCTAAAATACTCCAACTAGCACCGTTGTATCCATAAATAATTTCTTGAGATTCAGCCAGTGCCTGTCCAATAACTTCATTCAATTCCGAATCTACATAATTAGCCCCATGAACTTTTAACTTATCCTCAAAATTTCTTAGTGCTCCTCTAACTGCAATTTTCAATTGATTTGAATCATAAATTGTTTTACCTGCAATGTTCTTTTCCTCTTGAATTTCTTTTTTAATTAGAGACCTAGCCTGTACCTTATCTTCTGTTTTCTCTGGATTTACTGGTATTTCTGGTTCCACCGGTACTTCTGGCTTTACTGAGTCTTCTATATTTATTGATTTTATTGTATTTAATATATTGTCTAGCCTTAAAGCTTCATTATTGCAATCTTTGTTATTTGAAATCACCAATTGGCTAATCCATTTTTCTGCCTCTGAAATATTGTCTTTATCGCAATTTTCTTTACACTTTTTTACAGCATCATTAGCTCTAATAATTATTTTACCTTGGTACTGATCAAGTTTACTAGACCAAGAAGAAATATAATCCTTATTTCCTTTATAGGTAGAAAAATCCAAAATATAATTTCTAGCTATATTTATATCTTGCTGATCAATAAAATCCCTCTCTCTGTGATTTCCATCATATAAATATGAATAAAATTGCTCAAATAATTCCTGTTGTACGTTATCCACTAATTTCGAAAATTCACCCACTGCGAACTTTAAACTAGCACGTTGATTCATATTTATAATTTTCGTCCTAGCTTTATTTATACTTTCTTGAGTTCTCTGTCCAATGCACTGGTTTACAGTGTCATAGGTGTCACGGTATATTACATCATCCATGGTCATAGCGTTTGCCGATATACTAAATATAGACAGACACATAATTAAAGTAAAAATACAACTTAAAATTCTATTCTTTTTCATCTAGATCCCCCTCTTTTCTGAAAAATAAAAAAGCACTTACAATAAGAATACTTGAAATTGCATATAAATATTATATCATAGTACTTTCATAAATATAATTATTTTATCAATTGTTTAACTGTCAACTCATAATTATACTTAAAACAATAAAAACTTTCTTGACTAAATCTTGCATATTTTTATTATAAATACAAATCACAACTAGAAATTGTTGCACAATAAATAAAAAGAGATATGTTTTAGCTAAAAGCTTCTGCTCACATATCTCTTTTAATATCTTGTAAATTTACAATAACATTATCCTAGACGATTCTTACATCTTCCTTACTTCTTCTAGTTTCCTCTATAACTTCTCGAATGTTGGTAAATACATCACAGTATTTAAGATTTCCCTCGCCAATTTTCATGCCACCAACTCTCATGAATACTGGAATGCTTTCCCCTTGACTTTCAATAGTTTGTCCATTTAGATCCATGATTTTTTCTGCCAATTTCTCTAATTGCTCCAAATTTTCTAAGCCGGTTACTAAAACAAATTCATCTCCACCACTTCTAAAAAGAAACATATCATCTGAAGCATTATTGTCAATTCTCTCTAGACACTGCAGTATAGCTTTATCTCCTACATCCCTACTTATTTTATTTAACTCCATCATGCCACATATATCAAAGCACAATACATAGGTGTTACTTCTCTTCTTTATCTCATCATATAACATACTAATATCAAATTTTTTTGAACTCATGATATTTTCCCCTCCATCATACTTAAAATCATATTTAGGAAATAATCCGGTGAATCTTCTCTCACGTCTGAATTCCGATGGCGTCATCTTCCACACTCGTGTAAATGCTCTTGTAAAAATTTCTGGCGAACTATATTGGTATCTAAAACTTATGTCCGTTATACTCATGTCACTTTCAATGAGTTCTTTGGCAGCACAAGTCATTCTGCGCCTACAAATGTAGTCATTTATACTAAGCTGAAATACATACTTGAATATCTTTTGAAGACTGGACAATGAACAGTAACAAGCCTTGGCCAATTCTTCTTGATTTATTATGTCACAAAGATTATTCTCAATGTAATTTAACGCATCAGTCAGCACGTAAAAATTTTTCACTGGATACCTCCTTAACTCTACAATAATATAATGGATAACGTTATCTTACTTATAATATATCATGATGACTATATCTTTGCTTGACTTTTTGAGCATAGTTTATACTATTCCTTTTGTAAAAATGTAATTTGATTTTTCTTATTGTATAGAGTTTTATATCCAAAGTACAATGATCCAAAAGATGATAAACATACCACAGTGCATATGGCAATGACAATGGCTATTTGATAAAGAATAGCCGTAGTTGGTAGTGTTCCTGATAATATCTGCCCAGTCATCATACCCGGCAAAGCCACAATTCCCATTCCCAACATAGAATTCATAGTAGGTAGCAATGCAGTTTCAAGAGCTTGCTTTACAAAAGGCAACAATATTTTTTCTGGTGTTACTCCTATATTAAGCAAAGCATTTATTTTTGTCCTCTGACCGTTTAGGCTTTCACGAAAAGTTTTTATACCAAGAGTTGCACCCGTCATAGTATTGCCCATAATCATGCCACCTATAGGAATAACGTACTGAGGATTAAACATGCTCTCGCCCACCACCACGCATATAAAGAAAACCATAACAATTACTCCGGAAAAGGCAATGGAGCAAGCAATAGCCATTTTAAATCTATTATTAATTCCCTTGTTTTTAGAAAGCACCCGGTATATGGCAAAAGAAGTCATTAATATAAGATATAAAACCGTATATGCTGGATGAGGATTTTTAAATATATACGATAATATTAAACCCGCTAAGGTAAGCTGTACTGTCATCCTTATGCTTGCCACCACAAGAAGCTTCGTCTTATTTATGTGACATTTTTTCATTACAAACAAAGTCACTAAAAGTAATACGTAAATTAGCGAAAACTGCCACAACTGTATTTCTACAATATTACTCACCATATCCTCCCCTTTCCAATGTAATACATTCATCTGCATATATCTCCACCATTTTGGGGTTGTGACATATGGCGATGACTGTTATACCATGTTCCCCACAAAATTTTTTTACATTATGAAAATATTTAATAGAAGTTGCCTCATCCAGTGCTGCCGTCGGCTCGTCTAGCATTAGCACCTTAGGCATAAAGGATAGACATATAGCCATAAAAACCCTTTGTCTTTCCCCACCAGACATGATTTCACACCTAGTATCCAAAGGAAAATCTGCACAACATATAGAAAGGTACTCCTTCATATTCACCTCATCTATACATTGTTCGCCCCTATAATTATAATACTGCTGAAAATTATCCCTGATTGTCCCTTCAAAAAGATATACTTCCTGCGATGCAAGCAAAACCTCTCTCCTCAATTTTATGGTATCTATGTCCTGAATTTTTCTTCCATCATATTCAATAAATCCCCCTGAAGAATTTTCTGTGTTATTAATTAGCCTTAAGAAAGTGCTCTTTCCACAACCACTTTCACCACATATAAAAGTCATCTTCCCCCTTTTAATGCACATGTCAGGATAGTTGACTAATTCTAAAAATTTAAGACCCGTAGCTTTAATTATGTTTTCCATGATTCACAATCTCCTCGCAACCCTAAATTAAATAATATTATTATAACACGTACAGTTCAATAATATTATTCCTTAATTGTAAAATCAAATTCCACCACTGAAATATACAACACAGCTTTTAACCATAAATAAATTAAAACAGAGCCTCCCCCTCCTGTAGAAAACCCAGGAAAGTTCGGCTCTATTTATATGCACCAAAAAGTAGAAATTATCACATCAAACTAAATGCCATAAAACTCTCTAAACTCCTCAAGAAATTTACAATATAATTCCTTTTCATTTATAATGTTATTTATTTTATTTATGAATGTTGAATTTACCCAATTGGTTTCGTTGTAATAGAATCTATTACATATTCTCCAAAATCTTTGAGGGAACATTAGAAAGGCGTATAAAACTTTGTACTCCTCTGGCCTCAAAGGCGAAACAGAATTATAGCCATCAATAATATTTTTGCAAATGTTTATATCCCAATTTCTTCGCTTCAATACCTTTGTTATGAATGTAGCCAAATCGAATACTCTTATCTCACGCTTACAGTAGTCAAAATCCACTATGTTAACTTCATTGTCTGGGGATATAATAATATTGTGATAAGTAAAATCGTGATGGCAAAGACCTTTCACCTCTAACTCTTCGTCACACAGCGCTTTGTATGCTGAAGTATTTAAGATATCCAACGCCTTTATAGCTAAATCCTTATAAAAATTTTTATTGAGAAGATATATCTCATCAAATTCAGGCAACTTCTTCTTTTTCTTTTTTGACATAGTAAGATTTTTTTCAAAAGATTGTATACGTTTCTCCATAATTGAAGGCCATTTCCCAATATCAGTCTTTACCGTGCTGTTCTCTGGTGGTTCGTATCCACGAGATGCAATATTGAAATTTGCCAAAGCCTTACTTGCCATCAATATATCATCATCATTTTGAAAGTCGGCCTCTCGCCCCTCGATCCATCTTGATAAAGTGTATATATCCTCATTTACAATGGCAAAAGGTTCTCCCGCAGTATTTAAATAATTCCTGTCAATTCTATGGAAACCTTTACTAACTAAATATTCCTTGGCACCATAAATAAAATATATTTTAAGTACCCCCACGCCCACTTTTTTTAAGCATCTTTTACCCACATTAGTATCCAACTCATAAATGCCTTTGTTGGGACTCATTTTTTCAATTTTAATATCAAATTGTCTTTCGATTTCTAACTCTCGCATCATTTTAATCGACCCCCTCTTTATAAAAATACTAACAAAAGAATGACGCATTTAATATACTACATTATATTCATTATTAAGGAGTTTTATTATGAAAATCGGAATTGACGGAAGAGCGGCAAAATGGTATCGTGGCACTGGCATTGGAACTTATACCTATGAACTCATAAATTATTTCAACTACTGCCATGACCTTCAAAATGACCATCTCTTTGTACACCTATGCGGAGATGTAAACCTTCCTGATTATAAAAATCATGTTCAATATGTGCCCGCTGTGAATAGTTATAAAAATAATTTTTGGGATGAGGTTCTAGTTCCAAATGAAATTGATCAACTAAAACTAGATTTGTACCATATTCCCCAAAACGGTATAGGAATGCCACTAAACCAAAACTGCCCTTACATCATAACCCTACATGACATAATACCTTGCAAACTACCTCAAACTGTCAGTGACAAATTTCTGTCCATATTTAATAAATATATGCCATCAATTATAGAAAATGCCAAAGCCATCATAACTGTATCTCAATTTTCTAAAGATGACATAGCCCGTGAATTTAATTATGATAAAAATCACATACATGTTACTCATTTAGCCAGTGAAGAGATATACAAACCACTTAACAAGTCCATAAGCAAATCTATTATTAAAGAACAATATAATATATGCAGCGATTACATTCTTTATGTGGGCGGATTTAGTCCTAGGAAAAACATCCTTGGACTTATAGAGGCTTTTTATACCCTAAAGAAAAGATATAAAACCCCTATAAAGTTGGTCATAGCTGGGACAAAAGGATTATCCTATGAAATATATAAAACAAGAGTACATGAGCTTTCTTTAGATGAAAATGTTTTATTTCCGGGGTTTATACAACTAGAACACATGCCGTATCTCTACAATGCCGCTGAATTCCTGGCTTATCCTTCATTGTATGAAGGCTTTGGACTTCCACCACTAGAAGCCATGTCCTGTGGCATACCAGTTATATCATCAAATATTACCTCCATTCCCGAAGTTCTAGGGGATGCTGCAAAACTAATAAACCCCATGGACTTTGATGAACTCTCCCTTGCCATGGAAGAAATGCTTACAGATAAAAAACTGTACCATCATTATAAGAAACTCAGCCTAGAAAAAGCTAAAAACTACAGTTGGGAAAAGACAGTGCAAAAAACAGTGAAAGCTTATCATGACACTCTGCATATTTAAAAAAACAAAGTGGATACTCCTCACCCTTTACTGAATTTTTAGTAAGGGCTAAGAGATCCACCTTTTTTAATATTTTTATATTTTTCATAGTAAGCGACTTTTAAATTTATTTAAAAACTCCTCTTCCTCGCCGTACATTATGAATTTTTCGTTTAAGCGATTGAGAAATACATTGTATTCCCATTGCTTTTCCTTGTAGTAATAGCTTTTTATCAAGGAAAAAACCCTATTAGGAAATAAAAGCATTATATAAAGCAAATTAATTTCATCATCATATAGCACATAATTTTTCTTATATTCATCAATTATATCTTGGCATTTTTCAAAAGAAAAAGCAAAATTTTTTATCACCTTCATAATGTAGTTTGCCACATCGTGGACCTTTATGTCCACAATAGCATAATCAAAATCAATAAAGTTGGCCTTATTATCTTTTATCAATATGTTGTGATATGCAAGATCGTGATGACAGAGCGCCACCTTTTCTTGGCACTTTACTATCTCATTGTAATTACTCTTTTCTAGATAACTCAAAGCCAAAAATGCTTTTTCAAGAAACTTATCCACATTGTTTACAACTAAGGTATCAAACTGATTTTTCACACTAAAATGCTTTACCATATCCTTTATATCCATGATTTCGTCAATCTGCTTATTGAAACTATCTTTAAGCTTATTTCTGTTGTCAAATTCATCATAGACTGTATTATATCCTTTAGACGCCTTGTGAAGTTCTGCCATACCCTGAGCGCTGATACTTACCTCCACGGGATTTGTATAAGAACTTTCTCTTCCATCAACTAGTTCCATAACACAATAAGTCTCGCCCTTATAATATTGAAGAATTTTCCCATCCACACCAGCAACATAATTAATCACCCTATGAAATCCGTGGGCCTTAACGTACTCCAAAGCATCATATATAAAATCAATTTTATCCTCACCATAATCTAGCCTTTTAAGAATGTACTCTCTAGATGAAGTCACCACAACAAAAACTTTTCTCACAGGTACCACATCCACAACATCTAAATTAAACCTTCTAAATAACTCTATATCCAAATCATACTGGCTCAAAAATTCCCTCTCCTTATACTTGCTCTCTAGCATACACTGCCTCCTTCATGTTCCATAGCTTCCATAAGGCGTTTACAGTAGACTTCGCAAGACCAATTCTTCCTTTTTTCCCTGTAACGATTACAGCAAAGCATATATTCAGTAGGAAATTTCACCATGGAAAGAATAAAATTTCTACTCATTACGTCAAGATCAGATTCTTTGCAAAAATACTCCGCAAGTTTCACATAATCCACCCTCTTGCCTTTTTTTCTAACCCGTTTCAAAAGCTCTATGCAATCCATCTCCACCAAATTGTATGAAGATGAAGTCATATCCTTCACATAAATTTCTTCCCCACTTTCCATAACAATGTTGTTAAACCATACCTTGTCCAAACATACTTCCTGCCTCTCCATACTCCTAACAATGAGCTTCACATACTCCTCCTCATCAATAGAACATATAGACTCCTTAGCTATGGTGTAGAACTTCGGTGCTGTTTCAAGCAAAAGCTTTTCAAAATCGTTTAATTCCCCCTTGCCTAGCAATTTCCCTATATCCGCTATGAGACGCCTTAAACTAACCTTATTTTCCTCATAAAGTTTTCCTATTTTGTTGTCTAACCTGCCCCTTAAGTAATCTCTAAACCCCATAGTTCTCTTATGAAATTGGCAAATAGTATGGATCTGTCTTAATAAATCCTTCTCGCTAAAATCCTCTCCCCCAACTATTCTAATGCTCTTACCCTGGATAATTTCAATATTCCTTTCTTTAGCAAAAGTAAAAAAAGAATTGGTTTCCTTAGAGGCTTCCCCCTTTTCCTTTATCATCTTAAACTCCCCCTTAACTCCTCAATAAATTCCTGTCTCTCCTCTCTATCCACAGCTATCCTATTAAGTTTTTTTAAGAAAAACTCTTCCCCCCAAGGTTGCTTCTCCCAATAGTACTGTATGCCAAGCTGCCAATAAGCCTGAGGAAATTCCATAAAATCCGCTATGAGAAGGACTTCTTCATTAGTAATGTCAATCTTATCCTTATATATACTCATAATGTTTTTTGCCGTAGATAAACTCCATTTGCCATCCTTCATGACCCTTATCAACAGACTAGCCACATCGTGAATATGAGTATCGAGAATGCAGTAATCAAAATCTATAAGGAAAGTTTGATTATTTCCATCAATTAGAACATTATGGTTTGCGTAATCATGATGACAAAATTCCATAAAAGCTTTTTGTCTGTCCATATATTTAAAATATCCGTGTTCCTTAAGGTGCTCAATACATAAGTCACACCTATTTAGCTCATCTAACATTATTTCCATGTACTCACCATCAAACTGAGATTTTTTATCCTTAGCACATATACGATTTTTAAAATCTAATATTTCATGTTTTCTAGTAGAGAAATTATCTACCCATTTGCCCACATAATTCCTTGGCTTCATGTTTTCCTGTACCTTGAAATTTCTAGCTTTATCATGCATATTGGCCAAATTTAAAGCTGCCATATTTACATCTATTATATTGTTATAATTACTCTCCCTGCCCATGATCCAAGGATTCATATATGCCCACTTATCAAAAAAATTTATATACTCCTCACCCTTAGATGTAGTTATGAATTTAGGAACACCCTTATACCCTTGATTTTGAAGATGCTTCATGACCCCAAATATAAAATTAAAATGAGGTTTTTCGTATTTTACAGGTTTTAAAGAATATATACTACCATCACTGGCAAAAATTTTATACACATTTTTTATTTTTTCCATGGTTTCAACTGGAATTTCATACTTCTCCTCCACAATGTTTTTTACCTTTTGGAAGACCTCTTCTGAAACTTTATGCATATATATTGTACTCCCCTACAGTTATTCTATTTTACTATATGACATTTGCAATGCTTTTGTTCAAAAGTCCTTATTCTAAAATAATATTGTCACCACTATGCACCTTGTTAAATACAATATTAATACAAGAATAATAAGGAGTTTTTTTCATGAAGATAGCTATAGATTGCAGAGGAATCAACTGGTATCATGGTACAGGCATAGGTACCTATACTGACAATCTTGTGAAAAACATCGTAAATTCAGATACAGTAAACCAGTACAGGCTATTCTGGTCAGGTAAAAGCTACTTAGACTTTGAACGCCATAATTGTACCTGCGTAATGACCTCATCAAAGCATCATAAATTTTTTCAGGAAAGTTATTTTCCCAGCAATATTGAAAAAGAAAATATAGATTTATACCATGCCCCACAGAATGGTATTGGACTAAGCTGTAATGTAAACTGCAAAAAAGTAGTTACCCTTCATGACTTAATTCCATACACCATGCCGGAAACTGTGGGCAAAGGATACCTCCTAAAATTTTTAAAAGAAATACCACATATTGTGGAAATGGCAGATGGCATCATCACCGTATCAGAGTTTTCAAAAGGTGATATTTTGAAATTTTTCCCCATGGACCCAAACAAGATTAAGGTTACACCCCTTGCTGCCAGCCATATTTTTAGACCCCTTGACAAAAATAAATGCTTTCAGTTTATAAAAAATAAATACCATATTGAAGAAAACTTTCTTTTATATCTTGGTGGCTTCAGTGATAGAAAAAATGTTCACGGAATCATAGAAGCCTTTTCTAGATCAAAAAGCCACTTCAACGAAGACATAAAGCTGGTTATTCTGGGCTCCTATAGAGATAGTAGTCAAAAGCTTATTAAACTTGTGGAAAGCCTTCAAATGAGCAAGCATATAATTTTTGCCGGCTTCATACCAGAAGAAGAGCTACCCTATTTTTACAATGCGGCCCAAGCTTTTGTTTACCCCTCCTTTTATGAAGGCTTTGGTCTACCACCACTAGAAGCCATGAGCTGTAATACACCAGTTATAACATCCAATACCACATCTATCCCAGAAGTGGTTGAAGATTGCGGCCTCCTTATAAATCCTTATAATATGATAGAGCTCCAAAATGCCATGGAATCCATGGTAAACGACAAATTACTTCAAGAAAAACTGCGGGAAAAAGGCCTTTCCCGAAGCAAAGCTTTTTCCTGGCAAAACACCGCGCAAAAAACCATAGAAGCCTATGAATTTTTTGCAAAAGGAAATATTACTAATACAAAATAAAATTAAAACCAGATTAGACATAAGATTCATCTCTTATTGCCCAATCTGGTTTTATAATTATTATTATCTTTTCATACAACTTTCTTTACATACAAGTTTCGTAGGAAGAATCACATTTACCTTTTCATTCGACTTGTTTTTAATTTTATTCAGCAATGCTTCCGAGGCCGTTTTAGCCACTAGCTCCATATTTTGGTCTACAGTAGTTATTTTAGGCTTTGTTATATCGGAAATCATAGTATTGTCAAAACCAGTAATAGATATCTGCTCTGGCACTGATATATTCTTCTCTATACAAGCATTAAGTACTCCAAGAGCCATAAGATCATTGCAAGCAAACACCGCATCTGGGGTTCCTATTTCCTCAATGAATCTTGAGAACTTCATCCTGGTCTTTTCCACTACTTCTATACTATTGCCACCGCCCACAGTTAGGATTTCACAATAACCATGTTTAGGTGCCATTTCTCTATAAACCTTTTCTTTTATATCGTAAGATAAACTCTGCCTTCCCCTTATAAATAGTACTCTTTCGTGTCCCAGTTCATATATGTAATTGAAAGCTTCTTCTGCACCGCTTTTTTCATCATAGGCTACTCTATTGTAATTGCGCTCTGAGGTATCACCATTGATGATAATAGTAGGAATTGAACTATTCAGATTTTCATAGAATTCATTGCTATCCTCATTTATAAGTGGATCAATAATTATTATGCCGTCTACTTGCCTTGCAATAATATCGTCGATAACACTCTTATACTCTTCCTCCCCTGCAGTATTACACAAAAATATATTGTACCTTGAAGCGCGAAGATAGTTTTCTATGCTCTCCACTATGGTAGAAAAAAAGAGATTTGTTATACCTGGCACTACAACACCGATGACAGATGTTTTCTTTGTTATGAGTCCTCTTGCCATGATATTGGGTTTATAATTTAATCTTTTTATAGTTGCCTCTACTTTTTCCCTTGTTTCTTTTCTTACTGGATAATTGTTATTCAAAACTCGTGAAACAGTGGTTATAGAAACACCTGCTTCTGCAGCCACTTGATTTATAGTAACTGTCATAGTCTTTCTCCTCGATATTTGTTATTTAAACTCAAAGGATAATTTAAAATACTTCATTGGAGTGCCGTCATAAATTATGCTGTAGCTCATAGAAACCTTAAGCTCCTTATTTACAGATTTCACCCTCTCAAATATCTCCTTAGAAGTCATAGTCATATTTTTGAAGTTTCCTACAACATAAGACTTTCTATTAATTATACTATCCTTTATTACATCAACTAATTCAACTTCATTAGAAATACTCTTTACTTCCTTTCCCCATAAATCTTTTTCATTTAAATTTAAGTTGTCTCGTAGATACTTTTCTCCATCAGCCTTAGGAATATTTGACGTAGCAACATGATCCTTGTAAAACTCTTCATTGGAAATATTGAAATATTTATATGAAATATTCATAAATTTCGCTTCACTGTTGCGAGACACAGGGTCATTCCAAGTTATATCTAAGTTATACCACTTGTCATCATCAAGTTTTACCATGTTCCATCCATGCGGTCCGTTAGCTTTTCCTACAACATATATACACTCTAGCCCCACTGCTTTGCTTAGCATACACATAGCCTTTGCGTATCCTTCACATACCCCCTTGCCTTCTATTAGCACCCCAAAGGCATTATGATCTTCTGGATGATTTATTCCTTGATTTATATAATACTCATTATAATAGGTATTTTCAACTAAATAATCGTGAAAAAATAATTCCACGTCAAATTTTGTCATATAAGAATAAATATTTTTGCTAATTATATCCTTCACCTTATTGTAAACAGCATCCCTTTGTTTTAATAGCACATCGCTTTCATAAGCGTATTTAAACTTAATAGTGATTACTTGACCACCATCCTTATCATCTTTTATAGAATAAGAAGCACCCCTATAGCCAAAGTCAATTTCTGGATACTTGTCCAAGACATCGCCTATAATATTTCCCACATTGCTCCCCTTAAGGTTATACGCCTTCACCTCTAGAGTGTGCTGAAAATTCCTAAGGGCCCCCCTTATAGCAATGCTCAACTCCTCAGTATTTAAAACATCCTTGCCAAGTATATTGCATTCTTCATCCATTTCCTTTTTTAAAATAGATTCCATACCCTGTGGTAACCTAGAAGAATCGTTGGCACCGTAGTAGGTACACATTAATTTTCTTAACCTGGCAGCCTCTCCCTTGCAATCCTGATTATTGGAATAACTCAATTCTTCCATCCACTTCTTTGCCTCAAAGAAAGTATCTGCCGAAGGATTTTTCTTATACTGCTCTAAAGATTCATTAGCTTTAGACACAATTTTACCTTGGAATTCATCTAACTTACAGGACCAAGATGAAATATATATCTTATTCCCTTGGTATGTGGCAAAATCCTCCAAATAACTACGTGCCTCATTTATCTCTTTTTGAGAAATAATTTCCCTTTCTGAACCACCATAAGTGTACATATAAGAATAAAACTTTTTAAATAGCTTCTGTTGGCTCACATCTATTTTTTTAGAAAATTCACCCACAGCAAAATTAAGCCGTGGGTTTTTGCTCATCTCCTGCACATATTTTCTAGCCAGGGTTATACTTTTCTGTGTTCCCCCGTTCATAGAGCTTGTAACAGCATTATATGTTTTTACATATATTTCATCGTCATTTGTTATGGCCTCAGCCCCACTGATAAAAAGGCAAAGACATACAACGGTAAGTACGGTGATTTTTTTAATAGTAATATATTTATCATTTTTGCTAATTCCATTAAGATAAAATATTTTTAAACCCATTATAGACACCCCGTTTTTTCATTAATTATTTGTTCATATTATATTATCGGAGATTACAATGGATTTTTAATGGTTTTTTATCACGTTTTAATTTATTTTTGTATACTATTTAAAATTTGATTCAATCTCTCTGCTTCTTTCCTTGTATCTTCATTTGTAGATGTAAAAAGTTCCTCCACAAATTCCTTTGCAAGCTTTATACTTTCATCGGTGCCAGCACCTTGTGCCACATCCACCGCTTGTTTTACTCTTCTTATCACTTCCTGCTGGAATGAGTCTATCCTTCCAGACCACAAAGCTCTGTATTTTTCATTTTCCTCATACTTCAGAAAACCATCCGCTAGAGCTCTTGCCTCATTTATTTGTTGCTGTGTAACGTATTGCTTTGGAGATTCCTCATCCACAGTTAACGCAATTTCAATATTGTCAAATAGCTCCTGCTGAATAGTATCAATACTAGTTGAAAAGTACTGTTCCGCATAGGCAAGTCTAGGATTATCCAAAAGTTCTTTACTTACTCTTCTAGCTGAAATAACCGATTCTTGTGTTTTATCCTCCGAAGCCTTTTTCACAGCATAAAACACCTTTTTATAGAGCATATTGTCCTTCACTGTTTGTTTAAGACTTATAAATGAAAGCACGCCAACGCACACAGCTCCTATTATTATTAAAGGCATTATAAGCTTTTTTCTCCTTGCAAATATCATTTCCTTCACCTCGCAATTTATAATAAACAAAAATAACTTATGACATAATTACACATAACATTATATCATAAGTTATTAGATTCCTCTTAAATGTTTTTCAAAATATGATGATTATCTTCACATTTTGCTACACTTCCCTATTTTCCGCCATATCCTTTTCCATGGTTTCCTTTGGCTTAAATATAAAGCTCAATTTTGTCTCTGCCGTAACCAAGGCTACAAATATTATTACGCATCCTATAACCATGTTCACAGTAAATTTTTCTCCAAGCAATATCACCGAAAACAAAGATCCAAACACAGTTTCTAAACATAATATTATAGCAGCTTCCGTAGATGATGTATACTTTATAGAAACATTCTGTATCATATAAGCAACCATAGTACTAATAGCTCCTAAATAAAATACAGCTCCATATCCTGACATTGGTATATCAGTTGGGAATGGTTCTTTTGTAAATAGTGCAAATCCAAGGGATAACACCCCTGCAACTACCATCTGTAATATGGTAAGAACTATAGGATCACATTCCCTTGTATAATGGTCCACAAGAACGATGTGAAGTGCAAAGAATACAGCACACACAAGAGTTAATATGTCACCCTTTGCAAGATAGAAACCGTTTCCATCAAGGGTTAAAAAAGCCGTACCTGCCACACAAAGTATGGTACCTATAATCTGAAATCTATCTGGAGCCTTTTTTATGATCATCCAATATAAAAATGGCACAATAACCACATATGTTCCCGTTAAAAATGACTGCTTTCCTGGTGTTGTATATTGAAGTCCTACAGTCTGAAATCCGAAGGCTGCGAACATGGCAATACCTATAATTATACCTGCAAATATGTCTCTTTTTGTAGCCTTTCTAAGTTTATTAAAAAATATAAGCGCTAAAAGCACAAAAGCTATAAAAAACCTAAAGGTCATAACATAGTAGGGACCAATACCCGCTTTAAGAGCAGCATCCGTAGCTACAAATCCTATACCCCATATCATGGCACATATTAGCAATGATACATTTGATATAATTCTAACTTTTTTATTTTCCATGATTGTACACAGCCTCACTTTCATTTCATATTTTTGTTTGGGATTAATTTTATTTATTCAGTGTGAATTTATTATCAAGCACACAATTTTAAGTATATCAAATATTTCATACTTTTTAAACAAACAATCAGTAAACTTTTTATTAAGTAATTCTTTATATAAAATAACATAAATAAACACAGATGCATGCAATTACAACATTGTCACACACCTGTGCTATAAACAAGACTTTTCTTGATTATTTATTTTTCTTAATTATTTACGATTATTAATTCCTTTGGAGCTTTAGTTAAGATTTCACATCCATTTTCAGTGACGATGACTGTGTCTTCTATTCTCACGCCGCCCCAGCCTGGTATATAAAGACCTGGTTCTACAGTAATTACACAGTTCTTTTCAAAAGTCCATCCACCTTTATGACTGATGAATGGTTCTTCATGAAGCTCTAGTCCTACCCCATGTCCTATGCCTTGATAATAGTATTCAATATACTTTTCGCATTCTTTTCTTGCAGCAGCATCTGGAACCTCACTAGTAACTCCAGCTTTTACAGTAGCTACAGCAGCAACTTCTGCTTTAAGTACCATATCGTATATTTCTTTCTGCTTTTCATCAGGATTTCCTATCATAATAGTTCTCGTCATATCAGATCTATATCCCTTATACAACGCACCAAAGTCCATAAGAAGAAAATCTCCATTTTCAATTACCTTTTCGTCTGGCTTTCCATGAAGCAGTGATGATTTGGCACCTGATATAAGTATGGTATCAAAGGCTACTCCCTCTGCACCTTCTTTTCTCATATAGTACTCAAGCTGCAAAGCAACTTCATTTTCAGTCATACCTGGCTTTACAAATTTTATAATCTGATCGAAAGCTTTATCAGAAATCTCAGCTGCTCTTCTTGCACAAGCAATTTCGTGTTCATCCTTAACATATCTAAGCTTATCTAACATTCCACATAAAGGTAACAATTCAACATCACCCAAGCCTAGTTTTATATTATTGTAAAGTCCATAGCTAACAGAATTTTCTTCGAATCCAACTTTTCCCCCAATTATGCCTTGGCCTTTCAATAATTCAGCAATGCACTGTCCAAGATTTGAAAATTCCCTATGGTTCATCACCTTATACTGTGGGCACTGTTTTCCAGCCTGTTCTGTAAATCTAGGGTCAGTTAGAAAATAATTTTCCTTCTCCGTAATAAGAAGATATGCTTCCTCATCAGTATATCCACTAAAATACCTTACATTAGGTAGCTTGTATACTATTACCGCATCAAGAGCAAGCTTTTTCATATTCTTTCTCAAATTTTCCAATCTATCCACACAAATCACCCTCACTTAAGCTAAAATTTTGTATAAAAACTTCATAATTGATTATACCACAACTTTAGCTCTTGTAGAAAAATTCTTATTCTAGTTATTCCCCAATTCATTACATTTTTCAGTACACGCTCTCATGGCTTTGATTATAGAATATCTAAATCTTTCCTCCTCAAGCACTGATACTGCTGCAATGGTAGTTCCACCTGGAGAGCAAACCATATCCTTTAATTGCCCAGGGTGTTTTCCTGTTTCAAGCACCATTTTAGCTGAACCAAGTACTGCCTGTGCTGCTATATTGTAAGCTTTATCTCTTGGAATCCCATCATAAACCGCAGCATCTGCCATAGCTTCTATAAGCATATATATATACGCTGGAGAAGATCCACTTATAGATACAAAGGCATTTACCAAACTTTCTGGTAAAACCTCTACTTTTCCAAAGCTCTGAAAAATATTCTTTGCCAATTCTAACTCTTCTTCATTAACTTTTTTATTTGGACAAATGGCAGACATACCTTCTCCCACAAGTGCTGGTGTGTTTGGCATGCTTCTTATGATCTTTACATCACTTCCGAAACATTCTTCTAGCTGCTTTACAGTTTTTCCTGCAATTATACTAATAACCATAACATCTTTTTTCAATACATCTTTTACTTCCTTTGCTACTGCGTTCAAAATATTAGGTTTTACAGAAAGTATAAGCACATCCACCTGTTCAGCTACTTCTATATTTTTTGTAGTAGTGTTAACGCCATAATCCTCTTTTGCTCTTTCAAGACTTGGTACAAATAAATCTGCCACATACACATTTTCTGCCTCCACAAGTCCAGCCTGGATTATGCCTCCCATCATAGCACGCCCCATATTTCCACAACCAATAAAACCAATTTTCATTTTCTTGCCTCCTCAAATTATAGTATATAAATACCTATTTCAATTTGAAGTTCTCCTTTTTTATAATCTCCCATTACTCCAAATCTAATTATAACATTTTACTTTAAATAAATTGCTTACAAATAGCAATTTTTATATTTTATTTTATAATACTTATCTTTTGCTCCATTATAGATTATACTACGAAATATTTAAGAATAGTAGATTTTTTATCAATTTTTTTATTAACTTTACGTGTCTTTTTAACAAAGTATTATTAATATTTCATCAAAAGTATCACTTTCCTTCATTTTGTTTCCATACTCATTGATATTCTCGTTATATATTTAACATATATACTTCCATTGCAAAAAGTTTTTGTTATTTTATTAACGCTTCTTTCATCTTAGTAAGTTTATTTTTTTGAATAACACAGGTAAATGCTGTGTTGTATTTACCAGTGGTGGGTACAGTTACCTATATACTACGAGTATTCGCCAAAATAGCTGTGTTGTATTTGCCAGTGGTAAACCCGCAAAAATAATATCATACTATTATGAATAGAATGAATATATCTACACCACTAAGAAGTCCAACACAGCTTTTTGAACCTAACAGATATATTTTCACCCTAATATGCCTTACCACTGAAAAGGGGAACACAGCTTTTTCTGCCCCACTGCATAAAAACAACCTTATGAAATACATATGCCCCCTAATTAATTTCCTAGGGAGCATATATTAATCCGTTAATAGGACTATTTCACAAGGTTTACCTAAATTTATTTCATATGATTTTTATTAGTTACAATAAATATGCCAGCAAAAAATAGCAAAATAGAATAAAGAAAACACATTACAGTAACAAGATTTGAACTAATCATTAAAGGTGAATAGTTAGCAATGCCATTTTCAATAGCTACACCGCCCAAGATCTTTAGCGGTTGCAGCGCTGAAAAAGGCAGATATTTCGTAAAGGAAGCCATACTATCTATGCTACAAAGTAAATAACCTAAACCTATAACCACCATGGTTGTTATAAGAGAGCTAGTCACATTGCCAATGAACATAGATATTATTATACCTAACAAATTTACAAATAAAATTACACCAAGTAAGAGCAAGACCTGTTTTGCTAGATAATGCCCAAGAGTAATTATGACTATGGAACCTTGAGAAATATATGGTATAGGATAGTTTAATGTTCCAAAACCCTTCACTATGCCCAGAACCACAGTGGAAATGCTCAAAGTCAAAGCTACCGCTGTAACACTTATAATAAATTTGCCTAATAATTTTCCCATGAAAATGGAACTTTTTTTCACCGATTGAGTATACAAAAGCTTATATGTCTTATATTGAGCTTCAGAAGCATAAGCGCTACTACCGATATATGCAAGCAGTGCAAGAATAATAACAAATACTACGTTGCTGCCAATGAGCCTCAAGAAATTAAATCCGCTCATATAACAGCCATCATCCATGGGTTCAATATCATTCTTTAATAAAAATTCATTTTGCTTCATACGCACTTCATAGTAGGTTTTATCCTTCATATGCGAGTATATTTCACCCTTATCTATCATGGATATATTGTGTTTGCACCACGCTATACTAGATTCCAAATATTTTTTAGAATCTCTTTTATTAATAGCTCTTCTAAGATTATTAGTGAGCTTACCTTGAGTCTCTAAATTTTTCATAAGAGGCATATCTTGAGATATGCCCATCTTTATTTTATTTTCATACTCATGCTCAATGTCGATGAACATATTTTCTAATCTTCTAGAATACAAATGTTTATTATCTTTTTCGTACTCCATATTTTTAAAAACAAAAATGCCTATTATGAATAGGAGAATAATTATAGGAACATAATTTTTCTTATCCTTAAAAAAGTTCTTCAATTCAAGTTTTACAATGCCCCACATAGCTTATACACCTCCATATATGGACGTATATACATCATTAATGTCGTCACTACTGATTTCTATATCATTAAACATTTCCTTTTCTGAAATTAACTTAGTTAACACATCTTTGAGACTTTCATTGCTGAGTTTTATACATATTCTATGGTCATTAAGTTTAATAATAGACCTTATATTTTTAAACTGACCAAGACTTTCTTCCACTTGATCTGGATTTTCACAGGTGAGAGTTATTTTTTTGTTATTTGTTCTTACCTCTTCCACATTGCTTTCAATAATTCGTCCTTCTTTTAAAAACAATATTTTTGTGCAGGTTTTATCCAATTCAGATAGTATGTGAGAAGAAATTAATATGGCCATATCTTTTTTGTCCACCAGTTGCAAGAGCTGTTTTCTGAATTCTGCACTTCCATCAGGATCTAGTCCATTGGTAGGCTCATCCAAAATAAGAAGATTAGGCGACGTAAGAAGAGCTATACCAAGACCTATACGCTGTTTCATGCCTAAAGAATAATTTTTCACCTTTTCCTTTATCATCTTTCCTACGCCCACAAAATCAAGAATTTCTTTCATGCGTTCCTTGGAAACCTTATTAAGATCTCGGATGAACTCTATATTGTCATAGCCTGTAAGATTTTCATACAATGCAGGTGTTTCAATAGTACACGACAATTTAGAAAGGTACTGTTCCCTATTTCCCTTACTGCTTAAATCACAAATGGAAACATTGCCACTATCTGCATTGGCAAGAAGGCATATGATTTTCATCAGCGTGGTTTTCCCAACGCCATTAGGTCCCACAAGACCTATGATTTCTCCTGGCTTTATAGCAAAACTCACATCATCTAAAACCTTCTTTTTATATGATTTGCAAAGATTTTCAACTTTTAATATATCCATGATTCCATCCCCTTTAATTTGTAATTACTTCACCGTTTTCTTTCTAAAAATCACCAATGATACAACTATAAAAATTACTGCAATAACAGGAAACCATATATATGCATTTTCCATGACTACATGTTGCGGTCTATTATACCCAATATCCTCATAAAAAGGTATACCATACATAACCTTGTTTACATCTAAATATTCAAAAATATTTATTGCATCCAATCTCAAGAAATATTTTGCCTTGGTGAAAAAATACATAGCAAGCATAATAGTAGCATTTACGAACAAAGCTATACCAGTATTATTAACAATCACAGATACTATGCAAGAGAACGATGAGATGCATAGTGTAATTAAAAAAATTATAAGGATTTCATTTAATATATAAGCACCCATGGACATAACAGAAAGTTTATATCCTTTAAAGCTCCTAAGCACATAATTTAGATCTCCCATGCCATTTTTTATGCTCATGTATATAAACACTGCAAGAAGTAGTATTATCATGACAACCACATTTACTGCCACTAAAGAGATAAATTTGCCAAAAAATATTTTTATTTTACTAATGCCTTGAGTATACAAAAGCTTGTAAGTCTTATTATCCACTTCCCCAGCGAATAAAGGTGACGCAATGATAATAGAAAACACCATGAGCATAATGACAAATTTATCGTTCATAAGCCGTCTTACACAATTAAGACCCTCATCGCTTATCCCTTCCTCTATTAAGTCTATATTTTTAGCACTTAATAGTTGATAAATTTTTATATCATTTTCATCTACTTGTTTCGTATATTCCGGAAAAGGTACCAATAGTATACCTTTATCTATTCTTTTTATTTCTGTCTGCAACATTTTAATGCTATTCTCATAGTAACTTTTATAATTTCTACTTTCCAAGCTTTTTACCATAGCTAAATTAGCTTCATAAGAATCAATAGGTAATTTCAAATTCTCAATACGCCCTTTACTTACTGTAGGATCTTCTTTTTTTTCCTTTAATTGAGTTTTATCAAGTTCATACATATTTAATTGGTCCTCTACGTACATTCTGGGGCTCATATCATGTGTCCAATAATCTTTCGGTTTCATATATGCTATGAAAAATGATGTTACTCCCATGATTATCAAAAGAAAATATATGGCTTTTCCCTTAAAAAGCTTTTTAATCTCAAATTTAAAAATGCTAAACATTTATTACTCCCCCCCTTGCAATTTTCATTTTTTTATAAAACAATCACGGTAAATACATTTACCGTGATTTGGTAGTATATCACTATTTATAGTTATCTGTCTTCAACAATAGTATATCTATAAATTGTCCACTCACCCTGTCTCCTACTTCCTCTAGATTCTAAATGATACCCAGGTAATACATAAAATGTTTCATATTGTTTTTCACCTGTTATATGATTTTCAGCCATCAATACGTTACGATACGCTGGTCCTCTCTGACCTATTTCTACTTGTGGTCCTCTTTGAGCTGAAATTGTTGTTGCTTCAGCCTTAAAGCTAAATAAACTTAAACTAATTAAAACTGTACTAAAAATTGCAATTGTTTTTTTCATTTTTTAACCCTTTTTCTTTTTTTTATATTATTTTGTATTATGTGTATATACAACCTAAATTGATTATATATCTTGTTATATATTCTGTCAATATTATTTTGTGTATATTATAATTATTTTTATAATTATAATAACTGTCTTTTTGTAATTAACAATTATTTCTATATCGTATGAAGCACGCCATTTTATTAATTACTTCACCATTTTCTTTCTAAAAATCACCAATGATACAACTATAAATATTACTGCAATAATGGGAAACCATACATATGCATTCTCCATGACCACATGTTGCGGTAGATTGTACCCAATATCCATATAAAATGGTATGCCATACAGAACATTATTTACATCTAAATATTCAAATATATTTACCGCATCCAATCTCAAGAAATATTTTGCCTTAGTGAAAAAGTACATAGCAATCATAATGGTAGCATTTATAAACAAAGCTATACCAGTATTATTAACAATCACAGATACTATGCAAGAGAACGATGAGATGCATAAAACAATTAGAAACATTATGATAATTTCATTTAATATATATGCACCCATGGACATAACAGAAAGCTTATAGCCCTCAAAGCTCCTAAGCACGTAACTTAGATCTCCCATACCATTTTTAATACTCATGTATATAAATACTGCAAGAAGTAGTGTTATTATAACAATCAAATTCACTGCCACTAAAGAGAGAAACTTGCCAAAGAATATTTTTGTCTTGCTAATGCCTTGAGTATATAAAAGCTTGTAAGTCTTATTGTCCACTTCCCCCGCGAATAAAGGAGAGGCAATGATAATGGAAAACACCATGAGCATAATGGCGAATTTATCGTTCATAAGCCGTCTTACAGAATTAAGCCCCTGATTGCTTATCTCCTCTTCTATTAAATCTATATTTTTAGCACTTAGAAGTTGATAAATTTTTATATTATTCACACACACATCTTTATGACGTTGAGTAAAATTTATAGTAATACCTCTATTTCCATGATCTAAATTTATTTTCTCTATCTTTATGCTATTTTCATAATAAGCCTTATAATTTTTTGTATCTAACCCATTGAGAGCTGCCACATTAGCCTCATACTTGGTAATGTAATCTCTAAGAAGTTGAATGCTTTCTTCGTTTCCTTGCGGTTCTGCCTCTTTGGCCTTTAACTGCGCTTTATTATTTTCATATATTACCTTAAATGTATCTCCTGTATTGTTTCTAGGCATCAAATCATGTGTCCAATAATATTTGGGTTTCATAGATGCTATGAAAAATGTTGCAACCCCCATGATTATTAAAAGAAAATATATGGCTCTTCCCTTAAAAACCTTTTTAAACTCAAATTTAAAAATGCTAAACATTCATTACTCCCCCCCTTGCAATTTTTACTTTTAAAAACAAACACGGCAAATAAATTTACCGTGTTGTCATAGTAAAAAGCAGTAAAATACCACTAGTTTTTTACCTCTTCGTATGTGTAAAGTATCCACTCACCAATTTTAACAGGTTCTAAGGGTTTTAAATGATATCCAACTGGCACACAGTATGTTTCGTAATATTTTTCACCTGTTTTATAATTCCTAGCCCATAACACATCACGATATATAGGACCCCTTTGACCTATTTCTACCTCCGGTCCTCTTTGACCTGAAATTGTTGCTGCCTCAGCCTTAAAACTAAATAAACTTAAGTTAATTAAAACTATACTAAAAATTGCAATAACTTTTTTCATCGTTTGGCCTCTCTTTTCATTTTTTTATAATATCTTGTATTATGTGTATATATGTTCTAAACTAATTATATATCTTTCGTATATTATGTCAATATTATTTCATGTATATTTAACGTATATTTCAATTATTAGCATAATTCAAATAAACATTTTTTACAGTTAACAGTATTTATACATTAAAAAATATTCATGATATAATCATAAAAACGTTCTATTAAATATCTAGTTTACCCTCACTACTGTAGAAATTTCTTTTTCCATTGGTAAAGTTAAAGAGCCCATGGAAACCATGAGCCCTTTTTTAATCTATATTACACTATTTTAATTATACTATATTAACAAACTGTACATGAGCAACCATCCATTGGCTGTTCAGTTCTCTCTATGATTTCATCCTGTAATACTTTGTTTAAGTTACAGAAGTAATCACTGTATCCAGCAACACGTACGATTAAATCTTTGTATTCTTCTGGATGCTGTTGAGCATTGATCAAAGTTTGTCTATCAACAACGTTAAATTGAATGTGGTGTCCACCCATCTTAAAGTACGCTCTTACTAAATCCTTTAAGTTTTCTAGACCTTCATCACCAGCAAGTAATGATGGAACAAATTTCTGATTTAACAAAGTACCACCTGTTCTTACGTGATCCATTTTAGCTGCTGATTTAACAACGGCAGTTGGTCCATTAACGTCAGCATTCTTTGATGGAGAAATACCCTCTGAAACTGGTTTATGAGCAAGTCTTCCCTCTGGGCTAGCACCCATTACTTTTCCAAAGTAAACATGGCAAGTAGTTGGAAGCATATCTATTCTGTAAGTTGCACCTGTTGGAGCAAGTCTTCCATTTACGCTGTCATAGTATGCATCAAATACTTCCTTCATGATGTCATCTGCATAGTCATCGTCATTACCATACTTAGGAGTCTTGTTTGCAACCATGTTATAAATATCTTCATGTCCTTCGAAGTTATCCTTTAAAGCCTGCATCAATTCAGCCATAGTGAACTTTTTGTGATCAAATACATTGTATTTTATAGCAGATAATTCATCAGAAATTGATCCGATACCAACACCCTGAATATATCTTGTGTTGTATCTAGCTCCACCAGCATTGTAGTCTATACCATTCTTTATACAGTCATCAACAACGATTGACATAAATGGACAATGCATAAATGATGCATATAATTTTTCAACTATCTGATTACCATGAATCTTTATATCAGCAAAGTAATTAATCTGTTTCTTGTAAGCTTCAAACAATTCCTCATAAGACTTAAATGTTGTAACGTCTCCAGTCTTAATACCAGTCTGTCTCTTAGCAACTGGGTCATATCCATTGTTTAAAGTGATTTCAAGAATTTTGGGAAGGTTGAAGTATCCAGTTAATGAATAACGTTCCTTACCAAATGCACCAGTCTCAACACATCCTGTTGTACCACCACATCTTGCATCCTCTATAGATTTACCAACTCTAAGCATTTCTTCTATTACAGTTTCAACGTTGAACATGGAAGGTTGTCCAAAACCAGTTCTAACAATTTTAGCTGCTCTCTTAATGAAACTATCTGGATTTAATCTACTTATCTGAACGTTTGAACTTGGCTGAAGAAGTCTCATCTCTTCAATTACATCAAGAAGCATAAAACTTACTTCGTTTACGCCATCTCTTCCCTCTGGAGTTAAACCACCAACATTGATATTACAGAAGTCAGTATAAGTTCCACTCTCTTCAAGAGTAATACCTACCTTTGGAGGTGCTGGCTGGTTGTTGAATTTTACCCAGAAGCACTCAAGTAATTCCATTGCCTGATCCTTAGTTAATGTTCCAGCGTCAACTTCATTCTTGTAGAATGGATATAAGTGTTGGTCAAGTCTTCCTGGACAGAATGAGTCCCAAGTATTTAATTCTGAAATTACTCCTAAGTGTACAAACCAGTACATCTGAAGAGCTTCTGCAAAGTTTCTTGGAGCCTTTTCTGGAACTCTGTCACATCTTTCAGCTATCTGCAATAACTCTGCCTTTCTTGCTGAATCAGTTTCTTTCTCAGCTAATCCTTTAGCATATGCTGCGTATCTCTTACCATAAGCAATGATAGCATCACAGCATATAATCATAGCCTTGTACTGGCTCTGTCTCTCATAAAAATCTTTATCATTGAACACATCTATTTTGTCTAATTCAGCCTGTATCTCGGCTTTGAAATCTGCGAATCCTTTTATATATACTTTATCATCAAGTGCTGTATGACCTGGTGCTCTCTGCTCCATGAATTCTGTTATAATACCAGTTTCATAAGCTGCATGCCACGCTTCAGGCATTTCTGATAAAAGAATGTGTCTCATTGCCCTGTTCTTCCAGAATGGGATAATAACATCTCTTTGGTAGTCCTTATCTTCCTGTGAAACCTTGAAAGATATTTTTTCACGTCTGTCCATTATATCAAAGTCTTCTACAGTATGACAGCAAAGCTCTGGATAAGTTGGTGTAGCTGCTGGAGCTTCCCCTCTTTCACCTACTATTAATTCGCCATCATTGATGCAAAGTTTTTTGTTTTCCATGATGTTTTTAAAAGCTAAAGCCCTTAGTATTGGAGCTGGTACTGCACCTAAATACTCCTTGTACACTTCTGTGACAAGCTTAGCTCTCTCCAAAGAAATATAAGGTACTGCTTCAACACTTTGTTTTCTTAGTTTTTCAACTCTTGCTGTTTTCATAATATTACCCTCCTATTTTTACTTTAATACCATGATTTTTAAATACTTCAGCTAATTTTGTCATATGTTCCATAGATGGTTCTTCCATATCTTTTAGCTTATATTCCTCTTCTAACCTTGTATATTTATCCATACCAATTTTGTGGTATGGTAGAAGATTAACTTGTTCAAAATTCAATCCCTTTAGAAAATCAATAGTTCTATTTATAACATCATCAGAATCATTTACTCCTAGTATGATAGGAATTCTGATGAACACTCTCTTACCCATATCTGAAAGCTTTTTAATATTCTCTAATATTATTTCATTTGGAACACCTGTATACTTCTTATGGACCTCACTATCCATGTGCTTCAAATCGACCAAGAATAAATCTGTATATTTTGCAACTTCCTCTACAACACTCCATTTAGCAAAAAGACACGTATCCACAGTTGTATGAATTCCCACAGCTTGGCAACCTTTTAACGCTTCCAAAAGAAATTCATGCTGCATTAGGGGCTCTCCACCAGAGAAAGTAACTCCGCCCTTTGATTGGTCATAAAAAATCTGATCCTTCTTAATTTCCTTCATAAGTTCCTCATAGCTAATGTTTCTTCCCGTTATTTCCATGGCAGCCTGTGTACAAACATCTTCACACTTTCCACAAGCAATGCATTTGCTTCTTTCCAAAGAAAATTTACCATGAGCCACAGTAATAGCTGAAGTAGGACATTTCGGCTCACATTTACCACAAGAATTACATTTACTTGAAAAATGCATTAATTGAATTTGAGGGTTTTGACTTTCAGGGTTATGGCACCACCAACAACTTAGGGGACATCCCTTAAAAAACACTGTGGTTCTTATACCAGGCCCGTCATGCAAAGAATATTTTTGAATGTTGAAAATAATACCTGATTTATTCATTTTTACGCTCCTATTGTTGTAATATCATTTTAATTTTAATATGTATTTATTTTTCACCTAGTTTTTTGTGATTAAAAGCATTAGGTGTATTTACTGTGAGAATGCGAGTGATTTTGTTAGTACAATTCCCCCAATTATGAACTATCTTTGAGTCATAATGTGCGCTATCACCTGGATACAGCTCATACCTATTCCCATCTAGTATTAATGTAAGAACGCCTTCCAAAACATAAACAAATTCCTCACCTTTATGCTGATACGAAGTTATATTTTCACCATCTACCCCGGGCAATATTTCAAATATTCTCGGCAACATTAATTTGTTCTCCATATCATTGGATAAATGGTATGTAATTATTTTCGAATCAACAATCTGAAAAATTTCCTTTTCATAGCTTTTTAATACACTGCCCTTATTTTCTTTAGGTATACTAAAAAAATATGATAAGTCCACTCCCAAAACTGTAGCTATTTTTTCTAAAGAATCAATGGCTATGGTAGTCAGTCCCCTTTCAAGTTGTGATAAAAACCCTATGGACAAACCTGTTTGTGTACTTAAATCTTTTAATGTAAGCTTCTTACCAGTCCTTAATTCCTTTATCTTGCTTCCTATATCTACGTTCATCCTGCTTTCCTTTCAGTTCATTTGTTTTGTTAATACAATTATACTATTAGCCCATTAAAAAATCTACTGTTTATTGAAATTAATTTTGTAAATATGAAATTTTTTTATGAAGCTGAAATTTTTCTGTTTTAACACATGTCATAATGTTACATATTATATATTACACCTCTAATATATAACTAATATATAATTTATGTATTTTATAGAATGAGGTGAATATAAGATGATAAAAAGGATACTCAAAAGATGGATACTCAATGCAAAAATTATAAAACTTTATATATAAATCTCACTGAAAATCTAAAAAAAGAAGTAGATATAATAAATTCTTCAGATTACAGTAAGAAATCCCTGGGAAAGTTCAAGGAAGCTATTGAAAATCTCGTTCATATCAATTTAAAAAACCTTTAAGTTTATTAGGTTATTAACTTTATAAGATCATTAATACTCTTATGATAATATAGCTGTGTTTGACTTTCCAGTGGTGTTTATACAATTTATAGGAGGGCGATGGCATGAGACATGCCCCTATATAAGGACTTCTAACCTTCACGTGGGGCTAAAACTCCACGTGAAGCTAAGAATTCTGTTTATGCTGTGTTGGACTTCTCAGTGGTGACATTATATTTTTATAATTAATATTATAATGATAATTTTATTCTTTAATATAATTATCGTAGTTATTACTATTTACATTATTACAAATTTTACATTACCACTATAATATCCAACACAGCTTTTTTTATAACTTTTCTTTTTAAACAACAACTATTGCCCTACATAATTCTTGAAAAAATTATTTTTGCAAAGCATATGGCGCTGATTATAGCAACCAAATCAGCCATTAACGCTGCCCATAGTGTGTGCCTTATTTTTTTTATCTTAACTGCACCAAAATAAACCGATATAGTGTAAAATATAGTTTCAGTAGTTCCCATTATAATAGAAGCTAATATGCCTATATATGTATCAGGACCATAAGTTTTTATGATTTCCGTAAAGATACCTAGAGAACCAGATCCGGACAAAGGCTTCATGAGAATCAACGGAATAACTTCTGAAGGTAAATCTACTTTATTAGTTATGATACCCATTTTTTTAATTGCAAAATCCATAGCACCAGATTCGCGAATTAGGCCTACGGCCAAAAGCATTGCGAGAAGATACGGAAAAATTCTTATACATATATTCAAACCATCCTTTGCTCCCTCAACAAAGCAATCATAGACTTTTACACCTCTAGAGAATCCTAGGATAACTATACACAGTATTATTATTGGTATTACACATTGGCTAAAACTCATTTTTATCATCCCCTCCCACATCTAAATTGCTAAAATCTTTTCTCTAGTATCTTGCAAAAGAATACCCCGGATATAGCTGCCAATGCTGTAGAAAGAATGGCCGGGAGCATTATTATGGCAGGATTAGAAGAATTGCAAGCTGCCCTTACTGATATAATTGTAGATGGTATGAACTGAATACACGTAGCATTCAATACGAGAAATAAAATCATATCATTGCTAGCGCTATCCTTATCTTCATTTAATTTTTGCATTTCCTCCATAGCTTTTATACCAGCAGGAGTTGCCGCATTTGATATCCCCATACTATTGGCGGTAAGATTCATGACCATGGCCTCCATAGCTTTTTCACTTCTGCCCTCTTTTTTAAATAGTAATTTCAAGACAGGCTGCAAAAGTTTAGATATAAACTTCATAGCACCGCTTTCCGTTAAAATACGTATTAGCCCACACCAAAGGCACATTATCCCCACTAACTCAAAGACCAGAACCACTGTTGACTTGGCAGAGGACATAACCACATTTGTGATCACATCTCCACGGCCAGTAAGAATTCCAATCACTATACCTAACACTACTAAAATACACCAAATTAGATTTATCAAACTTACCCATCTCCTTGTTAAAATATATTCTACCAAGTTATATATATGCTAAAATAATGCACTATATATCCTTAACAAATTTAAGATATTTTGATTTCCCTTGTGTTTATTTATTAATAGTGATAGTATATATGATGTTATAAAGATAATATTAGGAGAAGATAATGATTTTAAAAGACGTAATAACATATTTAGATAGTGAAAATTATATAATCCACAATACCCCGTGCATGATTTGCGGAAGCCAACTTGAAATTGAAGGTCTATACGTGGAAACCATCTTAGGATTACCACATCATTTATGCATATGTAGATGTCCCAATTGTGGTGAAGAAAAAGTATTTATATTCTCAGCCCCTTATCTAAAAGATGAGCTTGTAATTCCCCCTGAACATGCACTAAATTAATATATGTATAAAAATATAAGACCAGGTTCCATCACGCTAAGATGAAAACCTGGTCTAAATTTATCTGATGACATCGGGCACGCCCCTAGATAACGACTTCTAACCTTTACGTGGGGTTAAAATCTCACGTGAAGCTAAGAAGTCTGTTTATGTACATTATTATATTTCTTCTTTAAATCCTCTACCAATAACTTCTCGCACATCTGTTATCCTTATAAATGCTTCCGGATCAACACTTTTTACGATTTGTTGCAACTTAAAGCTCTCTTTTTTCGAAACAAGCATTAAAATCATATTTCTCTCGGTCTTTGTATACATACCCATACCTCTTATAGAAGTAGCACCTCTTTTTATCTTTTTGCTGAGCTCCTGGGCAACATCATCTATTTTGTCAGATATGATAAGCGCCTCTTTGGCAAAATGCATTCCATCCAATATCATAGAAATTACGTGTGAAGATATGTACACAGCAATAAGAGCATACATGGCCTTTCTAAGTCCAAAGGTAGCCGCACCGCCTAATATAACAGCTGAATCTATTATTAGCAAAAATGTAGATATTGAAATAGATTTAAATTTATAATGCAAAATATTTGCCATTAGGTCCGTACCGCCTGTGCTAGCAGAAGCTCTTATTACAACTCCTATGCCCCCACCAAATAACACTGCGCCTATAGTAGAACACAAAAATAAATCTGGAGTTCCAAATAAGGATTGCGGTATGAAATCAGTATACCATAATGCAAATGATAGATATGCCACAGCAAAAATTACCCTAGCTGCATAGCTGAATCCTCTCTGTTTAACACTGATCAAGAGCAAAGGACCATTTACTAAAATATTGGTAAGCCATATTGGAACTGGTGCAAAAGCTTGAACTATAATAGCTATACCAGCTAGTCCACCCATAACCATGTTATTAGGACTCAAAAACTTGTTAATGCTTATGGAGGTGATTGTACACCCTATCATAATCATTAGGTAGTCAATCCATACGGATTTTTTTTTGTTGGTTTGTTTAATTTGAATCTCTCCCATTTCAATTGAACATCGGCTATTTTTCAGACATGACAAAAGCCGTGCATCCTCCTTTTTAAGTAATAATGCATGTACATTAATTTTATATTTTAGCTTTTTTAAGACAGCACAATTTATATTATTACATATTTATAATTAAAGTCAACGGCAAAATTATTAACATATTTAAAATTTTTTCACAAAAAACACACCATTGCCTTTAATAAAACAATGGTGTGCAAATAAACAAATTGTTATATTGTAATTAAAATACTATAGTAATTCAGAAATTGTCTTAGCCTGTAAGAACAATAACAAGTAGTCAGCTCCACCTGCTTTTGAATCTGTACCAGACATATTAAATCCACCAAATGGTTCAGCACCAACTAATGCGCCTGTACACTTTCTGTTGATGTAAAGGTTACCACAGTGTAATTCTCTCTTAGCAATTTCGATCTTTTCTCTGTTTTTAGAAATGAACGCACCTGTTAATCCATAAACAGTTCCGTTTGCAACTTCTATACCATCTTTGAAATCTTTGCATTTGATTAATGCTACAAATGGTCCAAATACTTCTTCCTGAGCTAGTCTAGCATTTCTATCGATATCACCGAAGATTGTTGGAGCTACAAAGTATCCGTCTTCGCTTACTCTAACGCCACCTGCTAATAACTTACCTTCAGTTTTTCCAATTTCAACATATTTCATAACTTTATTTAAAGAATTTTCATCTATAACGCAAGCAACATCTACGCCATATTCTCTAGCTGGGCCAACCTTTAATTCTTTAGTCTTAGCTAATATTTTTTCAACTAATTCATCGTAAACTTTTTCATCAATTATAGCTCTTGAACAAGCTGAACATTTCTGTCCCTGGAAACCAAATGCAGCTGTTACAATTGCACTTGCAGCTAAATCTAAATCCGCCTCGCTGTCAACCTGAATGAAGTCTTTTCCACCCATTTCAGCTATAACACGTTTTATCCATTTCTGGCCTGGAGCTAACTTAGCAGCTCTTTCATTTATTCTTAAACCTACTTCAGCTGATCCTGTGAAGTTTATAAATCTTGTTAATGGATGATCAGTTAAGTAATCTCCAACTTCTCCTCCTGGGCCTGGTAAGAAGTTTACAACACCCTTAGGAAGACCTATTTCTGCTAAAACGTCCATAAACATACCAGCAACTAATGGAGTTGTACTAGCTGGTTTTACAACAACAGTGTTACCTGCAACGATTGCAGCTGAAGTCATACCAACTAATATTGCCAATGGGAAGTTCCATGGAGCTATAACAAGTCCAGCACCTATCGGAATATACTTGCATGTATTTTTTGTTCCTGGAAGAGGTATTAAATCCATTCCATGTTCAACTTTAAGCATCTGTCTTGCATAGTACTCAAGGAAGTCAATTGCTTCTGCAACGTCTGCATTAGCTTCTACCCATATTTTTCCTGCTTCTTCAACTAGCTGAGCTGCAAACTCATGTTTTCTTCTTTTAAGAATAGCAGCAGCGTTTATAAGATAGTTTGCTCTTTCTTCAGCTGGAACGTACTTCCAAGTTTCAAATGCTTTTGCAGCAGCCTGGATTGCCTTTTCAGCTAGATCTTTGTTAGCTTTTGCAGTTGTGCCTAAAACTTCTGATGATTTTGAAGGATTGATTACAGTGATTTTTCCCTCTGTATCAATTTTTTCTCCATCGATAACTAATGGAAAGTGCTGACCTTTTCTGCTGTCGATTAACTTTAAAGCTTCTTCCATTTTAGCTCTGTCAGCTGGATTACTGTAGTTTTCTACTGGTTCATTTTTGTAAGGCATTAACATTATTTATTTCCCCCATTCACATATATATAATTTTATTTACTTACCATGCATCCCATACCATAAACTCATTTTCCAATATATTGTATTTAAGTATTAGTAAAATATAGTTTAAGTAGCATTGAACTTAATTATAGTATATTACATTTATAAATAATTATCAATATAAATATTTATCATAAATAAAAATTATTATTATACTGTATTTTATAAGGCATTATTTTTAAAATCTAACTCACATATTTTTTACATATTTTTAATTACATTTAACTAAATACCATGTTTTTTAATTCACCTGAAAATATTTTATTTCAAATATAAGAAACACCCAAGTTTTATAATTGGGTGTTTGCATAATTATATAGCTATTTTTCCAGCAATCAGTAATCCTATCATAACCACGGATATTATGGCAAATACGATCATTAGTGTAACATCTCCACCACTAACATCCTTACCATGTTCTTTTCTAGCCCATATGTAAACTAAACTTCCCACCGCATAAAGTATAATTGTGAGCCCTAGGCTGACAAATCCCACTGCATATACAACATAAATTGTATACAGTGAAGACATAAATCCAGTGAACTTATCAAAAGCAGTGAACTTACCTTCCTCATTTTTCATTGCTACTTTAAATCCATAAAATGACGAAAGTAAATAAGGTATTAAAATCGATGTAGTTGCTATGGTGTACACAACACCATATGCCTTTTGAAACGATTCAGATAACATTGACAACAAGAATACTTGTGTGCACAATGTTGTCAAAAATAAAGATGTAACTGGGCATCCGTTTTTATTAGTCTTAGCCAATACCTTAGGCATTGAACCATCCTTTGCAAGAACATATGGCGTCTCCGCTGCAAGCATAACCCAACTTATAAATGCTCCTACTAATGATATTATAAGACCTAGCTGGGCTATAATAGCACCTGCTTTCCCAAGTAAAGTTGAAGAAAGCAATGCCGCAAAAGGTGTAGCTGATTGGCCCAATTGTTTTGCTGGGACAACTCCCATGGCTATCAATGATACCAACATGTATATCACCAACGTTGCAACCAAGCTAACAACAATAGCCTTACTTACTATCTTTTGTGATTTTGCCCTGTCCGAAAGTACCACAGCCGCTTCAACACCCGTGAAACACCACAATATAGTGCCCATAGAGTTTGCAACTTGTTTCATTACATTAGTAGATTCACCTGTGGACGCCAAGGTGGTCTGCCAATTTGCTACAAAAAATGTATTCCCATTGAATACAATAATTCCAAGTACTACAGCAAGAACCATTGGAATGAGTTTTGCCACCGTAGCAACAGAATTAATTAGACCTGCGCTTTTAACCCCATTATTCTGTATAAAATATACAATCCATAAAAATACCGATGCTAAGCCAAAGCTCATAAATTTACTCATGCCACCTGCCATATCCGAAATAGTCTTGAAGAGCAATATTATGAAAGCAACATTTCCAAGCCATGCACTCATCCAGTAGCCCCATGCAGAGTTAAATCCCGCGAAATCACCAAATCCATCTTTGGCATATGTATATATACCGCCTGTAAGTTCTGGTTTTTTTGAAGCGAGCATACTAAATACAAGCGCTAGGAAGATTACACCTATACCTCCTATTACCCACGCAATAAAAACTGATTGTGGATTGGCACCTACTATAAAGTCCGTAGGACTATTAAAAATTCCACCACCTATCATAGAACCAATTCCAAGCAACACAAGCATCATAAGACCGAGCTTGTTATCCTTTTGATTATTTTCCATGTTCTTTTTCTCCTCTCATTAAATGAGTTTTAATATAACATCATTATTATGTGCAGATTTCATGTAAAATATTTAAATTATATCCAAAAAGAGCTTAAAGAGAATACAGCTATTCTCTTTAAGCTCAACAAAATTAAAATATAAAGCTAACTTTCTATAGTTTACAGTTCAAAATCCTGGCGAAACTCATCTCTTCCATGGCAACAACATGGTCGTATTTTACAATCCCTGCAAATATATAATATTTTATCTACATTAATATATATGCACTTGCCGCATTTATTTTGAAGTACCAGGGTTCTTTTTTCTCTATTTTCGTATACTATCCTGCCGCTGACCGTACTGCAATTTTGAAAAACAACAGTTACGCAGTCTCCCACCCTAAGTTTGTCGCAAACGCATTTCATTCTTTCTCCTGAACAGCCCATTTTTCATCCTCCACGCAAATTAATTAGATTTTTTATCGAAAATTTAACATAAAGTAAAACAATAATTTATATAAGACACCATAAATGTAAGGTGGCCTATAATTTAATATATGAAGTTAATGCTAAAATGTTCATTTTTGTTAATTAACGTGGTATACTATATTTGTTGTTTATACTTTCATAAGGAGGACATTAGATGAATGCAAGCTTAGAACTTTTTTTTACTCTATTATTTTATTTTGTGATCTACGCACATATTGGTTGGATAATGGAGGTTTGTTACGCTTATAAGAACCAGCGAAAATTTGTTAATAGAGGATTTCTTTATGGACCTTACTGCTCAATGTATGGATTTGCAGCAATTGTCCTTATATACTCATTAAAGCCATTCCAGCACAATATAATAATCTTATATATTGCAAGTTTTTTCATAACCAGCATTGTAGAATACATAACAGGTGCTCTACTTGAAAAAATGTTTCACACAACTTGGTGGGACTATAGTGAAGATAAATTCAACATAAAAGGCAGGATATGTTTAGGCTTTTCCCTCCTATGGGGAGCTGTAGCTGTATTATTAATTAAATTTGTAAACCCACTAATTAGCAGATTGCTTAAATACGTTCTTACAACACCAGGAATTATTATCTTATTAATAATACTAATCTTAATAATTATAGACACCATATGCACACTCATTTCTGTCAGCAACTTCAATAAATCTATGGATAAAATAAAGGAAAACTTCATACAACTAAAGCAAAAGCTTAAGTTGCCAAATGTTAAATTTCCAAATATGAAGTTAAGCCATAAAAATAAGATTGAGCAAGAAATGTTAGAGGAATTCACAAAAAACTCCAATAAAACCTTCGAAGCTTTACAAAAGAATTATGATAGGTTTATAAAAGTATTTCCAGATCTAACAGTGCACAAATTCAAAAGCTTTGTAAATAAGCTAAAAGATATGTTTAAGTAGAATATAATATAAAAAAGAGGTAATTTTCATGAACTCACCAAGATTTATTAAAATTTGGGGATATATGTACCATCTCCACAGAAGAAATTTCAAAGTCTACCCCAAACGAAGACTTCTACCCAATTCCGATAACATAACCAATAACTCCATTCACTGGGTTGGTCATGCGACAGCCATAATAAATCTGGACAACAAAATTATAGTAACAGATCCTGTAACAAGTCTGCATTTAGCCCAGATGAAAAGATTAGTGCTTCCATCAGTTGATCTTAGGACACTAAAAATAGATTACATTTTAATTTCCCATGGGCACATGGATCATCTGGATAAAGGCACAATGAAGAAACTAGATAAAAACACAAAAGTTATATGCCCTAAACAATTTGAAAAACTGCTAATGAGTTGGGGTTTTAGAAACATACAACCTATGTTACCTGGTGATGAGTACCACACTGACGATGGGTTAGTATTTAAAACTTATGAAGCAAACCACGATGGAAAGCGCTATGGATTTGGAAAATACAGCATTTCCAATTCATATTTAATAAAAGGCACGGAAAAATCAGTATTCTTTGCTGGCGACACTGCCTATACCCATAATTTTGATAACATAAAATCAGATGTAGCATTAATGCCCGTAGGTTGCTATAAACCCGTTGAGTATGAAGATATGCATTGCTCACCAATCCAATCCTACAGTATGTTTAAACAGATGAATAGTAAGGTTATGATACCAATTCATTTTAGAACTTTTATTTTAGCTCAAGACAATGACAATGATACCCTAAATACTTTAAAATCTATCAAAGATGAGAAAATAAAAATATTGTCTATAGGTCAAACGTATAAAATAGAATAAATATGCAGTATAATCAATTAAAAGTTTAGTTTTGGGGGGATTTATTTGAAAAGAATTTTTAAAAGTAATTTATTATTTTTATCTCTAACTATCAGTTTCATTTTATTTCAGAAGGCTTTGCCGATAATATTGAAACTTGTAAAAACAAATGACATATATTCAATGATTTATCCAATTCAATTAGTTGGTACTTTTATATTCTTGTGGCTGCCAGCTATAATTTATATACTTATCCATAAAAATAAATCAAATTATTCCATAAAGGAATCGTTAAAATTGAAAAAAACAGGATTTAACAATCTTGCTTTTTCTTTTCTTGCATTTTTATGTTTAGAACCTATAGCTATGTTTTTAAATACTATTTCCACTTATTTTATTCCCAACAATGTAGGCGATTTTGTTTCTACCCTTTCCTCAAATGGATCAGTTGCTATGCTATTTTTCACAATTGCTATTGTACCAGCCATAGGCGAGGAACTTGTTTTTAGAGGAATAATAGCTGATGGATATAAAACTAGAACATTAACTACTATAGCTTTAATAAACGGTTTACTATTTGGTATTTTCCACATGAATCCGTGTCAGTTTCTTTATGCCTTTGTTTTAGGAGTTGTGTTTACATATGTGGTTGAATATACAGGTTCCATATTTTGCAGTATGTTAATTCATTTCCTTTTCAATGGATTTTCGTGTACTATGGCTATAATTGCAATGTCTAATCCAGACTTGTTTTCCGAAGAAGTAACTAAAGCTGCAAGCAATGCCATGAGCTTTTCAAAATTAGCTTTCTTATTTATAATAGCAATGATATCTTCCATACTATTATATATGATTTTAAAGAAGCTAAGATTTATAAATAGATATGATGAAAAGAAAACCTTAAGATTCCATGTAATAGAACTAGTTGAAGATACAACTGCAGACGAATTCGTTGAAATGCCACCAAAAAAAGCTATGAAAATAGCATACCTTCCACTAGCAATTTCTATAGGTTTGTATATAGGTTTCGTATTCAAATATTATATTATTGATTTATTAATGTAAGTTCACTTTTATACTTGCTAAACAAATAAATAATTTTTTCTTACCTAAGCTGCTAGATATCCTTTTGGCAGCTGTTTTTTTACCTATAATTCCCCCGCTCTTCATATTATGTTTTTTAATTTATTACCTTTTAAAAGCTGTGTTGTATTTGTCAGTGGTAAATATACATGTCTACTAACTGTTTTTAATTTAACACTTCCAGGGCTTCTTAAACCGCTAGGTTTACGCAAAATTAAAAACATTTTTAATACATCATCATCGACCTGCACCTATTTTACAAAATAATAACGCACATCTACCTACTGTGTATTCTTTTATTATTTATATAAAAGGCGAAGCCATAAATATTAATACATATAAATTTCATTACTATCTACATAGGGTGTGATTATATAATAGACATATTGTTATATGCATTCTAACCCCGCAATACCATATCATCGAAATGCTTAACCTAAATGCTTCACCCCATAGCTAGAACATCTAGCACTGCCGTGCCTTTAAAGATAACAGGCCTATTCTTCAGTCTTTTATTAAAGTATGAATGACTGCTGCACTTGAACAGCGGTGTTGTTTTATATTTATTCACAAATCTAAACCTGCCGTTATCATTGCTTTCATATTCTCTTTTTATGTACAGTTTCTTCTCTATATATTTGTATAAAGATATATATCCACTAGTATACTTAGTCGCCACACCCCTGTATGGTTTCAGGAAGTACTCATATTTTTTAAGAAATCCAGTAATTTTTCTCAAATTATATTCAGCATTATAAGCAGAAAATCGCTTTAAAATAACGTGTTCAACATTGCATATCTCGGCAAATTTCTTGTAATTATACCTTGTATCGGTGATAAGCGTGCTTCCCTGTTTTATAGAGTACTTAAAAGCATCTAACATGTCCTCTACCCCAGGATCATTTATACATACCGGCTTCATAATAACATCACCGGTGTGATTCATTGCCCCCATAATACATACGTGGTCCTGTGAGAAATATTCTTCTATAGATACAGGACCCCTTCTGGAACTTTTTCGTGGCATTGTAAAAGAGCTCCTGCTATGATTTCCTTTAAAATTGCATTTCATATGTATAGTGTTCATTTCAATTTTGCCTGACATTTCATCTACTTCCAATTGTTCTTGCAATGCATCTAAAATCTTGTGTCTCCAAAAAAAAGCTGTTTTTAAATTAATCTTCAGCACCGATGCACATCTGCGAAGAGAATACTGATTTACAAGACATTTTACATACTCTTTCCATAAATCAACACTCTTGTGTGTATGGTAAATCACTGAATTTGTAGCTTCCATAAATGATCTACCACAAGTTTTGCAAAAATATCTTTGTCTATCATCATTTTTACCATTTTTAATGTAATTATTGCCTTTGCAATATGGACATACTATTGACTGCTCAAATATAATATCATTATTTCTCTTATTATTACTTTCTATTATTTCAATAATATGTTTGATCAAAAGCTTCTTTCTCTTTTTTGATTTCTTACTTTTAGGGGATATATTTGATGGTAAACGAATGTCACAAAAGAACATAGTTACGTCTCCTTTAGAAATTGTATTTGGTATTTACAATTATATCCACTTTTTTATTATTCTAATCACTTTTTTAAAATAAATAGACTTCTAATCTTAACTTGGAGTTTTAACCCCACGTGAAGTTTAGGAGTCGTTATCTAGGGGCGTGTCTCATGTCATCGCTCTCCTATAAGAGGGTGTGACAACGACTAGCCATCAGATAAATTAATTTGAAGCTAATAATCCTGTATCTGAAAATCCATATTACAAAAACAAACAATTTCTAACATGAAAATTAGACATTTTTCAACAAAATTTTCTAACTGCTAGTCCTTTATTTTACCACTGAAAAGTCAAACACAGCTTTTAAACTGATTTTTTTAATTTATCTTATATAGAGGCCGATTTAAATAGTAGCATTCTAACTCAATTTTATGCTAAGTTAAAAAAAACTCCAACTATTAGCAGTTTAAGTACTGATTACAAAACCGCAACATAGCTGAAGTTATACATTATATTTTCCAAACTAAAAAGCCCAAGTTCTCTGCCTCTTCTTTATTCACAACACCTTTAGTATCAATAATGACAGAACTTTCCTGCATATGCTTTTTAAACAGTTTTACATCATCAAGAATCATGTTATGTTGTTTAGTGAGAATTAACAATGCATCTGATTCATGAAGAGCTTCAACTTGATTGGAAACTTTGTAATCGTATTCCGTTGGAACTATAGAATCAAATGCTTTAACATCGGCCCCTCTCTCTAATAACAAGTTGCATATATCAATTGGAGGACTTATTCGATCATCATTGGAGTAGTCTTTCATGGCAAGGCCTAAAACGGCTACCTTAGAGCCACCTAGGGTTTTATTTATTTTATTCAACATTTCCTCTGTTTTATCCACTATAAAGCGAGGCAAATTGGCATTTTTCTCCCTGCAAAGTTGCAATATTTCCATGGAAATACCCATTTCGTCAGCCTTCGGCGCTATGTAATTATATGCGTTTGGTATGCAATAACCTCCAACTCCCGGACCTGGTGTTAAAAGCTTCACTCTCTTGTGAGTATTGGCAAGGGAAACCACTTCATGTATATCTATACCAAGTTCTTCAGTGAATCTAGCAAACTCCTGACACATAGCGATATTTACATCTCGCTGCACATTTTCAAAAACTTTACTGGTTTCCACAGCTTTTATATTGGTAGCTGGTATTACATCAGCTTTGCAAACTATAGAAAGAACTTTCATTGCCTTTTCAAGGCTCTTCTCATTTACTCCACCAACTATAGTATTCATGTTGGCAAATTCATCAAAAGCAACTCCCTCAGCTATTCGCTCTGAAGCATACGCCAGATAAAAATCTTTACCTGCCACCATAGATGACTCTTTCTCGAGAATAGGTAAAATAAATTCCTCCGTAGTACCTGGTATAACAGTACTTCTAATGATAACAAGATCACCTTTTTTCAAATTTCGACCTATTGTTCTAGTGGCACTTTCAAGATATGCCATGTTATGGACACCGTCATTCACTGGAATGCCAACAGTTACTATTATATTGTTACACTGTTTTACAGCTTCATCTGCATCCGTAGTAGCTATATAGCTTTTTTCTTCAATACAGTAATTTAAGATTTCCTTTATTCCAATACCAAAAAACTTTTCTGTATGATGAGTATTGCCACAGTTAGTTTCCATTACAAGATTGTGGTCTACGTCAATGCCTGTCACATTGCATCCCCTAAGAGCAAAACTCAAGCTCAATGGAAGCCCAACAAAACCTTGCCCAAAGACACAGACGTTCTTGTACTGTTCCTCAACACTTTCCTTTAATTCCTTTAACTTATCAAATCCGTTCATTATTCTTCGACCTCCATTTGTCTTACGAATGTTTGATTTTCTATTAATAAGCTTTCCAATTTATATTCTACCACTTCTTGAACAACAAAATCTGGTTTAATCTGATTTACAAGAATACCATTAAAATTATAGGACCACTCATAAACTGCCTCGCTAAAATGCTCTGATATAAATGGGGCCAAATTTACCGCAAAGGAATCTCTAAACATCAAAAGTCTTGGTTTTGATTTATCAGGTTGAGTCAAAATATCGCCTCTTAAAAGGTCATAATGTTCATTTTGCACAGGCTTAGCTTCTCTCTCTTCTTTAGGTTTTAAAAAAATATGTTCCTCACCATAAGACTTGGGAACACCTAACATGTTGGCCAAATCTCCGCCGCCTGGTTTTTTATATTCCTTTATCAAATTAAATTCCTCTAATAAAGCAGCTTTAAGATTATCATCATTTGAATATTTCCATAGGTGATCCATTAATTCCGTATATCCGTAATATGCACCCAGTTCGTTCCAGTGAGTATCTGTTTTTTGATAAAGCCTTTCACTGTTCTTTTTTTCTAATAGTATTTTTCTTGTGTCTACTATATCTATTTCTGAGTTTTCTTTCAAGTAATTTACAACTTGATCAATCCTAGTTTCATCCTTAATTTTTTTGTATTTATCGCTATAATATTCACCATAAATAGTCTCTTTGTTCGGAGCAATCATTAGCACAAAGGGGATGTTCTGCTTTTGTAACCATGCTTTCTTTTCCTCTAAATTTTTTCTTATAATCTCCAATTCATCTTGGGTGAACTTTAGAATTCCACGATAATCTTCACTTAAATCTTTTACATCATCTTTTTTATAGAATAGCCATCCTTCTTTTCCTAATATAACTTTATCAGTAGCGGCATCGTGGAATACATCATTTTCGAGTTTAGAACTGGCTGAAATCAAATTGTTTCTCAAACCAAAATAATCATTGTAGTTTGATTCGGCCGTTCTTATTATCCTCTCCATGCCCCTTATAGAAGGATCTACAGCTGTTGAAGAGCCTCTATTCTCTGTACTTTTTATGTTTTTTATTCCAGCTATAAGCACAAGATTAGATGAACATAATGTAAGCATAAATAGAGATATAAATACCACATTTCTACACAATACTTTCTTTTTATTAAAGTAACCTTGAATAAGATATGTTCCAAAAGAAAGCACCACAGCAACAAAGGCTAAAGACAAAATAATGCTTAAATTATAAGGTGCATCATCCATTACCTGCCCCATTTTTTCCGCAGAAATGTACGGAGTTTTGCCACTACATATAATTTCTAAGTAATTATCTTTTACTTTTACACTTTCAATATCATCAGAAACTTCATAAAATATGTCCTTAATTTTTTGTGGAGCCATAGTTACATTTTTGAAGGGACCCTTCACCTCTACAGACTTAAGTTTTATACGTCTCTCCTTGTGACCAAAAAGTATCTTTATCCTTTTAACATCTTGTGTGTTAAGGTCAAAATGAATATGCCTAGATTCCATACCTTCAAGTATATTAGTCCTAGCACACATATCATCATTGTATATGGGTTGGGCTTTATTGGTAAAAAAGGCAACAAAATACGTATCGCCATCATACCCAACATCCATGTTAACTTTGATGTTTTTGTCTACCAGGGAAAGATATAAAAATACGGTTATTGCAAAATATACAATGGTTAGCGCAATATACATGATAAACTTAAAATATTTATTTTTCAATATATTATCCATTTTATTTTCCTCTTAATTTATTTCTTTGAAACACATGAAACATAAAAATACAAACAAATATTTCAGAACCTAGAACCTAAAATATATAAATGGGTTGTAGGTAGTGGCTGCCATGGTCATTAGAGATAAAAACAGAATTACGAATAATGAACCATGAATGATAATTTCAAAGAAAAGGTTGTCTTTGATTTTAGTAGTAAGTTTTTTGCCTATGCACTTTACAATTGGAGTACATATTATTAGAGCCACAAAAAACACCAAGAAAAATCTGTGATCAGTAAACAAATCTACGTAATACATTGACCCAGATGGTTTAAATAGAAACATTCTCTTAATGTAATTAAAAGCAGTTGTTATATTTTCTGCCCTAAACAAAACCCAACCAACTAAAATTACTATAAGGGAGTACAGGTGTGCTAAAGGACTCCAAATTTTATCTAGTACTTTGGATTTGAACCCTGCCCTTTCTATTATCAAGAATATTCCGTAGTATATTCCCCATAATATAAAATTCCAACTGGCTCCATGCCACAATCCCGATAGAAAAAACACGATGAACATATTTATGTAGGTTCTTTTAATGCCTTTTCTATTGCCTCCTAAAGGAATGTATACATAATCTCTAAACCAATTAGTTAGGGATATGTGCCACCTTTTCCAAAATTCGCTGATTGATCTTGATATGTAGGGAAAATTGAAGTTCTCAAGAAAGTTAAATCCAAAGACCTTTCCAAGACCTATAGCCATATCTGAGTAACCTGAAAAATCAAAGTAAATCTGGAAGGCATAGCATAAAGCACCAAGCCATGCCAGTGAAGTTGACAGTTCTGCATAAGGTACTGCAAATATTTTATCCGCTACAAAGCCCATTTCATTTGCTATGAGAATTTTTTTACCAAAACCCATGATGAAACGCTTTATTCCATAGGCTATTTTGTCTATGGTGATTTCTCTTTTATCAATTTCCTCTGCCACGTCGTGGTATCTTACTATAGGGCCAGCAATTAGCTGTGGAAATAGAGATATGTATAAAGCTAAATTGTAAATGCTCTTTTGAACCTTAGCGTCATCTCTATATACATCCACCACATAAGATAAGCCCTGGAATGTAAAAAAGGAAATACCAATAGGCAGATGAATTGGTGATTTTTCAATGGCACTGCAAAATTTCCAAACAATGCCGCCATTTATTCCTGCAAAATTCAACATATTTCCCAGGTTATAAATGATAAAATTAAAGTATTTAAAAAATACTAGCATGAGCAAATTTAATACGATAGCCCATACAAGTAGTGATTTTCTTTTTTTTAAATGATTACATTCATGTATCCTCATTCCAAAGTAATAATTTATGCCTATGGACAAAAGCATAACAACTATGTGCTTTGGTTCCCCCCAAGCATAAAACAATAAGCTAGCCACTAGCAATAGTGAATTCTTAAATCTCCTATCCAGCAAAAAATACATTATTAAAACCACTGGAAGAAAGGTAAACATAAATATTGGAGATGTAAATACCATTATATTTTCCGCTCCTTTTGTGCACTTTCTATACTCTTTTTACTTCCAACAAAAATCCCTTCATCATTTTCCACGAAAATTATATCATCCAAACCACATATGATGACAGGTTTTTTACCTGTAATGACAATGTTATTATTTCCCTTCATCTTTTTCACGTTTCCAACTAGAGTATTCATATTATCGTCCTTGTTTCTGTAACGCTCTAATGCCTTCCAGCTTCCAACATCATCCCATTTAAAGCAAGCAGGTATAACGTACATATTCTCTGCCTTTTCCATAACGGCAAAGTCAATAGATATACATTCCATTTTCTCGTAATTATTTACCAACCTATCTTCATAGCATTGGTTTTCCATTTCATTAGCCTCATCCTTAAATGTATCCGCCAAAAGTTCATATGTAGATGGCAAATATTGATTTATAAGGTTTATAGCATTGTTGGCCTTCCATATGAATATGCCAGCATTCCACAAATAATTTCCTTGTTCTATATATTTTTTAGCACAATCTATCTTAGGTTTTTCAACAAATTTGTCTACTTTATATATAAAATTTTTATTAGCCCCTTTATTTATACATACATTGGCTCCACAACTTATAGCAACTTCCTCTAAGCCGTATTCGCAGAAATCTTCCCTATTGTACTTTATGTATCCATAAGCTGTTTCCGGCCGTGTTGGAGTTATGCCCAAAGTTATTATGGACTCCTTGTTGTCTTCTACAAATTCCGCACCTCTTTTTATATTTTCAAGGAATAGTTCTTTATTTTCTATAAGATGATCTGCAGGTAGTACCACAAGAGTTGCATCCTTCACCCTTTCATTTATATAAAATGCAGCAAGCCCAATGCAAGGCGCTGTATTTCTTCCCACCGGCTCTATAATAACATTTTCTCTTTGTAAATCCGGTAGCTGACTATATACGTACTCAGCATATTGCTCTCCTGTAACTACATATATATTATCCATTGAAATAAGACCCAATAGCCTTTTAACCGTCATCTGCAACATAGTATCATTTCCAAGCAGATTTAAAAATTGCTTAGGTTTTTTATCTGTTGAAAGTGGCCAAAATCTAGTTCCTTTTCCGCCTGCCATCACAACAGCACACAGCTTTTCTTTTATGTTAGACAAATTTACCCCTCCTCATTAAAGCCTTATTTCTCTATATTTTATTCACCATTTTTCTATTTATTTTGCTACTTATTTCCCCCATTACTTTACTCATAATTGGTATCACGACAAAATACGACACAGTAAAGCAGGCAAAATTAAAAAAAGCACCCATTACATATGTATTTGAAGTTACATTAATATTTATTTTTATAAAAACCAAAGTTAAAAATACCTTTAAAAGCTGTTCTGTTCCACACAAAATAAGTGTACTAGACCCTATGACACGTAGAAACTTAACAGATTTTAAAATATGGCTTAGTATAACATTTAGGTATATCATAATCAAGGCAATTATTAGAACAAACATCCCTCTTGAAAATCTTCCAAGAAACATATCATCTAACATTTTATCAGGATCTTTGTAATATACAATAGAAGTTATTATTAAGGACATCCCTGTAATGATGAAAAAATATATTTTTTCTTTCTTGTCCATATCCTTATACTTCATATCTTTTATGTACTGAAATGCATAGGCTCCAATAGAATAATATATTAGATAGTACAATGCACTGTCGAAATTTAAGATCCAACGAGGCGATTTTAGTGGATTAAAAGGGAAAAATACCTGCGTCATTGAAAATAATACAAAAGAATAAAACAGCACTCTTCCCTTTGTCTTAAATGTTCTATATAGCATTTCATATATAATACTCATGACAAAGATGCATGGTAAAAACCATAGAGAATCAGCAGGTAGCTGGTTTCTTATGCCAAAAAACACCTGCTTTATCATGATCATAATATTATACACACTAGGTCGCTTTCCAATGACATAAACCAACAAAAATATAATAGAAAAGAAAAAGTACGGCACCATAATTTGCGCAAACTTCTTTTTAACAAAGCGCCGCATATTACCTTGTTTATCGACACAATTATTTTCTTTTACAGCAAAAAAGCCTGACGCAAAGAAAAAAAGTGGTACATGATAAGTAAAAAAGAAGAGATGCAACCTACTCTCAGGGTGGATAGAGTGTCCATAGTAAATAGCGATTATCCCCAAGGCCTTTAAAACATCCACCCAATCATATCTGCTGTTATTTTTAATAGTGAATTTATCCGTCAATTTCTTTTCTCCTTACTTTTTTTATCCTACTTTTTATCTGTTTTTAAAGATTATATTCCAAGGTTTGTAAGCACAGATTCCTGTAGTGCCGCTAAGTTGTATTCAGCCTGTGTCACACTATTTCCTCTAACACCAAAATACAATTTAATTTTTGGCTCCGTTCCTGATGGCCTTATGACAAAATAGCTACCGTCATTGAATATGAACTTAACCACATTGGACTTTGGAAGATTATTTTTTCCTTCCTTATAGTCTATTTTATCTTTTAAATTCAAACCTTTAAAATCCATATTATCACGTCTTATGTTTTCCATAATCTCGTTTATTTTATTCATACCTTTTATGCCTTTTAGTTCCTTTGATACAAGCTGCTCTTTGTAATAACCGTATTTTTCATATAGTTCCATTAAAGCATTGTACAAATTCTCGCCAATGCCCTTATAATAAAGAGCCATTTCGCAAACAAGCGAACTAGCAATCACTGCATCCTTATCCCTTACGAAGTTTCCACTAAGGTATCCATAGCTTTCCTCAAACCCAAATAAAAATTCTTTTGAATTGTCTTTTTCAAATTTTCCAATCATCTCACCAATATACTTAAAGCCAGTTAACACTTCTAGCACATCCACATGAAAATCCGCTGCCACAGCCTTAACCATTTCCGTAGACACTATGGTTTTAATTATAGCTGCATTTTTCTTAAGTTTACCCTGTTCCTTTAGGGACATCATTATATAGTGGCTCAATAAAACCCCCACTTGATTTCCTGAAAGGACCTTAAACTCACCTTTTTCATCCCTGACCATAACGCCCATTCTATCGCAATCTGGATCCGTACCTATGATAATGTCTGGATTTTCTTTTTCAGCCATTTTTATTGCCAAATGGAAAACCTCACTATACTCCGGGTTTGGCACACTTACCGTTGGGAAATCCCCGTCAGGCAACTCCTGTTCCCTAACCACACTGACATTCTCGTAGCCAAGTTCCTTTAAAACCCTTCTGACAGGCTTATTTCCTGATCCATGAATTGGCGTATATATTATACTTAGATCCTTGGCATAATTTTGCACCATATTTTTTCTTATGCATAAAGACTTTACATTGTCCATATAGGCTGCATAAACTTCTTCATACACCAAGGTCAATAATTTGTCATCTGGTGTAATATTTCTGATGCTAGCCTCGTTAACACACTGAATAATTTCCTTGGCAGCCACGTCGGTCACCTGACCACCATCACTGCCATATACCTTGTAGCCATTGTATTCCTTTGGGTTGTGAGATGCCGTAATAACAACTCCACAAGAGCAAGAAAGAAATCTCACAGCATAGGATAATATAGGTGTTGGAGTTAACTCGCTAAACAAATAGGTTTTAATTCCATTAGAAGTGAATACATTGGCCGTATGCCTTGCAAACTCTTTAGACATATTTCTAGAATCGTATGCAATTACAACACTAGGCTCACAGTAATTTTTTTTCAGATATGAAGATAAACCCTCTGTGGCTTTTCCCACGGTATATTGATTCATCCTGTTAGTACCCTGACCGATTACTCCTCTAAGCCCTCCAGTTCCAAACTCCAATGTCTTGTAAAATCTATCCTCTATTTCTTTTTCATCCTTTATATCTCTAAGTATATTTTTTGTGTTTTCATCAATTACATCTGATTGTAACCATTCATTATAATTTTCTTTATAACCCATACTAGCACCCTTTCAAATATAATAATAACAGTAAAAAAAATTAAATTACAATTAATCAGGAATTACTTTATTCTATCTAAAAATTCGCAAAGAGCATCTTCCCAATTCCTCATGTCATCACCCACAGTATTTCTCATCATCATATTATCTAGATATGAATAAGCCGGTCTCTTTGCCACAGTTTTAAACTCTCCCGTAGCACAAGGAGAAATATCACAAGGAATATTAGTGTACTTTATTATTGCACATGCAAAATCATACCAAGTGCATATATTATTTCCTGTGCAATGGTAAACACCGTACTCCTCACTGCTTATGAGTTTTGCAATGTGATATGCCAAATCCTCAGCATTGGTTGGACTTCCAAATTGGTCATTTACTACCTTTAGCTTGCCAGTTTCCTTTGCCTTGTTAATTATTGTATAAACGAAATTTTTTCCCTTTGTGCCATATACCCATGATGTTCTAACAATAAAGTACTTTGAAGAAAATTGTTGTACGTATTTATCTCCCAACAACTTAGTTTTTCCATAAATGCTTACTGGTGATTCTAAATCGTATTCCCTAAATGGCTCATTTCCCTGCCCATTGTATACATAATCTGAAGAAATATGGATTAGCTTCGCACCTAAAATCTCGCACATTCTTGCAAGATTTTTAGGACCAAGAGAATTCACTTTAAAGGCTAATTCCTGATTAGTCTCGCAACCGTCCACATTTGTATAGGCAGCACAATTAATAACCACATTAGGTCTAATACTGAAAAGACATTCTTCCACATTTTTTTCATTTGAAATATCAAGTTGGTCCTTATCAAGAAAAATAAGCTCGCTGATCAAAAAATCCTTGTTTATTGCACCAAGAGCACTTCTTTTATCATCATAAATTCTCTTAATTTCAGATGCCAACTGACCGTTAGCTCCAGTAATAATTATCTTCATAAACTTTTCCTTTCTGACTCATAATTACTTCATTATTATACTATATTTGCATATGATTTTCTATGTCGAAATTTCCTATAAAAAAACAAGGGAACTCTGTAAAGACAAAGTTCCCTAAAATAACACACCATTTTGCATTTTTATGCTGTATTTAATATAAGAAACAAATTACATATTGGACTCACAGAAAGCTATTCTATCAAGAAGAGCAGCTTTTAAATCTTCATCAAGTTCATTAGCCAAAATTTTCATCATTCTAATTTCTTCTTTAAGATTAACCTGTTGAGTTGGCGTCAATTCAAAAATATCCATAGTATCTAATTTATCCATGAATTTTATTGCTTCTAATGAATTTTTTGAAATAGAACCTATGATATCATAAATAGTGTTTCTATATTGAACAGCGTACTCCACTAATCCTGGGTTATAGACAGCATGGGCAAGATCGTCTAGAATTGCATAAGCGGCGTAAGCATCTTTAATATTTTTTGAAGTTTTAGCCTTTTCTGCCATAGCTACCATGGAATTTATATGTTTCTGTTGATAAGTATCTACTGCCGATGACCAGGTTTTAACGTATAGTTCGTTGGATATATCTCCTTTAAAAGCATTTATGTAAAATCTAGCTTCATCGATTTCAGCCTGAGTTAAAGTAGATTTAGGTCTCTTTGGATCACCGTTTTCGTATAGAATTTGATAAAAACGTACGAAAATTTCCTGTTGTATTACATCGACCTGTTTTGAAAACTCTCCCACAAACCCCTTCATCCATAATGGAGTCATTTTTCTAATAGCAACCCTAGCAGTGTTAATATCTGTTTGTTTTCTTGTTTTCTTTGCTACCACAACAGCATCGTAGGCACCTTTATAAACATTATCCCAGTTTACATTATCTGCCAAAGCCACGCTAGTACCCATAAAAATCACCGTTGCACCTAACAATATGGCGTTTTTCAACCTCTTTCTCATTAAATCCCTCCTTGTTTTCAAAACTAACGATAATGAGCAACAAAACATTTTGTGCATTTAATATTTCACACATTAATTATAATATTTAAAGGAACTATTTTCAACCCAAAACAGTTTACAGTAATGTAATGTTCATATTTATGCAAGAATTTATGATATGCTCTGGCCAAACAGTGGATTGAACTTCCCCTATATGTGCTTTTTTTAGCAAGAACATGCATATTCTAGACTGTCCAATTCCCCCACCAATAGTATAGGGTAAATCACCTTGAAGCAATTGTCTATGGTACTCAAGTTCGCAGCGCTCCTCACAATTACAAACAGCAAGTTGCTTCTTTAGAGCAACCCCATCCACCCTGATACCCATGGAAGAAAGTTCTAGTGCACAATCCAATACCTCATCATAAAATATTATATCTCCATTCAATTGCCAATCATCGTAATCTGGCGATCTATCTCCGTGCTTTATCCCCGATTTCAAATAATCCCCAATTTTCATGAGGAAAACAGCCTTCCTTTCTTTGACTATGGCATATTCTCTTTCCTCAGGTGTCATGTCAGGGTACATATCCTCCAACTCCTCAGTAGTAATCATGAATATCTCACTTGGCATATCCAGCCCAAGACAAGGATAAAGTTTTTTCACATAATCTGCTGTAGAAAGAAAAACACTGTATATATCCTCAGCAAACCTCATCAAAGTTTGCTCATTTCGCTGCTCCTTGCCTATAACATATTCCCAGTCCCATTGATCAACGTAATTGGAGTGAATATTGTCTAAGGTTTCATCCTTTCTTATAGCATTCATATCAGTATAAAGCCCTTTTCCCTCTGGGAATCCATAACGTTTTAACGCCATCCTCTTCCACTTTGCCAAAGACTGTACTATTTCTGCCCTTTTTCCCACACCCGGTATGTAGAAATCCACAGCTTTCTGAATCCCATCTAAATTATCATTAGTTCCAGACTCAGGCAACACAAATAATGGCGATGAAACACGCACTAAATCTAATTTTTCACTTAATTTTTTTTCAAAGAAATCTTTAATACATTTAATAGCTATTTGAGTATCCATGACACTTAAATAAGACTCATATTTTTTAACATCCATATCCATTTTCATATCCACTTTCATATCCATTTTCCTTTTCCTTTTCATTTGTATTCAACTCCTATTTTTTTGGAGTATAGCGCTATACTTATCTTTTCTTTAAAATAAAAAAACCCTTCATCCTAAAAGGACGAAAGGTAAATCTTCCGCGGTACCACCTTAATTAACTAAAAGCTCCACTTAAAACAAGCACAGATTTCTCGATGCTCTCCATTTCATAACGGTATGGCTCCGACTAGGCCTACTTTTATCCAAGTAAATAACATGAATAATTTGGGTTAGCAACTCAGGGATGTTCTTCAATATAACTCTTTGTACCGGACTCTCACCATAACCGGCTCGCTCACACTATCTTTTATATCTACTCTTCCCGTCTCAGTCTTTAATAAATTATCTAGATTTAATATGGTTATTATACTAATCTATCTGAAACTTGTCAATATGAATTTTTAATGTTGCATTTGTTTAAACATTCTTATTTAATTAAATTTTTATTTTATTTCAGTCTTATTAAGAGTTCAAATCCACATCTATGGCTTAAATAGCTGTGTTTGACTTTTTAGTGGTGGAACTACGGGTTATTTTAAATACAAAAGTATAGGTTAAATAGCTGTGTTTGACTTTTCAGTGGTGGATACTGTTGGAATTCCAACACTAAGAAATACAACACAGCATTTTATATGAAACAAACAAAATAACATTAAAGAACTCAGTGAGATATGCAAGTCCATTGTAAAATTTATTTATAAAAACTTCTTTAATTGCTTGCAGCTTTCTTCATAGCCTCTGTACCATTCTTTTGGGCCTCTTTTAAAGCTTCCTCCACAGATTTTTTACCACTAAATACAAAATCTAATTCCTTGCCTAATTCATTTAGAGCATTTATTCCACCTATATTTCTAGTACCTTGAAATCCTCTGTCCATACATTCAAATGGAAGTTTCTTCATAGGCTTTGCATCAAGGACTTCTTTAAAGATTGAAACATCTTTAGCTGACTTCCTTACTGGTATATATCCTGTTTGTGAAGCAAAATATGCTGTATTTTCTGTATTAGTCAAGAATTTTATATATTCCCAAGCGGCCTGTTTTTGAATATCACTAGCAGAGTTAAATACTGCAACATTAGTACCATAGAATAACTGGTCATCAGTTTTGTGGGCTGGTAATGCTGCTGCATTTATGACAATACCTGATTTTGTACCCTCTTCTATGTACGGAAGAGCTGAAGTTGAAGCTACACACATTGCTGCACGACCATCCTGCAATGGAACGTTGGCATTTGAATCATCCCCAGCTAAACGGGCTGTTTTGTTTTGCATCATACTATTCAAAAAATCTACAGCTTCCTTAGTTTCCTTTGTATCAAAGAATAGCTCATTTGTCTCTTCACTCATAGTTGCCCCTCCAGCTTGTTTCAACCATGGTGCTATATCTGTGGAAAGGTTATTTGCAAATACGCAACCGTAAACCTCTGGCTCACCATCCCCATTTTTGTCTACAGTTAGTTTCTTCGCTGCATCAGCCCATTCTTCCCATGTTGTTGGCACCTTCAAGCCAGCATCCTTTAACATACCCTCGTTATAATAAAGCACCATTTGACTCTTATTAAATGGCATAGCAAATTGCTTATCATTCCAAATACCGTCGCTTAGGAACATTTTTGGTATATCCTCATAGTCCTTATCCGTAAATCCTACTTCTGCATCAGACATATATGGCTTTAAATCTGTTACAAGGTTTTTTGAAACATACCATGAAAGTCGATTAGAGTAAACTTGAGAAATGGTTGGCATATCATTTGCTTTAGCTGATGCCATTAATTTATCAAATAGCTCTGTGTATTTCCCCTGATTCTGTAACTTAACTGAAACCTTGGGATTCTGTTGCATAAAATCCGCAGTTATCTTTTTCATAGCTTCTTCATTTTTCCCACTCATAGCGTGCCAAAATGTTATCTCCACTGGCTCTGTTACCTTTGTCTTTGAAGTTGAATTTACTGTAGGTTGTTTCCCAGTTCCTTCCTTTGATGTTGCGTCTTGCTTACTGCCACAACCTATGAACAGATTAGCACAGATCCCCATTGTCAGTAGTAATGAAATAATCTTTTTTGTTCTCATAATTTAATCATCCCTTCTTAAGTTAATAATTATGTAAAATTATAAATATATATTAATATTTTTAAACCTGCTTAATTATAAATACCGCTATCCTTTTAAGCCTGAATTCCCAACACCCTTAATAATATACTTTTGAGTAAAAATATACATTATTATAATAGGTATTATTACCACCACTGAAAAAGCCATTAACAAGTTGTATCTAGTGCCAGCCTCAGTAGAAAAAGCGGCTAAAGCCACCGGCAATGTTCGCATTTCATCTGAATTCGTAGTGATGAGAGGCCACATATAAGAATTCCAACTGTTAATAAATTTTAAAATTCCAATAGAAAATATTGTTGGCTTACATATTGGCAACAATATGCTAATCAAATACCTAAAATCAGAACACCCATCTATTTTAGAAGATTTATAATAGGAACTAGGTACACTAGAAAACTGCTGTTTTAAAAGGAAAATCGAAAATATACTGGCACACCATGGCAATATTAGAGCTTTATATGTATTTATCCAGTTAAGTTTACTAAGGGTGATGTAATTTGGTATCATCAATATTTCCCCTGGAACCATCATAGTAGCAACTAATATCATAAAAATTATATTTCTAAATTTAAAATTTATATGTGAAAAGGCATATGCACTTAAAATAGTAGTTATTAACTCCCCAATAGTGACAAATGTTGACACTAAAATACTATTTATAAAATATGTCCTAAAGTTTACCACATTAAGAGCCGTTGTGAAGTTTTCCAATTTTATACTAGATGGCAGCCACTTAGGAGGCATCGAAAGCACCTCATTAGCAGGTTTAATAGCGGTTAATATCATCCACACAAAAGGCAATACCACCCATACTACGCCTATTATCAGTATTGCATATGAAAAAAACTTGATTAATGAACCGTTTTTCTTCATAATCTATCGCTCCTTATTTTTAAACAAAATCATAAATTGCACTAACGTAAGGGAAAGAATTATCATGAACAATATAAATGCTGCCGCAGCCGCCTCCGAAAATTGCCATTGGTTGTAAAACTTTTGGAAAATATAATATACAATAGTAAGACCACTCTGCAAAGGTCCAGGTTTTTGTCCATATAATATGTATACCTCATCAAATAATTTAAAAGCACCAATCATTGACGTGACAGATAAAAATACAATAGTTGGTTTAATAATAGGAATAGTAATATTCTTTACAATACTAAAAGAAGATGCACCATCCATTATTGCAGCTTTCTCATATTTTTTATCTACATTTTGCAAAGAAGCCAGTATTATAATTATTTTATAACCAAGCCCCTTCCATATACTCAACGCTACAAGTATAGGAATAGTCATATTTTCATTTGTAAGCCAATTAACATTGGCCATGCCAAAGACATTTAAGAAAGCATTGACCACTCCATAATCTTTATTCAACATCCACCTCCACACAATAGATACAGCTGTTGTCGATGTTATAAAAGGCAGAAAATAAGCGCTTTGAAAAAATCTTTTAAATTTTATATTAGAATTTAAGATTATAGCTATTACCAATGCAACAACAATGCCTAAAGGTGCCGCAAAAAAAGCAAATATTAATGTGTTTTTTAAAGCAATATGAAATTCAGGATCCTTTATTACATAGATAAAGTTTTGCATTCCCAGCTCAAAAACTTCACCAGTGATATAATCGTATTTAGTAAAGAATCCCATAATGAAAGACTTAAATATTGGATATATTTGAAATACACTTATAATAACCAGAGCAGGTAAAAGATAAATAAATGCTTTCAAATTCTTATTTTTAATATTAATCCTACCCACACTCCTTAAAAAATGTATATTTTCTTAAAGTTAAATGAAACATTATCACCACATTGAAAACTGTTATCCCAACTTACACAAGCAGTAAAAACTAAATTGACAGCTCTTATTCTCAAATACATTTCCCTACCAATAGGTTGAGTGCTTATTATTTTTCCTTCCATGTTATTTGCCCCACTGCAAATGACAACATCCTCTGGCCTAATACCCACCGTAACCCTACCTGCATTTTCGCTTTCCAATGTATTTGTGCTTCCTAATGTATTTTGGCTATTATACTGAACGACATTTTTTATTTCATGTTTTTCTTCTCCCAAGTTAATGAATACACCATACCCCTCTGCAAACCCATCAACAAAATTCATTGGAGGATTGCCAAGAAAGCCTGCAACAAATTTATTTACAGGATACATATATAGCTCCTTTGGGGTTCCATATTGTTGTAGCACACCCTTATTTAATAGAATTATTTTGTCTGATATGCTCATAGCCTCTTCTTGATCATGAGTAACAAATATGGTAGTGATTTTTAGCTTTTTTTGTAGATTCTTAATCTCATCCCTAAGCTCTATACGAAGTCTAGCATCTAAATTAGAAAGTGGCTCGTCCAAAAGTAGTATTTTAGGTTCCTTAACAAGAGCCCTTGCTATTGCAACACGCTGTTGCTGCCCTCCAGATAATTTAGAAGGTTTTCTATTAAGAAGTTCTTGTATCCTAAGCAGTCCCGCAATTTCTTCCACTTTCTCTTTGCGATGTTTTTTATGTACTTTCTTCATTTTTAATGGGAACTCTATATTCTCCCTAACAGTCATGTGAGGATATAGTGCATAATCCTGAAATACCATTCCTATATCCCTATTTTCTGCGCCAATATTATTTACCACCTCCTCATCGAATAAAATCTGTCCCTCACTTATATCCTCTAATCCTGCAATCATTGATAATGTAGTTGTTTTTCCACAGCCACTTGGTCCAAGTAGACAAACAAGACTTCCATCATCTATTTCAACATCAACTTCACTAACAGCCAAAATGCCATTATACCTTTTCGAAACTTTATTTAACCAGATTTTCATTAATTTCACCTCTGATTAAATCTAAAATCTTAATTTTGGCTTCTTTTAAATCCATCATGGGTAAATTTATTTTATTTTCTTTCATGAGATTTTGAAGAACCTTCATCAACATACCCTTTTCCTGAACTATATGTATAGTTTTTATAGTTTCTTGTAAATTATCTCTTCCCGAAAATTCTCCTCCCCAATTTCCCGAGCATGTTATATCAATGCCGCAACTAGGACTTCCATTAATACCCACGACGCCAAGAACGGAAAACTTATTACATTCTTTTATATACTCTCTCATTTGAAGGATATATGGTTCTAACATTTCTATACAATATTTTTCAAAAAAGGGGTTGTCAAATTGTTCTTTTGTGTGACCCCACCGACTAGCTCCATATATATTAAATTCTGGACAAGGAAGCTGAATAAGATGTATATCATTATCAACAGCAAAATGTAAAAAATCTTTCCTTGCCGTTTCTTCTTCACCAGTTTTGTGAGAAAACGTTGTGACCTTTGAAGCAGTATTCAAAACGCAATGACTGACAAAAACTATATTTTTCTTTTCCATAATTACACCTCCCAAATCTATGCCAACCTAAACTATAACACAAAAAAGAAATGTATTGAAATTCAAAATATCAATACATTTCTTCTTATCTATTAATTAATTAAATTCTTTTTTGTAAAAATCTTGTTGTTCTTGCTTGCATTAAGAGTTTATTTCCACAGCTGCGGTCTTAATAGCTGTGTTTGACATTACAGTGGTGGCTCAGCGTTATATATTAAATACATAAGTGAGGATTAAATAGCTGTGTTTGACTTTACAGTGGTGGATACCCTTGGAATTCCACCACTGAGAAATACAACACAGCATTTTAGGCCTAATAACCTAATTTGCATTATATCCCCGCAAGGCTGCGCCGTTAAGAATTATTACTAGCGTCCATAACACAATCGATAGCAAGCACCATAGCCACCGCAACTAGTTCTTCCACACCATCCTCAATAAAAAGTTCGTAGCAATCTCCCCAGCTCATCCATTTTTTATGAATGGTAATTATTTCTCTTCCATTGCTGACGATGCTGTAATCGTGATCCCACAAGTCCCCCTCCACCGACCAGTTTAATCCCTCAATAATATAACGCGGATGGAATAGAGTAAATTTCTTTTGAATCTCAGCCACTTGACGAGAGCCAATAAAAACACTGAACTTTGGCAGCAAGGTCATCAATTTTTGTTGTATTAGGGCTAACTCAACATTGTTTCTGTCATATACGTGAAGTTTATTTCCAAGTGACATAAACTCACCTTCTACAAAGTACTTATCATTTCCTAGTTCGTCTTTCACAGAAAATCTGTCTCTAAAAGATAATATTTTTTGTTCTATAAATAGATACATAACATCCTCCAAAGATATATGATTATTATTACAAATTAAAACTATATGTTAAATACTTGTCTATATTATACTATATATAAGGCTGATGGTATACTGAATTTTCACTATAATATTTCGTTCAAATGTTTTTTTAATTATTAACGCAAAAACACCCCTGAAACATCTACAAAATTAAATTCATTTTCATAGACATTACCAGGAGTGCTCAACATTGTGTTTCTTTGTATATTAAAAATTATTTTGCTTCTTTATCTAACCATACATGGCTAAATTCATAGCCTGCACATTTATCTACAAATTCGGGACTACGTGGATGACCCTTTACATAAGCTTTTGTAGGTATCTCAGCACCTTTTTCTGCTAAGAAAGAGCATGGTAGGTCTTCTGATAATATTTTCTGAACACCTTTATATATTTCAGCTCTCTTAGCTTCATCTGATACAACTGTTCCCTGCTTAAATAATTTATCTAACTCTGGGTTACTGTATTCGCCAAGGTTAATACCGCCACCAGTTACAAATCTCTGTGACATAGCAGAAATATCTGGACCTTGATATCCACCTAAGATTGTAAGTTCAAATTTGTGACCAAACCAAACTTTTTCATCATAGCCAGGATCATCAAGAGTATTAATTTTAAGTTCTATTCCTACTTCTTTAAAGTTTGCTTGAAGTACTTTTAATGGTTCATCATATCCACCAAATGTGTCAATTGTAGTTGTAAAACGGATTCCATTATCTTTTACTGGGAAGCCAGCTTCATCTAACAATTTTTTTGCTTTTTCTACATCTCTTCCCTTAATTTTTACATTTTCGTCAAGAGCCCATTTGTAAAGAGGAGATATAAAGTATTCAGCCTTAAGGCCCACACCTTTAAATCCTTTTTTAAATACTTCGTCTCTATCAATAGATAATTCTACAGCCTGTCTAACCTTTAGATCCTTAAATGGTCCTTCTTTAACGTTGAAAAGAACATATTGTCTATTTGGCCAAAGTTTGTTGTATACAGTGTAGTTTTTGTCTGATTTAAGCTTTTCAATTTCTGAAGGCTCAACGCTATTATCTAACTCATCAAGTTCGCCATTTTTCCATGATTGATATGCAGTGTTGTCATCCTCATTTACTGTGAAAACAACCTTGTCTAAGTATACTTTTTCTCCCCAGAAATCTTTGTTTTTCTCAAGAGTAATAGTTTGTTTATCCTTATATTCTACAAATTTAAAAGCACCTGTTCCAATTGGTTTGTTGTTTGCTTCATTAGTTAACCAATCTGTATCCTTGTAAATGTGCATTGGCATTATAAATGTTCCATTCCATGCAAGAGCACTTATCATTGATACATCAGCTTCTTTTAATTTAAATACTACAGTGTCTTTGTCTGGACAAGTAATCTCTTCAACACTTGCAAGAGATTCTGATGCAAGACCTTTTTTAGCTATTATCTCATCAAATGTCCACTTTACATCTTCAGATGAAAAATCTTTCCCATCATGCCATTTTACATTTGACTGTAAGTGGAAAGTTATTGTTTTTCCATCATCAGAAAAATCCCAACTTTTTGCAAGGTCAGGAACAACCTGGTCATTTCCGTTGATTTTAACTAACTGATTGAATACATTATGTAGTACAGGTTTTGCAAGGTCATTAACCTTTGCATTTGGATTAAAGCTTTCAGGAGCCTTAGTTATTGATACTACAAAGGTTCCTCCTTCTTTTGGAGCGTTTTGTTCTACCTTTGGTTTTTCGTTATTGACATTGGTTTTTGCTGATTCATTGTTTTTTCCGCATCCAGTAAGAACTGTACACGCCATTGTCACAGCAAGAAATAACGAAATAATCTTCTTCTTCATTTTTTGTTCCCCCTCAAATATATTATTTATTTCTAACAGTGCCACAGCTTGAAATAAGTAGTTTTGTATAAGAATGGCGTGGTTTGTTTACAATCTGCTGCCTACTTCCTATCTCCACTATTTTTCCAAAGTACATCACTGCAATGAAATCCGCTATATACCATGTTGTGGCTATATCATGGCTAATGAAAATAAGAGATGTCTGATTTTTTGAAACTAACTCTAAAAGCAGATTAATAATGTCAGCACGAACTGAAACGTCTAACATGGAAACAGCTTCATCTGCAATCAACAACTGCGGTTCCAAAATCATGGCTCGCAAAATTCCTATACGTTGAAGCTGTCCTCCTGACAATTGAAAGGTATACCTGTCCATAAACTCCTCAGCAGGCTTCAGCCCGTAATTTTCAAGATAGGTTTTGCAAAGTTCCAAGCGATGTTTTCCATTATTCCCTATACCATGAATTTTCATGGCATCAATTAGAATAGTCCCAATTTTTTCTTTTGGGTCAAAGGAATCAAAGGGATTTTGAAAAATCATCTGGCACTTTCGCCTAAATTCTCGCTTTTTCAACATTTCTTTTAAAGGTTTACCTTGAAACTCTACATAGCCACTATCAGGTTTCTCCAGTCCCGTAAGAACCTTAGCTAAAGTAGACTTTCCGCAACCAGATTCTCCAATTATGCCAAGGACTTGCCCTTTTTTTAATGAAAAGCTGACATCATTAAGAGCTTTCACAATAGATTTATCTTTTTTGTTCTTATATGTTTTATGTAAATTACTTACCATTAACAAGGATTTATCATCACAAAGCAAAGAGTTTTCATTTTGAATACTTTCTTGCACCATACACCTACCCCCTGCACCTATGACATGCTACCATTCTTTCCTCTTTATATTGTATATATTTAGGCTCTTCCAAAAAGCATACCTTTTCAGCACAATTGCATCTTTCTGCAAAAATGCAGCCTTTATGATCCTTACTGAAGTCTGGCATGGCTCCCGGTATACCTTTCAAAGTTCCACGTTGCGCCCCCAACTCAGGATATGCATTTATTAGCTGCAAGGTATAAGGATGCAGAGGATTGGAAATCACATCTTCTGTACACCCATATTCCACAAGATGACCCCCATACATCACCGCCACCTTCTCACAATTATTATTGACAATGGACAAATCGTGAGTTATAAAAATAGGCGTAACATTGAGCTTTCTTCGAATACTTTTAAGCTCTTTCATTATTTGATGCTCAGTAACCACATCTAAAGCGGTGGTTGCTTCATCCAAAATCACTATTTCTGGATAATGAATAAGGCTCATCGCAATGCCCACCCTCTGCATCATTCCCCCTGAAAGCTCATAAGGATAACACTGAAATACTCTTTCCGGAAGATTGCACATGGAAAATAAGTCCAATATCCTATTTTTTATGTATACCTGGCTCTCTCCACTGCCATGTACTTTGTACACATCAACTAATTGCCTTCCAATTTTATGAATTGGGCTGAGAGCATTCATTGATTTCTGAAAAACCATAGAAATATTTTTCCACCGAAATTGCCTTATACTTTCTTCTGATATATTGATTAAATCTTCATGGTGAAAAAAAACACTGCCCTGTATTTCAGTTTTTTTCTGTTCTAATAATCCCATAATTGCCATTACCATGGTGGATTTTCCTGAGCCGGATTCACCCACAATGCCTAGGGCCTCTCCTGAGTACAGCTGAATATCTACATTTTTTACTGCCTTAATTCTCTTTTTTTCTACAATATAAGATACACTCAGACCCTCTGTTCTCAAAATACTTTCAGGTTTACTGGCGGTTTTTTGCAATTCCATTTTTATCCTCCACCATTCTTTCTAAATTTATGCTCAATCAATTTACTCATGTTCCAACAGGTTACTTATGATTTAGGAAGTTGCTCATGTCCCAACAGATTACTTATGGTATGATTCAGCAAGCTACTTATTATTCAGCAAGTTATTCATGCCATCTCCAATTAAATAGAAGGCAATAACTGTAAGCACAATTGCAAGGCCAGGGAATACGCAAATCCACCAACTACTAGGAAGATACCTTTTTCCAGTGGCGATTATACGTCCCCAACTTACAGCATTAGGATCTCCAAGGCCTAGAAAAGATAGTCCAGATTCAGATAAAATTGCTCCAGACACGCTCATAGTTGCATTGACAATAACGGGGAATATACCATTGGGGATTATGTGTTTAAATAGGATCCTCATTTTGCTTTCGCCCATTACTATGGCACTTTTTATAAAGGTTCGTTCCCTTAAACTCATAGCTTGTCCCCTCATAAGCCTGGCAGTACCCACCCAACTTGTGAGAGCCATAACAAGAATCATATTATTCAAATTGCTTCCATAAACAGCTATGACCAACACCATTAGGAAAAACGAAGGCACCATCATGAACATGTTGAGAAGTTCAGACAGGATTTTGTCCACAATTCCCCCGAAAAAACCAGATACAGCACCAATTAAAGTGCCTATTACGGAAGATATAATAGCAACAGATACGCCAATTTTCAGTGAAGTCCTGCTACCATAGATAACCAAAGTAAAAACATCAGAACCAACACCATCCGTGCCAAACAAATACTGTCTACTTGGTGGATGTAGCATGTGGTCATATAAAAATCCAGGATCCTTCTCACAAATCATGGGCCCAAAAGCAGCCACAAGAAACATAAATGTCAAAAGAACCAACCCTAAAAATAATTCCTTCTGTGAAATTATCTTGCGAATAATTCTCCTCGTTTTTGATAGTTTTATTTTATTATTACTTATTTCCATCATAGACACTACCTCAGTTCAATCGTATTCTAGGATCTAGAAACGCATAAATCACATCAGTTATAATCATGGTAATGCAAATGCATATGGATATTATCAAGTAAACCCCCATGAGCACTGGATAATCTCTTCTCATAATAGAATCAATTATTAGCCTACCCATGCCCTGCCATGAAAACACAGTTTCCGTAAGAGTTACTCCTCCCAATGAAAATGCAAGAGATGTTCCAAACATAGTAATTACAGGCAATATAGCATTCTTTAGCACATATTTTCTGAATATTTGTTTTTTCTTCATGCCTGTAGCTTGAAAAGCCATCACATAGTCCTGGGAAATTGCCTGAAAAACAGAAGTTCTCGCCACTCTAAAATATGACGGTGTTTGAATGGCCACCAAGGTGGTTATTGGCAATACCATATATTTCATAACATCCAAAACGTACCTGTAACCCTCATATTGTTCTCTTACATTGTACATGCCTGATGTGGGCAATAATTTTAGCCAAGACGCAAAAACAAGTATGCAAATAAGTCCTAGCCAAAAGCCCGGAATAGAGTCGAAAACATAGGAGATGCCACAAAGCACCTTATCCCACGCACTACCCCTATGCTCGGCGGCAAAAAGACCTAGCAAAGTTCCTAAAACCATAGATATGACAATGGATGTAAAAGACAATAATATAGTGGGCAATATTCTCTGTGAAATAATTTCTAAAACAGGCTTATCGCTTATGTATGAATAACCAAAATCACCCTTTAGCATGTTTTTAACATACATAACAAACTGCTCCGGCAAAGATTTATCTAGACCGTACTTCACCGTCAATTGCTCAACTAGTTGTGGATTGGAAATTTCCTTTCCAGATAGCATGCGCACAGGGTCCCCAGGTGCAAATCTTATTAGAAAAAAAGTTATACAAAAGGAGAAAATCACTGTCATAAAACCTATAGCAAACCTTTTTAAAACGTACTTCCACATATTATCCTATCTCCAGTTTCAGTTTTTCAACAACAAATATAATGCTGCAATAAATTTTATTTTTCCTTCTCTAACACATAACAATATTATCATTATCCAATATTTTTGTTAATGGAAATTACAATTATCTATAGCTATTCTTTGTTGTATTTGTAATTTCTATTGACTTTACTTTAAATTTTCAAATTATAAATATTATTAACACTTTATCCACCACTATAATGTACAACACAGCTATTTAAGCTTAATTTATGTAAACTCCATAAGTTAATCCACCACTGAAAAGTACAACACAGCATTTTCTGCGTGAACTTATTAATTTATACCTCCCGCCTCAGTGAAGCAGGAGGTATAAAATATTATTTAGTTGAAGCCACCCGCATTTTTCCCAAAGGGTAAGTCTTATCGCCACTAATGGCATCCCATACAAAGGCTTTCATTTTATAGTCCCCTTTATCTGGGACCTTTACACTAACTGTTAAGTAAGCCTTTTTGCCAGGTTGCACTATTTTTTCAACAGTAGCCAAATCTTCAAGACGATTTTCCATATCATATATTCCACAAATTAAAGTTACTTTCTGAGGTTTGTCCCCTTTGTTTGTAACAGCAATTTTGTAGACCACGTCTTGGCCATTAGCTATTTTATCCACCTTAGTAAGATGTTCCACTACTATATTCCTATTTTTATCTATATACACATCTGGGTTGATGTTTGGCTCATCAGGATTCTCATTAGGTTTATCTCCTGGTTTAACATCCGAAGAAGATGCCTTTACCTGCACAGCCTTCATATTGTCTGCATAATCTGTAACACCAACGTATATTGTATGTTCTTCTCCCTTTGGAACAGTCAAATCCATCTTGTATTTGCCGTTCTCCTGTTTTTCTAATTTAAACACGCTTTTACCATTAGAATCCACATACTTGTTTCCGTTTACCATAAATACAAAGTGTTCTATACCTGAATCCACTGTACCCAAATCCCTTGCATCTATTTCTAAAGTGCATTTTGAGTCTTTCATATCAATTACCTGTGCACTGACCGCTGGAACAGTTTTATCGATTTTTAATGGCAATGTAAGAACCTGTTCCTCAGCACCATTAAAATCAGCTGTTGCTCTTATATTGACATAATACTGTCCCTCGTCCACTGAAACCTTCTCACCAAGATTTTTGTCGTATATCTTTCCATTCCACATCCAGTCAAAGTTTACCTTTGCTGAAATCTGTTGCTCCATAGGAACTTCTTTTCTAACATTTTCTTTATCTTCTATAGTTTTTATAACCTTTCCATTGCTATCAGTAACGTCAATAACTAATTTTTTAGCATTTCTTAATAATGAAAACTGTGGCATTACATCGTCTTTAGATTTTTTATCATCAGGATTTATTGAAAAATATTGAGGATTTATTTGTCCAATATCGTCCCCACCCAAAGGATATGTTTTCGCAATAAATCCAGAATTATCTACAGTATACAGAGAAGTGTGCTTAAAAACTGATCCTTCCTCGTATATTGGCTTATCTATTATAGGCAATGAGCCCCAATCCCCATAGAATCCCATGAAAGGAATACTTATCTCACAAGCCTTATCACCATCATCAGCTATTGCATTGGGAATAAAACTTATAAACCCTTCTACAAAAGAATTTGGCTTTACATTGGACGTAAAAGAAATATTACCTTGTATTAATACAGTTTTACCTGCTGGCACTGTTATATTTCCCCCTGTTAAAGGAACAGGTTGTCCAATCACATCCTCAAAAATTTCTCCACTTGATTCTGCCAAAATATTTTTGTTTTCATCATTCAATAATTTTGCTTTACTAAAATTGATATTAGCTTCATTACTCTTTACATTTATATTGTAAGTTACATCCTTTGAATCACCATTATACAATTTCAATAAAATAGGTTGATTATTATTAATTAATTTTAATGAAGCAGACGCCTTCCCTTGCCATGTAAGCAATGATTTATTGGAAAGGGCATTTTTTATATTTACAAGACCAGCTCCTTGCAATCTTGGTGAATAAGGCTGGTTTTTACTAGCTTCCTTTTGAATATCCGCTGTATTCATAAGCATAGTCTTTACATACTTAACTTTTTCGGTGCCAGATTTGAACTCAATGTTTAATTTTTCTAAATGCTGTAGTATTAATGCTGAGATTCCAGCTGTATAAGGCGATGCCATAGATGTACCAGACATAGACTTATACGAATCATGGTTAATTGTTGACCATACTTTTCCACCAATACCTGTAATATCAGGTTTTAATTCTAAATTTGGAGTAGGACCCCAAGAACTAAAAATAGACATATTGTTTCCATCTAAATTTCGAACAAAAGTTCCCTTGCCAGTGAACTGGACCCTTAATCCACTTTCTGCAAGTTCTTTTAATTTCACACCATCTGAATTTTTTATAAAGGCAGTTGGAATCTTCACTGTTTTATCTGTAGAAAGATTTTCAACATATTCCTCGTCGCCATCTTTATTAAATATTATAGTTCCCACTGCACCCTTTGCCTGTGCATTAAGTTTCTTATCCTTAAACTCATTTTCACCTCTTTTTATAAGAGCAATCTTTCCATAAACATCTTTGCCATCAAAATCCGAAGCCTTACCCAAGCCACAGTATACAATCTCATATGAACTTTTCAACATATCAGGATTAAAATCTGAGTATACATATGGAATAGCGATTTTAGTTGAATCTTTAAGAGATACAACATCCATAAGGTGTGCAGCCTTCATGCTATTTTCAATGGAAGCTACCTGTATAGTTTCGCTAGCCAGTGCTGGTGAACCAACCGTACCAGTGTCAACCACAGACAAGTCTTCTTTTGGATATATAGAAGAATAAGCATTTCCAGCAGCAGCAACTACAACTATTCCTTGTTCAGTAGCAGCCTTTATAGCCTTCTGCTGTCCATCTTCAGGATCCTGAAAACCAGCTGACATACAAAAGCTCATATTTATAACATCTGCACCATATGCTATGGAGTCCTCTATGGCTGCAATTATATCACCCTCGTCAGCTCCAGCCTTGTCAGGATTATTGGAAAATATTTTCATAGCTAAAATCTGACTCTCTGGTGCAACACCCTTAACTCCACGGTTATTATTAATATCATCCTCACTCTGACAATTAGCTGCTACAATACCAGCTACATGCATGCCGTGAGCATATTCAATGCTATCCTTTATAGTGTCAATTATTTCATCATTTTTATCTACATAATTGTAAGCAAAAGGCACCTTTTTACTATAAAACTTTCCACGCTTATTTTTTTGATTACTCTTAATTTTATCAACTGCCTCTTTTGTAAGCTTAACCTTTGTTCCCTGTGACAATACCATATCCTTGTGACCAACATCAACACCTGAGTCGATAACTGATATAACCATACCTTCCCCATTATATCCATAGCTTTTCATTACCTCAGAAATTTGGCCAGTCTCCACAGCATTTTTCACGCTTCTATAATATGTTTTTGACAGAGAAACCTTCTTTATACCATGAATCTTTTCAAGCTCACTCTTGTATTTAAATTGCGTTTCTACACTAAATCCATTGAATACTAGAGTATATCTATTGGTGATTTCTGCATTTTTGTCCATAGTAAGTATGCTCTTAATATACTTCTCCTGTGAATTCAGAACCCTGCTATTTATACCAGTATCCTTAGAAGCATTTTCAAGATTATCATCTCCGCAAAGTTCCTTAGCAGATGGTTCTTCAACTTCTACTATAAAGGTAACCTTATCCTCTGCCTTTGGAACATTTTCATCTACAGATACACTACTATTTTTTCTTGATTCTCCTATGGTTTGCCTAAATATATCTTCTACATTTTCTAATTTATCCTTGCCACTAATATCTACTTTATATGCAGTTTGCTTGCTATCATTAGCTTGTACAGCATACGCCATAGAAGTAGACATTAGAGAAAATATCATTGTAACAGAAAGAATGCTACTTATTAAACGTTTCTTTGTTTTTCCTATGATCTTTCGCATAAAATCCTCCCTTTATATTTCAAAATCTTTTTCTTGAAGATTATTATAAATATCTTTTATAGGTGAATAATCCTTTATTCCACTATTACCGCTAAGTTTCAAGCTCTTTAACTTTACTAAATTCTTTAATGGTGAAATATTTGAAATAAAATTTGATGACAAATCCAACTTTTCAAGATTTATAAGCCCCTCTAGAGCACTGATATCCTCTATGGCATTGCTATTTAGCTCCAACACCTTAAGTTTAGTTAACTCCTTCAAAGGTTCCAGATTAAAATTTGTATAGTACAACGATAAATTCAATTCCTCTAAGTTCTTAAAATACTTTAAGTCGCTGATATCCGTGTTTTCTTCAAACACACATTCAAACTTTGTAATACCAAGCAAATCCCCCTGTGTAAGAGTTTCCCCATTGTTTTTACCAAGTTGTTCCCGGACTAAAGTCTCCAGTTCACTATTTGCAAAATTAACCTCTTTTAAAGGGTCATCTTCCACCACTGGCGGAGTTACCGGTGGAGTTATTGGCGGTGTTACTGGCGGATTATTTTCCGTACCATCTGTAGAGCCACCCCCTGCAGTGGGATTTATTATAAGATCAAAATCCTTCCTCTTTATATCATCATAGAAATCTTTTACAGGTGAAAAATCTTTTATATCATTATTTTTTAGCTGAAGTTGTGTAAGTGTTACCAATTTTCTTAATGCTTCTATATTGATAATCTTATTTGAATCAAGGTATAAGATTTCCAATTTTGTTAGATCAGCTACTGGATTTATATCTACTATATTGTTATTTGATGCCTGCAACCATCTAAGGTTTTTCATGCCTGCAACAACGGATATATTTGATATGTGATTTTTACTTATTTTAAGTTTCTCCATATTTACCATATTGGAAAGACATGAAATATCCGATACATTATTTCCTTCGATACCAAGGTCCTTGAATCCTTTTGCATTTTCCAATGGATTTATATCGCTTATGCTGTTATTGTCAGCCCATAAACAAGTTAGTTTTGTTAAAGGTTTTAAAGGACTTATATTTGAAACTTGGTTATTTCTCATCATCAAAGTGTCTAAATTTGTCAAAATAGATACTGAACTTATATCTTTAATCTTGTTATCCTCTATTAGCAAGTTCTTTAAATTTTCCAATCCAACAAAAGCCTCTTTATCTATGGCTGTAATGCTATTTTCGTCTAAAACAAGTTCCTCAAGATTGCTCATGCTTTCAAATGCTCTTGCTGGTATACTTGTTAGCCTATTAGCAGCTAAATCTAGTTCTTTCATGTTTTTTAGGTTTTTTAAATACTTTAGTTGAGAATCCTCTATTTGGTTTGCCCACAAGGATAACTTTTCTAATCCCGTAAGATTTTCAATGCCAGAAAGACTTGTAACCCCAAGGCCTAGCACGCTTAGTTCCTTTAAATTCACAACTTCACTAAGGTGAATGTCTCCTTGCTTTTTGTCTATTGTCTTCCTAATGGATTTTTCAAGATTAGCATCTGTAAATTTAATTACACGATCTTCACCTTGTCCTTCATCTGGATTCCATTCAAAATCTTTCTCCACTAAGTTTTTGTAGTATGCCTTGGTTGGAGAATAATCTTTAGTAAGATTGCTCGTCAACTTTAGCTTAGTTAAGTTCACAAGATTTCTAAGAGGCTCTATGGATGTAAGCTGATTGCAAGCAAGATTTAGCGCCTTAAGCTGTGTTAGACTTTCCAGTGGTGATATATCATCTATGGCATTTCCATATAAATTAAGTTTTGTAAGCTTTACAAGTCCCTTTAAAGGCGTTAGATCAAACCTTGCTCCACAAAAACTTAAATCTAAATCGCTGAGGTTTTCTAAATACTTAAGATCTGTTATATTAGAATTGCCACTCAATGAATATGCAAGACTGAGCTCCGTAACTTGTAGCAAGTCCTCTCTTGTAAGTTTATACTCTTCATCTTTCTGGAGTTCCTCTTTGATTATTGATTCTAATTCTGCATTTTCAAATATAACTTCTTCCTTTAAATTGGTGCTCTTTATCTCTAATGTAAGTGTGACTTTTTTGTCGAATCCGTCTACACTACCTAAAAATTTAAATATACCTACTGTATCAGTATTGGCAAGTTTTTTCTCCCAAATAATTGGCAAAATTTTCTCCTTGCCAGTATTCATTATGACAGTTACCTCATTTGGAAGGGTATACTTGTCTCCCTGATTTATAGTCACATCAATAGGATCAATTTTCTCTATTTTCTCCTTAAACTTTCCATTATTTACGGCTATATTTATAGTATTAGAGATAATTTTTTTATTCTTCAAATTGTCATAGGCTAGTACATTTACCATGTAGGCATCATTAACCATCTTTATATAAGATTTAATTGTAGATGTTCCCTTAGCCTCTATAATATCCTCTGAAATCACAGAATTTAAAGTATTGCCCTTGCAATCTACCTGCTTTATTACAATAGCACATTCCTTATCCGTGTCAGAATTATTTTCACTATTCACTTCAATGCACTGAACATGCTTAGAGGTAATCTCCGTATTGCCATTAGGAAGACTTAAAACAATTTCAGGAGCATTGTCGCCATCAGCTGCCAACGCCTCCACAATCCATGGCATACAAGTCACCATGGAGGAATATATCATAGACACCACAAGAACCATGGTGATCATAATTCTAGATTTCACATACTTTTTCTTCTTAGTATTTTCCATAATCTCCACACCTCGTTTCTTATTTAGTTACTGTTATTTTGCAATAGGCTGTATATACATTTCCAGCTGTGTCCGTTACCCTTGCAATTATGCGCGTAGTTCCTACTTTCAAAGCTTTACCAAAAGCCCTAACCTTGCTCTTTGTAAACCCACTATCCGGATGATCAGGGCGTTGAGTTACAGAAATTACAGTAGGATCTTCAGCTGTTATTTTGACTGAGGCAATCTCTGCATCAGTAATACCTGTAGTTGTTATGATAAGATCCCCCTTTGAAGGAATATAACCTTTTACAGCAGCAGTGTATTCTGCATAATTAAATTCAACTTTTACATCTTTTTTTGCCTCTGCAAAATTAAATGAGAGAGTTTTCACCCCGTTAGATATATCCTTGGCACTGACTACCACCTTATAATCTCCAGCTTCCACATCCTTACCTACCTTAAAACTGTATTGGAACTGGCCCTTATCATCAGTTTCCACCTGATCCAAAGTAATTAATGATTGTCCATCAGCTGAAAATACAGTTATAGTAATGTCATGCTTTGATACCCCCACTTGTTTTGATACTCCACCCTCATTTTCCACACTTCTAAGCAATTTACCGGATATAACCACACTCTCATTAAGATCATATTCCGTCTTACTAAGCTCAGCAGCAAAAGTTGCATTTTCTAAACTTGGCTGTTTTATGCTTATCTTAACATTATGCTTTACCACTTTAATTACATTAATTTTCAATGTAACCTTGTATTTAGTTAATTCTTTCTCAATGACGATTTCCATATTGTTTGTAACTGTTTCATCATTTATAGCCTTAATTATTTCTGCTTTAACTGCATTTACCATGGCTAATTCACTATTTTCAACATCTGAAGGTAACTCATAGGTGTCTTTTACCACATTTATTTTTTTCTTAATAATGTTTAAAATTTTATTTACTTCATTTACGATTTTCTGTATTTCCTTTGCAGTAAATACATGTTTATTTGCCTTAACAGCTAACATCCCACCTAAAACTGCATTATTTACCATGTGACTTTCATTGCCTACATTTCCTAGGTTGCTTGTATTTTCTATGTTGCTTTTATTGCCTAACCTAGCAACACTTTCACCAAATCTGGCAAGACTGGCAACTTCGCTATTAGATTTCATTTCATTAAGCTTTTGCAAGACAAATATCATATTCTCATCCGTTACACCAACTATACCCGCTTTTTCAAAAGTATCTGGAGTAACACTATTCATGCCCTCATCCACATTTTCACTGGCTTCATCTATTGCAGCTACATTTTGTTTCACCTGCACTATAAGTTTTTCTATGTCATCCTTTGAAAAAACAGTGTCTCCAGATGACACCATCACCTGTTTTAATGCATCAATATTGTCACCATCAGCTCCCTTTACATTTAAATCCACCAACTGATTTAAATCAATATCTTTAATTTCCTCTTTCTTTATAACATTATTTTCTACTTCGCTATCCCTCGCTTGCTCTTTGCCTGACATTGCAAATAAAAAGGCATCCCGAAATCCATAATTTCAAAATGTCCCGTGTCAAGCTTCTTTGAGTTCACTCGGTCCACACCCTACGTGCCACTTTCATGGCATAAGGCGTTCCATCGGTAATTTTATTAAACAAATTCTTCAATTTGAAATATAATACTTATACATAAAAGAAATACATATTATAAACAAAAGTATTAGAAGTATTAGAAGTATTATTGGGAAGGTTTCAAATCGTATGAATCCGTCTAAAATTATACATCAAGCAATTTAATGTACAAGAAATAAAAATGCTTATCTGTCTTAATATTGCAAATGTGTAATTTTAATTTTCATATAGTTATTTATTTAACTATAGATGAACTCTATTTGTAATTTTATATATTATTTCATTTTTTTATCATTATTTTACCCCATGAAATCACAGGTCAATCCCTACTATTTCAAAGCTTACCTCATTATTCATTATAATTCTAATTGAAAATTCCATAAACTTTTATTAACTTATTTCTCCAATTTATGTTTTATGCTAATTTTACCTTTATCTTCGTTGCATACTTTATTCATAAACTTTACAAAAACTTTTAAATTGTTAGACTAGACGCCCTCCTATAAGAGAAGGATGTTTTACAAGGGCTAGCCATGAGATAATATTTCTTAATTATTAGATTTATACCCACTAGTATTCTCTACTCCATCACTGAAATGTACAACACAGCTATTTGATCTTAGTTTACACAAAATCCCACACGTTAATCCGCCACTGAAATGTACAACACAGCTTTTTGCTCAGTTTTAATATATTAAAACATAGTTTAGCTCCATCACTGTTTTCTACAAAAGAGCCACATAGCTCCCTCACCTAAAAATAGCAAAAAGCGAAAATGCCCCAAAAGAATTTTCACTCTCTTGGGACACCCCCGCCTTACTTCTATCCTTCTATACTTCTATACTAGCAATTCTTTAACAGTTTCTCGCTGGATACATGATATCATCTCATTAAATTCTGCTGAGCTTTCAATTTGGAATTCGCGCACCGGATCCTGCTGCCTATAAGATTTAAGCCTTATACCTTCTTTTAAGAATTCCATGCTATCTAAGTACTCAATCCATTTCTCATCCACATTTTTTAGAAGAATGGATTTTTCCTTTTCATACAAAGCATAATTTTCCACAATATTATTGTACTTATTTAGGGTCACTTCCTGAACATAAGGTACAATATCTTCCTTCTTCATTGCCATCAGCTTTTCTTCTGTTATTTTTTCAGAAGTAATATTGTATTTTGAAAGAAGTTGTACATATTTTTTTATAACCTTTGATGATTCTTCACCATTATTACAGCGATTATATAAATCGTTTATCACATTTTTTATAATGCTTATAATACTATCGTGGACATTATCATTGTCTAGAACCATATTTCGCTGTTCATATATAACAAGACGTTGCTTATTTACCACATCATCGTATCCGATAATATTTTTTCTAGTTTCGAAGTTATTGCCCTCTATATTTTTTTGTGCGGTTTCAATGGCATTGAAAACAGCCTTATGATGTATTTCATCGTGTTCCGGAATGTTTAATTTTCCAAATACAGCATTGAATACCTCACTGTCATAAACTCTAAACAAATCATCTTGCAAAGATACATAGAACTGAGAACTTCCCACATCTCCTTGACGCCCAGAACGGCCTTTTAGCTGATTATCAATTCTCCTAGCCTCATGCCTGTCTGTACCAATAATCCTAAGGCCACCGGCAGCTCTTGATTCATCATCTAGCTTTATATCAGTACCTCGTCCAGCCATATTAGTAGCTATGGTGATAGCACCAGCCTTGCCTGCATTTTCAACTATTTTAGCTTCTTTTTCCGGATTTTTTGCATTTAAAAGATAATGTTTTATCCCACGCCTCTTAAGAAGATAAGATATATCCTCAGACTTCTGGATGCTAGAAGTTCCCACCAAAATAGGCTGACCATTTTCATGATGAGTAATTATATCCTCTATTATAGCGTCGTACTTGTCAGATAGATATTTAAATACCCTATCCTTGTGATCCACCCTAGACACAGGTTTGTTAGTAGGAATGCATATAACATCAAGCCCGTATATTTCTTGAAATTCATTTTCCTCAGTGGCAGCAGTACCTGACATGCCCGACAAACGCTGGTACATCCTAAAGTAGTTTTGTATTGTAATAGTGGCCAAGGTCTTTGATTCCTTATTTATCTTTACGCCCTCTTTAGCTTCTATGGCCTCGTGAAGTCCCTCACTAAAGCGCCTGCCTTCCATAACACGACCTGTGAACTCATCAACTATCATGATTTCACCCTTGCGCACAATATAATCCTTGTTTAAATGCATAGTAAAATGGGCCCTAAGTGCCTGGGTTACATGATGTTGTAAATCCCTATTTTCATAATCAGCGTAGTTTTCCACACCAAAATATTTTTCCAATTTCTTTATACCACTATCCGTAAGAGCAATACCCTTACCATCCCTATCTATCTCAAACTCCACATTTTTCTTTAATTTTTTTGCAAATTCATTTACAGTGATATAGTACTTAGATGGTTTTTTCCCCTCACCAGATATTATAAGCGGTGTTCTAGCCTCATCTATTAAAATAGAGTCCACCTCATCCACTATGCAAAATCCAAGTTCCCTTTGAACTCTCTCTGATTTTGTCTTGGCCATATTATCCCTTAAATAGTCAAAACCAAACTCACTGTTTGTTCCATAAACTATATCACACTTATACTGTTCTCTCCTAACATCCGGAGACATCTCATTCAAAATAACACCTACAGTAAGGCCCAGGAACTCATGAACACGGCCCATCTCATCTCTGTCCCTTTTTGCAAGGTAGTCATTGGTAGTTATAATATGTACACATCTTCCCTCAATAGCATTAAGGTAAGCAGGTAACGTTGCCACAAGAGTCTTTCCCTCTCCAGTTTTCATCTCCGCAATTCTTCCCTGAGACAAAACAACTCCACCAATGAGCTGAACCCTGTAGTGTTTCTTGTTTAGTACCCTGAACGCGGCTTCTCTAACAGTGGCAAATATATCTGGAAGCAAGCTGTCCATCTTTTCCCCACTTTTCAACCTATCTCTGAACTCCTGCGTTTTTCCCCTAAGCTCCTCATCGCTAAGTTCGCAATACTTACCTTCCAATGACTCTATTTTATCAACAATAGGTTCTATCTTTTTCAATTCTCTTCTACTATAGTTATTTTCAAATATGCCAATCATGCCCTTCATCAGTTTACCACCCTTAAATTATATTGTAATCTCAAGTTATTTTAATTATATACCAGTTTCTTAATTTTTACCATACAAAAAGACCAATATATACATACTGGTCTCCTTTGGTTATCTAAATAGAAGTGCTGGTGCAATCCTCTACTAACGTATTTATTTACTTAAGTCTATTATATCATATTATATTTTAAATATAAAGTATTTTTTATAGTATTTTAAATTGTTTATAATGTTATATATTTAGAAATAGTTTGTACTTATTTTCCTATTTTTAATTTATATATGTAGTCCTTCACAATATTTACAGGTACAAACTCCTGATTAACACTAATATTCAATAATTTGCATTTATCACTGTTTAAAATAATAGAATCTTCATTGAAATTCAGATTTCCTACATAAATAGGCAGATCTTCCTTCATACATATCTTTATAGGAATAGAATTCAAAGTCACATCCCTATCACTAGCATTTCTAGCCAAAATTATTACATTAATGCCATCCTCTCGACCAATTGCCAAAATTGGATCCAAAGAAATTTCTCCATGCCTTATTTGTGGTATATCAAAGAATTTTTCTCTTAAAAAATCCTTTACCTCTTCAGAAAGAGATTTACTAACAGCACTATCTACATTTAACTCTTTAATATAGGATACCTTTAATTCCTCAGTATCTAAAAAGCCCACTTTTAAATTTACATTTTCCATTTGTACATGGACATTCTCAAATAATATCTCATAATAAAGGCTAGAATTGGGATTTATAGTAATTTCACCTTTAAAATCTAAATATTTTTGTCTTATAGGAATGCCATCCTCATTAAAAAGCCCAAGATTCATAGCATAAAGTTCCACAGGGTTTTCAGTAGTATTCGTAAGAAAGATTCCAATCTCTATACCTTCAAAACCATTGTATCTGTATATAGTGTCAATGGTTATCAGCTTATTAATGTTTTTATGATTGCTGATGCTCTCTTTTACCTTGTAATACTCCCTTAACACTTGCTCTTTTTTGAAGTCAGACGTTCCATACATAAACTCCACTGGAGGATTCTCACCTGTTATCTCATCAAAATCAATTTGTTTTTCCAATTCACTACTGATATCAGCAGGCTTCTTAAACAGTTCTCCAAATAAATTCGCCATAATTTCCTTACCTCCGCTAGCCTCTACAAATAAAGTACTGTAAAATCAGTATTGAATTCTACACTCTCAACATTTTGTGATACGATTTTACAAAATGAGTTTTTATCATAAGATTTCTTCCCATTTTTATACATATTTTTAGCCACATATTTTTTGTAGTATTCATTTAAAGCCATAAAATCTGGCGCATATTTTTCCGCCATAATATATAAATTGTAATAAAACTCTTCAAAACTATCCGCACTGTTCATCTTATACAGCACAAACAATTCTTCAAAATCTCTTCTCAGCTGGTCCATGTCTTCCTCATTGTAATGGTCCTTTAAGGATTTTATGTATATCTTAAAAGTGCCTTCCTCTATAAGCTTACCACATCCATAGGTCACCAATTTTTTTACAAGAGAAATACGTGCACTATTATTATTATACTTCTTAATCAATTCCCCGTTGTACTGTTCTACAATGTTGGAAAGGCGTTGAAAAACCTCTAAAGCCTGTGGCTCCATAGAAAAATGAATATTGCCCTTCTTTATAAAATCAACCACATCATACAGATATGCATATTGACTTTCCATATTAATGTTGCACATCAATTTTTCTAAAACCATCTTAAAATCGAAGTCATCCATATACTTTTCGGACTTTTGAACACTAGTTAAATACTCAACAGTATAAGCAGATATATCGTGTTCCCTCATATACTCCACAAGAAATTTATGGGACTGCCTTATCACCCTATAAGCTTCTATATTGTATGTATCTAAATTTTTTTCTATATTGTATATACTATTAGATATATTTTTTAATTGAACAAATTGATGGTGAACCTCCTTATCAGAACACGCTGCAAAAGAATCCTTATACCTCTCAATTGCCTTTTCACTTTCTTCAATCTTTCCTTCATTAATATACTTGTTAATCGTATTGATACTATTATTAAAATCTAATTTTAGAGAAACTACGCCGTTTCCTTCCAGTTCCCCTATATCTAAAATCAGGGATTCATGGTGTTTTCTATTTTTTAAATCTACAGTTACTACCCTCTGCTTCATATTCTTCTCTCTCCTAAACTATATTACTCTATAGGTATAGTATAATGGTAAATGCAAAATAATTCTATAACTAAATATATTTTATATATAATTCCACACAATTTTCCCACCTAGAATCTTCACCACAAAAAAAGAACCCTCAAAAGGGTTCCTTTTTTTTACTAGATTTCAACTCCAGCTGCCAAAAGCATTATTTGTAATGCCTGAGCTTCCTCTAGTACTTTTTCATCCTTGCTGTTAAGCAATCCGGCCATTAATGATTTTAACTGCTGCAATTCGCTATTGCTAAGAGTTTCTCCTGAAATAGCTTTTTCAGCATAAACCTTTGCCTCTTTTAATAAATCTTGTTCGCTATACCTAACTATCCTTATAAAACACGTAACAACATTCTATCCTATCAGTCATCACTGTATTCTACAATACAGCCACATAGCAGCATAAACACAAATATATCATCACATGCTTACAAAGATTTCGCTCGGTCCACACCCTACGTGCCACTTTCACGGCATAAGGCGTTCCATCGGTAATCAAATCATCTTTCAGTTTTCACTGACAATTGAAATAATTGGGGAAGAATTTCAACTATCAATTATTTAATATAATTATATAATAAATTGTGTATTTTTTCAACGATTTATTAATTTTATTTGAACTTTTCGTTTATTTTTTTATTTTTTAATTTTACTTATAATTTCATTAGATTTTTATATAAAAAAGAACCCCATACTAGAGTTCTTTTTTAATGTTATTTTACCCAACCAATTGCAGTTGCTTATCAACATATGGAATTTGACTGTAAATATTATCCCATACAAATACTTTTATAGTATGTCCACTTTCAATACATACTGAATTTTTTAACACAACTTCCCCATGCGCACAAATAGTTTTAGAAGCTATAGATGAATTTACCATATTACCTTTATGGTCATATACACACATCATCAATGTCACATCTTTATCTTCCCCAGTAATATTGGTTGCCTTGACACTGAAAGTAGCATAATTATCTTCATATAAAATCCCCTGATCTAATCCCCATATACGAATTCCCCTTGTTTCATATTCATTAGAAGGAGATTCTTTTACATTGAATTTTATAGCATTGGCATCCACAATTTCATTCTTAGAATTCATTGCTTTAACTAATACATAATGTTCTCCACCATGAAGATTTGACATAGTATAATATTTATTTTTACCACTATACACAACTTTTGAAGCATTATCTAAACTTATTTCATAATGATCAACTTGCGACTCCTTGGATGATTCTTCAATATTGTAATTTAGTTTTATTTCGTCACTATGCTCATATAACTGTTTGTCCAAATTAATCTTTAAGTGGGACTTAGCTGAATTAACTATGACAGTTTCTCCTGGAGTTATATTTCTTGCATAATCTACGCACCCCATATAAACTCTGTAAACTGGATTATTATTCTCTGGAAGTTCAAGATTCATATAATATTTATGAAGCTCCTGTTCTTTTAATTTAAATGATTTTTTACCATTGGCATCCACGTAGTCCTTATCATTAACTATAAAAACAAAATCTGAAATTCCAGCACCCTTTTCGCCATCATAAGCCTCTAATTCCAAATTGCACTGAGACGAATCTGCTATGACAATATTGTTATTTTTCAATATAGGGCTTGTCTTATCAATTTTAACAGGAAAAGATATTACTTGTTCTTTCGCATTTTTAGCATCTGCCATCACTCGAATATTTATGGAATATTGGCCTTCTGGTACACTTACACGTTGACCCTTTTGAGAATCGTATACAGTACCATCCCACTTCCATTCATTCTGCACTCTCGCTTTTAAAGTATTTTCTGCAAATACCTCCTTACGAACATTTTCAGCCTGATGCAGAGTCCTAATAAACTTTCCTTCTTTATCCGTCACATCTACTTTTAAATACTTTGCATTTCTAAGCAAAGTTATCTGTGGTGCCACATTTGAAATAGCATATGAATCATCAGGATTTATAGCAAAATATTCTGGTTTACTATCCTTACCTGCACCAATGTAATAGCTCTGATATCCACCAAACCCTTCTGTTATACCCACAAGAGTTGTTTCTCCAATCACTGATTTTCCTGTATATATTGGGTTATCTAATACCGGTAAAGCTGACCAATCACCATAATACCCCATATAGGGAATATTTAACGGAACAATATCACCCTCTGAAATAAATGATATATATCCTTCCACAAATCTATCTTTTGTTACAGAGTCATCTAATTTCAATGTGGCATTTACGGAAACAGTTTCTCCTGGTTTCACTTTTATCACTTCATTTTGAAACTCCATAGAAGCACCATCCAATTTTATATCGTATGGCTCACCATTCTTACTTTCATTGCATTCAGTAAGAATCCCATATGGATTTGAAACCTTATAGCTTACCTCAACATCTCCATAATTTTTAATATCCATTGAAATAACATTCTTTTGCGTCAATACACCTAAAGAAACTGATGCATCACCTTTGTATGTCACTGTTACCTTGTTTTTTAACGCATCCTTCAGATTTACAAAACCTGCTCCTTGCTGTCTTGGAGAATATGGAACACCATGCTCCTTATTCATTTTTATTTCTGCAGTATTCATAAGCAAGGTTTTATTTAATTTCACCTTATCTTCTTCATTTTTAAATTTCATATTTAGTTTATTAATATGCTGCATAAGTAAAGCTGACGTACCTGATACGTAAGGCGTAGCCATGGAGGTACCTGACATATTTTTATATGAATTATCATTAACTGTAGACCAAACAGCCCCACCAACACCTGTTATATCTGGTTTTAAATCGAGATTTGGAGCTGGTCCCCAAGATGAAAAATCCGACATACATCCACTTTCATCATTATTTCTTTCCAATAATTGATTTTGAAAAGATACGGTAACACCTTTATCACAAAGATTTCTCAATTTTAGTCCATCACTATTTTTAATGAATATTGAGGGAATTAGTACATTTTTATCGAAAGCAGTTGCCTCCAAAATAGTTTCATTGTTATCCAGGTTGTATATGATTACACCCGCTGCCCCTCTATTCTGTGCATTAATTTTTTTATCTTTAAACTCAATTTCTCCTCTCTTTATTAATGCAATTTTGTTTTTAAGACTTTTCCCTTGAAAGTCATTGATTTGATTTTTTTTCATCAACTCTTCCAAGATTACAATCTACAACTTCATATTTAGCAGCCAATTTTCTAATATCCCAGTCTGTCATAGCATAAGGAATTTTCCCTTCTCCATCAGAAGAACCATAACTCATTAAAAAAGACGTTGAAATAGAATTATTAAAAGACGCTACTTGCAAACTATGGTGGGCAATACCTGGTGCTCCAATTGTAGACGTATCATTTATGCCATTATGTTTTTCAGGGTAAGTGGAATAGTATGCATTACCACCTGCCACAACAACCATAACACCCCTGTTAATAGCTTCCTTTATAGCTCTTTGCTGACCATCCTCAGGATTTTGAAATCCAGCCGAACCAGAAATACTCATATTTATTACATCCGCTCCATGAGCTACTGAATCCTCAATAGCTGCTATGACATCACCTTCACATGCATTGCTAAGTTGTGGATTATTGGAAAATATCTTCATTGCAAGAAGCTGTGCTTCAGGGGCAACACCCCTTACTCCATTATGCGAAGCCATTTCTTTATCATCACTACAATTAGCGCCTATAATTCCTGCTACGTGCATGCCGTGCATATAACCAATATTGCCAACAGCTTTATCGATAACTTCATCATTCTTATCAATAAAATTGTATCCATAAGGAACCTTTTCAGTGTAATATCTTCCCTTAGACTTTGGGTTATTCTTATTAAGGTCCTCAACCTTTTTTTTGTTTAATTTAGCATTATTCTTACCACTCTCTGTTAAAACCATATCTTTGTGAGTATAATCTATACCTGAATCTATAACAGATATAACCATGCCCTCACCCTTGTAACCGTATTCCCTATACACTTCTTGTATTTTCCCAAGGTCCAAAGCATGTTTCACATCCCTTGAATATTCCTTTTCAATCGAAACATGTTTTATACCTTTAATGTTCTTAATTTTGTCCAAATCTTTCATTTTTGCTTTTACACTAAAACCGTTTATCAGAAGTACATATTCATTAGTAAAGATAGCCTCACTATTTATTTTTCTTATCTCATCCTTAAAATATTTCTGTGAATTTAAAACCCTAGATATGAGTTGTTCATTCTTAGATGCAACTTCAAGAGATTGATCACCCACATAGTCTTTTACAGCTTTATCTTCAATTTCCACTATAAAAGTAGTTATTTTCTCACCATCTAAAGCCTCTACTTTTGAAACCTCATGATCCTTTGATGCTTCATTAAAAAGTCTTTTCAGTGATTGAAGATATAACTTATCTCCACTAGATTGTACCTGTGCTTGCACTTCCACAGAGGTAGAAAATATTACACTAAAAATCATAAAAAATGACATCACAAGGCTAATTATATTATTATGCTTTTTCCTCATTTTAACGACTCCTTCACTGTATTTTAACTTTTATCAATCTAATTTAAAACAAAATCCTTATTTTTAAGATTCAAATAGTATCCCGATACTGGACTATAATCGGAAATTTTATTTCCTTTTAAAGTTAGTGTTTTAAGATTTACTAAATTTCTAAGAGCTTCTATGTTGGTTATATTATTATTTTCAAGCCACAAGTAATTAAGGCTAGTACACTCCTTCAAAGCAGTTATATCCTGAACCTTATCTCCCGTTAAATCTAAGTGTGTTAATTTATTCAAGGATGCAATAGCCGATATATCGCTTAAAACAAGAGTATTTTTTATCTCTATATTCTCTAGATTTCCAAGATTCTTTATTGCACTAATATCAGTAAGAGGATTCTGATTTATAAATAACTCTTTTAGATTTGACATGGATTGTATACCATTTAATGAGCTTATTTTATTACCCGAAACATGCAATTTCTCCATGTTTATTAAGTTCTTCAATGAAGATAAACTTCCTATATCATTATTATTCATCTTTATATTTTTTAAGCTTTGAATACCCGTCAAAGGTGATATATCATTTACCTTATTGCCAGCTATCCACAATAACTCAAGTTTTTTCATATTCCTTAATGGAGTTAAATCCGTAATTCTGTTATTATCCAAATGCAAACTTTTCAAATTTGAAATAGTAGAAAGAGGCGATATATTTGATATACCGTTTTCTACAAGATCTAAATAATGTAGGCTGTCTAGGCCATTAAATGCCCCTTGCTCTATGTTAGTTATACTGCATGATGATAACCCAAGTTGCTCTAAAGCTTTCAAGTTTTCAAAAGTGTTTTTCTTTAAAGTATAAATTGGATTTCCCGCTACATAAAGCCATTTTAATTTTTTAAGATTTTTTACTGGAGATAAATCAGAAACTTGCATATAATCTATATCCAAAACTTCCAAAGATTCTAAATACTCAATTCCTGTAAGATTTTCTATTTCCATAATGCCATAATTTATTGGAACAAGATTCTTTAAATTTTTTACATCACCTCTAGTAATGGTACCAGTTGGTTTATCTATAGACTGTCTTACAGCACTTTCCAACCCCTTATCTGCAAATACTACTACTTCCTTGTCATTTTTTTGGTCTTCCTTTGGATCATCCTTTGAATCATTTCCACCTTGTCCATTTGTTGATAAGTATTTTTCCTGTGATAATCTCTTCCCATTATTTTTTTCATCTTCAACCCATATTTTTATACAATTAGCTTTTGCAGGAACCTTCATATAGCACGTATAATCCTTAGATTCAGTAGGCTTAATGCTTTCTGAAAAACTAACCTTATTTAAACATTTATCCTTATCATTAAACATAGATACAATTAACTTACACTGTTTTTCCTCACCACTTTTGTTGCATAAGTTTATATTGAAACGTTGATTTTTATTTATCATTACCTTATCTACAGTATTTATAAAACTAACATCTATATCACTATCCGCTGCTAAAACTTTACTTGGTGATAAGCATATGATAAATCCCAAACACACCGTAAATATGCCCATGATATTTCTTTTTAAAATACACTTTTTGATATGTTTTAACATAATTATTTCTCCCTTCACCATAATGTTTTACAATTCTATAATTATACTTTTGCCTTTTGCAAGACCATTCTCAGAGTGAATACTCCAACCATCCTCTAAAACAAGCTTGGCATTTCTTTTACCACCAATAACATCTGAAACACCCTTAACATCACTTTCAGTTAGTCCCATGCCAAAACTACTTGTACCTAAACCATACTCACCTGCAGTATATTTGTAATACTTTTCAGCTTTAGTATAGTTACTCTGCAAAGTATAACTCTTATCATCTAGAACTATTTTAAACTTAGAAAAATCAAAAATAAGTTTGTCCAAATCTGTCTTAGCTATACCCTTAATAGTAGATCTTAAAGCCTTATTGTAAAATTCAATGCCTGTAATCTCCATTGTGTTATTAAAAACAGGTACATTAGCTTCAGATTTTCTCGTAACATCAATAATGAAGTACTTTTTAACATCCTCTTTACTTGTAAATTCTCTATCCACAGTAATCATAATCTTGTCTCCAAGTATTTTAACTTCACTATCATTATTCAATTGAGCCATACAATTTATTGCATGATAATTAAAACTGTTTAAATCTTCTTTTATAAGTTGTCCGTTTTTTTCATTTACTAATTGAAAAAGTATACTTGTAGTTCCCAGGGTTTTATTACTAGTGGATACCACTTCTATACCAATGACCTCTTTACCCTCTTCTAATTTTTTTATTCTATTTGCCATATAGTCAAGCCTTGTTATCATGTTCTTTTTAAATTCTTCATTATTGGATTCCTTTACTATTTCCCTTGCACTATCAACATCGACTTGTAATTTACTACCTTCAGCTTTTACAACAGCCTCCAAAGCTTCCTTCTGAATTTGTGCCTCGTCCTTTTCAGGAAGCATAACTTTTTGCTTTATGACAAAACCGAAATCTTGACTTATACGAGATTCCTTTGAAGTCGATAAATCCACAGCTGTAACAATGTATTTATGCTGTTTTATATCAATGCCAGATATATCTCCTTCTAAAAGCACTATATTCCCTTCTGCATCACTAGTGGTTTTTGAATCCAAAGTAATATACTCTCCAAGTTCATTATCTCTATTCAATATATTATCACCATTTTTATCATTCCATTTATAAAGCCTTACTTCATAACCTACTTCAGCAAATATACCCTTATGGAATGATATTTTCTTTGGATTTGCATGTTCATCATATGTCACCATGAAATCTACATCCTGTTGCAAATTTTCCTTTAAAAGCTTTGGTGCTGGTTTAGCTACTACGACTTTAAAACTTATACTCTCTTCACTTACACCATCACTTACCTTTACAGTAACCACTGTTTCTCCTACCTTAACAGGCATAAACTGTATACTTCCACCGCTGCTTATTTCTGGGTTTATTATCCCTTCAGGTTTACACTCAATGGATGTTATATTTAGCTTACCACCTTTAGTACTTTCAGCAATATCCTGTGGTTTGATAAAAACGTAATACTCGCCTTGGTTAACCTCTTTATTCAAATTACCCTTTGCCACAACTGTCTTGCTCTCATCCTTTTTAGTTATAGTGATTTTTATAGCACCCTGAGCTTTATTCTTATCACGATTAAATAAATCTTCTTGCTTTATTTTTATAAATACGTAACCATTTCTATCAATTTCAGGTTTTTCAACCATCTCATGACTTGTTACATTAAATACATAATCATTAAGGTTATCCCTAATAACAGTATTGGTTCCCTTAAAAACTAACTGCATTTTTACCCTTGCCACTCCAGCACTTCCATAAACTCCAAGTACTTTAAAACCAACCCCCTGGTTAATCTGACTATTATCTATACACTCCTTAACCTTATTAAGCCTTGCCATTAGTTCATTTTTAAGAACAGTATCTTTAATTTTATCCACTATGACTTTAGCAGCATCGTAGCTTTCTTTAGTATTATCTATTTCAGCCTTTGATACTAACTTATATGCCTGATTTTTTAACTCTTCCTGCTCCAAATTCCCTTGTGCTAAAGTAATAGTAATAACGTGCCCGTCATCCTTTTCTGATTCCATGTCATTTTTTCCTGTGGCAGTCAAAAGGAACCTATACTCTCCTTTCTGTAAATCACCTAATTCAACCTCATCTAAAACAACTTCCCCACTATCATTCTGTTTAGTTTTGCATGACAAAACAACCGGATTTTCTAGATTATCCTCACCTACACCATAAGCATTATCCTTTAACCTATAAAGCTTTATTGTAAGATCCTCTTCATAGAAAATTCCAGCATTAAACTTTATCTTATCAACTACACCATCGTAATTATCTGTTACAAAAAAATCCTTACCTTGTACAAGATTTTCTTTTACCATAGGAACTCGTAAACTTTTATAATTAAACTCTATGGATTTTGATATGGACTTAGTTTTATTAGATGCCACAATGTGGATTTTATATGCTTTACTATCACATTCCTCCATTGATATATATTTATCAAATTTCCCCTTATCATCAGCGTTGATTTGATCTAAATATACATAATCCTCATCTTCACTACTAATCCGAAAGGTTATATTAGCATTTTTGCAAGAAGAACCAACTATTCTAATTCCCATTTCTGCCACTTGGATTCCATGTTCATCAATATTAAGATGTAATTCCTCATTACCATCGTCAGGCTTTGATGGGTTCTCCGGTTTACCTTGTTTTATTTCTATATAAACATTGTGCTTTACAATGTACACACCATTTTGAATAAGAAATACTGAATACTTGTCTCCATTTTTTACTATATCAACTTGGACGTTTTTATCATTTCCCCCATTGATTTCATGATTTAATATCCTATTCAATTCAATCTTTACCAAGGATATTTTTGTATCATAATTATTTTCAGTATTTGTAGGCAACTCGTATATATCTCTTATCAACATTAGTTTTTTGCTAAGTATATTTAAACTATTATTTATATCATTAACAACTTTTTGAATTTCTTTTGCTGTGAATGTATATCTTGGCTTTTTAGTCTTAGTATCTTTTGCCACATCTTCAAATGCTACTGTGCCTATCTTTCCTAAATCTGCACTCACCTTTTGATCACTGAGCTTTTTCAACACAAATTTTATATTTTCTCCAGTTATACCAGTGATTCCAGCCTGATGAAAAACATCAAGGTTTATATTGTTTTTACCATCTGTCTCATTGAAATTATCAACTGCTGAATTTATCAAAATTATATTATTATCAATTTGATTTAAAAAACTTTCAATATCAGCCTTAAGAAAGCTCTGTTGGTCAGATAAGCTCATAACTTGTTTTAACGCCTCAATATTCTCTTCATCAATCCCCCCTACATTTAACTTTTCAAATTGACTTACGTCTAAATTCTTTATATCTTCTTTTTTTATAATTGTATTTGTATCGCTATCCCTCGCTATCTTTTTCCGCAATGCAATAATATTCTATATTTTTAGTCATCACTGCATTTTACAATACAGCCACATGAGCACATACATACATAAGCATATCATCACATACTTACAAAAATTTCGCTCGGTCCACACCCTACGTGCCACTTTCACGGCATAAGGCGTTCCATCGGTAATTAATGTGCTACGAAATATTCATAATTAACACAGTTTGATATTTAAAATATGACAACACATAACTAAGCTTTTTATTCAGTAGTTGTAGATATTATCATTGGGAAGATTTTAAATATCATAAATACATATAAGATTATACAAGTATTATTTGTATATACCAGTTATTTAATTTATCAAATTACTTAATATTGCATTTATGCCATTTGTATTTTGGAATAGATAATCATTCAACAATAGATAATATCTATTTGTATATATTAACATCAATGAAATGCTGGGCACACAAAAAAAAAGAGAGCTTTCCTTATGGAAAGTTCTCCTTAGTAAAAGAAAATTATTCTTACACAAGTGGACGCATGTTGTCAAAATTATCCCATACGTATACTTTTATTTCTTTTATGCCCTTTGCATACTGTGAAGCATTCACTTCAAAAACAATTTCATTATCTCCCTTTATGAAATTGCTTTCTTTATATATTACTTTGTATGCTCTACCATTATTGTCTATAATCTTTAAGATTACCACACCTTTTGTATCTACATTGGATGTAGATGATACAGTTATCTGTACTTTACCAGCATTTTCTGACTTGTCTATTTTATTCACAGAAATAGGTCGTGTTGTAACACCTATAAGACCCTTTATTGCATTTTCTATCTCTAGAACCACTGCATTTATTTCCTCTGAGTTTGGTATAAGTTGTTCATTCAACGTCTTGCCCTTTTCAATCAATGCCTGAAGAGCCTGAACCTTTTCCTGAGGCAGTCCCTCTAATGACAGTTTCTCAGCTTTAGCTATAACCTCTATCATAGAAGCATATTTTACATTTATACTTGGATTCCTTTCAAATACCGAAGCATCAAAATATTTTACACTCTTTGGTATTATTACTTCACTCAATTTATTTCTCTTAAATGCTCTGTTACCTATGATTTCAATGCCCTCTTCAAGTATTAAAGTACTTAACTTACCACTTGTAAATGCATCATCACATATTTCTTTTACAGTACCTGGTATAGTTAGTTCAACTATAACAGCATTCCAGAAGCACTTTGCTCCAAATTTCTTTAAAGTACTAGGTATAACCAATTCCGCTAAAGATTTGTTCTCTGCAAAAGCAGATTGTCCTATTTCTTCAATACCCTCATGGAGTACTAGTTTAGATATTTTGGAAAAAGAGAACGCACCCTTTGGCACAATTTTTAATCCTTTTGAAAGTGTCAAAGATACCAAATCCCTATTAGACGCAAAGGCACCTTCCCCTAATTCAATTATGTTATCTTGCAAAACAAGATTTTCAATATTATTGTTTCTAAAAGCCATAGTTCCTATTCTTTTTATAGTATTTGGAAGAATTAAAGCTCTTATTCCGTCAGAACCATAAGTATCTATATTAAATGCTGAATTACCTATGCTGTCTACAATCTTACCATCTAAAGTTTTTTCTGGAATTACAACCTTCTTATTAATTTTAAATTTTGCCTTCCCTAACTCTGAAAAACCAGTTATAGCTGTTCCATCAAAAGTAAAGTGCCTTGATTCCCATGGTTCTTTATCTTGATCCGAAGGGTCTGTTGGCTTTTCTGGATCTGTAGGGTTCACAGGATCAGTAGGCTCTGCAGGGTCTACTGGTTTTACTGTCTCCGTAAACTTTCCATCAAGCTTAACTTTTACTATAAGACTTGTCATTTTCATATTGTCTACAGTATTTTCGCATGATGTACCAGATCCGCATTTTATCTCATCTACTGGAACTGGCTCGAATTTACCTCTGAATATTAAATATCCGTCCTCTTCACCAGCTTTTTCCCATCTATCAATTTTCATTATATGCTTATCTTCATCTACAAGACCTTTAAATATAGCGGCTCTCACTTTAATTTCTTGGTCTAGCTTATCCTTCATCTGTTCACTATTAAAGTCACCAGATAAATTCACTATTTTATCTACAAATATTTTAAACTCTCCACTTTCAAAACCTTTATTTTTTCTAAAGGAATTCGGACAGAATAGTTCTACAGAATCTGGTATTACAACGCTCTCTATATCGTTTACTCCAAAAGCCTTTGGTCCTATAACCTTTAATCCTTTAGGGAATTTAACACTCTTTACGCTATTGTATAAAAATCCTCCAAGGTCAACTACCTTTACTGTATCTGGCAAATCCACAGTCTGGATTTTATTATTTTCAAAACATTGATCTCCTATTTTTTCGATACCAGGTAATATAGTAATTTCATAAATGATATTGTTGAAAAAAGCCCTATGACCAATTTTTCTCATGGTAGTTGGAATAGTTAATTTAGTCAATTTGTTAAGACCAAAACTCTGATCGCCAACAGATACCAATCCTTCATTTAGTTGCATATCACTTATATTATTTGAAAGGAATGCTCCATCACCTATAGACTTAAGGTTCTTTGGAAGTTGAATTTTCTCCAAAAGGTTACCACCGAAAGCTCTTGCTTCTATTACTTCTATAGTATCCGGCAATACTAAGGACTTTATTTTATCAACATCCTGTGTATGAGTATCGCTCCAAAAAGCTCCTGTTCCAATAGATGTAACTACTTCTCCAGTAGAATTTTTGCTTGGAATTACAAGGTCTTTATTATCTTTAAACTTTGTTTTTCCCTCTTCTGAAAATCCTTTTATAGTAGTTCCATTAAATGAAAAATGCTTTGGTTGCCATGAATTTTCTTCTACTTTATCTTCTAAAGCAGCCATAGCGTTTTCAATGGTTGTAACAGCACTATTTACTTCAAGCAATGTGGCATCAGATTTGTTATTTAAAGTTTTCCCTGCACTTATAGCATCTGTAAGAACTTTTACACTGGCTTCGGTTTTATTTGATGTAGAAATTCCTTCTGCTCTTTCAATAGAATCTTTAAGTGACGCATATTTTACAGTTACATCACTATTCTCAGCAAAAACATCTTTACCTAAAGTTTTAACACTCTTTGGTATTATTACTTCTTTTAATTGGTTAGACTTAAAGGCTCTAGTATTGATTTTTTCAATACCTTCTCCTAATATTAACCTTTCCAAATTCCCAGTAAGAAAAGCATCTGAACCTATTTCGCTCACATTCCCAGGTATTGTAAGTTCCTTTATGTTGGCACCCCAAAAAGCTTTACTTCCTATTTTGGTAACAGTATTAGAAATAGTTAAATTGGATAACTTTTTATTTTCGCTAAAAGCAGAACCCCCTATTTCCGTTACACCTTCTGGTATTATTAAAGTTTCTATGTTGCTAAATGAGAATGCTCCAGTAGATATTAATTTTAAGTTATTTGAAAGCGTCAAAGTTGATAAATCCTTATTAGATGCAAAAGCTCCACTTCCAATAGTCTCTACACTATTAGGCAATACAAGACTTGTTATATTGTTGTTTCTAAATGCCATCAAACCTATATTTTTTATAGTTTCAGGCAATACAACAGATTTTATTCCTTCAGTTCCATAGGACTCTATATTAAACGCCTTATCACCTATGCTATCTATATTTTCACCCTGAATATTTTTACTTGGAATTACAAGGTCCTTATCCGTTGCAAATCTACTTTTACCTGCATCAGAAAATCCCTTTATAGTAGTTCCGTCAATAATGAAATGTTTCGTACCCCAACCCTGTTCAGTTTCCTGTAACTCTACGGTAGCAGTAACTATTAATTTAGCTAATTCTTCATTAGCCCCAGTGCTAACACCTATATCCTCAAAATCTTTATAGCTACATGTAGCTGTATATTGTCCAGCCTGGGTTCCATTAAAGCTTTCTATTATCCATGTTTTAAATTCTGTAGGTACATTTCTCTTTTCTGTGCCAGCGCCTATACTTATATATGCCCTAACCTTTACATTTTCATTTAAAGCAGAAATAACTTCATCTTCCGTGCTTCCAACACTCAACTTTATTGGTTCGCGCAATTTTATGTTAAAAAATTTCTCTGCGTCCTCTACATTGCCCTTAAAAGAATGCCAATAAATTGTGTTTAAAGTTGAAGGTACTTCCATGCTAGTTAACTTATTGTTTGTAAATGCTTGTGCTCCAATTCTCTCAACAGATGCACCCAAAATCACCTCTGAAATTTCATTGTTGGCAAAGGCAGAGTCATCTATATTAGTTACAGAATCTGGTATAGTAACTTTTGTCAATGCATTTTTATCGAATGCCATTATACCTATATGTTCTACGCCTTCACCTAGTTCAAGAGTGGATAATTTCCCAGTTTTCTGACTAGAAAAAGCTCTTTTCCCTATATCTTTTACAGTACCAGGGATTTTAAGTTCTACAATAGGATTGTTAAAAAATCCATTTTCTTGGATTTCCTCTATACTTTCGTTTAAAACTAAATTACTTATATTGTTTACCATGAAGGCACCGACACCTACAACCTTTACATTGCTAGGTAGCTCCAAACTAGTCAAGCTATTGCTTGCAAAGGCCATTTCACCAATACTCTCAAGTGTATTAGGCAATTTAATAGATGTTATCTTTTTTCCTGAAAATGCTTTTTTACCTATAGCCGTGATAACTTGCCCATTTACCATATCTGGGATTACCAGTTCCTTTGACGTACCACTATAAGCAATAATTACACCGTTTTCTACGGTAAACTCTGATTGTTGATCTTCAATGGCACTTACTACTAATGGATAGTTTACCAACGCAGTTTGGAAAACGGAAAATGCCATGGCAAATGCCAACATACAACACATGAAACTTTTTATAATTCTATTTTTCTTATATAAATTCATTGTTTATATTATCTCCTCTTTAGACAGTTTAATTAGGTAATAGGGATAAGGGTATACCCCTATTACCATAGAAATGCTACTTAATTTTTTTACTTATTCTTTATTACTAACTTTTCTTCCATAGATTCATTGACAGGGCTATGAGCTTTAATTGTCATGTTATATTTTCCTGCTTCTGTGTCCTCTGGGACTTTAAATGTATGCTGGAATTCTCCCTTATCGTCAGTGACAAGTTGCTCAACAGTTATAACATTTCCATTGATATCTGATACCTTCAATGAAATATCCACATTAGATAAAGCCTTTCCAGCCTCCATCAAACTTCCAGTTATAACTATATCATCATTTACCCCATAACTATCCTTGTTTAATGCTGTATTAAAGGTGTATGGCGATTTGCTTACCTCAAGTTTAACTTCCTTATCCTTGCCTTCACCTTTAACTTGCTTTCCAACTGACTTTTCACTTTCTTTAACCGTAACATCTACATCTTTGCCGATTTTAGATTTTACAGGTTTAACTGATATAATTGTAACTGCCTCATCGATTATTACCGGATTAACAATCTCACTTTTTTCAGCTAAAGTCAAAATTGCATCTTTTGCTTGTAAAATAACATCTTTGACTTTTCCTTCTATATTAACTCGTGATTTGCTATTTCCAGTTACCTTAACCGTAGCATCAATAACACCTTTTAGCACAAGAGCCTCTGTAAAGTCTACTCCTGTCTCTATGGTAATGTCTTTATTTATAACCCCAGTATTGTTGAAAGATCCACCATTGGAATCTTTAATTATAACCACATTTAATACACCACTATTATTAAATGTGTTATTGGAAACATCATTTATTGTAGTAGTCCCATTTATTGTGGCAGCATTGTTAACTGTGGCATTCTTAGCGTTTACAGTAAAGTTTCCTGTAATAATGCCATTTGCAATACTAACAGTTCCATTTGCATCGCTTGTAATTGTAACATTTCCTGTCAATGTCTTGCCACCTAAATCAAGATTGACAAGCTTTGTAAGACTAATATCCCCTGTAATGTCACCTCCTATTTTTATTGTATCTCCGTCATTAGCTTTTTTAATAGCTTCCTGTAGTTGAGTGTTATTGCTTATTGTTTTATCTTCGCTATCCCTTGCTATCTTTTTCCGTAATGCAATAATATTCTATATTTTTAGTCATCACTGCATTTTACAATACAGCCACATGATCACATACATACATAAACATATCATCACATACTTACAAAAATTTCGCTCGGTCCACACCCTACGTGCCACTTTCACGGCATAAGGCGTTCCATCGGTAATTAGTGTTCTAGGTAATATTTTAAGTAAATACACCTACGGTATTTGAAATATGACAATAAAAATAACCAAAATTTTTTATTTTATAGTTATGATTATTACCATTGGGAAGATTTCAAATATCATGAATACATCTAAATTATACAAGCATTATTTGCATATACCAGTTATTTAATTTATTAAATTACTTAATATTGCAGTTATACCATTTGTATTTTGAAATAGATAACTATTTAACAATAGATTTCTTCTATTTTAATTGCTACTAGGTATTGATATTTCAAGTGAAATCACCGAAAATATATTATGAGGAGGGATTAAAGCAATGAACAAAAAGAAAATGTCTATTTTATGTATAGTATTAAGTTTATGCTCTACCCTAGCTAGCAATACACAGGTTCTAGCTACAACAAAGGTGAAAACTCAGCTTAATCGCCATGAAACTGGAAACAGAGCGATAACTTCAACCGAAGAGCAGGAACTAATATTAAAAGCGGAAAACGCCTTAAAAGAAGGTGAAAAATACTTAGTATCAGGGTATGTGGAAATAGCGAAGGCTTATGTAAATCAATTAAAAGATGGGCCCACAAAAGAAAGCTTAAATGCAAGAATATATAAACTTGAAAAAGCTATTGCCTCCGCCATAGAAAATGCAAACAAAGATAAAATTAATGAAGCAAGAAAAGCTGTGGAAAAATATGAAAATTCATTAAAAAGAGAAGATATGCAAAGTGCCCAGAAACTAGTTAGCAACTTGCCTGATTGTGCTATTAAAACTTCTCTAAAAGATAGATTAGTAGAAGCTGAAAAAAAAGCCCTAGCATATGAAAAAATTTTAACAGCCACTGCCGCAGTGGAAAAAGCCTATAACACATTGCAAGAATCCGATTTAAAAAACGCCATTAACTTAGTCAATAAATTGGATGAAAGCAAAGAAAAAACGGATCTATTATACAAAATAGAAAAGATCAAAATAGCCATGGAAAATGTAGATGTAGAAAGAGTCAGCAGAGCTATTGAAGCTGTGCAGAAAGTAGAAAAAAGTTCTAAAAGAGAAGATTACAACACAGCTCAAAGCTTAGTTAACAGACTAGCTAGAGGAGACGTTAGAACAAACCTAGAAAATAGATTAAAAAATATCCTAGATAGTGTAAAAAAATTGGAACAACTAGAAAAAGAACTTGCTGTAGAAAAGGAGAAGATAAGTAAAGCAACAGAAGCTGTGATAAAACTTGAAACTACTCTAATAACCTCTGATTTAAATACAGCAGTATCTCTAGTGGATAAATTAAAAGATGGCAGCGAAAAAAAGGCATTAAAAGATAGGATAGAGAAAGCTAAAGACAAAATAAAAAATGCAAACCAAGAAAAAATAGATGAAGCTACCACTGCGGTAAACTTAGCAGAAAGCACTTTAATGAAAGAGCTCTTTGATAGGGCCAAGACACTAGTGTCTAAATTGGAAACAAGTGATGGAAAAAAAGCTTTAGAACAGAGATTAAAGGTTATTCAAGAGAAAATAAAGCAAAGTGAAAGCGACAAAGATAAAATAAACAAAATCCAATTAAAGTATTGCAAAGAACAAGTAGATATCTTTGAAAAAACTCCAAAGGTCTCTGAAATCTATACCATAGATAACTTACTTAAGATACTAAAAGATGACAATGAGAAAGCAAAATTAGTAGAAAGATTCACAACTCTTAAGGATTTCTTTATATCAAAACTTGAAAACAAGGCAAAATATGACATTAAAATTGCAAAAAGGCTAAAAAACCAGGAATCAATAAAAATCGCCAAAGCTTCCGTATCATTACTTCCTGAAGGAACTGTAAAGAATTCACTATTCAGTGATATCTCAAACATTAAATAAACAATAACTTAAAGTAAACAATAAAAAGAGAGAATCCTTATTTTAATTAATACTGGATTCTCTCTTTTTTATTATTTTAGGTAAGTTACAGTTCCATCAAGATATATATACTGTGCAGACTTAAGACCAAAGAACATCTTATCCTGAGAAGATGAGACTTTTATAAGGCTGTCCTTAGTGTATTGACTATCCTTGTATAGCCTAAAATTCACCTTTGTACCATGACAAGAGAAAATATAATCTCCTGCAGCTATATCTCTGCCCACCTTATACATCCCCGGCGGAATAACTTTTTTTGTTGAGTCAAGTTTTGCAGCAGTCTTTTCCTCATAAATTTCACAAGCTTCCACCTCAATATACTGGTCTTTCTTCAAAGTAATATACATCTGCCCCATGGCAAAACCATTGTTGTATATGCTATCCAAAGTACCCGAGCTATTGCTAGTGATTTGAAAATACATCTCTTCCTTATTGACTAATAAATACTCCCCTGCAGGAATATCCTTCCCCACCTTATACATACCTTTTATGAACTTATTTTTCTTTATATCTATTTCAGGAGTTTCCTTTGCATGGTACATATCCACACTGTCAACTTCAAAAACCTCATCGTTGTTTAAAGCAAGATACTTCCTACCAATTATAAAGCCCTCAGCCACCGTAACAGTTGTCCCCTTCTCTACCCTAGAAATCTTATAATAGGACTCACCTTGAGATAGAAATAAATACTCTCCCTTTGGAAAGTCCTTTCCAACTATATAGGTTCCTTTTTTTAAAGAAGTAGGCCTAGGCTTTACTTCCTCCCGTATTTTTTCTACAAAGTTTTTCACATTGTCATCCTGAATTAGGGACAATTCATTTATATTCTTTAAAAGAACCTCTCTATCCGACTCTTCCTTTGTCATCTCGTACTTCTGTTTACTGTGCATAACCTTAACTATTAAAACATCTTGAGCTTCATCTAAAGCAGTGCTGTAGGAATTTCTCCAAAAATCCACGGGAAGATCTTTAATTTCCTTTCGAAGTTTGTTTATGCTCTCTGGAACTGGTTTATTTTTATTTGAACTGATTCCCGTTACAATACTCACCAATATGGGATGCTGCACACTGTCTATTTCTTTAGAGAACTCACCTATGGCCCAATCAAGCTTTCCTTTAAACTTGCTTAGGGTTGCCCTTGCAGAGTTCACTGATTGCTGAGTTTTTTTCTCCTTACACTCTTTTACCGCATTATATCCCTCTGCATACAACTTATTAAGCTCAGCCTCCGTAGGCTTGGTAGCCACCGCGAAAACCGCCATATTGTTGAAGAAAATTGTGGCAACTAAAATCAAACTAGCAATCTTTTTACCCATACTCACATGTCATCCCCTTATCGTATTTTATTATTTTAAATTACTTCCACTATTCAAAACCACATTTACAGATTTAATCATGCCTTTTTTAGTTACAGCATTGATGACAAAGGAACTTCCCGATGCTACCTTGCCACTGGTAGAATATATGCTTATGTTTCCATTTTCATCGGCAGTAACATTAAATCCTGAGTTAATAGCCCCATCCTTCACATTGGAGATATAGAACCTTACCTCATCAGCACTACAGTTTACATTGTACTGATCCTTTGACTTAAAGTACAAATTCTTATTTTCACTATTTAAGATATTGCAAGCAGTTCCTACCCTGCCTCCAATTCTATCAGTGCTAAGTTCCACAGTAGAATCCGCAAGAATAGAACCATTGTAGTAAACATCTAAAGTTTTTGCCTCTGGATGTGCACTGCTGTATACAACTTCCTGAGTCAATACCTGAACCCCACTAGACCCCTCCACTATTATATTAAGGGTAGCCTTGTAGTCCTTTTCATTAGTATCCACAAAAGAAGACTTAAGCTCTCTATAGACATCACCATTATCATCCACTGCAAAAGCTATCTTTTGATTGTTTGTGATTCTGGCATCAATAATCAACTTCTGATTGATTTTAACCTTCTCTCCATTCTTTATTCCATGAATTTTTATAGCCTGATGGTGAGAATTTTGCATAACCACATCGGAACCCGTATACTGCTTATTTATATCTGCCATGACGAACTGTTCTATGCTCTCTGGAATAACAGATTCCATGTCGAAAACATACTCATCTATCACCTTTCCAGTTAAATTTTCTTTAAGCACTATTTTAAAAGTAGAAGTCCCTTGATTTTCAGCAGCAAACTTCTTTTTTGATGGGTTATAAGAAACATTGTAATTACTTGCATAAGAAGAATTGCTCACGTTCTGTATCTCCCACAGGGCATTGTTATCATTAAAAATTTCATCACCATACTGGTCCGCAAATCGAATCTTTCCATCTATAGAGCAAGATTCTCCCTTTTGTAGTTTCCTATAGAAATCTTCTCTAATGCCTAGAATGGAAGTTGCCACTGGCTTCTCTTGAACTCTAAAAGTCAGCGTCTGCACCCTACCCGTAGCTGTAACCACAGTAATTATGACATTTTTTGCATTTTCATTTGCTATCAACCTAAGACTTAACTTTTTTTCTTTTGCATAATCTATTTTAGATGTAAGAGTGGCATTAGTTGCAGAGATTGTCACTTCCTTGTTGTTGATCCTCAAACATGAAGTGCCATTTCCATCCACCACCAACTCATCCGCAGTACTAAGAGTTTTTCCGTACTGATTTACTGCAGCAAAAGGCAAAGTAATCTCACAGCCCGCCTTTAAATCACTATAAGGTTGTTCCAGTGTAAAGACATCAACCTTGGCACTGTCTAAAACCGTTATCTTGCAATTCGCTGCCACACCATTAGGAGATATAAGAGTTATGACACAAGTACCAAACATGCCATTTATACCAGTGTTTTCTAGCAAAATGCAAGGTTTTTTGTCCTTAGTCACCACCACTGCCTTGCCATTGGATTTTTTAGGTTTTACAATGTTTTCATTTGAGCTGAGCACATTAAAATTTCTAAGTTCATCCTCTGACAACTCATTGCCATATTCATCATTTACAGTAAGAGGAATATAATAAGTGCTTCCCTTTTCCTTCATATCTGAAAGGTAAATCTCCTTACCATTTAATTTACTATCAGTGCTCTTCACATCACCTAATACTATAGAGCGAAGGGTTGGTTGTCCTACAACTGTAAAAGTTCTATTGGCTACAAGGCCTGATGGTTGATGAATCACAGTTATGGTAAGCTTACTTCCCACCTTGTACTCATTGATATCCTTTATGCTAACAGTGTTTCCAACAATGGAGCTCACCTTTCCCGCAGAACAAGATATAGTAAAATCAGATAAATTAATTCTGCCGGTTATATCCTCACCATATTGATTTTCTATACGCATCATGGTAGTCACTAGCTGACCATCAATGCTAGGAGTAGTTGGTGTAGAATCTTTCACCACAGCGTAATCATTCAAAAAGTCAATTTTGCTTATCTTCGCTGCCTTTACCACCACATTTTCATCCTTTGCCAACTCTTTATCGGCATAGGACACAAAACAAGAATAAATTCCATCCTGTAGAACTTGAGGTAACACAATAGTTGCCACATCCTTACCTTGGTTCCACTGAATTTCTCTTGTATTAAGTTTAATGTTTTCCTTTTTAATCTGAAAAGACACCTTTGCTGTATCCTCCACGGCCTTTGAAAATTTAACCTCTAAGATTCTCTCTCCAGCCGCTCTTAGGGATACCCCTTGAACAGAGTTATTTTCATTTTCCAGTTGAGACAATCTAAAATCAAATCCTTCTATAACCTTTTTCATATCGTCATTGTGCTTTATCTTAAGCAAATCATTTAAAACAACCCTGGCAATGGCAATATCCTCTTTATTCTTTGTTTTTTTAGCTTTTTCTAAAGCCAGTTTCCCTTGATTTATGTTGTCCCCCTGAAATTTATCAATGGCAGAAGACCAAGCACCTATATAATATGAATTCTCTTCACAACCTGCAAAGCCATTGACATATTCCCTTGCCTTATTAATATCGTCCTGAATCATGGCTTCTTTAATACTTCCATCTTTTTTATATAGTATTCCGTAAAAATCGACAAACAACTTATGTTGTAGAGGATCTAGGGAACCTGACAGAGTTCCTACCAATTGCTTTCTTAATTTTTCATTATCCTTTAAGGCATTATTCAAATTCCTAATGTTTTTTCTAGCTTCATTGATAGAACTTTGAGTCTTATCATTCTTTGCAATTTCAGTAGCTCTATAAGCTTTATCGTATAAATCATTTACATCCACATCTGCCCTGACAACTGAGCTGCCCATTAAGTTCACCGTTGAAATGGCAGCTATTAACCCACTTAATATCTTCGCGTTTTTTCCCTGCATAAATTTCCCTCCTAAAGGTATTATATCTAACTTTCATTATATATCTAAAAGTTACATTTTTCAAATTATTACTGTGTCATCTAAGGATTTCCCACGTAAAAACTAGTAAAAAGTTCATATGTTCAATGTTCTTCCTTACATGTTTAAAACTCACTATATTTTTTATTTTAGCATATATGGCAAAATAAATGCTAACGCAAATCCAAATTCAATAGGAATATGTAACATTTTAAAAATATTTCAAAAGAATCGTTCGACAAATTTTGCATTTTAGGTAAAAAAACCCCTTCAAACACGCATGGATTGGGTATTGTGCAATAATTTGACATGATTTCATTATTTATTTAAAATATATAGACAAATACCAAAGTTTTTGTTATAATTTGTTTACAAATTATTCCATTGCATAATTTGACATCACAGTGTTACTTTTCTATTAATATATTTTTTTGAAAGTAAGGTGACTCTTTATTATGTTTGATGAAAATAAACCGTAATTAAAACCGAAGTTCAGCAAAGCACAACATACTTTTTTTAAAAATAAAATCCTTAGGGGAAGGAGAATAATAATGAACGGAAATGTAATCAACGAAAAAGACGAAAAACTTTTCACAAGTAAAGAAGGATCTCTATGTAAGGAAAATATGGGGGAAGGCTCAAAGGATACTAGTTCTTCAAAGTCAAAAGAGGGTAACTTTAACAATAGATTAGTTATACTTGCGAAACAAGGTGATAGGATTGCTGAGGAAATCCTAGTTGCCAACTTCAAACCTTTAATCTACAAGGAGCTTCTTAGAATACATCTAAAAAACTACGACTACGACGATCTAGAGCAGATAGGCTACATCGCCGTGCTGCTAGCAATAAAAAAATACGTTCCAAACCCAAGCAAAGGCAACTTCACAGCCTACGTTGCCAAGTGTGTGAGAAACAGGTACTTACAACTACTGAGAAGATATGCTAAATATAATTTAGAGGACAGTTTAGACAAGCCTTTTGAAGAAAATGGTGGCACTGTACTTGATACTCTCAAGGATAAAGTCTGTTTAGAAGATGATATTATTCTCAACGAAGACATGACTCATTTATATTTGGCCATCGAAAAACTTCCAGAAAAATACCGTGAAATAATAGTTGAGTGCGTCTTAAAGGATATGTGCATGAAGGACTATGCCAAGGCTAAAAAGATAGCTTACAGAGTCTTGGTCCAGAGAAAGCATAGAGCCGTAGTCATGTTAAGAGAATTGATGATAGAGGAATAACGGCAAAAAGGATAGCTTGTTTTAGCTATCCTTTTTTAGTAATTTTATAGTAGTACATTTAAGCACTAATACAGATTTTTTTATTTTATGTTATATACTACTTCCTTCTGCAAAACCTTCATGGTCTTTAAATCCCATAACATAATTTTAATTTTCATATTTTCTTCGTTAGGAACATCAACTTCTGAGGTTAAAGTAGTTTTGCCATTTACCTTCTCACTCTTAATAGAGCTAGCTAACATTTTACCATGCTCGTCATATATACCAATTAATAATGTTACCTCTTCTACACTGTTAGGTAAATCTACATTTATGCTAACATTGGATTTTTCACCCTTATTAAATTTAATCTCAGGATCAACTTCAACCTCTAGTTTTTTAAACAATTTACTTAAATCCGCCCCAAATATTCCATTAGCCTCTCTGTTGTAAACAGCCTTTGCATTACCTTCGGCATCTTCAAATATTATGAACTCCGGCTTCCATAGCCCACTATCACTAATCCCCTTAGAATCACACACATATTTTCCATTCTCGTATTTTAACTCAAGTTCTAAACTTCTGCCATTTAGATCAGAAAACGCTGCGTATGCCTTATTACTGTATTGTTCCTTTGGAGTTATATATATTTTCCCATTCGATATACTGATTTCCTTTATCATATCTGCATCTTGTTTTGCATAAACAGTATCTTCATTACCATTTCTCTTGGCAATATGGATTTTAGCTGTACTTCTATCTTTGCTCTCATCTGTTACGAATATTTGCAATCCGTAATTTTTTAAATTCAAGCCTGTAGGTGATCCCCACATTGGTGATGTGTAGTCATTACTATCTTTAAATATAGGGTTCATGAATGTATGCATATCCTCAACTTTGTAAGTGCCTGCATCCAATAACCATGATCTGTCTGGTCTTATACTGAAGGCTGCATCTCTAAGCTGATAGTTTAATCTATCTGGTCCTGAAGACCCATTTGGATATGAATAAGTTATAGGATCTTGATCTGCATCTATAACACCTACGGCTACCGCACCCTTATGCGAATTATAATCCTGATCTGTACCGCTTACAAGGTACTTTCCGTTAATATACCACATAATCAATCCTGTTTCATAGGAAAGACCCTCTGCACCCATATTTATAGTATCCAACCCTTTATCAACCTTTGTACCTGCACCACTACTTCTCCATTCTAATAAATAGTAATGCTCATATCTCTCTTTGCCATCATTTATACTAAAACCATCAAAATTAAATTTTGTATTTTCACTATCCTCTGCGCCATCTTCAAAAATTATTTTTGAGCCTTCTTTAATTTTAATTTCATCAAAATATATACCCTTCTCAGGAGTATTGTCATCCGTTCTAAATCTAAATCTTAAGTCAAATTTTTTACCTTTAAACTGACTCAAATTAAAAGAAGCATATAGCCATTTTTCATTTGATGTATCAGTAAATCCCCAACCTGGATTTCTATCTAGTATATTTTCTTTATCATGTGACTCTATCCAAGGATCTACCTTATCAGTTGTAAGCTCGGTTTCATCTTTTAATGTTACCCACTTATCAGTTCCAACTTCTCTTACTTGAACTGATGCAAAATCAAAGTACGGGTCTATATCATACCAAGTTTTAAAAGTTAATTTTGCATTGCTATCAGCCGAAAGCTCTATGGGAGTTTTAGTTGTCATGTAGTTTTTTAACTTATCACCTTTACCACTAAAGAAACATTGGCTCCCTTCAGTTGGCATTACCACTCTTTCTGCATATTTAGGAAGGTCAATTCTTACAACGTCTTTATTTTTTCCTTTAAGGGTAGCTTGATCTAGTACAACATCAATTCCTTCTGCCGTAACATCATCTAAGCTTATTTTTTTCATATTTTGCCAATTGGCCGCTCTTTTTCTCTTTTCAAAATCCTTCTGCAAAAACTCTTTACAGTAAGCACCATAGCTTACAGGCTGTGAGCCTCTTGGGTTACCTGTGTAACTTCCACCCATTATGGACCAGTTTTCTACAGGTGGTTCTGATTTATTTGTATCATACAAATCTGGAAGCCCTAAAACATATCCAAATTCATGACAAAATAAGTCCAAAGGTAAATCCTGCTCAAAAATAGTGAAATCCTCAACGAAAAATTCTTTTCCGCTTTTATCTGTTACTTTGTGATTTTTGTTTACTATAGCTTGTTTTTCAGCGGGAGTATAC
>NZ_FRAD01000015.1 GCF_900142225.1 Hathewaya proteolytica DSM 3090
AAACTCTATATCTCCCATAATGGTCTTTATACATGTATGCCTCAATCCTTTACTTCTGTAAGTCTTAGTATCTCTTTCATCCATCAACCTACGGTCTAGACGCGTCAGCACCCCTTTCATTAACTCACATGCTTCTTCACATACATATTTATATATTTTTTTCTCTAAATCATTGAAAGTTACCTCTTTATCGTTTAAACTTGTATTGTACATAATATCATCCTTTCTTGTATTGTCTCGATAACTTACATTATAACGGAAATATTATGTATATGGGAGATACTTTTTGTATCTCCTTTATTTTTTTATAAGTAGTAATTACTACTGCCTTTGCCTACTAAAATTATACTCTAACTTTAAACAATAGTTTTTTATGTTTTCCTTCGTCTCTAACTTCTTTTAATACCATAGATATCTCCCCACTTCCTCATCCTAAGAATTATTTCTTCGTCTTACATGCATATATGCGTACATAATGATAAAAAATTTATCCCGTCACACACGCATAGTTGCGAACACATAGGTTTAGAATAACAACACGAGCTATTGCCCCTGCTGTTATTCTAATATATGAATTCCTAAAGTGTTTACTCTTATATCTGCAGCTTGCTTAGATACTTGAAAAGTGTTAGCTAGCTCACCTATAATAATACCTTTTATTATCTCTGAACTATATCCTTGCCACATAAAATCATTTATTCTATGGCCTACTTGGTATTGATCTTTTAACTCTTCTGCTTTTTGCTTGAACATTTCTGCTGGCATAAGAATAGCTGCAGCAAGATTGTCAGCTTGCCACTCCATCCACTCCTCTGGTGTTTTAGGATTGTACACTTTTTCTTGGGGACATCGGCATGCTTTAGCTGTTGCTTTATCTTTGTACGAAAGAGTCATAAACCTTAGCTGATGTTTGTCCCAGTGGACCATTTCATGAGTTATAGTAAATCGTTCTCTTCCCCTATTACCAGTATCAAAAATGTCACTTTCTATTAGTAAGGTTCCCTTTTTATAGTCTCTTCTAATGTAATTATCTGTTTCTTTATCATAAAGCTCTACTTGTCCATCAGAGAATAGCATCATACCTAATGTGTCTAAGCCTCTATCAATATTTACATAATCTATTTCAAGATTCATTTTTAGCTCTGCTATATCTTCTACTGGAACAGGAATGGGTGTCTCTAAAGCCTCTGGACAATACCTCATAAGAAATTTAGTAGCTTCCTTATCCATATCTTTTTTATATATGATTGGCACAAGCTCATTACTTAGATTCATCAACACTCAACCCCTCTTATTTTTTATTGCAGATTTTTATATCATCTACACTAAAATCAGTTAACTCTGCATCCTCTAATATAGCACTACAACTAAGTTCAAACCACTGAGCAACCTCTTCTGATATTTCTTCGCCGTAAGCATAATCCCCTATTTCTATACAGCTGTTAACAAGTACTTTAAAACTTACTTCATCATCATCTTGCTCTATATCACTAACCTTTAATAGTTCTATTCCATTAACATTCGCTTCTAAAACCTCTTGCACTATATTAGCTCTTCTGGTTAAATCATACTCAGCATAATTTGCCTCTACTTCATCACTTAAAGCTTCATACATCTCTGCATGAAAATGTTGTTCAATCAAATTTTTAAAGGTATCACCCATGTTAATTACCCCCCCACTATTTTTCTTCATCTAAAGCTCTTATAAACTCAAGCCAAGCTTTATTCGTTACGTCACTATTCCCTTCTATTGCATCCATCTTTCGTGCCTTTCTAAGTGCTGTCCTTGCAAGATTACTTTCTTTTATGTATTCAGGCAGGTCCATAGGAATTTCATCTCTATCTTCCGATGCCATGTCTATCATTAAATCCATTTCTTCATGTGATAAGCCAAGTAACTTTGCTATTTCTTCTAGCTTATTAATATTTGGTGGATTTCTTCTACCCTTTTCGATATCACTCCAATAAGCTGGAGAAAGGTCAAGTAAATCTGCCATTTTCCTTAAGCTTATATCCTGCTGCTTTCTTTTCTCAACTATAAATTCACCAAATTTATTTGGGCTCATTTCTTTTACCTCCTTTTATAAAATGGAATATTGCTTACTAACTCCAAATCCTAAATTATTAATTCTTATAATTGCAGCTGTTAAAGAGACTTCAAAAGTACCTGCAACCTTTGTTATAACATTATCTACCCATGCACTATATTTAGGGTCTATTCCCAAGTCATATACATACTGGTACATTCCTGCTTCTTTTGCATGTAGTATAATTTCGTTAATAAAAGATTTTTTTGGCATAAGTAATGCGGATGCCAAATAGTCAGCTTGCCATTCCATCCAATCATCATCTGTTAATAAGTTTTTTCTTCCTGTTGATTCAATATCACACTTACGGCATTTAATTGCTGTAGTTCTTTCATCAGGCATATTATCAAATAAACTGATCTGATTTTTATCTATAATATACATTTGTCTATGCAATAACCAATGCCCTACTTCATGAGCCAATGTAAATCGTTCTCTTGGTAACTGCTCTTCATTTAGTAAACTATTATCACTAAGAACTGTACCTTCATCTACAGGTATCATTTTAGCTTTATTATTATTGGCATCATATACCGGGACATGTCCATCATTAAATACCATCATTCCCAATATGGATTGATTATGAGTTAAATCCTGATAATCCATTTGTAAATCAGCATAGAACTCTAAAAAATGTTCTGCGTCTAATGCTTTAGCTTTATCTATCATATCAGGCTTATAATCACTTATGATTATTTCTGCTAATTCCTCAATATCTTTTTTTGAAAGAACGGGCATTCCATTTTTCTTAGTTTTAAAATCTAAATGAACCACATTACCATCCCTTTCACTAATGCATGTATGCTACCATGAGAACATTATACTATGGGGTAATATTCCTTGTCAATAGCATCCACTAACTTTTTATAATTTTCTGATAAACCCCAAAACACTCCCATAAAATAACAAAAAGGTCATCACCTCTAAGCTTTATAAGCTTGCAAAGGTAATGACCTTTTCTTTTTAAGATTTAATTACTGCTTCTAGAACTATTTTTTCTTATATATTCATACTACTAAAAATACTTAGCCTAAATAATAATTATTCTTTCTGAACTTAGCTTGACTATTTTTCACCTTATTAGGCCATACTCCTATATGAGGTGATTAAAATATGAATTGTATTTTTAAAAACTTTACAATAAATAAAAAACTATTACTACTCTACACATTAAACATTTCAGATGTTATATTTACCATAATTCTAATTAACTCTAAATACTTTGTTGAAGGTAACCCTTTAATGGCTTCTTTTTTCAAAACTCCCATAACTGCATTTTTAATTAAAATCATAATTCCTGGATTACTTTTATTCTTTGTGTACATAGTAATTAACCATAATCCCCAAGAACAATTCACTTTTTCTAATAGGCTAATTACCCTTGCTCTTATCCCCTATGTGCTAGTTAATATATTGCATTTAGCCTTCCTAAGTTATATTTTAATATTATAAAAAAGGGCCATCACCTCACAGCTTTATAAGCTTGCAAAAGTGATGACCTTGTTCTTATTCTTTATAATTCTTCTCAAATCTCCATGCATCCCTACACATTTCTAATATACCTCTTTTAGCTGTCCAGCCTAGTTCCCTTTCAGCCTTAGAAACGTCAGCATAGCAGGAAGCTATATCTCCTGGTCTTCTATCTACTATTTCATAAGGTACTTGGGTAGCACTTACCTCTTCAAAGGCTTTTACTAGCTCTAAAACTGAGGTTCCCTGGCCTGTACCTAGATTGTAAATATGTACACCTGGTTGAAGCTTGTTTAGGGCTGCCACATGACCTTCAGCTAAATCCACTACATGAATATAATCTCTAACACCTGTACCATCTACAGTTGGATAATCATTTCCGAAAACCCTTAACTTTTCTAGTTCTCCTTTTGCTACTTTTGTAATATAAGGCATTAGATTATTCGGTATACCATTAGGAGCTTCACCAATTAATCCACTTTCATGCGCTCCTACTGGATTAAAATATCTAAGTAGTGCTACTGAGAAACCTGGATTTGCTTTAGCTATATCGGTAAGAATTCTCTCACTCATAGCTTTTGTTTCACCATAAGGATTGGTAGTCGGTAAAAGATCCATAGTTTCTACAAATGGTACTTGGTTATCACCATATACTGTTGCAGAGGAACTAAATACAAATTTATTAACATTGTACTTCTTGCACATCTTAGAAAGAACCATAGTACTTACTAGATTATTATAATAATAAGCTAATGGCTTTTCTACAGATTCTCCTACTGCTTTAAGTCCTGCAAAATGAATTACACCATCTATTTTGTGATTAGCGAAGATGGTTTCTATAGCTGCTTCATCAGTTACATCTATCTTATAAAAAGTTACTTCTTTATTTGTTATTTGCTTTATTTTATCTATGGTATTTATATTACTGTTGCAAAGATTATCAGCAACAATGACTGTGTGATTATTATTTAATAATTCCACACAAGTATGTGAGCCTATATAGCCTGCACCGCCAGTTACTAATATGTTCATTTTTGATATGTTCATTTTTGATATCCCCTTTTATAGTTTTAACTTCTTTTTTCCTATTTGAAACACCATCAAAACTAATGGTCTTAAAACAATGTATGATACAATACTAAAGATTATCAATATTCCTATTAATAGATAAATATTTTCTATTGTATAGAATGCTATGACTGCAAATATCAATAAAAATAAAAGATTATATGTTTTTGCATCAGTTTTTATATGTTCACTATTATTTAACATTATAATTCTTGATATAGCACCAACAATAAAAGCGATGCATAATGACATAGTAGCCCCCTTTAGTCCAAACATTGGTGTAAGCACCATTAAACAAATCACATTAGTTATTGAAGCAATTATAGTACTAATAAAAAGTTTATTACTATGCTTATTAGCTAAAAAAATAGTTCCTAAAAATCCTGTATATGAATTCACCGAAGTACCTACCAAAACAATAGGTACTATTTGTATAGCTTCATGATATTGTTTGTCTATAAAGAAAGGAAATACAATTTTTATAAATAATAAAAATATACCACTTCCCAATATAGTAACTTTTAATATTTCAGTTATACTTCTCTCATAATATTCTTTTTTATCTTTACTACTAGATAAAATATACGCCATCTCATTCCAAGCAAATTGAAAAACTCCTACAAGTAATATTAACATAGAAGAAAATTTATTTGCTACAGTAAATAAGCCATTTTCATAAGTACCTACATAAATGCTTATAACTAATTGTGTTAAGCCATTTAATAACCATTGAGAAACTGTAGTAAGTGATACTGGTGCAGAAAACTTTATTAATTCTATTATGTTTTGTCTCTTTATATATTTCAACCTTATTTTTTTTATTGGTTTCATTGCTATTTCAATAATAATAATTTGTACTAAAACACCAATTATCGAAGATGTATACAGTGATTCAACTCCTTGCTTGAATATAACTATTAAAACTACATTTAAAATAATCATCAAAGCACTATTTATACATCCTGACATTACAAACAAAGAATTCTTTTGAAATGCTCTTGCTATTACACTATAAAAATACTGAATCCCTATTCCTAAAGCATAAAAAAATATTAAAATTTTATAGTCAAAATCATATATACAACTAACTATAATAAATCCTATAAAATAAATAAATAACCCTGATAGCATAACAACAAAACCATTACTTATTACTTTATATTTATCTTCATCATCTTCATAATCAAAAGCAAATCTAAATACACTATCCCATATTTGAAAAAAAACTAATGGTATTATTAAATTAGATAATGATTGCATTAACCCAAATGTACCAAAATCTGTTGGCGCTATTCTATTAGTGTATAGTGGTAAAAGTAAGAATGATATAATTTTGGTAAATGCATTTCCCAAAAAATATATGCCAGCTGTCTTAATAAATCTTTCAATTTTACTCATAATAATTACCTTTTTCACAAATTAAACTTTTACCTCTAAATAAGTTAAATATCATTTTTATCATATATTATGCCCCTTTATGCATTAATTTCAATTATAAATCCATCTTGGCATTTTTAAAGTATAACAACAAATAGACAATGGTAAAGCACAAACATATAATTTTTTATTCTTACAATTCTTAAAAGATTTATTAATCTTATATTTCCAACACCAAGTAGTATAAACAATAATCGCTTTTAAATTTCTTATTAATCCTCTTTTTGCTATTGTAAGTTGATTTATACCTAATGCATAACCATATGGATTGTTTTTATATAATCTTTGACTATTAGTAGTATATCCATCTGTTAAATACTCACATATTGAAAAAACTTCATTGATTATATATAAATCATATTTTTCATCTATACTAGAAAGCATAACACTCTCCAGAATAAATTTATCTTCAATTTCAGGATATAAGTGTTGCTTCAAAATGTCTGCTTTATATGCCCTACAAGTATCTCCGCTAAAATTATATTTTTTTATAAGTGTATCAACATTTTCAATAAACTGTTTTTGTGGCAAATTAGGATTACCCATAATCTTTCTATCTGGTGTTCCTCTTCTTGCAAGTACACCAGCAACCTTTGGATTGTCTTTTATTTTTTCTAGCACTGATAAAAACTTTTCTACAGTAAAATTTTCATAATAATCATCCGAATCTAAAAAAGCAAAATATGGAGTTGTACAATTTAAAATCCCTTTATTCACTGCTCTTTGCTTACCTGCATTTTTTTGATAAATATATCTTATTGATATTTTATCTTCATTTATCCATTCATCAATTAAATTTTTGGTATCATCTGTAGATCCATCATCAACAATTAACCAAATAAAATCTTTACATGTTTGTTTGCACAAAGCACTGTAACATTGAGGAAGTATATATGCTCTATTATATGTAGGTGTAAAAACCGATATCTTTTTATCCATTTTATCCTCCTCGCTTTCTTTTTTATAAAATTCAAATTACTACTATGCACAATAGTCTATAACATAGCAACATCTATTTTATTAATTATTTTACAATACGTTTGATTTTTGCATAATTAGTTGATAAAACTTTATTTAAATATTCAATTTTTGAATACTTATTTAATATTGACTTTAAATCTAAATCACTACTCTTAAGCTCTGAAATCAACTCATCGTAATACAAAGGCTTTATTGGATTTACTGGAAATTGAACGTTCCAGTAATCAAGTATATCTTCTTTTATTAATTCAACCATATTTTTTTCTTGAAGTTTTTCTAAAATAGATTTTCCTGATGATGTCATTGAAATAACCATAGAAGCCCCTGTAATTTTGTATTTATCATACTTTTCACCCCAATAATCACCTATACGTATATCCGCTTTACTTGTGATTCTATAGTTACATTCATAGCACGAAGTCATATAGCAGTCCTGTAATTCAAAGTACTTGTAAAACATATCTTTTGTATTTCTTCTAATATATGTATTATTATTTCCTGATACATATATGTGTATTTTTTTCCACCCTTTCTTTTTGAATCGAAATTGTACTTCTGGTTTCCTACCATAACCATACTTTTTAGAACCTTCATTTAAATATTTGTACCAAAGATAATTTGATGGAACCCCATGACATATTAAATCTACTAAAACAAACTCTTCACGACGACCTTTTATCTTTAATAAATTATCTAAACCAGCTATCTGACAAGGAGTTCCAAACACAACAGCATTCTTTGATGATAATACATCTTTAAATGCTTCTTTTGTATTGCTTTGAATATACTTTGACCCTTGAAACATTGACAATGAACTTATATCTCCAGCTTTAACTTTTTTATGCATTGCTCTAGATGACTCTTTATCATAATTACAACCAACAATATCATATCCTTGATTACTTAATAATTTTGATATTTCATATGCAGCCCCACCTGAGGTTGATGTAGCTAATGTATTCTTTGATGTAGCTCTTAACATATATAATGAATTCTCTTCTTGATTTATATATTTAGCCCTTTCTCCATTATAAGGACATACCTTCTTGCAAAGACCACAACCTGTACATTTTTCCTTATCTATTATAGCTTCATAAAATCCCTGATTATTAATTTCTATTGATATTGCATTATGTTTACAAACATTTACACATACCGTGCATCCACTACATGTATTTGTAATCTTGTAATTATTTTTATTAAAAGTATATTTAAACGCATCATTTAACGAATCTTCAAGATATTTCATAGATTTCTGTTTTTCTATTGAAATTAATTTAAATGTTTTTTCAAAATCATATTTAAAAACACTATCAATGTTAAATTTATTATTTGATACAAGTCTACATTCTAAATTAATTAAGCTCAACAAATTATATATACGCGAATTTTGGGATTCTGCATTTTTGTCAGAAAATCGCTTATACGTAAGAAACGGGCGTTTATATAATACTGAAAAAATAGTTCCATGAAATGAATCTGTACATACAAATGAAGCCTTTTTTACTAAATATAAAAATTCTCCCGGTCCAATACCATCTAAAGTTATATAACCTCGATAAAAATCTTTTTTAAATATTGGTATTATTATCACTTTTAGGCCATATTGTTCAGATAGTTTTTTTACGTGCTTCCAATACTCCTCGTTATCACCTAGAAAATAACACAAAATATATTCTGAAGGTATATCAACACTTATTAAATAATCATCCCACTCTTCAGCAGTAAGTAATAAAGTGGGATCTAACACCACTATTGCTTCTAAATCAGTTAATTCTTTTATTAAATCTGCTCCCTGCTTTTCTCTAATAGATAAATGTTTAAATCTCTTCAAATTTTCCGCTATTCTTTTTTTAGCAAATTCTTTTTTTATAACACTTCTTCCAAAACTTGGTGCATAAGCAATCATCTTATTTTCAACTTCAACAAAATCTAAATAATACTTTGAATTAAATTCTCTTGGTGACCAAATTTGATCACTTCCACATATAAATGCATCATATTCTTTATTTAATCTATATAATTCCGATGATGTTTGAGCTTTTCTCATACTTAAATGTTTTTCTTTAAACCTTTTAAATGCTTGAGCTCTATCCTCTGTATATACTTCCTTATGATATTTTTTATATTTAAAACTTCTTTTCATCTTTTCTTTTACTATTGATGGGGTTAATAATTTTTCTAATTTTGTTGTCCTGTCATACCCTTCTGAAATATAATCAATCCCCTCTAAACAATGTCCCATATTTTTTATAACTCGTGTCGTAGCTACAGATTGAAGAACTGTACCATAATTATCATGCTGAAACCACGTCATAAGTGCTACTTTTTTCATATTGTCTCTCCTCTTAATCAAATGTGTTAATCTTAAAATTCAATAAGACTATCTAAACTATCAATATTATTAATTATTATTTTCAATGGTTTACTTACTCCTCAATCTCAATGGACTGTCCCAACAATGACCTGTATCTATTGCCCAAATACCATTCAATGCTAACTTGTAAACTAAATATTTTGCACACGGTCCTGCTGAAATTAAAACTAATAAATCATTTCTTTCTGAAGCTATCTTTATTATTTTTTTTAGTATATGTTCACTATTTTCAAAAGCATCTCTAGGTGGTATTACAACACTTTCTGTTGAAATTTTATATTTATCTTCAAACTCTTTTGCATATATTTCTTGGTTATGAACAAAAATTATATTTTTCACTCCAGTATTAGTCCATATCTTACTGTATATTTTCTCATTTCCATTTGCAAATAAAAAAGCATCTCCGTAAGTTATATCCTTATCGTATTTTTTTTTAAAAATATATCTAGAAAAAGACCATGATGCAACATAAACACGCTTTTTTATTAATTTAAATCCATTACAAATAAAAAATTCTCCCGGCATACAGATTATATAACTAGCTTGTTTTGGATTATTTAAATAATTTTCTAATATATTTTCAAAGTGAGTCTTCAACTCAGCTGAATATTTCTGATAATGAACATCTTTTCCTTGAAGAATATTAAATTCTCCATCCCCTAGTCTAATTATTGATTTTTTATCCTTTACAATCAATGATATAGTTTCTTCTGCACTTAAAATTTTAGCTTTATTACAACAATTTAAGGACATTATAAAATTAAACATTACTTTTATCCAAATTTTAAATCTGTTCATTATTAAATAACTCCTTTTCTGTTTCAGCATTGGCTATTCCTAAAAAAATAAATAATAAAAAGAAAATAGGTGCAAAATATATTGTTGCCTCAAAATAACCATTAATCAATACACACATAAAACCTATTAATAAGCTGATTTTTAAATCAGACAAGCTTTTGAACGTACATATAAAATGAATTTTTTTTAATATAAATCCAAAATACCCCACAAATCCAATGACGCCAAAATTCGCTATTATAGCCAAGTAATTGTTATGTAAATCTAGTTTTTCTCCTATACCAAGCAATTCAGCTCTTGACCCCAACCCAAATAACCATTTTATTGTATCTTCCATAGTTAAAAAAAAGCTATTCCAGATTACTTCTCTGCCCGTATATAAATTTTTATTTATAAATGATATCTCTATATTAATACCATATTTATACATCATTAGGTATACAATAGGAAATAATACTCCTACCATAATTATTATGAAATTAGCATATACTATACGTTTTTGTTTTTTCCTGTAAAAATCTTTAGGTATAACATAATTTAAAAGTATGAATACTATAAGAGGTATTAGACTTCCTCTTACCTCTAACAATGCAATACCATAAACACTAGTTGCTAATACAAATAAAATGATAATTTTTTTAAATTTATACTTTAATTGGCCAATAAAAATGCAAATTAACATACTTGTATATAAAATAAGATAACCAACTACATTAGGGTTAATATTATGAATTCCTTCATAAATAACTTTATTGTAATAGCCTTTAGATTTTGTAACCCAATAAAAATTTAGTAAAAAGAGGAATAACGTAAGTATCTTAAAGTCTTTTTTTGTAAAACAAAATTGGGAAAATACAATAATAATAACAAATCCATAAATATAATTAATAATACTTCCTAAACCTCCAGAATTAATCAACACAGTACACGTTCCATATATTGTAAGAATTAATATTGAGAATAAATTTGTAGATACTTTTTTCTTAATCTTTCCACTTAATATTAATATGAACACCAAAAAAAAGATGTTAAAAGAGGCTATTTTTCTATACATAGTCAAAAATCTAACATCCATAAATGCTATAAAATTAATTATTAATCCTATAATCAGTAGGATTTTAGCTAGCTTTTGTCCTTTTTCCACTTTTCTATCAGCTACTATATGTTTACTATCTAACATCAACATTCTCCTTATTTATATGATATTATAATTTTCAACTTATTGAATTTTAACTATTATAAATCTTATCAACTAATGACATAGCTGACGCTTTGAAATGTATCTGTTGAATATTTAACCCTTTCTTTAATCTACTTTGGTTTGCTCTAATTAATAGTTTCTCTATCTTTTCAGCAATTTCATCATTATTTTTATTATTAAAAATAATATCACCATTTTCAATTGTTTCTATTATGTCCATTGATCCAATATTATTTGAAATAAGTAAATTGCAGTTACAAATCAAGGCCTCTATAATAGCTAACCCAAAAGTTTCAAACTCACTATTTTGTATATACAAATAACTTTCCGATAAAATATATAATACTTTTTCATGTGTTAATTTATCATAGTAAGTTACAAAGTCATAACTACAAATCTGTTCCTTATCGGTACCAGCTTGTCCTATAACTATATATTTTAAGTTCATTTTTTTTTCTTTATTCAGTTTATCAATCGCTTCACAAATCATCAAATTATTTTTTTGACGTACTCCTCCACCTATTGATACGATTTGGTTATTCTTTTTGTTACTATTATGTGTCAACACAATGCTCTTAATTTTTTCTATATCTATTCCATTAAAATTATAGTCGAACTTATCTGCATATTCTGGTTCTTCTTTTTTCATATACTCCATAAATTTCATTGAAACACAAAATACCCTATCCACATTTTTGAATATATATTTTTCAAAATCATTGATACTTTTCAATTTTTCTTTAGTAATGGCTTTATTATTAATTTTACTTTCGTAGGTACTGTAACCATGCATCAAATAAAGCACTTTTTTATTAAATAACTTTGCTATCTTTATGCATATAATATTTGATTTAGAGAAACTACAAAGGCAAACATAATCAGCCCTCATTGTCTTTATAATCAATTCCAAAACTCTCATTATCTTGTTTTTCGCATCAGAATATAACATGTTTTTATTGTTTTCAAGACCTCTACGTATAATTTTGTTCGCTATAGATGGTCCTGTATTATTTGAATAATCTCCAACAAAAAATATCTTCATCTAACTATGCCTCATTTCTAATATTACTCAAGTCTATTTATCAATATGTTTTTTCTAAATATTCTCTTCTTCCTTCCAACATATACTTGACTGCTTGAAGTATCCTTACTTTTCCTCTGAATAACTTATATTTTCTTATTGCAAATTGAATAATAAATAAAAAAGAGAATAACTTTGACATTCCAGTAAATGCTGCACCTTTACTTATAAAATATTCTTTGTTATACCCTCTAAACCATGTTGATTCTCCTAAATGGAGATTTCCAATTTTTATCGGGACGTATACAATCTTTAACCCTTGCTTCAAACAATCAAAAAGAAAAATATTTTCTTCTCCCATACAATACTTTGCTCCTGCTCCGAACAGCTCATTAAATCTAATTCCATATTTATTTATATTATCTAAACGAAAAGTAATCTCCACAGATGCTACTTTCATTGATGTTAAATAGTTTAATTCACGAACCTTACAATGGTATTTCTTAAAAGTCCCTTCTATACCTTCTACTTGGAACACTATAATGTCAGCATCTGGATACTGCTTAAATTGATCAAGTATTAATTTTTCATAGCTGTCAATATACTCTATATCATCATCTGATATAAGACAAACATCATCTACCGAATTTCTTATTGCAGCATTTCTACTACGGCTTAATCCACGTTCTGTGGAATTTATCCATCTTACTGGCCATTTATCATTTTTAAATTCCTCAATGCCATTCTTATCACATTGATTAACAATAACAGCATCTGATTGTATATTCATCTTTTTTACCAAACTATAATTAGTTTGATTCATAGTTGATACTAATACTTGCAATCTCATAATAGCCTCCCCTTTTCTTGTTGTAAAATACTTGACACACATCTACGAGATATAAGTTTTACTTATATACCAAATACTGTAAATTAATATACTTAAGAATCTAGTTTTCATTTTATAGTAATTACGTTTTACATTAATTTCCCTTCAGTATTCAATAATTATCTCTTCAAAATATCAATATTTGCATATTTCCTAATTGACCCCATAACATGTCTACACATAAAATAAGCAGAACCAAGTGGGTTCATACCAATAAATCTAAATACCTTATATGTCATTTTTATGGTCTTGATTTTTTTTCCAGATTTTGAGTTGGGTGAAATTCTATATACTAAAAGCGACTCATTAATACCATAAGCACATACTCCAGTTCTTAATATCCTTAACCATACTGCATAATCTTCATGCATATCATCTTTTTCCATTCGGATGTCTTTGAAAAATTTCTTTTTTATGAGAACTGATGAACATGATATAACATTATGTGTTCTCAACTTTTTGTAATCGACCTTTTCAGGGACTTTTAATATTCCTTTATAATTGACTCCACCTTCATTTATAAAAGAAGATCCAGTAAAAACAAATTCTGCACCTTCTTTATTTGAAAGTCTGATTTGTTTCTCCAACTTTGAATCTTTCCACATATCATCACTATCCAAAAATGCAATCCATTCACCCTTAGCAAGTGATATTCCTCTATTCCTTGTTTCAGATACGCCTAAATTTTTATCATTTTTATAAAATCTAATACGATAATCTTTATTGGATAACTCTTCAATTATCTTTACTGTATTATCTTTAGAACCATCATCTATTACTATAAGCTCCCAGGAGTTGTATGTCTGTGCTATAACAGAATTAATTGCATCTTCTATATATTTTTCACAGTTATACGCTGGCATTATTATTGAAACTAAATCTCCTGATACATTTTTATTTTCTTCTGAACTCATTAATACCCCTCACTTTCACTTGCAATAACAGCTAACTTTAAATTAATGACGTTATAGCCTATTTTTTATTCTGATATTTCTTTCTCATATACCAAGTCCCCAAATACCTTATTAACCATACTAACCTTCAGTACCCTTAATAACGGATTAAATAACTTAGTCATATATATTTTCTTACCATGTGCCTCTGCAATAGCCTTAACCATATCAGAAGTGCAAACATATTCCTCATTCTGTGGTAAAAATAAGCCATTGCTCTCATCATCAATAATTAGCTTTACAAACTCACATAACTTATCTATCTCAATCATACTTCGCTTATTTTCAATCTTTGGGAAAATAGGCGATTTCAATGCAAACTTTTCTAACCTAACATAATTACCTTTACAGCCTTTACCATATATCATAGGTGGTCTTAAAACTGAAATATTAAAACTATCATCTTGTAATGGTGCTATTAACTCTTCTGCTTGAAGTTTTGACTTCCCATAATTACTCTTTGGTGCAGGAACAGTATCTTTACTTATAACACCAGTCTCCATGCCATAAACACTCATAGAACTTAAAAAAATAAATTGCTTAACTTCTTCTGCTTTAGCTTTCTTAGCAACTTCATATACTAAATCTCTATTAACTTTATAGTAGAGTGTTGCATTTTCTTTAGTCTCTTTTATATGAGCAATCCCCGCCACATGAAATACCACATCATACTCTGAGAAACTCTTCTCTTTCCAAGCCTCATCTATCATATCAACAGTCTCAACTATGTACTCATCTTTCCATTGCTTCAAGTAATTTTCTAGGCTTGTCCCGATATAACTATTAGCACCAGTTATAAGTATCTTCTTCATCTAGCTCACCTACCTTCTTCTCATCCATTCTCATCACAAATTATCAACAAACTCTCAAAACCCTTAATTATCAAGGCTTCCAATCCTACCAATGCATGAATGGTAATACCCTACACTCTTCTTAAAACATTTCAGATACATATTCAACCTATAAACACCTTGCTATCACTGGGTTTCAAGCCTTCTAATCCCTTCCCCATTCTCACTTCGCAGATTTTCCAGGTATCCAAACTTGTCCATTTTTGTATTTTCAACACCCCTCAAACCCTTTAAAATCAAGACCGAACAAGCCACGATAGCTTGTCTTATCCTTTTACCATTCTCACTTCGTCATTTCCATACAATCACAAGAACCACATTTTATTAAGACATATACATAAATAAAACCACATCTATAAATATGTCTATATTATATAATCTATATGTACCTTAGCCTTACACTTCAATAAATAAGCCTCAACAAGAAAATATATCTTGTCTTGGCCTTGCTTACCTCTAAACGTTCTCTTTTATTTTTCCTGATAATTGCTTGCTTGGACCCTTCTCTTCTATCATTCCTTCTACAACCCCTGTTCTGCTAAGAACACATACAATGGTTCCTATAAAACACCTTAAATCCAATACAATACCCATGTTTCTGTAGTAGTATCCGTCATAGGATGCTTTGTCTTCTATGGTAACTGTGTCTCTTCCATTTATCTGGGCCCACCCTGTTAGACCTGGTCGTATGTCGTTGGCATTGTATAAGTCCCTTTCAGCTATTAGATCGTATTGATTCCAAAGGGCTGGTCTAGGTCCAATTACGGCCATTGAGCCTGCCAGGATGTTGAATATTTGTGGAAGTTCATCTAGGCTTGTCTTTCTTAAGAATTTTCCCACCCTTGTGATGTACTGGTCAGGATTCTTTAGTAAATGGGTAGGTGTATTTTTAGGTGCATCAGTTTTCATAGTTCTAAATTTGTATATGTTGAAATATGTCTTATTTCTCCCCACCCTTTTTTGAGTAAAAAAAATACTTCCTTTAGAGTCCAGTTTTATACATATCATAATTATGATAAAAACAGGTGCTAGTACTACAATACCTATGAGAGCTAAAATAAAATCAAAAAACCTTTTTACTACACTATACATAGCATCACCCCTATTAATTTAGATTGCGCAATAAATTCTTTAAATAAATTAAAACATTATGGAAAGAGCAGTGATAAAAACTTATTTCTTTTTTTTATGAGATTTCCCGAAAAACCAACTAGCTCGTCCCTTAAAATTTTTTCTCCATTTCTTCTTAGCTTTGGCAAATACTTAGGATTAATTTTTTCTATAACTTCAACGCCTCTAGTCATATCTGTATTCCTGTAGTCCACATGGTGTGCATCAGATCCAAATACAGAGTAAATTCCGTTTTTTATGAAGGTTTCTGCAGTTTTCTTTACTTTTCCGCCAAAGTCCCCCACGGCACTTCCTACATTTAGTTGGAACAAAAAACCCTCCTCAATAAATCTATTGATCAGCGTAGGAGAGTTTATAAAAGTTTTATATCGCTCTGGGTGGGCAAGGATTGGTACAATACCTTTTATCTGAAGTTCGTAAATATTATTTATCACATCTTCCGTGGAAAATTCTCCCATAGGAAGTTCAATTAACATATATCTTGTGTTTTCTATTGTATCTATTTCCCCTTGACGATAATATTCAAGCAAATCTTCACTGTAGTATACTTCTTGTCCAGCATATATTTCTATGTTTATTCCCCTATTTTTGCTTTCATCTTTTAAGTATTTTACTTTTTTGTTTATAGTCTCTCTTGAAACATAAAACTTACCCATTTTAAAATGCGGTGTGGCAACGATTTTTTTAGTGCCACTGCAGCTAGCTATTTTAATCATTTCTATGGCTATGTTTTCATCATCTGCTCCGTCGTCTACACCATAGACAATGTGTGAATGAAAATCTATCATACAATCCACTCCCATAGAATCTATTTTTTTTCAGTTTTTCCGTAGTATTTGTAATACTTTTCATTGGCGTTGTCCAGTTTATTTAGAACAATTCCAATGATATTTGCATTTACTTTCTTCAATAGGTTCACCGAATTCTGAACTAAATTCTTCTTAGTTTTCCCCGCTTCTACCACAATTATAACACCATCAGCTCTTGCAGATAGTATTTGAGCATCCGTTACAGCCTGCAAGGGGGGAGTGTCCAGTATAACATAATCAAATGCTTTCTTTAGCATTTCGATTAAAGAATTCATGGATTTAGATCCTAACATTTCAGATGGATTTGGTGGAATCTTCCCTGAAGTTATGACAACTAAATTGTCGTTGTACTTGTAACCAACGGCAGTTAAATTGTCTTTGCCTAGAATCAATTCCGATACACCCTCTGAATTTGATATTCTAAACTTTTTATGTAAACTTGGTTTTCTTAAATCGCAATCTAAAAGCACTACCTTGTTGTCGTTTTGCGACAAAGCTATGGCTAAATTCCCAGATATGGTGCTTTTTCCTTCCCCCGGTTCTGAGCTTGTCACTGCTATTACCTTGTATTTGTCATCTATGGATGAGTACTGTATATTGGTCCTCAAAGTCCTGAAATTTTCTGCTGCTATTGATTTAGGTTCATTGTCCACTACAAACATTTTTATCTACGCCTTTCCTGTTTATTGGTTGTGAATTGATATATTTCCTACAACGGGAATATTTAACTCATTCTCTATACTTTCTTTTGTTTTATATGTATTGTCTAGAAAATCCATAAGAAAAGCTATTCCAAAACTGATGATTATGCCAAGGAAAAAGGCTATTATCATATTTAGTTTTATATTTGGACTAACTGGATTTGTTGGAACTTCGACTTTTTCTATTACCTTTGTATTGCCGTTTGGCACCAATTCCTTTGAAAGCTTCATAAATTCATCTGTCACCGCTTCGATTATGTTGGCTGCCATAGTTGGCTCTGTGTTTTTAAATTTTATCTGGAGTATCTGAGTGTTTGGCATGGTGTTTACCGTCAAACTATCTAAAGCACCATCCACATCTATATTGTAATCTTTACTTTCTACGGCTTTTTTCATAAGATCTTTTGTCTTTATAGCCTCAGAATATGTCTTCATAAGGGTTTGATACATCATTATATCACTTTGACTGTACTTTTCTGAGCTAGCATCATCTTTTCCTATAAAAAGCTTTGTACTAGCTTCGTATGTGGGTTTTATAAGTATCGCGCTTATGGCTCCCACTATAATTGCCATGAATAAAGGCATTATTATTACAAGTTTCAACCTTTTTTTTATTATTTGCATTATATCTACTATGTTTATTGAATCCTCCAAGGCCCTTCCTCCCAAACTGTAACTTTTTTAGTTTTGTTTTGAAACTTTATCAAATTTACATTATTAAAATGCTTTAAATTAAGAATATCATCATTTCACAGATATTTCAATACTGTTACAAATGTAAAATTTAATTTTATTTATAGTTTCATTACTTTTTTTCATTAAAACCATAGTTTTTCATTATTTTATTACAAAATGTAAAGAAAAAAAGCTAGATTTCGTCATTTTACGATTCTAGCTTTTGAAAAAATACTATTCATTTTTTATTCTACTCATTTTTGTGTTTTTCATTGTATGCGTCTAATACCTTGTGGAACTCTGCACCGTCCCCGATGGATTTGTATTTGGTTTCTCCGTTGTACTCGTTGACCCTGTAGGCTATGGCGTCTTCACTGCCAATTTGGGATACTATTATGTATTCTTTGTCCTCTATCTCTATTCTGTCCACTAACTCTAGTTCCACTGTTTCGCCTTTTTGGTTTTCTACGGTCATAAATGGTTTTGACATATTTGTATTCTCCTTTACTATAGACTTGTTTGTAAGACTATCTTGTGTAAAAAAGCTAGAAATATGCATTTATTTTTTAGCCACCTAAGGTGATGTCTTGGTTGTTGTACCACATAACAGCCTGTTCTACGTGACAAGGCTTAAAATCGGGCCAGTAATCCTCTACAACGTAAAAGTCCGAGTAAACAGATTGCACTGGAAGAAAACCGCTTAAACGGCACCTACCGCCCCATCTTATAATAAGGTCCATCCGGGAGATATCCCTAGACTGTATTCCGTCGTAGATGTCTCTTCTATTTGTGTTGTTTTTATTGCTTAAACTGTACAAATCCCAATTCCACCCGTAGTTCACTAATAAGTTTACCTTCAGTGAATCTTTTTCTTTCTTTTGTCTTTTTGTAAAAGGCAGTAGTTCTTTTGGAAACATAGCAGAATTGCAGTCCCCTAATACCATGACGTCAGCCCCTTCTCTTTGCATAATATAAACTGCTTCTATACACGCTTTTGTGAAGGCTTCCCTTTGTTCCTTCGGCCTTTTAGTGTTGTCTGTAGTAAAACCGTAGTAGGTTATTTCCTTTACACCCATATCTCTTAAAACTCTTAAACACTGCAACCCAGGGTTGAGGCCTTCTTTGTAGCCTTGGCTTTTAGCTCTGCCATTGTCGCAAGCCCATCTCCTATTTCCGTCGGGTATAATACCAACATGATTAGGTATTCTCATTTTTATTTTTCCTCCAATAACGCTAAAGATAGCTATTATTATCCCCAGAAAAACCTAATTTTATTCACTTGTAGCTTTATTCACTTATATATTGATCCTTTAGATCTTTTATTTCTTCGTACACCCTATTTTGCTCCTCTACAAATTTGTCCATTAAAGAACTCAAGATTTCTTCCATTTTCTCTTCGTTATACTTTAATGTAAACCTAAAGCAAGGGTTGTATTCTTGGTCCAATTCCTCGTAATCCTCGTATAGATCCTTAAATTCGCTAAAATCCACGTAATCGTAGAAAGCTGTGTATTCCCAGTCCTCAAGGTCTCTGTCTGTGCTCACGGTTATACATACATGGTAATTACCTTTTTCATCCTTGTATGCAAATAATCCCTTTATTAAATCTATGTTCTCCAAATCGTAGCTCTCTATTTCTCTTACAAATTCTCCTGTTTCCTTATTTTTCTCCATAAGCACTATTATCTCTTTTTCCATAATTTTCTCCTCGTTTTCTAATTTAAATTTTAATTTAATTTTTAAAACCATATCTTATTTTTCTGTAAAAAAGAGTCCTTAGGGGACTCTTTTATTAGAACAAACTAGCAACCGCATCTGCAACAGCCATTGCCTCCGCAACCACCTATAAATCTAGTTGGAGAGCAAATCCACCATATCAGCAATATTATTACTATAAACCAACAACAACACATCTTAAAACCCTCCCTTATCTACTTTAATATCATAAGTTAATCCACAATACAATATATTATTGAAGGGTCAAATGTGTTAAAGGTTTTTATACTCTGCGTCCACCACACTGGAATTTTCCTTATTTGGTTTCTCAGGCTCAAATACAGGGTTTCTCACAATTTCAGCGTCCACGTATGTAGTTTTATTCATGTTTATATTTTTTTTCATCTCTTCTATCTCTTTTGCATTCTTTCTTTTATTCATTTCTGCGGTTTTTTTATTTATAGCAGCTTTTATAATACCGTATACCTTTCTAAGAAGAATAATGGCTATAGCCGCCGCAGCTATATAAAATATATTTTTAAATAAAAAACCTATTATAGATACGCATATTAAAAGAATTATAATAAAAATTATGGCCTCCATATAGTAATCCTCCTACACCCTAGTCTACTCTTTGTTTATATCATGCCGCCATCTGCTCTTATAATCTGTGATGTTATATAAGAAGAAGCATCTGAAGCTAAAAACACTGCCAATTTCGCTATTTCCTCTGGCTTAGCTAATCGCCCCAGTGGAATATCCTCACATAAGGATTCCAATTCCTTTTGTGACATCCATTCATTCATCTCCGTAGCTACTGCTCCCGGGCTAATGGCATTTACCCTTATACCAGAAGGTGCCATTTCTTTTCCCAAGGCCTTTGTAAATGAATCAATGCCTCCCTTTGTAGCGGAATAAAGCACCTCACAGGAAGCGCCGCACTGCCCCCACATGGAGGATATATTTATTATGTTTCCACTCTTTCTATCAATCATACTAGGAAGAGCACATCTTGTCAAATTTATGGTACCTAGTAGGTTTGTGCCCATTATTTCCTCAATGTTTTCCTCTTTGCAGTAGGCAAATACATCCACCATGCTAATGCCCGCATTGTTCACCAGCACATCTACTTTTCCAAAGTTTTCAATGACAAAAGCCATCATATCTTTGCACTGGGTAAAGCTGCTCACATCACCCTTTATTGACGTAGCATATCCTCCTGAACTCTTTATAAGATTTACTATTTCCTCTGCCTTTTCTTTGTTCTTTTTGTAGTTCAAGATAACTGTAGCCCCATGGCCTGCAAATTCTGTGCATATAGCTTTGCCGATGCCTCTAGAACCTCCTGACACTAAAATAACTTTATTTGTAAAATCAAACATATTACCATCCCTTTTTTAATATATGATTTATTATAACACATTTTATCTCCCCATTTACACATAAATAACTTTCATTTTTCATAGAGATATGGTATTATAGTTATGAAATTTCATTAAGGAGGCGTGTATTATGTCATATAAAATTAATGATTCTTGTGTAAACTGTGGTGCTTGCGCTAGCGAATGTCCAGTTGACGCAATAACTCAGGGGGATACTCAGTACATAATCGACCCAGAAAAATGTATCGATTGTGGCAACTGTGCTAACGTTTGTCCAGTAGGAGCTCCAGTAGCTGAATAGTATTATTTTAAAAAACATCACCCTTTTGTAGGAGTGATGTTTTTTATACTTTTAAAGCTGATTTAATCTTGTTTTATATCTTTAAACCCTTCGCCCAAAGTCTCATGCACGTCGTAGGTTATGACAAAACAATTAGGGTCTTCTTTTCTTAAAAATGTCTTTAGGCTTATAAATTCTTTCTTTGGTATAACCGTTGTTATGACCTTTTTTCTCTTATTTGTATAAGCTCCTTCAGCTTCGTATACCGTAGCACCTCTGCTCAGTTTTACCATGATGAAATCCAGAACTTCTTTCTCTCTATCTGTGAATATTTCAACCTTTTTGCATATGCTTATACCTGCTGTGAACTCGTCGATTATAATACCATTTAGCATGATACCAACTATGGCATACATTCCTTTTAACATACCGAAGGCATAAAAGGCCATTAATGTTACAAAAAAGTCGGCTATTAATAGGGATTTACCCATTTGAATATGTAGAAATTTGTTTAAAATTTTGGCTATTATATCCGTACCACCTGTGGAACCGTTTTCGTTGAATACAATGGCCATTCCAATGGCAGATATAACTATACCAATGATTAGCTCTATGAATAAATCCTGCGTAAAGGAGTGAGTCATTGGATAAATCTTTTCTAACGCCATAAGCAAAACACTGTACATCAAGCTGCAGTATATGGTTTTAACTCCAAAGGAAGCTCCTATGAATATGAACCCGATTATAAGCAGAATTCCATTTAGTATAAATACGTAAGTTCCCATGCTTATAGCTGGGAAGATCTCGCAAAGCACCATGGCGATACCTGTAACTCCCCCAAGTGCTAAATTGTTTGGACTTTGAAAAAAATGCACTCCTATGGCCAAAAAGAAAAGCCCCAGTGTCATCATAAAATAACTTCTTAAGTTGTCCCTATTAAAAATTTCTTTTGCGTTAATTGATATATTATTCCCCATGTTAATCCCTCATCTTCCAGTAATAATAATATAGTTTTAAATACTATCCTTCTTAAAATTTACTATCATATCGTACAATTCCTGTGCTGTATCCGCTTCTAAGAACTTTCCATCCACACGGCAGATATACTTGTGTGTGCACTTATCACAGACGCCAATGCACTTGTTTATCCTAATTTCGTATTCATCCCCCTTTTTCTCTAACATTTTTATAACCTGTTCACTACAAAGATTCTCTTTACAAAAACTTACTAACATTTTTACCTCCACATAAAAGAGGGCATCAGCCCTCTATAGTTCTTTAATATGACTGCATAGCTCCTCTTCGGAGTTAAAGGTATTTAGACTATCTTCATTATCTCTCACTAATATAATAGCCCTAATACCACTGTTTATGCAAGCCCTAATTTTCTCTTTTGTTCCACCTTGTACTCCACTATCCTTCATTATCATAGCCTTTATATTAAAGTCCTTAATAAAAGCCATATTCAAATCGTAGCTTATGGGACCTTTTATGGCGTGAATGTTGTCTGGCATTATGCTTAAAGCATGAAGCTCCTGCATTACCTTTAGTGTAGGCAATACCCTATGAATCACATTGTTTTTAAGGTTAAGCTTTAGGATCTTTTCAATATTTCTGCTGCCAGATGTGTTTAAGATAGCACCCTGTATGTCCTTTAGCGCTTCTTTTATTTCGCTGTAATCGTGTATGCACCTTACATTGGGATGATTTTTGAACTCTTCAATTACTGAAGGCCTTTCGTATCTAAAGTACTTTATACCAGTAATAAAACAGGCTCTTTTCAAGTTCTCAGTTATAATCAGTGCATAAGGGTGGGAGCCGTCCACAAATACTTCTATATTGTGTTTTTTAATGACGCTGACTAGGGCCTCTTGGTCTAAGGGCTCCGTATTTAAGACCTTAAATTTATAATTACTTAAGAGCTGGCCACCGTATTCTGTAGCTGTGGATACAAATATATCATCTGTGAATTCATTTAATAAGGATAGTATTTTTTTCCCCTCGGAAGTCCCAAGAATCAAACCGATCATTATTTCATCACCTTGTATCCTCTAGGAGTTATGATTCTGCCATTTTCGCTATAGCTTTGGCTATTGCCTATTATCACTATGGACATCATATCTACCACCTCTGCATCGAAGTTTTCAAGGCTAAATATTCTCACCTCTTGTCCTTCCCTCAAAGCGTGCTTTACCACTCCCACTGGAGTATTTAAATCTCTGTATTTTTTTATTATCTCTATGCACTCTGAAAGGTATGCTGGTCTTCCCTTGCTCTTTGGGTTGTAGAGAGAAATTACAAAATCTGCTGAAGCCGCTGCCTCAACTCTCTTTTTTATTAAATCATAAGGTGTCAAAAGATCGCTTAAGCTGATGTTGCAGTTGTCGTGCATAAGTGGTGCACCCAATACCGATGCTGCTGCACAGGAAGCCGTAACTCCCGGTATAATCTCCACATTTGCATTGTTGTCAAGTTGTAGTATAAGTCCAGCCATGCCGTATATACCTGAATCCCCTGTGCTTATGACAGATACAATTTTATCCTCTGCCAGTTCTATAGCCTTTCTACAACGTTCTTCTTCACCCTTCATTCCTGTTTCATAAACTTCTTTTCCCTTTAACATAGGTTCTATCATATCAATATATCTAGAATACCCAACTACTATATCACTGTCGTCAATGGCCTTTTGTGCCTTTATGGTCATGTAATCCATGCCCCCTGGGCCGATGCCAATAACATATAACTTCTTCATAGTATATTTTCTCCTTTTTCTATGGTTTGTCTTTAAATTATCTGTCCTATGCTTATGGTCATACCCTTAATGCATATTTTATCTGTAATAAGTCTCCCACCTAGAAGTTCTACACAGGGCTGACACACAGCTCTTACTCCTATGGTCTTCATGACAAAATCTGAACCTTGGTATTTAAGGTGAAATTTTTCTATTTCATCCTTTTGAAATACCACCATGGGACAATTTAAGTGATCCGAAAGCTCCTTTATGGCACTTTCATTTTCTTTAACCCAGGCTGTAGCTATGGACTTTACACTTCTCTCATCTATGTTCAGTGTCTTCAATAATTCCCTTGTGTTTTCTATCATAAGTTCACCACTGTAATCTTTTCTACACCCTATACCCAATACAATATTCTTTTGTATCAGTTTTAAAACACAAAAGGCATTTTCTACTTTAGGTTCCCTTTTATTTGTCACCACAACTACACCCTTATAACTTTCTTTGGGGTTGTATCTTAAATAGCCTTTGGGCAGAATTTCGCTATGCTCCCAGATAAAAGCTACTCTTTCCCCGTTTACAAGAGAGGCTGCAATATCCTTGCATTTCTTCATATCTTCAATTATTAAGTTGTTGTCCTTTGCAAAAATATCCGGTGCTGTTATATTCAGATTGTCTGTGGCCGTGGTGATAATAGGTGTGACACCAAGTTTTTCGTATAATTCCTGACACAAACCGTTGGCACCACCTAAGTGGCCTCCAATCAGGGAGATAGCGTACTGCATCTTGTTGTCTATTACAACTACTCCTGGGTCGCTAGTTTTGCTATTTATAAACTCTGCTATACTTCTAACCGCTATGCCCGTTGAAGAAATAAAGATAATATAGTCTACCTTTTGAAATACTTGTGACACCACATTTTTAATCTTCATGGTTTTTGTAGTCTCTCTTTTAAATACTTCCACCTTATAATTTTCGCAAAGCTTTTCCTTTATCTTATCTGAAATTTCATCGCCATGGTCCGTTACACATATAACAGCTATCTTATCCATTTTATTTTTGTCCCTCTCTGAACATATGGGAAAATGTTTTATCGTATAATTTGCTTTTGTCATAGCTGCAGTCAATGAAATCTCCTACCAATATCTGTGCACACTTTGTGATTCCTGCGTCCTTAACCTTTTGAGATATGTCATCAAGGGTACCGAAGATAGCTCTTTCATCTTCCCAAGTTGCTCTTTCAACTATGGCTATAGGCACATTTCTTCCATAGCCCTTTCTCAGCTTTTCAACAACCTTGTCTATCATGCTGATGGATAGGAATATTGCCATGGAAGCTCCTATTCTAGCTAGGTTCTCTAAGTCCTCAGTCTCTGGCACTGGTGTTCTTCCCTCTACCCTTGTTAAAATTAAAGTTTGAGTTACAGAAGGAAGGGTGAACTCCTTTTTGATGGCAGCAGCCGCCGCTGTGCAGGAGCTAACTCCAGGTATAACTTCATATTTTATGTCTCCATGCTTATCTAATTCGTCCATTTGCTCTTTTATAGCACCATAAATCGAAGGATCTCCTGTGTGAAGTCTAACCACAGTCTTTCCTTCCTTTTCTGCTTTAAGCATAATTTCTATAACTTCATCTAAATTCATAGATGCAGAATTGTATTTTTCCACACCTTCCTTGCAGAACTTCATGTGTTCTGGGCTTACAAGAGAACCAGCGTATATTACTACGTCAGCCTTCATTAAAGTATCTCTTCCCTTTACTGTTATTAAATCCACATCTCCAGGACCTGCTCCTATAAAATATATCATGTTATTTCCTCCCAATTTACTTTCTTCTTGCAATTATAAGGCTCATATAATCTCTATTGTTTATTATCTCTTCCTTTGAGGTCAGTATCTGCTGCTGTTCTGATCCAACTCTTCTAACACAGGTGTACTGAAATCCTCTTTCTTCAAGAAACTCTATAACTTCTTTTTCTACTTTGTAAAACTTCATTATAACTAAAAACTTTTCATCTTTTACAGAGTCTAGTCTTGTGGCAGGCAGTATCAAAAGAGGTTCATCTCCTATTACTAAAGGTTTGCCCACTGCCGAAGCCGAAGCACAAAAGGAGGTTATACCTGGCACCGTTATAACTTCAATGCCCTTTCCCTTTATATGCTCTAAAAGATATGTATATGTACTAAATACAAAAGGGTCTCCTATGGTAAGAAAGGCCACATCATTGTCTTCCTTTATAAGGGCTGCAATCTCTTCGTAGGCTTCGTATATCTTCTTTTCCTGATCCTTACCTCCCATGGGGAACTGCTTAAAAATCACCCTTGTATTCTCTTCAATATAGTCCTTTGCGATGTTGTAGGCCATGCTGTCTCCACCTGCCACAGCTGTTGGCACCACTATTACATCTACTTTTTTTATTATATTGACAGCTTTCACTGTAATTAACTCTTTATCTCCAGGGCCAACGCCTATTCCGTATAACTTTCCCATCTTTATCTCCTTCAATCTATAACTTCACTGCTTTAACAATAAAAATTGGATTTAATGCTAATAGCATGTATGTATTTTCCTTTGTCTTGCTCACTGCAATTTCACTGCATTGGGCTTTCATACCCATGGATTTTAGCTTTTCCATGGCTTTGTAGAGATTGTTTATGGTTATGAAGTTTAAAACCATGGTACCTCCAGTTTTAAGCTTTTTGTAGCTCTCTTCTATTATAAATTCCAGCTCCCCACTACTTCCACCTATGAAAACTGAATCAAACTCTGTATTTATTTCCTTAAGCTTTTCTCCTGCGCTGCCCTCCATTAGAGTCAAGTTTTTTACTTGAAATTTCTCTATGTTGGCTTTTATAGTATTTATGGCATCTTGGTCCTTTTCTATGCCTATGACACTGCCCTTAGAGCAAATCTTCGCAGCTTGAATAGTGACAGAACCAGTTCCCGCTCCCACATCTAAAACGCAAGAGTTCTCTTCTAATTCCATTTTTGCAATGCTTAGTATTCTTATTTCTTCTTTAGTCATGGGGCACTTACCCCTTAAAAATTCTTCATCTTTTATATATCTCATTTTTTAATCCCTTTCTATGACAAGTACGCTAAGACAGGAGTACTGTCCCTTAGCTACTTCTTCAATGGTAGCCTTTGTTATGACTTCATCTTCATAGGATAAATTTTCACCCACATAGGCCCTACCTTTGATATGGTTTTCATGCAACATCTTACACAGTGTTTCAGGTGTATATTTATCGTCCACCAGCCAAAAACTCTCTTTGTATTGCCTTACCATATCTATAAAGTTTTCTTCTCTTCCGTGCATACTGCCCACATAGGCATTTTGCCAAGGCAATGCCAGTTTGCAGCTAAGATACTGAAAAGAGCTAAGACCAGGTATCACATTTACATCACTGCATATGTTGTTTTTCACGTAATTTGTTATACCATAATAACAAGGGTCTCCAGAGGCGATAATTCCTATACTACCGTATTTGCCGCTTTGGCACAGTTCCTTTAGATCTAAAATGCTGTTTAGGACAACTTTTTTATTATCTACGAAATTTATGCTGTCCATGGCTCTTTTAAATCCCACCAGTACTTCTACACTGTTTAAATATTTTTTGGCTTCTGGAAGAATATATTCTTCACTACCAGGTCCAAGTCCTATAATATATATTTTACTTTTCTCCATACAATCACCTTAATCGCCCTTTAGCACAATTCGTTGTAGAGTATGCCTCTGTTCATGGAATAAAGACATACTTCCGCTTCAATACTTTTATGAGTATAAAGGTAAATTCTGTTCTTTATTTTTTCACCTATGGTTTTGTAGATATTTTGGTACTTATCTCCTAGAACTTCAATGGCACCCTCTGTGGTCTTTTCCCTATAAACCTTCTCTACAAGCTCTAAAGGTGCCCCACAAAGAGCTAGCTCCAAAGCAAGCACCTCTAACCTAACATCACATACTCTGCTGTGAGTGTGAAAACATCCTGCAGACACCTTGCACATCTTTCCGATGTGACCTACAAACTTTATTTTCTTTATGCCAAGCTCCTCACAGCAGTCCAAAGCAAAACCTACAAAGTTTGAAATGGTTACAATGTGATCTTTATTTATGTTTAATTCAGCGCACCTATCTTCTCCCATGTTGCCAAATACAAAGACTGGCTCTATAACTCCATTGGCAAACTTCTGCCTTATTTCTAGTTTTATGGAGTCCTTCAAGGCTTCCTCCGACATTGGAGTTACAATACCTGTAGTACCCAGAATAGAAATACCACCGACTATGTTAAGCCTTGGATTGAAGGTCTTTTTCGCCACTTCCTCTCCACCTGGAACAAAGATGGTAATTTCCACACCCTTATCCTTTGGAAGAACTTTTCTAACCTCTTCTTCTATCATGGTCCTTGGCACTGGGTTTATGGCAGCTTCACCTTTTTTTATGTAAAGGCCTTCACCCATGACCATGCCAACGCCCTTACCGCCTTTTAAAGTAAAGGTTTTATCCGATTTCTCAGCCCTTGCAAATATTTTTAAACCGTGAGTTATGTCAATATCATCTCCGCCATCTTTCACAACGCAGCATTCTACATAATCTTCCCCCACTTTTATATCTTCTATGGGAAGGTCTAAAACAATGCCCTTAGGTGTATTTATTTTTATTGTAGATAATTCTTCTTTATTGTATAACATGTATGTGGCGGCTTTTGCCGCTGCTGTGGCACAGGATCCCGTGGTGTAACCACACCTTAGTTTTTTTCCTTCACTGTATACGTATAGATCTAACATATTCTCACCTTGTCTTTTATTCTAATCTCTCTTTACCACCATGTACATAAGTGCATTTATAATGGATGCAGCCACACCGCTGCCACCTTTTCTTCCTCTAATGCTGATCATAGGAACTGTCATTTTCTCAAATTCTTCTTTTGATTCCGCTGCTCCAACAAAGCCAATAGGTGCTGCCACAACAAATTCTGGCTTTGCTACTCCCTCTTCCATAAGCTCTTTTAGCCTAAATAATGCTGTGGGAGCGTTGCCAAATACAAATATTTTTACACCGTCTTTTACAGCCTTTTCAACACCCACAATGGAACGAGTAACGGCTCTTTCCTTTGCTTCTTTTGCTACTTCTTCATCGCTGACATAGCACTTTACATTGCAATTAAGCTGCTCTAGGGCTTTTTTATTTATACCTGACAATGCCATTTTTGTATCTGTGTATATGGTAGTGCCCTTTTTTAGAGCTACAAGAGCTGCATCAATGGCCCCTTCTCTAATGTAGGTTATATCCTTGTATTCAAAATCCGCCGTGGTGTGTATCACCCTTTTTATTATTTTAAGTTCTCTTTCAGTGAAATTGTGAGGTCCCATTTCCTCTCCAATTATCTCAAAACTTTTCACTTCTATATCCATAGGTTTTTTTACGTAATCCATTTAAATTCCTCCATGTACAATTTATTTAATATCAAACATAGCTTTTACAAATTCCATATTTCCGAAGAAGTGAAGGTGAGCATAGGCTCCTAAGGTGTTGTTTTTTACATAACCACACTTCCAGCTTTTCTTTTCCCCCAAGTAATTCACTTTTTCCACCTTGTATATTGTCTTGTCTTTGTTGTCCACATAGGATTTATGAAACTCATGACAATTAATAGAAAGCCCCTTTGGCAATATATTATTTTCTTCATCTATATTTACAGTGGCGTATCCAAAATTCTGCAATCTCTTTGCCATGTAGGAACAGCCGTGAAAGTATGCTACTAGCTCCTCTTCATCTCCCTTGCCATCAAGGGAAATAATGCTTTTTGTAAGGTACATCATTCCTCCACACTCTGCGTAGCACCTAACTCCACCTTCTAGAGCTTTTTTTATGCTATTTATCATGGACTTATTACTGCTTAATTCATGATAAAATACCTCTGGATATCCTCCTCCAATGTATAAAAAATCTATGTCTTCAGGAATTTTTTCATCATAGATAGGTGAGAAATATTGAACTTCTCCCAATTCCCTTAGAAGCTCTAGATTTTCAGCATAATAAAAGCTAAAACTCTTATCCATGGCCACAGCAATTTTTAGATTCTTATTTGCTAAATGAAAGTTATCTTCATACTTTTTTGTCTCTTTAAAACACTGCATAAGGGAATCTAAATCCACGTGCTTTTCCATGAGCTCTGCACATACTTCTATCTTTTCTTCCAAATCATCTATTTCACTGCTTTGAATAAGGCCTAAATGCCTGCTTCCAAGCTTTAATTCCTCACTTGCAGGAATGTAGCCGAAGACCTTAAGTTTGCAGTTTTTTTCAATGATGGTTTTTAAAAGTTGGTAGTAAGATGAGCTTATGTTATTTAATATAACTCCACAGATGGAATTTTCTTTGTAATTTAGTATGCCATTTATTTCAGCGCTTAATGTGGCACTTTGAGCCTTTGGAGATAATACAAGCACCGTTGGCAAGTCTAACATCTGTGATATTTCATAGGTAGACCCATCAGTATCTATGCCCTTTCCATCATAAAAGCCCATGACACCTTCCACCACAGCTAAATCTCCATTTCCCCTTGAAAATGCAGCTTTTACACCCTTTTCACCCATGAGAAATACATCCAGGTTTCGGCACCTATTTCCTGTTATCCTAGTGTGGAAAGCTGAATCTATGTAATCTGGGCCAACCTTATAAGGCTGCACCTTGTAGCCTCTATTTCCAAGAGCTTTTAACAAACCTAAAGTCACGGTGGTTTTACCTCCACCACTGCTATTTGATGATACCACTATTCCCTTCATCTCTTATCACTTCCTTCAACTTTTCTAAAAACACCTCATTAGTTTTTCTGTCCTTTATGGCAAACCTAAGGTATTTATCATTTAAACCTACGTAATTGTCTGCCTTTCTTATCAATACATGCTTTTCTATCATTTTATTGTATAGCTCTTGGCTATTTCCATTTTCCTTTAATTTCACCAATACAAAGTTGCCTTTGCTTCTGTAGACTTTTTCTATTATATCTATATATCTAAGGCAATTTAAAAAGTGATCCCTCTCTTTTAAAATCCACTGCCTACTTTTCTCTATGTAATCTCTGTCCTGAAGACAGTACTTTACGGCCACCTCTGCAAAACAGTTCACATTCCATGGATTTTGCATTTTTTTTATGTCTTGTAGGTATGCTTCATTGCCACAGCATCCATAGCCCATTCTTATGCCTGGCATGGCAAAAAATTTGGTCATGGCTCTTACTATGAAAAGGCATTTATACTCCTTTGTGTACTTAGTAAGGCTCTGATTTTCTTCGTCACAAGTAAATTCTATAAAGGCTTCATCCACAATTATCAGTTTTTTTTCAGCTTCTGCATACTCTAAAATTGCCATGAACTCTCTTATATCAATGGCGCTTCCATTGGGATTGTTTGGGTTTCCTATTATAAGGGTATGGTATTTTTTAAAATCCTCTAAGAGCTCTTTGTAGTCTAAGATAAAGTCTCCCATTTTTTCATCTAGGTCTATTTCCTTCATTGCATAATATCCATAGGGTACATTCCACTTTTTAAGACTTAATTCGTATTCACAAAAGGATGGCACCACTAGCAGTGCTGACTTGCAGCTTCCTATGGCAATATCCAGTATTTCTGCCGCTCCGTTGCCCACCACCATGTATTCCTTTGGAAGATGACAGTACTCTGACAGTTTCTCTTTTACAACTCTGTACTCAATGTCAGGGTATTTTTTTAAATTTTCCACTGCCTCTTGGATATTTTCCTTAAAGCTACTTGGCACTCCCAAGGGATTTATGTTGGAGCTGTAATCTAAAAGCTCTATATTCTTAAAAAGTCCTTCGCTGTATATATCTCCACCGTGTAACATTAGAAAATGATCCTCCACAATATAATAATTATAAAATAAATAATATACATTAGAATTTCCGCAGCGTACATAAGTTTTATGCACTGAAGAATGTGGTATTTTTCTAGAGCTATCACATCATCCCCCATGGTTGGTTTGTATATGACTTGACCAAAATAGGTGTTAGTGCCTCCTAATTGTACTTTCATGGCTCCTGCCGCTGCTGCCTCTGGATAAGCGCAGTTGGGACTTTTGTGATTGTGTCTATCTCTAACCATTATTCTAAATGACTTAAGGACATTTCCCCCTACTACTGGTGCGCTTAAAGCAATTAAAAGCCCCGTTATCCTAGCTGGAATATAATTAAATACGTCATCAACCTTTGCAGGGAAAAAGCCAATATGCTTAAATTCCTCAGTCAAGTATCCTAACATGGAGTCCATGGTGTTTATTCCTTTGTACATCATGGCACCTGCTCCTCCAAAGGGTCCAAATAACATGGCAAAAAACATAGGAGCAATGACTCCATCCGCCGTGTTCTCAGCTATGGTTTCCACATCGGCTCTTATTACTTCGTGTTCACTTAAATCCTTTGTCTCTCTTCCAACTATGTATGATAGTTTAACTCTAGCTTCCTTCAAATCATCTTTTTCCAGCTCTAAGTATATCTTTTTGCCCTCCACCCCAAGGCATTTGCAAGCTAAAGTGGTCCACAAGATAAATACATTTATGATATGGTGCAATAATGGGATTTCCCTTGTCACAAGCAAAAGTAAAAAGGGAATAATGAAAGTCACAAATGCCACGGTGATTACTATAAAACCTCCACCAAATTTAAGGGCTTTTGAACTTTTGCATCTCTTACGTGTAAACTTTTGCAGCTTTGATATGAGTTTTCCAATGTATATAACTGGGTGAGGGAATCCATAGGGATCCCCAATTACCCAATCTATAATAATGGCAATTAAAATGTCTAAGGCATACCACATTACTTATCACTTTCCTTAATAATCTCATAAATTTTGTCCATATCTAAGGATTCCCTTACTATATCCGCCAATCTATCCAGTTCCTTTTCCCTTAAGCTTTCGTAAACAGCTGATTTTTTTTCTTCTATATTCTTTTCTCTTCTAAGCATGTTTATGACAAACTCTCTAAACTCTGTTCCATCAAAAATTCCGTGGATGTAAGTTCCCATGATATTTCCTTTAGAGTTTACTGCCCCATCATCTAAACTGCACTCTTCTCCATTCCTTGTCTTTATATGAAATAAAGCTTTAGAGGCCTTTCCGTAATTGCAGATTCCCATGTGGATTTCGTAGCCATATACATTGCCAGTGAACTGTGAAAAATTTTCTCCCTTATGTTCTTTGTCCATGCCTACAGCTTCTACTCTTGTGGTGACTTTTTCTTCTTCAAAAACCGTCTCTATATCTAGAAGTCCCATGCCCTTTGTCTCCTCAATGGATGATTCAGTTTTGTATGGATCTTTTATTGTGTTTCCAAGTATCTGGTAGCCACCGCAGATGCCTATTATCTTCTTATTTTTTTCAGCGTGTTCTAAAATCTTCTTCTCTAAACCTTCATTTCGTATGTAATTAAGGTCTTCTATGGTATTTTTGCTGCCAAGAATTATCACCAAGTCTGGATCTCCAAATTCATCTTTTTTCTCCACAAATCTCACTGATACGTCTTCCTCCAAGGCAAGAGCATCTACGTCTGTAAAGTTTGATACGTGAGGAAGTTTTACACAAGCAATATCAATGGGCGCTGTTACTTTTTTATTTAACTTAACTGCCCCATCCTCATCCTCTAGATTCAATTTAAAATATGGAACCACACCAAGGGAAGGTTTATGTATTATATCCTCTAGCATATTAAGGCCTGGCTTTAGTATTTCTACGTCACCTCTAAATTTATTTATAATGGTGCCCTTTATTCTATCTTTTTCCGAATCATTCATCAAAAGCAAAGTTCCTGCAAGAGATGCAAATACTCCACCCTTGTCTATATCGCCTATAAGAAGAACAGGTGCATCTACCAGCTCTGCCATGCCCATATTTACGATGTCATTTTCCCTTAAATTTATCTCTGCCGGCGATCCTGCCCCTTCCATCACCACCACATCAAACTTTTTCTCCATTTCTTCAAACTGGTTTTTTAACATTGTGGCAAATTGTGGTTTCATCCTGTGGTAATCCATGGCCGTTGTGTTGCACAAAACCTTTCCATTTACGATTACTTGGCATTTTTTATCTCCCGTTGGCTTTAAAAGTATGGGATTCATGTAGGCTTCAGGTTCCATGCCACAGGCATAGGCTTGTAGTACTTGAGCTCTACCCATTTCCTTTCCATCCATTGTTATATAAGAATTAAGGCTCATATTCTGTGCTTTAAATGGGACTACTGAGTAACCGTCCTGTTTAAGTATTCTACAAAGCGCCGTAACGAGAATACTCTTGCCCACTGAAGAACCTGTACCTTGAAACATTATTCTAGCCATTGCTATTCCTCCCTATTATTACATACCCTTTTTGTTTTTTCCCAATTCTCCGTAGGTATCATTTATTGCATCCTTCAAATGCTGTACATATATTTTCTGAATTTCTTCATTTTCACCTAAGCCGTGCATATACACCTTTGTTTTAATGCCCTGGGCTTGCAAGATGGATTTAAAGGAATCCTCATCATCCCCTGCCATATCATTTTGTGCGTGATCCCCAGCCACCAGCATAAAAGGCATAAGTGTTATTTCCATCACATTTTTTTCTTTTATTTTCTTTAATGCATCACTAATGTATGGATATCCTTCTACATTTGCCATGAATACATTTTCCATGCCACAATCATGGAACACCATTTCCATGCAGGAGTAAACTGCATTGGCATAATGAGGGGTTCCGTGACCCATTAATAGCACGTTATGTCCCCTATAAATTTGTTTTTTCACAGCTTCTGCCATGATGGTGTAATCGTCAATACCCTCTTCCTCACACTTATAGTAAAGCAGTGGTCTACCTATTTTCACACTTTTAAATCTGTTTTCATATTTTTCTTTTATGGTGTTAATGTAGTCGTACTCAAGCCCTGGTATAAGGTGCAGTGGCTGCATTACTACCTCATCAAAGCCATCTGCAGCAAATTTCTCCATGGCCTCTTCTGGTGTATCCACTATTATATTGTCTCTATTTTTTAATTTTTTTATTATTATGTGGGATGTGAATGCCCTTCTAACTTCATATTCTTTAAAGTTTTCCTTAATTCTATCTTCTATGGCTTCAATGGTTTTTTTTCTTGTTTCCGCAAAGCTAGTTCCGAAACTTACAACTAATATTCCTTTTTTCATAAAACTATCCTCCCATAAAAAAAACTTCGGCAAAAAAGCCGAAGTCATCTATCATATAATATACTGCCTCATCATTATATTTTAGATCAGCCACTCCCTCCGACGGCTTTAAATCCATGGTTTCAGGCAGGTCTCCTGACTTGTGACTCATCCCTTTAATGCTTTGTTCCTTCCTCTAAAATAAAAGTGGATACAAAGCTTAGTCATCACTTACAGTAGCGGGGGCTGTTATGGCTTTTACCATATTCCCTTTTCACCAAAATGGCACCTGAAACTCTAATTATATAATTACATCTTTAGTTTATATTATTTATATGAAAGTGTCAATTTGAAAGATTGTGCACAACTTCCACAATTTATTCTTTCTGTGTATTATGATGAAATGATTATGTATATAAGCATCATGGACAAATCCACAATTTCAAAGTTGCACCCCAAGGTATCCCCATTGAGGCCGCCTATTTTGCTGTTGCAGAAGGCATTAAACAATGTGGAAATCACCATGGCACTGCCAATTAAAATTGATGTATTTAAAACTCCAACTGAAAGGCTGCTTATGGCAAAGGCTATAATAAATGCTAAAATCACGCCCTTCGCATCGGTGTTCTTTATGTAGATATTGGCTGAACTTACTTTCTTTGCCCTCTTTCCAATGGTGCAAATATACACCACTGAAAGTCTAGCTATAACAGGGGAAGCTACTAACATAAGGGCATTGTGTTTGCTTATTATCTCCCCTATAGCAGAATACCTAAGGAGCATATCCGCTACTATGGCAATGCAAGAGTAGGTACCAATCCTGCTATCCTTCATGATTTCCATGAGTTTTTCTGCATTTCCTTTAAAACAAAAGAAACCGTCAAAAACATCTCCCAATCCATCCATATGCAAGCCACCAGTCATAATTATGGTGGATAGCATGACAAAAATAGCCACTATGCCACTATTGGAAAATCCATAGGAAAAAACTTTATATACTCCCCATTGTAAGCCCCCCATGGCAAGTCCCACCACGGGGAAGAAGTATATACCTTGTCTAAAATTATCCTCTGTACAATTTAAATTTTTCTTTATGGGTATTCTAGTTAAAAATTGAAAGTACAGAAGAAAATTATTTATAAAATTCTTTACAAAGCTCTTCATATATCTATCACCTACTATTTTAGCTTTAAAGGAAGTCCACAGGCAACCAGGTATACTTCATCGCAAAGGGTTGCAGTGTATTGATTTACAAAGCCCGCCAAGTCTCTGTATATTCTTCCCAACTTGTAATCTGGCACCAAACCGTATCCCACTTCGTTTGTCACCATTACTAAATCAATATTCTTTTCTCTAACACTGTTTACTAACTTTTCAATTTCTCTTTCTGATATTCTCTTAATTTCTTCCATATCTTCACTTTTAAAGTTTTCAAAATCTCTATTTTCTTCAAAGAGGAGATTTGTTATCATGATAGTTATGCAGTCCAGTAAAACACCCGATCCCTGAAATTCATTTACGGGAAGGTGAAGGTCTTTGTAGCCTTCGTAGGTCTTCCACTTTTTATTTCTCGTATCTTTGTGCCTTTGGACTCTTTGTCTCATCTCCTCATCTGTTATTATAGAGGTTGCTATATATAAAATGTCATCTTTTTTTTGGAAGTATTTTTCTGCATAGGTACTCTTTCCGCTTCGACTTCCGCCTGTCACCAATATTACCTTGCCCAATTTTATTCCTCCTTAAAGTGATTTATATAATCTATAAATAAATTCCCGTACTCATATTTTATCATAGATACATCTCCGTTTTCGCTGGAGAACTTCCAAAATAACTCTGGCTTTTTGTTCATGATGTATGTGTAAATCACTTTTATTACACCTGCATGAGTTACAATTAATATATTTTCATCGTCTCCGTATTTTAACAAAACCTCGTCCATAAAATCGTACACCCTTTGGCAAAATTCCATATAACTTTCACCCTCTGGTATTTTGTACTCTAGCCAATTATTGCACCATTTTTCGTATTCTATGTTTAAGTATCTGTCATCTTTTAATTCTTCGTATGTTTTTCCTTCAAAGATGCCAAAATCTCTCTCTCTTATCCTTTCATCTTTTCGGGCGTGACTTTCAGTCACAATATATGCAGTTTCCTTTGCTCTTTTAAGGGGACTGCAAAATACTTTTTGAAAAGCAATATTCTCCATAAAAATTTTTATTTTTTCGCACTGAATAAATCCTTTTTCATTTAACCCCGGATCAACGGCTCCGTAATAGGTCCCCTTTTCGTTTTCCTCTGTATAACCATGGCGAATCAAATATAAATTCATAAACACTTACCTCATTTCAATAAGATAATCTGTGACGATTCCTGCATCATCAAAAGTGCCCATGTAATTCATCACATACATAGAAGCTTCCATTATTTTAAATCCCAAGGCACAGCCTGTCCCCTCACCAAGTCTCATTCTTAAATCCAGCATTGGGTTAAGGCCCATTTCCTTCATGACAAACTTGGCACCTGGCTCTGCTGACAAATGGGAGGCAAATATATAGTCCTTTACCAAAGGATTTAATTTGTAGGCGCAAAGTGCTGCTGCTGAAGCTATAAAACCATCAATTAATATAGGCGTTCTGTTCTTTGCTGCTCCTAAAAAGGCGCCGCAAAGCCCCGCTATATCCAATCCCCCCACCTTTGCCATTACATCAAGGCAATCTTCAGGATTTGGCTTGTTTACCTCCAACACTTTTCTAAGGATTCTCTTTTTATTTTCAAAGCCTTGGTCTGTAAGGGCTGAACCTCTACCTGCACACTCCTCCACTGGAATTCCCGACAAAGCGCTTATTACTGCAGCACTGGTGGTGGTGTTTCCGATGCCCATCTCTCCGGTACCCAATAAATCGTACCCTTTATTCACTAAATCTTCTGCTACTTGTATGCCCACCTCTATGGCTTTTACCACTTCTTCTTTTGTCATGGCAGGACCCTTTACCATATTTCTAGTTCCGTACATAACTTTTCTATTCAGTATCTTTGGATTGTCTATTTCTGCATCCACTCCAACATCCACCACAGTTATGTCGTTGTCAGCAAACCTAGACAGTGTGTTTACTCCCGTTATACCCCTTGTAAAATTGTTTGTGACGATGTAAGTTAATTTTTTAGGGCAGCTGCTAACGCCTTCTTCCACAATTCCATTGTCGGAGCACATTATTATAATATTTTTCTTGTGAAATTCATTTGTTATTTTGTTAGTTATTCCAGCCATTTTAGCTGCAATACACTCCAGCTCCCCAAGGCTTCCTATGGGCTTTGTAAATGCATCCAATCTCTCCCAAGCCTTTTTTACTGCTTCTTCATAAGCAGGTTTAATCTGTTTTAACGTACTATTTAGTAATTCCATCTCAAAACACTCCTATGCTTTTGTATTAAATTTTACTTTTGAATTATATCTTTCCCTAGGTATTATAGCATACAAATATATGGATGTTATCATTGTTTATGTAAGATGGTATATATTTTTTTCAGTTACTACCACGTCCATCTTAACATCGTTTTCATCCATAGGGATATCTTCTAGCATCAACTTCTCTCTGCATATGTTGATTTTCTTTCCCGTGAAATCCTTTAAATACCTATCGTAATAGCCGCCGCCGTACCCTAATCGCTGTCCTTTTGAGTTGCAGCTAACACAAGGAACTATACATAAATCTATATTTTCCTTTTCTATTTTAACACAAAACTCCTTGGGTTCCATAATGTTAAATTTGCCCAAAGTAAGATCTTTAATGGAATTAATAATAAAAGCCTCCATGTGGCCAGGCTCCAAACACTTGGGAACGCACACAGTTTTCCCTGTGTTAAAACATTGCTCAATGATATCGTAGGTGTTTATCTCTTCTTTTGTTCCCACAAAGCAAAATACAGTTTTAGCTTCTTTGAACTCTTCCATGCCAAGCAAATTTTTTAATATATAATCATCAGAAGCTTTTTTATAAATTGAACAAAGATTTTCACTGATTTCCCTTACTTTCTTTCTTAATTGTTTTTTTACATCAAATATTGACATAAGTATTTTCCCCCTGTAATTAAATAGGCTGTGCACCTCACTGCCACAGCCTATTTCTTTAATCTATTCTACTTTATATATTATACTTTATTTCTCATACAATGTAAATTTATCGCATAGTTCTGTTACGGAATTACGTATATATTCTTTTTTGTTTTCTAAGTCTGTAGCTGTTAACTTCACTAATTCAGCTATTTTTATCATCTCAGGCTCTTTAAATCCTCTTGTGGTTACAGCTGGAGTTCCAATTCTTATTCCACTTGTTACAAAAGGACTTTGAGGATCATTTGGTATTGTATTTTTATTTACTGTTATATACACTTCATCTAAGTTGTGTTCCAATTCTTTTCCTGTAATATTCATATTTCTAAGGTCTAGAAGCATTAGATGATTGTCTGTTCCCCCAGATATAAGGTTAAATCCTTGCTTCATAAGCTCCTCTGATAAAACCTTTGCATTTTTTATAACTTGATTTTGGTATTCTTTAAATTCAGGTTTTAAAGCCTCTCCGAAACAGACTGCCTTTGCAGCAATTATGTGCATCAGTGGACCACCTTGTGTTCCTGGGAAAATAGCCTTGTTGATTTTCTTTGCCAGCTCCTCTTTACACATAATCATGCCGCCTCTTGGACCTCTAAGAGTTTTGTGTGTTGTGGTGGTTACCACATCAGCATATGGCACTGGATTTTGGTGAAGTCCTGCAGCCACAAGTCCTGCAATGTGGGCCATATCTACGAATAAGTACGCTCCCACTTCCTTTGCTATATCTGCAAATATGTCGAACCTAATTTCTCTAGGGTAAGCTGATGCCCCTGCCACTATCATCTTAGGTTTGTGTTCCTTTGCCAACCTTCTAACCTCGTCGTAATCAATGGTTCCCTTTTCTTTATCTATATCATAGGGAATAAAATTAAAATAAGTTCCTGAGATATTCACTGGACTTCCATGGGTTAAGTGACCACCATGCTCCAAGTTCATTCCCATAACCGTATCACCTGGTTTTAAAAGTGCAAAATAAACTGCAATATTGGCACTAGCTCCAGAATGGGGTTGTACACAAACGTGATCTGCGCCGAAAAGCTTTTTTGCTCTTTCTATGGCTATATTTTCTACCACGTCTACAAACTCACATCCTCCATAATATCGCTTTCCCGGATACCCCTCGGCATATTTATTTGTTAATACAGTTCCCATAGCTTCCATAACTGGCTCTGAAACAATATTTTCAGAAGCTATTAATTCAATATTTCTTCTTTGTCTTGAAAGCTCTTTCTCAATGGCAGTTCCTACTTCTGGGTCGTAATTAGTTAATAATTTCATAACTTCATTAATCATAATAAAATCTCCCTTCAGTTACATTATTCATATTAATGCAGGATTAAAACATCCAAAAACATTCTATCACATAAAGCTTTTAAGTCTTTAAAATATAAATAATTTGAATAGAAGTTGATTGTTCTATATTCATATTTTATTTTAAATGATTTTTTTTATTCAACAAATTCTTCAAAATATGATTTAAATTTTTCTAAACTCATGGGTTTAACTCTTATTCTCTGAAGAGATAAGATACCATTTTTCAGGGAGGCAATGCCCTGCTTTGTGGTGACAGCAGCTTTTGTCCCCAACTCTTTGCCCACTTCTATGGTGCTTTTGTTGTACCTACCCACAGGATAACATACATATTTACTTTCAACTTGAATTTTTTCTTTCAGAAAATCCATATTGTCTTTTATGCTCTTCTTCTGATTTTCTTTGTTTTTAAAGTACAGTCTCTTGTGATCAAAGGTGTGATTTTCTATGGCCATGCCATTGTCCCTAAGTTCCTTTAAATTGTCTTCATTCATATACATGGAGCTTTCATTTACGTAGGAGCCCACCACAAAAAATGTTCCTCTCATCTTATGCTTTTTAAGTATTCTATATGCATCCGTATAGTTATCGTAGTAGCCATCGTCAAAGGTTATGGCAACTGGACGTTTTGGCACCACTCCTGTTTCAAAAGCCTTTACCACATCATCCATGAGCATAGGAGTAAAGTTATTGTCTTTAAGCCACTTTATCTGCTGCTCAAATTGTTCCTCTGGCACCATCAAATTGTTCATAGAATTTATACTGGATATGGAGTGGTACATCAAGATAGGAATCCTGACCTCATTTACATCCTTCTTCTCTAGAATGCAATTATTGTAGTTTATACTACTTATATCTTCGTTTAACTTCTTTATTTCCTTTAATTTTTCTTTTTGCCCCTTTGTCACATCCCTATTGAAATAATTGTAAGTGAATTTCATCTTCACTATGGTGTTTATTAAAAGGGATAAGATGATTAAGACAAGCACAGCTATAAGTATTTTATATTTTTTCTTCATCTATTCCTCCACTGAAAGCTAAAAGTATGATTTTAAAAATCATACTTTTTAATATTATTTAAGCCTAGCAATGCAAAACATTATTTTCATACCCATAGAAGAAAATTTTGTCTCATACTCAGTCTTTATATTTATTTTGTCGTACTCACTTTCGTGAAGATTGTATGTAAGATACTCTATACTAAAGCCTTCACTTTTAAAGTACTGAAGGGAATCGTTGAAAAAGGGTTCATTGTCCGTTTTAAACCAAATCTCTCCTCCCTGCACAAGAAATTCTTTGTACATATTTAGAAAAATTCCATAGGTGAGTCTTCTTTTATTGTGCCGATCCTTGGGCCAAGGTGTAGAAAAGTTAAGATAGATCTTGTTTATCTCATCTTTATCAAACACATCCTTCATCAGCATTATATTTATGGGCATAATTCTTATGTTTTCAATGTTGTTTTCCTCTATTTTTCTAAGCACGTATATAAGAACTTCGTCTTTTAAATCTACAGCAATATAGTTGACCTGGGGATTTTTCATGGCTAGCTCTGTTATAAAAGCTCCTCTGCCACACCCGAGTTCTAACTCAATGGGATTTTCGTTTTGAAATACTTCATGCCACTTTCCCTTTAGTTCATAGGGATTGTATATACAAAAGGAACTAGCTTCCATCTGGGGCCGTGCAGCCCAATTCTTTCTAAGTCTCAAAATTTTGTCCTCCATTCTAAAAGCTTCACATGTGAATTTTACACCTATATTATATCAAATAATTACATTATAAGGGCAAAAAATATATTTTCAATAAAAACTAATGTTTTACTAGCAGGATACCCAACCAAATATTGAAATATAGATCCATTTATCATAGGAAGCGGTATAACGCAAAGCATGAATATGAAGATGCTATATCTTTCTATGTCGTAGGGCAGTTTTCTGAAAAAGCCTGGAAAAATATCTTTTAAAATATGGTATCCATCAAATCCGGGTATAGGCATAAGGTTTAAGAAAAATAAAACCATATTTATCTGAACTGCATATTGTAAAAATCCGAATACCAGCTGCACTGAGCTTTTATCAAAACTATTGATAGTGTACCTTAAGAAAATCACTTTAATCAATTCCAATATAACACTCAGAATAAAGTTTGCAAAGGGGCCAGCAAAGGAAACAAGTAAATCATCTCTCCTGTAATTTTTGTAGGCTCTTTTGTTCACCTGCACCGGCTTAGCCCATCCAAACCTAAAAAACAAAATGCTTATAAATCCTAATATATCTATATGGCTAAGTGGGTTCAGCGTTACTCTTCCTTGAAAATAAGGTGTATCATCACCTAGCATATATGACGTTTTAGCATGGGCATACTCGTGCACTGTAAACGCCATGAGTATACCAGGGATGCTGATTATTAACTCTAAAATGTATTGTCTCATTAATAGCTACCTCCGATTATTGTAGTACTTCTTCACTTAATAGTTCATGGTTATCATTCATGTAAATAAATCCTTTGTCGTAGTAATCCACAACCTTACCTTTAAGTTCCTTTTCAGTTTTTACATTTCCATTGTAGTATATTATTTTATTTTCTTCAGGGTAAGAAACATAAAAGCCGCCGTTTTCGCAGATATAGATGTTCTCTTCCCTAGCTGCCTTGTTGAGCTTTTTATAATTCCAGTTTTTAAGTTCCAAATCTCCCGTACTTATATACAGCTCCTCTACGCCTCCATTTTCAAGAATACCTATATACACTTCTCCCAAATCGTTGCTGCCTAGCAATTTTTCTTTGCCACTGTTTTTCTTGTTTTTTTTCTTATTATCTTCTTGCTTATTTTGCTCTTCTGTATTCTGCTCTTGTGTATTCTGCTCTTGCTTATTCTGCTCTTGGCTTCTCTCATAGTCTTCCCTATCCAGATCTTCAGGATCAGTGCTTTCTTCTGACTGATTTCCTCTAACTTTTATTTCTTCAACTATGTTATAAGGAAAATCCACATAGAAAATCTTATTATTTAATTTATCCTCGTATATCAATCTGTCCATGCTTTCCACTAGACTGAGCTTATCTATGAAATAATTGGTAGTATCTATAGGCATGATATTTTCAGAAATGTCTATACGGTATAAGTTGCTTTTGTCTTTGCCAGAAACCACATTTATATATATTGCCCCTGTGAGCAACGACCCCTCCACATCCTGAACATAGGCATCTTTTTGTTCGTGAGAAATGTCCTTTACGTTTCTCTTTTCACTTGTGTTGGCGTCATAATAGCTTATGGAAAACACAACTTCGCTTCCCCTGTTGATCTTCTCTATTATAATCATTCTCTCTCTTTGAGGAATCCACATATGGTATGCCAATTGGTGATTGCCTTCAAAAGGCACCATTTTTCTACTTTTTGTAGTGCAATCATACACATATAAATTTTTGCCATCTAAATAGCTGATGTATCTTCCATCATAAGAGCACTGAAATTTTTCCCAAGAAGCTTGGCACTTCATTCCTATAGTGATTTTTTCTATATCCTGTTTTTCTTTATAATTCAGCTTATAAATCCTTACGTCCTCTTTAATCATTATGTATTTATCTGCCAGATAAAAAATAATAACCTGAAACACAAGGGATATACATATCCACAAAAATATCTTTTTAAAATATCTCATAGTTTTCACCCTACTTTTCATCCTTTTTCACATAGAATATAGTGGGCACTGCTCTTTCTCCCAATATATTGTACGGTTTATTTACAACCTGACCTGCATAATACATAGTGGTAGAGTACCCTCCGTCTAAGTTTGTGGCATTTACCACCCCTAATTTTAGCATAATATCTTGCACATCCTCTAAAGTTGCGCCTACACTGTTGATCTTTCTTCCTTCTATTACTATCATAACTACAGAGCCATCTTTTCTTTGTCCAATGGCTGTTCTAGGGGCAATACCCCATCCGCCATACTCTCCAAGCATGGTTTTTTTGCCGTTTATCACAAGGGCAGGTCCAAAGCATATGGCTTCCTGCACGTTTTTTGCCTTTAATTCATTGTAGCTGTACAAACCCACCAATAGCTCACCTTTGTCTGTAAAGGCTGCCACGTTATTTTTTCTATTGTAGTCGCTGCTGTCGGAAAAAATCAACTCACCCTTTGATATTATAACTCCACTGGGAATTCCTCCAAGACCACTCCAAGCTTCCTCTAAGCCTTCAGCTCTAGTAAAAAAACCTCCGCCGTTTATGGCAGCAAATGCATCTAACTCTTTTGCTATCTCACTAGTGCTCTGTCCTTCCTTTTTTGTTTTATCACAATACCCTATGGCAACTCTTTTAGGGTCTTCAACACTGATTAAAAGTCCCTTGAATTTTCTTCCCTTAACTTCGAAAATATCGCAATCCTTCCCTGGTTTTTCAGGTATTTTTACCACATTTCCTTTGCTATTGTTTATATAGTCATTTTGCGAATTATCACTTATACCCATCATCTTGTCAATGCTTTCCTTAGACATATACTGTTCCGTAAGCCATACCATCCTTGAAGAAGTATAGGCGCTTTGCGCCACTATACTTTTCAAATGAGAAAAAGGGCCGCAATATATCAATGTAGGACCAGTGGCAAACAATATTACTATCTGTGCCAATATAAATATAAATATTTTAGTAACTTTTCCAATTTTATATTTTTTATTTTTCCTCATTTTCACACCTCTTTTAGCTAATACATATAATTATACTACTTTTTTTAGTTTAATAATAGTATTACATTACAATGTTTTCAATAGATACACATTTTCTATTTGACAAAGGATAATCTTTCTTATATAATAGTAATTACATAATACACAATTATTATAGGTGGAAAAATGGATAATATAACAAAGCAGTTTAAAGAAAAAAAGCTGAAGGTAACACCCCAGAGGATGGCTATTTACAGATATCTTATGAGTACCACAGAGCATCCTTCTGCTGAGACTATCTACAACAGCATAAAATCAGATTATCCCTGTATAAGCCTTGCCACTGTCTACAAGACTTTAAAAACTCTCTCTGAGTCCCAGTTGATACAAGAGCTAAACACTGGTGAGAACAATGCACGTTACGATGCCAACACCAGTTTTCATGGCCACATTCAATGTACAAAATGTGGAGCTGTGGAGGATATTTTTCATATAGACTGCACTTCAATAAAGGAACAGGTGGAGAACATAAGTAAATATTCTGATATAAGTTGCAAGTTTTATTTTAAGGGAATATGCAGTAAATGCCAAAAAAACTAGGAGGTAGTCATACTACTTCCTAGTTTTTCATTGTACTGTTATTATTTTTGTATACATAAGTAATGTATTTACGAGGAAAGCGAATAGTCTTCTAGTGGATCTTCTATGTCCACTATGTGAGCATCTTGAACTTCTGTTGGAGTAACATCATCCAAGACTTCATCGCATTGTTCCGCAACTGTTTCAGCGCTTTTTTCAGTTTTGTATCGCTGCTTGTAAATTTCCATGACGGAGTCCACAAATTCCTTATCTTTTTGACTTATAAATTTATGCATAACTTCCAATATTGCTGAAGCTGGATAGTGCTTATCCCCAACTTCATCATAATCTTCATCCATATCCAATGTATCTTTATGGTATTCTCTGTCCACAACGTGTTCTCTGTTCATGACGTGTTCCATATTTTTCTTTATATTGTCGCTGATATCTTCACTTATATTCAATTTGCTTATTATATAGCTTATTTCATCAGGTGATACGTGCTTTATAAGATTCGATATTTCCGTTTCATCTAGATTTTTCAAAATATCCCTAAGGTTATCTTGTATGTCTACTGGTCCCTTGCTTGCAGAATTCATATTTCCATTCTTAGCTGATTTTGTCCCAAACAAAACCTTTGACAGCAAATTAAAATCCAAGTTAGTAAGCATTTGAAGAAGTGGGTTGTTTGATAAAGACTGAACTATATTTTTTATAGGGTTATTGTTCATACCAAAGGCATTGGCACCATTCATATTTCCCATACTACCCATGTTATTCATGTTTCCCATGTTATTCATGCTACCCATATTGTTCATGTTTCCCATATTGTTCATATTTCCCATGGTGTTCATATTCCCCATGGTGTTCATGCCACTTCCATTGTTCATGTTATTCATGTTGCTTGAGTTATTCATGTTGTTCATATTGCCCATATTGTTTATGCCGTTCATGTTATTCATGTTGTTTCCATTGTTTCCGTTGCTTCCACTGTTTCCATTATTCATGCTGTTCATGTTGTTAGCATTGTTCATATTCCCCATATTGTTCATGGAATTCATGAAGTTACCCATCATATTCTCAGGTTTTACACTATTGAAGGCCATATCTCCTTCTGAAGCTTGGCCTTGCATGTTGTTATTGTTGTTGTTCATCATATATGGATTGTAGTAAGGGGCCTGTTGATCATACTTTCTGCGTCTTTTATGCTTTGACATTATATCACCTCTTTTTTTAAAGGAGGGTATTTATCATACCCTCCCAAGATTAAACTAGTTATTGCAAGGACTTACGCAAGATAAATAGAACAATGCTATAATAAACAATATTCCAATATCCATACCAAATCCTGACCTATTTCCTACTGAGCAAGGATCATCGCATGACCTTCCACTCTTGCCGAAAACAAGAAGTATAAGAATTAAGATTATAAGGCAAGGAAAACTACATGCGCTTTTATTTTTTACACCTGAAGTGCCCTGCGGTGTGCAGCAGCATACAACCTGTGGCTGCGGCTGTGGCATACAGCATCCCATTGGTTGCTGATCTGGAATGCAGCAGCAAATGTGGCTCATGGGCCTTCTACTTTTTTTTCTTGACATTAAAAACACTCCTCTCTATGGTTTATTTTTTTAGCAATTACTTCCACAAGGGCTTACACATGAAAGATAGAATAGAGCTATGATAAAGATTATACCTTTACCACCTAAAAAGCTTTCACCTTCACATCCACATCCATCCTCTGGTCCTATTCCTCTTCTTCCTGTGTTTGAAAATACTAAAAGAATTAGTATTAAGATTATCAAGCAAGAAAAACTGCATCCGCTCTTTCCACCAAGTGTATTATTGGAAGCACACTGTGGAAGACATGGTTGAACTGGTACATACATAGGTTCTTGCTGTGGTTGACAGCAACAACAATTCATTTTTGGTTTAAAACAACAATTTGGCATTTTAAATTCCTCCTATTAATTTGAATATTATTTTTTAGAATTAACTCTGTAATTGTTTATAGATATTGGGGTTGTTTAATTATTTTCATATTGTGTTGGTTTTATACTTCGTTGTTATTCAGAAAAGGTAAGTTTAATAGAAGTGATATGGCAACCACACCTATAACATTTGATTACAGGCACATCTGCACAAATACGTTCTGTATTTTCTATAAGCTTTTCTGCATTTTTTTCTTTCACTCTTTGAGCAACAACATCCACATCCGCTTACATCGCAAAAATCAGGATATTCATAGCTTTCACAACAAGGTACACAACAACTAGTATTGCAACATGGGTCGTAGCAGTACACTGGTCCACAGCAACATACTGGTTCACAGCATTGGCTGTTTCCACAGCATGGGTTGCAACACGGGTTACAACATGGGGTGCAACATGGGTTGCAGCATGGGTCACAGCATGGGTTGCAGCATGGGTTACAGCATGGATTGCAACAAGGATTGCCTCCACCACAGCAAGGATTGCTTCCGCCACCACAACAGTTTCCTCCTAAAAGGTTACCAAATCCATTTCCACAACAACAGAATAGCAGTATCAGTATTATGATGGCTATACCAAATCCGCCACCGAATAGACCTCCTCCTGGGCAACATCTACCCATTAAGTCTCCAATGGTTGCTCCGTCGCCACCACTTCCACCGCTTCCACCACTTCCCGACATAAATTGATTGAATAGGTTGTTTATATCCACTTAACTTCCTCCTTTCAGAAGCTCTATTTGCTAAACTTCCCTTTTTCCTTCCTTTGATTTCCAGTTTTCTTCTTGAGTATACTATATTCTATTCTCCTTTTAATAAATTGACACAAAAAAAATAACCTACTTAAAAATTTAAGCAGGTTATTTTTTTTAAAAGCTTATGCTTTCTTCTATATCACTTAAAAGCTCCTCCACTCCTACTTTCTTAAGAGAAGAAAATTTTATTATCTTCTCCTCCTCAGTTAGATTAAGAGTTTCTCTTATAACTTTTAAGTTTTTAAATATCTCATTTTTGCTTAGCTTATCTATCTTTGTAGCTACCACAACCACCTGGTACTTATAATACTTAATAAATTCGTACATGGTTTTATCGTCTTCTGTTGGCTTATGTCGGCTATCTACTAATAGAACTATCTTTTTTAGATTTTGTCTTTTAGTTAGATAGGTTTCCATAACGTGGCCCCATTTTTCTTTTTCGCTTTTGGATACTTTTGCATATCCATATCCCGGCAAATCCACAAAGTAGAAACTGTTGTTTATGAGGAAAAAGTTTATGAGCCTAGTTTTTCCTGGCACCCCACTAACCTTTACCAAGTTTCTTCTGTTTACAAGGGTGTTTATAAGGGACGACTTTCCTACATTGGATCTGCCTACGAAAGCAACTTCATCCATTCCATCATTGGGATACTGTGTTTTCGCCACTGCCGATATTATAAATTCTGCATTTTTAATTATCATTGTTTATCCTCACTTACTAAGGCTGTTTGAAGAACATCTTCTGCAAATTTAGCTGGAACAAAGTTTAATTTATGTTTTATGCTATCTGGTATCTTCTTTAAATCCTTTTTGTTGTCAAAAGGCATTATTATGGTCTCTATTCCCATTCTATAAGCAGCTAAAGCCTTCTCTCTAAGTCCTCCTATAGGCAATACTTTGCCAGTAAGCGTTATCTCTCCGGTCATGGCTACATTGTGCTTTACTTTTCTATTGCCTAGAGCTGATACAAGGGCTGTCACCATTGTTACACCTGCTGAAGGGCCATCCTTTGGAACTGCACCCTCTGGTACGTGAATGTGAATGTCTTTATCCTTATAAAATTTATCTGTTATATTGAACTTATCACTGTTAGATCTCACGTAGCTATATGCAGCCTTTGCAGATTCCTGCATTACTTCACCTAGTTTACCCGTAAGTTCTAGCTTTCCACTTCCAGGCATGACACTAACTTCTACTGGCAAAGTATCTCCACCATAAGCAGTCCATGCGAGACCTGTGACCACACCTATTTTATCTTCTTTATCCATTTGGTCGTAATTGTATATTGCATCGCCTAGGTACTTTAAGACGGTGTTCACAGTGACGTTAATTTTTTCCTTGTGGTGTTCCACGATTTCTGCTATAGATTTTCTTATAACAGTGGCTATGGTTCTTTCCAAGGTTCTGACGCCAGACTCTCTTGTGTAGTTATCTATTATGGTTTTTATGGCATTGTCTGAAAATGCTATTTGAGATTCTGTCACTGCGTGTTCCTTTAAAAGCTTTGGTATAAGATGCTTCTTTGCAATATGAAGCTTTTCTTCATAGGTGTATCCATCTAATTCAATTATCTCCATCCTATCCAAAAGAGGTCTTGGTATAGTGTCAAGGCTGTTGGCAGTGGTTACAAACATAACCTTTGACAAATCAAAATCCACTTCAAGGTAATGATCTCTAAATGTGTCATTTTGCTCTGAGTCTAGAACTTCTAAAAGAGCATCTGCAGGGTTTCCTCTAAAGTCACTGCTCAATTTATCGATTTCATCTAAAAGAAATAAAGGGTTCTTGCTCTTTGCTTCTTTTATGCCATTGATTATTCTTCCCGGAATAGATCCAACGTACGTTCTTCTGTGCCCTCTAATATCCGCTTCGTCTTTTATACCGCCCAAGGACATCCTAATAAAGTTTCTATTAGTAGCCTCTGCTATGGACTTTGCAATGGATGTCTTTCCTACACCTGGTGGCCCTACAAAACAAATTATAGGAGCGTTCATATTTTTACTTATCTTTCTAACCGCCAAGTATTCAATGATTCTTTCCTTAACTTCTGACATACCATAATGATGCTGGTCTAATATATTTCTTGCTTCGCCGATTTCAATGCTTTCTTTTGTAGATTTATTCCACGGAAGTTCCACCAACAAATCAAGGTATGTTTTAATCAAACCGGATTCTGAAGAGTATGGAGACATAGATTTTAACTTGTGCAGCTCAGCCATGGCCTTGCTTTTTGCTGCTGATGGCAATTTTGCTTTTGTTATTTTTTCTTCGTACTCATCGATTTCTCTTTTTTCATCATCATCCTCGCCCAACTCTTCTTGTATAACCTTCATCTGCTCTCTAAGGTAGTATTCCTTTTGTGATTGGTCGATATTTTTCTTTACTTTTGTTCCAATTCTTCTTTCAACTTTTAAAACTTCATTTTCATTTAAAATAAAAATAAGAAGTTTTTCTAGCCTTTTGTAAACATTGGTCTCCTGTAAAAGCTGTTGCTTATCTTCCAACTTCAATTCCATAAAGCCAGCCATTCCATCTGCCAATTCTGACGGATCCTCAATGTCATCAAAGTATAGACGCTGATCGCCCGATGCAGTGCCTGTTAGCTTCAAATAGCTTTCAAAGGCATCCTGGACAGCCCTTGTTATTGCCTCCATTTCCTCTTGCGAATTCTTAACTAGGTCCTTTAGAGGTAGAACTTTGACTTTAAAGAAAGGCTCCCTTGAAACAAATGATTTTATTTTACACTTTACCTTTCCTTCAACTAGGACTCTCACCACCTCACCTGGAAGTTTTAAGAGCTGCTTTATGGTACAAATAGTACCTACTTTATACACATCATCAATATCTGGCTCTTCTATCTTTGCTTTTTTTTGTGAACACAAAAATATCTGTTGTTTGTTTATCATAGCCTGCTCAAGAGCAGATATGGATTTTTCTCTTCCTACATCAAAATGAATCACCATGTTGGGGAATACAGTCATACCTCTCAAAGGTATCATAACTAATTCCTTTCCATTTTCATCTATTTCATGTATATCAGTATCTAAAGTTATATCATCCTGAATATCTTCTTGGATATCCGCGCTATTTTCTAAGATTTCAGCTGTAAGAGCCGATTCTTTGGAGTTTGTTAACTTATCGTCTTTCATAAAATTACCCCCTACGTATATATCTAATATATTATACACGCAAAACCATTCTTTTTCAAATATATGTTTAGTAAAATAAATAATCTTTATTCATTGTTTTATTCATTGTTTTGTAAATTATTGAACTTTTTAAAAATGCCGAGACCCCCCACTACTTTAGAAGAGTAGGAATTCTCGGCAGCAAACTTTTAGATTTATCTGATGGCTAACCTCCATTTATATAATGGCTAGCCTCCGTTTTTTATATTATGCTGTTTCAGGACCGCTGATCTGCTTTTTCTTCTTTCCTTTTCCAATAGCAGTTCTTACTCCATTCTCAGACATAATTAACTTAGGAGCTTTTGTTTCTATTGTATCTTTTTCTATTACTACACCACTGATGTTTTCATCTGATGGTATATCAAACATTATATCGTTCATAGTTTCTTCGATGATAGCTCTTAATCCTCTAGCCCCTGTTTTTCTCTTTATAGCTTCCTGTGCTATGGCTTTCAAAGCGTCATCTTCAAAGGTCAAACTTACATTGTCTAACTCAAACAACTTAGTGTACTGCTTTACTAAAGAGTTTTTAGGTTCTTTTAGAATCTTCACCAATGTATCTTCTGTAAGGGATTCTAGAGCTACTATTATAGGAAGTCTGCCCACGAACTCCGGTATTAAACCAAACTTCAACAAATCTCCTGGCATTATCTCCTTAAGGTATTCGCTTAAATCCTTTTCTTTTTTGCTTTCAACTTTAGAGCCAAAACCCATAAGGCTATTTCTAGTTCTACTGCTTATTATTTTGTCTATACCGTCAAATGCTCCTCCACAAATAAATAGTATATTTGATGTGTTTATCTGCATAAACTCTTGATGAGGGTGCTTTCTTCCTCCTTGAGGTGGCACAGAAGCTTCAGTTCCTTCTAAAATTTTAAGAAGTGCCTGCTGAACTCCTTCACCCGAAACATCCCTTGTTATGGAAACATTTTCAGATTTTTTTGCTATTTTATCTATTTCGTCAATATATATGATACCTTTTTCAGCTCGTTCAATGTCGTAATCGGCGTTTTGAATCAGCTTTAAAAGTATATTTTCCACATCCTCACCTACATATCCTGCTTCTGTAAGGGTTGTTGCGTCGGCAATGGCAAATGGGACGTTAAGAAATTTAGCCAAGGTTTGGGCTAAAAGGGTCTTACCTGAGCCTGTAGGTCCTAACATTAAAATATTACTTTTCTGAAGTTCTACATCTGTTATCTCTTCAGAATTAGAATTTACTCTCTTATAATGGTTGTATACTGCCACGGCAAGAGATTTCTTTGCCGTATCTTGACCTATAACATACTGGTCCAAATAAGCTTTTATATCTTTGGGTTTTGGAAGGTTATTTAAATCTATATCTTCTACAATTTCTTCTAATTCGTCAGAAACTATCTCAGAGCACAGTTCCACACACTCGTTACAAATGTATACTCCTGGGCCTGCAATAATTCTTTTTACCTGTTCCTGTGTTTTTCCACAAAAGGAACACTTAATTTGTTTCTTATCATCGTACTTTCCCATTACTATTATCGCCTCCAAAATGCCTATTTTTTACTATTCATGATTTCATCTATCAATCCGTATGCTTTAGCTTCCTCTGATGACATAAAATTATCTCTCTCCACATCGTGTTGGATTGTCTCTAATTTCTGTCCTGTTCTTTCGCTGAGAATCCTGTTTAGTGTATCTTTTATCTTTAAAATACGCTTTGCATGGATATCTATATCTGTAGCTTGACCTTGGAAGCCTCCTAAAGGTTGGTGAATCATTATTTCACTGTTTGGAAGTGCATATCTTTTGCCCTTCGCACCTGCTGCCAAAAGGAATGCTCCCATAGATGCAGCCATGCCTATGCAAATAGTAGATACGTCTGGTTTTATATACTGCATTGTATCGTATATAGCCATACCAGCTGTTATAGAACCGCCTGGGCTATTTATATACAAACTTATATCCTTGTCTGGATCCTCTGATTCCAAAAATAGCAATTGTGCTACCACTAGGTTGGCAGAAACATCATTTACCTCTTCTCCTAAAAAAACTATTCTTTCTTTGAGAAGTCTGGAAAATATATCGTAAGCTCTTTCTCCTCTATTTGTCTGCTCTACCACTGTTGGAACTAAACTCATATTCATGTTATCACTCCTATCCTTATTATAATACTTTACTTTTTAATTATTGCCATATATTGTATTATATTATACCATAATTTTCTTTGCAATAAAGTAAAATATTATTACTTCATAATATGGAAATAATACTATAACCCTAAGATTATAGTATTATTGTACTCACAGCCCTTATTATTTTGCCTCTTTTACCAACATATCTATTACTTTTTCATTTACTATAGATGTCTGGATGTATGCTCCCTGTGAAGCAACTATCATATCAGCAGCCTTGTCGATATCTTCCTGACCATACTGTTTTGCAAGCTCTGTTGCCTTTGCTTTTATCTCTTCTGGAGTTGCAGTTATGTTTTCAACTTCAGCTATTTTTGATATAACAAGGTCATTCTTTACTCTCTTCTCAGCCATTTCTCTCATGCTATTTCTCATAGATTCCATAGTGCTGTTTGTATACTGGCAATATAAATCAAGATCTAATCCCTGATATTTTAATCTCATTTCTAAATCTTTTACCATATAGTCTATTTCTTTTTCTACCATTGCGTTTGGAATATCTATTGTAGTATTATCTGCAACTTTATCTAGAACTTTTTCTTCAAATTCTCTTTTTGCTCTTTCTTCATTTGCTTTTTCCATGTTTTCTTTTAAGCTGTTTTTATACGCTTCAAAAGTATCGAACTCAGAAACCTCTTTTGCAAATTCATCATTTAATTCTGGTAACTGCTTAACTTTTATAGCTTTTATTTCTACTTCGAATTTTGCAGCCTTTCCATTTAATTCGTCCCTGCCGTATTCTTCTGGGAATTTTACGTTAACATCTTTCTTTTCACCAACTTTTAGTCCAACTAATTGTTCTTCAAAGTTGTCGATGAAAGTTTTTGAACCTATTTCTAATTCATAATCTGTTCCTTCTCCACCGTCAAAAGCAACGTCATCTATAAATCCTTTGAAATCGATTACAGCTATATCTCCGTTTTCAATAGCTCCATCTTTTTTATCTTCTGTTCTTGCATTTTTAGTTTGCTCAGCTTTTACTGCGTTTTCTAAATCTGCTTCTGATACTTCATATGTAACTTTTTCTACTTCAACGCCTTTGTACTGTCCAAGTTCTACCTCTGGATATACTGCAACAATTGCTTTATACACAAGGTCTTTTCCCTCTCCAATTTCAACTACATCGATTTGAGGATAGTCAACTGGCTTAATATTATTTTCCTTTAACGCCACTGGATATGTTTCATCACAGCAGAAGTTTATAGCATCTTCAAAGAAAACACCTTCTCCATAAAACTTTTTGATTATATGCATTGGAGCCTTACCCTGTCTAAAACCTGGTATATTAAATTTTTTAACATTTTTCTTGTAAGCGCTTTTAATTCCCTCATTAAATTTTTCTGCTTCCACAGTAATTTCTAATTCTATAATATTATGTTCCTTCTTCTCTACTTTAACGTTCATTATATATTCCTCCTACAATTATATAAAACTACACTGTAACTATATCATTATAACATAGCTATAATATTCACACAACTACATTTGTGAAGTATACACTATATGAAGCTATTTTGCAACCTTTTATTGCGCTTAGGAGGGGAAATACTATTTCACCTCTGTTCCATTTTCATTGAAATACCTAGCCTTGCCGTCTAGAATTATCTCTAAGCCTTTGCTGGTGATTTGGCCCATCTGGATTTTGTTTGCTCTGTAATTATTGTTAAATATTCCTCTATGCTTTCCTGTACTCACATCGCAGATCCACAAGAAGTACCTGTTGTTGTTGTTAAGGTTTGGGAGCTTTGTGGCATAATAGACTTTGTCTTTGTATAACCTTGGAGATTCCATCCATATAAACGAAGGGTTTTGCTTTAAAAAGTCATTTCTACTCACCCTTTTCCCCTTAGTGGTTACGAATAAATCATATGATAAATTTTTAACAATACCGCCTTCATTTAAAGAAAATAATTGAGATGTTTTGTTAAAAAATACTATGGCCATTTTTTTATCTTGGCTTAGTTGGTATGTATAGTTTCCATCCTCCTTAAGCTTGTCAATGGACTGTGTTTTGGTGTCTACAGTGTAATCTATTTTAAATCCATTTTCTAATACTGCCGTTCTCTCTTCAACTTTATCTTCTTTTACTTTTTCCTTAATTTCATCCTTGTCAGCACTGATATCTTCTACCTTTGTATTCTCTTTTGAAGAAATATCTTTTACTATTTCAGTTATGTTACCCTTTGGATCCACATTGTTTTTCTTTGCAATGAGCTTCTTTAGGCTGTCTAAATTTAGATACAATATACCCCCTATTAGTAGAGCTATGCTGATTATAACAATGGCTATGGCCCTTATTCTCTTTCTTCTCTTCATAATCTTCTCGTAGTCTTTGCTAAATATACTTACCTTTTTCACTTTTTTCCCCCCTTTTTATGCTACCATTATTATTTTACTGCTTCCTACTATATTATACATAATATTAATAAAAAAAAAATAGATAATAGTACACAAAATATATTTTTTTGTGTATAATTAAATTGAATGTAGAAAATTTAACATTCAACTACTCATATAGGAGGAAACTTATGTTTAAACAATGGAATGATTTTAAAGGTCAGCTTTGGAAGAAGGAAATAAATGTAAGAGATTTTATTCAAAAAAACTACACCTGCTATACAGGCAATGACGAATTTTTGAGTGATTGCAGTGAAAAAACAAAAAAGGTATGGGAAAAGGCTCATGCTTTAATTATTGAGGAAATAAAAAAGGGCGTTATAGATGTAGAAACTGAAGTTGTTTCCGGCATAAACAATTTCAAACCAGGCTATATAGATAAAGACAATGAAGTTATTGTAGGACTTCAAACTGATGCTCCACTAAAGAGAATCGTAAACCCATATGGCGGTTTTAGAATGGTAGATGCTTCATTAAAAGCTTATGGATTTACTCTAAATGAAGACATCAAAAAGCATTTTGAATCTTATAGAAAAACTCACAATCAAGGAGTTTTCGATGCTTATACAGATGAAGCAAAATTGGCAAGACACGTTGGGTTGCTTACTGGATTGCCTGATGCCTATGGAAGAGGAAGAATCGTTGGAGATTACAGACGTATTGCTCTATACGGTATAGATTTTCTTATGGATGAAAAGAAAAAAGATTTTAAGAAGCTAAAGGGACCTGCTACAGATGAACTTATCCGCACCCGTGAAGAAATCTCTGAGCAAATCAGAGCACTTTCCGACATAAAGGAGATGGGATTATCTTACGGAGTAGATATGTCTCAGCCGGCAAAAAATGCAAGAGAAGCTGTTCAGTTCGTTTACCTAGGATACCTTGCTGCTGTTAAAGAAAACAATGGTGCAGCAACTTCCCTTGGACGCGTTACCACCTTCTTAGATTGTTTTATCGAAAGAGATCTACAAAATGGCACCATAACAGAAAAAGAAGCTCAAGAGATAATAGATCAGTTTGTAATTAAACTTAGATTGGTAAGACACCTTAGAACTCCTGACTACAACGAGCTATTTGCTGGTGACCCTACTTGGATTACTGAATCTATAGGTGGTGTTTCTTTAAACGGAAAACCTCTTGTAACAAAGAATTCCTTTAGATTTTTACACACTCTTTGCACTTTAGGTGCTGCACCAGAGCCAAATATGACTGTTTTATGGTCTGAAAAGTTACCTGAAAACTTTAAGAAGTTCTGTGCTAAGATGTCTATCTTAACTGATTCTATTCAGTATGAAAATGACGACATTATGAGACCAATTTACGGCGACGACTACGGTATAGCATGTTGCGTATCTGCCATGGAGATGGGCAAGAGAATGCAATTCTTTGGAGCAAGAGCTAATATTGCAAAATCCCTTCTTTACGCAATAAACGGTGGTGTTGATGAGGTTAAAAAAGATAAAGCTGGTAATACTATAACTGTAATACCTGGCATTGCAAAAATGGAAGACGAAGTTCTAGACTTTGACAAGGTTGTTGAAAGTTATAAAAAGGTACTTGAATACGTGGCTGATTTGTACGTAAACACAATGAACACAATCCACTTTATGCACGATAAATACGCTTATGAGGCTGGACAGATGTCCCTTCACGATTCAATAGTTAAGCGCTTTATGGCCTTTGGTGTTGCTGGACTTTCTGTAGTTGCAGACTCACTTAGTGCTATAAAATACGCCAAGGTTATGCCTATAAGAGATGAAAACGGTATAACTGTAGATTTTAAAATTGAAGGAGATTTCCCTAAGTTCGGCAATGACGACGACAAGGTTGATGACTTCGCTGTATGGGTTCTTGAATTCTTCTCCAACGAGTTGAAAAAGCATCCTACATACAGGAATGCTGAACACACATTGTCAGCTCTTACTATTACATCTAACGTGGTTTATGGTAAGAAAACTGGTTCTACCCCTGATGGACGTAAGCACGGTGAGCCTTTAGCACCAGGCGCAAACCCTATGCACGGACGAGATGAAAACGGAGCATTGGCATCCTTAAACTCCGTGGCAAAGCTACCTTACAAGGATTACTGCCAGGATGGTATATCAAATACTTTCTCTATCGTTCCAGATGCCTTAGGAAAAGAAGATGAAACTAGAATAAACAATTTGGTATCTATCATGGATGGATATTTTGCTCAGAGCTCTTTCCACTTAAACGTAAACGTACTAAATAGAGAGACTCTTTTAGATGCTATGGAGTATCCTGAAAAGTACCCAACTCTAACTATAAGAATTTCTGGATACGCTGTTCACTTTACAAGGCTTACAAGGGAACAACAGTTGGATGTTATAAGCAGAACGTTCCACGACTGTATGTAAAAACATAAAAATTAGAAAATAGTGTCATAAGCTGTTTTCATTCCTTAGGAGTTAATATGAAAACCGGATATATTCATTCTTTTGAAAGCATGGGACTAGTAGACGGTCCTGGAATACGAACGGTGGTTTTTTTTCAAGGTTGCTCTTTGCGTTGCTCTTACTGCCATAATCCCGATACTTGGGATTATGGTAAAGGGCAACAATATACAGTAGATGACCTTATGAAAAAAATAAACCGCTTTAAACCATATTTTAAAAATGGAGGTGGAGTCACTTTTTCTGGTGGAGACCCTTTAATGCAGCCTCAATTTCTAATTGAATGTTTAAAGGCATGCAAAGCTTCTGGAATCCACACTACCATAGATACCTCTGCCTTTGGAATAGAAAAGTATTACGATGAAATTTTAAAATACACAGATTTAGTCCTTTTAGACATAAAACACTTTGACAACGACGGTTTTATAGAAATAACTGGTCACGGTATGCAACATCTTTTGAAATTCATTGAATGTCTAAATGCATCTAGCTGTAAAGTTTGGATCCGCCATGTTGTGGTTCCTGGTATAACAGATTCTGAGGCTCACATAAAAAATTTGGCCAACTTTATAAAACAAATAAAGGATATCGAAAAAATTGAATTGCTTCCTTACCACACCTTAGGTGCCCACAAATACGAAAATTTAAATATTCCGTATAAATTAAAGGACGTTCCACCTATGAACAAAGCAAGAACTCGTGAACTGGAAGAGATGATAAAAAAAGAAATGCAGATGAAGTAAATCTGCATTTCTTTTCTTATATTTTTTACAAAATTCCTCTTATCTCAGATAGATCCTTTATTCCCTCATCTTCCATGAATTTTTCAATTCCCTTTACGATCTCCAATGATGCCATGGGATTTGATAAATTGGCTGTGCCCACTTGAATAGCTGTTGCTCCTGCCATTATAAACTCTATGGCGTCTTGTGCATTGCATATACCTCCAAGTCCAACTACTGGGACGTTGACATTTTTACAAACTTCATACACCATTCTAAGAGCTATAGGCTTTATGGCTGGTCCGGAGAGTCCAGCTGTCACGTTGTCAAAAACAAACTTTCGTCTTTTTATGTCCACTGCCATGGCTTTAAAAGTGTTTACAAGAGACAAGGAGTCTGCTCCAGCCTCACAGCACTTTTCAGCCATCTCTATTATATTTTCTGCATTAGGCGATAATTTTACCATGAGAATCTTTTTGCATACTTTTCTAATTTCCTTTACAGCTTGATACGCAACTTCTGACTTTATTCCAAAAGCCATTCCTCCACATTTTACATTGGGGCAGGATATGTTAAGTTCAATAATTGGAACTGAAGTCTCATTTAATAATTTTACACCTTCTATATAATCCTCAAGGGTTCCTCCCCCAAGATTTGCTATTATGACATTGTTGTACTTCTCCATTTTGGGAAGGTACTCTTCTATAAAAGTTGGCACCCCAGGATTCTGGAGACCTACGCTATTCATAAGTCCCATGGTGGTCTCGTGGATTCTTATACCTGAATTTCCTAGCTTTTTGTTTATGGTGAGACCTTTACTAGATATGCCACCTAGCAATCCCACATCGTAAAGGGGCTCATACTCGCCACCAAAGCCAAAGGTACCTGAAGCCGCTATTACAGGGTTTTTAAATTCAACACCGCATATTTCTACCTTACTTCTCATCAAAAATCAAGTCCTCCCCTCTGAATATTGGTCCTGTTTTGCAGACGGTCTCGTTTCCCTTCACCGTTTTGCATGTACATCCCAGACAAGCTCCTAGACCGCAAGCCATTCTATTTTCCATGGATACTATAATTGGAACCTTATTAGCTTTTGCCATGGAGATTACCTTTTTCATCATGACAAGGGGACCACAAGAAACCACAATGTCATAATCTGAGGGATTTAAGATTTCTGTTATGTAACCCTTATGGCCTTTGCTACCTGTTTCCGTAGATACATATATATTCTCTACAATTTTCTCAACTTCATCTACAGCATATACACAGTCTCTAAATCCAGCATAAAAATCTATGGTATTGGTTCCTTTTAAAGCTTTAGCCAAATTTACCATGGGAGCTATTCCTATTCCACCTGCCACAAGAGCCACTTTTCCCTTTATTTCATTTAAGTCAAATCCATTTCCCAGTGGACCAAGTATCTGCATTTCGTCTCCCTTGACCATTTCACTCATATCTTTGGTTCCCTGTCCCACCACCTGATATAAAAAGCTAATATAATTAGGTTGAACATCATAAACGCTTATAGGCCTTCCAAATAAAATGCCACTTTTAACGGGTTTCAACATATAGAACTGCCCAGAATCTGATTGGAACTGGCCTTCAATTCTAATCTCATATACGTTGTCAATAATATTCTCATTGCTTAAAACCTTTTCAACTGAACAAATCAAGTTTTTCACCAACCTTTACTCACTTAGCTTAATTTCGTTTTTAATTTCATTTCTTATATCATCTCTCATGATTATAGCTTCTTTTCTTGTACATTCAGCAAAATTTTCCGCTCCATTTTCGTATTTTTTGTAGGCTAAAAGCAATCCTCTTGAAGAGTTCACCACTCCTCCGTTGCCCTTTGTAAGGTAATTTACAACGTCTTTGGCACCTCCGCCTTGAGCTCCATAGCCTGGAATTAGAAAATAAGTCTTGTTCAAAGCTTTTCTCATTTCAATACCTTCTTCTTTGTGGGTACATCCCATAACTCCACCTAAACAACTGTATCCACAATTTCCTACATACCTGTGGCCTAGATTTTGTATCTTTTCTCCTACCACTTTATACACTCTGCTATTATCTGAAGTCTCAACGTACTCGATATCCTTGGCTCCCTTATTTGATGTTCTAATAAGGACAAATATTCCTTTTTCTTGGTTTTCAACGTATGGAAGATATGGCTCTATGCTGTCAAGCCCCATGTAGGGATTTACTGTTATAAAGTCAGCCTCAAAGTCACCTTGGAAGTGGGCCTTGGCGTACATCTCTGCAGTTTTAGATATATCCCCTCTTTTTATGTCCGCTATGGATATAGCACCCTTGCTTTTAATGTATTTTAAAGTATCTGAGTAAGCTTTCATGCCTTCTATGCCATAAGCCTCATAATAAGCTATTTGAACCTTATAGCAAGCTACCACGTCTAAAGTACTGTCGATTATTTCCTTGTTAAAATTAAAAAGCTTTTCTCCTATGCTAGTGAACTTACTGGCAAACTCATGGGGTATGTAACTTATATCTGTATCTAGCCCAAGGCACACATGACCCTGTTTTTCCACCAAATCAAATAATTTATCAATAATCATTTACCTTACCATCCTTAAATATTCATATTTTTATAGTCGTATTTAATTATTCCCTTTACCATGGTTTTTTCCACCCTTGCGCTGACTTTCATACCATTAAATGGAGTGTTTTTGCCCATGGATAAAAACTCTTGCGAATCTATGCAGTGATCGTGTTCTAAATCTACAAGCACCAAATCTGCCCTATATCCTTTTTCTATTCTGCCACAATTTGAATTCATTATTTCTGCGGGATTTTTGCTCATTATTTCTGATAATTTGCTAAGGCTTATGTGCCCTGCTTTCACTAGTTTTTCATAGCATATAGAGAATGAAGTTTCAAGACCTACCATTCCTGGCGCTCCCTTGGCTTTATCTTCCTTTGTATGAGGTGCGTGATCCGTTGATATGCAGTCCACATAACCGGATTTTATTGCCTCAATTAAAAAATCCACATCCTCTTTCTCCCTTATTGGGGGATTTACCCTGAAGTTGCAGTTGTGCAGTGCTATGTGGTGTGGAGTTACTTCACAAGTCACATTAGCTCCCCTGTCTTTTGCGTCCATAATAGCTCTCATGGCTTCCTTCGTGCTGACATGGGCAAGGTGAAGATGTGCCCCTGTGTGTTCGCAAAGTCCAATGTCTCTGTATGTCATGAGATTTTCTGCTAACCTCATATCAATTTTGGAAAACTCTCTTGTCTCAGTGTGGGATATTATTGTTATGCCCTTTTCCTTTGCCTTTAACATGGCATTGTACATAACTTGGTCGGAAGGAACTCCTACACCATCGTCGGATATAAATTTTACTTCATTTGTAAGTTTATCTAAGTGCTCTATGGATTTTCCACCCATATTTTCTGTAATTGATACAATTTGATTTATGTTGACTAGGTCCAGTTTTTTTCCTTTCTCCATGACTTGATAAAATATCTCCATGGAACTGCATATTGGATTGGTGTTTGCCATAAGATTTACTGTGCTTACACCGCCTGCCAGGGCTGCCCTTGAACCCGTTTCTAAGTTTTCCTTGTAGGTGTACCCTGGATCTCTAAAATGACAGTGCAAATCTACAAATCCTGGCATAAGAACTTTTCCAGTGCCATCAATAATTTCACATGTTTTTTCAAGGTCCCTGCCTATGTCCTCTATGACACCATTATTTACATAAACGTCTCCATAGCAATTTGTTTTGTAATCTACAATATTTACATTTTTAATTATAACAGCCATATGCCTTACCTCACTTTAAATAATTATACCTATAAATAAACCATGGACAACAGCCCATGGTTTATACATATACTATAACTTATAAACTTCATCACAGTACTGGCATCTATAAGAGCCTGTTGCCCTGTCAACAAGATAAAATCTATGTGTTATTTCCTGTTCAATTGAAGTAATGCATCTTGGGTTTTTGCACTTTATAACATTTTCTATAGTATCAGGAAGGCTAAGTTCTTTCTTCTTTGTAACCTTTTCATCTTCAATTATATCAATTGTAATTCCTGGATCTATAAACCCTAATGCTGTCAAATCTATATCGATCTGGTTCTCGATTTTGATTATGTCCTTTGTTCCATTTTTATTGCTCTCAGCATTCATTATTAATGCTACTCTATAATCTGCCTTATCAAGTCCAAGATAATTGAATATTTTTATACCTAAGCCTGGTTTAATGTGATCGATTACTATTCCTCTTTTAATTGCATTTATAGTTAACATTCTTTGTCCACCCCCAAAAGTTTAGCTATTAAAGCCATTCTAACGTACATACCGAATTTAGCCTGTTTAAAATAGGCTGCTCTGCTGTCGCTATCTACTTCTACAGATATTTCATTTACTCTTGGCAATGGGTGAAGCACTATCATATCACTCTTAGCACTATTCATCTTGTCCTTATTTAAAATATAGCTGTCTTTTAATCTTACATAATCCTCTTCATTAAAGAATCTTTCTCTTTGAACTCTTGTCATATATAAGATATCTATTTGGTCTATAACATCTTCTAGTCTTTCAACTTCTCTAAACTCTATGTTGTTTTTCTTAAGTATCTCCTCTCTTATATAATCAGGCACTGTAAGCTCCTTAGGAGATATAAGAATAAACTTGTTGTTGCTGTATCTTGACATGGCTTTTATCAATGAGTGAACTGTTCTTCCAAACTTAAGATCTCCACAAAAGCCCAGTGTAAGACCTTTAAGTGTGCCCTTCAGTGTTCTAATTGTAAGTAAATCTGTAAGGGTCTGAGTTGGATGTTGGTGTCCACCATCACCTGCATTTATAACAGGCATTTCAGAGTACATAGATGCAACCTTTGCTGCACCTTCTTTTGGATGACGCATTGCAGCAATATCAGCGTAGCATTCAACGGTTCTTATAGTATCTGCCACACTTTCTCCCTTTGCTGCGGAACTGGACTTAGCTTCTGAGAATCCTAAGACAGACCCTCCAAGTCTAAGCATAGCTGCCTCAAAACTTAATCTGGTTCTTGTACTAGGTTCGTAGAATAAAGTTGCCAATATCTTTCCACGGCAAATTGTTGAATACTTCTCCGGACTTTCTATTATTCTTTCTGCGTAGTTTAATACTTCGTCCAACTCCTCTAATGAGAAATCCATTGGATCGATTAAATGTCTACCTTTTAACATAATAATAATTCCCCCTTCTTAGTCTCTCTGGACTAGTTTTAAAGGCTTTTTTAAAGTCTTTGATTTTACTCTTATAAGAGTATACATCATATATATTTCATCGTCAAGAAATTTATAATATTATTTTGTAAATATTATTTTATCTATTTTGGTCTATTTTTATTGATTTACACGACGATATATTAGATAATAGAAAAAAAGGAGGGACTATAACATGAATATTGAAAATATCACTTTAAAAAATGATGATTACAATAAGTATCTCACTACAACTCTTATGACGTCACTTCTAGGTGGCAACAGCCCTACTTTAGGTTCGTCAAATTCAAACTCATCATTTTCTGTGGTTCTTCAGGCCCTGTGCACCGCAATGAGTGTATCTAATGATAATTCTTTAAATTCAAATTTGCCTGGTTTAAATCTAAACAACCTACCATACATGGGTTTAAAAATCAGCGACTACAGTGATGTGAGCGGTGGTATAAATAATTATTACTCCTCTAAATTATCACAAGCTTATGGCAAGTACAACAACAATGTAGAAAGGGTAGTTGTGAAAAACCCCAAAATATTAAATGCCATAAATATAGCTTGTGAAAAGTATGGTGTAGATCCAAAGCTAGTAACATCCGTTATAAAGCAGGAGTCGGATTTCAATCCAAACTCCGTGTCTTCTGCGGGTGCCATGGGACTTATGCAGCTTATGCCTGAAAACTGCAAAGAATACAATGTAAGTAATCCCTATGATATAGATGAGAACATAGACGCTGGGGTTAGACATCTGCGAGATATGATAAAATCTCAAAAAGGCAATGTTATTCTTGGACTTGCTGCCTATAATGCTGGTCCTGGTACCTTGAGAAGGCGAGATGTAACAACAATAGATGATATCTATAAGCTTCCAGCTGAAACTAGAGATTATGTGGTTAAGGTTTCCAAGTATTATAAGTCCTTAAATATTTAACACAGGAGTATTGTATGAAAACAAACAACACTAACACAAACAAAAGCAAAGGTATATTTAATGTAGCCCTTATGATTATACTAGTCATAACCTTATTTCTTTCTGTTAAGAAGTTAAATGATAATCATAAAATTGAGTTAGAATATAAAAAACAAGTTGCTGCGGAAACCGCTGCAAAAGCTTCTTCTAAAACACAAAAAAACATTGCTCTACCAGCAGAAAAAATCAATAAGGCCTACGCTGGTAAAGTTGTAGTTCTAGACCCTGGCCATGGTGGCTTTGATGAAGGGGCTAGCACACAAGATGGCAGTCTAGTAGAAAAAGATATAACTTTAAAGATATGCAAAAAAATCAAGCAATATTTAAACAAAGAAGGCATTGAGGTGGTATTAACTCGAGATTCGGACAAGCCTATGGAAAATGCCACTAACGAAAAAGAAGATCTCCGAACTAGATCAAAACTAATTAATTCTTATGAAAATGCTGTTTTGATGTTATCCGTGCACAACAATTCCAATGAAGATGATGATTGTTTTGGCATATTTAATTATATTTCTTCTTCACCAAATATAGATACTTCCAAAAGCATGGATCTTTCATCATCTATTTTAAAGTCAATAGCTACTTCCTCCAATTGGAAAACCAATTCTACTTTAGAACAAGATATATACATACTGAACAAAGCTACTATGCCTAGCATACTTGTAGAATGTGGATTTCTTTCAAATAAGACTGATATATCAAATTTGAAAAACCCCCAGCAGGTGGATGATTTATGTAAGGCTATGGCAAAAGGAATTAAAGACTATATGGATAAAAACAGATAAAAACAAAGGGTATGTGTTAAAAATCTCCATACCCTTTGTTTTTTTATCTATTTTGAAAATCCTCACACCACACTATCCACTTTTCAGCATAATCTTCTAGAGCCCATTCTGCCATAATGGGAACTTCATTGTTGTTCAATTTCATTTCGTATATCACATTTCCTATGGTGTTGTTATTTAAAGCGTGTACGTACAAACTTTTTTCTGTCAAAATCACAATTACGTCATTTTCAGGAGAGCAATATGCGTCCGTTGCAAATGGGTTTGCAGACTTTATATCACTCCAGCTTACATTTAATTCATCGTAACTTAGGATGCTCCTAGATGGTATTACGTTCATCATCACGTCTTCACGATAAGCGCCGCTTTTGTTGTCCGTAACCCTCCCCATGATATACCAATAGCCATTTTTCCGCTTCATGGCATAGCTATATTTCTGTAGCGTCTCACCTTTTTTTTTCAAGTTGTTCTCCATTTCCTCCACGTTTTTGTAATCGTCACTGCTCATTATGCTTTTTAATGGAATGCTTTTTTTGTTTAAACTGTCTAAATTGTACATATAATAAGTGTAGTCCTTTGTGTTTTTAGAGGATCTTATGTTTACGGTTTCAAAGCCTACATAGTTATCATTTATGAAGTTTATCCTAGTGTGCTCTTCTCCGTCATCTGGAAAGGATACAATATTGTTTTCAAATAAAACATCCTTTGGAGCCTCATTGTCCATTTTGTTCATTGCAAAACTATCTACATAGGGATTTACATTTCTATTTTCCTCCAGCTGCATTTCGTTAGATTCTAACTCCGTCATATTGTAAGCCTCAAAGGCATTTTCGTTTCTATCGTATCCGTATAGCTGGAAGTTTTCCATAATCCAGAACCCAGTTTTTCTTGGAATTATGGTGTAGGGCAATTTTAATACCTTGTTCACAACTCCATTGATTGAATTAATGGCTATGGTTCCATATTTATACTTATACTTATCCTTATCCTTTTCTTTTTCCATCCACCTAACCCCGAGAAGCAAAGTGGAATTCTTCCCACTATTTTTGTCTTCAAAGGATTTTTTTGATTCAGTACTGTAATCCTTATTTAAACTTAGAGAACTTAATTTGCCTTCTCTTTTCTTTAAAAATGCAGCTTTATTGTCTTCGTTTACTATTATGTTATTATTGTCTAAATACATTAAATCTATAATAGGTTTTAAATTGCTGAAAATTGATATTACATTAACTTTTTTATCACTGATGTTCATCTCCTCTCTTGTGCATTTAAAGTACTGAAGAGTATAGAGATTGGTATCCACATTTTTTACTTTGTATTGCACCTTATCGTACACTTTATCGTTTATGATGACTTTATCCTTTTCAAATTCAGCATAGGTTATTTCAGATTTTGGAACTTTTAGTTGAAATATCTTAGAATCATCCCCTTGAAAAACTCCGGAAATAGGATATGAATTTGTAGATGGAGATTCGATTTTGTCTTCCTTCTCAAACTTTTCACTACACCCCACCATGAAAAGCACTATTACAATTAAAAATCCCCCTATTATTTTTTTCATACTGACTCCTTTCCAGAATTAATAGGAAGTTTAACCGTGATCTTTGTGCCTGTGCCTACTTTGCTTTCTATAATAAATTCACCTTGGTGCAGTTTTATTATTTCGTCACATATTGATAATCCTATTCCATTCTGTGATTTGCTATTTTTGCCCTTATAAAATTTTTCTTTTACGTTTGGCAGATCCTCTTTGCTGATACCACATCCATTGTCTTCCACCATGATAATGAGCTTATCATCTTCACATCCTACATTGAATACAACTTTTCCATGGTTACTTACAAATTTAAAGGCATTGTCCAAGAGGTTTATACAAACTTGTTTTATTCTGTTTTCGTCCATTTCCACCATAGGCAACTCTTCGCTGCAGTTCACTATAAACTCAATGTTTTCCCTTTGTGCTCTGGGTTTTAGGTAGGTATCTAGATAATGGCACATATCCTTCATATAAAATTTCTGTTTTTTTATCACCACTTTCCCCGATATAAATCTGGAGAAATCCAGTAATTCTTCTACCATACCACTTAATCTGTCGCTTTCCTTTTCTATAATATCTAATCCTTGCTTTAAGGTATCTTTGTCCGTATCCTCGCAATTTAACACAACAGCCCAACCTTTTATGGCTGTCAATGGAGTCCTAAGCTCGTGGGATACGGAGCTTATGAAGTCGTTTTTCAATTTATCTTTTTTTTCAATTTCATCCGCCATATAGTTTAATGTATCATTGAGCTTTGTGATTTCATAATTTCCTTGTATTTTAATCCTATTTTCAAAATCACCTTTTGCCATCTTCTCTGCATATGTGGTGAGACTTTTAATTGGCTCCACTAAAGTTCTAGCAAGGAAAAGACTTAAAAGTACACTTATCATAGCTACAAGAATACCAATAATAACGAATAATCCCACAATAGAGTATATATTGTTGTTTACATCCTTTAAAGTGGTGGTGAACCTAAGTATACCGTCTACACTGTTGTTCTTTTTTAAGGGGTAAGATATACACATCACCTTTTCCTTGGTGTAATCTGCACCGCCAATATAGCATTTGTAATCTCCACTTATGGCGCTTTTAACATCTGGAGTTTCAATCTTATTTTGGTGTATTATCCCTAGGGAATCCATCAGCACATTGCCATTAACATCTAATATCTGCACCTGTGCCCTGGTTTGCTTCCAAAATACGTCCACGTTCATAAGCACATTTTCCGATACAGATGAAGTGGAAAAATATCTATTGTAAATTTCAGCAGAGTTTTTTATTTGACTTAAGAGGCTTTCCTCTAAATTGTGATAAAAATAATTTTTGATAATTCCTAACAGTATCAATTCCAAAATTAAAATACTTAAAATTATGACCTTTAGATAGCTCTTAGTCAGTGTGGTTTTTATGCTACTCATTTTTTCACCTTAATCATCATTTTTTTCATTGCACCATCTATAACCCTTTCCCCAAACGGTTTCAATGTACTTAGGCTCTGATGGCATTTCTTCGATTTTAGTTCTCAATCGCCTAATATTTACGTCCACAATTTTCGATTCACCATAGAAATCCCATCCCCATATTTCACTTAAAAGTTCTTCTCTGCTAAAGGACTTTCCAGGGTTTTTCATGAAATTCTCCATTATGGTAAATTCTTTTGGAGTTACGTATATTTCCTCGTTATTTTTATACAATTTTCTTTCGTATATGTTTAATATAAAAGGTCCATCATGAATTATTGTATCTTCCGCTTTTTCGTCATTAAATCTTCTAAGTATGGATTTAATTCTTAGCAAAAGCTCTTTAGGATTAAAGGGTTTAACCATGTAGTCATCTGCCCCAGTCTCCAAGCCTTGAATTTTATCTTGATCTTGACTCCTAGCTGTTAGCATTATTACACCTACGTCGTCGTTATGCTTTCTTATCTCACTGCACACCTTGAATCCATCTATGTCCGGCAACATAACATCCAATACCACTAACTTGGGTTTGTGGGCCACCACCAGATTTAAAGCTTCTATTCCGCTATCTGTATCTATGACATCATATCCATTTTTCTTTAAAAACAACCTGACAAAACTTCTTATGTTCTCTTCATCTTCTACAATTAAAATTTTTTCTCCCATATAAAAAACCTCTTTAACATATAATATTATCATCCATACTCTTATTATAGACTATTATTCCAAATAAAAAATAACAAATTATTTAATTTGCAGTTCATTGTATTTAATGAATTTTGTTATATAATAAGTATAGATAATTATTATGTGAAAGGATGATTTTATAATGAAAAACTACGACATTCCCTTTTCACCACCAGATATCTCTCAAAGTGAAATAGATAATGTAATGGATGTATTGCGTTCTGGTTGGATAACATCCGGTCCTTATGTAAAGAAATTTGAAGAAAAAATTTGCTCATATATTAACTGTTCAGACACCGTTGCCGTTGCCAGCGCCACTGCAGCTATGGAACTGATACTAAAGATTTTTGATATAAAAAAAGGTGATGAGATAATTACCACACCATATACATATGCATCTACATCAAATGTGATGGTTCATCGAGGTATTATGCCTACTTTTGTAGACACCGATAAAGACTCTTTTTTAATTTCCGCTGAAAACATAAAGAAAGCCATTACCAAAAACACTAAAGCCATTTATACAGTGGACTTTGCTGGTGTTCCTGTGGACTATGATGAAATAAAAAATATGCTAAAAGAGATACAAAGGGAAGATATACTACTAGTATCAGATTCTGCACACTCCTTCGGCGCAACTTATAAGGGTAAAAAAGTTGGAACTCAATTTCATTTCCATGCTTTTTCTTTTCATGCTGTAAAGAATCTTACCACTGCTGAAGGTGGCGCCATTACTTACGATAATGATAACTTATCTTATAAGGGAGATCTTTATAGGGATTTAAAAATCTTCTCTCTTAACGGTCAGACAAAGGATGCTTTTTCAAAGACAAAGGCAGGCGCATGGGAATACGATATTATAACAGATGGATTTAAATGCAATATGACAGACATTCAAGGTGCTATTGGAGTTGCCCAATTACAGCGATATGAGGGAATTCTTCAGCATAGAAGAAAAATTTTTTCTATTTACGACTCCATTTTAGGCAAAGAAGATTTCGCCATACTTCCTTTTAGTAAAAACGAAATAAAGGAAACATCTTACCACCTCTACCCCCTAAGAATTAAGGGCTTTGACGAAGAAAAGAGAAATAGATTGGTTGAGATGTTAGCTGATATGGGCATAGCTACAAATGTCCACTTTATTCCTCTTCCAATGTTCACATTATACAAAAACTTAGGATACAATATCTCTAACTACCCCAATGCGTACAATCAGTATGCAACTGAAATATCTTTACCAGTGTACTCCATACTTAGCTTGGAAAATGCTGAGATCATAGCAAATGAAGTGGTAAACTGCGTAAAAGAAATACTGAAATAAAGGAGATTTTATTATGAAAGTTAATTTTTATACCTCTGTAAGGGAATATGAAAAAAGAAAAGCTGAATTTGACAAAGCTATATCTAATGTGATTTCAAATGGTGTCACTACCTTGGGACCTGAAGTTAAATCTTTTGAGGAGCAAATTCAGGAATTTACTGGTGCAAAGCATGCCATAGGAGTTGCTTCAGGCACAGATGCCTTGATACTTTCTGCAGATATATTGGGATTTAAAGATAACAAGGAAGTTATAACATCTCCTTTTACTTTTCTTGCCTCTACTTCTTGCATAGCTCGTCATGGTGGTAAGCCTGTGTTTGTGGATATAGACGAAGAAACCTTTGATTTAAATGTAAACCAAATTGAAGACAAAATCACAAAGGATACTGTTGGTATTGTACCAATTCATCTATTCGCCCAGATGGCAAATATGGATAAAATCATGGACATAGCAAGCTCAAATAATCTAAAGGTTTTAGAGGATGCTGCAGAAGCCTTTGGCATGAGATGGAAGGGAAGAAATTCAGAGTATAAGCACGCTGGTACCATTGGGGACATGGGTATTTTCTCATTCTTCCCAACAAAGACATTGGGTGCCTATGGTGATGGTGGCATGATCGTCACCAATGATGATGAATTAGCGTCTCTTGCTCGTTCATACAGGGTACATGGTGCCACAAAAAAATATCACTATGAATACCTAGGCTACAATTCAAGGTTGGATACCCTTCAGGCTGCAATTCTATCTGTTAAATTAAAATATATAAACGAAGCCATAGAAAAAAGAGCAGAAATAGCTTCATGGTACACTGAAAGACTTAAGGATATACCTTATGTAAAACTTCCAGTGGTAAAAGGCCAGCAAAAACCTGTTTACTACGTATTCAACATTGTAGCTGAAAACAGAGATAAACTTGTAGAAACGTTAAAAGAAAATGAAATTCAATTCAGCATTTACTATCCAAAACCACTCCACCTTCAAAAGTGCTTTGAATACTTAGGATATAAAAAAGGAGATTTCCCAGTGGCGGAAAGAACCTGTGAAAGTGTTTTAGCTCTTCCAATCTACCCTGAAATAACAGAGGATGAAGTTGATTTTGTATGCTCCGTTATTAGGAAATTTTACAGCAAGTAATTAAATAAATAAAAGAATGTACGAATATTATATAGTGCATTCTTTTGTTTTATATTTTTGCATGCTCACAGCATATAATATAGTGGCAAAAATTAGTTTTAGGAGATGATATAATGGAATCATTAGAATTAAATATTAAAAGTATTAATGGCAATATAAATATTCCTAATTTTAAAACAACTAATGATGTTGATTTATTCAAGGGAATTATTGGACAATCTTTAGCCGAAAAATACATCGACATGGGGCTTAGTATAAATAAAAAAGAGTATAATATCTTCATTTCTGGCCACAGCAGCACGGGGAAAACCACTTACCTTATGAACAAAGTGGCTGCTTTTGCAAAAACTTTGCCAACACCTGATGATTGGTGTTATGTGTACAACTTTGAAAACGAAAATGAACCTATGGCCATCTCTTTACCGGCAGGACAAGGTAAGCTATTTAAGCGCCATATAAAGGATCTCATAAATGACCTAATAAAAGAGATGCCCCTAAATTACAGCACGGAAGATTATGAAAAAAACAGGAACTCCATTATCACAAAGTATCAGAAATTCATCTTAGAATTAAACGACACCCTGACAATAAATGCTGAGGAAAAGGATTTAATAATTGAAGAGGATGAAAAAGATGGTCTTATATTTATACCAATGAAAGATAAAAAAGAAATGGAGCCTGAAGAATACAGTAAACTAACAGAGGAAGAAAAGGATATAATAAATGAAAATGTATCCAAATTAAGACTTCTCTCTCTAGACATCATGAGACAAAGTAAAGCTCTACAAAAGGAAATGAATGAAGAGCTCACTGCTCTAGACAATAACATTGCTGAAAACATCATTTCCCCTAAAATAGAAGTTCTCTGCAAAAAATATTCTTATAATGCTACTATTTGCAAGTATATTGAAGCCCTTAAAAAGGATGTAATAAAAAATTTGGATTATTTTTTATCCGAGAAGGACGAAAATGTAAGCAATAATAGCAATGTCAATGCTAAGCTTTTGGAAGAATATATGGACAATGCTATGGTAAAAAAATATGAAGTAAACCTTTTAGTGGACAACGAAAAGACTTCTGGTGCTCCCGTTATTTTCGAAGCTACCAATGATTATTATGATGTTTTTGGAAAAATAGAATACGAAAATAAAATGGGAAACCTTATGACGGATTTCACCAACATCAAAGCCGGAAATATTCACAAAGCCAATGGTGGTTTCTTAATCCTAAATGCCAACGATCTTATCCACTATGCTGCCACCTATGAAAATTTGATAAAAACATTAAAAAATAAAAAATTAACTGTGGAAAATATAAAGGGTGGTATTGAAATAACTCCTATTATAAGTCTTAAGGCTGCTCCTATACCATTGAATTTAAAGGTAATTCTCATAGGTTCCGATTACGTTTACTCATTATTTTTTAACAATGACCCAGATTTTCAAAAGCTGTTTAAGATAAAAGCTGAATTCGATTCTGAGATCGAGATAAACAAAAATAGCATAAACCAATTAATCGGATATGTGGCCAATTATATAAATAGCAGAAAGTTTTTACCTATGACAAGAGATGGCATAAAAGAGATAATAAAATACAGTACTCGCCTTTGTTCAAGCAAGCTTTACTTCTCCTCATCCATTGGAAAGCTGTTAGATATTGTGGATATATCAAATTACATTGCAAAAAAAGAAAAGTCGGAAATTATTCACAGAAAGCATGTGATGGAAGCTCTTGAAGAACAGATAAAAATGCATAGTCTGGTAAGAACTAAAATTTTAAACATGTATAAAAACAAGCAATTTCTAATAGACACCAGTGGAAGCAAGGTTGGACAGATAAATGGCCTTTCAGTGTCTGACTTCGGAGATATAGAGCTTGGACAAGCTCACAGAATAACTTCTACCACTTACGCTGGTAGAAAAGGTATAATTAATATTGAAAAGGAAAGCAAAATGAGTGGCAACATTCACACTAAAAGTGTCATGATTTTGTCCGGATATATTGGCAATTTGTTAGGCCAAGAGACTTATTTATCTTTTAATGCCAACATCGTCTTTGAACAACTTTATTCTGGTATAGAAGGTGATAGTGCCTCTTGTGCAGAGCTACTTTGTCTTCTGTCCTCACTGTCAGATATTCCTTTAAAACAAAATCTAGCTATAACGGGCTCCATAAATCAATTTGGAGAGGTACAACCTATAGGTGGTGTAAATGAAAAGATTGAAGGATTCTTTAACATTTGCAAGACCATGGGGCTTAAAGGCAATGAGGGGGTTATAATTCCAGCTACCAATGTGGAGGATCTAGTGCTAAACTCAGAAGTTATTAATGCCATAAAATCAAAGCGTTTTCATATTTACTCTGTTAGCACCATTGAACAGTGCATGAAATTAATGTTAGATACAGATGAGGTCTCCATAGACAATATAATGTCCTTTGTAAAAGAAAGAGCCCTAAGTAAGCTGAACCACTTTAACCACGTAATAAGAAGCCAGGATTAAGTAAAAAAAGCTGTGATATAGGTTTCACCTTATACCACAGCTTTTTTCTTTAGTTTATAGTATTATTTTTAAAGCCACAAGAATCGTCATTATTGCAAAAAAGATAAACCAACTTTTCCTATTGCCAAAATTAACTGTCCACCCTATACCTATTCGCTTTTCCACTATCCAAGCAGGATCCTTTGGATTAAAATACATTTCACCTAAAAACCACTTATCATCGTCGTCTTTGTATAGCTCATCATCTTCTTCATCTGAACTAATATGCTTACCTCCTTGTCCAATCTTAATCAATTGGATTAAAAAAATGAGTGTTATCACTGCTACAAGTATATTTAAGTTATTATACAAAGACAATAAGTTAGAGTTATACAGTAATTCCAATTGTTTTATGGATAATAGAATCATCATACAGATTGTAAGAACAAAAATAAAAATCGAATTTACTCTTCTAAATTTCTTTTTTCTTATAACCGCCTTTTCAATGCATCCACTATTCAAATCTGGCTTTGCCTTAATTATGATGTAATTTATAAAGCACATGAACATCCAAGATATAACTTCAGTTTCCAATTCTTTAGAAGAATAGTTGCCAAAAAATACTATAGAGTTGAATGTAATGAAAACCAGTACAAACACTGTAGATACTATTATTCTGTACTTCTTTTTTAAAGACTTTATCTGCTTATTGTCCATATATTCCTTAGGCAATCTTATACCAAAGCATATGCCATTATTAGAAGCTCTGTCTGTAAAAAAGGATATCATATGTGAACTTACCCCACCCACAAGGGGATGGGGCTTCCTGCTTCTTCGACCTCGCAATCTACTATCTCCACAGGCTTGATTCCGATAGTTCCTACCGTATTTATTACAGGATTACGCCACCTCTATTTTTAGTTCTTTTAATCCTTGCTTTAGAATATTCTTACTTGCATTAGCATCTCTATCATGTATGCTATGGCATTTAGGACATACCCATTTCCTTATATTTAAGTCCTTAACTTCTGCATTTTGGTAGCCACATACTGAACATAATTGGCTTGAAGGGTAGAAGGTATCTATTTTGTGTACAGTTCTACCAT
>NZ_FRAD01000008.1 GCF_900142225.1 Hathewaya proteolytica DSM 3090
CCACGTGTTACTCACCCGTCCGCCGCTAATCCATCCCCGAAGGGATTTCATCGCTCGACTTGCATGTGTTAAGCACGCCGCCAGCGTTCGTCCTGAGCCAGGATCAAACTCTCAATTTAAGATGATGCTAGAAACTTGTTTCGTGCAGCATCTTACTCATCAGCTGCGCTGAGGAGTTCCTTGCTACCCTAACTTGTATCTGCTCTTTTATTGAGATATTATCTCTTGCTCGAAGCATTACTTGCTAAGCATTTTACTTACTTGTTATTCAAAAGAATACGAGTTTGTTTATTTCTTTTATTCTGTTTAATTTTCAAAGACCATTTATCTTCGTCGCCCTCAAGCGACTTCTTTATTCTATCAAATCTGATTCATCTTGTCAACAGTTTTTTTAACTTTTTTCTCTTGTTAACTGCGTCTCAGAAAAGACAAGATATATAATATCACATTGATTTTAATGCATTACATATATTATAACTATTATTTTAAATTATATTCATATTTCTTTATTTATCTCTTATTTTCATTGTTTTTTACCTATAGATACACAAGGAAAAGTTTATCTTATGGCTAGACCTTGTAACACCCCTCTTATAGGCGAGAGCTGACATATGACAACCCCTATATAAGAAATTTTTTAAAAAAGCTGTATCAAAATAAATTTGATACAGCCCATTAATTTATTCTTCAGTTATTTTTTCTTCATTACCTTCGATTTTCTCTTCGCCATCCCTTATGATTTTTGCTATAGCAACTACAAATTCGCCCTCTTTGGCCCTCATAAGTTTTACACCCATGGCATTTCTACCAGTGGATGATATGCCATTTACTTCAAGTCTTATGGCAACCCCAGTGTCATTTATAAGCATAATTTCATCTGTATCATTTACAATTCTAGCCCCTACTAAAGCACCTGTTTTGTTAGTTACTTTGTAAGTAATAACGCCTTTTCCACCCCTGTGTCTTAGGGTGTATTCTGCTACAGAGGTTCTCTTGCCATATCCCTTTTCACTTACTACAAGAAGTTCCTGGCTCTCTTTTACAACTTCCATGCCAACAACAATATCTGATTCTCTAAGAGTGATTGCCTTAACACCTGTTGCAGATCTACCTGTTGACCTTACATCATCTTCATTAAATCTAGTGGAATAACCATTTTTTGTTATGATAAGTATTTCACTACTACCGTCGGTCATTCTTACAGATACAAGCTCATCATTTTCTCTAAGCTTAATAGCAATTACTCCATTTTTTCTTATAGATGAGTATGCAGCTAACGGAGTTTTCTTTATTATACCGTCCTTTGTACCCATTATTACATATTTGTCTTCTTTTGATTCCTCAGATTTCTTCACAGGAAGTACAGCTTGAATTCTCTCATCTTGATCGAGTGGAAGTATGTTTACGATATTCATACCCTTTGCTGTTCTTCCACCTTCAGGAATTTCATATACCTTTAGAGAATATCCTCTTCCTTTGTTTGTAAAGAATATTATATTGTCAAGAGTTGATGACACAAACACATGCTCAACAAAGTCATCTTCTTTTGTTGTCATAGCCTGGATACCCTTTCCGCCTCGCTTCTGTGCAGTATAATTATCTACAGGTAGTCTTTTTATGTATCCATTGTGAGTAAGAGTTATGACTACTTCTTCGTCATCTATAAGATCCTCAATATCGATTCCAGATTCTATTACACTGCTATCAATTTCAGTTCTTCTCTCATCCCCATACTTTTCTTTTATTTCTATCAATTCATTTTTAATAACTTCTTCAACTAGTTTCTCATCCCCAAGGATAGCATTTAATTCACTAATCAACTTCATAAGCTCATTATATTCTTCCTCAATTTTTTCTCTTTCAAGACCAGTAAGCCTTTGCAATTTCATATCAAGTATAGCTTGAGCCTGTTTTTCAGATAAATTGAACGTGTCCATAAGCCCATCTCTTGCTTCAGATGTGCTCTTTGATGCCCTTATGAGTTTTATAACTGCATCTATATTGTCCAATGCAATCTTTAATCCCTCTAGTATGTGAGCACGCTCTAAGGCCTTATTAAGGTCAAATCTCGTTCTTCTTACAATGACTTCTTTTTGGAATGTTATGTAATGATTTAGCATATCCTTTAGATTCAATACTTTTGGCTCACCATCTACAAGTGCAAGCATAATAGCACCAAATGTATCTTGCATTTTGGTATGCTTAAACAGTCTATTTAAAGTTATGTTTGCATTGGCATCTCTCTTAAGTTCTATAACAATTCGCATACCATCTCTATCTGATTCATCTCTAAGATCTGATATACCATCTATCTTTTTGTCTTTTACAAGTTCTGCAATGTTTTCTATAAGCCTTGCCTTATTTACTTGATAAGGCAGTTCTTTTACTATAATTCTCTGTCTTCCTTTATGCTCTTCAATTTCAGTTTTGGCTCTTACGATTATTCTACCTCTTCCAGTTTCATAAGCGCTTTTTATACCAGATCTGCCAAGTATTATGCCTGCTGTTGGAAAGTCCGGTCCTTTTATTTTGCCCATAAGATTGCTTATGGTGATATCTGGATTTTCCATTAACATTACTACTCCATCTATTACCTCACAAAGATTATGTGGCGGAATGTTTGTAGCCATACCAACTGCTATACCTGAAGATCCATTTACAAGAAGGTTAGGGAATCTAGATGGAAGTACCACTGGCTCTTCTTCCTCACCATCAAAGTTTGGCATAAAATTTACAGTGTCCTTGTTTATATCTTTTAACATCTGTATTGCAATTTTATCCATCTTAGCTTCTGTGTATCTCATAGCAGCTGCTGGATCGCCATCTACAGAACCAAAGTTACCGTGACCATCAACCAGTGTATATCTAATAGAAAAATCTTGGGCCAATCTTACAAGAGCGTCGTATACAGATGCATCTCCATGTGGATGGTATTTACCAAGGACATCTCCGACGATTCTTGCACATTTTCTATATCCTTTATCCGGTGTAAGTCCTAAGCCTTGCATAGAGTAAAGAATTCTTCTATGAACTGGCTTTAACCCGTCCCTTACATCTGGAAGAGCACGACTTACGATTACACTCATGGCATAATCGATATACGACGTTCTCATTTTTTTCTCTATATCAACTTCTAACACTTTTCCAGTATTATTATCCATGTACTACACCTCTTTAAATTTTGATTATCTTTAAACATCAAGGTTTTTAACGTATTTTGCATTTTCTTGTATAAATTCTCTACGCGGTTCAACCTTATCTCCCATTAAAATCGTGAATATTTCATCTGCAGCCATGGCATCCTCTATAGAAACCTTAAGAAGAATTCTATTCTCAGGATCCATTGTTGTTTCCCATAACTGTGAAGCATTCATCTCTCCAAGACCTTTATATCGCTGTATAGACGTGTTCTTGTCCTTTCCTCCCATTTCCATAAGAGTTCTTTCTAGTTCATCATCACTATACGCATATATATCTTTTTTATTTTTGCTTATTTTATATAAAGGTGGTTGAGCAATATACACATGGCCAGTCTTAACAAGCTCATTCATGTATCTATAGAAAAATGTTAATAGCAAAGTAGCAATGTGGGCACCATCAACATCGGCATCCGTCATGATTATAACCCTATTATACCTTATTTTTGACACGTCAAAATCACTAGCAACACCAGCACCAATAGCTGTTATTAGGTTTCTTATTTCATCGGAATTCAGCATTTTGTCTAGTCTTTGCTTTTCCACATTCATTATTTTACCTCTAAGAGGGAGTATCGCTTGAAAAGATCTGTTTCTTCCTTGCTTTGCAGAACCTCCCGCAGACTGACCCTCTACTATATACATTTCACATTCGTCCGAATTTTTTGATGAACAATCTGCAAGCTTTCCTGGAAGAGAAGTACTATCTAAAACGGATTTTCTTCTTGTAAGTTCTCTAGCTTTTCTTGCAGCCTCTCTAGCCCTACTTGCTCCAAGAGCCTTGTCAACTATGATTTTAGCAACCTGAGGATTTTCCTCTAAGAAATATCCAAAAGCTTCACCAAAAATAGAATCTACAATACCCCTTACCTCACTGTTTCCAAGCTTTGTTTTTGTCTGCCCTTCAAACTGTGGTTCAATTATCTTTACCGATACAACAGCTGTAAGTCCTTCTCTTATATCTTCTCCAGATAAGTTTTTATCATTTTCCTTTAGAAAACCAAACTTTTTTGCATAATCATTAAGCACCCTTGTAAGAGCAGTTTTAAAACCTGCAAGATGTGTACCACCTTCAATAGTATCGATATTGTTTGCAAAGGAGAATATGTTTTCAGTGTAGGAATCATTGTATTGAAGAGCGAGCTCCACAGTGGTTGTATCCTTAATTCCCTCTACATAAACAGGCTCTTCATGAAGATTTTGCTTATTTCTATTAAGGTACTGTACAAAAGATTTAATACCACCTTCATAATGGAACTCTTCCACCTTTCCAGTTTTTCTAAAATCTAAATGAATTTTTATACCTTTGTTAAGAAAAGCTAACTCTCTCAATCTCTGCGATAATATATCATATTGAAAATCTATTTCTTCAAAAATTTCAGGATCAGCCTTAAAATAAACTCTCGTACCATGTCTGTTTGTCTGTCCTTCAATTTCAACTTCAGTCAATACTTTACCCTTTGAAAATGTTTGTTTATATACATTTCCATCTCTTTTTACTTCTACTTCACAAAAGCTAGATAAAGCGTTTACCACTGATGCTCCTACACCGTGAAGTCCTCCTGAAACCTTATAACCTGATCCACCAAATTTACCGCCAGCGTGAAGCACCGTCATAATTACTTCCATGGTAGGTCTATGTAGCTTAGGATGCATTCCTACAGGCATACCTCTTCCATCATCTATAACCTCAACTGAATCGTCTTCGTGCACTATTACCTTTATATTCTTACAGTATCCGGCCAATGCCTCATCTATACTATTATCTACAATTTCATAAACTAATTGATGAAGCCCCCTAATACTTGTACTTCCAATGTACATACCTGGTCTCTTTCTAACAGCTTCTAATCCTTCTAAGACTTGTATTTGGCTCTCATCATATACTTGTTCTTTATTCATGATTTACTGCTACTAAAAATACGGGCCAAAACACTCTAAGTACTTTAAATGCCATGAGCATTCTGCCTAGTAGCAACTCCTTTCTTAATTTTTTCTTTCTAGTGTCCATATTTACTTAAACACTATTTTTTTAAATCGAAGTCTAAACTAAAGCCCCCCTCTGACAAATCAGAGAAATTTTCTACTCTTTTAGCTAGAGTTGTAGATGATATTGGAGATAGAAACACTTTACTTTTTTTATCTACCTCGGCAATAATAAAAGATTTAGGTCTTTTATTGTTTATGCGCTCCACAAATCCATCTTCCTCCGATAGTCGCAAAAACTGTGCCGTATCACAACTATACATAGTGGTTTCCATATCGAAAATACCGATAATATCTTCAATAGGAACCACAATATTTTTACCTAAATGTAAAAACATATATTCCCTCCTTTAACAATGCTTACTTATATTCCCACTTGAAACATTAAATATAGCACAGTTGTTTAAATTTACATATTCTCGAATAGAATTTATACCCGTACAAGTTATTATAGTCTGCACATCGTTTATAGAATTTAAGATATATTTTTGCCTTGTCACATCTAACTCTGACAGTACATCATCAAGTAAAAGCACAGGATATTCTCCAGTAAGTGATTTTATTATTTTTAGAGATGAAAACTTTAGGGTCAATACCGCCGTCCTCTGCTGGCCTTGTGAGCCATATACTCTTGTATTAACGTTGTTTATCTCTATATCAAAATCATCTCTATGAGGTCCCACCGAAGTAATTCTGTACTCTATATCCTTTACCCTATTTTTCACTAGTGCTTTATACATCTTATCACGTATAATATTTTCATCATTTTCATTTATCTTAAATATATTGGTCACATATTCAAAATGTATTTGCTCTCGATTTTCAGTAATTTCACCATGTATTTCTTGAGACATTTTATTTATAAGATCAATGTATTCAATTCTCTTTTTTACAATATACGCCCCAATTTCACTTAATTGAGTGTCATATACATCTAGTAGTTCTTTATCTTTTATTTTTTTCAAGACCATATTTCTTTCAGATAAAACTTTTTTAAATTGTCCTAGATTATAAAAATACTTGCCGTCAATTTTTGAAATTTCAATATCTAAAAATCTGCGCCTATACGACGGAGATTCTTTTATTATTTTCAAATCTTCCGGTGAAAAAATGATCACGTTTAGAACACCTATAAGCTCAGATAATTTATTTACTTTTATTGAGTTAATATTTACGCCTTTAATCCCCTGCTTAAATATTTTTAACTGTATTCTCTTATCTATGGGATGCTTTATTACCTTCAAATCAACATAGGCCTCTTGAGCTTCCCAGTTTATCAATTCTTTATCGGAGCTAGTTCTATATGACTTTCCTATACTACACATATATATTGCCTCAATGATATTTGTCTTTCCCTGAGCATTATCCCCTACAAATACATTCACATACTTATTTAGACTAATATATTGATTCTTGTAGTTTCTAAAGTTAATTAAATTCATATCTTTTATATACATAAAATACACCTAAATTTCATTATAGCATAAACAAGTGATTATTACTATTATGCCTATGTTATATGACCTCTATACCACTTTGTAATCCTCACTATTATAGCTTACAATATCACCCTTATATAGTTTTTTCCCTCTTTGAAACTCAACTTCACCGTTTACCTTAATTTCGCCATCATTTATAAGAAATTTGCCCTCTGCACCCATGCCAGTAATGCCAGCCCATTTTAAAAAGGAATCAAGTTTTATAAATTCTGAATTTATGCTTATTTCTTTCATGTTTACTACCTTCCCCATATTTTGTTGTTAATTACTATTTTACTCTTTCCAAAATTTTTTTTCTAATAAAAATTTACTATCTGCTTTCCATTATCCTTACTGGTAACAATAAGTATGAACAATTATCAGTTTCTTTATTTTTTATTACACATGGACTTATGCTGCTTGAAAGATCCATGATTACATTTTCTTCATCCATGATTTTAAAAACATCGATAAGATACTTTGAATTAAATCCTATTCTTAAACTTTCGCCCTCTAGTTTAATTTGAACCTCTTCTCTAGACTTACCTAACTGAGAATTTGATGTGATTATTAAAGTATTATCTTCAATTTGGAGTTTTACAAGATTTGTGTTACCTTCTTTTCCCACCAAAGATGCTCTTTCTATAGCATTTAGAATGTCAAATCTATTTACTTCCAATCTTAAATTGTATTCCTTTGGAATAATACTTTCGTATTTTATAAATTCACCTTCTAGCAATCTAGATATAACTCTTGTATTTCCAAGGTTAAATAGAATGTGATTTGGGGTGAAGGTTATATTTGTTGGGGTTTCATCATCAAGTAGTATTTTCGAAACCTCATTCAATGTCTTTCCTGGTATAACCGCTTTAATATTTTCATCAGTATTTATATATTCACTTCTCAATGCAACTCTATATCCATCAAGAGCTACAAGATTAAGTTTATTATCTTTAACCTCAAATAGAACTCCAGTAAGTATTGGCCTTGATTCATCTTGAGCAATGGCAAATATAGTACCCTTAATCATGTTTTTTATAAGTCCCTGTGGAATTCTAAACATGTTATTATCATTTATTTTTGGCAGATTAGGATAATCTTCGCCTTTCATGTGAATAAGTGCAACTGCTGATTTTAAACATGTAAGGTTAATGGTATTTTCATTCATAGATTCGATAGTTAATGTTTCGTTTGGAAGTTTTCTTAGGATATCTCCAAAAATTTTTGAATCAATAACCATAGAGCCTTCTTCTTCGATATGAGCTGCAATCTTTGTTTCAATAGTTAAGTCTTTATCTGAACCAATTACTGTGAGTTCATTATCCCGTGCATTTATATATATACCTTGTAATATTGGCATAGTAGTTTTAACTGCAATTGCTTTTTGAGCATTAAATACGGCATCTTGTAATATGTTTTTCTCTATTGATATTTTCATAAATCTTTTAGCTAAAAAATTAGCATCCTCCTTATTAATTTCTTAAAGTTATTAACAGCTGTGCGTTGTTATATAGGTAGAGAATATATATATTTTTATTAGTAGTAATAGTAGTAGGGGGAGTGGATATGTGGATAAGTGGTTACACCATATAAAACACAAGGATTCTGTCAAAAAAAATACTGTGGATAACCTAAAGAATAACCATCAAACATATCCACAGTAATCCACAAGTAATTGTGTCATTTATAATTACCCACAAATTATCAATACTATATTATCAACAACTGTTAGTTTTGTTTTATTTTTTTCGTAAGTTCTAATATGACACTGTCTAGAGTTTCATCTTTTTTTATACCTTCTGAGATTTTATCATAGGCGTGTATTACGGTGGTGTGGTCGCGCCCACCGAATTCTTCACCTATTTTAGGCAAGCTCATATCAGTTAGTTTTCTAGAAAGGTACATTGCTATTTGTCGCGGAAAAGCTATGTTACGTGTTCTCCTAGAGGATTTTAAATCTTCTATTTTTAAATTGTAATAGCTTGAAACTATATCTTGTATGCAGTCAATAGTGATTTGCTTTGACTGTTTGTTGGATATTATGTCTTTTAGAGCTTCAGCTGCAAGATCCACACTTATGTTTTTATTTGTGAGAGACGAATATGCAACGACTCTGATAAGAGCTCCTTCAAGCTCTCTTATATTGGATTTAATTTTGTTTGCTATGTATACGAGAACTTCATTGTCTATGTCAAGATTTTCTACGTCTGCTTTTTTCCTTAATATAGCTATTCTAGTTTCAAAATCTGGGGCCTGTATATCTGTTATTAATCCCCACTCAAATCTAGAGCGCAGTCTATCTTCTAGTGTTGGAATCTCTTTTGGAGGACGATCACTAGATAGGATTATTTGTTTATTTGCTTCGTGAAGAGCATTGAAGGTATGGAAGAACTCTTCTTGTGTCCTTTCCTTTCCGGCAATGAATTGAACGTCGTCTATAAGTAAAACGTCTACGTTTCTATACTTGCTTCTAAACTCTTCATTTTTATCATCCTTTATGGAATTGATAAGTTCATTTGTGAATTTCTCAGAGGTTACATATACAACTCTGCTTCTAGAATCATTTTGCAATATATAATGCCCTATAGCGTGCATAAGATGGGTTTTCCCCAGTCCCACTCCCCCGTATATAAAAAGCGGATTATAGGCTTTGGCAGGAGATTCAGCTACTGCAAGAGAGGCTGCGTGTGCAAATCTATTGCTGTTGCCTATGACAAAGGAATTAAAGGTGTATTTTGGGTTTAGTGTTGATGAATAAGTATCCTTGAAAGATGAATTCTTTTCGTTTCTGACAGATTTATCTCTGTCATTTTTTATTTCTACAGGTTCATCTATATAATTTCCGCCTATTACAAGGTTTATTGTATATTGTTTGGAAGAAATCATTTGTATTGCATTGTTTATTAATGTTATGTATTTTGCTTCTAAAATATCTTTTGTGAAAGTGTTTGGGACAGACAATGTCAAAGTTGTATCTTTTAGGGATATTGGATCTATACTTTTTATCCAGGTATTGAAGCTAACTTCAGATAATTCACCCTTAATTATGTTTATACACTTTTCCCATAATGTTGCCAGTTGTATATCCATTTGTATTCCTCCGTATATAGTGATTAAAAAAATTTTTATCTTGCTATTTTATCAACACATTATAAACATATAATTATTATAAAAAATAGTTCTATTTATGTTGTTAACAAATTCAAATATATTTATACACATGTTGATAATTATGTGTATAGATAAAAAAAGTAACAAAAGATTATTGTTACGTATAAAAAGTTATGCACTACACCTATTTGTATTTTATCTGTAGTTTCAATGGAAATGAGGTATTAAAGATTATAATCAACAATTTATATAACAAGTTATGCACAATTTTATCCACAGCCTGTGCATAACTAAAGTTATCCATATGTTAATAACATTATAACATAAATATATCAAATTTCTAAGTTGTATTCAATAAGTTATCCACAAAAACCACAATTTAATATTAAAAGTTATGCACAAATGGCCAATTTTATATGACATATAGCTGTCTGTTTATAAGACTTATGGCACTGAGATTTGTTTGATTAAAATGAATAATTTTATTTCTTATTGAGACAATACTTTTCTTGACATAATTGAAGAGTGACTATATAATTGAAGAGTGATACTCAAAATGAGTTATAATTTTAATATGTTAATACATATTTATAGGCAATGTCTAAGAGACAGGACTATGATTAAAAATAACAATAACTAAAAAGAAAGGAGTGGATACATATGAAAATGACATTCCAGCCAAAAAAGAGACAGAGACAGAAGGAACATGGCTTCAGAAAAAGAATGAGCACTGCTAATGGTAGAAACGTTCTTAAGAGAAGAAGACAAAAAGGAAGAAAGAAATTAACAGCATAGGCCGCTTATGTGGCCTTTTTCTGTAGAAACAGAAAAAGCTTTAGGGAGCCATAAGATGAAAGAGATTAAGAAATTTAAAATAAGGAAGAATTCTGATTTTCGTATCATATATAGGAAGGGAAAATCTTTATCAAATAAATTTCTTGTGTTGTACGTTAAAAAGAACAATCTAGGTTATAATAGAATAGGTATTTCTGTAAGCAAAAAAGTTGGTAAGAGTGTGGTTAGAAGTCGAGTTAAAAGATTAATAAGAGAAAGCTATAGATTAAATGAATTTAATTTTAAAAAAGGATTTGATTTTGTTATTATAGCTAGGGTAGCTTCTAATAGTCAGAAATACAGTGTTATGGAATGTGCTTTGAAGGATTTATTTAAAAAGGCAGGTTGTATTGGTTAAAGTGAAAAAAATATTGATTTTTATGATAAAATTGTACAGGAAGTATATATCTCCGTTAAAGCGCCCTTGTTGTAGGTTTTATCCTACATGTTCTCAATATGCCATGGAGGCAATTGAAAAGTATGGTGTCTTCAAAGGTGGAATTATGGCTATAAAAAGAATATGTAAATGCAATCCTTATAATAAGGGAGGATATGATCCTGTAAAATAACTTTAGGAGGTATTATTAAGTGAATTTTTTAGTAAAGCCCATGGAAGCGGTATTAGAGTTTCTTCATAGTTACATGGCTATGGTATTTTCAAATCCAGGTGTAGCATATGGTTTAACTATTATACTGCTTACTTTTATTGTGAGACTTATAATTTTCCCTTTAAATTACAAGTCAACTAAATCTATGATGAAGACAGCTGAGATTGGTCCTAAAATGAAGGCAATCCAAGAAAAATATAAAAGCAATCCTCAAAAGCAAAATGAAGAAGTTATGAAGCTTTATAAGGAGGAAGGTGTAAATCCTATGGCTGGATGTCTTCCTTTATTAATCCAAATGCCTATATTATTTGGTCTCTTTGGTGCGTTTAATGAGCTTAAAGGTATACAAGGAGTAAGCTTTTTGTGGTTACAGGATCTTGCATCACCAGATAAGTTATATATTTTACCTATGTTATCTGGAATAACTTCTTATTTTATCGGAAAAATTACTCCTACTGTGGTTATGTCAACAGATAGTGCTCAGCAAAACCAGCAGAAGACAATGAATATTGTGATGACAGTGATGATGGTAGTTATGACTATTCCAATAAAATCAGCTCTTGCTTTGTATTGGGTTACTAGTAATGTAATTCAATTGATTCAAAATCTATTTATGATTTGGATATTTAAAAAACAGAAAAAAAATGATTAGCCTTTAGGGGGAAGACGTTCCTTTCTATGAGTTTATTAAGATTGAGGTAGGTGTTTAGAGTGAAAACCTTAGAAATGACAGGGAAAACTGTAGATGATGCTATTGAGAATGCATTGTTGCAGTTGGATGTTGTCAGAGATGATGTAGATGTTGAGATAATTGAAAAAGGTAGTAAGGGTTTTTTTAGTATATTTGGTGCGAAACAGGCTAAAGTTAAAGTAATGGTTAAGAAAAACTTTGTAAAGGATGCTCATAAGTTTTTATCTGATGTTCTAAATACCATGGGAGTTAAAGCTGAAATTTCCATTAATGAAGTTAAGGATACATTGCATATAGAGTTAATTGGTGATGGAATGGGCATACTTATTGGCTACAGAGGTGAGACATTAGATGCACTACAATATTTAGTAAGCTTAGCTATAAACAAGGGCATTGACGATGGATATAAACGAGTTGTGCTGGATACTGAAGGTTATAGAAAAAAACGTGAGGAAACATTATTAAGGCTTTCGGATAAATTGGCAAAGAGAGTTAAATTGTATGGTAAAACTGTTAAGTTGGAGCCTATGAATCCGTATGAAAGAAGAATTATTCATTCTAGATTACAGAACAATCCTTATGTAAAGACTTATAGTGAGGGTGAAGAACCTTACAGAAGAGTTATTATTGAGTCAAAAAAGACTTTCAGATAGTGAGATTTCTTTTGAGCTGTTGACTTTTGTCAGCAGCTTAATTTATTTAATTTTAAACATAATAATTTTGAAGCTTAATTGTATATGTGGTAAAATAGTTTAAGTGGTTTTCCATATATGATTGATTTAGAAAGGAATAGAATTATGAGAGAATTTGATACCATCGCTTCAGTTGCTACAAGTATTGGTGAAGCAGGAATTTCTATAATAAGAGTTTCCGGAAAGGATTCTCTTAAAATTGTGGGAAAAATTTTTAAATCTAAGAATGGTGAAGATATAAATCAGATGAAAACGTACACCATGAGATACGGTTTCATTGTTGATGATATGGGAAATGAGATCGATGAAGTTATTGTTAGTTTTATGAAGGGGCCTAGAAGTTTTACTGCAGAGGACACTGTGGAGATAAATTGTCATGGCGGTGTTGTTGTAACTAGCTGTGTTTTAGAGCAGGTTATAAAATCAGGTGCAAGATTAGCTGAGCCTGGTGAGTTTACAAAAAGGGCTTTTCTAAATGGAAGAATTGATTTGAGTCAGGCGGAAGCCGTCATTGATATTATACAGGCTAAAACTAAATTAAGTGCTCAAACCGCTATAAGGCAGTCAAAGGGCATGATTTCCAGGGAAATACAAGAGCTTAGAGAAAATATTCTTGATATAATAGCAAAAATAGAAGCTACTGTTGATTATCCAGAGGAAGATTTAGAGGAAGTAACCAATGAAATGGCTACAGAAGAGATTAAAGTTTTAATTAATAAGATTGATAACCTTTTAGTGAAAGCTGATGAGGGAAGGATTATTCGCCAGGGAATCCGCCTCGTCATAGTTGGAAAGCCTAATGTAGGAAAATCTTCGCTTTTAAATGCTCTTTTGAAAGAGAAAAGGGCTATTGTAACGGATATTCCTGGAACTACTCGAGATGTAATTGAGGAGTTTATAAATATTGATGGTGTTCCCGTTCAAGTTGTGGATACCGCAGGTATAAGAGATACAGAGGATGTTATAGAGAAAATTGGAGTTGAGAAATCTAAGGAAAAAATCGGCGAAAGTGATCTTATAATATTTATGTTAGATACTAGCAGGAAAATTGACAATGAGGATAAGGAGATTTTTAACTATATAAAAGATAAAAAATATGTAGTTCTTTTAAACAAGGTTGATTTATTTTCAGAGCAAGATAAGGACGCGGCTCTATGTGAAGATTTTATTATGTCTATGGAGGCAAAAAAATACTTTATATCCGCTAAAACGGGGCAAGGTATTGATATGTTAAAGCATATCATTAAGGATATGTTCTTTAAAGGCCAAATTGATACTGATGACATATTTATCACCAACAATAGACACAAAGAAGCTTTGGTAAAATCTAGAGAAAACCTTTGCAATGCTCTTGAAACTCTATCTAATTGCTTTGCTATTGATCTTGCTTCTATTGATTTAAGAAATTCGTGGAGTGATTTAGGTCAGATAACTGGTGATACAATGGAAGAGGATATTGTACATAAAATCTTTTCAAAGTTTTGTCTAGGAAAGTAGAGGTGATATTGTGTATAATGGCGGAGATTTTGATGTAATCGTTGTGGGTGCAGGTCATGCTGGTTGTGAAGCAGCTTTAGCTTCATCTAGAATGGGATGCAAAACCCTAGTTTGTACTATAAACTTAGATAGTATAGCCCTTATGGCTTGTAACCCTAATATAGGTGGTACGGCAAAGGGGCATCTTGTAAAAGAAATAGATGCCCTTGGTGGTGAAATGGGAGTTAATATAGATAAGACTTTTATTCAATCTAGGATGTTGAATACTTCAAAGGGCCCAGCTGTTCATTCTTTGAGAGCTCAGGCAGATAAGAAGAGGTACTCGGAGTCTATGAAGCATGTGCTAGAAAATCAACCTAACTTGACTTTAAGGCAGTTGGAAGTTGTTAGCCTTGATATTGAAGATAATCGTGTTAAGGGTGTTGAAACGAGAAATGGTGCCTATTTTAGCGCAAAAGCCGTGGTAATTACTACGGGAACGTATTTAAAATCTAATATTATTATAGGAGATGTTCAATTTCAAGAGGGGCCTGCGGGCCTAAGCTCTTCATTATATTTGTCATCTTCATTAGAAAAGGCAGGTTTAGCTTTGAGAAGGTTTAAAACCGGAACTCCTTGTAGAGTTAATAGGAGAACTGTGGATTTCTCAAAGATGACAATTCAAAATGGTGACGAAAATATAGTTCCATTTTCATTTTTAAATGATGGTTTGGATGTGGAACAAATCCCATGTTATCTTACATATACAAATGAAGAAACTCATGATGTTATAAGAAAAAATATCAATAGAAGCCCTTTGTATAACGGATCCATTAAAAGTACGGGTCCAAGATACTGCCCTTCAATTGAGGATAAGGTTATGCGTTTTCCTGATAAGGAGCAACACCAGGTATTTATTGAACCAGAGGGGTTAAATACTGAAGAAATGTACGTTCAAGGTATGTCTAGCTCTCTTCCAGAAGATGTGCAAATAGAGATGCTTAAAACTATCCCAGGTCTAGAAAATGTGGAGATCACAAGGACGGGGTATGCTATTGAATACGATTGTATAGATCCAACTGAATTGAAGTTGTCTTTAGAAACAAAGAAAATACAAGGGTTGTTTACTGCAGGGCAGATAAATGGAAGTTCTGGATATGAGGAGGCTGGCAGTCAAGGATTAATTGCTGGCATAAATGCAGCTAGGATGGTGAAATGTCAGGAGCCACTAGTATTAAAGAGGTCTGACGCATACATTGGGGTATTAATAGATGATTTAATAACTAAGGGTACTAATGAACCCTATAGGATGATGACATCAAGGGCTGAGTATAGATTGGTTTTGAGACAGGATAATGCTGATTTAAGGCTTACTGAAATAGGTAGAGAGTTTGGGTTGGTAGATGATATAAGGTATAGCAAGTTTATCAACAAAAAGAATCAAATAGAAGATGAATTAGATAGAATAAAAAAACTCCAGGTAACTGGTAAAAAGGAAATTGAAGAATTTCTTATTGAGAAGGGTTCTACTCCTTTGAAGAAGCCAATTTCTCTGTATGAGCTAATTAAACGCCCAGAATTAGACTATTTTATTGTAGAAGGTTTAGATGTCAGTAGGCCTGAATTGCCCCATGATGTCAGAGAACAAGTTAATATTATGGCAAAATATGAGGGGTACATCACAAAGCAGCTAGAACAAATTTCTCAGTTTAAAAAGTTTGAAAATAAGAAGATCCCTTATGATATAAATTATGAGGAGATAAGTGGGCTTAGAATAGAAGCAATTCAAAAATTAAGTAAGCTTTCTCCGGACAATATAGGTCAGGCTTCTAGGATATCTGGTGTTTCACCAGCGGATATTTCGGTTTTACTTGTATATCTTGAACAATATTACAGAAATAATAAATGATTAATAAAAGGTAAGGTATGTGTATATGATATACTATGATATTTTAAATGAAGCATGTAAGGATGTTGGAATTGATTTTAATGAGACTATGTATAATCAGCTCATTCTTTACAAAGATTTAATAAAAGAATGGAATGAGAAGATTAATCTTACTGCAATTACTGAGGACCACGAGATTATAACGAAGCATTTCATAGATTGTATAAAAATTTTTAAGTTTGATGAGCTTAAGGAACAAAAAACAGTTATCGATGTGGGAACTGGTGCAGGTTTCCCTGGTATACCTATGAAGATTGTATGTCCCTCTATGGAAGTTGTATTGCTTGATTCACTTAATAAAAGAATTAATTTTTTAAATCTTGTAATTGAAAAGCTGAATTTAAAGGGTATTTCAACTATTCATGGAAGAGCTGAGGATTTTGCAAGGCCTGACAAGTTAAGAGAAAAATTTGATGTTGCAGTTTCAAGAGCTGTGGCAAATATGTCTGTTCTCAGTGAATTTTGTATGCCTTACGTAAAGAATGGTAAATTCTTCATTGCATTAAAAGGGCCTGCAGTGGAGGAGGAGTTGAAAGAAAGTAGGTTAGCTATTGAAAAGCTCGGCGGAAAGATGTATCAATTAATTCCTGTGGATATTCAAGATAGTGATTTAAATCATAATCTTGTTGTTGTAAAAAAAATCACAAATACACCAAAACAATATCCTAGAAAAGCTGGAGTAATAACTAAAAAACCGCTAAAGTAGTGTCTATTTAATTCACATAAAATGAATAATGTAGTAAAATATAGATATATGGTGGAAATAATTTCTTATATTTAGGGAAAAGGAGTGTTTTTATGGAAAGTAAGGTACATACCATTTCAATTGAGTGTATTAGACCTAATATAAATCAACCAAGACAGATTTTTAATGACGAGGGTATAGAGGAATTGTCACAGTCTATAAAGGCTTATGGCATACTTCAGCCATTGACTGTAAGATGTGTTGGAGTCAATAAATATGAGATCATTGCAGGTGAAAGGCGCTTTCGTGCAGCTCAGATGGCGGGACTTACACAAGTTCCAGCCATAATAAGAAATGTTGATGACAAGGATTCTGCTGTTCTCGCTTTATTAGAAAATCTGCAAAGGGAAGATTTAAACTTTCTAGAAGAAGCAGAAGCTTTTCAAAATCTAATCAAGACGCATTCTTATAAACAAGAACAGTTAGCTGAAATTATTGGAAAGAGTCAATCTACTATTGCCAACAAGCTCAGGGTTTTAAAGTTGGACAAGGATATTAGAGATTTATTACTTGAAAATAATCTAACCGAAAGACATGCTAGATCTTTATTAAAATGTAAGACCAAAGAAATGCAAATGTATGTTATGGATTCCATCATTAAAAAAGATTTAAATGTTAAGGAAACAGAACGATTAATTGAGCATTTATTGTGTAAAGAAAGTGATGAAGAATCGAAAAAGAAAAAAAAGGCCATCAAAGGTTATTTTAATCCTAAAATATATGTAAATACAATAAGAGAAGTTTTCGACAAATTTGGCATAAAAGCAGATTATAAGTCAAAGGAGTCAGAGGATTTTGTAGAAGTTACGGTTCGTATAGCGAGGAAAGATTTATAATATGAAATTATAACTATAGATAATTAAGCAAACAGAAAAACCTCAAATTTTGAGGTTTTTTTATGTTTCACGTGAAACATTCTTAATATACCTTTTAAAGTTATGGAAATGATTATATAATAATATTATAATGTTAACAAGGGCTAATAAATAAGAGAGAATCTAAATAGTATATTTTGTCATGTGTAAAACATAATATGAAGATGAGGTGATATTTTGAAAGTAATCTGCGTTTTTAATCAAAAAGGTGGAGTAGGGAAAACCACTACAAATATTAATTTATGTACATACCTTGCATTATCGGGATACAGGGTACTTTCCATAGATATAGATCCTCAGGGAAATAGCACTAGTGGTTTTGGCATAGAAAAATCTAAATTGGAAAAATCTATGTATGATGTGCTTGTGGATGATACCTCCTTAGATGATGTAATTATAAAAATGGAGGATATAAAAAATCTGTATGTGGCCCCATCCACTGTGGATTTGGCAGGTGCAGAGATTGAAATGATTGATGTTAAAAACAGAGAATTAGTGTTATTAGACAAATTACTTGATATGCAGCAAAAATTTGATTATGTATTTATTGATTGTCCACCATCCTTAGGGTTGATTACCATAAATGCTTTGACAGCAGCTAACAGTGTTATTATACCTATACAATGTGAATTTTATGCTTTAGAAGGTGTGCAGCAATTAATGAACACATACAATCTTGTAAGGCGATCTTTAAACTCTGATTTAAAAATTGAAGGTGTAATTTTGACCATGTTCGATAATAGAACAAAGTTGTGCAATGAAGTAGCTGCGGAAGTTATTAAGACATTTAAGAAGAAAGTATATAAGTCTGTGGTTACAAGAAATGTTAGGTTAGCAGAGGCTCCTAGCTATGGTATGCCGATAGCATTGTATGATAATGAAAGTAAGGGGGCTAATTGCTATAAAAATATTTGTAAGGAATTTATTAAAAGACAAAAGGGGGAATAACTTTGGCTAAAAGACAAGGTGGTCTTGGAAAAGGGTTAGGTGCTCTTATACCTGATAGATCAGATACAATGGAATTAAGCAATAATTGTGAGGATAAAAAAAATATGGTCGAGCTAAATCTAATTAAGCCCAATCCAAATCAACCGAGAAAAAATTTCGATTATGAAAAGATAAAACAGCTTTCACAATCTATAAAGGAAAATGGAATAATACAACCTATAATTTTAAAAAGAACTTCTGAGAACACTTACATAATTGTAGCTGGTGAAAGAAGATGGAGAGCTGCGAAGGAATTGGGGCTAAAGCAAGTGCCAGCAATATGTGCAGATGATATAACTGATGAAAAATTGTTAAAGCTTTCTTTAATTGAAAACATTCAAAGGGAGGATTTAAATCCTATTGAAGAGGCTCAAGCCTATGAGAAGTTGATGAATGAACTTCATATGACTCAACAAGAACTAAGTGAATCCATGGGAAAATCTCGTACTGCTATTACAAACTGTCTTAGGTTATTAAACCTTAACAAGGATGTTCAGGAGTATTTAATCGATGGAGTAATTTCAGAAGGCCATGGTAGGGCACTGTTAGGTCTTAATGAACCGGAATTGCAAAGTGAGTTGGCGAAGAAAATAATTGATGAGAGCCTGTCGGTTCGTCAAACAGAAATGATAGTGAAACACATAAATGATAAAAAAGTGGTAAAGACAAAAGATAGACTTTCTCATTTAAATCAACCTTATTATAAAGATATTAAGCAACGTTTGGAAAATTACTTTGGTACCAAGGTGGCTCTGAATTGTAAGAATAACAATAAGGGGAAAATTGAAATTGAGTATTATTCTGAAGAAGATTTACAAAGAATAATAGAAATCTTAAATATATAATATAAAATGTTTCACGTGAAACATTTTTGAAGGAGAGTATTAATTTTGGACGTTATAACACAGTTTTTACAGGAATACAGCGATGTAGTTATAATTGTAATGGGAACTATGATACTTTTATTGACCATTATAGCTATAGTATTGTTTGCTAGAATAAACAAAATAGAAGATAGATATTTGAAATTGGTTAGGGGAACGAATGTTAAAAATTTAGAGAGTACTATTGTAGATTATTTTGACAGAATTGATGAGACAAAAGGCAAAATTGATGAAGTATGTGATGAGATGAAATCTATAGATAAGAGAATTGGTAGATGCGTTCAGAAAATGGCTATTATGAGATATCAGGCTTTCAATGACGTTGGATCGGATTTAAGTTATTCTATGGCTTTATTGGATTATAAGGACAACGGTGTTATTTTAACAAGTATATACGGAAGAAATGAAAGTACATCTTATGCTAAGCCCATCGACAAAGGTATATCTAGATACGCATTGTCAGAGGAAGAACAAGAGGTACTTGAAAAGGCAATTAACGATTATAGTACAAAATACGATAAGGATATTTAGCTAGAAGCCACCGCAAAATGAACGGTGGCTTTATTTTTATGCTCTTTCATCCTCAGATGATAGGAGAGAAGGTTTACTAAAGTTTGTCATAAAATTAAAGGTGTTAGAGTGCGATAGTTTTTGAATACAGGTAGATATACCTAAAGAGATTTTATCTGCTAGCGTCATAACTGTGTAAAGGCGAGTGCTTTGTAGTGTCATAAACTCCATGGCACCGTATATGTTTACAATGCCTGTAATACTTAAATCTCCTACGGCAGGCAGGGATTTAGACAAAGCGGCACCTGGGGTCAAGGATTTTTCCTCTATGAATATCTTGCCGATGTTTTCTGCGGATCCAAGGGCAGAATCTATTGCTACTATATAAGGGTTTGAAAAGGTGGTATTGATAAATTTAATAACATCGCTAAGATTAAGAGCGTGTACGGGTGAAGACAAGTTTCCAACTATGGAGAAATTGCTCTTGGAACGATATTTTAGTTTTTCACCTACCAAAGGCCCTAAACAATCACCAGTGGCTCTGTCTGTTCCTATGCATAAAAATACTATGTGCTTATTTTCTTCTATAACAGGTGATAAGATGGTGGAAAGATTACTGGCAAGCATGTGTGAACAACCGGGTTCGCATGTATTTAAAACGATTTTATTCATAAAAAACAACCTCTCATAAATAGATATTTCGAAACAACAAATATATCTATATTATTGACAGGTTGTTGGTTTTATATACCATGAATAAAATGTTTACTTATATACACGTCTTTATAATTTTGTTAATGCAATCAACTGCATATTTTACATCAGATACGGTATTGAATACTCCAAAGCTAAATCTTATTGTTCCAGTAGGAAATGATCCGATGGTTTCGTGGGCCAATGGAGCACAGTGTAAACCAGTCCTCGTAGCTATGCCGTATTCGGAATCTAAAATATATCCTAATTCAGAATTGTCAATTAGAGATGAATTAAGAGAAACGGTGGATGTCCTCTTGCTGCAATCCATAGAACCATAAACTTTAATTGAATCTATGTTGATAACATCATTAATGAATTTTGAAGTTAGTTCTTGTTCCTCATTTTTTATAGTCTCAAGACCTGTAGAATTTATGTACTCAATTCCGGCCATAAGTCCTGCTATTCCAGGAGTGTTTAAAGTACCACTCTCAAACTTGTCAGGAAGAAAATCGGGTTGTACGACACTAGAAGAAATACTACCCGTACCTCCTTCTATTATGGTACGGACATTGTTGTTTAAGTGGTCATTTATTAAAAATCCTCCTATTCCCTGAGGACCTAAAAGACTTTTATGACCGGTAAAGGCTAGAGCATCACAATTCAAGTTTTGAAAGTTTAGATCTAGAACACCAGCTGTTTGAGCTGAATCTATTATGAAAAATATTCCTTTTTCTTTGCAGATAGCTCCTATTTCGCTGACAGGCTGAATGGAACCTATAATATTGGAAGCGTGGGAAAGAACCACTAATTTTGTGTTTGATTTAATGGCATTTTTAAAATCTTCTACGGAAATAAATCCTTCTTCTGAACACTTTACAATGGTAAGGTCAATAATATTATCGTTTTTTAGCTGAGTTAGTGGGCGCAAAGTTGCGTTGTGATCCATTGATGAGGTTATTGCATGATCCCCCTTCTTTAAAAGACCTTTAATGAGAATATTTAATGACGTTGTTATGTTGTTTGTAAAGATTATATTCTCGCATTTTGGAAATTTAAAAAAGGATGCCAGAGCTTCACGGCACTGAAATACAATGTGGCCACTTTTTACTGAAGAAGATGAGCTTCCGCGTCCAGGATTTGAGCCTAAAAAACACATATAGTTTGACATGGCATTTACCATGGATGGCGGCTTTGGAAAAGTTGTAGCAGCATTATCTAAATACAATTTCATAAGAACACATCCTTAAAATATCGATTAATATTAATATTGAATAAACTTTATATTATTTTAGCTTTAAAATACTAGAATTTAGCATTATATTTGTTATAATAATAATAGTTATAGAAAATATCTATAACTATTATATGATAAAATAATATAAAGTCAAATTAAAGTTATGGAGGTGGAATCCACAATAAATTTGTGGATAAATATTATGAAAGAAATAGATTGCAGAAATTTAAATTGTCCTTTACCAGTAGTGAATACAAAAAAATATTTTGATGAGATTGAAACAGGAGAGGCTACAATAGTAGTAGACAATGAAACAGCATTTAAAAACGTAGGAAAGTTTGCAAAGTCAAATGGTTTTAACATGGATTTTAAAGAGGAAGATGGTATATATTATCTTCATATTGTCAAGAATGAAAATAGTGCTGTGGAAAGTAGCAGCAAAAATGAAAAATTCACAATAGTTGTAGGTACAGATAAATTAGGAAAAGGCGATGACAAACTAGGTGCTATACTTATGAAGAGTTACCTTTTTGCTCTAAGCGAAAATAGCAATCTTCCTACTGATATGCTATTCTTTAATGCAGGGGTAAAGCTTACTGTAAAAGAATCTGAAAGCCTTGACTGCATAAAAAAACTACAAGAAAATGGGGTAAACATACAAGTTTGTGGTACTTGTCTTGACTTCTTCAATATAAAAGATAGCTTAGCAGTTGGAGAAGTAAGTAACATGTATTCAATAGTTGAGACCATGAATACATCAGATAAAATTATAACATTATAGAGGTGAAATTTTGGAAAAAAAATATATAGTAACATTTAAAAATACTCATGATGCTATAAAAGCGGAAGAAAGGTGCAAGGAAAACTCCATTAAAATAACCGTTATACCAACCCCAACTTATATAACCTTAAGCTGCGGTATAAGCATTAGATTAGAAAATGGGGCTTTTGAACAATTTAAAGGTATATGTGAAAACATAGATTACAAATCAATTTACCAACAGGAAAGCAATGAATACCATGAAATAAAACTGTAAACTTTAAAAATTTTTTAGTGAGGAATGGAAAGAAATTTCCACAGATGATTATGATAGATATAAATATAGACGACATAGTAGAAATGAAGAAAACTCATCCTTGTGGAAGCAAAACGTGGAAAGTCATAAGAGTTGGCGCAGATATAAAGATAAAGTGCACGGGTTGCAACAGAATTGTTATGCTATCCAGAGGAGAATTTGAAAAGAAAATGAAAAAATTAATAGAAAGTTAACAAAAACCTCTTGAAGTTTCTTATAAAACAGTGTAAACTTAATTAGTGGATTTCCCTGCTGTATACTAGATATACAGCCGTTTAGTCCGAAGGGAGGAGGTGAATATAATGAGAGCATATGAAGTAATGTTCATATTGAAACCATCATTAGAAGAGGAAGCTGTTAAAGCTAACGTAGAAAAATTCAAAGGTATAATTGAGGCGAATGGTGGAACAATCGAAAACGTTGATCTTTGGGGCAAAAGAAAGCTTGCTTACCCTATCGATAAGGTTAATGAAGGCTATTATGTATTAATTAACTTTAATTCAGAGTCTGAGTTACCAAAAGAGTTATCAAGAAATCTTAAGATTTCTGATGCTGTAATAAGAGATATGATCGTTAAAAATGAAAAGTAATATTTGATTACATAGGCGGTGTTTTGTTTGAATAAAGTAACATTAGTCGGAAGACTTACGAAAGATCCAGAATTGAAATTTACTCCTGGAGCAGGAACTGCTGTCACTACTTTTACTATTGCAGTAAATAGAAGGTTCAAAAGAGAAGGCCAACCAGATGCAGATTTTATCCCTGTAGTAGTATGGGGAAGACAGGCAGAGGTTACAGCCAACTATATGAGCAAAGGAAGACAAATTGGAATCTGTGGGCGTATAGAAACAAGAAGCTATGAAGCTAAGGATGGAACAAGAAGATATGTTACTGAGGTAATTGCTGAGGACGTTGAATTCTTAGGAAGTAAACAGACAGCTGATGGAGAAGGGAATTACAATTACCAATCAGGTAATAGTAATGATTTTGGAAACCATGAAAGCTTTCAGCAACCTGAATATGGAAATGATGTTACCCCTATAGAGAATGAAGATATACCATTTTAGCGGTACGATAAGGAGGGAAGAAGATGGCTTTTCAAAAAAGACAAAACGTTAGAAGAAAGAAGAAAAAAGTATGTGCTTTCTGCGTTGAAAAGGCTCAGAGCATAGACTATAAAGACATAAATGTTCTTAAGAAATACATAACTGAAAGAGGTAAAATACTTCCAAGAAGAATTTCTGGGAACTGTGCAAAGCACCAGAGAATGCTTACTTTAGCGATAAAGAAGTCAAGAAACGTTGCTTTATTACCATTTACAATTGACTAATATTTAGACATAAGCAGTGCCGAAGGGTGCTGCTTTATTTTTTAAATAATTTTTAAACAAAATGTTGCATAAAATCCAAAAAATTACTACAATAGAAGTATGTATATTAAAATCGTCAAGATGAAAATTTATAGGGAAGGAAGGTGAAAACCGTTATAAATTTACTTAAGGTAACTATAATTAGGGGGTAAATTTTATTTAATGGTTGGGGTATGAAAAAAGAAAATCTTAATATTATGGCCAATGTTAACACTATAGAAAGATTGAAGGCCGAGCTCATAAGTATTATAGGGGATTTATTTAAACTTCTATGCAAGGGAAGTAATGTGGTACAAGATTCGATTTTGCATTGTATATCGGGTTCCATAATTATTTTGTATATATTGGCAAGCAGATTAGGCTATAGTCATTTATCTGTAGATGAATGTATGAAACAGAAGCTTAAAGATGGTATAATAGAAGGAGATCAGTTAGAAAAGGATAATAAGGATCTAAGCAAGCTATACAGTCATCTTAAGGAACGTAAATATGGAGGTTAAAATGGTCAATACTATTTGGAGAAGTGTGAACCCTAAAATTGAAAATATAGTAGTATTATTTATTAGCTTTATATCAATAATTTTATCGGGTATTTCGCCAGACATAACTTTGTTTGGTATGGTGGTTTTTCCTATACCAATTTTATTGTTATATCTTAAAGTGGACAAAATTAAATTTTCTATCTTTTCAGGACTCATGGTTTTAGCAAGTCTTGTTGTAAACGGTTTTTGGGGTACTTTTAGTTGCTGCGTTGGCACTATATTAGTGGGCATAGTGGCAGCAGAAGCTATAAAGAGAGGAAAGAATGGGGTAGCAATAGTAAAAGCTCTTACCCTTACTATAATGATAGCAGTTTCTATTATTGGCTTTGTATTTCTTATAAAAACTGGTGAGTCTCTAAATAAGCTCTTAGATGATGCACAGAAATCTTATGAGCAGAGGATAGACAGTATGGCTCAACTTTATAGGGATAATAATATGAGCGAAGATATTGTAAAACAGCTATTACAGTACAAAAGCCAATTTGATATTAATGAAGTGGTAAATCAGTTGCCGTATATAGTAGCTTTTTCATCGCTTATAATGGCAACTATAACATACTTACTTATGAGAATGGTGCTAAGCGAAGCCAGTATTAAACTTCCTCAAAAAGCAGGATTTGGCTACTTCTATTTTAGCAATTTGTATGGAGCTTTTCTTATAGGTATTTTTAGTATAGGAATTATATTTAAAAGCTTTAAGTTCCAAATAGGGGATGTTATTTCTTATGGAGCAATGAGTATACTTATGTACTCTCTTATACTCAATGCATATGCAACAATTTATTATTTTTTAAAAAAGAAATTTAATTTTAATGGAGCATTAATCTTAGCTATTTTAGTATTGAGTAGTTTTCTTGTAGGAAATGTGACTGTAGCTATAGCTGGATTTGCGGAAATGATGTTGAATTTTAGACATTTAGATCCGCATAGTCTAAGAAAGGTAAAAAAGGAGCATTGATATGAGTAACTCGAATAAGGGATTTAGAATGCAGAGTGGGATATATATTCTTATAATTTTTTGTGCTACCATTATATTATTTTTTTATGGTCATAAAGTAGAAGCTATGATACTAATCGGTGTTATAATTGTACTTATTATATATAGCCTGTGGAAAGTAAAAAAATCTGCAGAGGATTGGCAGAGTTTCGTGCAAGATTATTCATCTAAAGTTAACATGGCAAGTACCAGCAGTTTTCTAAACTTGCCATTTCCTTTACTCATGTTAAATGAGAAAGGAAATATTATCTGGTATAATAATAATTTTAGCAACATACTGGACAACAAAAATATGTTAGGACAAAACATTCGAGAAATATCTAAGGATATAAATGTGAAATACTCTGTTGATGGTAAAAAAAATACCATTAGCGACGTTAAGCTTAAGGACAGATATTTTGATGTTGTTTCTACAGTAATGGATCCCACTATTCAAGGTCAAACCACGGTTTTGTATTATTTTTATGATGTTACCGAAAATCACAAGATGAAAATGGATTTGCAAGATAATAAATACAGTATAATGCTTATTGAAGTGGATAACCTAAATGATGTCTTGAAAACTACAGATGAGGACAAATCACCTTTGTTGGCTGCTGAGATTGAAAGGACAATTAATAATTACTCTCAAGGTCTCGATGCCATGGTAAAAAAGTATGCTACAAATAAATACGTTGTAACAGTGCAAGACAAGGCTATACAACATGAAATAGAGAACAAATTTAGTATATTGGATACAGTAAGGGAATTAGATTATGGAAATAAGCTTTTAGTCACATTGAGCATTGGTGTTGGAAGAGGAAATAGCACTCCACAGGGCAATTATTCATTGGCAGAATCAGCTAAGGAGCTTGCCTTAGGAAGAGGTGGAGACCAAGTTGTTGTAAAAACAGGCGACAGCATTTCATTCTTTGGTGGAAAAAGCAAAGAGGTAGAGAAAAAAACTAAGGTCAAGGCCAGGGTTATCGCATTAGGTTTATTAGACCTTATAAAAGAAAGTTCCAGAGTCATAATAATGGGCCATAAGAACATGGATATAGACTGTTTAGGGGCCTCTATAGGTATCCATAGCTCCTGTAGGCAATTAGGTATAAAAAGCAATATAGTGTATAATGAGAGTGATATGACTGTTGATGAAGTAAAAAAGTCTCTTATGAAAGAGGAGATATATGAGAATGTTTTTGTAGATGTAAATATGGCAAGAGATATTGCAGATGAAAAAACATTATTAATAATAGTTGACGTGCACAATGAAAACCATGTTGAGGATATGAAACTGGTAAAAAAATGCTCAAGGGTAGTTATCATAGATCATCACCGAAGAGCGGCAGATTATATTCAAGACACCATATTAAATTATGTAGAACCGTATGCCTCATCTACTTCAGAACTTGTTACTGAGATGATTCCGTATCTTGTGGAGAAAATAAGCCTTGAAAAAATTGAAGCGGTGTCAATGTTAGCGGGTATATATTTAGATACAAAGAGTTTTTATTTTAAAACTGGAGTGAGGACTTTTGAAGCAGCATCTACACTTAGGAGGATGGGTGCGGATACTATTGAGGTAAAGAAACTATTTAGAGAAGATTTAAAAACAATCATATTGAAATCTGATATAATGAAATCAGCAGAGATATTTCATGGCATAGCATTGGCTGTTTGTCCAGAGAATATAAGTGATAGTGTTATAGCTGCCCAAGTTGCTGACAATCTTTTGGATATTAGAGATATAGGAGCTTCCTTTGTGCTTATAAAGGTTAAAGAGCACGTACTTATAAGTGGCCGATCACTAGACAATCTCAATGTACAGATTATATTGGAAAAATTGGGTGGAGGGGGACATATGACTATGGCAGGTGCAAAACTGCAAGATGTAACCCTAGGTGAAGCTAAAGAAAAATTAAAAGCAGTAATTGAAGAATATTTGCAGGAGGTTGAGTAATATGAAAGTTATATTATTAAAGGATGTAAAGGGACATGGTAAGAAAGGTCAGGTAGTAAATGTAACGGATGGTTACGCAAGAAACTATCTTTTCCCAAAAAATCTTGCTGAAGAAGCGAATGCAGGAAATCTAAATGTGTTAAATAAAAAAAATGAAATAGAGAGAAAAAAGAAGTTAGAAGAGATTGAAGCTGCTCAAAAAGAAGCAGAAATGCTGAAAAATAAAGAGATTGTTATAATTACAAAGACAGGCGAAAATGGCAAGCTGTTTGGAGCAATCACCAATAAGGATATTTCTATAGAAATAAAAAAGAATTTTGGTTTAGATATTGATAAAAAGAAAATTGATATGGAAACAATAAAATTGGCAGGGACTTACACTATAGATGTGAAACTTTATGCAGAAATATCTGTGAAAATGAAAGTCATTGTAAAGGCACAAGAAGAATAATTAAACCATATAGAGAGGGGGAATCACATGGACGTTTTTTGTCTGTGTGTTCGAATTTGAGTACAGATTTATTAAATCAACTTACTAATAGCATGAATGATTCCGATATTTCTCCAGAACTACAGGTAGAACTATTGTATCGTATTATAAGAAAAATACTAAATGACAAGGTTGTGGAAACAAGAATAGTAAAGTTTGGGCTTAGAAAATATGTCAATAGCAATGATATATACAGAAGGGCTTATGCACTTAACAAGATTATCACCAACGGTCAATGTGCAGATGTTGTTCCAAATGAAAAGAATATTAAAAAATATATAAATGGTGTAAATTCAGCTCTTATTGATGAGGTAGCTAAGCGATATGTCAATTTGAAGATTGAGGCAGAGGTAGAAAAAAGCATAAATGAAAAGCAGGATAAGTATGTTGAAGAAATAAGAATGGGCATACTTAAAAAACAAAAGGGTCCTGAAAATAAAAAAACCATAGGAAAATACGAAAAGCTTTTAAAAAAGGACTCCAGGGAAACCATAAATAATATTTTAAATGTGTTGAGGCCACAAAGCTTTGATGAGATCGTGGGGCAAGAGAGAGCTATAGAGGCACTTATTTCAAAAATTGCATCTCCATATCCACAGCACATCATTTTATATGGACCTCCAGGCGTTGGTAAAACCACGGCTGCAAGAATAGCTTTGCAAGAGGCAAAGAAGCTATCATATACTCCTTATGATGAGGACTCTAAATTTGTAGAGGTAGATGGTACGACACTAAGATGGGATCCTAGAGAAATTGCAAATCCTCTTCTTGGTTCGGTTCATGACCCCATTTATCAAGGATCTAAAAGAGACTTGGCTGAAGGAGGCATACCTGAGCCTAAAACAGGTCTTGTTACGGATGCACATGGAGGGATACTTTTTATCGATGAAATTGGTGAATTGGATAGCACTCTTCAAAATAAGCTATTGAAGGTTTTAGAGGATAAAAGAGTAGAATTCTCCTCATCATACTATGATCCAGATGATGAAAATATACCTCAATATATAAGGTATCTTTTTGAAAAGGGAGCTCCAGCAGATTTTATTCTAATTGGAGCTACAACAAAGGAACCTAAGGATATAAATCCAGCTCTAAGATCTAGGTGTACAGAGGTTTATTTTGAACCTTTAAGCGATAGTAATATAGAGAAAATTGTATTACAGGCTGCTGAAAAAATAAATGCAAAGCTAAAAAAAGGCGTTGCTAAATCTATAAGTACATACACTGTAGAAGGTAGAAAAGCTGTAAATATACTTTCGGATGTGTATGCACATGTTATATTTGAAAAAAACCTAGATCCTAATATGCCCGTGGAAATTTCTATGAAGGATTTAGATGAAGTAATATCCATCAATAGGTTAAATTCTATTGAGCCATTGAAGGGCACGGAGGAAAAAAAGGTAGGTCACATATATGGCCTTGGTGTCTCCGGTTATATAGGCTCTACCATAGAAATAGAAGCGGTGGCATTTAAATCAGAAAAGGGAAAAGGAGCAGTAAGATTTAACGATACTGCAGGTTCTATGGCTAAGGACTCAGTTTTTAATGCTGCAAGTGTTATCAGGAGTATAACAGGGGAAAATATAAAGGATTACGATATACATGTAAATGTGGTTGGTGGAGGAAAAATAGACGGTCCATCAGCAGGTGCTGCCATTACTATGTGCATAATGAGTGCCATACTTGAAAAGCCATTAAGGCAAGATATTGCCGTAACAGGGGAGATTTCGCTTAGAGGTGACATTAAACCTGTGGGAGGAATTTTTGAAAAGATATATGGGGCAAAGAGAAGTGGGATAAGAGAGGTGTTTATTCCAAGAGACAATATTAGGGAGATTCCAAAGAAGTTACAGCAGATTAAGGTTGAAACCGTTGAAACTATAAAAGAGCTTATGGATATAGTGTTTTAGTGTATAAGAGCTTGTACATGGAAACCCCAAACATAGAAAGGAGAAGGTTGGGTAAATGGAAAATATGATGAAAACCCTTCCTGTAAATCTTGAGGCGGAACAGTCTGTGCTGGGCTCCATGATAAAGGATAAGGATTCTATAGCAGATGCCATCGAGGTTTTAAGGCCAGAGGATTTCTATAAGGATGCTCATAAAATTATTTTCGCTACAATTTATGCGCTTTATCAAAAAGACATACCAATTGACATGATTACTCTGTTGGAGGAATTAAAATCTACTAATAAACTAGACGAGTGCGGTGGTATAACTTATGTATCTGAAGTTAGTGGATCCGTTATATCTACAGCCAATGTAAATTCATATATAAAAATTGTAAAAGATAAATCTATGTTAAGAAAATTGATAAGTACTTCCACAACTATTATTGAGGAATGCTATGACAATCAAAATAATGTAGAGGCCGTAATTGACAGTGCAGAAAGTAAAATATTTAATTTGGTAGAAAATCGAAACACCAGCGATTTTGAACACATGAGTGAAATCCTTGAACGAGGTTTTTTGCAGATAGAAAGGGTATTTAATAATAAAGGCCATGTAAGTGGAGTGGAGTCGGGATTCACTGAATTGGATGCAAAAACATCAGGTTTCCAAAAGGGCGATATGATTCTTATTGCAGCTAGGCCTTCTATGGGTAAAACTACGTTCGCACTAAATATAGCTGAAAATGCTGCTTTAAGGGGCGGAAAAAAAATAGCTATATTTTCTTTAGAAATGTCAAAAGAACAGTTATCTTATAAGCTGCTTTGTTCACAAGCTAATATAGATATGTTAAGGCTTAGAACCGGTGAATTGGAAGATAAGGATTGGGAGAATATCGCTAGGGCTTCTGGCCCGCTTTCTACAGCAGAAATATACATTGATGATACTGCTGGTACATCTGTAATGGAAATGCGTTCAAAGTGCAGGCGTTTGAAAATGGAACATGGAATAGACATGATAATTATAGACTACCTTCAACTTATGTCTGGAAGTAGACAAAGTGAAAGTAGGCAACAAGAAGTTTCGGAGATTTCAAGATCTATAAAAGCATTGGCCAAAGAGATGGAGTGCCCAATAATAGCGTTATCACAGTTATCACGTGCTCCGGAACAAAGAGCAGATCATAGGCCTATGCTGTCGGATTTAAGAGAATCTGGATCTATAGAGCAGGATGCCGATGTTGTTATGTTCCTTTATAGAGATGAGTACTATGACAAAGATACCGAAGATAAGAATATAGCTGAATGTATAATTGCAAAACAAAGAAATGGTCCAGTTGGCACTATAAAGCTTGCTTGGCTTGGCCAATACAGTAGATTTGCTAATGGAGATTTTCAGCATTAAAAAACTATCCGCATTTTAAAGTGCGGATAGTTTTTTTTAGATATATTTTTGAATTGTATGAATGTCTTTGTCACCACGACCAGAAAGATTTACGATTATTATCTTATCCTTTGGCATAGTTGGTGCCACTTTCATTGTGTATGCTATGGCATGGGAGCTTTCAAGAGCAGGAATTATGCCCTCAATTTCGCATAATGTTTTGAAGCCCTGGACAGCTTCCATATCTGTAACACTGGAATATGAAACTCTTTTAGTATCCTTAAGGTATGCATGTTCAGGTCCAACTCCAGGGTAATCAAGCCCAGATGAAATAGAATATGAATCCATAAGGTTGCCTTTTGGGTCTAGTAGGAAATAGGATTTCATACCGTGAATTGTAGCTACAGAGTCTTGGGCAAAGGCACAGCTATGTTTTCCTGTTTCAATGCCTAAACCAGCAGCTTCTACTCCTGTCATAGCAACTTCTTTATCATTTACAAAAGGTGCAAATAATCCGATGGCATTACTTCCACCACCAACACAAGCTATTAGAAGATCAGGAAGTCTGTTTTCTACCTGTAATATTTGCTCACGAGCTTCCTCTCCAATTATCTTCTGGAATTCCTTTACGATCATAGGATAAGGATGAGGTCCAACAGCGGAACCCAGCACATAGAATGTATCATCAGAAGCATTGACATATGCCTCTAAAGCTGCATCAACGGCATCTTTTAGAGTTGCTTCTCCAGAGGTAACAGGAACAACTTCAGCACCTAATAGTCTCATTTTATACACGTTTAGTGCCTGTCTTTCAATATCAGTGGCCCCCATGTATACTTTGCATTTTAGTCCGAAAAGGGCACAACCTGTAGCAGTTGCTACTCCGTGCTGACCAGCACCAGTCTCAGCTATTATATTAGTTTTACCCATGCGCTTTGCCAACAATATTTGTCCCAACACATTGTTTATTTTATGGGCACCTGTATGGTTTAAATCTTCTCTTTTTAAATATATTTTTGCTCCACCTAGTTTTTCTGTTAACCTTTCGGCATAGTATAGTGGAGATGGTCTTCCAACATAATTATTCAAATAGTAAGCATATTCTTTTTTAAAATCTTCATCATCCTTGTACTTTATAAAAGCTTCCTCTAGTTCTTTTAAAACTCTTTGTGTTTTTTCTGGGACAAATTGTCCACCAAAATTACCGAAATTTCCATTCATCATAATAATAACCTCCAATTATTTAATATAAATATAATCAGATATTATCTTAAATAAAAAAGGCTACTTCATCCATCTGGGATGAAGTAGCTCATTATGCCACCCAAAAATATACACATAGCAACACTAAAGAAATATTGCATGTATTATAAATTTAGATACAAAGATAAATATCTTGATATCATACCTCTGTAACGTGAGGACACGACTTTTACTACTAAACGCAAAGCATTGTTTGCAAAAGCATCTCATGAAGCCATTCATCTGAAGCTTTATTATGGAACCTCGCACCTAACGTCCACTCGCTGAAATAAATATCATCAGATTACTATTTTCAATCATTGATTTTATTGTATAAACATATTATAGTCAGTAACTTTTGATAAGTCAATATATTTTTTTAATAACTTATCAAGTTTCTATTAATAAAAAAAATATGCTCCATAAGTGTGGTTCACACATGAAAAAGTATGATATAATAAATTACTAAGTTCTAGGCAAGTAGTAAAATGAGGAGGATATTGTAAACCTTTGTGTTACAATTTATTAAAAATATGGATGTTAAGAATGTAGAAGTATTGGAAGTAAGGAATAGCACCTTAGATAACAGAGTAAAAAAAATCATTTTGCAGATAAAGAATGGGTTTAACACCTTTAAATTTGAAATAACAAAAAGAGAACTAAAATACGATCAGTTAGAGAATTGGGATAATTATATTGAGGATTTCACTATTAAGGCGGTTTTTTATGCAAGAAATTGTTGTAAGAACTCCCCAGTTATTATTTTGAACAGCGAAAATGAGAACGATCGTGATGAGATTACAATGGTACTTAAAAAATGCTTAGAATTAAAGGGAAATGAGATAAAGGAAAGATTGGAAGTACTGTAGATTAGTTTATAAGTTTAAAGAAGCTCTGTATTCGTTAATACAGAGCCCTTTTTTGAAATAAATTATTTCAAGTTGTTGTTATTGTTTTTTGCTTTTTTGTTCTGCTTTGAATTTGTAGTGTTTTCCATGCTGTTTTCAGCGTGGTCAACTGAATCTCTACAGTTTTCTACTACGTTTTCCATGTTGTTTTTAGGATTGTTTTTATTAGATTTCATTGCAAAGCCTCCTGTTAATTTTATTTACAAAGTTATTATTTCCCGTATTAATTTTTTTATGTATATAATAGTTTACTTAATTGTAAATATAAATTTAAAAAAATATTAGTTATTTAAATATAACCGTAGTATAATAAGTAGATGGTATTATAATATAAAATGACTAAAGGAGATGGTATTTTGTCTAAAACAAAAAAAGCCATAATACTCATAATTACAATAGTATTTACTGCATTTATGTCTGTTTTTCTATATGCATGGCATAGATATTCTTCCATATATAAAACTCAGAAAGAAGATTTAAGTAGACTAGATGAGATAAATAGAAATCCAGAGAAGTATAAAAAAATTGAAGGAATAACAAACATATTGCTGATTGGAGCTGACACAAGGGTAAATGGAGAGGTATCTCATTCAGATGCCATTACAATTTTAACCATTGATAGTACTAGAGATAAACTCAAGCTTACGTCTATACTAAGGGATTCTTTAGTTGATATTCCAGGCCATGGGCAGCAAAAAATTACTCATGCATATGCTTATGGTGGCATAGAATTGTTGAGAAAAACAATTGAGGATAATTTCGATATGAGATTAGATAAGTATGCTAGTATAGATTTTAATGGTTTTAAAAGCCTTATAGATGCAGTGGATGGATTGGAATTAGAAGTAAAAGATGAGGCGGAAGTAAAAGAACTAAACAGATGTATGCATATTGAGTTAGATGATAACCCCAATCTTTCAAAGGATGACATACCTTATGTAGAGAAGCCAGGATTTCAGAAGTTAAATGGGCGTCAAACTCTTGCGTTTTCAAGGATGAGATATGTAGGAAATGGCGTATATGATAGATCTAGAAGGCAAAGAGAGGTAATTGAAAAATTATTAAGCAAAATGAAGGATACTTCTATTATGAAATACCCAGCTCTTGCAGAAAGTATATTGCCTTATCTAGAAACTAACGTTCCATTTAAAGAGGCTCTTAGTTTAGCATACACAATTAGCGCTATGGATGGGCTTAATGTAGACAAACTACAAATACCTACAGATGAGTTAAATGAGGGTATTGAAGTTAATAGACGAATTGGATGGGTAAATGTTATGGACTTACCTGCTAATAAACAGGTTTTACATCAGTTTATTTTTGATGATATACATTATGATAAGACTCAGCACACTCAATTTACATATGAAGGTAGTGAAGAGCAGAAAAAATATAACCCTGCCTATAGCAGTGGAGGAAAGTCAAACAATAATAACAACCAAGATAAGAACCAAGGTAAGGATCAGGATAAGAATAAAGTTGATGAAAATGTTGTGGTAAAACCAAGTAAGCCTACGAAACCAAATACGAACACTACAAATAAGCCTGAGACTCCAACCACGCCGCAGCCACCAACAACACCGGAACAAAAACCTGAACAAAAACCAGAGCAAAAACCTGAACCGGATACGAAGCCGGAAGATGATAAAGTAGAAAATGGGGATGAAAAAACCCAATAAACAGCGAGATAGTTAACAAAAACTACAGATTTTAGCAATAAGTCTGTAGTTTTTGTTGTATGTTCCTAATTAAAGAGTTAAAATTAAATAAGAATTATTAATTAAGGAGTAGCAAGATGGTAGATAATAGAATGAACGTGAACCAATTACAAAAAGGCGATAAGGTGCAGGAGTATTACTACATTAAGGACTGTGTTTGTAAACTTACAAACGGCAACAATGCAAAGTTTTTAGATATTAACCTTATGGATAGAACTGGCATTATAAATGCAAAGTTGTGGAATTATAGAGAAGAGCAGGATGATTATATAAAGAGCAATATTATTGTTTTTGTCACAGGAAATGTTATAGAGTGGAAGGACAAATTACAACTTAAAATAGACTACCTTCGAAAGATTACTGAAGAAGATAAGGTGGAGGTAGATGATTTTGTACCTGTAGCACCATATAGTTCTATGGATATGTACGAGGAAATTCTAAAATACAAGGAAAACATAAAAAACCAGGATATTAAAAATATCGTTGAATATATATTAAATGAGGCAGGGCCAAAGGTTATGTACTATCCTGCAGCTAAATCAAATCACCATTCAGTTCGTTCAGGACTTTTGTATCACACATTAACTATGTTGAAAGCTGGAAGAGCACTTTCTGAGATATATGATTTTGTAAACTCAGACTTATTGTATGCGGGAATTATACTGCATGACATGGCAAAAGTTCAGGAGATGAATTCTAGTGAACTTGGAATAGTAGAGGAATACTCTGTGGAGGGACAACTACTTGGACACATTATTATTGGTGTGAGAAATATAGAGACAGCTGCAAGAGCGGTAAATGCTTCAAAAGAAGTTTCCATGTTGTTACAGCATATGATACTTACACATCACTATGAACCAGAATACGGAAGTCCTAAAAAGCCTATGTTCCCCGAGGCTGAATTATTACATCATTTAGACTTAATTGATGCCAGGATGTACGATATGAACAAAGCATTGTCTAGTACAGAACCTGGAATGTTCTCAGATAAGATATGGTCTTTGGATAATTTATCCGTATACAGAAATAAGCTATAATTTAAAAATAACTTATAATTTAAAAAAGTGTGGGGTGAAGTTAGTGAGAGGAATAGTTGATAGGTTTGAGGGCGATTTTGCTGTGGTGGAGATGGATGATGAATCTATGTTGAACATCCGAAAAGATAGACTTCCTAAAGGCGTTAGAGAGGGAATTGTCCTTGTAATCGAGGATAACTGCATAAGAATAGATGAAGAGCAAACAAAGCGATTAGAAGAGGAAATAAAGGCTCTTGAAGAGGAATTGTGGAAGTAGAATAGATAAGAAAAAATAGTGATTTCAATGGAAAATCACTATTTTTTTTGTTTCTTAAATTTAATATAGTTTTGAACGTAGGATATAAAAGCAATGATGGACGATATGACACAACAATATAACATATAAATTCCCATAATCCTATGGAAACACAGTGTTACTATGGCAATATAGAAAAAGAAGGTAGATAGCTTACCAAAGATGTTGGAAGGAATAACTGTATTTTTTTTATAAAGCAGTATGCCACCCATGATCATTATGGATTCTTTTATTAATATTATTATTGGCACACAGTTAGGAATAACTTTTTTTATGGTCAATGATATAAGCACGGTTAACAACATTAGTTTGTCAGCTAGAGGGTCTAGCACGGTCCCCAATTTTGTAATAAGATTATGTTTTCGAGCTAAGTATCCATCAAGGATATCAGTAATACCTGATATAATAAAAATTACTATGCTAAGGATTAAGCTGTGCTCCGCATTGGAAAAAAACACTAAAAGAAATAAAGGAATAAGTAACAATCGAATTAACGTCAATATATTAGGCATATTCACAATAATAGTCCTCCTCAAAATAACATCAAAATTATTAATATTATATCATAAATATGGTTAATTTAAATAGTCCTCATATTATTAACTGCTGTAATAGCTGAAGCCCATGCCCATTGAAGGTTGAAACCTCCACAATCTCCATCTACATCTAAAATTTCACCTGCAAAGTATAAATTGGGGACAATGCGAGATTCAATAGTTTCGTTGTTCACATCAGTGGTATCTACACCCCCACAGGTAACTTGAGCATTGCTAAAAGTGTTTACGCCGCTGACATTAAAACTCCAACACTTCATAGTGTTGATGATGGATAATTGTTCATCCCAAGTTAGATTGTAAACCTCTTTATGTATTTCCTCCACGCCACAACATTTAAGAAATACGGGTATGAGTTTTTTATTTAGAATGCCTATTAGAGAGTTGAATACACTTCTGTATGAGAATAGTGCCCAATGATTTAGAAGAAACTCTTTTAATTCATTGATAGACATATTTGGTAAAAGATCAATGTGAAGTTTAACATTTTTTTTGTCATACAATTTGGAGGCAATTCTACTAACTTGAAGCACAGGAGGTCCTGAGATTCCGTAATCTGTGAATAACAATTCACCATAGCATTTTCTAAGGGCTTTATTGTCTTGGCATATTTCGCAAGAACCCTCTAAGCGTATGCCGGACAATGCTTTTAATTTATCAAAATCCAGTTTTAGCTGTACCAGACAAGGCAGAGGGGTTATTATATGGTGTCCAAGAGATTTTGCCAAGGAGTAACCAGAACCATCGGAACCTGTACTGGCATAGGAGTTGCCACCAGTGCAAATTAAAAGATTCTTACTACAAAAAGAAATGTCTTCCTTGGAGTTTATGTGAAAAATATTGTTTTGTAAATTAATATTCTTTACTTTATAATTATATTCTATATTAATATTTCTCTCTTCTATGGCGAGCTTAAGAAGATCTACCACAGAAGAAGCTTGGAGTGACATGGGGTAAAGCTTATTTCCCTCAAGTTCTATAATTGGAAGTCCTATAGTATAAAAAAAATCTTTTGTATCTTTGGAAGAAAAATTTTCGATAACACTTTTAAAAAATAAAAGATTATCGCTGTGATAGTCATTTTTGCAAGAAGAAGAATTTGAAATATTGCATCTACCATTTCCCGTAATTAAAATTTTCTTGCCTAGACGAGAATTCTGCTCCAATAAAAGCACATTCATACCCCTGTCTTTAGCACTTATAGCAGCGGCAGAGCCGGCAGCTCCTGCACCTATTATTATCAAATCATAAACCATTGTTTTACCGTCCTTAATTATAATCTTGTTATCAATATATTATACCACGAAGAAATGTAAAATAAAAAAATGGCGAAAAATAATAAAATATATGTTGACATATGGACTAAAATTGGGTATTATATACCTTGTCGGGTCTGTTAATACAAAATGATTTTCAACGTGAGCAAAACAAATTGTAAAAAAAATAAGTTATAAAAACAAAAAAAGTGTTGAAAATGATTTCAAAGTATGATAAGATAATTAAGTCTTTAAAATATGGCTCCTTGGTCAAGCGGTTAAGACACCACCCTTTCACGGTGGTAACAGGGGTTCGATTCCCCTAGGAGTCACCATTTAATAATTAAATAATAAAACATGGTCGCATAGCTCAGCTGGGAGAGCATCTGCCTTACAAGCAGAGGGTCATAGGTTCGATCCCTATTGCGACCACCAAAAAATGGCCTAGTGGCTCAGTTGGTTAGAGTGTCGGCCTGTCACGCCGAAGGTCGAGGGTTCGAGTCCCTTCTAGGTCGCCATTTTTTTAAAACATGCTGGCATGGCTCAACTGGCAGAGCAGCTGACTTGTAATCAGCAGGTTGTAGGTTCGATTCCTATTGCCAGCTCCAAAATACATGGCTCCTTGGTCAAGCGGTTAAGACACCACCCTTTCACGGTGGTAACAGGGGTTCGATTCCCCTAGGAGTCACCATTTATATAATTAAATAATAAACATGGTCGCATAGCTCAGCTGGGAGAGCATCTGCCTTACAAGCAGAGGGTCATAGGTTCGATCCCTATTGCGACCACCAAAAAATGGCCTAGTGGCTCAGTTGGTTAGAGTGTCGGCCTGTCACGCCGAAGGTCGAGGGTTCGAGTCCCTTCTAGGTCGCCATTTTTTTAAAACATGCTGGCATGGCTCAACTGGCAGAGCAGCTGACTTGTAATCAGCAGGTTGTAGGTTCGATTCCTATTGCCAGCTCCATAATTGTGTTGATAACTTATGTAAAACATAAGTTTTTTTTAGTTGTTTTAATAAAAAATCCTGCAAAAGATCTTGCAGGATTTTTCTATCTAAGTGATACTGGGTTTTTTATTAAATTCAATTTTACTCTTATATCTTCACCGTAGAACTTACATAAAGTAAAATTCCCCAAAAGTCTAGATGAAATTCTATCGCTATAGATTTCCATTATTTTTTCTAAACTAAAATTAGAAGAAATAATCATTTTTTTATTTGTCAATAATCGCTTATTAATAAGATTGAAAAGTTCGCTTTTAGTAAAATCATTGTTAAACTCTGTGCCAAGATCGTCTATAATGAGAAGATCGCATTCTAAAAGTAATTCTTGAAGTGATTGATCCTCTTTAAACCTTATTTGTTTAAAATCTCTTATAAGATCATCACAAGTTCGATATAGTACAAGTACACCACTATCTAGAAGTGCTCTAGCTATGGAACAAGAAAGAAAAGTTTTGCCGATGCCAGGACTTCCATAGAAGAATAAATTTTCATCGCTTCTATAAAAATTCTTAACAAAATTTATAGAGACAGCTAGATTTGTTTCCATATTATCCCTTGGGGACTTTGGTTCACGACCTGTTATCTTGTCTTCATAAAGATTGATATCAAAAGTTGCAAAATTGCACTGAGACAATAAATCCTTTAAATTTGATGATTTATAATAAATCTCTGTGAGGTACTTTTTATAGCAAGAACATTTTTTGTTTCCCACGTATCCAGTGTCCTGGCATTTCTCACAAGTGTAAGGTAGATTTAGATAATCCATAGAATATCCATGGGCTACTAATAGCTCAGATTTTTTAATTCTCAGATTTGTTATTTGTTCTCTTAAATCTAAAAGAAATTGCTCTCTATTGTCCATCTTTTTTAAAGTGCTAATGGAAACATCAATGCATAGCTTTGCAATTTTCTCTTCTATTTCTATAACTTCAGGTACTTCCTTTGCGATAGTCTCTCTGTTGCGCTGAAGAATATCTTTGTTTTGCTTTCGTATATTTTCGTATTTCTCAGAAAGCTCCCTATCATATTTTTTAATCATTATTATCCCATCCTAATAATTTTTTCTCTAAAGTCGCAAAATCATAAGTTCTTTGCTCATAATTCGTAAAGTTGCCCTTGCTACTGGAAGAATTGTTGTTGCCATACTTCTTGTAATTTGGCTTAGTATTTATGTCGTGTTTCTCAATATCCTCTAAAGTAGTTAGATTTGCCTTGAACCAATTTCCCAGAATGGCATCAATATACTTAAAATCAGTTTTACTAAGGCGTTGGAAGCAAATATCACAAGCTTTGTAAATGATATTTAGCTGGAATTTATAAGTGTTAATCCACTTATTCAATAAATCCTCTTGAGGTTTCATCATGTCTGAATTGCTCATTCCAAGATAAGTTCTGATTTGGTTTATTTTAACCCAGGTATCTTCTCGTGACTTTATAGACATTTGTGCATCATCCACAGTTTTGATATTATTGTCAAACCAAGAAATAGCTATTTTCTCTATATACCTGTAATCAGTTTTATTTTTTGAAGCACAATATTGGATTAGCAGCAGTATCATCTCAGGAGAAAAGTTGAAATCCTTTTGCCAAGACAGATACATAGTTATTTCTTTTGACGACAGCGTTCTTCCAAGAAGCTTTTCAATATCTTTAAGCATATCCTTTATATTTTTATTATTTAATTCTTCTAATAAATTTATACTGCTTTCTGAAGAAACTTCTTCTCTATTTAAATTTAGGAATTCAATAGAATAACTGCCGTTGTTAAGGGATTTAAGCCTTATTACATTTTTGTCATTCCAGTACATCCACGCATTTAAAACATCGGATTCAAGTAAATCAAGCTTTTGAGCTATGACAGAGGAGGAAACCCCTGGTTCACCGCAACAAGAGTATTTAAGCCCTAAGATATATATTTTTACGTACTCCCCCCTAGCTTCAGGCATGTAGTTTTCTATGAAGGTGTTGCTTACAGAGGTGTAGGCACTATTTTTGTTGTTGAAAATAAAAGTATTCATTATATCATCCTTTAATTTATATTTAAAATAATGTTAATAGAATCCACAACTCTACGATAATATAAATATCTTATTAATTTATTTATAAAGATAGTTTAGTTTTAGAGGAGTAGAGTGTCATGACCATTAGCATTTTAAGCAATGTATTGTATACTGTCAGTCTGTATGGTTCTATTATAACATTGTTTTTCAGTTTAATTATAAATATGTTCAAAATTAAATTATTTAAAACTTTGGGAAAGGTTCTTTGTAGATTATTTATTATATTTTGGGTTTTTTATTTAGCGCTTAATATATATATTCTTTTTGCCAGCACTTAGCCATAAGAATAAAAACTTTTTTGGTATACAATAGGGGTTCTCAAAAAAAGAGAGCTCTTTTGTTTAACCCCATGTGGATAGAAAAGGGAATTTTGGATATGAAATTAGCATATTATAAAAAGAGACATACAGAGAGGGATCTTACTGTATGCCTTAAAATTGCTAATAGCTTTTTGAGAAGGTAAAAACTATTAACACGTTATAAACAACTTATCAACAACTTATCAACAAACTATAATTAGATTTTACCAAAATGTATTATAAAATACAACACAAATTTACTAATGGTTAAACAATATTCTATTAGAAGTGTTTTTGGGGGATAATATATGATGAATAAAAGTGCTATAATACCATTATATTTGAACTCGATTATGGTGGATAATTTATTTACAATATTAGTGGAGGAATTATCTCTCTCATTAAAAAATGATTTAAGGGAACAAGTCGTTGTTAACATAGATACCCCTTTAAGAGAATTAATTAAGGGGCAATATGTACAGGGAGATTTTAAGCTACAACTTTTAAATGAATACTCTAGGGAAAATTATGCACAAATACGGGTAAAGAGAATAGACGTTTTCGTACAATTAATGAGAATATTAAGGCAACAAAGTATGATAAAGAAAATAGATCAAGATGATATAAATCCCACACAAATAAATGCGGGAGATTATATTGAAGTCCATTGTGAACTGATGGAGGATCATCTTATAAGATGGTTTCAGGAAATTGAATCCGTTGTAAATAGTATGTCTTATTTAAATAAGAGCAAAGCCTCCCAATTAAATGATGTGGATTTAGTTCAAAAAGCTCATGACGAGTTAAGAAAATATAATGAAAGTAAAAATACAAGACTTATTACGGAGAAATTCAAACACAATAATATTAGATTTACATTTATAATAGAAGATGAATTTATAGAGGGGGCTTTTGGAAATATGCTAGAAGGCCCTGTTACCATAATAGGAAAGGTAATAAAAAAATTAGAGCCATCACAAGAGTCGGAGGTTGTTGACAAAGACAATAATAATAATAAAAGTAGAAGAGTTTGCACATATTGTGACAAATTTATCAATTATATGGAAATGGATAAGCTGGAAAATAAAATTAATGATATAAATAAAATTACAGACAATATTAGAATACCTGACAATTTTTTGGAAGATAATAATGGGGACTGCATATACAAAATAATACCCCTGGCTATATATTTTTAAACTGTTTGACAATAGGTGAAAATATATTATACTAATAATTAGAACGTATTTTATTTGCAAAATTATAACAAAAAAATTTTAGAAAATAAAATAAAAATAAAATTTTAATTATAATGCAAATAAGAAAGTGTATCTTAGGATGGAGGTGAGATTAGTTTAATAAATTAAACTAATGTCTATGAAAAATGTAAAAAGAAATGATTTATGTTGGTGTGGAAGTGGATTAAAATATAAAAAATGCCATATGGACCAAGATGAGTTTTTAAAAAAGTTAGGAAGACAGCTTGGATGCAAAATTCCTAGAGATATTATTAAAACTCAAGAGCAGATTGATGGAATACGAAAGAGTGGTGTTATAACCCATAATATTTTAGATTTAGTGGCAGATCTTATGAAACCAGGAGTGAGCACTGAGGAAGTCAACACTTTTGTTCATAATTACACTGTAGAGCATGGAGGAATACCTGCTACGCTAGGTTTTGAAGGGTACCCTAAAAGTGTGTGCGTATCAATAAATGAGGTTGTGTGTCACGGTATACCAAATGAAAAAACAAAGTTCAAGGAAGGGGATATAGTAAACGTAGATGTCACTACTATTCTAAATGGTTATTATGCTGATGCAAGTAGAATGTACATAGTTGGGGAAGCCAGTAAAGAAGCGGTTGACCTTGTAAATGATACTCGTACTGCATTGGAACTAGGGATGCAACAAGTGAAACCCTACAATACAGTAGGAGATATAGGGTATGCTATCAGCAAGTTTGCTGAGGAAAAAGGATATTCCGTTGTGTACGAATACGGTGGTCATGGTGTAGGTATAAAGTTCCACGAAGAACCCTTCATATCTCACATAGGAGAAAAAGGAGAGGGTATGATATTGCTGCCCGGCATGGTATTTACTATTGAACCCATGCTTAATTTAGGAAAGCCTGATATTAAGATACTTAGTGATGGGTGGACTTCTGTTACTATAGATAATAAGTTGTCAGCACAGTGGGAGCACACTTTAGTAGTTACAGATAGTGGATTTGATGTATTGACTTAATTTTTACAATAATATATGGGAAGGGAGGATATGGATAATGGACGTAATTAACAATAAATATAGGATAGTAAAAAAGTTAAATGAATATATTTGTTATGTTACTTATCTTGTGTATCATATATCAAATGAGGAAAAATACTACGAATTAAGTTTATTAAAAAATGACAGCATTCCTTCAAGTTACTTAACGGATTTTGAACGGATTGTTTCCTCAATAAAAAGAATACACACTGAAAACATCGTAAGTATAATAGATTATGATATTATTCAATCCATAGATGGAAAACTAACAGATGATATAAAGTACTATTATGTTTGTGATTATGATGATAATCAAGTTGATTTGTCAAAGATATCCTCTCTTGGCAGTGAGAAAATAAGTGAAATATTTATTGATCTCTGCCAATCCATAGCGTTACTGCATGCCAAGGAAAGAGTGTATGAAAATATATGTTTTGAAAACCTTATGCTTAAAGAAAAAAACGGCAATTTTAAGCTTGTGCTAAGGGATATGTACAGCAGCAAGTTTATTAAGTATGAAAAGAAGTACTCCTCTTATGAAGATCTGTCGGAGTTGAGCAGGTTTAGATTTCAAAGTTCTTACGACAAGGATATGTGTGCTCTTGGAGTGCTGCTCGTTGGACTTATAAATGGAATAACCAACGGGAAAGCAGCGGTGGAGATACTTCGTTCATATTATGAGAATGAAGTATACAATCATGTAGACAGTGGTAATTCATATGATAAACTTATGAAGCTAGCATTTCTTATGGTGTTTAAGAAGGAAATCTTTAGTGTGCGCCAAGCAATACTTAAGTACAACAGTATTTTTAATGCTAGTTATCCAGTGTTTAAAAATTTAGAACCAGAACAGTTGAATTTTGATACGGAACTTACTTCTCGGCAAGAATACGTGGACAATGTAGTTGAATCATATAACAGGTTTAAAATAGATAATAGTGCAGAAAAGGTGTACGTTCTTTACGGAGAAGAGGGTATAGGAAAAACTAAAGTTTTAAAGAGCGTGGCTTACTATCTTCAATCCATGGGGGAAAGAGTTTTTTCAAATATCAATAAGAGAATGGATTCAAAGGATGAGAGCATTAGTTTAAACATAATAAGCAAAATGATAGAGAATTGTCCTGATGATGTTATGGCCCAATATGAAGATACCATAAATGATATTTTGGTGGGAATGAAAAACAAGAGTGTTCTTTTACAGAAAAACTCCTCTGGTACGGACAAGATTAGAATGATTTTTATAAATAGGGCAGCTTCCTTTATAAGAGAATATTGCAAGGCAAGGCCTATAATAATAATAATAGATGATATAACATCGGCAGATGACATTACTGTGGACCTTATAAAATATATATGCAGTATGAACTGTAAGGTGTTTATTATCATGGCTTGTAGGTGTGAGAAACTTTCCATGAAATCGGATTTTGAAAAGTGGATCACTGAGCCTTCAATAGATAATAACGTTATAAAAATACAATTAAAACCCGTGGGTAGATTTGAAAGCGATAAAATAGTATCGCAAATTTTAGGCGTAAAAGAGTTGCCATCCCACATTGGTGCCAATATTTACGAGCGTTCAAAGGGAAACCCTCTTCTTATAGAAGAGACTATTAAAAATCTTTACGTTACAAAAAGAATATATACAGATAAAGATACAGGCATGTGGCGAATTAATACAGCTCTTAGCAGTGTTGAACTTACAGATATAAAAGATGCTGCAAGAGAACAACTTAAGGGCCTTGATGCAAAAGAAATATATGCACTGCAATTGCTCAGCATATTTAAGAATCCAGTTAGCAGCAAGATCATCGAAGTTGCAAAGAGCAAGTTAGAGATTTATGGCAAAGAAAATTATAGCAAACTTATTAATGGAAACATTTTAGAAATAGTCTACGATGAGGATGATTACACTGTGGATTTTAATAATCGTTATATGAAAACTGCCATAAGAAACACAATAAATAAAGAACTTCATGAGTATATAGCTATGATTACAATAGGTATCCTTGAGGACATATATAACCTTGGTGATATATCCATATTAGATGAATTAATTTACCAAGTGGATACTGTGAATGATAAAAAAAGAATAATAAAATACAACGTAGAAAATGCCCATTTGTGCCTACAAGACAATTTAGAGAATAAGGCATTAACTTACTTCGATAAAGCATTAAAGGCGTACAATAGGGGTGAATCAGATAATCTAAAAATTAATATAATGATAAGCATGGGAAGATTGTATTTCAAACAATTTAACTTTGAAATGTGCCAATTAATTTATAAACAGGCTTTTGAAGATAATTCTAAACTAAATGATAGAGATACAAGTGTAGTAATACTTGAAAACCTTTGTAACGTCTATGAATGTACAAGAAATGAAAAGAAGTTAGAGTTGTATATATCAAAAATGGAAAATCTACTAGAAGACAATTGTGATAACTACAATGCAGCGAAGATATGCCATCTTAAGGCCACTTATCATAGTTACAAAAATGAGATTAAGCAGAGTAAAGATTTATGCTTAAAGGCGCTGGATATCATAAAGGAGGATTATGATGTTTTAAAAGCGGGTATATACAACACTTTATGTTATGTATATATAACAATTGGTCACATTGAAGAAGCTTTAAAAACTGCCAATATGGCTATAAAATATGCAGTGGAATATGACAACAAACTTGTTTTATATAAAGCATACACAAATCTCACTGTTATATATTGCGATTACTATCAAAATGCAGAAAAAACCGTTAAATACAGTAAATTGGCAAAGGATATTTCCGAAGAATATGGTGAAATAATAAATATAATTAGGGCTAAAAATAATCTAGCTATTTCTTACTTTTATGGTCATGAATACGATAAGGCTATGAGGGAGTGCAAAGAGAATCGAGAATTAATGGGCGACTCTGAAAGTTTTTACAATATATATTGCAATGTAATAAATTGCAACTGTAATGTTATTTTAGAAGATATTTGTGAGGCATACGATAGCTACAGAATAGGTAGAATTTTATATGAAAAAATTGGAGAAACTGAGGAGAGCAATAATAAGTTAGAACATTATTCTATAATGATGTGCTTTAATCTTTGGATTGGAGACTACGAAAACACATTTTATTACGCTGAACAGTGCAATAAGATAAATCTAAACGATATAATAATATTTCACAACTATATAAGGATTTATGAGGCATCAGCTAACATTTTTATTGGCAAGAAAGTTTATAAAAACTTCCAAGTAATAAACCACAATTTGAAAAGGATAACAAACTACTCTTATAGCCTAAATATTATTACTCGCATAGCAAAACACTATGTTCTTCGTGATAGAGAAGAAGAGATTATCCCATTCATAAATTTAAATTTACCTCAAATAGAAGGTAAAATTGAAGATAATGATAAGGTGGATATGTGCAGTTACAATCTTTTAAAGGCCCTGGTAGAAGATAATTATGATAAAAAAATAAGGATATTAAAGGGGAATTTAAGACTAAGTAGAAATAAAAATTTAAATGAGTCTTGCTATATAACTGCCCTTTATATGAGAAAGTTGTACTTAAATAAAGAAAAACTTATGGATGCTGATATATGCCTTTGCATAGCAGCTATTTCTGTAAGAAAACTATTAAATAAGTGCACAAATAAATGCTATGAAACATATACAAAGGCGTTTAATCTAGAGCATTACTTTAAAAAAATATACTCTTCAGATAAGTATTTTGTCATAAAGGGAAAGCCTGTTGATAGTTTATATAACCTAGTTCACATCGATGGAGTTACCCTAAAAATGGATAGCTTTAGGGCGCAGATGAAGATAAGAAAGTTCAAAAACATATACAATTATTATGATAATTATATAATAAATGATTTTACATCCATTGTAGAAATGCTCAATGGCGATGACTATCACAATATAAATGTGTTAAACAAATATTTAAGTCATACTTTTTTTGCGGATAAGAGCGTAATAGTATCTAATTCCGATGACAGATTCCAGATAGTAGACAACACAGAGGACAATACCCAAATTGACATAAAGATGGATGAAAGACTTAGAAGATGCAAAACTACAAGGCAGATTGTAAAGGAGTATGAAGGTGATTTTGTAGTTACCTTTTGCATACCAATAATAGTTTCATGGGAAGTTATGGGGGATGAACATTTTATAAATGACAGGCGAAAAACTAATGTTAAAAAAGATAATCTGGTGGGATACATTTATATAGAGATAAATCCTATTTTCGAGTCTTACGTTGAAAAGAGAATATTTAAAATCGGAAATGTTATCAAACTTGCAGGTATAATTCTCGATAAAATTAACCTTAAAAATAGTGCGTTCTACGATAGGCTAACAGGAGCACTTACAAGAAAATATTTAGATATTACCTTAAAAGAAGCATTGGAGGAAAGCAAGAAAAACAGAAAGAAATGCAGTATTTTGATGTTGGATCTGGATAAATTCAAATATGTAAATGATAACTTCGGCCATCAAGTAGGAGATAAAGTTTTAAGGGAGACATCAGAGCTTATAAGAAATAAAATAAGAAGTGCAGATATTTTTGGAAGGTATGGTGGAGAAGAACTTCTAGTAGTTCTTCCAAACAGTGACAAGACAGCAGGAGTAACCTGTGCTGAGAAGCTTAGAAAATCTATAGAGGAAAGCAAAATGCTTGGGGAGAGAAGGAAAGTTACGGTGAGTATAGGTGTCTCTTGTTTCCCGGAGGATGGTCAAGATAGTATAGAACTTATCGAGAAGGCTGACAAGGCGCTTTATATAGCAAAAAACAGGGGAAGAAATCAGGTTGTAGCTTGGTGCGATGATTTCGGACGGTTTTCTCACGGTATGCAGCATTTGTCTAGCACAGTTATGAAAGCTGTTATGCAGGAAGAAAAAAGATTTAGCTATGTATTGGAGATAATCAAGTTAATAAAGGAAGCTAGACCTGTTAGCGAAAAAATAGAGAAGGTCATCACTATAATATCAGATGTTACAGAAAGTGAGTTTTCTAATCTATTTCTCGTTGATTCTAATGAGTGCATAAACCAGTATATCCAGGTGAATGATAACTTGTATCAGAGGAATATAAAGTTCAATGAAAATCTAATAAGAGATGTAAAGAATGATAAAGAGGGAATATTCATGGTTGATTGGGATAACCCTTTTGAAGTGGATCCTATATCTAACTTTCCAGATTGGAAATCTGTTATTGTGAGCCCTGTTCTTTATTCTGAGAGAGTACTCGCCATAGTGTATCTTATTGTCTCTACAAAAACAAAGGAATTTTCTTATGAAGATTACAGTATGGTAAATTTATTATTAAGCATGGCTACACCATTGTTTATGGAGATAGGTCATCAAAAAATTTAAACATAAAAAATAACGCCATTGTGAAAAACTACAGCTTTTCTAATGGCGTTATGTGTCTATAGGTTTAAATTATAGATTTACTAGTTCACTACAATTGGTTTTTGAAAGATCTTCTCTGCATATAGTCGCTGTATTTTTACAGCACTTACAGGCAAACCCCACTGCAAGTACTTTCATTTTAGCTGCAAGGGCTGCTTGAACTCCGGCTTCAGCATCTTCTACAACTACACATTCTTCAGGTTTTAAATCAAGGGCTTCAGCACACTTTAGAAAAACTTCAGGATGAGGCTTGCTGTGGCTTATATTATTTCCATCCACTACAGCATCAAATTCTTTTGTGAGTCCAATATACTTCAGGATAGAAGGAGCATTTTTGCTAGAGGATCCTATGGCAACTTTTATGTTGTTATCCTTTAAATCTCTAAGTAACTCTATTACTCCAGGAAGTATATCCTCTGGTGTCAACTTTCTTATAAGATCCTTGTAGTAGTTGTTCTTTCTTTCTGTCATTTCATTCTTCTCTTCTTCTGAAAAAACACGACTGCTGTTTTCAAGAACAATATTAAGGCTTTCCATACGGCTTACACCACGAAGGCGTTCATTGATATCCCTATCAAAATAGACTCCTTTTTCATCAGCAAGCATTTTCCAAGCTTCATAGTGGTAATTGTCTGTGGTTACAATTACCCCATCTAAGTCAAATATAATGGCTTTTATACTCATAACCATAATCTCCTTTGTGTTATATCTTATATTTTAGCTATATCTCTTATTTCATTGTTGAATTTAATTTTCATGGTATCACAAGGACCTTCTAAGATCTTGGCTTCAATAGAGTTCATATTTAGCTTAATGCTTAGAAGATTTTCTTTAAAGTAAATTTTGAACTCCAAATTACCCCAATGCTCAGGGAGCCATGGTTTGAAGTAAAGCATACCATTTTTATCTACACCCATACCTGCGAAACCGAACATTACTGATTGCCATGTTCCACCGGAAGATGCTGCATGGAATCCTTCTCTAGTGTTGCCCTGATTGTTGTGAAGGTCTACAAGAGCAGAGCGCTTAAGATATTTATAGGCCATGGAGTGATCCCCTATTTTTAGTCCCATAATGGAGAAAATACTTGGACTTAGTGAAGAACGATGAGATGTACGTTTTTCATAGTAGTCATAGTTTATCTTCTTTATGTCATCATCAAATTCCTCAGGTAGAAGGAACATAAGCATTACCACGTCAGCCTGTTTATTTATACAAGTGTTTCTAAGGCCCATTTTTCTAGCTTCTTCGGGAATTATAGGCATATCATTTTCATCGTATTCGCTTATAGTGAAATCAGGTAATTTAAAGTATCCTTCAAATTGTTCCATAAGTTTATCTTGTTTATTAAATGGAATATAAATTTTATCATAAACTTCCTGCCATTGTTTTAACTCATCTTCAATAAGACATATTCTAGATACTATATCATCATACTCTTTTGAGTAGTCCTTTTTAAGCATATCTAGCATTTCAAAACCTTTTCCTATGTTCCATCTTGCCAGGTAATTAGTGTAGCAGTTGTTATCAACAGGCTCATGCCATTCGTCTGGGCCAGTTACTCTTGGAATCTCATATCTGTCCATTTCACTGTTGTATATACATCTAGATACCCAAAAACGAGCAGTTTCAAGGATTATTTCTGCACCCTGTTTCAACATGAAGTCTATATCCCCTGTTAATGAGAAGTAATTGTATATACCAAAGGCCACATCGGCAGTTATATGGTGTTCATAGTCTGCCACATAGCACCTATAGCAAGAACCATCTGGTTCAATTGTCCATGCTGGGCATTGTTCTGTACCGTCATCAGCTGATTCCCAAGGGTATTTTGCTCCACGGTAGCCACTGCCAATGGCATTTTTACGAGCCATAGGAAGAAGATTGTATCTATACTCTAGCAACGTTCTTGCAGTGTCAGGACTTGTAAATGCGAAGAATGGCAACATAAAGATTTCTGTATCCCAGTAAGTGTGTCCACCATACTCTTCACCGTGAAGAAGTTTTGCTCCAAGGCTTACAGTATTGTCGTTCTTGTTGGCAGTGCTCATAAGATGGAATATGTTAAACCTAAGAGCCTTATCTACAAGTTCATCCCCATTAATTTTAATATCGGCTATATACCATAGCTTTTCGTAGTGTTCTATATGTCGTTGAAGTTCTTTCTCCATAGTAGTTTCAATGAAATCACTGATTTCCTTATCTACGCTGGCTTTTACAAGATTTCTAGGTACTTCCCTTTCGGTATATATGGAATTAAATCTATCTATAACTATGGTTTCGTTTTCTTTAACATCAAAATCAGAGAATTCTAAGGATACTTCTCCAAAAGTAGAGTATCGTTTACTTTTTATAACATTGTGATTATTTTCTAACTTATGTACCCTCACTACGGAGCCTGTACCAATATGATAATCTCTATCTCTAGTTTTGCATTCAACATAGCATCCACGTCCATTAAGATTGCTTACCTCTAGAGTTTCGGTATGTTTTACTCTAAACCTTGGAAAATCCTTAAAGTTTAGAACAGTTCCATCAATAATTTGCTCCATTTCCATGATCCCTGAGTAGTTTAGAGGAGTAACAAAGAAACGGCTTCCAGCTCTATGAAGGTTATCCCTACTTACAAACCTATATTCTTCAATAAGTGTTTCTTTTCCTTCAATGTCTCTAAGCTTAAATCTCTTAAACAAAATGCCTTTTTTCATATCAAGAGCTCTTTTAAACTCCAATATTTCGCAGTCCTCTATACCAATGAGGTTTCTCTCTACGTACAGTTTTAATGGAACAAAATTCGGCGTATTGGCAAGTTCCATCATAAAAGCCTCAGATTTGTCGAATATACCTGCAAGGTATGTACATGGAAGGCTATTTCTTGTCTCCTCTTCATGGGAACCTCGAATGCACATATACCCATTTGTCAGTGCAAAGTTCGTTTCATACACAAGGTTATCTTTTTGGCAGTATTCAGTTTGTTCAATTATCCAAGAATCATCACTGATTAAGCCACTTAAATTTTTAGAAAAAAAGTTTTTAATCATCAAACCACCCTTTACAATAAATAATAATATAAATTTGTTACAATTCTAATTATACTATGACATATACATTAATGTACAATGCAATTTTACATTTAAAATTTTGTATTAATTTTTTAATTTCTTGTTATTTTCTATGATATATACTAAACTTATATTAATACTAGGTTTACAATGTACGATAACTACCTAAAGGGTGTGCAATATAGTATTAAGCACTGATTTTAGGGGACAATATAATTGATTTGAAATGGAGAGGAGACTGTATATGAATTTTAAAATTAATGAAGTGTATCATGGATTTAAACTAATTGAAGAAAAAGATATTAAAGAGATAAATGGGATAGGAAGAATATTTCAACACGAAAAGAGTGGAGCAAGATTATTTGCTTTAAATAACGATGATGATAATAAGGTATTTACTATTGCATTTAGAACACCAGTAGAGGATAGCACTGGAGTTCCACATATATTAGAACACTCTGTATTATGTGGTTCAGACAAGTATCCTACAAAGGAGCCTTTTGTAGATTTAATAAAGGGATCACTGAATACATTCCTTAATGCCTTTACATTCCCTGATAAAACCATGTATCCTGTAGCAAGTAAGAATGACAAAGATTTTATTAACCTCATGTCTGTATATTTGGATGCCGTTTTTTATCCTAACCTTCGAGACACTAAGGAAATTATGATGCAAGAAGGATGGCATTATGAAATCGAAGATAAAAATGAGCCATTGACATACAAAGGTGTCGTGTATAATGAAATGAGAGGAGCATTCTCATCTCCAGAAGGAGTACTATTTAGAAAGATACAGGAAACTTTATTTAAAGATACAACATACTTCTACGAATCAGGTGGAGACCCTGAGTTTATTCCAGACCTTACACAAGAGAAGTTTGTTGAATTCCATAAAAAATACTATCACCCATGCAATAGTTATATAACACTATATGGAAATGGCGATTTAGATAAGCAGCTTGCTATGATAGATGATGAGTATTTGCAGAACTTCGATAAAATAAATGTGGATTCACATATTGATATACAACAACCATACAGTGCAAGAGTTGACGTGGTAAAACCATATGCTATATCCGAAGAGGATGATGACACCGATAAGGCTATGATAAGTTTAAACTATGTGACTGGGTCGCAGAAGGATGTAACAGATCACTTAGGTATGGATATACTAGAGAGTATTTTGCTAGAAACACCAGCATCTCCATTAAAAAATGCCCTTATTAAAGCTGGAATTGGAAAAGATGTATATGGAAGTTATGATGGCGGAATTCTTCAGCCAACTTTCAGTATAATCGTGAAGGATACTGATGAAAACAGAAAAGAAGAATTCTGCAAAATAGTAAATGAAACTCTGGCAAAACTGGTGAAAGATGGTATAGATAAAAAGTTAGTTGAAGGATGCGTAAATTCCACAGAGTTTAAATTGAGAGAGTGTGACGGTTCATATTATCCAAAGGGGCTTATATATGCTATGAATTGCCTTGAAAGTTGGTTATATGATGAGAGTCCATTTAACTATATAGAGTACGGAAAGTTATTAAAAGACATAAAAGAAGGTGCTGAAAACGGATATTTTGAAAAACTTATAGAAAAATATCTTCTTGATAATACTCATAGTTCAGTACTAACTCTTGTACCGGATAAAACCTTAGCAGCTAAAAAAGACAAAGAGCTTAAAGAAAAACTAGCTAAGATAAAGGCCAATATGAGTGAGGAACAATTAGAGGAGATTATAGAAAATACTGTAGCCTTGAAAAAGAGACAATCAACACCGGATACACCAGAGCAATTAGCAAAGATTCCTTTATTATCACGAGATGACATTAATAAAAAAGCCGAAGAAATAAAAGTAGTGGAAAGAGAAGTTTGCGGTGAGAAGGTACTGTATTTAGATGAGTTTACTAACCAGATAGTTTACTTTATTGCGTCCTTTGATTCTTCAGCTGTGAAAAAGGAGCTTATACCTTACCTAAGTGTGTTATCTTATATGCTTGGAAAGCTTAGTACTGCAAAGCATAATTACAATGAACTTTCCAATGAAATAAATATTAATACTGGAGATATATCTTTCTCAGCGGATTCTTATGCATCTATAGATGATACTGATACTTTCTGTACTAAGTTTACCATGAGAGGAAGAGCACTTACTGAAAAAACTAAGGAAATGCTTTCACTTATGGCAGAGATAATTTCATCTACAAAGTTTGATGAATTTGATAAAATACATGAATTTATAAGACAATTAAAATCTAGAATGGAAATGAGTATGATTGATAGCGCACACAGAATGGCAATTCATAGAGTAATGTCATATTTCTCTGATGGAGCAGCTTATGCAGAACAAGTTAGCGGCATAGATTTCTATAAATTTATTTCTATTTTAGATAAAGACTTTGAAAATAAAAAAGAAGAAATAAAAACTAACCTAGAAACAGTGGCTAAAACCGTATTCAATAAAAATAATCTCATAATAAGTGTGGCAGGGGAAGAAGCTGAATTTAAGGCTGTAGAAGAGAACTTAAGTTTAATTACGGATGTATTGGAAAGTAGAGAAATTGAAGTGCAGAAGTACGAATTTGAAAAAGGCAAAAAGAACGAAGGCATAGAAACACCGGCGGACGTACAGTATGTATGCAAACAGTACAACATAACAAATCTAGGATACAAGTATACCGGAAAGCTTCTAGTGGCAAAAGTTATACTTGGACTCGATTATTTGTGGAACAAAGTAAGAGTTCAAGGTGGAGCTTACGGATGCCCTGTTGTTATTACTAGATCTGGAAATATAGGCTTTGCTTCCTATAGAGATCCTAATTTGAAGGACACATTGAATATTTATGATGAAATGTGGAAATATCTTAAGGACTTCAAGGTAGATGAGAGGGAAATGACAAAGTATATAATCGGAGCTGTAAGGGACTTAGATATGCCTATGTCACCTTCCGTAAAGCTTACAGCAGGTCTTGTGAACCATATAAAGGGAATATCCCAGGATATGATACAGCAGGAAAGAGACGAAGTATTGTCAACTACTGAAGAGGATATAAGAAGTTTCAGCGAAATGTTCAAAAAGTTAATGGAAGAAAATTATATGTGTGTAATAGGAAATGAAACAAAAATAAGAGAAAATAAAGAGCTGTTCAATAATATTATTAAATTGTTCCAGTAATCATTAAAAGTATGGGGGTAAGACATGAATCATCAGATGAGAAAATCGCTTGAAAGAGCAGAGACAGATAAAAACCTTAACGAACAAAAGGAAAAGCAAAGGGAAAGACGAGAAAATCTAGATATATTTACTAAGAATAATTTGATTGTTTTTTTTACGCATATTGTTCTTGTGTTGTTATTTGTTTTAGTGGCCATGGCCTTCGACAGAAAATACATTAATTGGATAATATACAGATTAGCTGCGTTTATATTTGTTATTCCCTATGTTATAATGGGTTATAAATTAAATAACAAATTGAATAAGAAATTTGATTATCTGTCAGGAACCATAGTTACTATAATAGGTTTTGTTATTTCTACTATTGTATTTATGGTAGGTGATGGTAAAATTCTTGCCGAAGCTGCTAATTCAAGTATGTTCTGGAGATTGTCCTACAGTTATATAGACATATTTTATAGAGCATTTTTATGGGGATGGACCAATTTTAAAAATATGTACTATATAAATCTAATATTGTGTTTAGTACCATCTTTTTTAGTAGGTCTTGGTATGAAGTTAAGAAGATTTATGGAAGAACCAATGGAGTAAGAAATTAAATATGTAAACTTAGAAAAGAGTATTCAATTGCAAAATGCAAGGGAGTACTCTTTTGTTCTACCTTTGTTAACGAGCACCTATAAATTTGTATGAAAACTACGATAATATAATAATATTGAGAAATATAAGGGATGGGGTGACGTTGTGGTAAGTAATAATAGCAATACTATTGAACAGTTAAAGGAATTATTAAACAAGGATGAGCTCACTGAGATAAGCGATAAATACAATATTGGTATTACAGATATATTACTAGGTGTGCCAACTTCTGATGAGGAGCTAGATGTATGGAACAATATGAGTGAACAGGAAATTCTTGAGATGGCACTATTATCGCAATCAGAAATGCCTAATTATTCAGAATCTCAATTTGAAGTTCTAGGAGATACCGTAAATAAGATAAAAGTGAACGAACTGAAACAGCGCCTTGCAAAGGCTAGAAAAAACAACGGTAGCAAGGATGGTGGAGGGGATATTGGAGAGAGTGTTGAGAGATTCATAGAAGTTATGGACAACAATTCAAGGGAGAATATTAGCATTCGACCGGTAAATGAGAGAATACAGATTGACATTGGCAAGGATTTGATGGAAGCTAGAATATCTATAAAACATCCTATTGGAAATGAGAGAGAAGTCACAGTAGAGGATATAAAGGAAGTGTTAAGTAGTAAAAATATAACAACGGGTATCAAATATGAGTATATTCAAAGGTTAGTTGAAAATCCCATTTACGATACTTTCTTTAAAATAGCATATGGAAAGCCCGCTGTTAACGGAACGGATGGAAAAGTGGAACTTTTGTTTAATAAGGATACTAAGAGTGTAAGAGATGATAATAAAACTGTAGATTATAGAAATATAAGTACAATAAATTCTGTAGAAAAGGATGAATTATTATGTAAAATTCATCAAGCAACTTTAGGTGAGGATGGCTATGATATAAGAGGTAAAATTCTTGTGGCAAAAAACGGAGTACCGGTAAAAAATCCTGCGGGCAATAATGTATATTTTGATGAAACAGGGACTTCTCTTTATGCGGAGTGCAATGGTGAGGCTACATACAACAAATATAAAGGAACTGTCAGTGTAAATAAACTCCTTGTAATTGATAATGTGGATATTTCCAGTGGAAATATAAATTTTGCTGGTTCTGTAGTAATTCGTGGAAATGTAAGTGAAGGTTTTTCTGTAACGAGTTTAGATGATATAAAAATTGATGGTACCGTGGAAGGTGCTACGCTTAGGGCAGGTGGTAACATTATTATACGAAAGGGCATGAATGGTGGGATGATGCAGCAGGGCCATATATTTGCAGGTGGTGCTGTAAGTTCATACTTCTTTGAAAATGTTACTATTAATGCTAAGGGAGATGTGGTGGCAGATACAATTTTGAATTGTAAAATTAATGTCTTGGGAGATATAATTTTAAGAGGTAAAAGGGCATCGATTATTGGGGGGCAATATGTCACTGCAGGAAGTCTAGTGGCAGGTAAAATTGGTAGTGAGGCAGGGGTTTTTACAAAGATAATATTGAAAAGTAGAGAAAGCATTATGTCGGAACAATCAGGATATTTAAAGCAAATTGCTAGATATGAGGATACCATAAGTAAATTAAAAAAGGCTGCTGATATGGTTGATAATATAGAACTGAATGATAAAGAAAAACAAACTGCTAAATTACGTTCTATAATTGCCATAAGGAAATTGGAAAAAGAAATAAAAAATCTAAATAAAGAAGTAGAAGATCTTCAAAAGCATGTCTTATCAAAAAGGACATTTAATAGTGTTAAAGCCAGCAGAGAGATGTATTCAAATGTAGTCATATTCTTCGATAAGATGAGGTATTATAATGACGATGTGCATTATGATTGTATAGTTTATAACTTGAATGGAGATGTTAAATTAATCGAATCTAGGAGGGAGGAGTAAAGTTATGATAATACACATTATATCTAGTATCGCAATCTTTATTATGATATTATATATATTACATCTAAGAAAAAAAAGCCATAAAAACAAAGTACACAATATTTATAAAACTGTTTCAACTATGGAGCAGTGCAAAAAATTTTATGATGGCATAAGCATGAAAAACCATTACACTAGTGTTATCATTTCATTAGATAACTTTTATCAAATAAGAAACATATTTGGGGATGATGGTGCAGAGAATTATATCGGCCATGTTATAGATAAAATAGATAAGTTTATAAAAGAAAATGAATGTGTGGCAAAGCTTAAGGGGAGTCCTAGGTTTATTATTTTTATGGAAGAACATACAAAAGAAAAAGTTGAAAAGAGAATAAACAATATGGTAGATGTTTTATCTAATATAAAAGTAGTGAAGGGTAAGACTAGCTATGACTACTATGGCGAATATTGCACAGGATATTGTATTTTAGATAGCGATAAAGATAATTTTGAATACACAGTAGACAAAACAATGTTAAAATGTAAAATAGGGTATGGAGATAATGATGCAGAATTTGAAAATAGAGAAGAGTTGATAAAAGACATTGAAAGTGCCATGGAGAAAAGGGAATTCATACCGTATTTTCAGCCCACATACGACATTAAGCGCAATAAAATTGTGGGTTCAGAATTGTTAGCAAGGTGGAAACATCCTAAATTCGGCATATTAAATGCAGCAAAGTTTATTCCTCTTATTGAGATCTCAGGATATATTGATGAGTTAGATATTATAATGTTAGAAGAAGCTTGCATCATGATACAAGAGTGGATAAAGCGGGAAGTGGTTCCAGTTCAATTAGCCGTGAATATATCTATAACTAATTTTTATAAATTAGATTTTATGGAGAATATGTTTAAACTTGTGGATAAGTATGATATACCAGCTTGTCTTATTGAATTAAATATTAAATGTGTAACTTTGTCTCATGATGAAATAAACCTGCAAGATATTTTTGAAAAACTAAAGGAAAAGGGTTTCCATATCAGCATAAACAATTTTGAAAATGGGAAGTTAAGATCTAAGCTGTTTGATATGCCATACGACACACTGAAACTTGATTATAGGGCTTTGATGTTAAATAGGAGTAGAGCCATGGATGTATTTCTAAAATCTATAATTAAAATAATAAATAGTAATAAAACACAGTTTGTCATTACAAAAGTTGAAACAGATATAGAACTAGAGAAAATTAAAAACATGGGGTGTAATTATGTTCAGGGCTATGCTATGGGTATGCCAATGTCAAAGCAAGAATATGAAAAAATTATATTTTAAATGTCTAGGAGATTATTATGATATATTTAAATTCAGAGGAAATTATTTCAGCTTTAAGCCTTAAAGAAATTATGGACTCCGTAGAGGAGGCTTACAAATTGTACGAGAAGAAAGACTATGAGATGCCTTCAAGAATTCATGTGGATCATGGTGAAAAAGAGACTCTTCTGTATATGCCTTGTTTTGCTAAGGGGTTGTTCGGTACTAAAATGCTAACAGGGTTCGAGACAAATGCTGAAAAGGGTTTACCTGTTATTGATGGATTAATGGTCTTAAATGATGGAGTTACTGGAAAGCCTGTATGCATTATGGATGCAAAGAGTATAACTATGCTAAGGACAGGAGCTATTGGTGGGCTCGGTGTAAAATACACTACACCGGAAAATATTAGAACCCTTGGACTTGTTGGTACAGGGGTACAGGGTTTTTACCAAGTGGTTTATGCTTGCATGGTGAGAAATATTAAAAAGGTGTACCTTTTTAACAGAAATGATGAAAAAGCTTTTGAGTTTGCGGAAAGGCTTCAAAGAAGGCTTGGAAACATTGAAATTCATGTGATGAATAGTATACGGGAGCTAGTAGAAGCTTCAGAAGTTATAATTACGGCTACTACCTCTGAAAAACCTGTAATACCTGCTGATGCACAGCTTTTAAAAGGAAAGCACTTTATAGCTATCGGTTCATATAAACCCTTTGTTCGAGAATTCCCTGATGAATTATTCACAGTTGTGGATAAGGTTTATGCGGATATAGAATTTGCCAAGGAGGAGTCTGGGGATTTGTGCATACCTATTGAAAAGGGACTTATCCACAGTGTGGATATAAAAACCTTTGGCAAACTAGTAACAGGGGAAATTCCTTTTGAGGAAAGTTCTAAGGGGACTACATTTTTCAAATCTGTGGGTATGGCTTTATTTGATATAATCACAGCAGAAAAAATCTACAAAAGAGCAGTAGAAGAAGGTATGGGGACAAATTTGAAACTGTAATGCAATAAATAAAATGCCTTGGTGGGTTAAAAAAGAGTTTTTACCAAGGCATTTTTATCGTACATTTTGTAAAGGAAATATAAAAGGGGAAAAGACCATGAAAAAATATTTTAGCCATGTAAAATGGCATATTATTTTGCAATTTATTTCAGAAATTACATCCATTATGGCTTTGGCATCAGTGCCATATCTACAAAAATGCCTGGTGGACAACTTTACCTCTAAAGAGAGTTTATCAAAAAATGTTGCCGTGTATATTATAATGCTTATGGCAATCCTTATTTTAACGTATTGTATATTTACATACCTTGCTTCACATTTAACAATTCTTCGTATAAATAGAATGAAATCTTATATGCATAAGGATCTTTTTAAAGCTATATCGCAATTAAAATTTGAGGAGTTTAGGGAGCATAATGTGGGAGAGTATATATCCATGATGAATACCGACATTGTGATTGTGGCAGGAGATTATGCTCAACCATTATTAGATATGTTTAGAAACATAGTTGTTGTAGTGATTTATGCAGTGGCTATGTGTATTTACATAGATGTAAAAATTGCTTTATTCGTATTGATTTCTTCTATATGTATATGTGCTATACCCGTAATTTCCAAAAGGAAATTGGCGAATTTGCGAAAAGAGCAAGTGGAGTGTCAAGGAAAGTATACTAATAAACTTATAGATTATCTGGAAGGATTCAAACTCATAGATGGTAAGACGGTAAATAAAATTAAAAAACAGCACCAACAATCATCGAGAAATATTTCCCAGGCAATAAAACAATTTGGTATATTTAAGGCTTTTACCACATTTCTATATGAAGCTTCAACTAGTGTAATGGAAATAGCAGTATTTATTATCATAGCACTTATGCTCACAAAGGATAGAATTACTGCTGGAACAGCTCTAGCTATTTTTGGATATATACATTGCTTTTCTGAACCATTACAAGATTTCCTATACGATATTAATACTATTAATTCTGTAATGCATGTGAAGGATAGATTTTTGAATTATGTATCAAGAATAAATGGAAGTAATGAAGAGTACCAAGTTAACTATAGAAAGCCTATATCAACAATAGAATTGGATAACGTATCAGTTAAATACGATAACTTTAAGCTGGAAGATATAAGTTGTATTTTTGAACAGGGAAAAAAGTATGCCATTGTTGGACACAGTGGTTCTGGAAAATCCACCATATTAAATGTCATAATGGGTTACGAAAAACCTTATGGTGGCATAGTAAAAATTAATGGACTTGGTAAGGAAGACTCTCTTAAAGATTATAGTATAACTTGCATAAATCAGCATGAACATATATATAATGCTAGTTTTAGAGATAACGCAACCATGTTTGGATCTTATGGGGAAGAATCTATGAGATGTGTTATGGCTCAGTGTAAAGGAAATATCCTTGAAAAAATAGAAAACAAGGAAAGTTGTAAGGAGCTTAGTGGTGGTGAAAAACAGTTTTTATCGCTGATAAGAGCTATTGCTAGTGAAGATGATGTATTATTAATGGACGAACCTTTTTCTGCCATGGATGTAGAGACATACAAAAAAGCCATGGATATAGTGATGAATTTACACAATAAAACTATTATAATGGTAACTCATAATTTAGATGAAAATTTGCAGCGCTTTGACCATGTAATATTAATGGATAATGGTACTATGAAACAAAATATAGATGCCAGTGTGGTTGGGGGGCTTATATAAATGAAAAAATACATTCTAAATGTGAAAAAATATATTATTATGGAGCTTATGCTAGGAATATTGGCAGCTATTTGCGTAGGCTTTATACCTAATTGTGAAAAGCTTCTTTTGGACAATATTGCATTATTGCAAAATAGGGGTGCGCTTATAAACATAATTTTATTATTTGCAGCGTGTGGAATACTAGGTTGTATATTTTCTTATATGTCATCTCTTATGAATATAAAGTGGACATCCTCCATGAGATGTAGGTTGCAAACTGATTTTTTTGATGCCCTAGCGGATACTTCTTATGAAGAATTTAAGAAAAAAGCAGTGGGAGATTACGTATCCATGGAAACTAATAATACAGATGTGGTGGTAGATGAATATATAAAGCCATTTTTAAACATGGTACAAGCTATTTTAAAAGTAATTGTATATGCCATCATCATGTTTCTTTGTATAGATTGGAAAATATCCTTATTAATTTTTGCTCTGTCTTTTTTCACAATTTTTATTCCAAAGATATTTGAAAAAAAGAATAAAAAGCTTGGACAACTGTTTATGAAGGCCACAGAAAATTATACAACTTCAGTAAAAGATTATCTAGAAGGTATTAAACTAATAAACAATAAAACACGAAGAGCTATAATAGAACAACATAATCATGTAGTGAACAAAACCATATCCCAAAAAATTAAGTCGGGTACTTTTGTTATATTTTCAATGTGCATGGAGGTAACAGGGATAAAGATTGTGGAGCTTATTGTATTTATCTTTGTGGTTATACTACTATTGAAGGGACAGATGACGGCGGGTATGGCATTGGCTGTATTTACATATTCCTCGTATTTTGTATCGCCACTGCAAGATACGTTAAATAGTATAAATTCTATTAACTCAAGAAAAGGCATCGCAAAAGAGTACATGGAAACCATGGAACATTACAATACACATAAGATTAGAAACTGTGGTATAAATGATCATAAAAAATGCATAGAATGTTTTAAAAATAGTATAAAGTTTGAAAATGTGTGCATTCAGCGAGAACAGTTCAAAATGGACCATATAAATTTAGAATTTGAAAAAGGCAAAAAGTACGTCATAATCGGTCATAGTGGCTCTGGAAAAACCACCATTTTAAATCTCCTTATGGGTTATGAAAAATTAGATAGTGGCTGTATTAAAATTGATGGAAATAGTATCGAGGAAAGTAATACTGATGGCATTATGGGGTGCATAAGTCAAAAAGATCATATATTTAGTGATAGTTTCAAAAATAATGTAACGGTTTTTGGGTCTTACGGTGAGGAGCAAATAGAAAAAGGCACCTTAAGTAGTTATGGCGGCATATTACAAAAAATATGCCATAAGTCAGATTGTAGTGACCTTAGTGGCGGAGAGAAGCAAATAACATCTCTTTTGCGTGCACTAACTGCTGATAAGGATATAATACTGATGGACGAACCGTTTTCAGACTTGGATGTGGTGACATATAAAAAGGCTATGGATACAGTAATGGAGCTTGAAGATAAAACTATTATTATGGTAACACATAATTTGGATGAAAACCTCCAGAGATTTGACAAAATTATAAGTATGGACAATGGTAAGGTAATAGAAGAAAGGCAGCTCAGCTAGGGCTGCCTTTCTTCTATAAAGTTGAGTATATTATTTTTACCCAAAAAACTGTAGAGTAAAATCTAATTAATATCGATCTCCATACCATTTAGTTTCCAGGTACCATCTTCATCAATAAATTCAACATATAAGACTTCAGTCTTATCACTAAATTCAATATTACCATACACATGCATTTCATAAGCTATATTAAATTTTTTTTGCGTTTTATAATACGTATAACATCTTGGGAGGTAATAAATTTTTGCCTCAGGAATAGTAAATTCTTTTTTAGAACCACGATTATTTATTATCTTGTTTTTTTCTACAGTTATATTTTTAGTTACAATCTTTTTTAGTTCCTCAGTATTGCCCGTATCTATATAGTGTAATAATGTTGCGAATTTAGATTCGAACTGCCTTCTAAGCAGATTGTCTTCTTGGGATTCTAAGTTGTTATATTCATCAGTAACTGTTTTTTCATCTGTGCTACTTAATTGTGTGTTACTTATAGGTTTTGTATTGTTTTTATCATCTATCTTATCTTTGGAATTATTACAACCAATAAATAAAATAGATATCAACACCATACTAATTAATTTTATTAAATTCTTTTTTATTCTCATAAATATCACCCTCTATTATTTAATTTTTTTAATTTGTTCTGAAACTAATTTAATATTTTTTTTATCTGTATCCGTGAAAAACTTATCTACATTATCATATTTAGGAGAATACCATCTTTGGGTAGAGAAATATCTTAATAGTCTTTCTGATTTAAATTTATAACCATGAATAGCATAATAATAATTTTTTATATCATTTAGTGATTCTTCATCACAGTTTATAAGGTCTGATGTTTTAAGTTCTAAGTCAGGTGAAAGATCTATTTCCATAGGATGTATATTCATGATTTTTTCTATTTTCATGCTAGAAATTATAAAGGAATATATAATTCCTTTATTGCTATTAATTTGAACATAGTAATCATTTACTGCAAATTCATGTTTAGCCCCTAATGTATATGGTGACCCTCCTACATCATCTTCCCTAAACTCTATATTGTTTTCATAAAGTGTATATTCGTCTCCAAGCAGTTCTAGTGCTTTAGACAATGGAGTACCGTCGTTGAAATTTGAGGATGGTATACGACTTACATTTATACCTGTTACAATATTCCTATTATCTGGATTATGAAAGTATATACAAAAATCTACTTTTCCCTCGTGGATACCGATATAATCTGTGGAAGAATTTAATTCTTCTTGTGCCGCTTGGTTGGTAAATGACTTGAATTTAAATTGCTTTAATCTATTTACAGCTTCTTGTCGAGTCATACCAATATAGAAATCACCCGAAGATTGATCTAACATATTTATCTTCAATTGTTCTGGTGATTTTATGATTTCTTCAATAGATTCCCGTTTATTTTCTTTAGGTGTATTTATATCAGAAGAAATAGATTTCTTTTGTTCAGTAGTAGACTTTATTTTATCCGATTCCACACTATTCTTTCCTCCATATGAAATCATTAGTGATAATCCTACTACCAGTAAACATAGTGTGGCAGATATTATAATACCCTTTCCTTTTTTATTGCCTTGCATGATATGAATTAACCTCTCTTTTAGATTCTTTTTTACACTACCAAAACTTTATATCCTTTCCTACCTTAATGATAGTATATTTTGACAAGAAAATTTTGTCAATATGAATTGGCTGTTTTAGCGATGTTTTAAAGATTAAAATATAATAAACGTGCCTTTAAGTTTCAAGATAGATTCCTCTAAAATTCAATGAAAAAGCACTAAAATATGAATAAATGTTTACAATATTCATTAATAATGATAAGGTATATTTAGAATATTGTAGGAATAGGGGGACACTATGTATAAATTTAAAAAGATAATAGCAATATTTTCAATCTTAAATTCAGTATTTATTATGGGGTGCGGAGTTAAAAATGACCAAAAAGCAGAAATACAGTTGTGGTGGTATGAGCATGGGGTCGAAAACATGATTGATCATAATGAGAAAGAAGTTATATATAATACGAGAGCTATTATCGATAGGGTAAAATCGTATTGTGATTCAAACAAAATACCTTTAAAAATGAATGTATATACGAGCTCACAGATATCCTATGAAAATTATATTTTAAAAAGGAATGTAAATTTATCTAAAGATAATGTAATTATTATGGATAAAAGTTCTAGTCTATATGAACTTAATGAAAACCATTGCGATTATAATAAAATAAGCAATTACAAAAATTTGTATACAACTTTAGAAAAGTTATCGTTTATTCCACTTGATATGAATATTGAAATGTTTGCAATAGACACAGAATTGTTGGGAAAATATAGTGCAAAACTTGATAAAAACGTAATATCATATAATGAATATCTGGATGTAGTGAATAAAATGAGAACTAATGGATATGTTGGAGGGTTTCTAAATACAAAATTAAATTTAAAGAAAGAAAATTTATTTTCAAGTTCGCCTAAAATAAGAGATGAAAATATAAATATTAAAAAATATAAAAGAGTGATCAATGAATGTATAAAAGAAACACAAAACATATCAGCCAAAACAATGAAATATTAATGGATACGACAACTTATGTTGAATTTTGTAAACCTGATTTCAATCAATATATAGATGATAAAAGCAAGAATAAAAAATATGTAGAGATATATACGTATATTAATAATGGTTCACAATGTACTAAAAAGTACTGTGAGGATTTTAACTTTAACAAATATAAAGTTGTGTTGAAACCAACAGGCATGGATTATTGCTTTTTTATAGGTAAAAATGTGACAAATAATAAAGTATATGATATTGGAAATTTGCTTATGGAACAGAATACAGTGTTTAATTTAAACAATAATTTTAATATATATGAAGCAGAGAACAAATTTCCAACTATGAAATATGATGATATCTACAAATATCTTGGATTTGGACAGAACGGGGATTGCCTTTTTGATAATTCTTCTAAGGAAGATAATGATGGAATGATTTATAATGAAAGTTTAAAATCTCAGCTTAACATTTTGTATAAGGAGATATATTCAGGTCTATTTAATGATATAAAAAAGCAATACTATGATTCTTTTCAGTTCAATATGCCTGTGAATAATTATATTATATCTTCAATATATAATATATCAAAAAAAGTAATAGATAATCCCGAAACGGATTTGGATAGTGAAATTAATAATATGGTAACTGAGCTAAAGCTTAAATATAAATAAACTTAACTTTAAACAGGGGGATATAATAATTATGGCGGGTGTTGAACTGAATAATATAACAAAAGTATATCCAAATGGTTTCAAGGCACTTGAAAATTTAAATCTTAGTATAAAGGACAAGGAATTTCTTGTCCTTGTTGGTTCGTCAGGGTGTGGTAAATCAACTATACTTAGGATAATTGCAGGTCTTGAGGATATAACTTCGGGGGAACTGAAAATAGGAGATAGGGTAGTGAATAATGTACATCCAAAGGATCGAAATATATCTATGGTATTTCAGGATTTTGCATTATATCCTCACTTAAGCGTATATGATAACATGGCATTTTCTTTAAAGTTGAAACGTTATAAAAAGGATGAAATAAATAAAAAAATTAATGAAATTGCTAAAACCTTGGAAATAGATGACATACTAGACAAAAAACCCAGTACGTTATCGGGTGGACAGAAACAGAGGGTGGCTCTTGGGCGCGCTATCATAAGGGACCCTGAGGTATTTTTATTTGATGAGCCATTATCAAATATTGATGCGAAACTTAGGATGCAGACTAGAATAGAACTTATAAAGTTACATAGGGAATTAAAAACTACATTTATATACGTTACTCATGACCAAACGGAAGCTATGACCATGGGTGATAGAATAGTTGTTTTAAACGATGGGGAAATACAACAGATAGATACTCCTGAAAACTTGTACAATCATCCTTGCAATCTATTTACAGCCGGTTTTATTGGAACACCTCAGATGAATTTTATAGGAGGAGAACTTTGTACCAAGGAAAGCATAAGGTATATTTATGTAGAAAATAAAGATGAAGATTGTTGTAAGCTGCAGGAACATATATTAGAAAAGCTAAAGGAATATGAGGATCAGGAAGTAATACTGGGTATACGTCCTGAGGATTTCACCATAATCATGGATGATTGTTCAAAGAATAAAAATGAGGATGTAATACAATTTTGTGATTGCAAGGTAGAGGCTGTGGAGCTTCTAGGTCACGAAAAGCTTGTTTATATGAAATATGGAGCTATAACGGTTTTAGTGAAGACGGTGGCAATTAACAAGATATGCAATGATGAAAAATATGGCTTATGTTGCAATGTAGAGAAGATACACATATTTAGCAGAGATACAGAAAGGAATATGATACTATGAAGAATACAAAACTTTTAAGGTATGCATTTCTAAGTATATCTGGTGTATTCCTGCTATTTGTAATTCCATTTATAATAGCCCAAGGAGATGTTACAGCAAATTTGATATTTGGGGAAGAATCTCTTTTTAGAGATGAGGTATTTATGCTGTCACTAAAGAATTCTGTAATATTTATGATCATATTTATACCTATTGTAGTGATTGTGGGTTATGTTTTGGCATATTTTACTGAGCACTGTCAGCTTGGATTGTGGTTTCAGCTTGCAGTAATTTTGCCCATTGTAACACCTGCACTGGGAGTTTCGGGTTTTTTCAAGGGAAAAATATATGGAAACCTTGCTAGTCATTTGAATGGTATATTTATTGTAGGGATAATTTTTGTATGGGCTACCGTAGGGTATGCATATCTTGCTATACTCATATCGCTGAAAAATAGGGATAAAAACATTGAAGAGGCGGCATATCTAGATGGAGCATCTACTTTTAAAATAATTCGAAGCATGATACTGCCAATGCATTCAGAAGCATTAGTGCTTGCCACCATTTTAAGTATTTATAACTGTTTGAAACTTTTCAAGTATACTTACGCTATTTTTGGGGAAATTCCAGATCTAAGTATGTTTCAAACGCAGAATTATCTATATATAAAGTTAAAAAAATTTGAGCCTGGAACTCTCATAGTAGCGGCGGATATTTTTCTTATGGTAATTCTCATTACTTTATTGCTTGTGGTTGGTCTTGGTGAATACAGAAAAAAGAAACTATTCAAATAGGAGGGAAACCATATGAAAAAACTTTTTATTAAATTTATAGCTATAGTCATAGCAGTTGTTTTCCTTATCCCAATTTTATATACCATTCTATATTCATTTTTAGACCCGGGGAGTGGAGGGCATTTCAGTATCCAGCAGTATGTTAATATATCCATGGACAAGGTGGAGATATTTAAGACCTTGTTGAATTCCATTATTATTGTAGGTTGTATTATAGTAGGGCAACTTATAGTATCTTGTTTTACAGCATATTATTTTGCATTTAACAGTAGGAAATTTAGCAAGTGTATGTTCATTGTTTATATTTTTATAATGCTATTGCCATTGCAAATAACGCTGATCCCCAATGTAATTTTGTTTAACAGTATAGAAAAAATGTACAATATAAAGTTGTTTGATAACTATATAACCATTATTTTGCCTGGAATTTTTAATACTCTTGGTGTATTTTTTTTAAAGCAATACTTTGATAGTATACCGAAAAAATATATTGAAATGGCAAAAATTGATGGAGCATCAAACTTTCAGATTTTCACTAAAGTAGTGTTACCAAATTCTAAATATGCCATACTTGCAGTTTGTTTAGTAATATTTATAGACAACTGGAATCTTATTGAGCAGCCACTTATATTCATAGACTCCGTTTCCAAGATGCCGGCTAGTATTTATCTAAATACATTGTATGATATGGATAAAAGTATTTTCTATGCTGCTAGCATAGTATTCATGTTTCCAGTGCTGTTTTTAATATTGAAAAATATAAATAATATTAAATCCTTTATAAGTCAGGGGAAGAGGGGAAAAATGTAATGAGCAAAGTAGTGCATAATATCGTAAAAATATTTTTAATATTTGTAGTAATAATAGTTATACTTGGATTCCTTGTATTATCAGTAAATAAGCAAATGTTAATGAAGGTACAGATATCTAATATTAGACAAAATGATGAAGTGGATTGTTCTGTAAGACTTAATGGAGAAGTAAAACCAAAGTATACTTTCAATGTGGTTGCATCTAAGGACATAGAGGTAGAAAAGTCGGAGGGGCATAACGGGGAGATTTTAGAAGAAGGACAACTACTTATGAAGTTGAAAAATACTGGTAGTGGATTTTCTAAGGATGTTGTATCTGTTGATTTGATTTCCAAAGAAAAAAACGTGAAAAATGAATTTTCTTTAAAGAATACGGGGGAGTGCACAGTAAAGCACAGGGTGTATTTAAATTTTATAAATGAAAATCCATTTATTTCAGCAGGGGATATTATCATGACGTATAGTTTTTACGCAAATAATGATGATTTGTATATAGAATGTAGCAGTAAAAAAGGTCAAATAAGTGAAGAAAAGTTAAAGGTAGCAACCATAGATAGGCAAAGCGCTGATATTAGCATCATAAAAAAAGAACAGTATTTAGAACATGATATTTTTAAATTTGCTAATAAATCGGAAAGTATTATGGCTATAAATAGAAATGTAGATATTGAAATTAAGTCTAGTCGACAGTTCAGATCAGCAGTGCCTAAGACTGCATTTATTCAGGATCCTTATAAGCTTAATGAGGGATATTTATATGTGGTAAATAAAACCAAGTCTGTGCTAGGTGATGGGTATACTCTCAAAAAAGTAGAATGTAAGAAGTTATATGAGTGTGATGAATTTATAGATTGTGGAGATGTATTTGTCATGGATAATAGCACTGAGGGCGTTGTAATGTATCCCACACCTGATATGAAAGAATCACAGAGGGTTCAGATAGATAAGTAACAGTAATTTATATAAGGGGCAGAAAACATGAAAAAAGTATTTGCTTATATAACAGTTGTTGTAATGGTCACATTATGCATATATGTGCACACTGTAGCGAAATTTAACAAAAACGTGGTTGAGATTCATATGGACAATTGTTCTTCTACAAAAGAAACTGAAGAAATGCGTGATGATATGAGAAAGCAAGATTATGTTACCATATACGATGTGAGCAGCGGAGAAAAAAATTTAAAAGCGTATGATGGCAATATAAATATATATCTAAATATGAATAAGTTTCAGGCAAAAAATATGAATCTAAATGAAAATGAAGCTATAATAGGCGAGGATACGGTGAAGGAAAAGAACATTCTAGTGCCTTTGGATAATATAATCCAAGTAGATGGTAGAAATTATGACATAAATTGTGTTGTTGAAAACAAGAATTTTATTATGACAAGATATAGAGATGATATGAAGGATTCCATAAAAAATCAAGTATTGTATATGGTAATTGACTCATCAGCATTGAATTATGAAAAAGATATCATTCAGTCCGTTTTAGAGAAAAATAATATTAAAACTTCTCAGTGTCTTTTTTATGGAGATGTACATAACACTGTAAAAAAGGTATTATTTATATTTATGGTAATGGACTGTATTGTGCTTGCCATTTTAATATATAAGAAGTTTAGAGAAAACCTACAAAAAAGCGTTGAGTTTTATAAATCATGTAAGAAAAATATGACATTTGCAGGGTTTATTTATAACTATTTTATCAAGAAAAGAAAATTTGATGTAATAATACAAACAGCAATCCTTTGTGTAATCCTTGGAGTCAGCATAATTTTAATGAGAAAACTTCTCATAATAAAACTACCTTTTAATGAAAACTTTGCGAATATAGGCAACATAGTGGCTACATTTAAAGTAATAGAGAAAAGGCTACGATATAAGCTACAAACTGGTTTTTCCGAGTTTAATATATATGTTGTAAAGGTAAGTTTTATATATATTATTCTATTAATTGTGGGCATTACTTTGTGTATAAAATCTCTCTTAAAACTTATATTTAGTAAACCGGCTAATGAAAAATAAAGCATTTAAAGATTACTACGTATACACAATATAAATATGTATAATGGTGTATATGTAAAAAATATACACCATAAAGAATGAAAAACCTTCCTAAATATTATAAAAGGAAGGTTTTTTTTGCATAGAATTGGTCATGAAGCTTATGCTACAATTTTTAAAAAATCTCTCATGGTAAGCATATATTTGACTTCGTTGTCTAGTTTTTTTACTTCTTTAAATCCAACTTTCTTAAAAGCACGGCGAGATCTTATATTTTCAAATTTAATATTGGCAATGACGCTATTTACTCGCCACGTAAAAAATGCTTCCTTTAAACCTTCTAGTATAGCTGCTTTACCTAGGCCCAGTCCCCAAAGCTCACGTTCTCCAATAGCTATAACTATTTCTGCATCAGAACCCTTGGGAACTAATCTTATGAAACCAATGGAATCATCCTCATTGGTAATGATATAAAAACTACTATTATTATTAAAAAGGTGTGTAAGTATAGGCATGTTTACAGTATTTATAGCGTTTTCAATGCTTCTGCTAGCATTTCTATCTTCATTTAAATACTGCGTAACTTCAGTGTCTCTGAGCCAGTCAATTATTTTATAAGCGTCAGGCCTATATACTTCCTGTCGCAGAGATATATCGCTTTTCATCTAAAATTCCTCCAAAACATTTATAATTATAAGGGAAATAATTCTACTATTTCAATGCCAATTAATAATCATTGTACTATTATCATAAATATTAGTAAAACTGTATGATTGTATTTAATAGCATTTAAATAAAGAAACTGCTGTTTCTCAATACTTTTCTTCAATTACCATATACATACCATTTAAAATAACCATTACCATTTAAAATAATCAGTGGAATTTAATTAAATTAAGTTGTATTTAATGACAAAAAAACACGCAAGCTACATTAGTGTTGTAATTTACGTGTTTGGATAGAATTTATTTAATTATTTCTGGTGAAAAATCTTCTGGTTTTTCCAGTGTAAGTTTGTAATAATATAATATACTGTCTGCAATTCGCTTAGAAGCATTGCCATCACCATAAGGATTTACAGCATTAGACATGGAGTCATATTCCTTTTTGTCTGTAATCAAAGTAGAGGCAGTGTGGAAAATTTCTTCCTTGTCAGTGCCAACAAGCTTCACGGTACCAGCCTTTACAGCCTCAGGTCTTTCTGTAGTATCTCTCATGACTAAAACTGGTTTTCCCAGGTGGGGAGCTTCTTCTTGAATACCACCGGAATCTGATAAAATCATATAGGATTTATTCATAAGATTATGTGTTTCCTTTAAATCTAGTGGAGGAAGCAGATGGACATTGTTTGTATTGCCAAGTATAGATTTCGCTGTATTTTGTACCAACGGATTTAGGTGTACAAGGTACACAACTTCTACGTCTTCATATGCATCCGCTATATTTTTCAGAGCATGACAGATATTTTCTAATGGCGCACCTAGGTTTTCACGTCTGTGAGCTGTGACCATAAGAACTTTTTTATTTTCAAAATCTATATTTTTTAGCGTTTCATTTTCAAAAACATAATCCTGTTCCACGGTGGATTTCATGGCATCAATTACTGTATTACCCGTGATGAAGATATTGTCCTTTATGTTTTCACGTAAAAGATTTTCTTTGGAGGTTATGGTAGGTGCAAAATGAAGGTCGCAAAGATGACCTGTGAGCACACGGTTTATTTCCTCAGGGAAAGGTGAATATTTATTGTAGGTTCTAAGTCCTGCTTCCACATGACCTATGGTAATTTTGTTGTAAAATCCTGATAGTGCAGATGCAAAGGTGGTAGTTGTATCACCGTGGACAAGAATTAAATCTGGTCTGTAGTCTGCAAATATTTTATCAAGCTCTTCCAAAATACTGGTGGTAATAGTGGTTAGAGTCTGTTTATTTTTCATGATATTTAAATCATAATCGGGTGTAAGCTTGAAGAGTTCAAGGACCTGATCTAGCATTTGCCTATGTTGTGCTGTAACGCATATTTTACACTGAAATTCGTTTCTTTCCTGTAATTCCTTTATTAAAGGACACATTTTTATGGCTTCAGGTCTTGTGCCGAATATAGCCATGGCTTTGATTGGTTTCATATATTATCACTTCCTTGGAATTAATACATATTAACTTTATATTATCATAGGTAGTATAATAAAGAAAGTAATATGAAAAATTAAATGGTATAGATATATAGGAAAGGAAATGAAATATAATATGGAATCTCTTGAGAACAAGGTAGCAGAAATGCTCATACGTAAAAATTTAACTATCGCCACAGCAGAATCGTGTACCGGAGGCTATGTAGCGGGGACACTGATAAATTATCCAGGCATATCTAGCGTGTTTAAGGAAGGATTCGTTACATATACCGAGGAAGCAAAAATGAAACGCCTTGGTGTAAAAAAAGATACTCTAGAAAAATACACCGTGGTAAGTAGTGAAGTGGCAGAAGAAATGGCTGAGGGGGTAGCAAAGGCAGCAGGTGCAGATATTGGAGTATCCACTACAGGTATAGCTGGCCCAAGTGGTGGTACAAAAACACAACCTGTGGGACTTGTATATATAGCTGTATGCTTCCATGGCAAATGTCATAGCAAAAAGCTAAATTTAACTGGAAATCGTCAGGAAGTTAGAAGAGAAGCAGTGATGGAAGTATTGGAACTTGTGATGAACATAATATTGAATACTGAAAAATGATTTGTCATATAATGTCGAAAAATGTAATACGAAACAACAAGTAGTGTATGGGGTAATTTATTTACAATTGTACATATTCAGTATATACTTAATTTAGACAAAAAATTAAGTATTAAGGGGGAAAATGAAAATGAAAGGGAAAAAGAAAAGAATTAGTAAGGTTTTTATAACAATGATTGTAGCTACAATACTTATACCTACAATTGCTTACGCCGCTGAAAGTTGTCCATTTTGGAGTAAATATTACAACAAAGTATCAGGGCATGAATTTCAAGAACAATTTTATGATGCGAGATACCGATTGATAGATTCAGGTAAAGAACCTTTTGAAGTTTATCTTGGGAATGGTGTATATGATACATTGTATAGAAAGTATGAAAAATATGAAGGAAAGGAAATAAAGGGCTGTGCTTGTGGAAAACAAACAATAAGAACATGGACAACTAAAATTTACATTAAAGAAGAATTTTGATATTGTTAATTACCACATTAATTTATCCACGTAGTTGGTCAGATATATCAAATATTTACTTTATAAATAAATTAAGTAGAGTTTTCAGTCAGCACTACTTAAAATATTTATCTCATTTAATGGCTTCCAGTAGTTATATGGATGAGGATGTAGAAAGTTATAAGAGGCAACCCAAAGAGAAACTCCATAAAGTTCACCATCTTCGCTTCCATAACTGCAGGTGTTGCTATAATAAGATTTGAAGGTGCGGTTAAGCAGTTCTATTACTTGCTTAATCCAACGAAATTCAGTGGATATATCATCATCATTGGTGAGTCCTATAACCTGAGTAACATCAAAGTCCCAACCATTCACTAGTTTGCACTGCTGTCTTGTAAGCGGATAGGAACTATAACCGTCTGCAATGAATTTTAATACTTTATGAGGAAAGCTTTTAAACTTCTCAAAAGCCATAATCATAGCTAATATACATGGACCTACAGAACGGGCAATCCGTACTTGATAGCCTAAGATAGAATTCTTGTAAGGCATGCACTGTCTAGTAGATAGTTTAAGATTAACGTGATAAGTAAGGCAAGTTCCATAATATGAGCATTGAACTTCTGATACTTAAAGTTAATTGCTCTAGAAGGAAGCCCGTGTAAATCCGTCTTAAAGAAATCTATGGTAAATTCACGATAGATGTAGTGAAGTTTGTACTTATGTTTATCAGAATAACTTAAGTCCTTAGGCAATTTCTCTAAGTTCTTGCGGTAGTAGGAACACTTAGAATTAACACATTTATGTATTCTAAAGTGCTTACGGTCTTTCTTAGGTGTTAAAATATGTCCACAATAAGGACAACGCAAAGTAAGGGGGTTACTATAGACATTTGTTTCGTTAAATAACTCCCCACATACTTTGCACTGATATTGACCTTTAGAACTATTATTTTTGTAAATGTATTTATGCGGAGCACCACAACGAGGGCGTACTGTAGATTCATTAACTTTTGAACCTTCAGACCTACGATTTACTGTCTTAACAGTTTTTATGTATTTATGTGTGTAATAAGCTAAAAGCAATCGATAATCAACGGGTTTTGGATTAAAGATCTTAGGCAGTTTATCTACTTTGAACTTTTGATATTCTGGACTATGCGAATCCTCAAAAGCCCATTGCCTAAGAGGAATATATTTAGTAACTAAACTTTCCCAGCAAATATTTCGCAACAAAGCCTGAATAAATGGGGCTTGAGATAGCATCCATTCAGTAACTTTACTTTTAATCAGAGATGTGATATCTGCTGACAATGTTGAAATATGTTTCACAAACAAATCCATCAGGCTTTGCAATGAATTAGATAACTCCATATCCTGTATATCTTCACAGAACATGAAAAATAATTCGCCATACGTCTTCTGGTCATTTTCGTTTCGACGAATCCATGCTAGAATGATATATCTGGTAAATACAATGACTGTATGGCTTACCATTGCACCATAATTATGGCTCTGAAATTCAGTGCCTAACTTCATGAAAGATTTAGAAGATTTAAAGAAACATTCGATAGACCATCTGTTTCCATAAATACGTACGATTTCTTCATCTGCAAGTGAGCAGTTCGTGCTTAAGATATATAAGCATTCACTTTTCTTGTTGTGATTTCGTACAAATACAATCTTTACAGGTATTCCTGTTTTGGTCGTAACCACCAATGAGCCGAAGATATTTCTGGCGCCTTCATCAAAGCATACAAATTTCTTTAATTCAGGAAGTGTGTATTGCTTTCCGTTGTAGGCGTAACGTTGTTTTAATTGCTTCACCATTCCAATAACATCAATGCCTGTGGCAAGGACTTCCTTTATCATTGGTTCTGTAGTAAACCATGTATCCATAAGGACATAATCAGCTTTGATGCCAGCATTTAAAGCATCTTTAACCAAAAGGACAGCAGCGTCTGTTTTGTGCATCATGCTTTCTTTACGAAATTTGTAACCATTTGTACGATGATCAATTTGATTAGAAATTTCATTATAACGATTACTCTCATTAGCAGAAGAAAGCATGTTGAACCCGGTGGGGATAAAGCTATACCCATCAGACCACCCAAGTGTAAGAAGTGTAAATCCCTTTTGATATTTGTGTTCAACATGGTCAAATACGCGAGCAAGCAATTCAACTGATTTGATACGATTAGGTTTGATTACAGAATCATCCCAAATAAGGACTTTTACTCTTTCTGGTCTGATAAGTGCATCAAATACTGTTGCAACCTTAGTTGCTAGGAGCAAAAGAAACTTGCTCCAGTTATAGGACGTTTCATTCCAAAAACGATAGTACGTATTCTTTGAAACAGCCTGATCTTTATGTTTAGAATTCAGGAAACGAAAAAGATTCTTTCCTTGAAAGACTAACAGAAGTAAAAACTGTAATACATCATAAGCAGAAATTCCGCAAGATTTAGTAATGTTGGATTTACGCATCAGTTTTCCGATTTGTAGTTCTCTTATTGCATCAGAAAATTTATTTGGGGTATGGTCATTTTGGTTCATTTGATTTATCATAAGATTAGCACCTTTTCTTTGTATTTTAATGGTTGTGGTAATCTTATTATACCAAAGAATTGGTGCTATTTTAATGTCAATGAACCAATAAAAACAATAAATTTGCTTGGAAAATCAAGCATTCTCGCCGGTTATGCTGGGGGGAAAGTTGAGTTAGTAATAAAACTAATTGTTTAATAAATTTATTTTATATTAAATATATGACAGCAAATAAGTTATAATTGAATTTATAACAATGACATTTTCTTTCTGTTGTTTTTTGTTTTTGACAATTTAATTATAAAAGAAAAAGGGGGGCATTGTTTTTTTGTTTAAAAAACTTTGTAACCCTTGATATATAAAGAAAAAGTAAAAAATATAATGTAAAAAGCTTTACACTAACGAATTTAAAACGGGGGATGAGAATATGAAAAAGAAAATAATAGCAGTTATGGTGTTACTAGTATATGTTTTAACTATCGTTGGGTGTGGGAAATCTGATATTAATAATTCAAAGGATAAAGTCCAAATTTGGAGTTATAAGGATGAAATTGAAACTGGAAAATCTGAGTATACATTAGAACTTATAAGTAAAGCTAGAAATTATTGCAATAATAATAATATCCCATATGAAATGTGTAGTTATAGTTCAAAAGATATGTCAAAGAATGATTATGTGTTAAAGAGAAATCTTAGCATATCCAAGGGAAACAGTATTTGTATTGGAGATATGATGGAGATGGAACAGTGCCCTAAACAACATGCAGACTACTCAAAAATTCCAAACTATTCTAATATAAATGAGTCTTTTAAAGGGTTTAGATATATACCGTTGGATATAAATTTAAAGATTAGATTAATTAACAGAGAGTTGTTGGATATATATAATTTAAAGTATAATAATGAGTTTATAAATGACAGTGAGTACTATGAAATTATATTGTCTCTTATTGAAGAAGGGGCTTCGCTGAGTATAGAGGAAGATTTTAGCGATTTGGGCATTGTAGATATATTTCCAGAAGAGTATTTAAAAACACTTATAAGGTGTAGTGAACCTTCATACACGGATATTGGCAAAAAAAATTATGATAAGGAATCATATAAAAAATTGTACAAGGGAATTATAATTAAATTTATTAATAAGTACAAAAATCAAATTAAAAATAAGGTTGTTTGGGCTGATTGGGATACGAGAAATATAAAAGACGGAAAAACGGGAAAAAATTTTGATGAATATGAGATGGTAAATTTCACCGATATATGGAACACTAATAACCATATTACATTAGATATTGATTTTGAAAAATATGTTCCTTCATATAATATTAGAAGTAGTAAATATTGTATATATATGAGTGAAAAAGTCACTAATAATAAAGCCTATGACCTTGTAAATTATTTGATAAGTGAGGAGGCTTTGATGGATGGTAAAATGTATAATTTTTTGTATCCTACTTTTAAGTACAAAGAATTATATAAGGACATTGGATATGATGCTAATGGAAAATATATAGGTAGTAAAAAATATTTTACGGAAGAGATTATGGAACAAAGAGGATATACCAATGGTACCAAAGGTGGTATGAGAAAAATCCAGGAATCTGTATACAAAAATATTTTAGAAGGACCTTCAAAACAAACACAAAAAGAAATTGAAAAAGAGATAAATAAAGTAGTGAGCGATGATTGTAGGTTCAGAATAACATCTAGATTGTACAGGCTAGCAGGTGAAAAGATTAAAAATAATGATCTTGATTTGGATAAAGAATTAGAAAAATTCCTAAATGAGCTCAGGTTAGAATATGGGGTATAGAATTTTAAATCTTATAAAAAACAGGTGTATGCGTGAGTTGGCATACATCTGTTTTTTATATGTGGCTCTTTTGGCAATGGCAGTGATGGAAAATCTAGTTTTTAAGTTTTGGCAAAATTAAATCCTTTATATATACTATGGGATATTTAATGCTGCCTTCTTCAAATTCTAATTGTGTAGAGGCAAGTTTCATAAGGGACAAGATGTCTTTTTGGGCAAATTCGCTACAATATTCGCAAAGTAGAGCGCATATACCGCCATAATATGCACAGGCTGTGGAGACACAGCATATTTTGCAATAATTTTCGTGCAGATATGAGGGGTATGTGGCTTTGCCTTCTCTTTCAGGTATGAAATTTCTATTTAGATTTAAAGTGTACATATTATTGCAAGGACCTAGAAAATCAGGCTTGTTTTTCTTTCTACAAACACCTATAGAGGAAAACTCATGTAATTTAGGTGGGTGAAGGCTAGAAAGTCCGCCTACTGTGATTATATTTTTCAGAGAAGCCATACCTAAAATCGGATTACAAGTGTTTCTATTGCTACCTGCTGGAGCAATAATTGTTACTCCTGCTGCTACAATTTTATCAAATAGTTCTTGAAAAAGATCTAAGAGAAAGTTGTCAAAGCTTAGTTCTTCAAAGGGAAGGAGAAGAACCTTGATTTTGTATTCCAATGCATGATTAAGTACCAGTTGAATTCCATATAAAATATCACCTATAAAGCCTTTGCCATTAGAATCGAAAGCTTTCACAGAATACAGGTTACACCTTGGGGCAATTCCACGTATGAGGCTGTTAGAGCTAATGCCGTTGCCACCTATAATCCCACTTAAATATGTTCCCATACCATTGTCATCGTAAGTGTAGGTATATTTATTTATAAGATCCACAGATTTAATGATTCTATATTCAGGGCTTGTCAAATCCTTGTTGGGGTAAATTCCCGTGCTGACAAATGCCACGGTGATTCCCTTGCCATTGAGGGAAAAGTCATTTTTTACATTTAAAGGTCTGATATATATGTTTTGTTCTTCCAAAGAAACTGATTCTTTTGTCAATGGCAGTGACATGGCATATGAATCTAGTGTGATATAAGAAACTTCGGGGTACTCTGTGAGTCTTTCAATATATCTAGGACTAACTATAGCACAAATACAATTAATATCATTAATAATATGGAGCACTTCATTCTTTGAGCGCTGAATTTTTTTTGCCATATTTTCAAGCAGTGATGTACATTTTATAAGAACTCTATACTTACCGTAGATGCAATTTTTCATACAAATTTGCAAGTTGGGACTAATTTTATTTTTTAAATTAAACACAGGAAACCTCCATTAATCAGTGCCTACATTATTTTATACATAACATTGAAATTTCGTGCAGAGTTTTTGAAAATCGCAAACGATTAATTTCAAGGATAGATAATACTTATAAATATGCAAAAAACTATTTAAAAAAGAAATTTGACAAACAATTCTAACAAATATATAATAACAAATGTTGTACAACGGTATTATATGATTTTGAGGAGATGTAAGGATGAGTAAAAAGATTAAAAAGTTAATAGCTACAACACTGCTAGTTAGCATACTAGGAATCACAGGATGTGGCAAAAGTGATAAGGCAGATAACAGTAATAAGGATAATAATAAAAACAATGGCACAGTGGTAGAAAAAGCCAGCACCGATAACCTTAGTCCAAAACTTAAGATAACAACTCTTGCTGAAAATAAAAATGAGGAACATCAGACATTAAAGAATGAATTTGGTTTCTCTGTTTTAATCGAATATGGTGACAAAAAGGTGATTTTTGACACTGGAAAAGCTGGAGAATTTATAAAAAATGCAGAAAAGATGAATGTAGACATTAGCAAGGTGGATGATATGGTGTTAAGTCATGCCCATTACGACCATTGTGGTGGACTTATGCCTTATTTAAATAAATACGACGCAAAGGATACAAAATTATATTTAAAAAATTCTTTCTTCGAGTTATCAGACAATAAGTATTATTATGATAAAGTCGGTAAGAAATTTGACTTTACAGATGGAAAGCCAGGATATTTTCCAGTAGGAATTAACTTTAAGGAAAAGGATGTTACAGACAAAGGTGTGAAAATCAGCTATATTAATGGTGACAGTGAAGACATGGAAAAAGGTATGACAGTGCATGGACACTTCACTATTAACGAAGGAGACAAGCTAGCACCGAATATGTTGGTGAAAGATGGGGACAATTACATAGTAGATGATTTTGATGAGGAAGTAGCAGTTTCTATTGAGACAGATAAGGGCCTTGTAATTTTATCAGGTTGTTCTCATACAGGGATACTTAATATTGTAAACACAATTCAGCAGAGAACAGGGAAAAAGGTTTATGCTGTTATAGGTGGATTCCATCTTCTTGATGCCTCCGATGAAAAGATCCAGTCCACTATTGATCGTTTCAAGGAACTTGGAGTTGAAAAGATAGGACTTTCTCATTGTACAGGTCCTAAGGCTACAAAGATGTTTAAAGAACAGATGCCAAACCAGACATTTGTAAATGAAACTGGAAGCATATACGAAAATTAATGTAGTAAATTTTGCATAAGATACTAAGAAAGGCTGTCCACATATCCTCGTAGGTTGTGTACAGCCTTTTATGTATTTAGAAATTGTACAGCTCCTTGCACATGTTGAAAAATGCTCTTCCAGTTGGGCTAAGGGTTCTTTTGGAATTCATTATAAGGAAGATATTTCTCTTTATGCTGATGTCTTTAAGCTTGCTGCACATAATAGATTTGTCATATGCATAATTATCGTAAACCTTTGAGGATACTATGGAAATTCCCATACCTGTTTTTACAAATTGAAGCAAGGTATCCAAGTTATTAACTTCACAGTATACATTTATTTTATTTAAATCTATAGTGGAAGAAAGAAGGTTTTCAAAGGTAGTTCGGGTAGCTGAGTTCTTTTCTCGGAATATGAACGGGTATTTGTATAGCTTGTTTATATCTAATAATGGTGGTAAGTTGAATTTTGGATTTGCAATGATAACTAGCTCGTCCTCTAGTAACTTATAGCTCTTAATCCTTTCGTTATTTATGGCACTACCTATGATGCCTAATTCACAGTCCAAGTTCTCAATGTCCTTCAATATTCTACCGGAGCTTTGTTCATTGATATTAAAGGTAACACTAGGGTATCGCTGACTAAAGTTCTGAAGAAGACTTGGAACGATTGAATTGCAAGGTGTGGTACTAGCTGATAGATTTAGTTTGCCAGATACACAGGAATTAAAGTCAGATAATGCTAGAACAGCGTGATTTCTAGTATTTATAATATCTACGGCATAATCAAGGAATGAACTACCAGCAGGAGTGAGGTTAACTTCCTTTGATGACCTGTCAAAAAGTTGTATATTTAACTCCTTTTCTAAACTAGAGATGTGTGAGCTTATTGTAGGCTGTGATAAAAATATAACATTTGCTGCTTTGGAAAAACTTTTATATTTTGCAACACTAATAAAAGCTTCAATTTGTTTAAAATCCATTTTGTTACCTCCCATAAAATGTTCATAGTTCTATTATGTAATGTATTATTGAAAATATCAATAGTGTTTAGTGAAAAAATCTATAAATAAATTTTGAATAACCCCTTTACAAATGAGAATATATAAATATAGTATATTAATATCAAAAAAAATTACAAAAAATGTATGGGGATTGATATAAACTTCTCATACTATAACTGTATAATTAAAATGAAAAACTATTGACACTGTAATTAAACAATGCTAGAATATCAGTTAATTAATGCGATAAAAACAATGAAGAGAAGAGTAGGTATGAAGCTTAGTTGAAGCGAGTCAGGGGTAGTGTAAGCCTGATACGAATGTCATACTGAAGAACATCTCAGAGTTACTAACCGAAAAGCGTAATGCTTAGTAGGCTTAGTCGGAGCCATACCGTTACAGCATGGATGTTGTATCTGCAACAGTTAAGAGTGGAGTTTATCTCAACTTGGGTGGTACCACGGAATTATGCCTTTCGTCCCATATTTTATGGAGCGAAGGGTTTTTTTATTTGCATTTAAATAAAGATAATTTTTATATAGGAGGAAGAAAAAATGGAAACAACTTTAATAAAAAGTATTTTCAGAAATACAGCGGAATACGCTGGTAAACAAGTTCAGCTTACTGGCTGGATTAGAACGTTGAGAGATTCGAAGGCTTTTGCATTTATAGAGCTTAATGACGGAAGTTTCTTCAAAAACGTACAGATTGTATTGGATGATAGCGTAGAAAACTTTAGAGAGTTAGTAAAGCTACCTATATCTTCATCGTTAAGGATAATTGGTACTGTCATTGAAACTCCAGAAGCAAAGCAACCTTTCGAGATAAAGGCACAGGAAGTTGTGGTAGAAGGAATGTCCAATGCAGATTACCCACTTCAAAAGAAGAGACATTCTCCAGAGTACCTTAGAACCATAGCTCACTTAAGACCTAGAACAAATCTTTTCTCAGCAGTTTTCAGAGTAAGATCTGTTGCGGCATATGCAATCCACAAATTCTTCTTTGACAAGGGATTTGTGTATGTTCATACCCCAATAATCACAGGTAGTGATTGCGAGGGTGCTGGAGAGATGTTCCAGGTTACGACTTTAGACCTTAACAACATTCCCAAAAATGACAATGGTGAAGTGGATTACACTCAGGATTTCTTCGGTAAGGAGACAAATCTTACGGTAAGTGGGCAGTTAGAAGCTGAGATATTTGCCCTATCTCATAGAAATGTTTATACATTTGGGCCAACTTTTAGGGCAGAAAACTCAAACACCACAAGACATGCCAGTGAATTCTGGATGATAGAGCCTGAAATGGCCTTTGCTGAATTGAAAGATTATATGGATGTGGCAGAGGAAATGATAAAATACGTTATAAATTTTGTCATGGAAAATGCTCCAGAGGAAATGGAATTCTTCAACAGCTTTGTAGATAAGGGGCTTTTAGAGAGATTAAAACACGTTGCAAATTCTGATTTTGGAAGGGTATCTTATACTGAAGCAGTGGAACTTCTTCAAAAATCAGGACAGAAGTTTGAATATGATGTGGAGTGGGGCATAGACCTACAGACTGAGCACGAAAGATATCTTACTGAAAAGATATTTAACAAACCTGTATTCGTAACGGATTATCCAAAGGAAATCAAAGCTTTCTACATGAGAATGAATGATGACAATAAAACTGTGGCAGCTGCTGACTTGCTTGTACCAGCAATTGGAGAGCTTATAGGTGGAAGCCAAAGAGAAGAGAGATACGACAAACTTGTATCTAGAATAGAAGAGCTTGGATTAAATACAGAAGATTACTCATGGTATCTAGACCTTAGAAAATACGGTGAAACAAAACATGCTGGTTTTGGTCTTGGATTTGAAAGGGCAATTATGTACCTTACAGGTGTAAACAACATCAGAGACGTGCTGCCATTCCCAAGAACACCAAATAACGCAGAATTTTAAAATATAAAAAATCACTTCAGGAAAAGTATGAAAATACACAACCTGAAGTGATTTTTGCTATAATGAGATTAACTTTTAACTATTTTTACTGTGCTTCCTTTTAGTCCTGATTCTGAGGGCCATACTAGAAGCTTTACAGGGACTCGCTCTTTGATTTTCTCCACATGGCTTATGATGCCAATGGAAAGGTTATCACTATGAAGTTTTTCCAAAGATTCCAATACCACATCTAGTAGATCGTCATCTAGAGTACCAAATCCTTCATCTAAAAAGAATAGCTCCAGTGGCGCTGTACCCTTCAATTGTATTTGCGAAGACAGTGCCAGCGCTAGTGACAATGAAATAAGGAAAGTTTCTCCACCGGACAATGTAGAAGCATCTCTTCTGGCATTCCCGTTTTTGTTGTCTATAATCATGAATTTACTGCTGTTTTCATCGGTTTCTAAACTGTAAGTGTTGTTTGTTATGGTAGATAGATTCCTACTAGCAATACGGGATATATATTTTAATTGCTGAGAGGCCACATATTCCACAAACCGTTTCCCTTTAAATAAATCTGTCAGGTCTTTTAGTATGCTCAAGGTGTGTTCAGTTTTTTTCATTTCAGATAGAAGGTTGGATTTTGCCATTAACTTTGATTTTATATTATCAACATCTTGACGATATAGGGCAACTGACTTATTTAATTCCGTTACATTATCTTCAGTGTCTTTTAACTTTTGGCATATTTCTTGCCATTGATCCTGTGAAAGAGTTTCTCCCTGCAATTTTTCCTTGGTTGTGGATATTTTACTTTCTATATCTTGTTTGCGTTTTTCATACTCTTTAATAAAGTTGTTCAGCTTAACCATTTCTTCTTCGCTAACATAGCAAGTCATGGCCTGCTCCATACTTGCAAAGTCAAGCTTTACAAGATTCTTTGAAATTGTGTCCTTTGCAGAATTTATGCGATGTTGTAACATAGTTGTTTCTGATTCTAGAGATGCTATATATTTACTAATGTCATTAAGCTTATCCACAATATCATTGCGATTTTGTTCACACTGTGCATAACTTTTGTCTATAGTACATATTTCCTCATCTAGTTCTTTATAATATTCCTTGAGAGTACCGCGACCATTTTTTAGGGTATCTAGTTCCTTATGGAGTTTTTTTGATAGCTCAGATTTTTCACTGCCCTTTGTTTTTATTTCAGTCACACATGCATAGGCTTTTTTCAGTTCATTATCATTTTTTTCGTTTTCACTTTGCAAAGTAAGGAGTTTTTGCCTATTGGTTTTCAGTTCAGATTCTATATTTTTTAGTAGAATTTCATTTTTTCGCATGTGCTCTAGGCTGCTTTGAAAATCTTGTATACATAGGCTCTCTTTTAACTCTGACAATTGTGTTGTTATACGGGAGCTGGAAATTGTTATATCCTCGTATTCTTTTTTAAGGGAAATTATATTTTTTTCACAGGATTCCATGATGGTTTCAAATTTTCCCATGGATACTTCTAATTTTGAAAGGTCATCTCTTAATTTTAAAATGGATTCCTCTGTGGAACATACCTTTTTCTTTACTTCTTCTATGAGTAAAGAGAGTTGGTCTATATTAGGTGTAATGTCTGGTGTGGGTGTAGAATTATGCAAGGATTTTAAGGAATCACCTTTGTGTATTACTCCACATACGGGACATGGCTCTCCTTCCACTAGTTGAGTTCTCAATATTATAGCTAAATTTTCTCTTTCAGCATTTTTTAATTTTTCCTGTAAATCTTCCAAGTGTTTTTCAAGTTTAGATTTCTCAACCGTAAGCTCTGCAATTACATGTTTTTTTTCTTCATAATGGTTCTTACTCTGTTGTAGTAATATTTTATTTTTCTCAATGTCTGCACCATATTCCTTAATGGAAGTTTCCAATGACAAAAGTTTTTTCTTAGCTTCTTCATTTTTATCTAAGAGTTCTATACCTTTTAGGATTTGCTCCTTTTTATCAAGAGAGCCCTTGGTCTCTGATTCCTGTATCTCAAGGCTAGCTATGCCTGTGCCTAAATCTGATATGAGCTGTTTAAACTCTACAGTCTTAGACTCCATGGCTTTGCATTTGGTGGACTGTTCCATATAATCTGTTCTTAAGCTGATGATTTCTTCATCTAGAGAAATCAACTCTATTTCTTTTGCAAGGGCATCCTGAACTTTACCTCGTATAGAAATCAGATCTTTATATTTTCCATTTTTTATGGTGGTGATTTCGGTATATTTTTTGTCTAACTTCTCTTTTTCTACAAGAAGTAATTGAAACTCCCTTTTATTTTCCAGTAAAGAGCCATTCTTCTCTTTTATGCTAGAAGAAGCATTGAGAAAATCGTCTATATATGGTTTTATCAGTGCAGCCTTATTTGCTTTTTCTACTTTTCCCGTGGCATGGTCAAATATGGGTTTATCTTGCTGAAGTTCTTCTTCAACTTTTATAAACCCTTGAAGTTCCTGTTGCAATGACCAAATTTGCTGACAATGCTGGTGTTCCTGCTTAATTATACCCAAAGAGGCTGTAGCATTTTTAAGTTCTTCAGTGGCAGCACTTAGAATTCTTCCTTTTTCACATAATACTTCCTCGGTTATGTTTTCGTACTCAAGCAAGTTGCCTTCTAGCCTATTCTTTTGAGTGTTTACACTGCTATATCTCCTGGATAACTTTGAACTGAATTGTTCACCGTATTTCTCCAAGGCAAATATTCTCTCTAACATATCCCTTCGAGGTTTTCCCTCTAGCTTTAAAAATTCGCTGAATTTGCCCTGAGGGAGTACTACAGTTCTAGTGAAGTCCTCGCAAGTAAGTCCTAAAATTTCTATGCATTTTTCGGTGACACTTCTAGCTTTATCGCATAGAACTACTTCGCCTTCTGGAGTTATCTCAATGATTTTTGAAAGAGAATTATTTATACCATTGTCTTTATTTCTCTTAAATTCTCTTTCTACTCTGTAATGTTTTCTGTGTTTTTTTCCAATCTCAAATTCGTATATTACACTGCCAGTTTTTACATTAGAATTAACAAAATTTGTACTCTTTCGTGCCATTTCCCCATAAAGTGCCAAAGTCATGCCGTCTAGAATGGTAGATTTACCACTACCCGTAGGACCAAAGATACCAAACAGCCGTCTTGAATCCAGTAGATTAAAATCTATAGTTTGAGTATCAATAAAACTATTTATACCCTTAATTGTTAATTTCACAGGTTTCATAATGCGCCGTTCACACCTTTCTATGAAATAATTTTTTAACGATTTTCTTATATTTCTTCTTCTTCCATAATTGCCAATGCTTCTTGTATAACTTCGTCCTCTGGTTCTACTTTTCTATTTTTTATATAAAATTGAGAGAAAAGCTCTTTAAAGCTTTTCTCTGATAAGTTAAAGCATTGATCCTCGTTATCTTCCTGGTCTTCAGATTTTATAATAGGTCGGATTTCAAGAATGTCATCTTTGTAGCTTTTCATCTCTTTTATATGCTCTTGGCTGATAAAGCTATCTGTTTCTATCTCCAGGTATACCCAACAATTTTTATTTCCGTTTTCACGGCATTTATCTATGGCGTCATTCACACTGGAGCATTTCCATATTTCTATAGGCTTATATGTTTTAAAATTTACAGTTTCTATGTCTGGTTCTTCGCCACAATGGATGTCTAATATATAGCAGCCCTTGGTAAAATTGATTTCATTTTTGTTATATTGCAGTGGTGAACCTGCATATCTGACCTTGCCCATGGTTCCAGGCACACTCATAGGTTTGTGTATATGTCCTAATGCCACGTATTGAGCTTTTTTTGGAAAACAATCGCAGTTTACTATGAAGGAACCCCCTAATTGAATACTGCGTTCGGAGCCTGTTTCTTCACTGCCCATGGCGAACAAGTGTGATGTGGCAATGTTTATAGTATCATCTTTGTAATGTTGACTTAGATTGTCAAACAAACCCTTTAAACGATGGCTATAGCACATAGCTTTTTCTTCGTCACTTTCTTCTATGTCATATAAAACCTCGTCTAGTCTTTTTTCACTAGGATATGGAACGGTGAGAATCACTATTTTTTCTCCATTAATGTATGCCTCAATATAACCTTCTCCAGAATCGCATATTTCGTTCATGCCATACTTTCCAGGGGGAATTACTGTTTTTGGTGTGGCCACCATGACTATGCCATGTTCCATAGCTAGTGGTGCAGCAGCCACAAGCCTTTGAGGGTTATCGTGATTCCCTGATATAACTAGAGTCATAGTCTTTCCATCATTGCTAATCTTCTTCAGTAGTTCATAAAACATATTTTCTGCTCTGGCTGGTGGGTTGCTGCTGTCGTATATATCCCCAGCTATGATTACAAGATCTATTTTTTTATCTATAACAAGTTGTGAAAAGTCTTCTAGAAATTCCTGTTGTTCATCCATACGGCTAAAGCCTTCAAGGTTTTTGCCAAGATGAAAATCTGATGTGTGTAATATTCTCATTTCATTCACCTCCAACCCATTTTACATTATGATTATATACCTATTTTATTATATCATCTATGCTCTTTTCAAGGAGGTCTGCCGTATTGTTAAGTAAATCTGCTTCTTCCATGAGTTTCTCCATGCTATTAGTTTGCTCATTTATGCTGGAAGATATTTCTTCCATACTAGCGGCAATTTCTTCATTGGCCTGAGTAATGTTCTCTACAGCATTATTAAATTCTTTTACGGCTTCAACGACAGTGAACATTTTTTCAGAGGAACTGCGAAGATTGTCATCAGATACAGAAAAACTATTTAGGATTTTGTCATAGGTATTTTTCATAACTATAGCAACTTTGTTGCCTTCTTCAGTTTTTACACTGCTGTTTGTTATTAATTTTAACATATCTTCAATTTGTTTTTGTGTAGTTTTAACAAGGTTATTGATGTTTTTGCTGTATGTAAGGCTTTCATTGGCCAACTTCCCTATTTCATTGGCTACTACGGCAAAGCCTCTGCCAGCATCGCCAGCTCTTGCGGATTCTATCTGCGCATTTAATGCCAGGAGATTTGTTTGATTGGCGATATCGTCAATATAATAAGTAATTTTTTCTATTTCAGAAGAAGCTTTAATTAAACTATCCATTTTTTCTTTTGTGAGAGACATGCTAGTATTTATGTCAATGATTTTGTTTACCATATCTTTTACATCTTCACTACCTTGTTTTGCATGAATTTCAGTAGATTCAGTGGAAGATAAGACTGTTTTTATCTCTTCCTCTATAGACGCCATGATTTCCGTGGTTTCCATGGCTTTGTCACTAAGTTTTTGTGCGCTTTCAGATGCAATAGTAGTACTTTCCGTAACTTTCTGAGAAGCAGAGAGAATTTCTTCAAAAGAAGCAAAATTTGTGCTAGCTGAATCACTTTGTGATGAGGATAACCTTAGGAGTTCAAGAGAACTTTTTTTCACATTATCCCTTAGAGTGGTCATTTTTTCGTTGAGAAGCTCCACCATACATTTGAAGTTATTGCCTAGTACACCTATTTCATCACGGGATTTTATATTTATTTTGACATCAAAATTCCCTTCCGCTATTTCCGAAGTAGCTTTATTTAATTTTTTTAAAGGTCTTAATATTATGACCAAGGTAATCCAAAGCACCACAATAGACAGCAATAATCCTATGATCATAACTGTGAAGTTTGAATCGTTTATGTTTTTAAGCAGTGATAAGGTGTCTTCGTTACTTATGCCTATTATTATAGAGCCAAGGAATGCACCATTTTTAATATAAGGTACTGATATGTGCTTAACGTGTTGTTTGTATTTACCTACATATGAATCTATGACTACGGGTTTATCTTTTTGAGACTTTAAAAGAAGTGAAGGCATATTAAATTTTTTAGAATTAAGGTCCTTTTCAGAGTGTGCCGATATATTGCCATTGGGCTCCACCATAGCAGCATACAAAACACTTTTATTTTCTTTAAGGCTTTCCAGACTCTTTTGCATTGTAAATTTGTTTAATAATTTTTTTATATTGTCTACGCTAAGACCAATCTGTACATAAGCATTGTTTTTTAATTTTACAGTTCCATATTTGTAGCTTTTGTTGTCTACAGTACTTACCCTTGCCTCCTCTAGAAGATAATTTTTATTATCTGCAGCAAGATTTCTTATTTTGTGGTCACTAGGGTAAATATAACCCACATTATCTGACATGTTGCTATAAAGTATTTTAAAATTACTATCAACTACATTTATCTCGGACATTGAGGTATCCTTGGAAAGAGTCATGAGCATATTGCTATTAATTGAATTAAAAGGAACATTGTTTAACATGAAACCTATACTGAGGATTTTGTTGTCTACAAGAGAGTAAAGTTCTTTTTCACAAGTTTGATTATTTTCTAACTTTTCCATAACTGACTTAGTAAGGGCTATGGAATGATTTTTAGATGATAATGACATACCATCAGTTACTTTCTTTGATGTAGAATTTGAAAACACCAATAATTCTACTGCCATTACTACAAATACTACCATTGAAATTTTAAAAAACAACGGTATTTTAATAAATTTTTTCTTCATAATTATCCCCCCGATGTAAATAATAAAATATTACACAAATATTATACATAATGAACATTGTAAGTATATAAAATTTTCAAAGTTTTTTCTGGAATAATGAACAGTTTTAATGGTTTTTTTTAATAATTTTAGTGATTAAACAAAAATAAAACAAAAATTCGACTTATCATAGCATAAATTCAATATATTGGGATAAATTAATGAAAAGAGTTATAATAATTTGAAGGAGTGAAAAAATGGGAATAATAATTGCGATGATATCGGGAATGTTGATGAGTATACAGGGAGTTTTCAATACGAATGTAACAAAAAAGATTGGATTGTGGGAGACTAATTTAATAGTGCAAGGAATAGCACTTATAACTACAGTTGTCATATATTTTATATTTAGAAAAGGAAACTGGAGTGAAATAGGGAACGTGGGGAAGTTATACTTTACTGGGGGGATTATTGGAACGTTTATAACAGCAACTGTTGTTGTGGCAATGAAGGCGCTAAGTCCTAGCTGTGCTGTATCTGTCATACTTATATCTCAGTTAATATCTGCGGCTGCCATAGACTATTTTGGATGGTTTGGTATTGAGAGGATGGCTTTTGGGTTGAATAAATTTATTGGAGTACTATTACTTGTTATTGGAGTTATTGTATTCAAATACAAATAAAATAAATAAGTTTACTGTAGAGATATATAAAACCCACCGAGTTTAGAATGGTGGGTTTTACTAAATTAGAATTGTCTTAGTTCAAAGGATTTTATCACGGAATCAAATTTAGAACCGTTCATTTTCCAAATTTCTAGTTTTGAAATTCTCGTAAAATTTAAAATAGAGTCTGTAGGCTGTGACTTTACAAAGGGCACACTGCCTTGAGTGGACAACTTTTTCAATGTATAGTTGCAGGACGTCAGTGGCACATTGAAATCGAAAGCTGGGTTGTTTATAATGGAGTTTTCTGTGGAAATATTGTGCTGTTCTAACCCCTCAAGAATGGCTCTATTTAATCTAGATATGTATCCCATTTGAGATATTCCAATGGAGCAAAGCTTTGAATCAAGGTTTACGTGCAAGCTATTTACTACATTTACTTTAAATTTTTTATATGGTTCTAAGACCTTATATAAGATTTTATTTAAGGTTTCTACATCTGAGTTTAAGGTTGTGACCATTGGGATGTAAAGAGAAGGGGTGCATTTATAAGCCTTGTATCTTTTGCACACAGTTTTTTGCATGCTTTCAAGGCACGATATATAATTTTCATCTAAAAGAGCAACAATTTGTAATTTCATCTTTCCCTCCAAAACTGCTGAAATATCCTTAATAATTCTAATATAAGTGTTTTGGTGGAAAAATTCAATATAAAAAATGAAAAACATTAAAGTATTTCCTAGGAATGTAGTCTTGTAATATGGTATAATGGAATTTGTGGAAATATGTAATATTGAAATCAGATGAAGTAATATATAATAGATTATTATAGATTTTGGATAACAGTGTGAAGATAAATTATAATGGATTAGTGTGGAGGTTTGCAACATATGGATAAATTAATTGTAGATGGAGGCTATAAACTTCATGGTGAAGTAGATATAAACGGTGCTAAAAATGCATCGGTAGCACTCATACCGGCATCTATTCTTTGTAGTAAGGGAATATGTACATTAGAAAATGTTCCAGATATTGAAGATATAAGAAGTAGCATTAAAATACTCAACAGTATAGGTTGTAAAACTCATCACAATGGCAGCAATGTAACTATAGACAGCACTGAAATAAATAAGCTTTATGGCTGTTGTGAGGAAGTTCGAAAAATGAGGGCCTCTTATTATCTTCTTGGAGCGTTACTTGGTAGATTTAAAGAAGCTAGGGTGGATCTTCCAGGAGGTTGTCCTATAGGAAAGAGACCTATCGATCTACACATTAAGGGGTTTGAAGCTCTTGGTGCTGAGGTAACAATAGATGAAAATACTATACATGTTAAGGCTGATAGACTCATTGGAACAAATATATTTTTTGATTTTGCCAGTGTAGGCGCAACTATAAATGTGATGATGGCAGCGGTTTTAGCGGAAGGAACTACTGTTATAGAAAATGCTGCAAAGGAACCGTATATTGTAGATTTAGCTAACTATCTCAATGGAATGGGAGCCAATATAAAGGGTGCAGGTACAGATGTCATAAGAATCAAAGGCGTAGAGGAACTTACAGGTTGTACATATAGTGTGGTACCAGATTTAATGGAAGCAAGTACATATATGATAGCTGCATCAGCGACTGGTGGAGATGTGGTCATAAAAAATGTCATTCCAAAGCATTTGGAGGCTGTAACTGCCAAACTTAAAGAAATGGGCGTAAACATTTTAGAGGGCGATGATTTTATTCGCGTTGTATCTAAGGGTGAGTTTAAGGCGGCTAGCATAAAGACATTGCCGTACCCTGGATTTCCAACGGATGTTCAACAGCCTATGTGTGTTATGATGACTGTAGCTAAAGGGAATAGTGTTATACAGGAGACTATGTATGAGTCTAGATTCAAATACACAGAAGAACTAAAGAAAATGGGTGCTAAAATTGATGTTGAAGACAGGGTTGCAAAGATATCCGGTGTTCCAGAATTAAATGGAACTTTAGTTGAAGCTACAGATCTAAGAGCTGGGGCGGCATTAGTTGTAGCAGCTTTAATAGCAAAGGGTACTACAGAAATTGTTGGCGTGGAGCATATAGATAGAGGATATCCGCATATTGAGGAAAAGTTCAAGATGCTAGGTGCACACATAAAAAGAATTTCGGAATAAAGGGATACTGAGAAAGAGTTAGGAAAAAATAAGGAAGCGTGTATAATTATGATTACATTTTGTCCACTATATAGTGGTAGTAGCGGCAACAGCATTTTAATTGGAAGTGAAAATACCAAGATTCTCATAGATGCTGGAGTTGCAGGAAAAAGGGTTATGGATGCTTTAGATGGTATTGGAGAGAACCCCAAGGACATAAAGGGCATATTTATAACTCATGAACACATTGACCACGTTAGGGGCGCAGGTATATTGTCTAGGAAATTAGATGTACCTATATTTGCCAATGCAAAAACGTGGACAGCTATGGAAGGTCAACTGGGAAAAATTAAAGAGTGCAACATAAAGGTAATAGATAAAACAGAGCTAACCCTAGGCGATATAACCATAAAAGGATACGGTATATCCCATGATGCTGTATCACCTATGGGATATAATGTATATATTGATGATAAGAAGGTTACAGTAGCTACTGACTTAGGATATGTTTCAGAGGAAGTAAAGGATGCTATTAATGGCTCGACGGTGCTTCTCATGGAAAGTAATCACGATGTAGAGATGCTTAAATTTGGCACTTATCCATACAGTCTAAAAAGGCGCGTATTAAGTGATATTGGCCATCTATCTAATGATGACTGTGGTAAGGCACTGGTGGATTACATAGTCCACACTAAAAGTGCCAAGCATGTTTTTTTAGGACATTTAAGCAAAAATAATAATTATCCTGAACTTGCATATAAAACCGTAGAGGAAACTTTAAGACAGGAAAATATCATTGTTGGCAGAGATCTAGAATTAGCTATGACTTATAGAGATAGGCCAAGTAAAGTTATAAAACTTTAAGGTTAAATTACAAAGGTATTAATAGGTAAGGGGAGAAATTTATGAAAAAAGCATTAGCCATAATAAGTTTAATTGCTATTACCAGTTTGTATTTTATTGGGTGTAGTACAGATAAATCATCTAAGGTTTCCAATGGGAAATATTATCTTCAAAAGTCCGCTAAGAGTGAGGAGGAACCGTTGAAATTAGAATTATACTTCGATAGTTCTACTTCCACTGGAGGTGTCAGCGTTGGCAAAGAAGAGCGTCTTTTGGATAGGCAGGAAGTGATAGGAGAGCTTATTGTAGGTGAGTTATTAAAGGGACCATCTGTTAAAAGCAACTTGAAAGCAGTTTTCCCAAAGGATGTTAAGCTTATAAGTTTTTCTATAAAGGAAAAGATGGCTATAGTCAACTTTAGTCCTGAAATTCAATCAAATATGGAACCTTTAAAGGAAGAGATCTGTCTTAAGGCTATATCGGCATCTTTATCGCAGCTCAGCGGAATAGATAAAATACTTATTCAGGTGGATAGCAAAAGTATAAAAACTATTGGTGGCAATTATGATATATCAAAACCTATTCTTAAAGGTCAAAATGAATTTACAAAAATACAAGTTAAATAGTAAGAACTTCATATAAGATAAAATTGGGTGTTTACACATTTACAGTTTGTGATAAAATAATAATATCTTAATAAACTAATCATAAGGAGAGGGAAGAACATGTCTTTATATAAGGAATGGAATGATTATGTAGTTGATGTTGTAAAAAACAAGGGAGAAAATGTATTCTGGGATACTTTTGGAAAAGTTGAAACTGGATTTTATAAAAAGGTTTTAGGAGAGCAAATTACGTCTCTTCAAGGAACTGTAGAAGAGTTGGCAAGTAAATTTGATGTTGATGCAATTCAATTTATGGGCTTAATTGATGGCATCAGTGATAGTTTAAATGAGGAATTAGATTTAGAGAACATGGAAAGAGATACAAAGCTTGATGTACATATTGACTACGAGAAGCTTTACTTCAATATGCTAGATTCTAAAGCTGACTACCTGTATACTTTACCACAATGGGACGCTATATTCTCAGTTGACAAGAGAAAATCAATACAGAAGGATTACAGAGACTCTAAGACTGTAGTTAAAGAAGTGAGAATAGGTAGAAACGACCCATGTCCATGTGGAAGTGGTAAGAAATACAAGAAGTGTTGCGGTAAATAATTTGCAATTAGTCTGCAAAACAGCTTTATGCTACATTTGAATTTAGAGAATCAAAATTTAGAAAATCAAAACTCTTATGGAGTTTCTAACAGCTCTTTGCTATGTTGCAGAGAGCTTTTTTCGGATTTTTAGAAAGGGAATTTTTTATAGTTAGAGAGGGGAGAAAATCGTGAAAGAATTTAAAGACACAGATGTAAGTGAAAAAGATATAAATATAAGTGAAAAAGATATAAGCCAAAAAGATATAAGTGGGAAAGACATGAGAAATGTGGTTCGCAATAGTTATAAAAACATTGTGGTAGGTAACAATAACAAGGATACCTGTTGTTGTGGCAGTGGTAATACTGTTGAAAATAGCAATAAAGCACAAACCGTATCAAAGAGTATAGGGTATTCGGCAGAGGACATGAATTTAGTGCCGGAAAACGCCAATTTAGGACTTGGCTGTGGAAATCCTCAGATAGCTGCCAATATTCAGGAAGGGGAAACAGTTTTGGATTTAGGCAGTGGAGCGGGATTTGATTGCTTTCTAGCTTCTAAAAAAGTTGGAAGAAGAGGCCTTGTCATAGGTGTGGATATGACTCCTGAAATGCTGACTCAGGCAAGAAAAAATGCAAAGCTCCACAGATATAGAAATGTGGATTTTAGATTAGGAGAAATTGAAAATCTTCCAGTGGCAGACAATACTGTAGATGTTATAATATCTAACTGTGTTATAAATCTTTCTACCAATAAACAGCGTGTCTACAATGAAGCTTATCGTGTGCTTAAAGTGGGTGGACGAGTTTGCATTTCCGATGTGGTGCGCATGAAAGAACTCACCGACGAGATGAAGCAAGATGACTCCCTTTACTGCAACTGAGTTACAGGTGCCTCTTCCGTGGAAGAGTTAACGATTTACCTGAAAAAAGCAGGGTTTAAAGATATTGTAATAGAGACAAAGCCTGTATCAGAAGAATACGCAGAGCAGTGGGCACAAGGTTTGTCCGTAGGGGAATACATCATGTCCTCCATTATTAAAGCTAAAAAATAACAATATAATAAGCAAAATGAATTTGCTTGTGGAAAGGAAGCATACATGAATATAACTTTAATTGTGGTAGGAAAAATAAAAGAAAAATTCTTGAGGGATGCTGTGGATGAGTACACGAAACGCCTAGGCAGATACTGCAAGATAAACATAGTAGAGCTAACAGATGAAAAAACCCCGGATAACGCTTCCGAAAAAGAAGAGCTTGCCATCAAGGAAAAAGAAGGTGAATCCATTTTGAAGAACATCCGAGACAATATGTTTGTCATAGCCTTAGATCTAAAGGGGGATCATCTAAGCTCAGAACAATTTGCAAAGTACATAGACGATCTAGGCGTTCAGGGTGAAAGTCACATAGCCTTCGTCATAGGTGGATCCCTTGGAATCGCACCAAAAGTATTGAATAGAGCCAACTATAAACTATGTTTCTCTAAAATGACCTTTCCTCACCAACTGTTTAGAGTAATGCTGTTAGAGCAGATATACAGAGGATATAGGATAATGAAGGGAGAACCGTATCATAAGTAAATGAGGTTTTTACTGAAATTGGATGAATAATTTTTGATAATTATATGAATTATGAATTAAGATATAAAGAATAGGTTACTACTAGTTTTTGTAGTAACTTATTTATTTTATATATAAATTTGATATGCTATAATTTACTATAAAGACAGGAGGGAATTTAATGTTACAAGAGTATTTAAATAAAGTAATCAAAGGCGATTGCCTTGAAGTTATGAAAAATTTTGAAGATAAATCTATAGATATGATATTGTGTGATTTACCTTATGGAACAACACAAAATAAGTGGGATTCTGTCATACCACTTGATGAACTTTGGAAAGAGTATAAAAGAATATTAAAAGACGATGGGGTTGTAGTACTAACATCACAGGGGATATTTACAGCTAAATTGATACTAAGTAATGAAAAATGGTTCAAATATAAATTAGTGTGGGAAAAGTCAAAAGCAACTAATTTTTTAAATGCAAAAAAACAGCCATTAAGAAAACATGAAGACATATGTGTTTTTTATAAGAAGCAACCTAAATATAAACCACAAATGACGGCTGGAGAACCATATGATAAAGGAGTAAGAAAAAATCAACTTACAGGAAGCTATGGAGATTTTAATCCAGTTCATGTTAAAAGTGAGGGGATGAGATATCCTACAGATGTTGTATATTTTAAGACTGCTGAATCGGAAGGAAAAGTATATCATTCAACACAAAAACCAGTTGAATTGGGGAGGTATTTAATAAAAACCTTTACGGATGAAAATGCTGTAGTTTTAGATAATGCTTGTGGAAGTGGAAGTTTTTTAGTTTCAGCTATACTTGAAAATCGTAGATTTATAGGAATAGAAAAAAATGAAGATATTCAATTATATAAAAATCATAAGATAGATTTAATTGATGTTTGTAATGAGAGAATAAGTGAAGCATATAAAAAAATTGAAAGTGGGGATGGGGATATATGAGAAAAGCAGGTAGTACTAGTGAAAATGAAAGAAGTTGGGCAATTGATTTAATTTCAGATATAAATACATACATTTATGAAAAAAATGATGAGAGCGTAATAAAACATGCTGGTGGAGAAATGAGCCTATCAACTGGGGGAGGCTCATTATTCCCAGATACATTGCTATTTGGAGATAAAGGAAAAACAAGTATTTTACAAGGATGGGAATTAAAATATCCTGATACAAGTATTGAAGATAAAGAGCTTATTGATAATGCAAAAATTAAGGCAGAATTACTAGGGGTAAATAGTTTTTTAATATGGAATGTATCTATTGCTAAGTTATATGTAAAAAGTAATGAGTCAGAAGAGTTTAAAGTTATAAAAGAGTGGGATTCATTAGCACACATAACAACTCGTGCAGAAGTAGCATATAATATGCATGAAGTTAGAAATGAACTTCATATAATTTTAGATGATTTAAATTATTTTTTTAGAAATGGAATATTAAAAAGTGAAAAGGTATTAAATTCAATATCGGGTGAAAAATTACTATCATTAATGTTTGATAATATAGAAAATTGTGCTGAATCAATTAAAAATGAATGCATAGTTAATGGAGATTTAAATGATGAAGTATTATTATGGTGGGATATGGAGGGAATTACTTATGGTAAAAAGGCTAATAAGTGGTTTGAAATATCTAAGCTTGCAATTATTTCATTAATGAATAAGTTTATATTTGCTAATATTTTAAAAAAATATAATAGTAAAGCTAATGTAATAGATAGAATAAATGAGGAATCTTCTATTGAGGATTGCCTAGAAACTTTTGATAATATATCAAGTGAATGTGATTTTTACAATATATTCGAAGAAAAAATGGGAGAAAGATATATTAATGATGAGTCTTTAAGTATACTACTAAATTTTAATAAATATTTAGTAGAATTAGATTTCACAAACTATAATGATACTATCTTAGAAGGGGTATTAACACAGGTAGTAACTAGGAGTAAAAGAAAAGTAGCAGGACAGTTTTCAACACCTAGAGAGTTAGCAGTCTTTCTTTCAGCATTGACTATTAAGAATAAAAAATCTAGGGTTTTAGACCCGTGTTGTGGAACTGGTACAATTGCTAAAGCTGTTTATGATATAAAGAAAGTATCTGGTATTGAGAGTAAAGAAGCAATTAAACAAGTATGGGCAGGAGATAAATTCAGATATCCATTACAGTTTGCAATGTTAGCATTAACAAGCCCAGAAAATATGGGACAACAAATAAATATTTACAAAGATGATGTTTTTAATTTATCAGAGGGTGAAAGAATCTCAATACATGATGTAAATAGTAATAATATTCTTAGTGTTGATTGTGGTAAGTATGATGTTGTAGTATCTAATTTACCATTTGTTCAACAAGAAAATTTACTAGAATTAAATAGTACAGCTATAGAGTTTATAAATAAAACAAATTCTATATTTAATGGAAGAAGTGATTTATATGCGTATATAGCATTGAAGTTAGATGAAATTTTAACAGAGCAAGGTAGAATAGGAATTATTGTTTCTAATTCATGGTTAGGGACAGAGTTTGGGGATAAGTTTTTTGAAGAATTGCAAAATAGGTATAACATAGAATGTATAATAACATCAGGTAAAGCACGATGGTTTAAGAATGCTGATGTTGTAACTAATATAATTATTTTAAATAAAAGAAATGTTAATATTGAGGATAATATTAAATTTATTGTAGTAAATGAAGATATAGCAAAATTAATAGGGAGTGGAGATGTAGTATCACAAGTTGATAATGCTTCTAAGTTAGTTGCAAAAATTAGACAAGGTATAGATACTAGAGAATTTACTATAAATAACTATTCAACTAATGATATAAAAGAATTGGACAAGATAGGAATGATTAAAAATTCATTATTTACAGATTGTAGATGGTTACTAGATTTAAAGGATAAATTAGTACCAATTACGGATTACTTTGTTGTTAAACGTGGAGAACGTAGAGGATGTAATGATTTATTTTATCCTAAAAAACATAATATAGAAGAGGAGTATATAGTTCCAGTTATGAAAAAACTAGATACTTCTGCTTATATGATGAATTTGAATGCATCAATTGATGGGTTTGTATGTGGTAAAACATTGAAGGAATTAGAAGAATTAGGGCATAATGGAGCGAGAAATTGGATAGCTAAATTTGATGGAGCTAAAGATAAAAATGGAAAAATATATAATCAAAAATTAGCAAGAGCTAATATTCATTGGTATGAGATGTCATTAAATAGTACTTTCGATATAGGATTATTGATTAATCCTGATGAAAGATTATTCTTCTCAAAAGCACCTTACCCTGTTTTTTTTGACCAAAGATTAACAGGTTTAGTTAGGAATAACAATAATGATGACTTATCAATATTAGTAGCAATGTTAAATAGTATATTAGGAATTTTCTATATAGAAGCGATTGGATTTGGTAGAGGATTAGGTGTCTTAGACATAAATAAAAGTAAAGTTGAAGAACGTTTTAGAATGCTAAATCCACAATTAATTTCTGAAGATGATAAAGAAAATATAAAAGATTTATATAATAAGCTAGAAGCTAGAGGGGTAAAACCTATTATGGATGAATTATCACAAAATGATAGAATTAATTTTGATAAAGCCGTATTAAGAGCTTTTGGATTAGAAGAATATTATGATAGGATAAAAATATCATTATTACAGCTATTCAAAATAAGAAAATCAGTAGGTAAATAAGAACATAAAATAAACAGGTATGAAATAAAAATACTTTTTAAATATATATTATATTTACAATAAAAGTTCTTACACTTGTAATGAGTGTAAGAACTTTTTTCTGTAGAGGGGGATATATATAATGAGAAAGATTTATAATGAAAGTCAGTTTTTAGAGCTAAGTAAATATTCAAGAGAAATTATTGAAAGTACTAGAGAAATAATTTCTATACTAAATGAAAATTATGGGGAGGATAGAGAGGTTGACAATGATTTAGGTGGATATATACTTATAGCAGAAAATATCGTAGATATCGAAGTATTGAAGCAAGATAAATTACAAGGTTTAGTGCCAGAATATACTGATGTCATTGAATGTAGTGAAGGAGTTAATTGGACTTCTTCACTATTTTTACTTTCAAGTGATTTTTCAATTCTAGTAGTAACAACCGAAGAACTTTCTAAGTTCCTATTAGAATAAGATAAGGAGGTTAAATTGATGTGAGTAAGAAAAGCGAAGATAAGATAATCAAAGAAACTAAGTACTGTAAGATAATAAACCAAGGAAAAGTTGGAGATGATGAGTATACATATACAATTGAAAAAATCTATATCAAAGAGCTAAAAAGAAATGAAGTAAGGTTCTGTGTATATAAAGCAACCAGAAGAGGTGATGAAACATATATTCCAAGAAGCCTTGATGTGACTGAATTAGAGTTATTAGAGCTAATAAAAGAATCAATAAAGAATCAAGTATTTTCAGAAGAATTTATAACAATGTTAAAACAAGAAATAAGCAAAGTATAAAGTCTTAATTACTATTGATGTAGTGATTAAGACTTTTATTATTTTTAGGAGGTAGAAGGTAATGAAAAGAATTTTATGTGTAGGCGTAATTAGAAATGGAAAGATAACTATAAAAACTTGTAATGAAAAGGAGATAGAGAAGTATGTTCAAGAAAAATAATAGATATGTAACTAGAGGAGTAAATGAGGAAATTGATATAAGATTACAACTTATTATATGGAGTATGATTGATAAGTTGAATGATGAAGGAAATGTTGAGCTAGATTACTTACAAGTGTTCAAGCTAAGAAAAGAAGATAATAAGATTGTAATAAATCAAAGTCAAGAAGTTCCTAAATATTCAAGAACATATGAAATAGAGTTAGAAGATATTGAGATTGATAATGAAATTAAGGTATATGTAATAGACAACGGAGTTGAAGGGAGTACTATGTTATTTCCTTGGGAATATTGATGAGATGGGGGAAAAAATGAAGAAGTTAAGTAAAGAAAAGACCTTTGATTATGATAGTAAAGAGCTTTTAGGAGTAATGCGTTTCGACTTCTATGATGGAGGACTTTCTAATCAATGGAATCCAAGAGAATTAATAATATAATTGAATGATAGAAAAGAAATAAACCTAAAGAAGTTACAAGAAGAACTAAATTACATTCAGTTTATATTGATAAGGGACTTCAATAAAGTTGTAGAGCTATGTAATGGTATAGGTTATGATAAAGAAGCTTTAGTATATATAGAGCTTGAAGAAGGTAAGTATGTAGTAAAGTTAATACCTGTACTAGATAGTTACTCATACATATACATTTATAAGAGATAGGAGGAGAAATTAATGGATATTGTAACAGTAATAAAAGTAGTTGGAACAATACTAACAGTTGTAGCAACATCAGTAGAAGCAATAAATAAGAAGTAGTAAACAAAGAATTAATAAGTATAATAATGAAAGTAATAGGGGGCAAAGGGGGCAGAGTGGAAGAGAAAATTGCATAGTAACTTTCAAGTTGATGAAACTAAAAATACTTTTCTAAAATCTCTACCACCTATCCCCCTTTTCAACCTAAAGTAAAAAATGTTTATATTTTTTTAGTAGTTAATAAATACTAATGATTATAAGTTAAGAAATTAAGAAGTGATTAATAAAGAAAAGCGAAATAAGAAGTCATAAACATAAGAAAATAATAATAGATACCTTTACTTGAAATATGAGAAAACAATAGACAATCCTAGTCATTCAGTAGGAGGAATACTTCAAAAAGCTATGATAACACATCAGAAAACAGAGATTTCATAAAGAGTGAATAAATAATAGCAATCAGAATAAAAGCTACGAATAAAGGCTAAATAAACTGTTTTTACTGATATGTTCAAATATATATTATAAATATGATAAAAGAGTTAATGTTTCTAATGAAAGAAACATTAACTCTTTTCTATATAGTTACAAAGAAAGGAGTAAGAATAGTTAAAAGATTATAAGTGATTTTACAATAGAAAATCACTTGTTTTATCAATCTTATAAAAAACTTATAAAGAAAGTAAGATTATATTAAGTTAAAAAAGGAGGTGATGGAATGGGCAATATGAGGAAGAAGAGTGAAAATTACAGAGGTATCTATAAGGATATGGTTGAAGTTTTAGGGCATGAGATAACATTAAAAGTATATGAGAATTATAAAGGTCAGCAGATAACATTTCCAGTGAGATTATATTCGGATAAATATGTAATTGATTATTTAAATAAGTATTATGATGGAAAGAACCTAAAACAGATATCAAGGAAATTAGGATATACATGTAATTGGCTACAAAAAGTAATAAAAAAAAATGGGATAAACAAAAGGAAGAGAGGAGAAAAGAAATAATGAATATTTTTGATGCAGGTGGATTAGTATCTTTTGTAGCATTAGTAATGAGTTTAATAGTAGGAATAGGTATATATATGCTACTAAATAATTTGTTTGAGATTAAACATTTTGGATTTGGGGCATTGATAAGTTTCTTCTTTGGTTGTGTTCTTGCTGGAGCTTTTATCGTTAATATTATTGCTGGTTTATTAGGTGGTTTCCTTTCTGTAGTATGGGGATTAGCAAAGATAATAGCTATAATTGCAATACTAGGTTATGGTATAATATTAATTTATAATAAAGTAACTGCTAAAAAGCAGAATAAGCATAAGGGTGATAAGTAGTTATGAATATAAAAGGTAGAGAAATTAAAGTTAATAAAAATATTTTAATTATTGTAGGGGTAATAGTTTTTATAACCATTGGTTTTATAGGTAAAGGTAATAATGAAGAAAAGAGAATGATTGAAAATACTGTTAAAGCAATAGAAGCAAGAGATTATGATTATGCAGAGGAAGCATTGGCAAGTGTAGTAGATGGTAATAATAAGAAAGTGGACAAGTTGTGGAATATTATAAAATGTTACAAGGGTGCACAAACAGAATTTTATGCAGGTAATATTAATAAGGCAAATGAGTATTTAGAAGACATGAATAATGAATATAAAAAATATGATACATTAAAAGAGGATGTTGAAAAATTAAAGGCTGATGTAAAAGAAAGGGAAGCATTCATAGAGGAGATACGAGGGAAAATTCCTGAATATGAAAAGGTACTTAAGAATAAAGAATATGAGAAGTATAATGAGATTCAAGGGGAGATTAAAGAAATAGGTAATAAAGATTTTTACTTTAAATTACCACAAGATATTTTAACTAAATTAAATAAATTAGAGCTTAGTTTGGGAGAAGGTATTGGAGAATATAATTCAATAAAAGCGGAAAAGCAGAAACAGGATGAAGAAAAAGAATCGAAAGCGATTGCTGAAAAATTCACACCAGAGATGGCTAAAGAATACGCCGAAAAAGATACTAATATAAACACTGGTAATACAAGATTAGAAATCATTTCTACACCAGAATATGATGAAGCTGGAATAAAGTATTACAAGGTTGCTGTTTATTTAAAAGATAGTAATGAATTGATGTACTATTATGCAGTTTATGCCACAGGTGGAACACAGTTTTTAAGTTATAACTAAGTTTTAATAAAGCTTTATTTATCATTAGAGATAGATAAAGCTTTATTTTTCTATTTTTTTTTATTAAAATAAAAATTATTTTAACTTAATTTTTATTAGAAGAATATTTGATATAGAAGTATAGAAGTATAGTAATAAATTTTTTATTATTAAAGTTTATTATAAAATATAATTGTTATCGTTAAATTTATATGGCAATAGTAACGATATTTTCATTACATAACAGAGGTAAGAATTTTATATAAATAATTATTAACGAGGAGAAACTAAATTATGACAAAGGTAAATGATAGTAAAAATGATAGTAATAAGTGTGTAAATGAATATTTAAATGGAGCAGATAAATATTATTTATCTGGGAAATATGATATATCTATTAGAACTATTGATAGATGGATATTAGATTTGGGAGTAAGTAAGGTTAAACTTAGGATTTTAAGAAGACATGATAAGATATCAATGGATATACAATATGAAGTATTTAAAGCATTAGGTAGTAATCCTATATTTTATGGATACAATGACTCAGAATGGAATATAAATAGAGTTATTAACTATATAAAAAGGACATATGGTATTGAAGTTAATAGGAGAATGGCAGCGGTTTTGATGGAAGACGCAAGAGCTTTAGGTTATATATATAAAACAGAGCAAGTTTATGATGATATAGGAAGGTTAGATGAGTTAGGATATAGTATAGTGTTACTAGATTATATTAAAATTGGTAGGATTAAGAGATTAGAGGTAGAACCATTAGGTATAAGAGATTATACAGAGGATGTACTTGATGTAAATCTTGTAATTGGGAGGGCTAATGAAAAGATATATTTAGATGTTATTGTATCAGAATTGGAAATAGTTGATAAAGAAAAGAGGGTTGTTATATATAAAACTAGTGATGAACAAAGTAGAATTAAGCAAAGGATTCAGAGAAAGTCAATTATAAATGATAAGTATGATTTATTGAATAGAATCAAGAAATCAGAAAGAACACAAAATATTGTATTTATAAGCAAGTATGATAAAGATATTGAAAAGTTACAAAGAAAGAGAAGTAATATAAAATATTTTATCGTAGATGAAGGGATATATAGTGAATTACTACAAAGTAAGTATGAGGGTAACTATGTTAAACCAATAGCACAGTATATGTATGATGATAATAATAAAAACAGACGTTTTAGGAATGTAGCAGATATAAGCAATACAGTACAGGGAAAGGTAGAATCATATGTCTCAAAAGTTACTAAATATAAAAATAGCATTAGAAATGATATAAAAATAAAAAATGAAAAAGAAGATATATTACATATAAATGGCGAAAATAAAGAAAAACTCTTTAAAATAATAAATGATAACTTTATATATAACATTTAAGACAGAGAAGAAAGTACTCTGTCTTTTAATTTTATATTAAGTCCATTGAGGTGAGAAAAAAATGCCCATATCTTATAATAGTTCTTGTAAGTAATGAAGAAACGCCAAGGAAAAATAAAGGTGATAAAGAGAAAAAATAAGGTTATAAAAGTATAAATAAGGAGGGGAAAAGATGACAGAACAAGAGCAATGGCAAGAATTTTTGAATATGGGATTCATAGTTAAGGAAAGAACAGGTGAAATACTGGGTTTGAATGCAAATCTATTTGCATCATACATAGATAGAAGATTTAAATTAATTTACACCAAAGAAGATTTTTACAATTACAAAGAAAAGTTAGGAAAATGGATTAAGGTTGAAGATATGAAAATGAGGACTACCTTAAGAAAAATTCTCCTTAGCTACTGTGATAGTATTTGGACAAGAAAGCTAGAGGATGAATATATAGAAGCATTAAAAAGAACTGTATTCTTTGAAGGAGAACTAAATAGTAATAGAAGATTTATAAATATGCTTAATGGGATGTATGATTTAGAAACTCATACATTAATAGAGCATAGTTATACGTACTACAGCACTATTCAAATTCCTATTGAATATGACCCAAAGGCTGAATGTCCTAGCTTTCAAAGATTCTTAGATGAGTCGTTTTTAGGGGATGAAGAGTCAATAAAAGTAGCTGAGGAATGGTTAGGCTATTCCATGACATCTGAAACTAAAGCTCAAAAAGCGTTAGTACTATATGCAAAAGGTAGAAATGGAAAAGGCGTATATCTTCACATACTAGGAAAATGTGTAGGAAAAGAAAATACTACTAATATAGCAATCACGGAATTAAGCAATTCATTCATGCGTTCAACTTTAAATAACAAACTAGCTAACATATGCAGTGAAATGGAGTTAAATAGTAAAAGCTTAAATACTCAGTATTTCAAGATGATAACTGGTGAGGATGACATAATGGCTGAGGAAAAATATAAACAAGCTTATTCACTTAAGCCAACAGTAAAACTAATTTACTCAACTAATAATTTACCTCATACAAAGGATGTTACATTAGGTTTTAAGAGAAGATTATGTGTTCTTCACTTTAGAAATACTGTAGCAGAAAAGGATATTGATATAAATCTAAAGGAAAAACTAGAGAAAGAGCTTTCGGGGATATTTAATCTAGCAATGAAAGGCTTGAAAAGACTAGTAGATAATAACTATCAATTTACTAAATGCAGTATTTCAGATGAATTACTGAAAGAGTATGAAAAAGATCTTAACCCTATGATTTCTTTCTTTGAAGAGTGCATTGAGCAAGCTGATGAGACTTATAGGGAAGACAGAAAGATAATTTACAATACTTTTAAAGTGTGGGCTGATGCTAATGGGATGAAGGGTTATGCAGATATAAGTTCTAGAAAATTCTGGACTAAATTTAATGAGCAAATGGAATTTTTAGAATACGAGTATAAAACGGGACATTCTAATAAACTTAGCTATTACACAGGAGTAAAAGTTGTAGGAGAATACAGGATTGATAAGAACCATCCAATGTACAATGGATTTCCATTGGGTGGATAGGAAAGAATGAGGTGGATTTGAAAAAGTCTAAAATCTAATCAAATCAACAGGTTGGGTAGGTGGGAAGGTAAATTTCCTTAAAAATACCCAAAAGATATTTTTAAAAGAAATAATAGAATAGTTTTTTTTCAAGGAAAGCTCCCACCGAACCTAATTGAGTGAAATCAATAGGTTCAGAAAGAAACAATCAAACAATCAAAACCCCACAATATCACCAAATAAAGATAGTGGATTAAATTTAATCAAATAAACTGAAAAGGAGAATGATGAAATGGCAGTAGTAAAAAGGAGACCAGTTCCAAAAACAACAGATAAAACAGAGGGAAAAAGTAGTGAAGTAATTACATGGAAACCAGAGGAGGAAGATCTGAACTCAAACGAACCAAGAGAAAGAAGACGATGTCCTAGAACAAGCGATTTAAAAACTAATCAAAATGAAGTAGAAGAAGGAGAGGGTATAGTAACAATGGATAATTTAGAACAAGAACAATGTAACCAAGAACAAAGTAATTACGAATTACATATGTTTCAACCATCAGTAAGTCAAACAACCAGTAGAGGTAACCTTAAGGCAGGAGCTATGTCAATTGTAAAGTCTAACTGTGGAAAAAGAATTACAATTTCTAAAGAAGTAATGGAAAAGTTAAATAATCCATCAAAGATTGTAATATCATTTTCAGATGAAAGCATAGCCATTGGAGAGTATTTGCCTAACAACAATAATCAGTTACATTTAAAGATGGTAGGAAAGAAAGCAATTATTTATTCTGCTGGTTTAGTAACTGAGATAGCAAAGAAATATCAATTAGATTTCAGTACTAGAACATCAATAACATTTACACAAGTTGGCTATGTAGAAAGCAATGGATATACTGTTGCAATAATAAAAATAAAATAAATGATTTCAAGGAGGATGAAACATGGACAAGTCTAAGAGAGTAGAAGAAATAATGGAGATTTTATCACAGGTAATACTAGATACATTCAACAGGGAAAAGTCCCTGAAAATAAGTAGTTGTTAAGTAAGGACATAAGCTTGATACTAACCAAAATATGATTAGTATCAAGCTAATAAAATAAATGATAAAAAGGAGAGATTAACAATGGCAGTTATAAAAAAAGATGGAAGAAGTGTACAAATAGAACTAGGGTGTAAGAAATGCAAAGTAAAAAGTTATGAACCAAATGGAAGAAAGATTATTAAACAACAAGTATTTAACCAAGGATATGTAACCTTTGAACTTGAGGATGGAACATTGGTTGAACAATACGTGCTTATAACACCGTGGAATAGATACTTATTTTATAAGTTAATTAAGGCGATTAAGGGTGAGTTCAATATAAATGATGAGTGTGAAAACTTTCAATATGAAGAATTAATAGGTAAAGAGGTTGTTATAGAGCTAGAGGATGAACATAAGGATACTGGTACATACACTAATATTACTAATATCTATAATGTTGAAGATGGAGAAATTCTAATAATTGATGACAATAAGAGAAAAGAGAAGAGGTTTTCAGAAATGGAGAAAAATAACCTAATAAATATGCAGTACATGACCAATAAGGTGAATGAAAATATCAATTATATTGATACAGGTATTGAGGACATGGAGAATGAGGAGATTAACTTCTAAGTAAGGGAATTTATTACACTTGGTATTAGAATAAATATCAAGTGTAATTATAAAAAACTGAGATACATATAACTGTGAAGAGTATTTTACTAAATGACATGATAAGTATATATTATAAACCTGATGATAAATAAAATGGAGGAAATTAAAATGTTAAGTATCAAAACAAGAGTTGCAATTTATTCAAGGGTAAGTACCATTGAACAGGCTGAAGAAGGTTATAGTATAGATGAACAAGAAAGATTGTTAATAGAGTGGTGTAGGAAGATGGACTATGAAGTCTATAAGTGTTATGCAGATAGGGGAATTAGTGGTAAAGATATTAAGAGTAGACCAGCATTAAAAGAGTTGTTAAGTGATGCAGAGGAAAAGAAATTTGATATGGTTTTATCATGGAAGATTAATCGTGTCAGTAGAAAACTTGAAGATGTATTAAAAATAGTTAATCTTCTTGAGAATAACAATATTTCTTTCAAATCTTATTCAGAACCATTTGAGACAGATACACCAGCAGGTAAAATGCAATTTCAAATGATGGCGTTAATAGGAGAATTCGAGAGAGGAACAATAGCTCAGAATGTAAAAATGGGCATGTGTGCAAAGGCTAGAACAGGAGAATGGTGTGGGGGGAAAGTATTGGGTTATGACTTAGTTCCACTTGAAAAGCAAAAAGGAGATAAGAGAACAAAAACAATACTTACTATAAATGAAAGAGAAGCAGAATCAGTTAGATTGATATTCAATGAATACGCTGATGGAAAAGGATACAAGGCTATTACTAATCAATTGAATAAGCTAGGTTATAAGACTAAGAAGAGGAATAGTTTTTCAGTGGGTTCAATAAGAGATATTCTAACTAATCCAGTCTATATAGGAAAAATAAGATACAATGTAAGGCAGAATTGGAGTGAAAAGAGAAGGAGGAACATCAATGCTAATCCAATAATAACTGATGGAATACATGAACCTATAATAGATGAAAAGTTATGGGATAAAGTACAAGCAATAATGGAAAGTAAGAAAGGTAAGCCTTCAAGAATATATGATGGTGAATATCCACTAACAGGAATATTAAGATGTCCTAAGTGTGGAGCGGGAATGGTAATATCAAGAACTACTAATAAGTTAGCTGATGGTACTAAGAAGAGAATAGCATATTACTGTTGTGGAAATTGGAAGAATAAAGGTACAAGTGTATGTAATTCTAATACAATAAGAGTAGATAAAGCTAATGAATATGTATTTAGTAAGTTATCAGAGTTACTTTCTAATGAAAAGATGGTAAAAACAATAGTTAATAATGTTAATAAGGAAAGAATTAGAAAGGTAAATCCAGCAAAGAAGGACTTATCAAAAATAGATAATGAGCTAGAAAAATTAGATAAGAAAAGAGCTAAGTTATTTGAAGCTTATGAGGATGAGATAATAACTAAGGAAGAGTTTAAGTTAAGAAAAGAAGAACTAATGAAGAGAGTTAAGGTTTTAGAAGAAGAGAAAGCTCCACTACTAGTAACACTTTCAGATGATGTAAATGAGGAAGTACCATATGAACTTGTTAAAAGTATCTTAGAGAACTTTAGTAAAGTATTAACTGAAAGCTCAACAAGAGAGCAACAGAAGAAGTTATTACATATGATAATTTCTGAAATAACTATCAATGAACTAAGGGAGATTGATTCAATAAAGATTAAATTAGATGATAAATTAATAAATTATTTAAGCAAAGAAGAAGGAGTATCCATGAAGGGTACTCCTTCTTATTTTATGCTAAGAAATATTGGGATAAAGACATTGAATTTAGATATTGCTATATAGATATCACCAGAATGTAATATTGAGATTGTTATTAGATGAAATTATAATATATAGTATATAGAGTTAATTTATATATAAGAGTATATCATAGTATGAAAATTGAATATTATAGTAGAATTAGTTGTATATAAATTTAATGATATAAATATATAATTTTACAGGGAGAGCCTCAATGAGAAAAGAAAACATGAATTTAGGAAGAACTACATATGTTAACAATGGTATAGATATGGCAAATATTTTCTTTAATATTTCTCAAGAAGATGAGAAGACATCCAAAATTTTATATGAAAAAGGATATTATAATCAATCTGTTTATTTTTGTATACAATCTATGGAAAAGTATGTGAAGTTTTTTATTTGTAAAAAAGTTGATATATCAAATAAATATTTTGCAAATAAAATAAGAGAAACAGGACATTCAATAGATAGTTCAATAGATTTTCTTATAGAAATTATAGCTGGTAATGATAATTTACTAAGAGAGCAAATCAGTAATCAAATTAAAAATCAAATATTGCATGGAGTAAAGCTTTCAAGATTGTATAATGCAGTTAGATATCCTTTTTACAGTGAATATAATAAAAGCTATAAAATTTTAAAAATGTCACTAATAGATTGTAAAGAGATGTATATGATGTTTGAAGCACTTAAAAAAATGTTACAAGATTTAGGGAGAATTTAAATATATATTTTTTATGTTAAAAATATTAGTATAAAGAATTTTAATTTAAATAAAACTTAATAAATTATTTAAGCAATGAAGAAGGAGTATCTATGAAGGGTATTCCTTCTTCATTTATGTTAAGAAATATTGGAATAAATACATTGAATTTAGATATTGCTATATAACAATAAAAAATAAAATGAAAAAATATTGAGGATAGTATATAAGAAGGTATATTATTTTAGTATAAAGAATTTATTGGAGGTAATAAGCCTATGACATTAGAAATTAATTTTAAAAAATATATAGAGGAGATTGAATTAATAGATGCTCAAAATCGTGTTGAGTGTGATTTATATTCAATAATTGCATATATTATTAGGGCCAGTAAACAAGGTGTGAATATTTCTTTAAGAGATGTTTCTACAAGGCGAGGAACTGAATTTTCTAAAAGGTTTATAGGTGATTCGAGATTTCCAGACTTTGTAATAAGAGCAAGAGAGATGAGTAATGACGCGAAAGTTCTTGGAGCAATGGAGGTAAAATATGTAACTGAAGATTTAGATTTGGAAAAACATTTAGAGCAGTTAAGTGGGAATATTAACTCATATAAGCAAGTAATTTATACAAATGGACTTGTATGGAGATTTTATAAGTTAGATAAATATAAAAAAGATGAACAACCTGTATGGGAATTTAGACTTGCAGAGGAGAGGAAAGGCAGAATTGAATGGGGAGGTGGTGATGAATGGAATAAATTATTAAAAAAATTAGATGATATAGATTGGATAGGACAAAAGTAATTTATAAATATTAAATTTAAGTTTAAATAATAGATAAATATTATAAGAATTCATAAAGAGCATAAGAAAGAATTCTAGGGAAGTATTGGAATAAAGTGCAACAAAAGAAATTGGTTCATATGATATTATCAGAAATAAGAATAAATGAAGTAAGAGAAATAGATTTAATAAAACTAAAAATAAATGATAGTCTAGTAGATTATCTAAGTAAGGAAGAAGGAGTATCTATAAAGGGTACTCTTTCTTCTTTTATGTTGAGAAATCTTGATATAAATACATTAAACTTAGATATTGCTATATAAATTTTATGTAATATGTTGGGAAGCTAGATATAAATGTCAATACTATACATATAAGATTTAGCAGTATCTATAGGAGGTATTTATAATATGTTAATAGTATTGGAAAGAGAAAAATTATATGAAGAAATTTGGAATATCAAGATGAAGGATTTAGCCAAATCTTATGGTATTTCAGAAGTAAGTTTAAGAAAATATTGTAGGCAGTTAAATGTCCCATTTCCTCAAAGTGGTTATTGGACAAAAGTTAGAAATGGAAGTAATCCTAAAAGAATAGCATTACCTAATTTTAATGGCGATAATAAGATAGTTATACAAAGATACGAATACAACAAAAAAACTACTTATAATAAAGATGACAGATTAAAACATATGGAAGAAGATGAAAAAAATAAAGTATTAGAATTTCGTAATAATATAAAAGTTACTGAAAAATTATATAAACCACATCCATTGCTTAAGGAAATCAAGTTCTATAGTGATAATAGAGATATGCTAAGAGATGGTAGAGCTAAGAATATAGATTTAAAAGTATCAAATGAATTAAGAAGCAGAGCTATTAGGCTAATGAATACAATTTTGAAAAATCTAGAAGCGTTAGGATTTCAGATAAAAAGTAAAGATAAAGATACTAGGGTATGTATAGGAAAAGAAGAAGTTAAAATTGGTTTAAAGGAAAAGCTTGTTAGGGTTGAACATATAAAAACTGATAAAGATTCTTATTGGAGCCCAGCATATGACTATAAGTACTCTGGAGAATTAACATTATTTATTGATGATTATGAAGCTCCAAGGAAAAATTGGAGAGATTTAAGCAATAGAAAGTTAGAAGAAATGATAGGTGATTTTATAATTACGGTTATTGATACTGCTGAAATTATTAGAGTTAAGAAGGAAAAGAGAGCAAGAGAAGATGAAATAAGAAAGCAACAAGAGATTGAAAAAAGAAAACTAAAGAAGAGACAAGAGTATGATATGAAAAAAATAGATGAATTAAAAGTATGTGCTGAAAATTATATGGTATCAATTAAAATGGAAGAATATATAAGTGAATTAGAAAAAGAGATAACCAATATTATAGACAATGAAAAAAGAGATAAGATTTGTAGCTATATAAAATGGGCAAGAGAGAAAATAGATTGGCTAAATCCAATTAATCAGAAATATGATGAGTTGCTTGGTAAAAAATATAATGATGATTTGTATGATGTTAAATTTCAAGATGGTGGTGATGAGTGTTGGTGGTAATGTATTTTTAATATTTATTAATGCCTTAGGAGGTTAAATTCATGGAATTAAGTATAGAAAATATTCATATTTTTGATGAAAGAGTATCACAAAAGTTTAGGGGTTTTATAGAGTTACGTAAAGATGAGTTTAATATAGATAAAAGTTATAAGTTTAAAATTATTTATAATGCAGAATCTGTATTAAATGATGAAGATTTTAATTTTGAGCATTCAATATATAAAAATGTAACTTTAAAGTTTAAAAATGATAATAAAAAAAGTACTGCTTTAAGTATGCAATTAGAAAAGTGTAGAGATATATTAAAAGAGTATAATATTGAATGCTACAGACTATCAATAGAAGGAGATTGCATAGATGAAAATAATGTAACGTTCATTTTAGAAGAAGATAATAGTGAACCTTCATATTTTGGACGTGGAAAGAAGAAGAAGAGAAGTACAGTAGTAATGATAATGCCTAATAAGGAGTTTACAACAGAAACAATATCTAAATTTTATAATGAAAGAATGAGTGAAATATTTAATAAATTTTATGAGTGTATTAATATGGATAGCGAAATCATGTGTAAGATTTTAGAGGTTGAGTATAAAGATGATATAAATTATATCTATAGAGAGTTTTGTGAACAATATCATGATTGGTGGTTCGCTAATGAAAATAAGAGCAATGAATTAAGAGATAGATTATTAAATAAAACTAAGTTAGTATTAGGAATAGAGGATTAATAAAGAGAAAGTCCACGATTATTAATGATACTAAGATTACAGTAAATGAGCTAAGAGAAGTGGAAGAATAAGACTAAAAATAAATTATAGGTTAGTAAAATATTTAAAGTAAAGGAGGAGGAGTATCTATTAAGGGTACCCTTCTTCTTTTATGTTAAGAAAAATTTGAACAAATACGTTGAATTTAGATATTGATATATAAATATATTAGATTTAATTGGTAATAATGATTAATTATAAAATAATAAATGGAAAGTTACTTGACAAAACCAATAAAAATAGTAAAATTAGATTATGGAATTTATGGAGGTGAGAAAATGTCTAATGATTTAATCATTGATATGAAGGAAGAAGATAAAAAAGTAATAGTTCAAGCATTACAAAATGGATTGGAAAGATTTAATGAGCATATGGGCAATACTAGAACTGTAACTAATATGGGATATACGGGTACTAAGTGGGACATGATAAATACAGAGTGCCGAGACGCATTGCCAGAAAAGAAATATGATGTAGTGGTTTGTAAAAGGGGTGTTTGGCAATTAATATTAATGTATGATAAAGATACTAAGACATTATATACTTTAATGAAAGAAAAAAGATATGAAGAGGTATGTAAAACAGTAAAAAGCAATAAAGTACATTATTTAGAAGCGATAGCAACTGTAAATAAAGGATTGGTAGAAGAAAGGCAAGAACAAATAGCTTTCTTCGAAGGATTTAATGAATTGAAAGTTGAGAAGATGCAAAATACAGTAGAACAGCTATTAAATAAGATTGATGGTGAAGTCAAAAAGCATGTATTAATTACATTTACAGATAAAAGCTTAGAATTATGTTCAATTTCAGCTTTAATTGTCACACCTTCGTTACAAATATTATGTAAGGAAGATTGGACAGAATACATTGAACCTAAATATAGTCTTGATGTAAGTACTATAGATATATATAGTGAAGATGAAGAAATTGAGCTAGGACTTAAAGTTACAAAAGAAAATATTGATAATATGAGAATAAAGAGAAATAGAGAAAAGAGAAATAGAAATTAGTAACCAGATAGTTTCTCTTTGGAGGAATAGCTATGATTAAAAATATGGAGTTTAATGGTGAAAGATTAAAAAATGCCAGATTATATAGAGGAAAAACAATAACAGACCTAGCTGATGAAACAGGGATTTCAAAGCAGGCTATATCGCAATTTGAAAATGGAAAGGCAACACCAAGCATAGAAACTTTATTAAAGATAATGAATGTTTTAAAATTCCCAAGAGAATATTTCAGACAAGTTGATGAAGATATAACAGTAAATACTTTCTTTAGAGCATTATTAACAACTAGTAAGAAAGAACAATTAGTTCAAGTAACAAGAACAAAAACACTTGCTAAAATTTATGAATTTTTAGAGGAGTATATAGATTTTCCAGAGTTTAAGATTCCACAAATAGATATAGAAAATATTGATATTGAGGAAATTACATTAGAGCTAAGAGACTATTGGGGATTAGGTGTTAATCCTATAGGAAATATAATTAATGTTATGGAGAAAAATGGGATAGTAGTTAGCTCATTAAAAACAAATGAAAGTAAAATTGATGCATTTACACAAATTCATAAAGTACACAATGTAGAGAGACCATTCGTTGTTGTTGGAGATGATAAGGAATCAGCTGTTAGAAGGCAGTTTAGCATGACTCATGAATTAGGTCATATAATACTTCATAACAATAGTATTGAGGTAGATGAGTTAAGTAGGGAAGAGTATAAAATGATGGAAGAAGAAGCAAATAATTTTGCTGCTGCATTTTTACTTCCTAAAGAAAGTTTTTTAACTGATGTTATGCAATATCCTAATAAGCTAGAATTTTATGTAGAACTAAAAAGGAAATGGAAGGTATCTATTTCAGCAATGATAATAAGAGCATTTAAATTAAATGCTATTACACATAATCAATACCAATATTTAATGAAACAATTATCAAAAAAGGGATGGAGAGTTAAGGAACCTTTAGATGATCTAATTGTTACACCAAAACCAGTATTATTAAAGAAGTCTATAGATATGTTAATAACAAATGATGTTATGAATGAAACAGAAATAGTTAATGAACTAGCTAATTATGGAATGGCTTTAGATACTGATGAGATTGAAATGTTGTTATCTTTAGATAAAGGTAGATTAAGAAAAAAGGATAGTAATAATATAGTTATTAATTTAAAGAGAGAGTAATGATGAGTTGAATACTCTCTCTAATTTATATAGGAGAATATATGAGAGAAATAGTTAGAAATTATTTGTTTAATAAGTATGATGAATTGGAATATAAAAATAAGTTAACTAGTTTAAAGTTTTATTATAAGTATAATGAGGTAAATATAAATTTATACTTTGATGCATATGATGTGGACAGCCTGTCATTTAGTGTTATTTTAAGTTATGATGGAGAGTATTACTTTACAAGTTTAAACATAATGAATAATACAATAAAAACAGAATATTTAGTTGATATACCATCAAAGATATTAGGTAAAATATTAGTGGACAACAAGTTAGAGCAATTTTATTTTAAGATGGAAGAGTATATTTTAAATAATGAACCAATAAAAATAAACTATGAGAAGGATAAATTATTTGTTAATACAATTAAATATAAGAAAAAAGGTACTAACCTTCCGTTTTGGCATCATATACGAAAGGTTAGAATGTCGGATATAACATTAAATGAATTAAGTGAATATGGAGATATATCTAGGACAGCATTAATAGAAATACAAAATAGAAACTTAACATTAGTTAGAACTGGAGACCCGAAAAAGCGGAATAATCTAACAATGATATTAAATCAAAGTGGTATAAAATTAAATTAAGTACTGTAATAAATGAAAATTTTTACTTGTCAAACAAAGAGAAGAGAGATAAGTAAGTTTATTTATTATATGTATTAGTATAGTAAGTGAGGAAATATTAGAGTTAATAAGAGAATCTAAAAATACACAATTTGAGTTAAATTAGGAATATTCTATATGAGGAGATATATTATGAGATGTTTAAGTTGTTCAAATATAATAAATAGTATAGATAACTTATTGATTGGTTTTAACCCAGATGAATATGGATTAAGTAGAAGTGAGTCAAGTAATATTCTTAAGTGTACTAGTTGTAATGAAGATATATTGTATGGAGATTATTACTTAGATGAAGAATGTTCAGATATTGATGATATTCAAGATGATTTATGTAATATAATTGCAGAAGCTATAGAAAAAAATATTAAATCATGTTCTATTTGTGGACATGGAAATAGGATGAGAGATTTACAAGCTGGTCTATATGTTAATTTTAAAGAAGATGATGAATGGGAAAAGTTATTGGATAGATATAATGTGTGTACAGAATTGCAAGAACTTATAAGTAATAATAGTTTAGTAGATGAAGAATATTATGATTTAATAATAGAAAATATTAGATGTCCTAATTGTGGAAATGGTGAGGGTGCATATAATAAAGATACTATAGATTATGAAAAATTTAATACATACTCAGAAGTATATACAAAGAATGATATTGAATTATTTGATGAAAGATTTTATGGAGATTATCCATCAATTAAGCAATACTTAAAATTACTGGATGAAACAATAACTGTAGATGAGCTTGAGAATTTTAGGGATGAATACATAGAGAATCCTGTATTTATATGTAATAATAAAGTATTTAAAACTATATACTCGAAGTTAGAAGAAATATATAATAAAAAGCAATTCATTTCGCTATATCCTTCTAAAAGAGTATTTAGGGCAAGAGCCAATACAGCTGGAAAAATACACCCAAAAGAGAAAATGTGGAATCCACCCAACAGTAAACCTAATCAAGGAAGATATAATTGCCATGGTAAATCGGTTTTATATTGTTCTAATAATATTGAAGTATTAAGAGAAGAAATAGAAATTAGACAATGTGAAGAATATAATTTTGCAGTGTTTAGGTTACTAAATACTATTAATGTACTTCCAGTAGATTTGATATTTGATGATTTTGATGGATTTATAAACGACGATGCTGAAGATGATAGCTGTTTAAAAAAGAAGTATATTATTACGAATATAGTTCAAATGATATGTGAGCAAATTGGATATAATGGAGTGGCATATAAGTCTGCAAAGGATAGCAGATATGTAAATTATGCACTTTTTAATTTTAAAAAAGATATAGATATTGAGGTTATAAAAGTATTTAAAGATAGTGATATAAAAAGGAGTGAAATGGAACAAATAATTTATGAAATAGAGAGATATAAAAGAATAAAGTAATATTTTATTAGTATACACAAAAAACCTCACTTATTACTTATACGGAGAACCGTACCATAAGTGATGCTCCAAATCTTTGATTTGGTTAGCAGAACTTACTCATTCGAACGCATGTGAGAAGGAGTTTCATTTAAGAATAAATGAGTTTTTTAGCCTTAAGCATTGACATAACTTGCCTAAGGCTATTTTTACAAGTAGAAATACCATATCATAAGTAAAAACAATAATAGTAATGAATAAGAGAAGGAAATATTGTCAAAAATATAATTATGAGAAAATATCTCAAAAAAGTTCACGATTTAAGAAATATGTAATATAATATAATTAAGAGGTGAGAAAAATGCTTATTCAATTTAATTTTAAAAATTATAAGGGCTTTAAATATGGAACATCATTAGATATGACAGCTACATCATTAAAAGAGCATCAATATAATTTAATAGATATGGGAAGTGAAAAAATACTTAAAATTGCAGCAATATATGGAGCTAATGCAAGTGGTAAAAGCACAGTGATTGAGGCCTTTGGTTTTATGAATAATTTTATATTAAATTCATTTAAATATTCAACTAGCAATATAGATATACCATTAAAGAGATATGCTTTTGATAAAAGCTCAAAATTAGAACCAGCAGAGTTTGAGGTTTTTATTAAATATAAAAATGATGAATATCAATATGGATTTAAAATAGATAACAAAAGGGTATTGGAAGAATGGTTATACAAAAGAGATTTTAGAAGTAAAAAAACAGCTAAGTATAACAGTTTATTTGAGAGAGTTGGTAAACAAATAGAGTGTTCAACACAATTAAAGGATGCTAAAAGTTTAGCATTAATCACAGAGGATAATACATTGTTTTTATCAATTTGTTCTAATGCTAAAATTCCATATGTTAAAGATGTTATGGAATGGTTTAATAATACAACTATTGTTGACATGGGAGATTGTGAAATAGAAGGCCTTATAACAAGAGGAGTATCTTCCGTAATTGAAGATAGAGAATATCAAAAAGAATTAGTAAGATTTTTAAATGCAATAGATATTAATATAGTAGATATAAAAGTTGAAAAAATAAATATAGAAGGAGAAAAAAATAGATATAGAATATATTCTTATCATAATGTTGAGGATAGTAGTGAATTAGTTGGGATACCATTTTATGAAGAGTCTAGTGGAACACAAAAAATGTTTGCATTATATAGTTTATTTAAACATTCAATTGAATTAGGAATGCCAATATTTATAGATGAACTAGATGCAAAATTGCATCCATTATTAATGAAATATATACTAAGTATGTTTCATAGTGAAGAAACTAATGAAAATGGAGCACAATTAATTTATACAGCACATGATGACTTTACACTTAATAAAGATATATTTAGAAGAGACCAGATATGGTTTGTAGAAAAGGATATAAATTCAGTTGCGACTTTATATTCATTAGCAGAATATAAGGTTGGTGATAAAAAAGTAAGGAATGATGCTAGTTATAATAAGGATTATTTATCAGGAAAGTATGGAGCAATACCTATATTAAATTCATTTTATATCAGTGAGGATAAAAAATATGAGTAAGTTGGGACGAGAGGGAAAAAGAAAAGCAAGAAAAATTAGTGTTAGAGATGAACGTCCTGAAACATGTTTAATAATTACAGAGGGTACTGAAACTGAAGTGAATTATTTTGATAATATGAAGAAAATTATTAATAATAGATATAGGAATAGAGAGATTCAAGAAAATTATCCAATAAAAGTAGAAGGTAAGGGACGTAGTACAAGTGTACTAGTAAATGAAGCTATAAAAAGAAAAAATAGAGAGAATTTTAGTAAAGTATGGGTTGTATTTGATAAAGATGACAATTCAGATTTTGATCTGGCAATTAAGATAGCTAAAGAAAATAATATCGAAGTAGCATGGTCTAACGAAAGTTTTGAGCTATGGTTATTATTACATTTTCAAGATTTAAGTGTAGGTATAAAAAGAAATCAAGATTTAAGTAATTTAAATAATCATTTTAAAAATAATAATATTAATAATGGAATATATAATAAAAATATATCCAATATTTTTGATGTGATGTTAGACAAAGTGGATATGGCAATAACTAGAAGTGAAAAACTACGCAAACATTATGATATACAGCGTGAACAGTATGCCTCTAATATGAATCCTGGAACAACGGTTGATATTTTAGTAAAAGAATTGATGGATTATATTAGATGACGAGATACATAGTGTGAACTTTATTATAGAAAAAACCTCACTTACTACTAATACGGTGAACCCCGTACCATAAGTGATGATCCAAATCTTTGAGTTGCCTAATACACGCTTATAGTGCAATAAAATATAATGTAAAAACCCTTTTACATGGTGAAAAGAGTGATGTAAAGTAGTTTTGCTAGCATGAATATGCTCCAGATTATAGAATGTAAGTGGGAGGGATATCAGAGTGGACATTAGCAGACAAATAAAAAAATATAGACTGGATTCAAAGTTATCTCAAGAAGATTTGGCTGAAAAAATATATGTAACACGACAGACCATTTCAAATTGGGAGAATGGTAAGAACTATCCAGATATAAATAGCTTGGTATTATTAAGTAATCTTTTTGGTATTTCTCTTGATATTCTAGTTAAAGGAGATTTGGAGGAAATGAAAGAAGAAATTAAAACAGAGGACATTAAAAAATTTAACCGTGACGGAGCAATCTTTACTTTATTATTTATTACAACAATATTATTGGGCGTTCCACTATTTCTTTTCTTAGAGTTTATTGGGGTTGCCATTTGGTGTGTGATATTTGGCGTCACAATGTATTATGGAAGATGTGTTGAGAAACAAAAGAAAGCTTATGATGTTCAAACCTTTAGAGAGATCGTAGCTTTTACCGAAGGAAAAAAACTTGATGAAATTGAAAAGAGGTGTGAGGTTGCAAAACGCCCATACCAAGATATACTAGCAGTAATCTGTTCGGGATTGATTGCAGCAGTTGTCGCTATAGGAATGCATTTCTTATTTAGATTAATTGGGTGTATCAAATAGTTAATGATTTGGGAATTTTAATTTATATATTATTTAAAGATTTCTAAATAAAAAGAGTGCTAATCTTGTGAGGATGGAGCACTTTTTTCTTTTAACTTCTATATTAAGAATATATAGTGGTGTAACTTAGAAATTCAGAATTCATATAATTATAATTGTTGTTTATATATGTAATAGTCTTCTGACATGCTATAATTTATTATGAAATGAAAATTCAATTGGGGGAATATTAATACATGGAGGAAAGGTATTGCTTCAACAATGTAATGGAGAAAAAGATTCTTGATTCGATTATACAAGGAGGGAAGCAATGAATATTGAAATTAAAAAATGTATCAAAAGCACTTTTTCAGTAATTGGTAAGGAGGGTTCAACAGTAGAAGGGAATGATTTTATAAATAATTTATGGGAAAATGCCAATAATCACTTTGATGAAATTGAATCTTTTGCAAAAAAAGATGAAGAAGGAAATATTGTAGGTATTTGGGGATTGATGAGTGATTTCTCAAGGTCTTTTAAGACTTGGGAGGACAATTTTACAAAAGGATTATATTTAGCAGGAGTAGAAGCAAGTGACAATGTACAAGCACCAAATAACTGGACAAAATGGACAGTCCCTGCATCTGAATATCTTTATATAAAGGTTGATAGAGAATATAAAGAAACCTTTGATTATGTCTTAAATTACATGAATACCAATGATATTAACCTAGTAGGTGCTGTATTTGATTACAATTGTCCCGATGAAAATGGACAGTTATATTTATTTTTCCCAATCAAAAGGTTGTGATTAAATAGAAAAAGTATACGTGATAGTCGTTACGGTATTGGGTTATTAACATGTAATCAAAATTTTAATGCTCAAAGGTTTTATGAAAACTTAAACTATATAAAGACTAATGAGATAGATTATAAGAAAAGGGGCAGTGAATTATATAATGCTTAATATTTGTAAAGCAAAACCAGAAGATAGTAAAAAAGTAGCAGAATTATTTCATAATATGTGGAGTAGCTCGGATATAAAAGATTTACAAGCAGAGTTGTTTGAAAAGATTATATCTAGCGAATCGGGAATATTTATAGCGTATAATGATAATATTTCGGTAGGTGTTGCGGAGTGTGGATTAAGAAAAGACTATGTTGAGGGTACGGACAGTACTCCAGTGGGGTATTTAGAAGGGATTTATGTGATTGAGGAGTTTCGTAACAAGAGTATAGCCAGTATGTTATGTCAATCGTGTGAAAAGTGGGCAATGGAAATGGGATGTAAAGAATTTGCTAGTGATTGTGAATTGACTAATAGAGAAAGCCTAGAATTTCACCGGGCTATAGGTTTTGATGAAGCTAATAGAATTATTTGTTTCACAAAAAAATTAATCAAATAAATTACATGCTTAAAAAATATAAATGAGGGGAAGAGATATAAATGAATAAACAAGATATACTATTTAAAAATGAAGATGGTGTGTTTAGTTACCGCATTGGGGGGATATTAATACATGGGGGAAAGGTATTGCTCCAACAATGTAATGGAGAAAAAGATTATGCAATTCCTGGTGGACATGTAAGCTTTGGTGAAACCAGTAAGGATACCATTGTTAGAGAGTTTAAAGAAGAAACAGGATTTGATGTTAATCCTGAAAGGTTATTATGGATTGGAGAGGTATTTTTTCCATGGGATACTAAACCATGCCATCAGATATGCATGTACTTTTTAGTTACTTTGTGTGATGAAACTCAAATTCAATCAGATAGTAGCTTTTTCGGAGTAGATGAATTAGAAAGGCAAAGGATTAATTTAAAGTTTTCGTGGATTCCATTAACAGATTTAAAATATATTAAATTATATCCATTAGGTACTAAGGAAAAATTAATGAATTTATCTGACAATGTAGAACATTTTGTGTACATAGAAAACTAAGAAGAAGAAAGCGGGAAAATAGGGTGTTGATTATGATAAAAGAAATTTACAGGGCTGAAGAAGTAGTGGATTTTGCATGGGAATTGAGTCACAATGATTTGTATGCTAGTTATCCAAGGAGAAATTCAATAGAGGAGATTAAAAAAGAACTTGAAAGAGCCATTAATTCAGAGAACAGGAATATAATAGCTTATTATAACCAGAATATACTATGCGGGGTTTGCATTTATTTTTGGGAATGTGATGAAAAATATGCACAAACAACAGGATTCTTAATAAGGGGAGACTATGACCAAATTGCAGATGAATTTATTAGTCATATAAGTAAACAGTTGCCGGGATATGAGCTATTTATAGGGGTTCCTTTTACTAATAAAAATGCAAATGAATATTTTATTAAAAAGAATATTGAACGAATTGAATCCAGTATTGTTGCCGCACTATATAATTTAGAGTCACGTGGAAAGGAAAGCCATAATCAGGTGGAGAGGATTACAAATAGCAATTTTGAAGAATATGCTGTGTTTCATGATAAATATGCCATCCCATTAGAAATGTACTATAATAGCAGAAATCTTGAAAAGGATATAGATTGCTTTCGTATATTTGCTTTCAGACAGGATCAAGCAATACGTGGAAGTATTTTCACAAAGACTTTCAAAGATGGGGCAGATGTTATGGGCTTATTTGTTCATAAGGAATATAAAAATAAAGGTATCGAGAGCATTTTAATTAATGAAATGCTTATGCAATTGTATAATGAATTTGGCTCACTAAGGGAAATCGTATATTTTGTTGATGAAGACTGCCAGGATGAATTGGATGTAGTATTGGCTGCAGGCTTTGAAATTAAAGAAAAGTATAGATGTTATAAATGTATACTTTAGTTAAATATGTCACAGTAGTAAAATAAAAATCTAAATTTGTCATGTTGAGATTAAAGTTTTTAAATAGAAAAAATAGTAGCTTCCAAATTGCACGCGGGGCTACTATTTTTTTGTTATTTTATTTATAGGTAACACTATAAATTTTAGTAGAATAATAAATAAGAAAAATTATCTAACCAAAATAAAAAAAATGTTACTATATATATAATGGCTCTTAATGGTTTTGAGTTTCCAGTGTTTTAAGTAAAAGGAGAAATACATGGAAGAAAAAAATAAATTAATTGATTTGATTACTCAGGATTATATTAGTATAATTTTTAGCTACGCTTTAAGGAGAACTAATATTAGGGAAGATGCGGAAGATCTTGCTCAAGACATTTTAAGTGAACTGATTTCAGCTGTGGCAAATATTAGAAATCCAAAAGCCTATAATGGATTTATTTGGGCTGTAGCTAATAACACTTATAAAAGATGGTTAAAGAAAAGAAAAAAGAATAGGGCTGGGTATCTAGAGGATTACCTTGGATTGGAAATATTTAATGTTGAAGAATATGAAAGAATAGAAGATGGGGTTATTTATAAGGAAGAATTAAATAGACTAAGGTGGGAGCTTAGTCTTCTTTCTAAAACCTATCGTGATATAGTAATACTTTATTATGTAGAGGAAAAAAGCTGCGGTGAGATAGCAAAGGAACTAGAATTAACCGTCGATAATGTAAAATATTTTCTATACAAGGCAAGAAATATTATGAAGGATGGTATAAATATGAATCGTGAACTAGGTGAAAAAAGTTATAAGCCAGCGGAGTTCTCAATTAGCTACTGGGGAGAATATTCAGCAAAATACTATAACCTTTCAAAACGTAAATTACCTGGCAATATATTGCTTACAGCTATGGCAAAGTCTATTAGTATAAGTGAAATAAGCATAGAAACAGGAGTTCCTGTGGCTTATCTGGAGGACGAAGTAAATATTTTAGAGGAGGAAGGATTTTTAAAGAATGTTAAGGCAGATAAATACCAAACATCAATAATAATATTTACAAAAAAAATGAACAAAGACGTTGATGCAGTTTTCAAAGAATACGCAAAGGAACTATCACCTAAATTGTATGAGAAATTATTGAGTAAGGAAGAAGAAATAAAAAAACTTTTTAGTGTGAAGAATGGTGGATCAATAGAAAAATTATTGTGGGATATTTTGCCTATAATGCTGTCTGCAACTATAGCAGATAGTTTACATCCGGCCTATCTTCCAGCATTGCCATTGCTAAGTAATGGGAACCATGGATGGCTCTGGGGTTCAGAAGAAACAAATAAACCTTGGGATTGGAGTGTTACAATTAAGTCAATTACGCAAAATGCTGGATTTGGAGGAAAGTATGCCGTGTTAATTGATTTTACAATACTTAATACTGAAAATCAGAAGCAGATTGGAAAGGAAGAAGTTAAGCTTTTAAGCAAGATGTTTGAAGATGGCATTGAAATTTCATCCTTGGATGAAAGAGAAAAGGAAGTAGCTGCAAGAATGATTGAAAATAATTACGCTATTAATGTAAATGGAGTATTTAAATTTAGAGGTTCAATTTTTAATCATAATCAAGGGGAAGAAGGGAAAGAAATTTTAAGGGATGTTTTTACACTGTATGATGAATGTATAAAAGTAGTAAACTCAGAGATTCTCAAGCTTATATTGTCCTCTTTGCCCAAGCATCTTCAAGAGCAAGCTGCAGATATAGCTTATGTAAAAACCATAAGCGGAATGATGAGCGCAGTTATGGAAGAAATGGTTAATAGGGGTTACTTACACGTTCCAGCTAGTTCGGATATGTATCCAATTGGATGTTACATAAGGATTTAATGGGAGATGGATAGGATGAAAGAGTGGAAGGGTAAATCAAAACTCAAGATATTTACAAGGTTATGGATATTTTTAAAGCCTTATTGGTTTTGGTTCATAGCAAGGATAACAAGTACTATTGGTAAAGCAGTTATTGATATGTTGGTTGCTTACGTTGTACTTTTGTTAGTAAATTCAGCTGTTAAAGGAGATGTTCATCAGCTATGGCAGTCAATATATTTCATGGTCGGTCTTGTTGGTGTTGGAACAATAGTGTATTTTATAGAAACTTATTCATCAGGTCGTTTTAGTTCGCAAGTAGTTAGAGATATGAGAGAAAAATTAGTGACACGGATAGAACAACTGCCAATAGCATTTTTTGAAAATCATCATTCTGGAGAATTGATTTCAAAGATGAGTAATGATGTTAATATCTTAGAAGATTTTTTGGGAGGAGGTTTTTTTAATATTATTTTTCATAGTATAAGATTTACAGGAAGTTTTATATTTGCACTCTTAATTAGTTGGAGGTTGGTCTTTTTTTGTATGGTAGTAGTACCTGTGACAATTTTTCTATCAAATATTATAAGTCGTCCCTTGGAAAATTATTATGAGACTTTATATAAAGATTTAGGTAAGGTTAATTCTATAGTTCAGGACAGTATAGGAGGAATTTATTTAATTAAATCATACAATCTTAAAGAAGTTTTATATGATAAATATAAGGTTCAGGTAGATAATAATCTAACTAATGCTCTTAAAATAGAAAAAAGAATGGCTATAAATTCATCTTTAAGTGTTGTTGTCCAGCTAATTCCATTTGCACTGTGTTTTTTATATGGTGGTTATTTTGTAGTTACAAACAAACTATCTTTGGCTGAGTTTATGGCTTTTGCTACAATGCTGTCAAATATTGTACAGTCAGCGAGTACCATACCTTCTCTAATAAGCAATTACAGGGGCAATATAGGAATTATGAAGCATCTCTTTGAAATATTGGATTATAATATGGAGCGTACTTCAGGAGATGAATACGCCATAGACAAATCGGTAGCTGCCATTGAATTTGAAGAAGTAACCTTTGCATATAAGGGTGAGAGAAAAATACTTAACAACCTTAGTTTTATAGTTGAGAATGGGAAAACAACAGCGTTGGTTGGAACTAGTGGATGTGGGAAAACTACAATATTAAAGTTAATCTGTGGTTTTTATGAAGCAGAGGGGTCAATAAAGTTATATGGTAAAAATCTTAAGGATTGGAACCTTGCCGCCGTCCGTGAGAATATTTCATTAGTATCTCAGGATCCCTATCTTTTCCCAGGGAATATAGCTGAAAATATAGGTTATGGGAGGTTAGGCGCTGATATTGAGGAAATTATTATTGCGTCAAAGGCAGCAAATGCTCATGAGTTTATTATGGAATTACCTGAAGGGTATAATACTGTCCTTGGGGAACGAGGAATTACTCTTTCTGGAGGACAAAAACAAAGAATATCAATTGCTAGAGCTATACTAAAAAATGCTAAAATTTTACTTCTTGATGAACCTACCTCAGCTTTAGATATATCATCGGAATTTAAAGTACAAAAAGCCCTTCAGGGATTAATGCAGGGGCGTACTGTATTTATTATATCTCATAGATTATCTACAATTAAGGATGCAGATAAAATTTTACTTCTTGATGAAGGATGCATTAAAGAAAGTGGGTCTCATGAGGAGCTAATAAGGGAAAGTGATTTATATAGGAAGTTAAATACGGCTCAGATTACGGTGCTTAGTAGTATGGGAATTCATTTGGAAAATATGGGGGTATAATGATATGAATATAAGGAATAAAGGAATCATGAGAGTAATTTCCTTATTAAAACCTAAGAAGTTTCCTTATATAATTGGGCTTGTTGGAAGCTGTTTAATAGATGCAAGTATTCCAATTATAAGTGCTCTTGTACTAAAAGATATAACAGATGCTGGAGTACTGAGAAATAGAAGTCTCATAGTAAGAGCATCATTACTTCTATGTTTAGTAGCTTTTGTATTTTGTGTACTTGCTCCCTTATTAAATTATTTATTTGCAGGCGCTGTAAAAAAAGTAATGGCTTATATAAGATTAAAAGTTTTTTATCATATTGAAGAAATAAGTATAGAATATTTTGATAAAAATCATAGTGGTGATATTATATCTAGGTTTATAAATGATATAGGAATTCTTGAGAATTTCTACAATGGAAATATGAGATCAATTTTATCTCTTGTTTTGACAGGAATTTATTCTGCAATAATAATGTTGATTCTAAACTTTAAAATGGCGGCAGTATTAATAATTATAGGGGTAATAACAGCTTATGTGAATAAAAGGTATGCCAAGGTGTTAAGAACTATAAGTAACAGATTACGGCAAAATAACAGTAATATGCTTCAGTGTATTACAGATTTACTTGCGGGGTTTAGAGAAGTTAAGATGTTTAATATTGGAGAAGTTATTGCTAAAAAATATTATGAAGCCAATAAAAAAACAGCAGACTTATCTATAAAGTGGTTTAAAAAATATGCGTTTTTGGATGTTTCTAATTTTATATTAATGTGGATTAGCAATGGCATTACCTTTATAGCTGGAACAATTCTAGTGTTCAATGGAATAGGAACTGTTGGTAGTTTGTTGGCCATGGTTTTGATGGTGGGAAATATAACAAACCTTTTTAGGCAGTTGGGTAATGAAGTGTCTAGGATGCAAATATCTTTGGCGGGCGCTATTCGTGTTCTAGAAATAATGGATTTACCAAAAGAATCAAAGTGTTATAGTTTTGGAGATAGAAGTTTATCAGAAGACAAAATGATTGAAATGAAAGACGTGACATTTAGCTACAAAGAAAATGAAACTGTGGTTAATGGGCTTAATATAGAAGTAGAGAAGGGAAAACTAGTAGCATTGGTAGGACCAAGCGGAGGAGGAAAGAGTACTATAATAAAACTACTGTTAGGCTTGTATCCTATAGAAAGTGGTAGCATTATTATTGATGGTAAACATATAGGAGAATATACCTTAGAAGAACTACGAAGTTTAATTGCCTATGTTCCGCAGGAGTCATATTTATTTGAAGGAACAATAGAAGAAAATATAAGATATGGACGTATGGAGGCAACATATGATGAAATTGTGCAAGCTTCTAAGCTTGCTAATGCGCATGATTTTATATTAAAACAATCAAATGGATATCAATCATTAGTAGGTGAGCGTGGTGGGAAACTATCTGGAGGACAAAAACAAAGGATTGCTATAGCAAGGGCTTTTCTAAAAAACTCTCCTATACTTCTTTTAGATGAGGCAACATCTGCATTGGATAGTGAGTCAGAGCAACTTATACAAGAAGCACTAAATACTCTAGTGCAAGGGAAAACAACTATTGCTGTAGCACATAGGCTTTCTACAATTAAAGATGCAGATATTATATATGTAATAGATAAGGGAAAAGTCGTAGAACAGGGATGCCATAAAAATCTACCAAGGCATAAATAATGTTTTAGGGTATTGATTATAATAAATTTTGAATTTAAAATAATATCATATTAAGAATAAACCTTATCATCTAGTAGTAAATGATAAGGTTTATTGCATTTTAATATAATATTTTAATGAAAAACGTAATCGTTTTAGTAAAAATGATTATGTTTATGATAAAATGATAATAATAAAGTATAATATAAATAAGGGAGAATATATAATGATTTCTTTTTAAAATAATAAATTGGACAATTTAGCATTACCCATGAATATAGTGAGAATGTTAACTACTATAAATGAATATAAGGGAAAACAAGATTTATATAAAAGGCAGAGGTTGATTTTTTAATAAAGGATAAGAATGGGTAGATAATACCCGTGAAAAATTCGTTTGAGGGGGAAAAATATGTTTTTAAATGGTAAAAAGAAAGTAAACAAGGTGTTGTCAGCTATTGTATGTTTTTTGTTTATAATCACAATTGTGCCTGTAACTGCTTTGGCTGAGGAAGGGAAGGTTTATTCAGGGTTCAAATTAATTAAGGAAGAGCCCATTGAACATGGGGAATTAATAGTAAAGACTTTTCAACATGAGAAAAGTGGTGCAAGGCTTACGTATTTTCAAAATAATGATGAAAATAAGGCATTTTCTATTGGTTTTAGAACACTGCCTCATGACAATACAGGGGTCAATCACATTATAGAACACTCTTTATTTGGTGGTTCTGAGAAGTTTCCTGTAAAGGATCTTTTATCACGGCTGCCTTCATCTCTTCGTTGTTTATATATGAACGCATTAACGTATAATGATGCAACGATATATCCTGTAGCTAGCAAATATGATAAGGACTTCAGAGCTCTTATGGATGTCTATATGGATATGGTTTTTAATCCTAATATGCTTAAAGACGAAAATATATTTAGAAGAGAAGGCTGGCGATATGAGCTTAACTCAAGAGATGATGAGTTAAAAATAAATGGCATTGTTTACAACGAGATGAAAGGACATTATTCACAAGGTGATGGTGCTTATATACAACGTGAAGCCTACAAATCCCTTTTTCCAGATACTATATACAAAAATGAAAGCGGAGGGTATCCTGATAACATTCCCGAATTATCCTATGAGCAACTAAAGGAAACATATAGGAAATATTATACTCCTTCCAATGCCAATATAGTTTTGTACGGTAAGATGAATATAGCAGAAATCCTTGAATTCATAGATAGTAACTATTTAAGTAAGTTTAATAAGGAAAATGTAGATTCAAAAATAGATCTTCAGAAACCTTTTGGCAACATGGTGGAATATGATACCGAGTACAGTATAGCAAAAGGTGCTTCCACAGAAAATAAAAGTATAATGATGATGAACTATGTTGTAGACACTATAAAAGATAGGAAGTCATTCTTTACTTTAAAAGCTTTGCAGTCAATTTTATACGAACCACTGGATAAGGCATTAAAGGACAAGGGATTTAATGGTGAATTAAATATACAAATATATGAAACTATGCAGCCTGTGTTTAGTATTGTCCTTAAAAATATAGATGCCAGTGAGAAGAAAAATTATCAGGAGCTTATAAAAGATACTTTAAAAAAAATAGTTAATGAAGGAATAGGTAAAGAAACCTTAGACAACTACTTTCAGGAGCCAAAAGAACCCACAGAGGATGAGGATTCAGGGGATGTTTTATGGGACTATAGTTGGGTGAAATACTATATACAGGCTCAGTTGTATTTAAACTATGACCTAAATTGCGTTGAGTACTTCGAACCAAAAGATATCATGGAAAGCATAGATCACAGTGTAAAAACAGGAGAGAAATATTTTGAAAAATATATACAGGAGAAAATTTTAGACAACAATCATTGCTCACTGATTATGATGAATCCTAAACCAGGTCTTGATGAAAAAAATAGTCAAGCGCTTAAGAGAAAGCTTGCGAAATATAAGTCAAGCCTTACTTCGGAGGAAGTTGATAATCTCGTAGCCAAAACTCATGAGTTTAAAAAGTGGAATGATACTCCTATGACCCAAGAACAAATTGCTACTATACCCACGGCGGATATAAATGATAATAAGGTGGATTTCAAAAAACAAGAAAGAAACGAAAAGATTATAGATGGTGTAAAGCTACTGTACTACCCTTGTGAAAAAGAGCAAGATATAAATATGAACGTTTATTTTAATACAAATAATGTTCCACAGGATAAGTTAAATTGTTTAAGATTATATCTATCTTTAATCGGCAAGACAAATTTACAAAATCATTCAAAAGAGGAATTTGATAAGTTATGCGAGGATGAAAATTTCTTTTTTAGCGCCACAGAGAATGTTATTCAGCTTGTGTCATCTAATGGGGATTTTATACCTACAATAATGTTAAGTGGTCTATTTAAATGCGACAAGGCAGATACAGCTATTTCAGCAATGGAAGAAATGATGTTAGGTATAGATTACAACGATACTGAAAACATAAAACAGGCAATAAATGATGACATTGCATCTACGGGACAGTATATAAAGTTTCTGAATACGGGTAATGTCTTATCTATGCAGTCTGTCTTATCAAGTTTTCTAGATGTAAGTAGATACAATGGATTGGAAAGTAAAACTCAATATATGGAATTCTTAAAGAATTTATCTGAGAATTTCTCGGAAAAATGGCCTTCTATAGTTAAGGAAATAAAGGATATAGAAAATAAAGTATTCAATAAAGACAATGTCATTATGAGTTTAACCTGTGAGGAAAAAGAGGTCGGAACCATTGAAGAGAATTTGAAATCATTTGTGGTCAAATTGGGTAATAATCCCTTTATAAAGGAAAAATATGAAATGCCATTAAGTGATAAAAATATAGCATATATAGATCATAATAAAAATATGTCTGTTATAAAGGGTGGAAACTTCAATAAATATGGTTACAAATTCACAGGTAGCACTATGGTTGCCAATACTATATTGAAGGAGTACTTGCTTAACACAGTAAGAGTAAAAGGTGGTGCATATGTGGCTGATTGTTCTGTCAGTGAATACGGTACAGTGCTAATGCTCTCATCCAATGATCCACATATAAAAGAAACCCTGGATTTTTACGATGGTGCCGCTAGATATTTTAAAAATTTTAATATCTCTCAAGTAGATTTAAATAGGTACATTGCCATAACTGTAGAAAACGTGGATAGTCAGTTAGCAGTATTTAATATATTATCACCTTTTGAGAGGGATAATAGGTATATTGCAAACATGGATGATAATTACCTTGAAAAAATCAGGAATGAAATTATTAAAACCACACCTGATGATATAAGAGAGTTTGGAGCAGTGTTGGAGAAAATCCTTGCTGAAGATAATTATTCTGTTTCTGGAAATAAGGAAATAATAATGAAAAACAAGGAGCTGTTCGATAAAATAGTAGACTTAAGTGGTGTAGGAGAAGTTCCTCCTGAAGATATGATAAAAGAATTACAAAAAAAGATGATGAGGGTAGATGGAAAGGATAGATATGAAACATCGGCCAGCATATCCAGCGAGATATGGCAACAGGCTGATACAGCAATTTTATGCTATGGGGAAAATTATGCAGATGCAATTTCTTCAGTATCTCTTTCAAAAAAATATGATGCACCTATACTTTTTACACAAACTAAAAATCTAAATGATTCAACTAAGGAAGCATTACAATATCTAAAGGTTAAAGACGTAATTATCATTGGTGGTGAGGGCGTAATATCTAAAGATGTGGAAAAAACCATAGTTAACATGGGCATAACTACGAAAAGAATATTTGGCAAGGACAGGTATGAAACTTCCTTGAAGATTGCTGAGGAATTAGGTGAAGTAGATGGAATTGTTCTTACCACTGGAAAGGAGTTTGTCCCAGGAATTTCTTTTGCTTCATACGCTGCTAACAACAACATGGCTATATTGTTTGTGGATAATGACAATATGAGCAAAAATATGGTAGCTTATATTAAATCTCAAAACTTAGCTGAAGTGTACTATGCTGGCAATGAACAAGCTATAGGAAAGAAGATAAGGAGTACAATATCAAGTGGGAAAAGTTTCTACAATGAAAATATCTACAGACAAAATATAGAAATACTAAATAACTTTAAAGATTACATGGACTATAAAAATGTATTTATCGTTACTGGAGATGATTTTGCCCATGCTTTGTGTGGGGTGGCTATAGCAGCAAAATTAAATGCACCTGTTGTGTTTATCAATACCAATGTTGAAAATTCAACTAAGGAATATCTAAAAAGTGTATTCTCTAATACTGGCCATTTTATGTTAATAGGATCATACGATAATATTAGCGATGAGGTATTGGAAGGGTATTTTAATTAAGACTAAAAAATATGATTGATCATTAGAAAAATAACAAAATTGTTCAAATGGATTATTGGGAAAATGATTTGAATTTGAATAACTATCTAAAAATAGGTGATAATTATTCAGATATTGTATCTAAGTTAAGTCTTGATAGTACTGAATTTGACAAGGAAGATATAAAGCAAAAACTCACCTATTTCTTTGATGATACTGTATATGATAATTATAATAGAATTGAATCCATAAGTACAAAAGATAAGGACAAACTTCCTGTTACTATGGTATTGCTTTTTAATGATAATATTTTAAATCGAATAAGTTATGTATATATGACCGCAGATTAAAATTATAGTCTAACATTTATTTTTGTTAAAAAACTGTCGCACTAATTATTTAGTGCGACAGTCCTAGATTTTAATTCGACTCTTCCTTAAAAACAAATTCAGTACCCTTCTTTATGAATTTTTCTAAATGACTACCTTCCTGAAAAATCAATTTATCGCCTGAAATAGTGAATACATGTAGTATACCTTCCTCATCTTCAAAAGATAATTTATCACCATCAATTTTATAGTCACCGAATAGTATATAACTAGAAAGTAAATGAGGATAAAATATTATCTTATTGTCTCTTATTGTAATGGCCGGTGGAGATGGGATATCCTTTTGACTATCAGATATAAGTGCATAATAGAAACCATTTTTTTTTAAGGAATCATTTTTAATTGGTTCAAGATCCATATCAGGGTCTAAAACAAAATCAAAAACCTTTTCTTCTTTATAATCTTTTCTTACACCATCTTTGGTAGTTACAAATCCCTCATACCTAAGAACTGTTTTACCATCTCGTATTTCTCCGAATGCTTTTACATCTGTAGGGGCAATATAATTTTCACTCAACATAAGATCTGTTACAATTTTATCATCCCAATCACCTAATTCACGCAGGTTTTTCGATATACTTTTGGCTGAAGGGATATTATGGTGTTCAATGATTAATACTGTAAGAGGTTGAATATGATAGTCTTCTTTGCCACCACTACCAGCCCCAATTCTAATATCAGGATTATAAGAACAGTAGAGATAATATAGTCCAGCAGATAGTATGAAGACTACGAAAACACCGCAGAGTAAAACTAATTTTTTCTTTTTAGACATTTTAGATTCCTCTTTTATAATTTATTTTTACTAACATCATCTTAGGCATTTTAAAGACAATGTTCAATAGAATAATTTCAAAAAAATCTATAATAAAATCTTTAAATGGTAAAATTATTGTCTATTAACATTATATAATTAAAATTAACAATATTCAACTATACATAATATTTTTAATAAATAAAATTATCTTATAGGATATTTTTCTTGGAAGTATTAGGCTCAGGATAGTGGTATAATAAAATTGACAAGGGGATTGTAATTAACAATGTTATATTAGGAGGTGACCTGCAATGAAAATAGATAGATTATTGGGTTTATTAAATATATTAGCTAATAGAGAACGGGTTACCATACGAGAACTTGCCCAGCGGTTCGAGGTGTCCAAGCGTACCATTTCTCGCGATATAGATACTTTAAATAAAGCAGGGATACCCATAGTAACTTATTCAGGTATGGGTGGAGGCGTGTCCGTAGTTGAAGGATATAAATATAAGGATAGTGTTTTATCTAGAAGTGATGTGGTAAATCTTTTTACGGCACTTTCTGGTTTCATGAGCATTAACAAAGATAGTGAGCTAATTAATCTAATGGCAAAGTTAGTTCCAGAAGAGGTGGAGACTATATTTTCAAAAAGTGACTATTTGATAGATTTATCTTCATGGTTTAAAAATAGTATTGTTCAGGAAAAACTAATGGATTTTCATGAAGCCATAAAAACTCAGAAACAGATTTCCTTAGAGTATGTTTCTAATAAATCAAGAAAAGTTAGAGCTGTTCAACCTTATAAACTTATTTTTAAGCAATCATATTGGTACTTATATGGTTTTTGCGAGGACAGTGAGGGATTTCGATTATTTAAGATTAACAGGATTGTCTCCTATATAATTTCAGACAAAACTTTTCAAGGTAGATCCATTGAAGAGTTTAAATTAAATGATAATTTTATATCTAATAATTTTAAAGGGGAACATGCAAAAAATTTATATGATGTCACATTGCGATACCAAAAGGCAAATGAGTTTTTATTAACAGATAAAATTGATGCAAAATTCTTTCACAGAGATAAGGAAGAAGAGATTGGGCACATTGTATTTCAGATTAGTGATTTAGAATTTGTTGTGGATTTGGTTATAAGTATGCAAGATAAGGTAAAAGTAATATGCCCTCTGCAATTAAAAGATAAGGTGAAATTGAAAATAAAAAAGATGAATGAGATTTACAAAGATGACATATAGGTGTCATGTTTTCTTAGATATAATATTAGAGAAAGGATGTGATTAATAATGAGTTTTGATTTTAAGAAGGAGTATAAAGCATTTTATATACCAAAGAATAAGCCAGAAATAGTAAAGATACCAAAAATGAATTATATTGCGGTGCATGGACAAGGTAATCCAAATGAAAAAGGTGGTGCTTATCAGCAAGCAATAAGTATTTTATATGCCATTGCATATAACTTGAAAATGAGCTATAAAACTGATTACAAAATAGAGGGATTTTTTCAATATGTTGTTCCACCACTTGAGGGATTTTGGTGGCAAGATGATATTAATGGAATTGATTATGGAAATAAATCTTCGTTTCAATGGATTTCAGTTATTAGAATGCCAGATTTTGTTGTGAAGAAAGATTTTGATTGGGCTGTAGAAACAGCAGAGAAAAAGAAAGGTTTAGATTGTTCTTTGACAGAATTTTTCACTTTGGATGAAGGTATATGCGTTCAGATTATGCATCATGGCTCATTTGATGATGAGCCTAAAACTATAGAAATTATGGACAGGTATATTAAGGAGCTGGGATATATGAATGACATGGATAAAAATCGTATGCATCATGAAATATATTTGAGTGATCCAAGAAAAACATCAATAGAAAAGATGCGTACGGTGATACGACATCCAATAAAGTTGGTATAAGTATATATTGAGGGGGATGGGGACATGAATTTGCTGGATCATAGAATAATCGATATAGATGGTGACATTGACGAAACAATGGCGGTAACTGTTATAAAAAAGATCTTTAATTTGTATGAGGAAAATCAGAGAGCGATAATATATCTATTGATAAATAGCAATGGCGGAGAAATTTCTTCAGCTATGTCAATTTACGATGTAATGAACCATATAGATTGTGAATTTGCCACCATAGCATTGGGGAAAACTTCCGGTATAGCAACACTATTATTAGCTACGGGTAGCAAGGGAAAACGATATGCTTTTAATAATAGTACAATAAGAATGAATTTTAATTTGACATCTAATGAATATGGAGTAAATATGATTTTGGAAGATAAGTCAGCAAAAAAAATAAATGTAGTTTTAAACAAAATAATGGCATGTTATAGTAAATCCACTGGTTTGGATAAAGAAAAAGTAGAGTTATTATCTAAAATGGACAATATATTAAGTCATGAAAATCTAGCTGATATTAATTTGGTTGATGAAATAATACCTTTTAATGTGCAACATAGATTACAGAATAGCTTTAAATGTATAAATAAAATTAACAACAAAGGCTATTATAAGAAGATTATAAAGCATTTACAAAAGGCTAGTATAATATAAATTTGGGGGTATATAAATTATGGCAAGCGATTACTACAAACCATGTAAAGAATTAGATGAATGTGAGGAGTTAATCAATAAGTACTATTTGACCGCACAGTATGATAAATGTTTTGAGGGACATTTAAAGTTGGCTGAGAAGGGGTATCCACTAGCTGAGTGCCAAATTGGATATTTCTATCTTGAGGGGCTTGGTGTTGAGAAGGATATAGAGAAAGCTTTTTATTGGACAGAACGGGCTGCAGAGCATGGTGACAGGGATTCACAATACAATCTTGCGGAGATATTTTATGAGGAAGGTCTTTTTGTAGAAAGGGATATGGAAAAGGCCAAAGAATGGTATAGATTAGCTGCAAATGATGGGCATGCAGATGCTAAAAAGAAATATGAATTATTATATGAAAAATAATTAGGTAAAGGACTGGAGGGGGAAAATGGGGCAATCATGGAGTGGTGTTAGAAGAAGGTTGGAACAGGAACTGCTTGCGGAGTCTTTGAGGGGAAGAGTTCGATATTTTATGACAAAATATCCTGCTGCAAATGATGATGAAGCGAGATTTTCTATCCTTATTGATAACAAGGAAATGTTCAATTCAAATGTATTTACATTTTGGCCAATGTACATTCAATCAAGTGAAGCAGCTAAGAAGGAACTTAATACACCTGAAAGACAATGGAATGGAAAGCATATGGAGTTTGATTCAGAAAATAAAGAAGTAGAGCAAACCGTAGAGGATGAGCTTTTGTACAAGGGTATATTTCCGGTATATGCTTTTACAAATGCTTTAAGAGAATATTTTAATCAGGGTATTGAAAAAAGTATTTGTTCAGAGAATCCATTGATACGCATCTTAGCTGTATTGGACAGGCGAGTGGGAAAGAGAACGATAGAAAGAGTTAGTAAGAATTTCAGCGCAGAATTGGAATGGGTTCAGCCATTTTATAAATTGAGGCTGGAGGCTGAGAATGTTGAATATGAAAAATAATAAGTATGATAAATGCATAAAACAGTGGGTATGTGATGGTGCTCGCTGTATTAAAGAAATCGTAAAGTTAAGGGGAGGAAGGGTAAGATGAATTTAGGGGAAGAGCTAGCTATAATTATGGGTATACCAATAATTATAGTAATAGAAATGTGTAAATATATTAAATCTAAAAGGTCTAAGAAAAAATTTTGGAATTTTCGAGAATGTGGCATAATTTTATTGCAGCTATACATAATAGCATTAATTACGGTTATATTGTTGCCATTTCGTATGGGTGGAATAACTCACATTACAGTTAATTTAGTACCAGTTTTCAATACTATAAGTGATATTTATGGTGACATATCGCAGTCTACAATACCATGGTTTATGGTGAAATTTTGGGCAGTTAATATCGTGGGCAATTTATTGATATTATCACCACTAGCTACCTTAGTCCCACTAGTGTTCAAGAAATATAGAAGTATTAAGGCGACTGTTATACTATGCTTATCTGTCTCGGTGACCATCGAAGTGCTCCAATATGTGTTCATGTACTTTGGAAACATACGGTCCGCAGATATTGACGATGTAATTTTGAATACTTTGGGAGCATTCATAGGGTATGCTGTGTTTGAATTAATTCATCATAAACAGATGAAGGCGAGAATTTGTTGTTATGGAGGTGATTAGGTTTAAGCATGGGAAATCAATATTACACATTGAATGAAGTTGCTCTAATTACGGGCTTTACTACTAGGACATTGCGAACTTATATAAAGGATGGGCTTCTAAAGGGCATCAAGGTAAAAAATAAATGGCTGTTTACAGAGGAAAATCTTAATGAGTTTTTCTCTCAGAGTTTCATTGCAGAGGGTCTTAAGATAAAAGATAATGTCATAGTAAAGGATTTTGTAGAAAATATTAAAAAGAATGCTCCGGAGGCTTGTTTTATATATGATCTGCCTGGAGAGCATTCAGAAATTCTTGATTTATGCACTAAACTTACCCACCTTCTAAAAGAAAATAACATTAGCAATTTTAGGTTTCGCTTTCACTATGACGATAAAGCTCATATGGGTAGGTTTATCTTTACTGGTGACTTGTCCAAAACTAAGGCTGTTATGGATATGATTTACGGCTCCTTGTAAATTTCAGTTATCATATGGTTTTCGATTTTTGCAAGATAATCTCCATATAGAATTTTAGGTTCGGCATCTTTGTACATTATAAAGTATTCAGAGTAGATATAACCATCTAAGAACCTAGCAGAATATACATTAACACCTAAGAGTTCAAAGTTTCCCTTTATTACTTCATTACAATGGGAGGTGATGAGCTCTATTTTCTTGCGAAAATTTCTTTGATCTTCCTGGTAAAATTTCTTTATCTCAGGAGAAACCTTTATAGATATATTTTTACAAGCAGTGTCTTCTATCAATTTGCTATAAAATATTTCCGAGGCAATTCCTACAGTGAGATCTAGTGACAGGCTGTTTTCCATACAAAGATTTAGAAAAAGAGCACCTGTATCATAGCAAATAATTCTCATGGGTATGAGATTCCCCAAATTAGAAATATTGTCCAACATACCATGCAAACGCTGTAAATATTTTTCTTCGTTAAACATTTTTAGGGCTTGTAGTTCCACATAGGTGGCCGATCCTTCAATGGCTTCTACAGAATTTTCATAATTATATTCATATGTGTAATTACATTGCCTAAACTTTCGGTATTGCAGAAATGATTTTAGCTTTTCAGTGTTGAATTCCACAGTGAGTTCTGCCAAAAGTAAATTTTCTTCGTATTTTATTTGCAAGTAATCTGGTGAATATTTATATTGCCACAATGCTTCTATTTCATTTGGGAACCGTGATTCATGCATTTCCATCTGGTATGCGTGGAACATTTCATGAATTATTTTGCTAGCTAACACATACTTGTCTATCTCCGTAGTTAGTCTCCATATAGCAATATATTTACCATCATATAAAATTGAGGTATTGCCCAAAAAGTCATCTGTTTTTGGCACAAGTTGTCCATCTAAGATAACTATATCATCATTATATAGGGCAAAGTCAAATCTCTTAAAACCTGGCCATAAATCTGAAAAATTCACATTTTCAATGGTGTTCCGCACTTGCTTATATATTCTTTTTAAATCAATCATGACTTTAACACTTCCTTTGGATTATCTCTTGTTATCATGGTATCATGCTTTCATCGCCATAAACAATTTGAAAAACAGGGAGTTTTTCATAGTGCAGATTATCACTGAGACAAGTTAGGATTAGTAATTTGGATGAAAAATGGTTTGGAAAATTAATAGGAAAACTGAATATATGGCAACAATAAGGGCATAATGGTATATAATGAATTAGAACGTAAGTTTAAAATCATTGACTTCAATGTCTATAAGTGGTAAACTAAGAATATAATTAATAGAGGTTGCGAAGCCTACCAAAATCGTATTACCAAGAGGTTGCGAAGCCTATCAAAATCGTCTTAATAGAGGTTGCGAAGCCTGCCAAAATCGTCTTAATAGAGAGTTGAAAAAGAGTAATCTTCTTCAACTTTTTTTCGTAGAGGAGATAGACATGAAGTGGTATACAGTTGAAGAAAATTTTCTAAATTGGTTAAGGAGTTATGAATGTAGGATACCTAACACTGACTATGGACAAGATAAACTAAAGCCTTTTTTTGGCGCTTTATTCGAAACAGATACCCTTGTTTATATTTCACAAGTATCTCATGCTAAACAAAGACATAATAACATAAAAGAAAATATGGATTTCATTAAATTATATGATGATAAAAAATTATTAGCAGTTGTAAATCTAAATTATATGTTTCCAGTACTTAAAAGCAAGTTAGTAGAGATTAAGTATAATAACATCAAAAATTTAAGAACTTTTAAAAATGAAAAAGAATGTAGTAATTATATAGTTTTATTAAAAAAAGAGATGAAAGAGCTTAACAAAAAAGATATTGGTGAAAAAGCAAAAAAACTATACGACTTGAAAAATAACTATCCCGATAATGATATTTCAAAGAGATGTTTTGATTTTAAAGGCATGGAAAGAAAATGCCAGAATTATGTTCAAGAAAAAGAGTAGATTTTATTAGAATTCTATAGGATTACTTCGTCTTAAAAAAGGAGCTATGGCACTAATTATTAAGCGCTACAACTCCTTTTCTATAAAATTACTATATCAACATTAGCAAAGGTGTAAATTTACATAAGCTATTCAGAATCTGTGAGACCATAAGGACTCTTGTCCAATAAGGTCAGTGCTAAAGTCAATTCCTCTGTGTGTTCTTTTTCATCATATATGATTCTTGAAATTATATCTATGAGATAGTTGTCCGATGTGTTTTCAAGAAAATGCTGGTATAGCAAAATAGCCTCAAGCTCACCTTTAATAGCCTCTCGTATAGAAATAAGTAAATTTTCATTTTTATCTTTGGCTGTCCATAGGTCTTTGTACTTGCCCATATCTTTATTTGAAATATTAACGTGGTCTTGTACTTCGTCTTTCAGCTCATCTTCTTCCTTGTCGTACTTTCGTAAAGCGGTTAAAAACATTCCATAATGGATTTTTTCTTCGTCCATGATATGATAGAAGATATCTTTCACTTCCCTGTTGTTAGTAAGGCTTATAAAATTGCTATAATCATTTATGGCCACAATTTCTGCTATCATTCCTTCACGCAAAAATCCCGTTTTATCCTTGGTTATTCCCTGGGGATGTCTTTCCGTTGTATAACTCATAATAGCTCCTAAAAATTAATATATAAACAGTATATTAAACTTATGGCATTTGTGTACCTTATACTTTCCTATTCACTGGATTTTAAAGCGTCTATCATGTTTATTTTTTGCAGTTTTATGTGCATTATTACCATGACTATTATGGAGAAGATCACAGTTAGCAGGGCTGATAACAAATAGCTCATAGTGGAGACCTGTGGGTACATCATAAGACCGTCGGTTTCAGAGGTATAGATTATGAAGGAGTGCAGCATTTTCCCAAGCACTGATCCAGCAAGTATGCCTAGCAAGGTTAGCATTATATTCTCACGCAGGATATACATAGTCACTTCATTATGGTAGAACCCTAGAACCTTTATGGTGGAGAGTTCTCGTATGCGCTCTGACACATTTATGTTATTCAAATTGTATAACACGGCAAAGGCTAGGCAACCCGCCGATATTATTATTACCATGATGACCAGGTTCATATTGGCAGTGGAATCCTCTGTGGTCTTTTGAATTTTAGACATCAATGCCACATTCAATACATTTTTGCAGTTCAAAAGTTTGGACGAGATATCATCTTCCTTATCTGCCTTATCCATGTCCATGTTCAGCAGTTGTGTATTATAAACAGGCTTCTTTTTAAATACACTTTCGTAATAGGCTGGGGACATGTATATATAGTGTTTAAGGTAATTCTCTGTTATTTTGTCTATTTTAATTTTATAGGACACGTTATTGTCAGTGGTCATGGTTACAGTTTGCCCTTCAGAGGCACCTAAAAGTTTAGCTAATTTCTCGGTTATAATGACACCATCATCAGTTAAGCTGTACTTATTATTGGACTTTCTATGACGCAGAATTATGAAGTCTTGAAGTTTATCAGGATTTTCAGGAACATATAAAGTGGCCTCTTGGTTGTTCATGGCTTTCTTGCTAAATATCACTGCTTCCTGATGGAAATTCATATTGTTTTCATAGCCTGAAAGCTTATTAACCGTATTAATATAGGCATCTTTTGCTTCCTTTGGGGCTTTCTCGTCCAATATCACCATGGCTTCATATCTCCAAAGATTTTCAAACTGCCTTTCCACCACACCTTGGTTGGAATCTTTGATGCCAAAGCCTGTAACAAGTATAGCCATGCAGCCCGAAATACCTAAGATGGTCATTATCATACGCTGTTTATATCGGAATATATTTCTAAAGGTAACTTTGTAATTGAAACTGAATCTTTTCCATAGAGGTGTTATTCTCTCTAAAAGTATCTTTTTGCCAAGCTTGGGAGCTTTAACTTTCATCAAATCTGCAGGCTTATTCCTAAGTTCCATGATTATAACGAACAAACTAGCACCTACAGTGCACAATATGGATATTGCCATGGACTGAATTATAAATGAGGGGTAATAGAATATTTTTAAGGTTGGCAGAGTATATAAGCTACTATAAGCATTGCTAATAATTATTGGAATCACATTGCAACCTAAAGCAATTCCAAGTATGCCACCTGAAATGCTAGCTAGGGAAGCGTATACTATGTACTTCTTTGAGATCTTGTAATTTCCATAACCCAAAGCTTTCAAAGTGCCGATTTCCACCCTGTTTTCTTCTACCATTCTCGTCATAGTAGTTAAACATATCATCACTGCCAATGCAAAAAACAACATAGGCAACACTGAGGCAATCTTGTCTAAGCTATTAATGGCATCTTTGTATCCTAAATATCCAGGGTTATCCTTCCTGTCAAAAACATGATATTTAACACCATTATTGTTTTGACTTGCATACAGCTCTTCCAAGTACTTGGTGTTTTCATCCATGAGATTCTCGTATTCTTTGCTGTATCCATCCATGCCCTGAACGTTTTTAAATCTTACATAGAGTTCAGTGTAGACTGGCATAGAAATGTCCGAAGAATTTAACACTGCGAAGTAATCCACACTGCCTTTCCCCACGGGAGTAATGCCTCTGGAATTTCTCTCAATATACATGGGATTTCGCACTATTCCCACAATCTTAAATTTTGATTTCTTAAAACTTTTTAATGTGTTTTCGCCCGTTTCCATGGCGAACTCTTGCCCTATTTTTAAATCCTTGTTAATTTTCATGGCTTCTTCATCCAATGCGATCTCGCCACTTCTTTCTGGTAATCTACCATTTACAAGGATAAAACTGTTTATATTATTTTTGTTTTCGGTGTCAAACTCCATAAAACGCACCACGTTGCTCATGTTTGTCAAGTTTACATCCACACTATGGGTGGCATAATGGTCTAATATTTTATCATTGTTTTTAAGTAGGTCTATCCTAAATTCCACGTGCATTTTTTATTAGCTTAAAAGAACACTATTTCACGAAGAATTTAAACTGATACTCCCACATTGTAACATTATTTACCACCACCTTTCAATCTTTTTCAATAAATTATTGATTGCAACTTTGGAGTAAAGATACTTATTAAACCCTGCAAGTTATCCACAGAGCAACACTCGATTTTCAAGATGATATCTTTATTATACCAGACATTTTTCATACACTTCCTTGTACGGATAGTTTTCTGACAAATTCATAATTACAGTTCTTGCGGTTTTAATGATTTTGGCTGCAAGAAATACATACTTCAAACGAAAGGTCTTTATT
>NZ_FRAD01000019.1 GCF_900142225.1 Hathewaya proteolytica DSM 3090
AAATAGTGAAATCCTCAACGAAAAATTCTTTTCCGCTTTTATCTGTTACTTTGTGATTTTTGTTTACTATAGCTTGTTTTTCAGCGGGAGTATACGAATCCATGTTTTCACCGAAAACATTGAATCCCCATCTAAAAGGCCAAATTGCATCTTCCTTAAGAGAACCCCCACCCCATTCTTCTCCAAGACCAGGGTGAATTACTACTAAACTATCTATAATGCCATCTGGTTCGTTATAATCTCCATCACCATCTAAGTCCCATTTATCTTCAATATCAAATTCAGACAAATCAACGTCCTTTGATGCCTTTTGTATTGCTTCTAAAACCAGATTTCTAGCATTTTTTTGATCACTTTTATCTACATTGGCACCGTAAGTAGCAGCCGGCTTATCTGCTGTATACCAGCCCATTACCTTGCCTTTGAACTCATAGGTACCACCGGATTCTTCCTTGAAAAATTTATTTACGGTTATATGATCATTTCCATCTTCCGTCTTGTATGTCTCATCACCAAAGAAAAGTTTTTCATAAAAATCAGCTGTGGTTTCCTTTCCTGTAAATGAATTTATTCTAAAATCCTTTTCTCTTTCATCTAGCTCCGTATATCTATAATCAGGAAAATCTATTAATATAACTAATGGTTTAGCCGTAAACTTTTCTGCACTCTGCGTTCTATCCACAGGAGCTAATGGATTTTCAAATACCCCTGTAGTCTGACCAAAAACTGTCATAACAGGGCTTATGCAATTCACCATCATGGCTGCCGATAATATTGCACCAATTATTCTACCTTTTTTCATCTAAAATTCCTCCTTTAAAATTTAGTCTATAACCACTACAACTATAGTAGCTGATTTTACTGATATCCCTTCGGCATTATAAATAGGAATATCAACATACCCACCCATTTCCGTTGTAGTCTTTTCAGTTAAACTTACAATTATTTTTCCATTTTCAACGCACACTTTTCCTATTTGCACATAGTCGCCTCTATCCTCATAAATTGGATACGTGTTATAAATACTTTCGCCTTCTAATATAGCACCTTCTAGTATGTTAATCTCAACATCTTTACCAACTTGTGATGAAATTATAGTTATCTTATTACCAGTACAAAGTGTAACAGACTTTACAGTTGATCCTTCAAACTTAGACTTTGCTATTTGTAAATCATCTATAGCTTTTTTCATATTGGCTATTTTTGAATTAGGATCTGAAAAAATTATATTAGCTTCTTTTATTGCATTATCGAATATAGTCTTTGATCCTTTAAGATGTAATTCAGCGTAGTCTCCCTCTTCAGCTTCATCATGTAATTTTCTACACTGTTCTACTAAAGTTTTTAATTCCTGCTTAGCAATGTCAAACTCTGTTTCTTCCTGCCCTAAGCTAGCTATTTTATCAAGAAGTCCCTGTAGCATTGCTACCATATCATTTTCAAACAACTTCTTAGCTCCATCTTGCAAAGCATTAAAATCTCTTAAGGCATTCTCTATACTAGTCTTATCCTGAAGTTTAACAGTATCCACAGTTAATTTTAGAACACTGTCATATTTAGTTTTAAAATCATCTGCATCTTTTTTAACAGCAGCTCCATCCGTTGCTACTTTAAGTGCCTCTAACTTGCCCTTTTCTTCAACGAGCTTATTTTTTGCACTCTCATCCAGTTCTGCATAAGCACTTAAGGCTGATATTATATCAGTTCTATTTTCTAAAATGACATTATCAACTGTTAGCCCCAAAACAGAACTAAAATCACTTCTGAATTTTTCTACCTTTTTATCTGATATTACACTCAATAAAGCAATCAACTTTTCAACATCAGTTCTTATTGCACTCTTTAAGCTATCGTCTGTTAGCTTGTCATATTCGCTAATAGCAGTTTTTATTATAGCTTCATCATTAATACTGACATTTTCACTGGTTAATTCAAACGCAGCTTTATGAGCATTCTTGAACTCATTAACTTTATCGTCCGCAGTTTTTTCAGTTATCGTAAGATACACTTTAACTATTTTGATAACATTGCCTTCACTATTTTTAATAGAAACATTTATATTAGCTTTATCAGCTGTTTTTAATATGCATTCTACCAACAAAGAATCAGTGGTAGTTTTTTTATTTGCTACTTTAACCCACTTTCCATTATTTAAATCCCATACTACATCATTTATACTCACTAAACTCTCGCCATTCTGTAATGGTATTTTAACTTCTAATGTTTCCCCTATTTTGCTATTTACTCGTCCATCAACTACCCCAACAGCATCTATAAGCTTTACATTGGAATCCTCATATGATTTCTTTGCTGTTTCCAAAGCACTTATAGCTTTATTTATATTTTCTATAGTATCAGAAGCCTGAACCTTTTCTGCACTAGCAATACATTCTTGGAATATAGCCCATGAACCAACAATCTTACTACCTTCCACTATGTTTGAATCAGGTTCTTCCACCTTTTTTATACCCTTGGCAGATGTTATAGTTTTCGTTAACTTATCAAAGCTTTTAAGCCTTTCAATTTCTGCTCTAAGGACCTCTAATGCTTTTGCTTCATCTGCTAAATATGATTTAGAAACCTCATTAAGAGTTGCATACTCATCCTCTGCACTCTTTATAGCAGCTTCATGCTCTAATGTGACTCCACTGACAGAAACGCCCAATATATCTACATGATTTGCCTTAAATATCAATGCACTAACCTTGTCCATCAATTTTTGTAGATGTTCCTTTATGTGTCCATGAGTTGTAAGTTCAGCATTAGAATCTACTATATCTTTTGAACCCTGTTGAAGATCATCATATTTAGCAATAGCAGCTAATGTAATTTCCTTGTCACCACTTTGAACCGTATCAATTGTCTTCTGAAGAATATCTTTGTATGACTTTGCAAAATCAGCTGCATCAACATCTATTCTCAGATCGTTTATCTTTTTCATTAACTTATCTAAGTTAGCTTTTTCTTCCACTAGCAAAGCCTTAGCCTCTTTTGACAATAATTCATAGTCATCAACAGCCTTTTGCACAGCTTCTCTATTAGATACACTTACAACACTCTCAGTTAAAATTAATTGAGCATTGTGAGCAGCCTTAAAATCAGCTACTTCCTTCTCTACGTTTTTGCCAGCTATAATTACAAGTAACTTTTCAAGTTCCACCTTTTTCTCTTTTAATGCAAGCTGAGCTTCCGGTGATAATGTATTAATCTCATCAATTACTTCTTTTATCCTTACATCGTCACCAATTTTTACATTTTTATCGTTCATATCAATAACTACATCTTTATTTCTAGTTTGGAATTCTTCTACCTCTAGTTTTATTATATTTTCTATACTAAAGTTGAGCTCTTTACTAGTTAAATCGCTACCTTGGATTTTCATACATACCCGATATGAACCAGTGATGTTTTTCACTCCAAACATGTTGTTAGTGAAATCAAAGCTTACACTAAATTTACCCTGACTGTTCATGCTTATCTGGTCAAAATAGCATATATTCCCTTGAGTGTCCTTTACTATAAGTATCATACCATTATCATCATACTCTGTAGCAATGCCACTTATTGTAACAAATTTACCCTTAACAGATACGTTGAGCTCACATAACAAGTCTCCATTTAACTTTGCATTTAACTTAGTTAAAATTTCTGCTTCCTTTATTAATTTTGCTTTCATATCTCCATGGAATCCCTCAAATTCTTTTAAGGCATCTGCAATTTCTTTCTTGTCAGATATATTAACTGTATCCACAGTCTTATTTAATAATTCTCTGTGACTCGTTTTAAAAGTAAAAACACTCTTTTCAATAAATTGATTTATGAAGTTTACAAGGGAATTAAGTTTCTCTTCCTCTTTTTTTAACGCAGCCTTATCTGATTTGCTCAATGAATTGAATTTATGAAGTGCTTCATCTATATATGTTTTATTTCTTATAATGCTCTCGTCCAGGTCCATGCTGAAAATTTCAGCATAATCTTTTTTAAACCTATCCACATCACTTATGTTATCGATTACAGGAGGGTAATATGGTAATGTTTCACTAGCCATATTGTCAATTAACTTTTTTTGTTCCTTAAGCTTTGTAACTTCATCTTTTAAGATTGCTTTTATATCCTCTGGCAGTATATCTATATACTCTATAGCTGCCTCAACAGTCTTTTTATCATTCGTACTTAAATCTTTATCTTTCTTTAAAAGTATATTTGAGTATGATTTTCTAAAATCAATAATTTTACCGCCTTTTACAAGGGTACTTAAAAACTCTATATTCAGCTCTTGGGCTTTTAATTTTATCAAATCATTATCAGTTACCTTTAGAAGCTCATTTATACATTCTGTAGTTTTATCAATATCCTCCAATTCATATTTTTCCTTAACATTTTTTATATTTTCAATCACGGCATTTATTATGCCCTGTTGAAACTCATCAATAACCACAGACCAAGAAGGAATATAATCCTGATTTTCTTTACAACTAGCAAATCCTTTAATAAGCTTACGCGCCTCATTTATTTTTTCTTGTGGTAATATCTTTTTCTTAGTAACCATATCTTGTTCATATATTACTTCGTATAATTTTACAAATAAACTTTGCTGAACCGGATCCAGCATTGCTGACAAAGTACCTGTTAACTGTTCTCTTAACTTTTTATCTGAGCTAAGACCTTCACTCAATGCATTTATAGCCTTTCTAGCAACATTAATGTCTTCTTGCAACCCCGATTTCTTAGCCTTCATAGTGTACGTATACGCTTGGGACCACAACTGATTTTTATCCACGTTCACAGCTGTTATGGCCATGGTTCCTTCCATTAAAGTTCCCATAGCTGTGGTTATAGCCATTACAGTGCTCATAACTTTTTTCTTATTATTTGCCATTGCTTACCTCCCAATTATATATAAGGTTTTACCCCTATATTTTTGAATATTGACCATGTATTATATCTATTATACCTTTTTAAATTTACATTCTATGTATACTTATTCATTGTTTTAATACTTTATTAATATATTTTCCTTTTTGAATTGAAGTTATAGATATATTAATTATTTTAAAAAAATTCTTTCATATAGTAACTATATCTGATCTACAACTTTGCCACTTGCAACTATCAATCTGTACTCAGTCTCCCACCAATTATATTTAGCACATGCTAGGCACATAAGAATCGAGTAGTAGGAAAAGATATATTCTAAGCCTTTTAAGGTTATCATGCTTTGGTTTAACTTTCTTCCATTGTTCCCCAACAGCACATGGGAATCCTTCTTCTTAGCCACTAATCTAAAGTCTTAAGAGTACTTTTTATATCAGCTAATTTAAAGTAATTAACCCAACAAACTATACTTTGCCTTAATTTAATTGAGCGAAATTCCATGCTCATGACATAATTTCTTCCGGTTACATCTTTTAATTTAGCTTTTAGTTTTTTAATAAAGTTTTCATGTACTCTTATTCCTATCTCACCTTTCTTTGGGTAAAATGTAAATCCTAAATATTTTAATTTCCAAGGTCTACTAGTGTCGGAATCCTAGTGGTCGTTTCTGTTCGTCAGACCATAGTTTTACCGCCGACTTCCTTCAGATTCCATACCACGGTGAACACCCTTGTCTTAAGCTATGCACTTGGCACTATCAACCCGTGCTTTGGACTATCACCCGTTATATTGCACCCATGCTGGGCGCACAAAAAACAGGGTCTTCGAATACTTTTTCGAGACCCTGTTTTATTAGCTAAATGTATGATATATTTAGTTTTTTAGTACAATATAAACACGAATTAAATTACCGACTAGGTTCCTTGGCTAACTCAGTGTTATCCTTCCCCTATGTTACCATAAGAGTATTTCAGAAGAGTCTTCCCCTACTCTATGCTCTGATTTTCGGCTGAGTGTCACAGCTACTATGAACCTGCTGAGCCCGTATATACATCACTGGTGCTGCTACACCTCTTTATATACAGCATCAAACGTTCCATTCTATCTATCCCTTATTTTGACTACCTTAGGTATCCACTAACGACTTACTTTGCCTTGGTTTAACAGCCAATTATGCCAAAGCCAATACAATATTTCAATTGTATTGATCCATACCAAACTGCAAGCATAGCTATCAATTTAACAGCATGAACTATAATTTATAAGACGCATTATAATGGATTCGTCTTCCTTACCATAGCAATCTTTTAAAGAACCCCGCATCTGACTCTCACAGATTACGACCTTACCTAGCTTCATAGACTTAACTTAGCAGTTCTAAATCTATGTAGGGGGCTTAGGTCAGAGCTATAGCTGTTTACTCTGAATAGGAATTTCACCTATTTAATCAATAGAACAGTTAGAAAATAAGGGGTAAGGGTTAATTTCCTCCCCCCTTATTTCCACCTATTTCGCCATAAGGCTTATAAGGTAACGTTTCGCACTTTTATTATGCAGTTGCTTTTGTAACTGTAACTTCTACACTTCCTACTTTTATTACTTTTCCATCTGCATTCTTAACAGTAACTGTTATTGTAGCTTTGCCGGCTTTCTTTCCAGTTACAGCTAAACCATCTTCCGCATCTACACTTACAGTGTCTGCATCGCTTGAAGTAACTACTAAAGTTTCTCCAACTGATTTATTATAACCACTTATAGTTCCCTTAACAGGATCATTATTATCTTTTGCTATTGTTAAAGTTGGTGCTGTTAATGTTCCTGTAGTTACTACTACTGCAGCTTTATACGCTTCTATTGCATCGTTTAATGTATTTGTAGCTTGTGTTAATTGTTCAGTTTTAGAATTAGCATTATTTAACACATCTTCTGCTGCCTTTTTAGCTGCATCTAATGTCGCTTTTGATCCTACAACTTGGTTTCCAACTACAACGCCTTCAGCTTTTCCTTCCTCTACTTTTGCTACTTCAGATATTTTAGCAGTTAATGCTTTTTTAGCTGCATCTTCTGCATTTGCTGTATCTATAGCTGTTTTTACTACTACTAATCTAGCATTTAAAGCATCTTTATCTTTTCCTACTGCTAATGCATCTACTAATTTCTTTGCTGCATCATAGTCTGCCTGAAGTTTGCTTCCTTCAGCTTTTTCTACTGCTGCTGTTGCTGTCTCTAATGCTTTTTTAGCTGCATCTTCTTCTATTTTAGATTGTACATCTTTTGAAGCAGTTACAGTAGCTTTTGCCTTAGCTTCGCCGCAAGTCATTTCAACTACAAATGTATCTCCATCTGTTAATTGTATTATACTTGCTGTAGCTGTACCATTGTTTGAATCAGCCTTTGCAGTTTTAGAATCAATATTCTTTATAGTAATTCTAGATTTAGCAAATAACTCTGCATTCTTGATACCATACTGATCTTTTACAGTTGAAGCTATAGCATTTCTTATCTGATCTGCTGTTATAGTTCCTACACCTAAAGTAATATCTTCATCCTTAGCTGTGTCTAAAATAACAAATGACTTTCCAGCAGGTGCTACTTTGGATAATGTTAAAGTTCCTTTTAAAGTTTCAAGGAATGCTCCATTGCTATCTTTAACATTGATAGTTACAGTAGTAGTTGTTGTATCTTTGTCTTTATCAAAATCAGATGTTTCTACTTTTTTCTCAACTATATCTCCACTAGAAGTAGCTGTTAACATGTTTTCATTTACTTTTATATCATACATTGAAACTGGTAGAACTACTTCTGTACCATTTTCAAGTACTCCAATTACTTCAGGTGTTGCACAATATTTATCAGATGCAACTTTTCCTTCTGTTGTATCGACGTACATTGTACCTAAATCAGATAATTTAAATGATTTGAATGCATTCTTCTTTACAACTGTTATAGTTTCATTTCTAGTACTTCCATCAACATCTTTAAAATCTTTGTCTTTTTCACCCTTTGTTTGAAGAGTTATAGATACATTAATCTTACCTTCATCTGCTCTAGTTAATTTTACACTTGCCTTTTCGTCTTCAATGTAATCTACTTTTTCCACTTTATCAATTGTTGTAACTACTTTAATTCTATTTTCAGGCTTTTTAACCCAATCTAATATATCGTCTGTGCTCATCATGCTACCATGCTGATCTTGAGCTAATATATTTTTTGCATAAAGTTCTTTTGTATCTCCTGCTACCATGCTCTTAGAAAAATCTTTTACTAAGCCTACAATAACGTTGGCCTGAATTGCAGCTCTTACATCAAGCATCATGCTAGAGAAGTTGCCACCATTAGTTACAAGAGATGTTATATAAACCATTCCCTCTTTTGTACCCTTAAATTCAAGCTTAGCTTTTCCTTTATTAGCACCTTCTGTTATTTCAACAAATTTCAAATTATCGCTGAAAGTAATCTTCCCATTTAAATCTGCATATTTGGTAATAGCATTTCCATACTGATCTATTGCTTCAAATGGTATTTCTATTGTTTTGCCTACAGTTACTATCTGCTGTGGAGCAGTCATATTGAATGTTTTAACTTCTGACGAAGCCGTTGCTTCAAATTCGAATTTACTTACATTTCCTGTAGCAGTTGACACAGCTTGGATTGTAACCTTTCCGCCTCTTTCTGGCATGCTTCCTCTTACAAGCTTCAATCCAAATCTCATGTTTCCATTACTATCTTCAACAAGCTCTAAATCCGTTCCATCAGATGCAGGAGTTTTTACAAATAGTATATTATCGCATGTAAACACAAGTGTTTTCTTCAATGAAGTTAATGTAGATTCACTTGGTATAATTTTGTTTCCATACTGATCTAATACATCAAATAATAAATGGAACTTATCATTTGCGAAATCAGCACCGAATTTTTTGCCATATTCATTGTATATTTTATCAAACTCAACTTTGTTAGCTTTTGATTCAAGTCCAATTTTAACTTGAGAATTTACAACTTTTGAAACTCCAGTTGTTGCATTTGCGTATACACCAGTTACATAAACAAGTTCTCCTGGGATAAATGCAGCTGTTTTAGAAATAGGCAATGTTCCATCATTATTTCCACTTGCCTGTACTCCTGTAGAAATTGTCCAAGTTACTTTTGAGAATTCTCTCTTTGTAACATTTTCACCATATTGGTTTAATATTTCAAAGTTAACCATTGCTTTTTTAGATTCACTATTAGAAACTATAGGAGCATTTTCTGATAGAATTTTTATATCAGATACTTTTTCATTATCCACTTCAAACTCAACTTCAAGAGCTTTTTCAGTTAAACCTTCTGCTGTAACCTTATAAGTTCCCTTTGTTAAGTTGATTGTAGTTTCAATTATTGCGCTCATTTTATCATCAGCAAATGTTACTTTTTCAACATTTGTTGTGATTAGGCCTTTCTTTAGAGTAACTTTTGCTTTTGCAGTGTCGACTGGTTTGCTAAACTTAACTTCGATTTTTTTAGCTCCTACAGCTTTTACAGAAGCTATTGCTACTGTATCTTCAAGAACCTTAAGTTGAGCATCTAGCCCTTCCGCAAATTCCTTTGTTTGTTTATTTACAGTTTTTAATAACTTATTTAAACTTTCTCTTGCTGCCTTAACATCTTCAGGTGTTTTTGATTTAAGAGCTTTTTCAAAAAGCGCTACAGTTGCATTTGTATTAGCCTGCTGAAATTTATCAACTGTTGATGACCACGCGCCTATATAAGCCTTGTATTCCTCTGAATCTTTTACATAAGCTCCCTTGAAGCTTTCAACAAACTCCATTGCCTTGTTGATTTCTTCCTGAGATAAGTTTTTCTTCTCAGTTTTATTGTCTTCTTCGTAGATTATTCCATAGAATTCTTTGAACTTGTCCTGCTGTAATGGATCAAGCATTCCTGATAATGTACCGATTAACTGAGCTTTTAAATCCTTGTTATCCTTTAAAGCTGCATCCAATTCTCTTACAGCTTTTCTTGCTACATTAATAGCTTCCTGTGTCTTCTTGTTCTGCGCTTCTTGCGTTGCTGTAAATGCGGCTTTGTACAATTGATCAACAGTATCAGCTAGTACAGTGGTTGCACCCATTACACTACCAAGCCCCAATGTTGTAGCTAAAACGCCACTTAACACTTCAGTGTTCTTCTTGTTCATACTCAATTCCCTCCTATTTAGATAAAAACTAAATTTTATAAAATTTATTTTTTAAAGCCCAATATCATAAGAATATACTTTTAGTCGTATATATCCTTCTTCAATTCAGCTTTGCAAACAAAATAATAAATGAGTAAAAAATAATTAACTAAATGAATTAATACAAGTTTAATTTAATTAGTATGATTTAGAATATTACTCAAGTATTATTATATAGCTTGTTTTTTTTCATTTCAAATTTTTCGTATGCCAATATTCGACAATATTCTCCATGATAAATACCTTGATTCAATATTTACTATATTTTTTTGAATTAAATTTATATAATATTCATTTTTGTAATTATTTTTGTCTTTTTATTACTTTCTTATATCATAATTACATTTCTAATATTTGCATGTATAAATTTACTAAATATATTTTATAAATCAAAAAATAAAAGCCATTACCCCACTACTGTATATATTCACACAGTAGCGAAATAATGACTTTATTGTATATTATATGCTTTTTTATCAATACTAATTTATATTCAATTAATTTTATTCTTCAATATATAGTATTATTTTTCCTATTTTCCATTGAAAAATTCTTTTATATTAATCAAAAAAAATTTTTACATGTTTTTTTTAAATTTTTATCCAAATTTGGACTACTTTTGGTTCAAAAATTAGAAATCATAATTTAAAAAATATGCTGTTTGTATTCACTTATACTTATTTTTAGATTACCGACTAGGTCCCTTGGCTAACTCAGTGTTATCCTTCTCCTATGTTACCATAAGAGTATTTCAGAAGAGCCTTCCCCAACTCTATACTCTGACTTTCGGCTGAGCGTCACAGCTACTATGAACCTGCTGAGCCCGTATATGGATCATAAGTTCTACCAAACCTACCCACACACAGCATCAAACGTTCCGTTTTATCTATCCCTTTATTTTGAAATGCCTTAGGTACCCACTAACGACTTACCTTGTTTAAGTTTAATAGCCAAAATTATTCTTAAACCAGTGAAGCATCTCATCTTCACCGTTCCATACCAAACCAAAAGCATAGCATCATTTAACAGCATGGAATATATTTATAAGACGCATATTCATGGGTTAGCTTTGTTTACCATAGCACTCTTTTAAGGAGCCCCGCATACGACTCTCACGTATTACGACCTTACCTGGCTTCACAAAGTCAAAATAGTAGTTTTAAACTTCATGCAGGGGTTCAGGCTCAAATCTTTTAAAATGGCTATTAGATCTGGATAGGACTTTCACCTACCAATTCAATAAAACAGTTTATATAAAGGGCATGGGCTTGCCCCACGCCCTTATATAGCTTATTTCGTTATTAACTTATAAAGCAACGTTTCGCACTTTTATTATTTGGTAATTCCTTTACCTGTAGCTCTGATTGTTAAATCTAACTTAACACTTCCAGCTGTAATCTCTATAACAGCAGTTTTTCCAGCTGCTAATTCAACAATCTTCATTCCTGTCTTACCGTTTTCTGTTACAGTTCCACCTTCAATGGATTTAACTATTATAGTAGCATCCTCCATTAATTTAGATCCTGCAACACCATACTGGTCAACAACTGTTGCTGTATCTATAACAGCTGCCAATATTTCTGCTCTGCTTAAGCTGCCAGTTTTTTCTACATCGTAGATTCCGTCAACAACATTAGCATTAAATTCTGCATAAGAAGCTTTTGGTGCTGCGCTAGTTAATGTTAATTTACCCTTTAATGTTTCAGAGATTATTCCATTAGCCTGGATAACATTTACTGTTACATCAACAGCTTTAGTTTCAACAACTTTACCATCAACTAATAAATCATCTGCTGTTACATCACCTTTAGTGATTTCTGGTTTTGCTATAGTTAATGCTTTCTTGTTTACTGTTGCAACAGCGATATCTAGCATCTCAGCTGGTAACTGTACTTTTGCACCATTTTTCATTACTCCGAATACTGGAACTGAAACCTTGTATCCTTCAGCACCAACATATAGTGGAGCTATTTCTCCTATTGCATAAGATTCAAATGCATCTCTTGCAACGATTGTAAATGTTTCGCTCTTTTCTGTTCCTGCTATAACTTTGCCGTCTTTAACTAAAGCAAATGTTACAGTCTTAGTTCCTGCTTTAGTTACATCTACAGCAACATTTCCTAAATCAGTTAATACTTGAGCTCCAGTTTCATTGTATGATACAGCTTTAACTGAAACGCCTTCTGGTAACTTAGCACAAGATATTGTTTCACCATACTGATCCTGGAAGTTGAAATTCTTAGCTTCAAAAGCAAATGCCTGTCCTGTAACAGTTGTCTTGCTATATTTGCTGTTTAATCCAACTAAAGCTTTAGCTTCAGATGCTTTTTCAACTTTTATAAGCATGTTCTGGAATATAGCTGCTGCTGGATGAGTTGCAGTTACTGAAACATATCCTTCTGTTAACTTAGTAGCAACCCCAGTACCTAATCTCAATACTGCTTTACCCTTATCTTTTCCTGTTAAAACTTCATCAAGGTAAGCACCTGTAAATTTCATAACTTTTAAATCATCAAATTTTGTTAATTTGTTTCCAAACTGGTCAAATGCTTCAAATGGAATTACAACGTCCTTATCATTAGTTCCAGCCTTAACAATTCCTTCTGGCTGTATCATCTTAAATGATTTTAATGCAGCGGCTGGAGCTACACTTACTTCAACCTTGTCCATTTTTCCAGTGTTCTTGCAGATAAGAGTTACTATAGCAGTGCCGCCATTTTTGTAATCTGCACCTGATGTTAATTCAACATAAAGAGAACCGTCGTCAGCTTTCTGTACCTGTGAAGCCACAACTAATCTCTCATTTGAATTACTGAACACTAAATGTTTGTTAATCTCAACAGCATCATTTAAGTTGTTTCCATACTGATCCAAAACTGTTAATGCTGCATAACGTTTAGTAGAATCATTTTTGTCTACTGTAACAGCTCCAAATTTAACTTCTGAAACTATTGATTTTGCAACAACTTCTACTTCAGAAGTTACAACGATAGGAGTTATTCCATCTATATATACACCATTTATGATAACTTTTCTCTGCATTCCTGCTATTTGAGGTATGTTTATTATTTCAAATGTACCTTTACCATCATCGTTCTGAGCTGTTCCTAAAGATGGTGTCCACTTCATTTTAGAAGCATCAATTGTCTTAGTTTCTCCATACTGGTTTACAGCTTTGTACTGAACCTTTATTGAGTCAGTTGCGCCTGCTGTGTTAACTACTGGAGCCTGCTTTGTAACAACTTCTATTTTAGCAACTTTTTCATCTTCAACTTTTACTTCTGCAACTAAAGCTTTTTCAGTTAATCCTGCTACTGTTACTTTGTAAGTATCTGCCCACATAGTAGCCGTAGTTTCTACTATAGCTGTAGTTTTGTCTTCTGAGAAAGTTATTTTGTCAGTGTTAACTGCTATGATTCCTCTATTTAAAGTTATCTTTGCTTTTTCAGTATCTACTGCTTTGTTAAATTTAACTTCCATTTTTTTAACGCCAATTGGTTTTACAGATACTAAAGATACGTTCTTTTCTAATTCAGCTACCTGGATATTTAATCCTTCTGCAGCAGTTTTAGCATCAGCATTTGTTGATGTTAATAATTCGTCAACTACTTTTCTTGCTGCTTTTACATCTGCTTCAGCTTTAGTTTCAATAGCTTTTTTAACTAATGCAGTTGCTTCATTTACATTAGCTTGCTGGAACTTATCAACTGCTGTTGACCATGCTGGAACGTATTGTTCATTTTCTTTTGCACCCAAGAAAGCTTCAACGTATTGTCTAGCTTCGTTGATTTCTTTCTGAGTTAATTTTTCCTTTAATGTAGCCTTGTCCTCTTTGTAAAGGATATCGTAGAAAGCTACAAATTGTGCTTGCTGTAATGGGTCTAATCTTCCAGATAAACCACCAACAAGCTGCTTTCTTAATGCTTCGTTGTTCTTTAATGCTGCATTTAATTCTCTTACAGCTGCTCTTGCAACATTTATAGATTCCTGAGTTTTAGTTTTTTCTGCTGCCTCAGTTGCAGTATATGCTTTTGCATATAAATTGTCGACTTCCTCGGCAAATACAGTAGTTGCACCCATAACTGTAGTAAGAACAGATGAAGTAGCTAATAAACTACTTAATACTTTTGTACTTTTCTTGTTCATTCTTAATTCCTCCTGTTTAGATAACATAAAATAAGTTTAATTTTAATATATAAAAATTAAAATTTTATCGATATTTTTCGACTTAATATCCTTATATTCGACATTATACAACATTTTTTTTGTTTTGTCTATTGAAAAGCTTTAAAATATGCGATATTTTTTATGAACTTCTTCTATTTATTTAATTCAATTTAAAGGAATTGATATAAAATTTATCTCTATTGAAATATTTTATGTTATCTTATTAATTAATTACAGTTAAAAAAAGGAAACTGAAGCCTTATTTAACTTCAGTTTCCTTTTTTTGATAGTCCCTTCCAAAGGGCAGCCACCCTATTAAATTTTCCAGTAAAAATATATTTTAAAAGTACTATGATTCTAGTTGAATAGAAAAACAATTTTAATTTTAACTCTTTGATTTTACTGCCTTTAAAGTATTTTTTGCCGTATTTATTAATTAGCCTCAGCCTGTTTCTAGTGTTCCACTCAATGGCAAAAGGCGAAGCCTCTCCCCCAGTAGATGAACTTACCCTGTGATATATAAGAGCCTTGGGACAGTATTTTATGGAAAAACCATTTTCCATGATTTTTAGGCAATAATCTACATCCTCATAATACATAAAATATTCCTCGCTGAGCACGCCCACACTTTCTAAAGCTTCCTTACTGATAAGCATAAGACACCCCGTAGCAAAGGTTATGAAACACTCGTTATCGTACTGGCCCCTATCCACTTCTCCCTCACCCCTATGAGCACCGTAAAACCTATTCTCCACAAACTCCCCACCGGCAAACCACAAAGTATCCCTCTTGCCCTCATAGCATATCTTCCCCGTGACAATGCCAACTTTATTTCCTTTGCCCTTAAATGCTGTGTTCCCTCTTTCAGTGGTGGAATTACACTCTACACTTTGGCACATTTCTCCTATACCATGGTCCTGCACCGCCACATTCACCAGGTAATCTAAGAAATCTTTTTCCACTAAAGTATCATTGTTGAGAAGCAATACATACTCACAGCCAATATCCATGGCATACCTAATCCCCACATTATTTCCCGCAGCAAAGCCTCTATTGGATCCTGCCTGAAGAAAAGTGCACCCCTGCCCTTGGCCTTCATGATAATTTTCATCAATATATTTATTTATTATCCCCTGCGAATCATCAGTGGATTTATTGTCAACCACAATAACATGATAATTACTGTACTCTATCTCTCTAAGAGACCCTATGCACTCCAAAGTATCCTTACTTCCATTGTAGTTTAGCAGTATTATCCCAACCAAGGGCTGCTTTATATCATTGGTCATAACTCTTATACTCCATCATTTTCTTTTTTCTTCATAAACACCATGCCATATTCAATAAAAAACACAAGCCCCACATTGATAATAAGAGTTGTTATCCTAAGGGAATTGTCAAACACACTCCACAGCATAACACTGGTAATGTTAGTGTACAAAAGGAATTTCCCCATAGGTGTAAAATGCTTTCTGCTCTTAAAAATCACAATGGAACCATAGGCAAGGCCCATAAATATCATCAAATAAATTGCAAATCCTAAAACACCAAAATCCTCAAAAGCATTGGGAATAAAAGACATAGCATTAAGCCCCACCTTGTCGAACAAATAAGGCGTATAACTGCCCCTCTCCATTAGCCATAACTTAAACTCTTCCCCCTTACCAATCACATTAGCACCCAATTTAATAAAAGGATAAAGCAAATTGCTCATAAAGGAAAAACCTCCAATGGACTCATTTGCAAGAGCAAAAGCCACATTTTCCAGAGGACTAGTGAGGTAAATGTACACCCACAAAAGCCCCGTAGGAACTAGCTGGCTGACACCATAGTGCTCCCACAAAGTCCTATGATAAACATTTTCCAAAACATACTCCATGCGCATATTTCCAATGTACCCAAAGAACCCAATGAAGGCCACTATCATAGCAGCAAACCCACAATACACCAAAATTCTCTTTTTCTTGCCAATGCTCTCCTTGTAGTTTATGAAGTTGAACACCTCATATACTGCCACCGTAATAAATATAAAAGCAATAGGCCCCCTATTTAGAGTGAGGAACAGTATTCCCGCACTGGCCACCGCTAAAATCACATGCTTAATTTCCTTAAAAATCCTGAACAATATGTATTCCACCTGACACACAAACACCAACATATATATAATGTATGCCCCATAATGCCCTAATTGCTGCTTTTCAATCTTATTGGGATACAATATAGCCAGCCCATACTCCTTGGCGTCCATGGCAAACACAATCGCCGCAACAACAAAAATAGCAGCGCAAATGTAAAAGTACACCTGCCCATATATCTTATTGTCAGAACGTTGCACCGCCCTCACATCCTCCATAACAACACCCTTAAACCTGCTCATCATGAAAAACGCAACACACATCACCGTAACAATGACATTCACCATGACAGTCGGATTGTACAAACTACTAAGCTGCAGATTATACAGCCCAATGGCACCACCCCACAAGATAAACATTATCTTAATCTGGTCCACCAAAGTGCACAACCCATTCCTATTGATCCAATAAAAAACTGTTATGAACACCACCAACAGCTGCATAACTCCAAGAATTCTATACACATCTTCACTTCCTTTTCTCGCTAAGTTCCTGTATCCTTTTCATTACCTCAATTCTGTCCGCATCCAATATAGGGTCCTCAATAACCCCATAAATATTCTTATTTCCACAGCTATTCTCATTTACGCAGTTATTCTCATTTACACATCTATTGTCATTTATACATCTATTCTCATTCCCATAGCTATTTGCATAATCATGTGGACAACCACTGCTATCTTCATTACCTAAACCCCCAGAACCTTCTAGCTCATCCTTCATGACAAACCGCCACAAAGTGTATGGAATATACCCAAAAGCACGTCCAAGGGTCCATGCCAAAGCTGCCACCCCCAATGCGCAGCCCACTATCACCGCCAAAATAGCCGTGACAACTTTAGCAAAAGTCTTCATATTTTTATCAATTGGAAACTTTTTTAATATCATATAAATGCCAAAAGGAAAACTACAGTACACAAATAGTACCCCAAAATCCACGGATTCCCCCACTTTGCACAAAGGACTCAAAACAATTCCCAAGGCCAAAACAATAGACCCTGGTATAACAGTATTATTCATAAAATCCTTTAATATTTCATTCTTAGACATTTTTAGCCCCCTACCACATATAAATCCCCTGTTTATAATGTGAATTATTAGTGAAAACTTTTATTTCTATTAACGCAGAAAAGCAGCACAATCACCGATGTCAACACCAAAAGCGTTCCATAAGCTGCAACGTAAAAATAAACTATACCATCATCCAAAGCATGAGTAAAATACAATATAATGGCACATACCACTGAAGACACGAAGCCTAAAATCACAGGCACTACCTTGAGTTTTGAACTCTTAACCTTACTTATAAAAAAATAATCTGCTATTATCAGCAAAATTCCCACTAGAATAGGTATTGCTATTTTCATGATAAAATCTCCTTTATTTATAAATTAGTCAAATTAATTATACACCATTATTTCAATTTTTACTCTCAAATAATTTACATTTTAATGTCAAATTTTTGGGAACTTCTTATGTTGACGTTTAATTTGCATTAATGTATAATCTCCATTAATTGGACTTAATTATTTTAGGAGGAAAAATTTATGGGAATCATCGCATTAATACTACTTGCCATTGGCCTTTCCATGGATGCCTTTGCCGTATCCATCTGCAAAGGGCTCAATATGACAAAAATTAATTTCAAACATTGTACCATAGTAGGATTGTTTTTTGGAGGCTTTCAAGCCCTTATGCCACTTATTGGCTGGTTTCTCGGCTCCCAATTTCAATCCTACATAACATCCTTTGATCACTGGGTAGCCTTTGCTCTTCTAGCTTTTATAGGTGGAAAAATGATTTACGATTCCATCAAAGTGGATGAAGATGAGGACAAGGATTCAGATATATGCGCCATATTAAATATAAAAGATTTATTTATTCTATCCATCGCCACAAGCATTGACGCCCTAGCTGTAGGAATCACCTTCGCCCTACTTCCAAACGTAAACATATGGCTTTCCATAGCCACCATAGGAATAATCACCTTCGCCCTATCTTTTGTAGGCGTCATCATCGGAAGCAAATTTGGCAAAAAATATGAAAAACGTGCAGAATTTCTAGGCGGAGCAATCCTCATCACCCTAGGAATCAAAATCTTAGTAGAACATATTTTGGGCCTATAGTTTTGGAAATATAATTTTACCACTTCATTTTAGAATAGCTCCACATATTATTAATTTGTGTGGACAACTTCTCATAGCTCCAAGGCTTCTTACTCCTATATACGCAGTTGGGGTCATTAATGTAAAATCCATCTTTTCCATATCCATGTATCACTACAAAATGCCCCTCTGCTGTAAAATCTCCTGGACTCATGGTGGCGATAAGTACATTGCCACTATCAAGTTCTACCTTCATATTTTGTTCTGAAAAGGACATCTCCTTCCCCTTTATCCCATAGCCAATAACAGCCTTGGTCATTAACTTCCAATCTGTCCCTACTCCCTTTATATAAAACCCATTATTTTCGCTAAACTTCGCCATTTCATCTGGTGTTACGACATAATCAGACATAGAATTAATTACCATAGAAAGACAGGTAGGAGCACACCCCGAAACCGCAATAATGCTATTGCCATATGGTTTATATCCCCATCTCTTATCCCACTGAAGAATCAATGAATTTTTCTTCTCAATATCATGAGTCTCGTAGCTGCTAGCCTCCACAGCCCCTCTACTAAGGTACCCACTTACAAAGTTTATCATCTCCGGGTTGTTCACCAAAGAACTCAACAAAGCCACAGGATATTTTTCTTTCTCATCATATATTTTTTTTACTTTTTCATCATTATTAGACATTTTTTTCAGTTCACTATAAACCTCTTCATCAGTTCTCTTTTTAGGCTCGCCAACCTCACATTTCACATAATTTGAAGCATTTGATTGCAAGGAATCACTATTTTCTTTTATACCATTGCCACTTATATTATTTTGTATTTCGTCCCTCTTATCACCACTTTGAGTATGGTCTTCCTTAATCTGCACCTGCTCATTATTTCCAGCAAAGTGCCCCTTATAAAAATATGTACAAAACATCAAACTTCCCGTAGCCCCTACAACCGCCACCATGGCTTTTATCCACTTCTTTAATTTACTTTTTTTCTTCTCTCCACTTTGCTTAATTAAATATATATCCGAAGACTTTTTATAGTCAATTTTTTTTATTTTGTAATTACTCTCTTTTATTAATTCATTTTTATTGTTATTATTTTTTTTATTATTTTCTTTATTATCTTTATTGTTTTTGTTGTTTTTATTATCTTTATTGCTTTTGTTTTTACTGTTATTATTGTTGTTTTTCGTGGATACATTTCGTATTTTCTTATCTCTTTTCATACAGTCTCCTTTCCTTTTCTACTTCTAAGTTACTCCACTTCATTTGTTGAGGTTTTAATTCATACTACTTATCATACTATTTATCCCGTTTCATTTCCACATTTTTTAATGTTAAAAAACATTTTATTCGAAAAATATTTCATAGCAAAATAGTCTTATTATTCTGCACATGCTCTCTGTAACATTACCATTTTAAATTCTCCCATACATATGGCTCTTTTGGCAAATGCAGTGATAAGCCGCAGGCTTGTGCGCCCTCCACCATAAGGCCGCAAGGCGGCAGGTTCACAACTTCCCAATATTTAATAACACTTCTTATAGTAATAGATACCAAATTTAATTTTTTTGTTAACGCAAACCCCTCATAAATCCTCCTAAAATCTAAAAAAGCTCCCCAAGAGTTTTTTACTCCCAAGAAGCCATTTTCCTATATTAATAATTCTATCACTGTTTTCTACAAAAGAGCCACATGCAACTTTTATTTTAAATCAAGTCCTAATTCCATCACTGCTTTCTACAAAAGAGCCATATGCACCACCCCACGTAGTTTTAATCCATGATGTCCACGTCTTCACCTCGCAGAATCTTATTAATATTTCTAACTGCGCACATTTTCCCACACATTGTGCATGTATCTTCCCTTTCTGGTGTGGATTCCGCACGATATCTTCTAGCCTTATCACCATCCATAGCTAAATTAAATTGCCCTTCCCAGTCAAGATTTCTTCTAGCCTCACTCATCTCATAATCCCAATCAGCAGCGCCCTTTACACCCTTTGCAATATCAGCTGCATGCGCCGCTATCTTGGAAGCTATTATTCCCTCTCGTACATCTTCTACAGTTGGAAGTCTCAAGTGTTCCGCAGGGGTTACATAGCAAAGGAATGATGCGCCATAAGTGGCGGCAATAGCTCCTCCAATGGCAGACGTGATGTGATCGTATCCAGGTGCCACATCGGTAACAATTGGCCCTAGGACATAGAAAGGAGCACCCTTGCAGATACTCTGCTGAATTTCCATATTAGCACGAATTTGATTTAATGGCATATGACCTGGTCCTTCAATTATTATCTGAACATTTTTCTCCCAGGCACGCATGGTAAGTTCCCCTAAGCTGACCAACTCTTCGATTTGAGATATATCACCCGCATCAGCTATACTACCTGGACGACATGCATCACCAAGGCTTAATGTAACATCATACTGCTGGCAAATTTCAAGTATTTCATCAAAATGCTCATAGAACGGATTTTCATTTCCTGTAAGCTCCATCCAAGCGAAAATTATGGATCCACCACGAGATACTATGTTTGTATGTCTCTTAGATTTTTTGAAACGCTCCGCAGTATTCTTATTTATACCGCAGTGAATAGTCATAAAATCCACTCCATCTTCTGCATGCATTCTAACTATATCTATCCATTCTTCAGATGTGATTTTCTTAAGTGCCTTGTTATAATAAACCACAGCATCATAGATTGGCACTGTCCCGAGCACCGCTGGACATTCGGAAGTAAGCTTTCTTCTGAAAACTTGAGTGTCCCCATAGGAACTTAAGTCCATGATGGCCTCCGCCCCCATTTCCACAGCAGTCATGACCTTCTTCATCTCCACATCAAGATCTAAACAATCTCTTGATGTACCAAGATTCACATTTATTTTGGTCTTTAATTTATTTCCTATGCCATAGGGCTTCAAACACTTATGATTTTTGTTAGCTGGAATTACAATTTGCCCCTTTGCCATAAGCTCCAAAAGCTCTTTACAATCCATATTTTCATATTCAGCAACTTTTTTCATTTCCTCAGTGATTATGCCTTTTTTAGCTGCATCCATCTGAGTGGTATACTGTTTACTTCCCGTACATTTTTCCATAAACTTAAACTCTCCCATATAATTATTTGCATGGTCTACAAAACAATCTCACAGGGCACAAAAAAAGCCGCCCATGCCATTGAATAATAATGTAAGTGCCAAAGCACTTTTCAACAGCGTAAGCGGTAGCAAAATTTCACTTTCAAGTTCCCTACGTTGGCATTATCCAAATCAGGTTATAAGGGTCGAAGCTAAAACTTCCTCTCAGCCTGTTCACAGGCTCCCCATGATGTATTATTAAGTTTTACCATGTATTTGTCTATAACTTATCACAATCCGTAAGTCTTGTCAAAGCATATTTTAGAAATTTGCATATTCATTCTTAATCTCATTGTAAAAATTAGCTATTGTAGCTTCCATATACGGAAAAACATATATTCCTGCAATTCCAAAGGTTACAACAACTAGCAATCCCCAAGGGATAAATGATAATTCCAATATGAACAAGTCCATTTTATGTCCATCCATCATTCTTTCGCTGTGCTCCATTGCCTGCATAGCTTTAAAATCTGGATTATCAACAGCTACGTACATTGCCATAGAATAACTCAAGCTCTTTATGATACCCGGAACTATCAACAATAAGCACCAAAAGAAAATTAGTATAGCACTCAAAAGATTAATGCCTACATTGGTAGCAAAATTATTAAATCCCTTAAATAGATCGCCTATATCTACACCCTCACCCTTAGTTAATTTTAGAAATATAAGACTTGACCCAAATGCCATAGGTCCTGACAAAAATAAATAGCCAATTGGACCTACTAAAGGTATTGCATTGCATCCTCCTTCTATTAAACCCCTTATAACATTGCAAAGGAACAAAACACCTATACTGCCCCTTATCTGGTCTTTTGCTAATGTCTTCAAACGCACCCTGTCAATTGAATTTTCCATAATACTTCCCCCCTATTCCATAATGTTCTCATTAAATTATAAAGCAATTTTTCATTGTTTTCAACTTATTAATATTATTCACTATATATTTATATATATTAGAGGGTTCTACAATAGTTTCATAATTTATACAATAATTATTATTATTATTTTTATTTACCTACTTGAATTTAGCCCTATTTCAATCTTGCAAAATGTTTTTTTCCTATTTTCAGAACCAATCCATTTTGTAATTCCATATTTATGTCTCTATTAGATATTTTTTCTCCATTCACACTTACACCACCTTGAGACAACAATCTCATGAACTCCTTTCTGCTTGGAATCATATCCATATCCTTAAGTTTAGGAATTATATCATTCAAGCATTGTAACCCACTTTTGCTAAGTTCAATCTCTGGTATATCATCTGGTATGGACTTTTTTGCAAATGCTTCTTCATAAAATTTCTTTGCCTTCCCCAACTCCTCTTGTGAATGGTAAAGTCCCGTTATTATTTCCGCTAATTCATATTTTACGTCACGTGGATTTCTGCCCTTTTCAAGTTGCTCTTTAATTTCCTGAATTTTATCTGGATGCTCATCTGTAGCAAGATCAAAGTATTTTATTATCAGTGAATCCGGTATCTCCATGCACTTTTTAAACATTACCTCCGAAGGTTCGCTGACTCCAATATAGTTATTTAAACTTTTGCTCATCTTTTCAACACCATCAAGACCTTCTAAAAGTGGCATAAACATGGCTATCTGTTGTTCCTGGCCCATGGTCTTCTGCAGTGTTCTGCCCATTAATATATTAAATGTCTGGTCTGTGCCACCCAATTCTATGTCTGCTTTAAGTTCCACTGAATCGTAAGCTTGCATTAAAGGGTAAAAAAATTCATGAATCCCAATAGCTACTCCATTTTTGTATCTATTGCTAAAATCATCTCGCTCCAACATTCTAGCTACAGTAGTAGTTGACGCCAGCTTTATTATTTCCTCAAACTTCAACTGTGATAACCACTTACTATTAAATCTAACTTCCGTTTTGCTTTTATCTAATATTCTAAAAATCTGTTCACAATATGTAGCTGCATTTTCTTTTACCTTTTCCTCGCTAAGTGCCACACGTCCTTTGGCTTTTCCCGTAGGATCTCCTATTCTTCCTGTGAAATCTCCAATGACAATGACCACCTTGTGTCCAAGATTTTGCATCTGCCTTATCTTTCTTAATACAACAGCATGCCCTATGTGGATATCCGGTGCTGATGGATCAAGTCCAAGTTTTATGGTTAATGGCCTACCCTGCTCCAGTTTCTGCATAAGCTCCTCTTCGCTTACCAGATTCTCCACTCCTTTGCAAATAATTTTAATTTGTTCTTTTGCTGAAATCATATAAAATACCATCCTTAAATATATTTTTCAACATATGCAAGGTCTATAAGAATTTTGCACTCTTCTTCACTGAAATAAAAAAGCCCGCCCTTTTATCCACAATCGTGTATAAAAGGACGGGTTATATTCCCGTGTTACCACCTTAATTCACAAAACAATTCACATTGTTTTATCTCACCAGGTACGATCCATAATTATGACGATACCCTTGCACGCGATTACGGGGTGCCTATCCGTCACAGCCTACTAAAAAGAAAATCAATAAATTATCTTTTATTCAGTGTGCAGCTCAAAGATGTATTCGCAAAAACTATCCTCACGCCTCTCATCAACCGGCAGTTTTCTGTTAGAAATCCTAATTGCTACTATTTCTCATCATCGCTTTTCTTATACTCCGAAACGTTAAAGACAAAAATGCCCAAAACAAATCTTCGTTATGCAAATATGAAATTAGCTATATCATACAAAATGTTTTTTAATTTGTCAAGGCAATTTTATCCTATTAATATTCTTCTTGCTCTTTCAGAAATTTCACCATATCATCATATAAAGCTGATGCCCGTTTATATCCCTTCTTATACGTGTCTTCTAATTTTTCTTTATCTTTTTCTATTCTTTTCAATGGCAAAGCTTCCTCTGGCCTTATGACAAAAACTTCCCCAATGTTCTCCTGCTGTTTTATATACCTCAACGTGTCATTATAAATAAGATACCTATTCTCCATTTTTCTAATTAATTGTGGATACTTTCTGTATTTCATCTTTATAAAGGTCATGGCTTTATTAGGTTCTTTTACATATCCCTCTGGCTGAGTTAAAACTATAACATTTTTCTTCATTCCCATTTCTTGAATTTTTCTAATGGGAATAGAATCTGATATTCCACCATCCAAATATTTCATTCCTCTAAATTCAACTATCCTTGACACTAATGGTAATGATGCCGATGCTCTAACCAAATCAACTTCTTTGTCACAATCCCGAAGTTCGATGTACGCTGGTTCACCACTTTCCACATCAGTAACCGTAACAAACAACTTTGATGGATTATTCAAATATGCTTCATTGTCAAAAATATCTAGTTTTCTTGGTATCTCATCATACACGAACTTTTCACCAAATAAGTCTCCTGTTTTTATTAAATTATAAACACTGCAATAATTCTTATCATCTATATAATCAACACTTACTTTTTTTGCCCTTCCATACTGCCTTGACAAAAAACTACAAGCATGACATGCTCCAGCAGACACTCCAATGATATTTTTGAATTCAACCCCCTTATCCATAAAGAAATCCAGTACTCCCGCAGTAAAAATTCCTCTCATTCCACCGCCTTCTAAAACCAATCCTGCATTATACAAAATATCAACTCCCCTTACCCTCTAATATTTACCATGTTTTTAGTTAATTCAATATTTAACCTATCCTCATATTTTATCACAATTTTTTTCACCGTTCAAAATTTATTACATATTAAAATTATTAGCCATTTTCATTGCTTCTAATCATTAACATCCATTTTATTAATATTTATTTGTCTTTAAATTTATATAGTTTATAAACTTTATGTAATTTATCGAATTATGCCAAAAAATGTTGTTATAGCATTTATCCTTATTTTATAAGCATAACCCTATATGGCTCTTTTGTAGAAGTCAGTGATGGAATCATAAATCAATTCAAGTTTAAATCAAATATGGCTCTTTTGTAGAATACAGTGAAAAATATTTATTTTTTTAGTGTTTAAAAGAAATATTTATGGTTATAATCTAAGATAATATTAAACCGGAGGTTGGTATTTATGGAAACTGTTGCATCAAATAAAATAATTAATTATATTTTAAATTCCTACAATACGAATAATAAAAACTTCATAACCAAGTTCTTTGCCATAATTCACGGTGATAAATCAGAATGTAGCTGTCCACACTGCGGTAGCACCAAGTCCGTAAAAAACGGAAAGAATAAAAACACACAAAGGTTTCTCTGCAAAAATTGCGGTAAATCCTATATCCGAAACACCAATACTGTACTCTACCACTCTAAAAAGAGTACTGAGCTATGGAATAAATTTGTCCTATGCCTTATAGAACGCAAATCTCTGCACAAGAGTGCAAAAGAATTAAATATCAATGTAAAAACAGCTTTTTTCTGGAGACATAAACTTCTTAATGCACTAAAAGCATCTATGTTTACAGTTCCCCTAGAAGGCACCATGGAAATGTCTCATACTTATATGCTTCGTTCCTACAAAGGAAACCACAGCCATGAAAATTTCACCTTGCCGCGACCATCCAAACAACGGGGACCTCGCTGGACCCAAGGAAATGTTTTTTACAATGAACCTGACAGCGAAAAAATTTCTATATTAGGTACCATTGATAACACCAATAATTTTCTCATAGATACAGCATTAAAAAAAACTGTTACCCCTGATGATCTTATTACTCTCTTTAATAATGCATTAAAGCCTGGCAGCACTCTTATAACGGATTACAATTATAAATACAAATACCTAGCAAAAAAATTTAATTTGGAGCACATATCCTTATCCCGTGGGACTCACAAAGGTGAAAAATATAACGTTGATTATGCGGATAAATTACTAAAAAATATGCTAGAGTTTTTTGAGCCTTATAAAGGCATTGCCACAAAATACCTCACTAATTACATAGCACTGTTTAAATATGTAAAGCTATTTGTTCAGCAAACACAGCAGCTTTTAAAAAATAGTACAACTGTCCACTTTGCATGCTAATGATTTGCTTCACATGGCCTGTGATTGGTCATAAGTTATATGATTGTGCATAAGTTTTATGGATTGTACACCAGTTTTATCATTATTCACAAGTTCTATGATTGTCCATAAGGTTTATAATTGTTCGCAAGTTCTATGATGGACCATAATTTATATGATCGACCATGAGTTTTATAATTGTCCACACGTTCTATGATTATCCACAAGTGATATAACTGTTCTAATTATATAGTTGCCCACATGTTATATATTTATCACAAATTACATAGTTGTCCACAGTTTTAAAAACTTATCAACATTATTTTGGGGATTATCAACACAATTTAAACATTTTATTCACATAGCTTGTTTATTTTCTAAGTACAGCCATAGATAGCTTTGGATTTTAAAGAAATAAGACGCCTATACCTTATCGTCCCCTTGAGGTTATACACATATTATCAACAATTATTAGGGTGTTTTCCACATTAATATCACAGTTTTACCACAGTTAATACTAAAGTTATCAACATATGCAGTAAATCATCGCAACAGCCAGTATAATCATCACTATCAATAATACTAAAGGCATGGACATACCTAATAAAGTTTCATGTAGGCTTTGTAGGATTTCTATGTTTAATTTTAATATACTTTCACTCTTTATAAGTTAAATTTATACTTTTATATAATTTAGCGTGCCGTGAATTTAATTGAGACTATATCCGCATAACTTGAAATTATCACAATTCCAGGTTATCGTTGTACCCCTTTGTTATAGTTGTATGCCACGTTATCACTCTGTATTCACCATTATCATTGTATTCACACTTATCATTGTGCTCACCATTATTATTGTATTCCTCGTTATCACTGTCATTGCCAAAAGAGCCATATATATATGGTTTTGTAGAAAGATAACTTCTAATGGTGTGTAGAATTAAAGGTTGTACACCCTTCCCGTACTAAAAAAGCACCTCGAAATTCGAGATGCTTTAAAGTTAGAAACTTTCTTTATATATATTCAAACTTATTATTTTGGCATATTCCATCCGGTATGATCTGTATGCAATAATTTGTGAGCTAAATGTGACAATGGCTCTCCAAGATATGATTTGTAACATTCCTGGATGGCTGGATTTTCATGAGAAAATCTCAAGTTATTGTGTTTATCTAATCCGTATAAAACTTTAGCTCTTTGTCCTGCTAGTTCCTGACCATCATGAATTGGCTGTCCACCACCATTGACGCATCCACCTGGGCAGGCCATAACTTCTACAAAGTCATATTGAACTTTACCGCTTATTATAGCATCCATAAGCCTTCTAGCATTTGCAAGTCCGCTTACTACAGCTACCTTCACAGTAACATCTGCAATTTTAAATTCAGCTTCCTTCCAAGCGTCCATTCCTCGAACTTCTTCGAAGGCATCTGCATCGGGATTTTGTTTTGTAACTAAATAGTAGGCTGAACGAAGAGCTGCCTCCATTACTCCACCTGTAGCTCCGAAAATAACTCCTGCTCCTGTATGCGTGCCTAACGGCTCATCAAATGGGACTTCTTTTAGATTCTCTGCTTTTATATTATAGCTCTTAAGCAGTCTTACTACTTCTCTAGTTGTAAGAACCACATCTACATCCTTGAAAGCTTCCGCATCATTTATATTTGGAATGTCACATTCATGCTTTTTAGCAAGACATGGCATTATTGACACACAGTATATCTTTGATGGATCTACATTAAGAAGTTTTGCATAGTAGGATTTTGTTATGGCTCCGAACATCTGCTGTGGTGATTTAGCTGAGGACAGATATTCCACCATGTATGGGTATTCAGATTTTACAAATCTTACCCAACCCGGACAGCAAGACGTAAACATTGGCATTCCACTTTTCTTTATCTCAGGAAGCTTTTCAATAAACTCACTTCCCTCTTCCATGATAGTAAGGTCAGCTGAGAAACTGGTATCAAAAATATAATTAAAGCCGACTTTTCTAAGACCATCCACAAGCCTGTTAACAGTGGCATTTTCCCTTTCTAACCCTAGCTGCTCTCCCCATGCTGTTCTAATAGCCGGAGCAATTTGTACTACTGTTATTAAATCTTTATTCTCAATAGCCTCTATAGCTCTGTCCACATCGTCTCTTTCCCTAAGTGCAGCAACTGGGCAGTGAGTAAGACATTGTCCACATAAACTACAATTTGCCTCTTCTAATTTTACATTATTTGAGACATCAACTGTAGTTCTTGCACCTGTATTTACCACATCCCACACTTTAAGACTTTGAACCTTGTCACAGATTTGTACGCAACGCATACATTTTATGCATTTTTCAGCATTTCTGATAAGTGGAAAATTCTCATTAAAAGAGGATTTTTCTATGATACTTTCATAAGGAACATCGGTAATATTTAAATCTCGAGCAATTTTCTGCAAAGAACAGTTGCCACTTCTTACACAAGTTGCACACTTGAAATCATGTTGCGATAAAATTAGCTTTACATTAGTTTTTCTTACTGTTCTAGCTTTGTTACTATTGGTATGAACCACCATACCTTCTTTCACCGTATTATTGCAGGCAGTTACAACCCTATCTATGCCTTCCACTTCAACAACGCAAACCCTACATGCCCCTATTTCATTTATTTCTTTTAAATAACAAAGTGTCGGTATCTCTATTCCAGCTGTTCGCGCTGCGTCAAGAATAGATGTTCCCTCTGGTACTTCTACGTTTATGTTGTTTATAGTTAACTTTACCATTTTTCTATTCTTCCTCCTCTGAACACTCCGTATCCAAAATGATCACATCTAAGGCATCTGTTAGCTTCCTGACATGCCTCTTCACAGCTCATGCCAATCTCGGCAAGTTCAAAATCATTTACACGGTCTTTTGAATCTCTTTCTTTAACAGAGACCCTTCCACATTTTAATTTATCATCGAAGTTAGCTTCCGGTATTTCTACATCACATGTAATTTCATGGTTAAATCCAAGGTATTCATCTATATTGGCCGCTGCAACTTTTCCAGCTGCAATAGCCCTTATAACTGTAGCTGGTCCAGTAACGCAGTCTCCACCTGCAAAGATTCCCTTAAAGTTCTTGATTTCACTGCAGCTAAGTGCTTCTATGGCACCACGTTTAACAGGAATTCCGTAATCTTCAAAGGTCTTTGATTGAATACCTTGTCCTACAGCAACGATGATTAAATCGCATTCAATTTTTTTCATTTCAGCATCTGCATTGACTACACCCGGTCTATCATTCTTTATTTTGCTTATCATCTGAGGTTGAACGTGAAGGTATTTTACATTAGAATTTTCATCTGTCTCAATTTTTACAGGAGTCATCAGTTCATAAAGTTCGCACCCTTCTGCTATAGCACCTTCTATTTCATCTGGAAGTGCTGTCATGTCAGCCTTTCTCCTTCTGTACACAATGCTAACGCTCTCTGCACCAAGTCGGACCGAGCTTCTAGCTACGTCCATGGCTACATTTCCACCACCAATTACCACGATTTTCTTTCCAGTGTAATCTGGCTTATCTCCGTCGCCGATGTTTCTAAGCATTTCCACTGCTGAAATCACGCCCTTAGCTTCTTCCTCGCCTTCGATTCCAATCTTCTTGTCCGTGTGCGCTCCTATGGCAATATATATAGCATCATAATTATTCTGCAGTTCCACCATGCTAATATCTTTTCCAACAGAAACTTCCTTGTGAACCTCAATACCTGCTGATAATATGGCATTTATATCTCTCTCAAGCAATTCTCTTGGAAGTCTATAGTTTGGAATTCCATAGCTAAGCATTCCACCTAATCGCTTTCTTTGTTCATAAATAGTTACATTGTGCCCCATTAATGCCAAGTAGTATGCAGCACTTAGACCACCAGGTCCTCCGCCTACAATAGCCACCTTTTTTCCTGTATTTTCTGCACATGGTGGTATAGGAACCTCTCCTGCATTGTCCACAGCCACTCTCTTAAGACCCCTTATATTCACCGGATAATCCAACATACCTCGTTTACACCTGTTTTCACATGGATGCTCACAAATAAGTCCGCATACAACAGGCATAGGGTTGTCCTTTCGAATTAACTTAACAGCATCTGCATATCTACCTTCCCCAACTAAAGAAATATATCCTGGAATATCAACTCCAGCTGGACATAGTGCTTTGCACGGAACAGGCTGATTACTATTGCATATACATCTGTTGTGGTTTATGTGCTCTTCAAAATCCTCTCTGTAGCCTTCCATACCTCTTAATACCATAGCTGCTGCCTCATACCCAATGGCACAGTCAGAAGAAAGATAAATGCTCTCCGCTGTATTCTTAATCAAATCAATTGTCTCAAGAGTAGCACGTCCATCAAGGACGTCATCAAATAATTCAGAAAGTTGCCTTAACCCTATTCTACATGGTACACATTTACCACAAGTTTGTGCTAAACACATTTTAATAAAAGCACCTGTTAAATCAACAGGACACAAACCTGGAGGACTTGCTACGATTCGTCGTTCTAACGCCTTATAAAGCTTTTCCACCGTAATCTGAGCCTTATTTTCAGTTACAATACTCAATCTACTCATAATTATCTTTCCTTTCTAATTAATTTCCTTGTACTGCGATAATTTTCATATGCTTTCTATATTAATAATCCGGCCTGGATTTATTAACTCAATATCCTCTTTATCATGTGTTACAATGAACATGGTTCTTTTTCCCTTATTTTGCAACACATATTGTACTACCTTTTCTTTTGTCCTTCTATCTAGTCCCTTAAAAGGCTCATCCATGCAGATAACATCACTCTCAGCCATCATAGCCTTTATTATTTCTACCCTTCGCTTCATACCACCACTTAAGGTTTTACATATATTATGGCAAATCCCCTTAGGCAGTATGGTTTCACAGGCTTTTTCTATTTCCTCACGAGAAATTCTTTTGCCTTGCTTCTTATCTACAACGATTTTGATATTAGTCATCACCGAGAATTCCTCTAAAAGTCTATCTTCTTGGAACACAGCGGAAAACTCTTTATCAAAAAGGCCTTCAATGGTTCCTTCATAATCCTTATCCAATCCCATGAGTATATTTAGAAAAGTAGTTTTACCAACACCTGATGGCCCCATCACAGCAACAACTTCACCCTCTTCAATAGAAAAGCTAAGTTCTTTGAATAATATTTTATCGTAAGATTTTCTTAATTTCTGTACTGTTATTATGGATTCACACCTCACCTTTTAAGCAGAATTTCACTGAAATCTACTATTTAGTTCTAGTTCCATACATTCTTTTTTGCAGAATTAACATTATTTTATCTATAATCCTCTCGGAAATATAACAGATAAATATAATTAAAACTGTCCACGCAAGCAACTCATCCATATTTAAATATAGCTTTGAAAGATAAATCTCCTCTCCAATGCTATCTTTTGTAACACCAATAAGTTGTGCCGCTATACCTGCCTTTATGGCCATGCCAACTGTGCTCCTAAAAACCACCCTTAATTCACCCAAAATACACGGAATATATAGATATAAAAACCTGGTGAATTTACCCACTCTATAAATTTTGAACATATCGATTATTTTTTTATCTATATTTAATATGGCCTGAACTAAGCTGTAGTAAGTAACGGGAAACACCACCATAAATGATATAATGCCTGTTGCCATTTCCGAAGAAAATATAACAAGAACCAAAACTATAAAACACGCCACAGGTACTGACTTCATAACAGCTACCACTGGAGATACTATCATTGCCCATATCTTGCTTCTGCTTGCAAATACAGCACACACTACTGCAGTTAAAGTGGAAATGCACAACCAAACCATTATGTCCACCATGGTTTTGAAAACGATAACATAGGTTTGTGGCGTTCTCATTAATGTTGCCAGTGCAGATATTGTGTCAACGGGCCCAGGCAACAATATAGCTTCATTTACAATCAAAGATGCCAACTGCCATATTCCAAGCCAGCACAACCCAATTATTACTTTTAAAAATGATGGTGTTTTTCCATTTACCTTAATTTTCTTTGTAATAGAAGTCATCTCTAGGTAATTTCCCTCCTACAGAGGCTTTGTTTGAATTATAAAGTGTGGTTAGGTAACCCTCTAGCTTTTTGTTCATCTCGTCACCTGTTATACACACAAGGTTACAATAAGGCAAAGCTTTCTTTGCAATAGCAGCTTTTACAATATCGTATTTTTCTATAAGATTTGCAGCTTCATCAATATTATTCTTAGTGAATTCAACTGATTTCTTCTGCTCTTCCATAAACTTATTCACAAGCTCTTTATGCTGATTTAGAAAATCCTTTCTAACCACTGTTACAGCAGTTACCATGCTGCTCTCTCCATGCGATGACTTCTCCCAACATTCTGTAAGATCTAACACTATCTTTAATTTGTCGTTATTGTTAAGCGCTACCGTCGTAAATGGTTGTGGTAATATTCCCACACTATCCTTATTCACCTTTAATGCAGCAACCACTTCCGTAGGTTCAGATTTGAACTCTATTTTAACCTTTTCAAGCTGTACCCCATTTTTTTCAAGCAAATACTTAAGTGAATACTCTGGAACTGTTCCCTTTCCAGTCATAAAGACGGTTTTTCCTTCTAAGTCTTTTATGTCCTTTATATTGCTTGATTCAGAGACACCATACAAAACCCCTAGTGTATTAACATTTAGTGCCACAATATTGCCTTTAGTTTTTTCATAAAGCACTGCAGCCAAATTAGCTGGAATACTTGCCATATCAACCTGTTTCTTTACAATTAGTGGAACGATTTCATCAGCTGAATTGTACATATTGAAACTTACATTGATTTTTTTGTCCTCCAAAAGTTTTACAATACCCATAGAAGTTGGTCCTTTTAATGCAGCAAGCTTTATTTCATCAGTGTCCGACTTATTGACGGCATTCTCCTGCTGTTTTTCATTGCTACCGTGGGATATATCCTTTGACTCTTTAGAGCCAGTGCATCCTACAAATATAGGTATCATAAGACACAACCCAGCAACAATGCAAATCTGTTTTTTTAGCCATTTAGTTGTCATAATTTCCCTCCTTTTCTTTTTGTTTTTTTTGTTTTCCGTTTTACTTTTATAATTATTCCCAATTAAACTCCCGTAAACTATAGATTTTTTATATAATACGTATGTATATAGAATTATAACAAATATACATGGTATTTTAAACATATCTTAATTTAATTATAACATTGTTTTTATTTCGATTTTATTACAATAGTTTTAATTTTTTGATTTTAAGTCAACTCCACACCCCAGTATATCCTTATATGATTTCAGCTTCCTAAGGCTCTTTTGTAGAATACAGTGATAGAACATTGTTAGTTTCATCTCCGTAAATCTATATGGCTCTTTTGTAGAATGCAGTGATAGAAATACTGTCACTGTTATTGTCACAAAAGCCGCATGGCTTGTGCGCCTGTAAAAATTTTTTGCTGCAGGCGAATTTTTACTTTATCACTGCCATTGCCATAAGAGCCGTATGGCTAACGCCTATAAATATATCTATGGGCTTGAAGCGTAATTTTACTCTATCACTGTTATCGCCATAAGAGCCATATGTCTGGCAGGATAAAAAAAGGAAGATGTCTTGAAGAAATTTTCTTTCTTTTGGAACACCTTCCCTTGGGGAAATTTAATTTATGCGACCTATGAGTTTGTTTTGTTTACAAGTTTGCTTTGTTTACAAGTTTGTAGTAAGTTTTTGCAGTAAGTGCGTATACTATGCCATAAGCAATGGTGAAGATTAAAACTGTTCCCACTGTACAAATTATAAATAATGAGGTTTTAGTAAGACCTAACATTAACAAAAGTTGTCTTATTATTCTAAAGGCAAAACATATGTGCACTATGGCTACGATGATTGGCAAGAAAAATACAGTGAGTATCTGGCTATGAATTACCTTTTTTACTTCTTTATCTCCCATACCTACTTTTTTCATCATATCAAATCTGCTTCTATCTTCATACCCTTCTGATATTTGCTTATAGTATATAATCATCACTGTGGTTATAAGGAACAAGATTCCCAAGAAAACACCTATGAACAAAAGACTGCCATACATGTTCATAAAATTCTCTCTTCCACTGTAAATATCGCGAACATCTCTCACATGGGCAATACCGGCATCATTAAGCACATCTCTCAGATTGCCAATGAAAGCTTTTTTGTCAGCCATGGAACCGCTAAGATCAAACTTGTAATTATACGTTACGGATTGGGTTCTATAACTTCCTTCTTTTGATTTATCGTAGTAAGCCAAGGCTTCCATTTCGTTTAGTGTTGGAACTACCAACACTTTTACATTCACATAATAATTTGGAAGGCTATCACAAAATTCATTAGTAAGTTTTTTCTTTATAGTGTACTTCTTCTCAATATTGCTCTTTATTAAAATAGTATCGTAGTCATACTTCGATTTCTCAGATGTTAAGATAATAGCTTCCTGTGCCCCTAATGTTTCTTTAGAATTATTGAGTTTATTATAATCGTCAAGGTTCATCACAATTACATTGGACATATTATTTATATCACTTAAAGCCATAGATTTCGCAACGTTATGTGTCTCTTTATTGTACTGCATAATAAGATTTAGCATATAAAAATCCTGCACATTATCAATCTTCACATTGTGCTTTTCTGCTTGCCTCTCCATGGTTTCCTTTATAAGATTAGTATCATATGAACCAGGATTGTGATTTTGCAGTTTATCCATGTTTGGCTCGTAGTTATAGCTAGTAACTATATCCCTATCATATTGCATCTTTAGCATATCTTCGAGACCCATGTAAAGTGATACTGTGGTGGATAATGTCACAAGAACCATGGTGCTTAAAATACATATACTTGCAAGTCCTGCGGCATTTTTCTTCATTCTGTAAATCATACCCGATATTGTTATAAAATGAGTTTTGTGATAATAATATCTTTTGTTAGATTTCATTATTTTTAGTACAGCAATACTTACTGTAGTAAATAAAAGATATGTTCCTATTATTACGAGAATTACTGCAATTAAGAATGTGGACAGTGCCTCCATGACATTCTTACAAGTCATGGCTATATAGTAACCTGTTCCAAGGGTTCCAAGGCCTAATAGGGTAATAATCCACTTTGCTTTTGGCTCGCGCTCACCCACATTGGTGCTGTGAAGCAATTCAATAGGTTTCAAAAATATTACTCGTATTCGATTATATATGATTAAAAGAATAAACAATACTCCAAATAAAATTGAAGTAAGTATTATAGCAAATCCTGAAATTGAAAACTCCATGGGAGTTTTAATTTGAGCTAGTTTTATGAGGATTAGAAACATTAATTTTGCAAGTAATGCCCCAAAAAATATGCCCAAAACTATACTTCCAATTCCTATAAAAAACGTTTCCCAAAAAAGTACTTTTCCAATATGCTTTTTATCCATGCCAAGAACATTGTAAAGCCCTAATTCTCTTGTTCGCCTTTTCATTAGGAAGCTGTTGATGTAGAAAATAATTAATATAGAGAAAAATCCGATGCACCAAATACCCATGTAAAGTATTGAAGAAACTTCTCTGGCACCAGAAAAATTTGAATTAGCTGTCTTAACCGTTATAGAAGTTAATATATAAAACAAAGATGCCATAACCATGGCTGCCAGTAAAAATGGGAAATACATATTTTTATTTTTCTTGATATTGCTTAATGCTAGCTTGCTGTACATAAATTTATTCATGTATATCACCGCCAGCTAAAAGTAAGGTTAAGGTGTCTGATATTTTTCTGTACATTTCATCGTCGTTCATACTGCCCCTGTACAGCTGATGGAATATCTCTCCATCTTTTATGAAAAGCACTCTTTCAGCATTGGAAGCTGCTCTAGTGCTGTGTGTTACCATTAGAATTGTCTGGCCCATGTGGTTTAAATCTGAAAATACATTTAATAATTCCCCTGTGGATTTTGTGTCTAGTGCACCTGTGGGCTCATCGGCTAAAAGGATCTCTGGTTCAGTGATTATGGCCCTTGCTATGGCTACACGTTGCTTTTGTCCACCAGATATTTCGTAAGGGAATTTCTTCAAAAGACCGGCAATATTTAGTTTTTTTGCTATGGGTTCTAACTTGGGCCTCATCTCATTATAGGTTTCCCCAGCCAACACTAATGGCAAATAAATATTGTCCTCTACAGAGAAGTTGTCTAGCAAATTAAAATCCTGAAATACAAATCCTAAATGCTCTCTTCTGAACTTAGCAAGTTCTGATTCTTTTATTTCCACAGTGTTGCTATTGTTTAGAATAACCTCCCCATGGGTAGGTCTATCCATGGCAGCTAATATGTTTAAAAGGGTAGTTTTACCTGAACCCGACTCCCCCATGATAGCAACATACTCGCCCTTCTCCACGCTGAAATTTATATTTTTAAGGGCCTCTACCTTATTCCCTCCAAAACGAGTGGTATATATCTTTTTTAAATTTTTAACATCAAGTAGTGACATAATATCTATACTCCCTTTCATCATAATTATTTTATACACAGTGGGCATTTATCCATGACCACACCCTATATATTATAATAACAAAAAGAGAAACGCTTTGCCTTCCATCGGCCTTACATTTCCCCCTTTATCCTTACATGTTAGTAAGGTTTCTAAATATAATTTCTACTTGAGTGCCCTTATTGACCTGAGAGTATATATTAATCCCATTATTTAATCTATCCAATATTGTCTTTGTAAGATACAATCCAATACCCGTGGATTTTTTCTCCATTCTGCCATTATAACCTGTGAACCCTCGTTGAAATATTCGCGGCAAATCTTCACTGCAAATACCTACACCAGTATCTTCAATTACAAGAATAAGAGAATTCTGCCCTTTCAGCGTTTTATTTTGTTTTTTAAGGTATATGGATATGGTGCCCTTTTTAGTATACTTTAAAGAATTGGACAAAATCTGCTTTAAGACAAAAAGGATCCACTTCTCGTCCGTTACCACCTTCTCATTGAGATTGTCATCTAGTTTCAAAGAAATATTGCGGCCAATGAATACTCTAGAAAAATACTTTACTGCTTGTTTTACTATCTGCAAAAGATTATATTGCTGCAAAACAAGGTCGCTATTAAGACTATCCAACCGAATGTACTGAAGCATCATGTCCACATATTGTTCAATTTCAAAAAGTTGATTTTTCATTTCCCTTGTGTAGCTCTTGTCAAGCTCATTTTCCTCATCCATGTCCTGAAGGAGAAGGTTAATGGCCGTTATAGGGGTTTTAATCTGATGTGCCCATGTAGTTATAAATTCCCTATTATCAAAATTCACCTTATTCACGTCTCTAAGTCTCTGCAAAAGTACATACTCTAGCTGACATAACAATTCTTGATAATCTGACTCCATCTGTGTCTTTGGAGACTGCAATTGGTGCAAAGTAATGTCAATGTTGTTCTTATGTTGTTGCAGTTCCTTGTGCCTTATCAAATATTTTCTTAAATCAAACAAAACGTACATTAGCCAGAACGTAGCGCAAATCATGGCTGGATAAAGTGCGACTTTTGTAGGCACATCACTTAGTTTAAACACCAAAGCAAACACAAATACACAGACTATATCAAATCCAATTCTAGGAATCTTCTCTTTTAAATAATTCATCATAGATAATACCCTATGCCCTTTTTAGTTTTGATGAAGTCGTCTGCACCTAATTCCTTCAACTTTTTTCTTATTCTCGTAATATTCACTGTAAGGGTATTGTCATCTACAAAACAATCACTGTCCCACAATCTTATCATTAAGCTTTCCCGAGTTACTATTTCACCGCCATTTTCCATAAGCATCTGAAGGATCTTAAACTCATTTTTTGTAAGTTCTACACACTGATCTTTATAGGTAACCTTGGCATCTCCCAAGTTCAGAAAAACACCATGGTACTCCATCAAGTTCATATTGCTTTTAAAGGAATAACTCCTTCTTATAAGCGCACTTACCTTGGCCCTTAATACCGACAAATCAAAGGGCTTTGCAATGAAATCGTCACCACCCATGTCCATAGCCATTACAATATCCATATTTTGATTAGCTGAAGAAATGAAAATTATAGGGACCTTGGAAAACTTTCTAATCTCTGAACACCAGTAAAAGCCATTATAAAAAGGTAGCATTATGTCTAGGAGAATTAACTCAGGTGAAAACTTGGAAACTTCCTTTACTACATTGGCGAAATCATTGACACAATAAATCTCATATCCCCATTTTGTAAGATACTTCTCCATGGATGACGCAATGACCTCATCATCCTCCACAATTAAAATTTTATAGTTTTCCACTATACATCTCCCCTTGCAAAGAAATGCCCAAAAGTCAATGTTACTCTTGTGCACCCCTATCTAAACTCACTATTGCAGAATACCTACAGCAATTCATCCAGTTGTTCAATATTTTCTATAGTAAACAAACTCTTTATTGCTTTCTCTATGCTCTCTATGCTGGCACACTGAACTTTCGCTCTGTATTGATTTGCATCATCTTTAAACTTTTCACTTATTAGCTCTAAAAGAAGTGTTGCCTTAATATTTTTAAGTTCTTCCTTCATTTTTAAATTTTCTTCTTCTACCCTGTTCTTTTCCTCTTTGGCTCTGTTTAAATCCTGCTTAACGCTATCCCTCTCTTTTTCTGCTTCCTCAAGTTCTTCCTTGACTTTATTCATTTTATATTCTGCGTACTTTTTCTTAGACATCTCATCCATGAGATATTTTTCTCTGGCAAGATATCTTTGATATTCAAGCTCATCTGCACTTAACTTATTCATAATATCAACTGCCACCCCTATCTCTTCTTTATTTTTTGATAACTTAGTTAATATATTTGTATCACCATTAGGTTCACACTCTTTAAGGAACGTAACCCACCCCTCTAAATCATTGAGTTCTGATATATTCTTATTGTGTTCAAACTTATTAAGTTCTAGATAATGAATTTCTAAATCCTCAGTAAATGCAAAATTATCATCTCTTTCCTTTACAAGAAATACATTGTGAAATTTATTGTTTTCCTTAATGAGATTAAAATCAAGAATGTTTATTACGATGCTTTTCTTTAAGTCATAATAATAATTACTTTTCTTCAGTGTTTCACAATATAATTTTGCCCAATAATATAGACTCCTTCTTTTATAGTCGTCCACATCATTTATCTGAACTTCTATATCTATTAATTCACCCTTTTCTGTTTTAACTTTAATATCCATTATAGATTGTTTATCTTGCTCTATTTCCCTATCATTAAATGGGTTTAAATACACTATTTCCTTTATTTTGTTCCTATCTTTTAATTCAAGAACAGAATTAAGAAAATCCTTTAATATACGCTCACTTTTTTCACCATCACCCGCAAAAACTTTTTTAAATGCAAAATCTACCTTTTAAATACTTAATTATATCTTATCCTACTAAGCTCTATGCAATCTCCATTCATAAGGAGCAATGCTTTGTCCGCACCATTGCTGTCCACACTATCCTTGCCCATAATAATGGTCATAGGAGTTTCGTTATTTAGATAATTTGGCTTTACCCATATAATTTCCTGTGACGTTATGCCTAAGGATTTTAGGGAAATATTATTGTCCTTTTCGAATTGTGATGCCGACAAAGTTTTTTCTTCATACTTTACCCCATATCCGGAATAAATCAACTTGCTATAAGATTTATCATAAACTGACAAAGTATTTTCAAGGAAAAACAAGTTGTTGCCACTACTGGTTTTTGCGTTGTTTAGCTTTTCCATGGTGACACCACTATTATTTTTTACAATGCTAGTAGCTTCCCATTGATCCATATAAATTGGCCTATTTTCTCTTTTATGCTTGTAAATATCTTTATCTATAGACCAGCTTTCAACTTTATCCTGCTTAATGTTTACACTAAAGGTATTTTCCTTAAATTCATATACACACCTTTGAATCTCACCATCTCCATTGCCACTGATGATTTTTTCGCTATTATAATTAGTGCCATAAAGCTTTTCCATGGTAGCTTTGCTGTCTCCAACCTTTAATCCCGCATTGCTTACTATGCTAGGATCAGATACATCTATAGAATATAAGGATTCCTTTGCATCTTTCGTGGTAAATGTTAATCCCATGTTTTCTATATGGCATTGCACATCTCCCCACTTCATATCTGAAGGATAGCTCGTTATGGCAGTAGTATTAGGGTTGTATATACCCTGCTTAAACATGAGTTTTTCAGCATCTTGCCTTGGCATACCCAAATAGAAAGTAGAGTTTTTGTCTACCACCTTTTCATTAATATTTACATTGGCTAACTTGTAGATACTCTGTCCAATTTCATTGAAACAACTCATAATTTGCTCTGAGCTTTTATTATTTAAACCATAAAAATTATCACCTAGGAAGAAATTATTTTCCACATCGTAATCTACTATTGGTATATTTATCATACTGCCATCAGCTTTGCTAAGGTTAAGCACCACATCACACATTGTTATATATGGTATATAGTTGGATGGTTGTGTGTTCAATGTCCCCTTCTTTAAAGAAGCCACAATCTTGCTAATTTCTTCGCTGTCACTTAAGATCTGTTCCTTTTCATCAATTTCAACTTTCGTACTGCTCCAATACTCATTATATCTAACTAGCTTGGCTTGCTTTATATCTTTAATATCATCCATACTGAAAGTTTCATATCCGCACCTTGCCTTGGCCGTATCAAGAGCCCACTGGTTCACCTTTATATCTTTACCATCTATGACTACTCTGATACCCTTCTCTATGGCATTTTTTAAAATATTATTGTCACTATCCGAAACATTTTTTTCACTGGACATGGCCTTGTTTTTTTCTTCACCCTTTAAAGCCACATACTCCGTTTTCTTTCTATTACCCTTCCACACTTTGGTTTCTATAAAATCTTTATTTTCAAGGGTGGAAAGTTGAGCATTTCGCTTTACCACATCCTCTAAATAAGCTAATCCCTCTTCACCAAATTTAAAATTCTCCATAGCTTCAGCTATCTGCTTATTGCTGTCACTGTTTACTGATACTATAATTTTGCCATTATCCAAGCTTACACAATTGTCCATATTCTTCAATAGGTACACACCTTTTGGAGAATAATCCTCATATTTTTGGAAAACTATATTTTCAATTTTATCATTATTAGAACCATCTTTAAAGTTATAAGCCATTTGCAAGTCCATTATAGGGCTTTGCTTTTTATTGCAAATACCAATGGCATATCTAACAGGCTCTGATGTACCCTGTGAATTCTTTGATGATTCATATATTTTAAAATCGTAGTCCTCTTTAAAAGGAATAGATGATATAAATTTCTCCCCTTCTTCACGGGTGGATTCCTTAGCCCCTGGCACCACTGCCAAACTCATCACATTGTCAACTCTCTTTTGCAATAGTTCAAGGTCCTTGTTGATTTTTTCGCCTGCACCCAATGTATTATTATCTGAAGTAACTGCATTTTTTCCGCCGAAGGACACCAACAAGGTTACTCCAATCATTGCTATAAAAATAAATGACGCCAATGCTATACCTCTGTTCTTTTTCTTAATATTCATAATATGGGTTAGTCTCTCCTTTACCTGATTTTTCTTTCCTCCAAAGCTGCTGGAGAATAATAAATTCTGTCCTGACTTCATGGTGACACATTTTAAAATCACTTCGCAATAGGACTTTCGCTTTTCCGCACCAATTACCTTTGATACACCTTCATCGCATAAAATCTCCATATCCTTGGACATCTCTCTTGTCATGAGGTACACAAAGGGATTAAACCAGTACAAGCTATTAATCATGGCAAATAAAAATTTTATGGTAGCATGGTGTTTTTTCACATGAGTAAGTTCATGGGCAAGTATATAGTAAAGTTCTTCTTCACTGTAATCATCATAGGTAAGATATAGTACAGGCTTCCTACAGCCCATTACCAAGGGCGAGTCCACCATATGAGTGCTTCTAAAATCTATAATTTTATTTACACCTAAAGTCTTTCTTATGGACCTTAGCTGAGATCTCACTTCCACGTCTTGCATAACCTGCGAAGACTTTTTCAGTTTCTTTTTCATCATAATATACATGAAAATATTGTATATCATCATTATCAAAGCACCAAAAATCCACACAATAAAAATAATACTTGATGTGTTGTAAAAGCTTCCCCTCTGCTGTTGCAAATCCTCTAGCCACATACTTGCCCAAGTCTCCGCCCTTTTTTCTCCATTACTGGGTACTTGTCCATTTACATTTCCACCTAATATATTACCATTGATATCTGATATCCCACTAACGGTTCCTGATCCTTTACTGTTGGTAGCTGATACCTTACTAGGATTGTTTGTCACCCTACTATTAGTGCCTGTCACTTTATTGTTATTGTCCGTAATTTCACCATTGCTGCCTGTAACTTTATTGTTAGAATTTATGGCTTTATTGGCAGTGTTATAACTATTAATGGCTGTTATACTATCCTGTCCACCTTTAATTTCTGCACCATTTTGTGATACTGCCACATACTTTTTAATTATCTCACTATTTAGTAAATCTAGCCTCATGTTATTCATGGACAAATCAAAGGGAAGCAATAGCCTTATGCCTATGATAATCCATGCGCAATATCTCCATGTGCGCCTCAGCTTTTTGTCCACCAAAGGCGTTAAAATCTTTATTGCCACAATGAGTATGGAACATAAAATAGATAAAAATATAACATAAGATATATTAAATTGCATATTAACCCCCCTTTTTTCAGTGAGCTAGCGTAAAGTTTTTTACACTAACCGCCATGAATTCACGGACACATAGTCCTATATTATTTCATTCGCTGAAACTCCATTTATTTTTTTATTATTTTTTATTACATTTTAATTATACACCAAGATTTAACCTTATCACCCTGAATATATACTTGGAAATCTTTTTTTGTAAACTTTTCCATGTCTTCTTAACTATTTGCCAAAGGAATCATAAACCTTTTGTAAATTGTTCTGACTAATCTTGTACCAATATCCATTTTCCATTATTACAGCCGCTTCCTTGTGCTCAGATGAGAGTTTTGATAGTTTAATTTTAATTTCCATGCCATCATCTCTTGTCAGGGTTAAAATTCTTACATTATAATCATCTGGTACACTATTAATTCCTTCTTCGTTAGATGTAGACTTTAAGGCATCCAAAATAATTTTCAGCTGCTGTGAATCACTTACAGTCTCCTCTTTAAAAATTACAGTTTTCTCGTCCAAATCGTAGTTCTGCGTACTATTTATATTATACTTCTGTAAACTAGCCTTTTTTATATTTTTTAAGTCTTCTATATTATAGTCGTCAAAATTGCATCTAGTTTTTATTAAATTCATAAAATATTGTCCTGGGAATCCATTCTCACATTCATACTCTTTATTATCCATAGAAAAAGTAACTGTATGAAAAATAGCTGTGCTAGCTGCCTTATTTCTTATAGGCTGATTTTTCTTAAATTCTTCTTGGATTTTCTGCTTTTCCTCCTGATTTAAAACTATATATTCCGATGAACCAAACACATCATTGGTAATGTCTAATTTTGATACTTTAATATAGTCCTCATTCACTGGTGGCATTACCTTTACATTTCTTTTTATAGTATCCTCTAAATATGATATCTGCATGTTTCCATAGTTAAGTCTCTGGAATGGCAGATATATTCTTTCATTTTGATTGCATTGAAGCACAACCGCTATATTACCACCACATAAGGTAGCACACCTGTCCATGCCCTTCAATTTGTATACTTCTTTACGATCATTATTCTCATGCTTACACAAAATCGTATTTTCAACAGCACCATCTTTTTCAGTTTTAGCAAAATCATAATCACAGAACATTCCCTTAAGTGGACTTTCTTTTTTATTGCATATACCTATGGCATACCTTATAGGTTTATCCACCCCATTTTCCCTGCAATTTGATTCATAAGTTACAAAATCAAAATCCTGTCTAAAGGGAATCTGTTGCAAGAACTGTTCTGAATCCTTTGCTGTAGATTTTTTACAATCCCCTATAATAGCATTGTTCATTACGTTGACAATTCTTCCTTGAAGCATGGCAAGGGCTTCCTTGTCATGATCTTTCTTATCAATCTCCCCTGAAAGTATAGTACTATCTGAAAGTACTACATCATGCTTCTTAGAAACCACCTTATTGTTGCTATTGTTGCTATTGTTGCTATTGTTGTAAGATATAGCAAAAGTAAATCCGCCAAGAATAGTACACACTATAGCCGATATAATTAACACATTTTTATTTCTATTATTCATAATATGAATTAACCTCTCTTTTACCTGTTTTCTTATTCCACCAAAACATCTAGAAAAATGGATTGAACCATTGTATCCAAGCTCACATGTGGTATAGTTAGACACTTGCCTAACATACTTTTAGTATATTCTTGACCATACAATTTGTCAATAGTTGTTTAGGCATTTGCCTAAATATTTTTCTCCATCACTGCCATCGCCAAAAGAGCCATATACACAAACTTTCAAAAATACATATGCTCAAATCCTTTGGCAAGAAAAAATGCCATGAAGATGTACACACACATCTCCATGGCATTAGTTTTATACTATTCAATACACCTCTACGTATTCAACATTCTTTTTTCCCTCTACAACTATAAGCAAATATTTCTTTTCCTTATGAGAAATATTTCTCAATCTGCTGCTACTCCTATATCTTTTTAGTTGTTCAACCCCTTGTTTCTTAACATCTTCAATTTTATTCTTATCACTTTCTTTTACATATTTCAGTTCAATAATCCATTCATAATTTATATACTTATCATAGGCCTTATTGGCAGAAAGAAATATATCTACATATCCTTCCTCTACTTCAAACTCGCTATTTACTAAATATATACCGTTTATAAAAAGTGATATTAATATCATTTTCACATTTTTTTCATTAAACTGCATTAAATCTCTATTGGACAATATCGAAATAAATTTTCTCAAATAATCAATAAGAAATGATACTTCTCCCTTTGATGCCATATAATGTACGGAATCGAGTAGTTGGACATCCTCTAATGTTACATTCATTTTTTCATAAATTTTTTCAATAAAATACTCCCAATACACCGTTTTAACAGAATAATTGGGTATTTTCATAATGCATTTGTCAAAATAGGTGCTTTCAATGGTAAGCATTCCCATGTAATACAAAAGAGATATAAAATTTTCTTTTTTATCATACATATATTCTAAATTGAATTTTTCCACTAACTTTGTATTGATTATTTCTTCAGATATGAGCTGTTTTACAGTTTCTTCGTCTTTAAAGTTAAACGCCATATTTTCTAATTTTTTATAATCAGTTTTTATGTTCAAATCCAGTATATTTTCGGGATAAACCTTATTTTTAATAATACTTTGGATAAAATATAAGGTTAGATTAGGATTGTATACTCTATTTTCCCCATTTTTACTAAATAAATAACCATTATAATATTGTTGCATGTCCTTTAATACAGTTTCCAAATCAAAGTTTTTTTCAATTTCAAATTCTTTTAAAATATTTTTTACTTCATCTTCGTTAAAACCTAACATTTCATTTAGATTATTTTCTAAAGTTAAGTTAATTGTCACATTAAAACCACTAGTTAAGTCATCTAACATTATAGGACTTACCCCTGTAATAAAAATTCTATCCACGCAAAAAGCAGTTCCAGTCTTTATTGTTTTATAAAAAGTTCTCACATACCCTTCACTGGATATTACATCATAATATAAATTTTTATTACCACATGAAATTAAATCATTTGCAAAATTATCGTATTCATCTATTATTATAAACATCTTTTGATTTGAATTATTAGTCAAGGCTATAATCTTATTTACAACAATCTCAGCGCCAACAGAATCTCCTAAAATGTCTTCTTTTCGGAGATATTTATCATATTTATTCAAAAATTCCTTTGCTGCAGATAAAACACATTGATCAAAACTTTCAACAAATCTCTCTTTTCCATTACTTACTACTAAATTTGAGAAATTAATATAGAATATTAAGTAAGAATTTCTTTTTTCTGTAGGACTTTCCCCAATATATAAGTTTTGAAATAACTCTTGAAATTTGTGACTTTTATTTATATCATAATAATTTTCGAGCATGGATAAAAATAAACTTTTACCAAACTTTCTAGGTCGTATAAAAAATTGATAAGGAGGTTCATTTTCTAGAATTTCTATATATTTCGTTTTATCTATATATAAATAATTCTGTTCTCTAATGGTTTGAAAATTTGAAATGCCATATGGGATTTTTTTCACATAAACACATTCCTTTCTTATTTAATTGAACTTAGAAATAATACAGCATCTATTCATGAAATAAATGCCTATTACTATTATACCATACTTTAAAAAATCAAATACTGTTGTGGTCAAGCATTTTTGTAACATTTTAACCTAATAATTTTTATTTATCTTTAACTGTAATTTCACTAAACCCCACGTTCTCTAAATGGTTGTATCCCTGCTGAAGTAGTTCAGATGAATATTGATGATTTACACAAAAATTCTTGGTTTATAGCTGCCTAACTATTTTCACCCATAGCTATCCCTTGTAATATCATCATCACTGCCAAGTACAAAAGAGCCACATTAAAAATTGATTATCTTGTTAAACATGTTTACCATTAATTTACATCGTACAATTTTCTATTAGAATTTAAATTTATAAGATTTTCTAAATGAGATTTTATTTCAACTCAAGTAGTATGCTATCTTTTATATATACAAATTAACTGAAAGAAATAAATACTTGACTAAAACATAATTATGCAATAAGAAAAAATCAATAAATTAAAATTATGAAAAATCAAAAATACTTGACAAGTTAAAATATACACATTAAACTATTAATAGTATTTAATTGGCAAAGGATAGATTGTTACAAGAAAGTAAAGCTATAAACAGTAAAGAAGAGTTATTGACTGAAGAAGTTAAAGATATAAGTACCATAAGTAGTTTTAGTTTCAAGCCATATAATAGAGATACCGCATATTACAACTCAAGTAATAGATTGCCTACATGGACAAGTGCAGCGTGAGTATATTCATATTTAAGGGAGTTATAATTAAAATAATGAGAAAAATATTATTAATTGGGATTATATTTATATGTATTAGCTTGATGCTGTCAGCTTGTGCCCCCGTGAGCACTAATAAAGATGATTCCCAGATATCTAGTTCTGATAAGAGTAATGCTGGTGAAACCCAGTCAGAATCACTTGACTCTATTAACATAGAAGAATCTAATTATAAATCAGAAGATTTATTGGGAAAAGTTATTCTAGAAAAATTAGTTATTGATAAAGGGCAAATAAGTTTTCAAATTAGAAATTTGACTAAAGATAATATTCTTTTATCAGCTTATTTTGAGTATACAAGATTAGAAGATGGTAAACAATATTCATCTTATCCTTTAGATTGTGATAAGCTAAAAATATCAGCTGGTGATGTTAGTAGTACAATTTCTTTTAACCCTCAGAAACCATTAGGTAAACATGGTATTGTAAAAATTAAACAATTGATATTTGAAGATAACAAAGACAATTATCGGGTAGGAGGTAAATAATTAATTTATTTACCGACCTCCCACACCACCGTACGAACCATTCGGTATACGGCGGTTTCATAGTTTACACTCTAATTTCAAGGTAGTATTTAAGAAAGCTTAAATAACCTTGTTTTTCAAATATAGCATTAGTTAGGGTTGTTTCCCATGCTGTGCACACACAAAAGACTAGACAGTTTTATTCAAAATGTCTAGTCTTAAATCATTCAACTTTATTTCAAATCTACAAACTTCACAGTTTTTCTATTATTACTCCACTGTTACTGATTTTGCAAGATTTCTTGGTTTATCAACATCGCAACCCTTTTGTACTGCTACATAGTAAGCTAAAAGCTGTAATGGTACTACGGAAACCACTGGTGCAAAAATTGGATTTACAGAAGGAACGTATATAGTTGACTCTGATACTTCCTCGATTTCCTTGTGTCCCTCTGGTGTAAAGGAGAACACTCTTGCACCTCTTGCGGTTACTTCTTTTATATTGCTCACCATTTTGTCGATTAACTCGCCCTGAGTTGCTATGGTTAAAACTATTGTTCCCTTATCCATTAATGCAATTGGACCATGTTTCAATTCTCCAGCTGCGTAGGCATCGGAGTGAATATAAGATATTTCCTTAAGCTTTAAAGAACCTTCCATGGCAACAGCGTAGTCAAGACCTCTGCCAAGGAAATATACGTCATGAGTCATATAGATCATAGAAGCTATCTTCTGGATTTCTTCTTTATTCTTAACTACCTCTGACACTTTTCCTGGAAGCTCTATAAGCTGTTTTTTCATATCTTCTATCTGTTCTGAAGTCAAGCTATTGCGCTTCTCTGCAAAATATAGTGCTATGATGTACATGGCTATAAGCTGTGTTACATAAGCCTTTGTGGATGCAACAGCGATCTCTGGTCCTGCTGATGTATATAAAACATCCTCTACTTCTCTGGAAACTGTGCTTCCAACCACATTGGTTACTGCAATTACTCTAGCACCCTGTGACTTGGCAAGTCTTAGAGCGGATAATGTATCTGCAGTTTCTCCGGACTGGCTGATGACGATAACAAGACTGTTTTCATCTAAAATTGGATCCCTGTGTTTGAATTCAGAAGCTATGTCAACTTCCACAGGTATTCTAGCCAACTTTTCCATGGCGTATTTTCCAACTATGCCTGCGTGATATGCAGTACCACAAGCTACAATATATATTCTGCTCAATTTTTCAATTTGCTCTTTGCTTAAGCTGATTTTATCAAGTCTTATTGGTTCCCCAAGAGCTACCCTAGATGCTAATGTATTTCTTATAGCTTCTGGTTGTTCGTGGATTTCTTTCATCATGAAATGCTCAAATCCGCCTTTTTCTGCCGCATCAGCATTCCATGTAACGTGATATACTTCTTTTTCAATCTTTTGTCCATATTCGTCAAATAGCTGAACACCATTCTCATCCATAAGGACAAATTCTTTATTATTCAATAGATATATATCTCTTGTTTCATTTAAAACTGCAGGGATATCAGAAGCGATGAAATTTTCACCCTTGCCAAGACCTACAATCATAGGATTGTCTTTTCTCACAGCTACCAGTTTATCTGGCTCATGAGAAGAAATGACACCTATGGCATAGCTTCCTTCCATCATGGAAGTAGCCTTCATAACTGCCTTAAGTAAATCTCCTTCATAGCAGTAATCTATAAGATGAGGTATAACCTCTGTATCAGTTTCAGAGACAAATTGATGTCCATTATTTATAAGCATATCTCTCAATCTGATATAATTTTCAATTATTCCATTGTGAACAACAGATATAGTTCCTTTTTCATTGCTATGAGGATGGGAATTTACATCTGATGGTTGACCGTGTGTGGCCCATCTTGTATGTCCTATACCTATGTTTCCCTTTATCGGTTGCTCCTTTAGCTTGTTTTCAAGATTTTTTAATCTTCCCTTACACTTTTCTACTACAATTTTCCCATTTTCTAATATGGCAACACCAGCTGAATCATAACCCCTATACTCTAGCTTGCTCATGCCCTGCAACAATAAGGATGCTACATCTCTTTTGCCAAAATAACCAACTATTCCACACATTTTACTCTCTCCTGTTATTTTATTTTTTAGAAAATGTGCAATACCTAACTGATATTGTGCCGAAAATCACTCTCCGGTTTTGCCAGTTGTTAACGGTAGTATCATTACCGTGGAGTACCCGCCGAAATTTCGAATTTCTCCATCCTCGTCAGGTTGCATACATCACTGTTTAATACACAACCTCTGGCGCTGTGATCTGAAACTTTTTTATACCACATTTCTAAAATATATATATATAATAGGCGCTAAATCCATAACTTATTATTTAGGATATAACGCATTCATATCATTATACTCATTTATATACGTTTTGGTCAATAGTTTTATAGTTTTTCAGAGAGTTATGAATAAGTTTTTAATAAATTTTTAATAAAAATTTAATTAATTCGTTTCACCTTTACCAATTTTGTAGATTTCGTTCTAATATATTCTGTAGGTATGTTAATAAAGACACTAAAATCCAATACACAATTATTATGTCCACAAATGCTTCTAAGTATTTCCAGCTTGAAGTTGCCTCCATCTGTGCCGCCGCAATCATCTCTGTTACACCAATTGTAAAGGCAACAGACGAATCCTTTATTAAATTTATAAACGTGTTGGACAATGATGGTATTGCTAGTCTTATGGCTTGGGGGAATATTATTCTCCTCATGGCAGTTCCATAAGTCATTCCCACAGACATGGCTGCTTCCATCTGACCTTTATTCACTGATAAAATAGCCCCACGAATGGTTTCCGTCATAAAAGCTGAGGATGCCAAACTAAAAACTATTATGGCAGCTTGAATATTGGTCATGGCTTTTAAAGAAGGAATAATCTGTACAAAACCTAAATATACCAAAAATAGCTGAGCTATGATTGGCGTCCCTCTGAAGAAAGATATGTATACTGCAATAATTTTATTTAAAATCTTATTATTTTTATTTAATAATATAGACAATATAATAGCTATAGTTAGCCCGAAAAGCATGGATAAACTTGCTAACATAAGAGTTGTTTTTAAGTATATTAACATCTTTGGAAGTATTTTTAAAGCATATTGATAGTCAAACATAAATCAATCTCCTACCTATATTAAAGATTAAGGTCCTACATGATTTCGTAAGACCTTAATCTCTAATATGAATATTATTTTGCATCTGCTGGTTTATCTACTGTATTCATTTTAAACCATTTTTCTGACAAATTCTTTAATGTGCCATCTTCTCTCATGTCTTTTATAGACTTGCTTATCTTTTCTACAAGAGTCGCATCTGCATCCTTTGTAAATGGATAGGCATTAACCTCAAACACTCCACATTCAAGCTTTACTCCTAGTAATTTTAATGGAAGCTTACCCTGCTCTATAGTTGCCAAGGTCTTTACTTCTCCCTGCCATCCAGCATCTATTCTGCCGTTTTCAACCTCTTTTTCAATTGGTGTTCCATCGTATGTTACAATTTCTAGGTTTAAGCTTAATTTATCATTTAATTCTCTAAGTGTCTTCTCACCATTTCCACCTAGCCAACAGCCGACTTTTTTACCCTTTAAATCTTGCAAAGTTTTTATTGGGCTGTCTTCTTTAACCATAAACTCATAGTAACTGTATGCATAAGGTTCTGTAAATACGTATTTTTCTTTTCTTTCCTTTGTTATAGACATTTGATGTGCTACGGAATCAATCTTCTTAGCATCTAACATTCCAACTAAACCACTAAACTTAGCTGTTTCATATTTTAATTCAAGATTATTCCTTTTTGCAATTTCCTTCCAAACATCAATTTCAAATCCCTGCAATTCCCCATCTTTCATATGAGCCCATGGATAATACTGTCCAGAAGTTCCTATAGTTAAAGTCTTTTTCTCTTCCGGTTTTTTATCGTTATTCCCATTATTACTCTCAACTTTATTTCCAGAACATGCAACTAAAGAAAGAGCCATAATCGTTAAAATAATACACGTGAAAATTTTTTTCATTTTTTTTCCCCCCGAGCTTTTAATATTTAAAATCCTAGTAAATTATACTTCTTTTTTAATTAGCTCGTCTAATAGAAATTTCAAATGAATTCACGGCCTTTAATTGCAATTCTCGATAATCTTTACATTACGCTAGCCTTCAATTCTATCTTTGCTGCAAGAGTTTTAGCTATATCATCTATTTCCTGCTGGTTTTCTCCCTCTAGCATAACCCTTACTAATGGTTCTGTGCCCGAAGGTCTTATGAGCACTCTTCCCCTTCCAGCCATTTTTTCTTCTATCTTTCTTATTTCTTCTTTTATTTCCTCATCTTTTTCATGAATATCTTTCATTTCATTCTTTACCTTTGCATTGATTAGAACCTGTGGCAACTCCTTCATGATTTCAGCAAGTGTGCTTAGCTCTTTGCCTGTTTCTTTTACAATATTCAAAAGTTGAAGTCCTGAAACCAATCCATCACCTGTGGTATTAAAATCAAGGAATATTATGTGTCCAGACTGTTCACCGCCAATGCTATAATTGTGCTTTTTCATCTCTTCTAGAACATATCTGTCCCCAACCTTCGTTTTAAGGGAGGTAATGCCTTGCCCCTTCATAGCAATGTCAAAGCCCATATTGCTCATCACTGTTACCACTACAATATCATCTTTAAGCTTTTTGTGTTCTTTGAAATATTTTGCGCATATGGCGATCATAAAGTCTCCATTTATTAAATTACCCTTTTCGTCCACAGCAAGACATCTATCAGCATCTCCATCAAAAGCAAGCCCAACATGGCATTGATTTTCCACTACAAACCTTTGCAATTCCTCAGGATGAGTTGAACCACAATTCTTGTTTATATTGAAACCATCGGGATTGTTGTGTATAGGCAAGACTTCCGCACCCAACTCTTTTATGGCCATAACTGAAGTTTTAGAAGATGCACCATTGGCACAATCCACAGCTATTTTCAAGCCACTTAAATCGCAGTTAACTGTGGATTTTGCAAAGTCCACATACTCTCTTATTGCATTGTCCATAACAGTTTTCTTGCCCACCTGTTCTCCTATTGGACAAGGAACTCCCTGAAAATCACTTTCCATTACTTGCTGTATTTTGTCCTCAAGATTGTCCTCTAGTTTGTATCCATTTCTATCGAAAAATTTGATTCCGTTGTACTCTACCGGATTATGAGATGCTGAAATTACAACGCCCGCATCGGCTTTATACTTTCTAGTTAAGTATGCAACTGCTGGAGTTGGAACTACACCTACACATATAGCTTCAGCTCCCACAGATAAAATTCCAGACACCAAAGCAGACTCTAGCATATCTCCTGAGATACGTGTGTCCATGCCCACTACAATCTTGGGTTTATGAGTTCCCTCGGTGAGAACAAATGCCCCCGCTCTTCCTAGACCATATGCCATATTTGCTGTCAATTCAGTATTTGCAATTCCTCTTACTCCATCTGTTCCAAATATTCTCTTCATATAACACTACGCTGCCCATTTAAAATATTATGCAGCCTTCCTCCCATTAAACTTATTAATTATTATCTATATTATGTTCAAAATTATGTATTGCCATTGATATTGCAACACAAATAATTATACCACAAATGATTTTTTTTTCATATTATGACTCATGTTATGGCACATATATACAGTATGATATTCCTGCTACCAACACATGAGGCTCTTTTGGCGATGGCAGTGATAGGACAAATCAAACCACAGTATTGCCGTATGCAATTCAAATTCATATGGCTCTTTTGGCAATGGCAGTGATGGATAAGATTTCGATGGATAAGATCACATATCAGCATTACCTTAGCCAATGCAAATGTATGTGGCTCTTTTGGCAATAACAGTGATGGAAGTTTTACACGGCTTCAAGCATTTTGTATATGTCGTCAACATACTGTTTTATATCTTCCTCACCTTCATAATTTACAAAGGTAATCTTCTTGTCTTTGTAACCAATCAGATATTGCTCATCCTTTATTTTACCGAAAAGTAGCTTTTGAAATTCACCTTTCTTGTCCACAGTTTGCATATGTATTCCTTGTTTATTTTCCTTCTGACTTATTTCTTTATTGAAAATTATCTGGCTTAATAGTCTAGTTCTACATTTTATATTTTTTATAATTTTGCCCGTAAAACCTCGTGCCCTTGTGGTCGAGGATGTAAGGGCTTTAAGTTAGGGGGAGTTCGATACTCCCCTAACTTAACATTACACTAACTTCTGATTTAGAACAAAATACAATATGAAAGTTAATTCTGACGTCATTTCAATAGCATTGTATAATAACTATACAAACTACATAAAATACATAAGAAATGAGGTGATATTGTGGAGAAGTCTTTTAAATTTAGGTTAGTGCCAACTAAAGAACAAGAAATTATGTTAAG
>NZ_FRAD01000017.1 GCF_900142225.1 Hathewaya proteolytica DSM 3090
TCATCTTGATTTTATTTGTGGAGTCATTATCAAATACGAGGTCATTTTCAACTAGATCAAAAATCTCATTACTTTTTGCGTTCTCAAGGAGAAGAAAAAGACCTGCATTTGATGTTAGATTCTTAGCTGTGAAATCAATTTTATTAATCATAATTTAAACCCCTTTTTCTTCTTTTGTTACTATTATTGTACCATATATCGACTCATAAAAGCTGATAATTCAACACATTTTTGAGCATTTTTCTTTCACCCAATGGGTGAAAGCTGAATTTTGAAGGAACGTATATTTATCAATGCTTTGAGGGTGGTTTATAAAGTACTGACGTAGAATCTCAGGTTTCATAACATTCATAACAAATTAATTTATTAAACAGACTCGTAATATGGTTCAACATGTATTATGGCTGAAATCTGGCTACCAAATTTTGATTTAAGTACATTTTCAATTTTATGTTGCAACGCATGTGCCTCAGAAACTTTCATATCTGGGATAACCAATACATGCAGGTCTATAAATACTTCATCTTTTCTTCCTCTACTTCTTATCTTATGACACTCTTTTACTTCTTCACATGACATTGTTACTTCATATATTTCTTCACTATTCAGAACCGCTGAATCTGTTAATGTTTTGGTTGCTTCCATAAATATTTCAAAACTTGCTTTAAATATAAACAATGAAATTAATAATGATACGCATCCATCTATAATTGGGGGAACGCCCATTTGCAATAAAATCATTGTAACAATAACCCCACATGTAATAAGTACATCACTTTTTGTATGTTCCGAATCAGATACTAAAACATCACTTGATAGTTTTATCCCTTGTGATCGTTCATATATAACAACAAAAATATTTACTATCAATGTACTAATCATTACAACAAAGCTAATCATGGATATCTCAGGTGTTTTTGGATGTATTATATTAGTAATAGAATTAAATGCAACTTTACTTCCTACAACAAATAATAACATCCCTATTATCATACTTGAAATAGTTTCAAATTTCTTGTGCCCATATGGATGATTATTGTCTATAGGACGACCGGCAATAGACAAACCAACAATTCCTACAATATTGCCGCTTCCATCACTTAAAGAATGATATCCATCTGCGATAATACTTCCACTATTTGCGATTGTTCCTATGGCAATTTTAAAAATAGCAACTCCAAAGTTCAATCCCATGATAATCCATAGCACCCATATTGCTTGTTTTGTATTTCGTGTTTCTTTATTCATTGATTCTCCTTTTTCTATATCTTTGTTCCACAATTCATGCAGAATTTTGCATTTGGCAAAAGCTTTTCCTTACAATTATGGCACGTCAATTCCAAATTTACCCTTTCACCACATTCCAAGCAGAATTTCGAACCCGGGGATTTTAGAATTACATTTACTACAAATCAAATTGTTATGCTGACCTATGGTCTGATTTTGCATAGACTGATTCATTTGTATTGGTTGATTAGGATTCATTTGCTGATTTTGGTATGGTTGGTAATAAGGATCATAATGATTCCTTGAATGACTTCCTGAAAAAACAGTATTAAAAAGATTACCTAAAACTCCTTTTTGTCCATAATGATTGTACCCGTTATTGCCTTTTTTATAATGATGTCCTTTTGATGATTTAGAAAAAAACTCATAGTTATCACTCCCTTTTTGAATTTATGTTGAAAGTTCACTTGCTACAATTCATAGCGAAAATGTTACAATACCAATATTATAGAGAAGTGTTTATGTTTTATTTAATACCTAAAACGAGTTTAATATTATCCGATTTCTGTAAAAATGCAGATTTTCGGGTACAAAAAAACACCTATTTCTTGACTTTCTTTCCAGTCTTGAAATAGGTGCTTTGCATTGCAATATTTAGTTGTATGGCGGTCATTTGCATAAAAGGATAAGTAGCTCGTCTATATCCTCTGTCGGCTTTCCCACCGCCAAAAGCATATTTTTCCATTCCACCAATGCTCTGAGGAGAAGGCGCAGTTCTCTTATTGCTTTTGCATGTATCAGTAATTTAGTATTTTCCATACAAATTTATTTAGCTAGTGTTTCTTGTGTCAATACATTTATATATAATCCGTCCTTTTCTTGAAAAACATCGTACCCACCTTCAGGCAATCCATAATATCCTTTGTAATTTTCGTCTTGTGTCAAATCACGAATACAAATGTAATATTCATTTCCTTGCGTTAATTCATAATATGATTCATCAGAGATCATGATAAGTTTTTGCAAATCCTTTTTAGATAGACCATCAGTTTTTGTTTTTTCTTTGGTTTCTGAATCTAAAGTATTTACGTATTCTTCCATAGAAACTACACCACCATTAATAGCGATTTTTATATTTTTTGGTAGTGTTGCATTCTCTGGAGATATAACATCAAGTACCTCCACATTGTAGGTTCTACTCGGCATCATTTTATTTTTTACAAAATATTTTGTCTTCTCTTTTGTTTTCACTCGAATCTTAACAAAATAATCTGCATTTTCCAAAACAATTTCTGGATCTGTAACATCATAAGCCCAAGTACACTCTGAAGAGATATACGTATCTGCTTTTTCTTCTGTTCCTTGTTGCGACTCAAAAGACATAGTAGTATTAGCTTTCCCCTTTTTATCTACTTCATCATTCAAGGCTGTGTTTTCAGCACATCCAACACTTGAAACTATCGTAATTGCTAAAATACTATATAATATTCTTTTTTTCATATATAGTCCTCCTTACTTTTACAATAAAACAAAGTATCTTTTCCATTGTTTAATATTTTTCATTTAAAAATGCATTAGCGTCTGATGTGACACCTGTAGCAGTTCCGCTTGACAATCCATACATAATAGACCATGTTTGATCTGAAGAATATGTATCTTTTCCGCCAAAAGCATGAAGCATTTCATGAACACATGTAACTGTTCTGCCTGCAGGGGTTCTTTGATTCATCAAAGGTTTGTTTAACTCGATTTTACACCATTGCCAATCATAGTTATCTTTATCACTAACATACATCGGGGTTTGAGAACCAGCTAGATATGAATATGTAGCTGCTATTGTTGATGAATTAGCATCTGAATATTGGTAAAAATCCATTTGTGATTGCTTCTTTTCTGTGGTTTTAGTCATCTTCATAGGGTTTTTATATCCCGCAGCTGGAATCTCAATTTCTATCTCCGCATTTCTAATATTACTTGCATAAATTACATCTGAAGACACCCAATAAAATATACTTGCACCACCTGTCATTTTTTTGTTCCAACATATCCTATCGGCTGCACTAACATATATAGCATTAGAAAAAATGATACAACCCATAATGACAAAACAAATAACATTTTTAAATTTTCTTAAATTCATTTGCATTCCTCCCATTAGTACACTTATGATTATTGATTCACCAAAGAAGAATATATTTCTTCTGTAAAATTATAGCATTTGACTTAGCTTAATCTTAACTATTCAACTACATTTATTTTGAAAGATCTTTTCTATGCCAAAAACTTTTAAATAAATTTTTGATCTATCTATCGACTTTTATGGTCGGTCTCATTTCATAATATAAGTCAAATAGTAGTTGGTAAATTATTGGCTTAACTATTAGTTACACGTAATTATTTAGAATAAATGCAGTCTTTTCAATTAAACATAATTTATCATTGGTCTCACACCTCCCGATGCTTATTTCTTTAGCTATGAGCAAAACTCCGCAACTTCAATATTTATGCGAATTTACAAGGTATGGCAAACCTCTTTACCACCCCAAATTTATAGTAACAACCAGCTTCAAATGGCATAATTAACTTATCAAAATCAATATTCCAGAAAGGAGCTGATTGCTATCTACCGTCAAGAAATTATTAAAGATATTAGAATTTTTACTTCTCAACTCATTGCTAAATTTTATGACACTCTTTTTCTGAAACTGGATTTATCTCTCGTTCAGGAGTATCCGTCCGCTAGGCATAAAGGCTTTTTAAATCATCCATAATCTGTTCCTTTATTGTTATGAAATGTGAAGGTTTCTCCATGATTACGAACCTTGTCCATTACCTCAACAACAACCTTCTCATCACTCATTATTGTGGATTTGATATTACCGTTCTACTTCCATCTTACGGGACTTTTGACCGTTTTCTTAGAAAATTTGATCACTCCATACTTTCCGATATCATGAAATCACATGTATTCCTTCTTGCTGGTAAAGTGATTATAGATACTTTTTTTATTGGACTGGATTTTATGCCAATTGCTTCGAATACTTCACGAGACAATCCGAAATCTTTTCTGATCAACAAGTTTAAACCTGACAATCAGCCCAGAGCGGATGCAGACTGTGAACATAGGTGATAAAGGTACTTTGCATCAGGCAAGTATTAAACAAACACATCCCATCAACCGCAAACTGTTTTGTTGTATACTTGATATGATAATTAATGAAGTTAAATTATTTATAAACTGAATATTACTCTAAAAATTCACTTGTTAACAATCGTCAGTCTTCATTGTTTTATTTAATTTTACGATAGTTTAAATGTTTTTTCAAACATTTTATAACATAAACGTAATTTACTAAAAATATCTTTCAACAAAACATTCTGAATTATTACTTACTTCCTTACTTTATTCCTTAACTCAATATTGTCATCTATAAAACTGTGTTACATTAGTGGATTCATCTAATAGTTATACTTCACATTACCTTCATTCTTTATGATTGTCAACTATTTTTTTAAGCTTTTTTTACCTTATTTTTTTGTATTTGTCTTGTTTTTTCACACAATTTAACGTGGATCCTGGATGATTTCCCTTACAATAAGTGTACTTTGATATAAATCTTCTACCGATGTATACTCTTTACAAGAATGTACATCATTCATTGCATTTGATAGAACAAGTCCTATCATCCCCTTTTCCGCAAGAATATTGAAATCACTTCCTCCATAAGTCTCCACAAATTCTGCTTCTATTCCAACTTTCTCACATGCAGTCTGATATCTTGTTGCAGGCATATCCGTTAGATTCATTTCATAAGCTTTACACCTAAATTCCACGTGTGTTTTTTATTAGCTTCAAAAATCACTATTTCACGAAGAATTTAGACTGCTTCTCACACATTGTAACATTATTTACAACCACCTTTCAATCATTTTTGATAAATCATTGATTTCATCTTTGCTGCAATGATACTTAATAAACTCTGCAAGTTATCCACAGAGCAACACTCAATTTTATTGATGATATTCTTATTATACCAGACATTTTTCATACACTCCCTTGTACGGATAGTTTTCCGACAACTTCATGATTACATATCTTGCGGTTTTGATTATTTTTGCTGCAAGAAATACATACTTCAAACGAAAGGTCTTTATTTGCTGTCTGTATTCTGAAGAGTCCAAGGAATCAAACTTGAACAACAAAAATAGGTTATATGAAAGCATCATCATTTGAAACACGGCTTCATTCGCCCAAAATGACTTTAGCAAGAGATGACCCACCGCCATGTCGTATTTGGCTTCTTTGATATAGTTTTCAGCATTACCACGCTTTTCATAGTATATAACTACTTTTTCAGAAAGCAAGGTAGTATTTGTTACAAAGAAAAAGTAGTCGTATTCGGAACCTTCTAAAAGTGATAATTGTGCTCTTTCTTTTTCTGGTTTCAGTACGCGAGATACGACAAATCTTCTGTCTTTTTCCCATTTAACTAATTTTGTATACAGTTCTGTAGTTTCTCTACCTTCTTCTCCTTTAACGAATACAATTGATGAATTCGTTGCTTGTGAGGTGAGTGTAGAATAACTTTTGGCTTTAATTAAATATTTGCATCCAAGAGATTCTATCGTTTCGATAATTTTTTCATCAAAGTAGCCACTATCCATTCGAAATAAAATTTCTAAATCGTCTGATTTGATGTTAGCAACAATTTCTTTGATCATTTCCGCAGCACCGTTTGCAGTGTAAGTATTGCCACTTCTTACAAATCCGGTAACATATGCTTTTAATTCGTCGCAAAATGCAAATTGGATATTGTAGCATCGGTTTCCCAGTTTCTTAGGATTATATCCTTTTGACGCACCTTCTTGATGACCTTCTACGTTAATTACACTACTATCAATATCAATCGTAATGGATGTCAATTTACTTTTAGTGAGCAGTTTTTTAAAGACTTTAAAATTAATGTCTCTAAACATTTGGGTTGTCTTGAAGTTGAAGTTTCCTAGAAACCGTGACACTGTTTCAGGTTCTTTTACGGAAATATCAAACTCGTTGACGAGGGGATCATTTTGAAGTAGCTTTAGACGTTCTAACTTATCAATGCCAATGAAGTGACCGCAGAGCATGGTCTTTATATGATTCATCTTGATTTTATTTGTTGAGTCATTATCAAATACGAGGTCATTTTCAATAAAATCAAAAATCCCATTGCTTTTTGCATTCTCAAGGAGCAGAAAAAGACCTGCATTTGATGTTAGATTCTTAGCTTTGAAATCAATTTTATTAATCATAATTAGAACCCCTTTTTACTACTTTTCTTACTATTATTTTACCATATATCGAGTCATAAAAGCTGATAATTTAACATATTTTTGAGCACTTTTCTTTCACCCAATGGGTGAAAGCTGAATTTCGAAGGAACGCATATTTATCAAGGCTTTGATTATACTTTTTGAAGTACTGACGTAGAATCTAGGTCTATATCTTCTTGTTGAATTCCATAATTGGATACTATTTTGCTATCCATAAGTTTGTAATCATCATATAGCTTGTTAATTCCTTTGTTCATATCAGGCCCTGCAGAGCGTATGCCAGAATAAAAAGCTACACCTAGAAGAATGATAATAAGGATAGAAAGGAATCTGGCCTTTGATGATAAAATTTCTCTCCAAGTTAATTTATTATAAGATTTCATCTGATGTTTACCTCTACCATTGAATATTTTCAACTGAAACAGGGTTTTTATTGATTTCCATGCTTCTAACTTTTGCATCGTTAATCTTGATTATTCTGTCAGCCATTTGTGCAATTGCAGAATTATGAGTTATGACTACAACTGTGGTGCCCATTTTTCTGCAGGTGTCTTGAAGTATTTTTAGAACTTGTTTGCCTGTTTTGTAATCAAGGGCACCGGTGGGCTCGTCACAAAGCAATAATTTTGGGTTTTTTGCCACGGCTCTTGCTATGGACACCCTTTGCTGTTCACCACCAGACAATTGAGAAGGGAAGTTATCTTTTCTATGGGATAGTCCTACTAGCTCAAGGGTTTCCTCCACATTTAAGGAATTCTTTGAGATTTGTGTGGCAAGCTCTACATTTTCCTTTGCAGTTAGGTTTTGTACAAGATTATAAAATTGGAATACAAAACCTACATCATTTCTCCTGTATTTAGTGAGTTGTTTATGGTTAAACTTAGAAATATCAGTACCATCTACTGTTATACTGCCTTTGTCTCCGTTGTCCATGCCCCCTAGAATATTAAGCACTGTGGACTTTCCAGCACCACTGGGCCCTAGTATAACAGCAAATTCTCCTTTTTCTACGGAAAATGATACACCATTATTGGCCATGACTACGGTTTCTCCAACTTTATATTCTTTATATAGATCTTTAATACTTATGTACGACATAATATTCCTCCATTTTTTTCATGTATATACTGTTATGAAATAGACATAGTGTTTGATTAATAATATAATATTATTATAGAATAGTAATAGTTTATAAACAATAAGCAATTATTTTTAGGATGTTATTAACTGAACAAATTATATTTGTTTGTACAGAAAATTAAATATTAGAAAAGAGGAATGAAAAATATGGCTGGAGTTAAGGGAAATCGTCGAATTATATACACCAAGAATGCAATAAAAGATAGTTTATTAGAACTCTTGAAAACTAATGACATTCACCAGGTCACAGTGACAGATATATGTAAAGGAGCAGACATTAACAGGGGGACATTTTACGCTCATTACAAGGATGCATATGATTTACTTCAATGTATTGAGGATGAGTTTTTCAATAAAATTATTAAATATATAGATGAAACACCCGTGGAAAAATACTACGATTCTTTGTTACTTAAAGTGTTAGAGCTCATTAAGGAAAACAAGGAGTTGTGTAAAATCCTTATTTGTAGACAGGGGGACAATAAAATTTTAGACAAGGTAATATCCATCGCTAGCCAAGCTGATTTTGGCAAGTTAAGTAATACATCAACGGAGTTTAATCCATCATATTTAAATTATTATATAAGGTACGTTGTGGGTGGTTGTATTTCCATTATCCAGACTTGGCTAGACAATGATTTGCCTGAATCACCAAAAGAGGTGGTCACCATAATTAATTCGGTTAGTGTTTTAAGTAATGCATATTTGAATAGTAGTAAATGTATGTTAAAATAGTGTATGGTTATAAGAAATAAATTCACTGTGTTTTACAGCATACATGTAAGAGGAGGGGTAGCATGGAGTGGAGTGTGTCACTTGGCGCGATTATTACAATGATAATGGTTGTAATCATTGCTATTGAGCGCATTAATTCACAATTAGAGCACATTAATAATAAGCTGAATAAGATCACTAAACATCTAGGACTTGATGAATGTGAAATTGATGAGGATCTAAAGAAACTCATAGCAGAAGGTAAAAAGATAAAAGCCATAAAACGATATAGAGAACACACTGGGGTTGGGTTAAAGGAAGCAAAGGATTACATTGATTCATTATAATTCTATAGTAAAAAAAGAAATGCCATGTGAAAAGAGTCATGTGGCATTTTATTAGTGATAGTGTAAAGAACGTTACACTAACTTGTTAGTTTAAGGAGAATTTTATATGACCGTTGAATTAGAGAAGTATTACAATAAATTTTGCGAAGATAAGAGATTGACAAGAAAATATGGGCAGGTTGAGTACATAACATCTATGAAATATATTCACCATTATCTTGGGGACGATAAAAACAAGATGGTTCTTGATGTAGGGGCTGGCACGGGCAGATATTCTGTACAGCTTGCCAATGAGGGCTACAATGTTACCGCTGTGGAGCTGGTAAAACACAATCTTGGTGTACTAAAGTCTAAGGGCAGTACGGTGAAGGCTTTTCAGGGAACGGCACTAGATTTGTCTAGGTTTCAAGATGATACTTTTCATATGACACTGGTATTTGGCCCTATGTACCATCTATACTCCTTTGAGGATAAGGTTAAGGCCCTCCAAGAGGCAAAGCGTGTTACAAAAGAAGGTGGATACATACTTGTTGCTTACTGTATGAATGAGTACAGTGTGCTTACATATGGTTTCAAGGAAAAGCATATTCGACAGTGTATGGATAATGGAAAGCTAGATGACAACTTTCACGTTATAGCAGAGCCAGCGGATTTGTACGATTATGTGAGAATTGAGGACATAAACAAAATTAAAGATGAAGTTGGTCTTGAGAGAATAAAAATTATCGCTGCAGATGGAGCAGCAGACTATATGCGCCCTGTGTTCAACGAAATGGACGACGATACCTTTGAGCTTTTTATGCAATATCATTTGTCCACCTGTGAGAGGCCAGAGCTATTAGGAGCCAGTGCCCATACGGTGGATATTTTAAAAAAGTAAGGAGATACATATGATATATTTATTTTTAGCGGCACTAAGTAGTGCATCCATTGCATTAATTTTTAAATATAGTGGAAGCAAGGAATGGGTGAATAAATTTCAGGTAACTAGTTTCAATTATTTAACTGCTACTACAATTTCCTTAGTTATGTTGCTTAAATCTGGACAACCCATTTTGTTCAGTGGACAAGGATTTTTACAGTGTCTAGTAGGAAACTTTAATGGAAATATAACTGTACAGGGCAGTTGGTTATGGGCAATAATACTGGGTGTAGCCACGGGAATACTTTATTTGCTTGGATTTCTATTATATCAGAGCTCTATAAAAAGTAGTGGAGCTAGTCTGTCTGGTATGTTTAATAAAATGGGTATAATTGTACCTATGGTGTTTTCTATGATAGTTTGGAGAGAGTTCCCCAGTGCCCTACAATTATGTGGCATTCTATTGTCTTTGAGTGCCATTATAATGGTAAATTTTAATTTTGATTCTGGGGAGAAATCATCCATAAAGCCTACATTGCTTATAATGTTTTTAGTGGTGGGCTTTGGGGAATTCAGCAATAAACTCTTTCAAAAATATGCTATGGCAGAGATGAAGAGTCATTTTATGCTTGTTCTATTTGCCACAGCTCTTATTATAAGCATTGGCCTCACGGTAAATGACAAAAACAAGGCTATGAATATAAAATCGGCGCTATGCGGTGTAGCTGTTGGAGTTCCCAATATGCTTTCCACTCTCTTCTTAATAGAAGCGTTAAACAAGTTGCCAGCTACTGTGGTTTATCCAATTTATAGTGCAGGATCAATTGTGATAATCATGGCTACTAGCTTTGTTATCTTTGGAGAAAAGTTAAAAAAGAAGGAGATAATTGCTATGGTGGTGACGTTGATAGCTTTAAGCATGGTAAATATTTAACAATATAGGCGAACAAACATATATAGAATAATATTAATGTACGTGATATAATGGGATACATCACTTTATTTTTGAACTAATATATGTTAAGGAGATAATTTCATGAAAAAAACTAAAGTAAAAAATTCAAATCATGTCATGGGTAGCGTATATGAGTTGGATGGAAGAGTGCCTTTAAAGCAGGCGGTACCTTTTGGATTGCAGCACGTTTTAGCTATGTTTGTGGCAAATATAACACCTATAATAATTGTGGCAGGTGCTGCGAAACTAAGCGCCTCACAAACTGCAGCGCTTATACAATGTGCCATGATTATTGCCGGTATAGGAACCATGATTCAGCTATATCCTGTATGGAAAGTGGGATCAGGATTGCCTATTGTAATGGGAATTAGTTTTACCTTTGTATCTATACTTTGCTTTATCGCCGCTCAATATGGATACGAAACCGCTGTGGGCGCTGTAATTGTTGGTGGTATTATTGAAGGAATACTGGGAATTTTTGCTAAGTATTGGAGAAAAATAATAAGTCCTATTGTGGCGGCAAGCGTGGTAGTTGCCATAGGATTCTCACTTTTAAGCGTTGGGACAAACTCCTTTGGTGGTGGGTTTGGAAACCCAGAGTTCGGATCTGCTTCTAATCTTATTTTGGGCGGAATTACATTGACAAGCTGCCTTTTATTTACTATTTTTGCGAAGTCATATAGAAAACAATTAGCTGTATTATTTGGATTAGTTGTTGGATACATAGTGGCAATGTTCATGGGCATGGTAGATTTTTCGGCCCTTGAGAATTCAAAGATAATTGCTTTACCAGAGCTTATGCCTTTCGTACCTAAATTCAATATCAATGCTATTGTATCTGTGGTTTTAATATTTCTTGTGTCAGCAACAGAAACCATAGGAGATACATCAGCCCTTGCTATGTCTGGTCTTGGAAGAGAAGTATCGGATAAGGAAATCTCAGGTTCTATTGCTTGTGATGGATTTGTAAGCTCATTGTCTGGCTTATTTGGTTGTTTGCCTATAACATCTTTCAGTCAGAATGTAGGTCTTGTGGCTATGACCAAAGTAATAAATAGGTTTTCTATTTTAATGGGTGCTGTAATTATGGTATTGGCTGGTTTATTTCCAATATTCGGGGCTATTCTTACGACTTTACCAGAGGCAGTGCTTGGGGGCTGTACTCTTATTATGTTCGGATCCATTGTTATAAGCGGACTAGAGATGATGGCAAAATGTGGCTTTAATCAGAGAAATTTATTAATATCAGCCTTATCTCTTAGTGTGGGTATAGGATTTACGCAAGTGCCAGAGATATTTAGAATATTCCCTACTATGATACAGAATGTATTTGCCGAAAATTGTGTGGCAGTGGTATTTCTAATGGCAGTAATATTAAACTTAGTTTTACCTAAGTCCTTGGAACAGGATAATAAGGAATTATAAAAACCTATAGGTAATGTAATTTCTATCTAAATAATCTATTAGAATGAAGAATATATAAAGGTTAAAATTAGAATGAAATAGAATTACATTAATCAATCAGGGATAATATCCTGAGTAGGGGGAGTAATAATGCACAAGGATGATGAAATGACGCCGAATCAGCGAATGAAGGGTTTCCTAAGTGGTCAATCAATAGACAGGGCGCTAGCAATGCCGTTTACGGTATCTATGGCTGGTAAAGCTGCAGGAATGACTCATAGAGAAAAGAGAAGCACAGCATACAATCAGGCTATGGCACAGGTGGCTTGCTATGAAAGATTCGGGCACGATCTTATGATTATTGAGTATGGGTTGCATGGAATCGGAACTGCACTAGGCAGTAAAACTAATAATCCTGAGGATGCGGTCCCAGCCTTAATGGAGTATGCATTGAAAGATTTGGATGATATAAACAAGCTTGACATGCGTAAATTAGAGTTAAAAAATGATCCATGGTTTAAATTGAATTATGATGCATGTCAAATTGCTAGAGAAAAAACTCACGATGAAGTGCCTGTAGGTGTTTTGATTTCAGGACCATTTACGGCGGCAGCAAGTGTTTATAGAACAGAAGAGTTTTTGAAATCTATAAGGAAGCAACCTGATAAAGTTCATGAGCTAATTGAATTTTGCACGGAAGCTTTAAAGATGATATGTGCTGAGTTTGCTAAGATAGGTGTAGTGGTTGTGGTTTGTGATCCAATAGCTTCTGGAACACTTTTACGACCAAAGCAATATAGAGAATTCGCATTGCCTTATGGCAGAAGGATTATGCAAGCTGTTCATGATGTAGGCGGCATGGTGTGTTATCACATTTGCGGAAATACAAAAGATATGCTAACAGATATGTTAGAATCAGGTTGTGATATGATAAGTGTTGATAACAAGGTAGATTTGGAGTTTACCAAACAAACCATAGGCGACAAGATTTGCATACTTGGAAATGTAGATCCAGTACAAACACTCATGCTTGGTAGTACACAAGATGTGGACAATGCTGTTAAGGACTGTTTCAAAAAAGCCTATAATAGTCCTAAAGGATACATTCTGGCATCTGGGTGCGATATAGCACAAGCACCTTTGGAAAACATAGATCAGTTCATGGCTTCAGCTAGGAAATATGGAAAATGGCCATTAGATCCTAAAAATTTTTAGTGGGAAAACCAATAGGAAATAAAGAAAGGAACACGCGGTATAAATTCTTTAGATTTTCTTTAGAATTTATACCGCTTTATTTTTAGTATTGAATGATAGCATATAAGTATGAATTGGGTAGGATAGAGAGGTGAGTAAAGTTGAAGATTCTAAGGGGGGGTATATGTGTTAAAATATTAGTAAGATTATTTAAGAAGGGGTTTTTAGGATGAATGCTTATAATATTTTAGTGGTGGAAGATGAAAAGGATATAAGGGACGCTATCGGTATATACCTAGGAAACCAAGGTTACAATGTTTTTAAAGCTGGCAATGGTATAGAAGGTCTGGAGATACTTGAGAAGCAAGAAGTTCATTTGGCTATTGTGGATGTTATGATGCCCAGAATGGATGGTTTAGCTTTTACCATGAAACTTAGGGAAGAGTTCACGTTTCCAGTGATTATTCTTTCAGCTAAGTCTGAGGATATAGATAAAATAATGGGTTTAAACATAGGTGCGGATGATTATGTGACTAAACCATTTCAACCTTTGGAACTTCTTGCTAGAGTAAATTCTCAACTTAGAAGATATACGAAATACATGAATATAAAAGATGATATTCTAAAAGAAGAAAATAATAATGTTATTGATGCTGGTGGATTAGAGATAAACTTATCAACGAAAGAGGTGTTTGTAGACGGCGAGTCCGTAAAGATTACACCTATTGAATTTAAAATTTTGCAGCTTCTCATGAGTAATATTGGAAGAGTTTTCTCAGCGGATGAGATATACGAGAGAGTATGGAACGAAAGGGCTGTGAATACCGATACCGTCATGGTTCATGTGAGAAATATACGAGAAAAAATAGAGATTGATGTAAAGAAACCGAGATATTTAAAGGTGGTGTGGGGTGTTGGATATAAAATCGAAAGACAAAATAAGTAGAGTAATAAGTAATTTTTTAATTATGTTATTGATTTTTTCAGTTTCTATAGGTGTAGTATACAGCGGAAAATTTATAAAAGAAGATGTGGCTAAAAGGCATGTAACCAATATATTTGAGGAACCTAAAATTGTGGATTATATGAAAACAGCCACCTATTCTATATATTACAATATGCATAATGGAGATGGTGGAAATCAAAAAACCCCCTCAGAGGTATTTTTGGATAAGACAGCATTACAAAGTCAGTATGATGCGGATTATATAAAACATGCGTCGGGTATTGTGGACATAAATATTTATGGAAATGATAATTTTCTAAGTACTAGTATTATGAATCTAGATTATTATGCTAAAGATAATGAGGGAACTTCTATACAAAAGCGTGGCAATGAAAAACTTGGAGAGCTTTTAAAAGAGAAACAAGATAATAACATAATCCAACAGCTGAATAGTGAGTACCAATTTTATATTGCGCTCAACTATGATGAGAATGGGGCAGTATCATTTGGTTCCATACATGGTGCTAAACCTGAAATAGTAATGGATATGATGCGTGTTAATGATTTAAATATAATTTTTATGGGATACGGGTCCTATGTTTTTCCTGTAAATAATACATCTGTTGTATACGGGGTGTTGAAGGATCTAAAGTATAAAGACAGTATTACTCATTATACGGATCAATTAAATGGGTCTTTATATGCAAATGAGTCCATGAAATACTTAATACCGGCATTAGTTTTTGTACTATTATGTGCCATAGTTATTCCTTATAGGTATTCAGAAAGGCTAAAGATATTTAAGTTAATGAGGAGAGTACCCATAGAAATATTGATGGTGATGTTGGGCTTGCTTATGGCTGCTTATGCTTTATTTGTGCTGGTGATGTGTAAAAAAATAGATGGCAGTCTTTTCAGTGTATTAAATGAAATCTTTTTGAATGCAAATATGGCAAGGATTAGTGAAGGAATAATAAGTATAGGATTTGCTTTTACACTTCTTCTGTTTACATTTTTATTTGTAGTTCTTGTAAAATATATATTCCAGGTTGGAATTAAAAAATACTTTAAGGAACATTGTCTTTTATTCATTGTGTTTTCAGCTGTGGGAAGAGGTATAAGAAAAGTTGGGCATACACTTAGCAATGTGGATCTTAAGGATAAAAATACAAAGAAATTGCTAACTATTCTCGGTATAAATCTTATAATTATGATTTTTATAAGTAGCATATGGTTTTTTGGCATATTTATAGCCATTATATATACTGGATTTTTGTATTACATCATGGAAAAAAAGATTAAAGAGATAAGAAAAAACTATAACACATTGTTGGAAGCAACAGACAGTATGGGAGATGGACAACTGGACATTGAACTGGAGGATGATATAGGGCCTTTCAATTCTATGCGGGATGAACTAAAGAATGTGCAAAAGGGCTTTAAAAAGGCGGTGGATGAGGAAGTAAAAAGTCAAAGAATGAAGACTGAACTAATCTCCAATGTATCTCATGATCTTAAAACACCATTGACTTCTATCATTACTTATGTGGATTTATTGAAAGGCAACAACATATCCGAGGAAGAGAGAAAGGAATATTTGGATACCGTTGATAAGAAGTCTCAAAGGCTAAAGTACCTCATTGAGGATTTATTCGAGGTAACTAAGGCTAGTAGTGGAAACATGACTTTAAATGTAGATAATATAGACATTGTATCCTTAATAAAGGAAACATTGGTGGAATTAGAGGATAAGATTAAGGAAGCGGATTTGAACATTAAAATGAAATTTCCAGAAGAAAAGCTTATCTTGTCTCTCGATGGTCAACGCACATTTAGAGTATTTGACAATCTAGTAAGCAATATTTGCAAATATGCATTGCATGGTTCTAGAGTTTATATAGATGTAGTAGATCTAGATGATATAGTACAAATTGAAATGAAGAACATATCTGCAGAAGAAATGAATTTTGATGCACAGGAGATATTAGAACGATTTCAAAGAGGAGATAAGTCTAGGAATACTGATGGAACAGGTCTTGGACTTGCCATTGCAAAAAGTTTTGTGGAATTGCAAGGGGGACACTTCGAAATACAAATTGATGGTGATTTATTTAAAGTAACTATTAATTTCAAAAAATAAAATATTATATAATTTAAAGTACCCTGTGAAAGTTCATGGGGTACTTTATTTTCCTATATCATGTAGGCTGTTTCAAAGCAATCTATGGAAATGGGCTTGCTGATCACGTAGCCTTGTATATAATCACAATTTAGTTCTTTCATGAAGTTTAACTGCTGAAGATTTTCTATGCCTTCTACTAGACATTTAATATTCATATCATGGCAAATATTAATTATATTCTTAATTATGATCTCGCTTTTTTTATTTTTTTCTATATTAAGAACTAAGCTTTTGTCTATTTTAATTACATCAAAATCTAGGAGGGTAATCATATCCAGGCTAGAATACATACAACCGAAATCATCTAAAGAAAGTATAAAACCTAACTTTTTTAGTTCAGCTCCTATGGAAGCTATGTAATTGCGCTCAATTTCCCCCACACTTTCGGTTATTTCAATTTCAATCATGCGTGGAGAAACTTTGTATTTTTTACATATTTCCATGACGTGGTGAATAAAGCTTTCTTCCATCAGTGTAATCCTAGAAAAGTTTAGAGATATTTTCATGGGTGTTTTTCCTCGGGAAATCCAGTTGTTTAGAAGTCTACAACATTCTTCAAATACAAAGAAATCTAAATATTGGATAGTCTTTTCTTTCTCAAGAAGAGGTATAAACTTGTCTGGTGGAACTATGCTCATTTCTGAATTTATGCGCCTAACCAAGGCTTCAGCCCCGTATACTTTATCTGTTGATAAATCAAATTTAGGTTGAAGAAACACAGTGAATTTTTTGTGATTTAGGGAGTCCAATAAATCCTTCAGCAATAAAGGAACATGAGTTTTTTTGTTTGTCAGATTTTTTTTATAAAATTCTTGTTTGTTAATGTACATCAGTTCATCTGCGTCATATACCATTTTTCTAAGATTGATTTCTGAATCACACCAAGTGTAACCTATGGAAACACCGTTGTTGCTTTTAGATAGCAGTGATGCTTTAAAGCTATCAATGCTTTTTAAAAAGTTTTGTCTAGAGATGTTCTCACAGAACACCACAAATTCATCTCCACTGAGTCTAAAAACATAATGGTCTTTAAAGGTGTTTTTAATTGCCTGGGATATGGATATAATTACAGCATCACCATAGCTGTGGCCATATGTATCATTAATCTGCTTTAAGCCATTGATATCTGCAAAAATCACACCTAAAGAGGAAAGCGCTTCTGGATTGATTTTAGATGTATAGTCCATGTACTTATTTCTATTGTTCAAATTTGTAAGAGAATCATGATAGCTAAGATATTTTAACTTGTCGTTCATTCTCCGTTTTGAAATTTCGTTTATAATAAAGTAAGAAAGAGAACAAAGGAATTCACTTCCCTTAGATAAGTCATCAGGGTTGTCCACCCCAAGAAATCCTACAATCTCTTGATTTATTCTAAAAGGGACAGCCATCAAGCTATGGATATCCTGACAGGATAAACTTTCGTATTCTTCAGGATAATCAATCTTCATGTCTTCCATATTTTTTATTATTACACAATTGTTTTTGTTGAATTCTTCTATCCATCTATTCATAATGAAAGTGGGAATGGATTGAAGATTATCTTTTTGAGGCGTTACTTTATCTATGCATTTTTCATAGGTATTGTGAGAGAGATTTTTCTCCCAGTCGAATTCAAAAACGTAGGCTCTGTCAGCTTTATAGTAGTGAAGTACGTATTCTAAAACAGTAGTCATTGCTTTGTGCAAATCTTCTTCAACTAAAAGAGATTTGATGCAGTCGATTATACCTATTTCCCCCAGTGCATCTATAATATCATTTTTTGTCATACATCCACCACCTAAACATAATATCTTTGATTATATAATTAGTATATCATAGTAAAAATACATATCGGACTAAAATTTAGCAATAAAACAGGATAAAATAAGAAAATTAAGTTTTTTAATCTATTTTTAATGTTTAATATATTTTACATTAATCTTTGTTGTTTATTATGTAATCATAATAAAAATATGGAGATGATGTATATGGAAAAAGACAAAAATTTAGAGCAGTACAATGAAAATGGATATGAGAAAAGCTATGGTATAGGTGAGCTATTAGGCAGGATATGCAAATTTATTTCCAGAACCATTAAAAAGGGATGTGTCAATTATCTTATGGTAACAAAGGATGGAAGAAGGACCATAAAATTATCACTTACACTTTGTGCTTTCCTTACCGTGGTAGCCTTTGTACCCGTAGCAGTTTTAACGGTGGTAGGGTTGTTTACGGATCATAAATTTTCTTTAGTTGGCCCAAATATAAAAAGTGATGATATCAATGATGTTTTTGGAAAGGCAGCTGATTCTGCAAGAAACATGAAAAATGATTTTAAAGAGGGCTATAGACAATAAACACTGGATTGGCAATACTGATAGGGGGACTCATTATTCTGAGTTCCCCTTATTTAATATATACTAAATAAGTTTTAACAATGATATAATAATAACAGGGGGAATTGACATATTAAGATTGGTTTCACCATATTAAATGTGAGGAATGGGAGCAATGATTATGGACCATGACAAGCTTATAAGGAAACTTACTGAAAATGCTGCTGTGACTTTTGAGGATGCAAAGATGGCTTTAGAATCTAATGATTGGGATATTATAGATGCCATGTTACAATTAGAGGACGTTGGCAAGGTTAAATCACCTGATATGAAGATATATTTCACCAATGACAGAAATAAGAGTTTTAGTGAAATTGTAGCTTGCTGTGAGGAAAAATCATGGCAGTATTATGAAAACAAGGATAGGAAAAAATATGATGAAAGGCACGAAAAGACAAGGAGTGCCTTTGAGAAGGCATGTAAGTTTATAGAAAAATGCAATGGTGTATTTATAGAGATAAAGAGGCGGGAAGGAAGTGTTCTTCGGTTGCCCATTACTGTAGTTGCTTTGCTACTAATCTTTTGCTATCGTATTGTAATACCTTTAGTCATAGTGGCTCTTTTATGTAATGTGGAATTTTCCATAGATGGTGAGGCACTTGGTGGTAATGGTGATGATATAAATAGCCTATTTAACAGGGCACACTGTAAGGCTGAAAAAGTAAGAAATAATATAAGAGCAAAGATGAAGAAAAACGGAAAGTATAAATAAAAAGGTAGAAGGGGCATAGGCATGAGTACAATTTTATTGGTAGAGGATGAGGAGAAGATTGCAAGATTTGTAGAATTGGAGTTGAAACATGAGGGATACCAGGTTATAAAGGCTAACAATGGTAGAGAGGGCCTTGAAATATCAGAGCAGGGCAAAGCAGAACTTGTATTACTGGATATAATGCTTCCTGAACTCAATGGTTTGGAAGTGCTTCGACGGCTTCGAAAGACCTCTGATGTGCCGGTTATAATGCTGACAGCCAGAGATGCTATTATGGATAAAGTAGCGGGCCTGGATGGTGGGGCTGATGACTATATTACAAAGCCTTTTGCCATTGAGGAATTATTGGCCAGGATAAGAACGGCTTTAAAGAAGAGAATAGTTATGGATAATCAACTATTGTCAGAAGTTTTGCATTGCGGTGAATTATGCCTTGACAAAGCTAGGCATAGAGTGACCTATGGAGAAATAGAGGTAGAACTTACAAATCGTGAATTTTGTCTTCTTCAGGTTCTATTAGAAAATAAAAATATAGTTATGACTAGGGAGACTTTGATGGAAAAGGTTTGCGGTTATGATTATTTGGGTGAAACCAATGTGATAGACGTGTATATTCGATATTTAAGAAGTAAAATTGATGATGCTTTTGGGATAAAGCTTATAACCACGGTGCGTGGAGTGGGGTATGTCATAAAAGATGAGTAAAATAAAATCTGATAAAAAAGTTAAATCTATTGTAAGAGAACTTAATTTCAATTTTGTTATGAAGACCTTTTTGCGATTTTTATTTATGGATGTAATAGTTATCTGTGTTGCTGTAATAGTATGGGGTATACAAACTGAATTAAGTTATTTTGGCAACATTGCAAAGGATGCATCAAGGAACTTCAATATTGTAGCATTTAATGAAGCCACATATACTGTGATTTCATCCAGTGGTAAAACCATGGTGGCACAGGTTGGAGGATTTATGGTAACCATGGGAATTACAGCTGGAGTGGCATTTATAGTGCAGATTTTTATGATATTGAATGAGATTATTTTTGGAAGAGTAAAGATAAGACGTATTTTGAAACCATTAAATCAGATATCGGAAATGGCTAACAGATTAAGCAATCTAAACTTTGATGAAAATATGGTTCAGGATTTAGAAGAGGCCATAGCAAAAGTTAGCCCCATGACTTCAGGGGAAAAAATACACACAGGCAATAGTGAACTTAAGGGCCTTGAAGAGGCTATAAATAATCTTCTAGAGAGGATGCGTGAGTCTTACAGGCAGCAAGCTAGGTTTGTATCTGATGCTTCCCACGAACTTAGAACCCCTATTGCTGTAATTCAGGGGTATGCTAATATGCTGGATAGGTGGGGAAAAGAGGATGAGAGCGTATTAAACGAGTCCATATTGGCAATAAAAAGTGAGTCCGAAAATATGAAAAATCTTGTGGAACAACTTTTGTTTTTAGCCCGTGGCATAAATGGCAAAACCCAGTTGAAGTACACTGAATTTATGCTTAGTGATATGATGAATGAGGTCTTTGAGGAGTCTAAAATGATAGACGTGAAACATGTATATGAGTATTATCCAGAGGGTATAATTGAGATGTATGCAGATGAGCCACTATTAAAACAGACTGTTCGCATACTCATAGAGAATGCCGCAAAATATACAGACCAAGGGGAGAGCATTGTACTTAGAACAGGTAAAACTGAAAAAGGTGAGCCGTATATTTCAGTGCAGGACAACGGTATAGGCATGGACAGCGGGGATGTTTGCCACATATTTGACAGATTTTTCAGAGCAGACACGGCAAGAGCTAGGAAAACTGGGGGTACGGGCCTTGGGTTATCTATTGCTAAGTGGATTGTAGATAACCACAGAGGCTATTTTTCCGTAATAAGCAGGAAAGGCATTGGTACAAGGATAAGGGTGTATCTGCCTAAAAAATAATTATAGGTAAAAAGGAGTGATTTGTGCATGGCTCAGAAGAAATATTATGCGGTTAAATGTGGAAGAAAGACAGGAGTATTTAACACTTGGGATGAATGTAAATCACAGGTTAGCGGGTACAGCGGTGCTATATATAAAAGTTTTACAACTTATGGAGAGGCAGAGGATTTTATTATGGGTTCATCTAGTGAGGATAATGACACTTATGAATCTAATGACTTAAAGGAAACTTCTAAGTCTTGTAGGGAAATGCAAGAAGGTTGTGTGGAAGCCTATGTAGACGGCAGTTACTCCAATGAATACGGCAATTATTCTTACGGATGTGTTATTCTTGAAGGCAGTGAAATTATTCGTCTTTCAGGTGTAGGTGATAACGAGGAGTATATTTCCATGAGAAATGTGGCGGGGGAGTTGCTCGGCACTATGAGAGCTATCCAGTGGGCAAAGGAAAACAATTGCAAAGCTATCATGATATATCATGACTACGAAGGTATTGCAAGGTGGGCGGATGGTTCTTGGAAAACCAACAAGGATGGAACAAGATCTTATGCTAAGTTTATACAAGAACATAGGGAGTTTTTGAAAATCAACTTCACAAAGGTATTAGCTCACTCAGGGGTGGAATACAATGAAGAGGCGGATAGACTGGCAAAGAAGGCACTGGCAGAAAGTAAAAGGTAATTAATTTTGTGAAAGGATTAGGTAGTTAAATAATGATAGAACCCATAGATTTATTGAAACAGTATTTTGGATACCACTCTTTTAGAGCGGCACAGGAAGAAATAATAAAGGATATTCTAAAGGGAAAAGATGTGCTTGCTATTATGCCAACTGGGGGAGGCAAATCCATTTGCTATCAGATACCTGCTTTGATGATGGATGGCATAACCGTGGTCATATCACCTCTTATATCCCTTATGAAGGACCAGGTGGACAATTTAAGAGAACTTGGGATACCTTCTGCCTATATAAATAGTACGCTGTGTGATGCAGAAGTTTCTATGGTGATAGATAACATGAGAAATGATAAGATAAAAATTCTTTATGTAGCCCCGGAAAGACTTAATTCTTATGATTTCTGTGCTATTATGAGCACTATGAAGGTATCTATGGTTTCTGTGGATGAGGCTCATTGTGTGTCTCAATGGGGACATGATTTTAGGCCAAGCTATAGGAATATTGTAAAGTTTATTGAGTCTTTAGGAAACAGGCCCGTGGTAACAGCTTTTACAGCTACTGCCACTAAGGAAGTGCGCCAGGATATAGTGGATCTTTTGAATTTGCACAATCCAAAGATATTCATCGCTGGGTTCGATAGAGAAAATTTGGAGTTACAGGTTGTAAAGGGTGGCAACAAGAACCAGTATATTACAAAGTATATGCAGGAAAATAGCGATACTTGTGGCATAATATATTGCGCTACCAGAAAAGAAGTGGATAAGACATACCAATTGTTAAAGGACAGGGGGATGTCTGTTGCCAGGTATCATGGGGGAATGAATGATGAGGAAAGAAAGGATAGCCAAGAGGATTTTGTTTACGATAGAGTAAATATTATGGTGGCCACCAATGCTTTTGGCATGGGGATAGATAAATCAAATATAAGGTACGTCATTCATTATAATATGCCTAAAAATATTGAAGCTTATTATCAAGAGATAGGTAGGGCAGGGAGAGATGGAGAAAAGAGTCAATGTATACTGCTATTTGCACAAGAAGATGTGCATATTCAGAGATATCTAATAGAGGTCAGTGTTGAAAATTCAGAGAGAAAAAATAATCAGTACAAGATGCTTCAGGATATGGTAGACTATGTATATACTAATAATTGCCTTAGAAAATACATCTTAAATTATTTTGGAGAGGAGCATGAGGGTAAATGTGATAATTGCAGCAACTGCAATGGCCAAGGTGAAATAGTGGACAGAACCGTAGATGCCCAGAAAGTATTATCTTGTATTTTTAGATTGGGGAGACCTTATGGAAGTACCATATTAATAGATGTGCTTAAAGGATCTAAAAATAAAAAGGTTATAGCTGGTGGATTTGATAAATTGTCTACATATGGTATAATGAAAAATATGCAAAAAGAGCAATTAAAGGATTTTATAAATACTTTGGCGGCCCATAGGTATGTAGATGTGGTAGAAGGCGAATTTCCAGTTTTAAAGCTTAACAATACTTCTGCAAAAATCCTAAAGGGACAGTTTAAGGTAGAGTTCAAAGAAGAACACAGGGTACAAAAGGTATTTACTCACAACGAATTGTATACTAGGCTTACTGAGCTTAGACTGGAAATCGCTAAAAGGGATAAAGTGCCGCCTTACATTGTGTTTGCGGATAGTACTTTAAAGGAAATGAGCATAAGGTACCCGGAGACCAAGGAGCAACTTTTGGATATTAGTGGAGTGGGACAAGTTAAGTATGAAAGATATGGAGCTGAATTTTCAAAAGTCATTCATGAATATGTAATGGAAAATGGGATAGAGGTTAACACTTAAAGAAAGGAGGTCGATTGGCGGTTTGGGGAAAGTATTAATTATAGAAGAAGATATACAATTTATCAATGAAATTGCTTTAGGATTGAGGGAGCTAGGCTACGAATATATAAAGGTAACTAATGTAAACAGGTTATTAGAAGTTGCTCTTAATGCTGATATAGAACTTATTATTATGGATGTGAAACTATCCTACAATAATCTTATTTCAGATATGAACAATGGAACTTTTTCTAATGTACCTGTTGTGTTTGTGAAGAGTCCAGATAAAGAACAAGAAAATGGTGCAAACAAAGTTACCCTTGGCCATACAATTGATAATGATAGGAACTTCGAGATAGAAAATCTGATGGCACGTGTGCAAGTAACTTTTGGAAAAAGAAAGTCTTCACAAAGAAATTTTCAAATTGGTAAGAATGTAAATGTAGATTTAAAAAAGCAGCTAGTTCAGATTGATGGAACCGAGGTAGAGCTGACAAGAAAAGAGTTTGATCTTTTGGAGGTTCTTGTAATTAACCCCAATGTGAATATGTCTAGGGAAAAGATTCACGAGCTGGTTTGGGGTGATGAGTGTTCTAGTGATTCTAGGACTGTGGATGTTCACATAAGAAAACTTAGAAAAAAACTGCATCTTGAGGATTATATAATAACTGTATATAAAATGGGGTATAAACTTGAAATGTAAAGTACCTGCTGTCTATCAATTTATGATTAGATGGCAGGTTTTTATTCGTTATGTTTATTTCTAGGTTGAAATGAAAGGACTGCTGTATTATGATGGAAATAGACAAATTTCGAAAGGGTGGGGTAACTATAAGCTTTAAATTGAAAGTCACAGAATGGAAAAAAAGTTCGTGGTTCATTGCCATAAATATAGCGCTTTTGTCGCAGGTATATCTTCAAACAAACATGTTCAATCTAAGAATTTCTATGGGAATTGTAATGTTGCCTGTGTATTATTATATGATGAGTCATATTAATTTTATTTACACAGGGTTGCTATCATCTTTATGCGTATATTCTATGAGAATAATGACGTATACATCTTTTAATGGTTTTAATATGAAAAATTTATACAATGGAGTTTATACATTTTTCCCAGAAATATTCTTTTATGTAGTTTATTTTTGTGCATTTGGTTTTTTAACAGCAAAACTAAATCACAGGAGAAAAAAGAATGTGTTGTTGTACCTCTGTCTTATATGCGATTTTACGGCAAATCTTAGCGAGATGTTAATAAGGAGTTTCATCAATAACAGCAGTATTAATTTACAAGGAATTTTGGGAATCGCAGTGTTTGCCCTACTTAGATCCTTGCTGATTTGGGCCATAATAAACATTATGGATAGGTATTCTTTACTTATCTCTAGAAGGGAGCATGAGGTCAGGTATAAAAAACTTTTAGATACCACCTCTAGATTAAAAACTGAATTGTATTGGATGGAAAAAAGTATGGCGGATATTGAACAAGTCATGGGAAACGCTTACGATCTTTACAACAACATCAGCGATGATGATGTGATAAAGGGTGAAGTTCTATCCATAGCAAAGGACATTCATGAGATAAAAAAACAGAATATGTTGGTCCTTAGAGGACTTGAAGAGACACTAGAGGATAGGCAAGAGGAGAATGGTATGAGCATGGAGGATATTTTTGATATCCTAAATAGTTCCATGAAAAAATACATGACCAACACTGAAAAAAATGTTAATTTAAAATTTAGAACCACAGTAAATTTCAATACAAAAAGGCACTACTATATAATGTCCATATTGAGAAACCTTATAATGAATGCCATGGATGCCTCTAGGGAGCAGGGATATATTTATATATGTGAAGAACAAGAGGGAAGTTGTTGTAAACTCACCATTAAGGATAATGGTGATGGTATAAGCACTGAAAACATGAAATATATATTTTCACCGGGCTTTTCTACTAAAATAAATTACGATACGGGCAGCGTAAACAGAGGGCTAGGTTTAAGCATCGTAAAAGAAATAGTTGAAAATAAGCTAGGCGGACATATGAAGGTAGAGTCTAGGATAAATGAGTTTACCATATTCACAATTTATATACCATTAAGTAATCTTACAGAATAGGCAAATTAGAAAAGGCAAATTAGAAAAGGAAGTGAAGTCTGTTGAATATTATTATTGTAGAAGATGATCTTAATGTATGTTTCATACTTAAGAAAATTATAGAAGATAGGGGTTGTGGTGTTGTACAGGGTGTCTTTACTGACCCGCGGGAAGCTCAAGATTATATAGTGTCACACAACCCAGATATAGTTTTAGTGGACCTTTTAATGTCTGGGGTAGACGGTATTTCCCTAGTTAGAAATTGCAGAGATAACGGAGTGGACACATCCTTCATAATGATCTCCCAAGTAAACTCTAAGGATATTGTGGCGAAGGCGTATGAAAATGGTGTAGAGTTTTACATAAATAAACCTGTAAATGCCGTGGAAGTTGAAAAGGTTATATCTAAGGTGATGGAAAGTATAAACTTGAGAAAAAAATTGACTACCATAGGCAGCGTCTTTGGTATGGATGAGTTAAAGGCAGATAATGTATATAAAAATCCAAGCTCAGAAAATAAGTGGAAATTAGCTAATAATAATGAAGATTATGTAAAGGCAGATGAGGTAATGAAGAAGTTAGGGTTACTTGGAGAGGCAGGATGTACAGATATACGCAACATAATAGGCTACATAACAGAAAATAATATAAACATAAACAATTATACTTTAAAGGAACTGTTGTCTATCTTTAATGAAAATTATAAATCTCTAGAGCAGAGAATAAGGAGAACTAGCGCTGTGGGGTTGAAAAACCTTGCAAATCTAGGCATAGAGGATTACATGAATGATATTTTCACTGAATTTTCTACTAGCCTATATAGTTTTGAAGAGGTAAAGAAGGAAATGGACTACATAAGAGGTCGCAGAGTAATGGGTGGCAAGGTCAATGTAAAGAAGTTTTTAGAAGGCATTCTTATGTATTGTAGATAATTTTACCTTGTGAGAAACAAGTTGAAACATTTTAAAAACAAATTGAAACAAATTGAAACTTTGGGTAACCTGTGTTTTATACTCTTTGAAAGAAAAAAAGATGTACTTAAAACTTTCTACACTATAAAACAGGTAAAGGAGTGTTCAAGTTGTTCGATGTGGTAAAAGGTATAGGATTATTACTATTGACTCTGGGCATGTTTTCAGTGTTCAGCTTCAAAGCACCAAAGGGAAGTAAAGCTATGTCTGGACTTGCCAATGCAGCGGTGGCTACGTTTCTTGTAGAGGCAATACACAGATATATAAGCGGAGATTTTATTGGAGTTCAATTTTTGGCACAAGTAGGAACAGTTTCAGGCAGTATGGGAGGCGTGGCGGCAGCAATACTTGTACCTATAGCCATGGGTGTAACACCAGTGTACGCTGTAGTTGCAGGTGTGGCCTTAGGCGGTTTTGGAATTTTGCCTGGATTCTTTGCGGGCTACATAGTTGGACTTATAGCGCCAATTATGGAGAAAAAGTTGCCAGAAGGACTGGACGTAGTTGTAGGGGCTATACTTATAGCACCACTGGCTAGAGGGCTTGCCATATTAATAAATCCAGTGGTAGATATGACTCTTGTAAGTATAGGAAACATGATATCTGTAGCGGCAGATCAATCGCCCATTGTTATGGGATTCCTTTTAGGAGGAATAATGAAGATGATATGTACTTCACCGCTAAGTTCCATGGCCATAACAGCAATGTTGGGTTTGAGGGGCTTGGCAATGGGTATAGCGGCCATAGCTTGTGTAGGTGGTTCTTTCACTAATGGAATCATATTCAAAAAATTGAAACTTGGAAACAATAGCAACGTAATAGCGGTAATGTTGGAACCTTTGACCCAGGCACATATAATAACTAAAAACCCCGTGCCTATTTATTGCTCAAACTTCTTTGGCGGAGGACTATCTGGTTTAGCAGCTGCCTACTTTGGTATAATAAACAATGCCCCAGGAACGGCGTCTCCAATACCAGGTCTTTTAGCACCTTTTGCTTTCAATAAGCCTATGAACGTAATCCTTGCAATAGCTTTTGCAGCACTAGGTGGAACTGTATCCGGATACATTGGTGCTAAAATCTTTGCAGCTATTAGAAGAAAGAACGGAACAGTAGTAGTTGCAAATACTTCAGATGAAAAAGAAGTATACGAGAAAAAAGAAGTATATGATAAAAAAGTAGATACCATAGAGCTAAAAGGAAGCAATGTTTTAAACTAGAATGTTAAATTCCTTGAGACTATCTTAAAATAATTTTAAGATAGTCTTTTTTTATGGTATCATTATCTTATGGGGATAAAGCAAAATTTGTTATTGAAGTATGCTTGTATACAATGATTTTTTTGTGAAATTATATAAAGGATGGTGTGCATGATGTGGCAAGGATTTAAAGAATTAGTTTTAACGGATAAAATACGTGAAAACAAAGAAGTAACATCGTTTTATTTCAAGGCTGTTGATGGCGGTAAGCTTCAGCTTCACAAACCAGGTCAATTTCTGCCAATCGATGTTAATTCTAAGGATGAAAAGTACAAAAGTGCTATGAGAACGTACAGTTTGTCTATGAAACCTAATGAGGAGATTTACAGAATCAGTGTAAAAAAAGTGGAGGGAGGGCTTATAAGCACTTATCTCACCGATGAATTTAAGGTGGGAGACGTGATAAAGGCTTTGCCACCTACGGGAAAGTTTGTCTTAAATGAAAACAGCAATAAACCTCTTGTTTTACTTTCAGGTGGTATAGGAATAACACCACTACTATCCATGTTATATGAAGCAGTGAATTCAAAGAGGGAGATAATTTTTGTTCAGGCAGTGCAGAATAGCTCTGTCCAAACCTTTGGGGATGACATAAAAAATCTTCAAAAATATTATGGAAACCTTAAATCCATAGTGTTTTATAGCAAACCTTTACCAGAGGATATTGTGCATGAAGACTATGATTTTGAAGGTTATCTAACAGAACAGTGGATAAAAGACAATTTACCTTGGGATGGTGACTTTTATTTCTGCGGTCCACCACCATTTATGAGTAATATCGAAAACGCTTTAAAGGCCATGGCCGTGAAAGAAGAGAATATAAATTTTGAATTCTTTGGTTCAGGAAAGTAAAGTTGTATACTGTTCTGTGATTAAGTCACTGATTAATAATAATAATAGTGTATAATAAGAGTATAAACAAATGAAACAAGACAAACAATAAAAATAAAATATATTATATATTAAGGAGAGGATATTATGTCAGCACTACACATCACAAACGAAAATTTTGAATCAGAGGTAATGAACTCTGATAAACCAGTATTGATAGACTTTTGGGCATCTTGGTGTGGACCTTGCCAGAGACTTTTGCCAGTAATAGAGGAATTGGCAGATGAGGTTACAGAGGCGAAGATATGCAAGGTGAACGTAGACGAACAACGTGACTTGGCAAAGAAATTCAGAGTTATGAGCATACCTACACTTGTAGTAATTAAAAACGGAAATGTGGTTACTTCATCTGCAGGATTTAGAGAAAAGGATGAGATTCTTAAATTATTAGGCTTATAATAAACAGTTAACTTGAAATAAAATTGGATTTAAAAAAAGGGAAGATAAGCGCAAGGCTTGCTAGATACTTATAGCAAACTGCGCAATCTTCCCTTATTTGTTATGGTAATTTTGCCACGTGATAAACCTACCATGCCTTCATTGGAAAAATATTTTAGCATTCTTGACACCACTTCCCTTGCAGAACCTACGTGTTTTGCAATCTCTTCGTGGGTGATGTATAAAATATCACTGCCAGTATTCAAACTTTCATCTAATAAAAATGATGCAAGTCGTTTGTCAAAGCTTGTGAAAAGGATTTGTTGCATTGACCACATAACATCGGAAAATCTTTCCGTGGCCAATTTGTAGGCATAGAGTTCAACATGCATATTTTCTTTAAATAGCTGAGAAAAAGTCAGAGAATCTATTTCTAATATGTAACATTCAGATTGGGCTACAATGTACACGTCAAAGTTGATAGTCTTAAGAACGCAAGAAGCGGAGAATACGCACACTTCTCCGGGTTCAATTCTGTAAAGTGTTACTTCTCTTCCATCCTCTGAAGTCATATAGATTCGAAGGGTACCAGTCTTTACAATTATCAACCCCACACATTCACTATTATAGCCGGTTATGGACTGGCCTTTTTCATAGTGTCCAACAGTAGAACTAGAAATCAGTAAATTCTTCTGCTCTTCAGTTAAGTCATGCCAAAATGGCAATCTGCTCTCTAGAAATTCAATATTATCATTTTTAACCAAGATTAATTCCCCCTTATAGTTTAATGATACCTTGCGTCAAGGAAAATATCAACAGTGCTTAAAAAGAGGGGTAATTATGGATATAAAAATATGATATAATAATTCTAATGTTATGGATTTGGAGGGGATTTAATGAATTATAACAGCTTAGTTGAAGAGACATTATTATATAATATAGAACCAAAATCAGTTGAAGAAATAGATCCTATATCAGATGATATAATGGGGGCTTCCAAGGCGGCTTTTATAGATTCAAGAACAAATTGTAAAAATTTCTTAATGCCTAAATTGTTGATAAATGATAACAAGAAGGGCATTAAGGTATTAAATTATATAGAATCACAGCTTAAAAGCTGCAATGAGTTTATGATATCTGTAGCATTTATAACTAGTAGTGGTCTTATAACTTTGATTCAAATTTTAGACGAACTTAAAAATAGGGGGATTAAGGGTAGAATAATAACTACTGACTATTTGAATTTCAGTGAGCCTAAGGCTTTACGAAAATTATTAAGTTTTAGCAACATATCAGTAAGGGTGTATACAAAAGAAGAATTTCATACTAAGGGATATATTTTTAAATATGATGATTACTACAAATTTGTGGTAGGTAGTTCAAATTTAACCCAAAAAGCACTTACAAAGAATAAGGAATGGAATGTAACGGTATCATCATTAGAAAATGGGGCTTTGAGTGACGAGGTGTTAAATGAGTTTAAATTTATGTGGAAAGACTCAATTGAGCTTACTGAAGAGTGGATAAGTTCCTATGAAGAACTATACAGACAACAGAGGAGCTTTGCAAAGAAGAGCTTGGTACCTAGATTGGAACAATACAAGCTGAAACCAAACAGAATGCAGGCAGAGGCTATATGTTCATTAAAAAATCTTAGAGAGAACCACAAAGAAAAGGCATTGTTAATATCAGCTACGGGAACTGGAAAAACATATCTTTCGGCTTTTGATGTGAGAGAGTTTAATCCTAAAAGGGCATTGTTCATAGTTCACAGAGAACAGATTGCTAGACAGGCTATGGAAAGTTATAGGAATGTATTTGGAGACACAAGAACCATGGGAATATTATCTGGTGTATCAAAGGAAGTACATTGTGACTTTATATTTTGCACTGTGCAAACTTTGAGCAAGGAGGAAACTCTTGGGTGCTTTAAACCAGATGAATTTGATTATATTGTAATAGATGAAGTGCACAAGGCGGGGGCATCATCTTACCATAGAATATTTGAATACTTTAAACCTAAGTTCTTGCTGGGGATGACTGCCACCCCAGAAAGAAATGATGATTTTAATATTTTTGAGTTGTTTGATTATAATATTGCTTATGAAATAAGGCTAAAGCAAGCTTTAGAAAATGATCTGCTTTGTCCATTTCATTATTTTGGAATATCTGATATAAATGTTGATGGTGTGGAGATGACGGACAATACGGAGTTTAGATATTTGGTTCAAGATGAAAGAGTGGAGCACATAATTGAAAAAATTAATTTCTATGGATATTACGGTGATAGAGTAAAGGGGTTAGTTTTTTGTAGCAATAAAAATGAAGCTAGGGAATTATCTATTAAATTCAATGAACGCGGATATAGAACTTTGGCTCTTACTGGGGATGATAGCCAAAGTGTACGTGAAGAAGCCATTGAAAGAGTGGAACAGGACAGCAACGAAAATGCTCTGGACTATATATTTACGGTGGATATATTTAATGAAGGTGTTGATATACCAGTTATTAATCAGGTTGTAATGCTTCGGCCTACAAAGTCATCTATAATTTTTGTTCAACAGCTTGGAAGAGGGCTTAGAAAAAATCCATCAAAAGAGTATGTAGTTGTCATCGATTTTGTGGGTAATTACAATAATAATTTCATGATTCCCATAGCTTTATCAGGGGACAGAACTTATAACAAGGACAATATTAGAAGATATGTAGTTGAAGGAAGTAGGATTATACCGGGGTGTTCTACTATAAATTTTGATGAAGTAGCTCGAAAAAGAATTTTTGAAGCCATCGATAAAGCTAATTTTTCTGAGGTAAAGCTGATTAAGGAAAAGTATATTGCATTGAAAAATAAAATAGGATATATTCCTAGTTTAATGGACTTTGAGCGTTACGATGAAATAGATCCTTTAAGAATTTTCGAAAACAAATCCCTTGGAACTTATCATAGGTTTTTGTGTAAGTATGATGAAGAATATAAGATTAAATTAGACGATGGGGAGCAGTTGTTCATAGAATTTATATCAAAAAAACTTTGTTGTGGGAAGCGTCCGCATGAGCTTTTGCTTATTAAACTTTGTCTAGAACAGACTACAAGTTTAATGGGTAAGCTAAAATTGAAATTAATGGAAAAATATAATATAAGTTTTACATCTCATACGGAGCTATCTGTAGTTAATATGCTTACTAATGAATTTCCAGTAGGTACAGGTAAAAAAACATATGAGAAATGTATATTCATTGAAAAGTATGAAAATGACTATAGAGTATCATCCTCTTTTAAAGGTATGTTAGAGAACCGTGATTTTAAAAATATGGTTAATGAACTTGTAGACTTTGGTTTGAATAGATTTGAAAAGCAATACATCAACAGATATATGAGCACTAATTTTACTCTCTATGAAAAATATACATATGAGGATGTATGCTGGCTCTTAGAATGGGAAAAATGCGAGGTAGCCACTAATATTGGTGGATATAAATTTAACAGCAAAACAAAAACTTATCCAGTTTTCATAAATTATGATAAAGATGATGATATTCAAGCATCCATTAACTATCATGATAGATTCCTTTCACAGAATGAGATTATTGCTATTTCAAAATCAGGAAGAAGTCCTGAATCACCGGATGTTAGGCAAGCTTATAGCGCGGAAAGGGATCATGTTTGCATGCATCTGTTTGTGAGAAAAAATAAGGATGACAAGATTTCCAAGGAATTTTACTATCTTGGAAGGATAAATACTGTTGGAACTCCTAACCCAATCATCATGAAGGAGGCAAACAAAAAAGCGGTGGAGATAAAGTATATTTTGCATACTGCTGTTAGAGATGATATTTATGAATATATATGTAGTTAGTGAATAGAATAATCATTGCAGAATTAAAAAGGTTAGAATGGGGAAAGCTAATTGAGTAAAATGCTTAACTTGGAATCGGAGGTTTGCAATGGAAGAGAAGAAAAAACTAAAGAAGAACAATGGTACTGCTAGAGTATTCAAAATCGTATTTGCGATTTCGTTGTTTGCTGTGATGGGAGTATTTGCGGATAAGGTTATCCATGGTAATCTAACTAAAGTAAGCCCAATACTTTCAAACTCAACGGAGACAAAAAATTGGGGCTTGGGCGGATTTAAAACTCAGGGGCAGCAACCAACGGGAACAGCATCTGTAGGAGAGATGAAAAAGTACAATGCATATTATATGGGAAGTGCAGATGAGAAGGTAGTTTACCTTACTTTCGATTGTGGCTATGAAAATGGCAACACTGAACCTATTTTAGATGCATTAAAGAAACATAATGCACCAGGCACTTTTTTTGTAGTAGGACACTTTCTAGAGAGTGCACCAGAAATGGTAAAGAGAATGGTAGCCGAGGGCCACGCCGTGGGAAATCACACATACCACCATCCAGATATGGCCAGGATTTCAGATGAAGTTCAGTTCAAAAAAGAATTGGAAAGTGTTTCTGAAAAGTTTAAAGAGATCATAGGCAAGGATATTGAAACATATTACAGACCACCGCAGGGGAAATACAATATAAATAATTTGAAGATGGCAGATAAATTTGGTTATAAAACTTTCTTTTGGAGTCTAGCGTATGCAGATTGGAACCAAAATAGTCAACCGTCCAGAGAAACTGCTATGAGTAAGCTGACTGAAAGGATACATCCAGGCGCTGTGGTTTTGTTACACAACACGTCTAAGACCAACGGAGAAGTATTAGATGACCTTCTTACAAAATGGGAAGAAATGGGGTATACCTTTAAACCTTTATCACATTTAATAAATAGTAAATAAAATAAAACTGGTACCGATCACTAAGGTGTTTCTTAGTGGGGTATCAGTTTTTATTTTTACTGAAAAATTTACCTAATAGATATTCTATCACTGCTATAGCCAAAAGAGCCACATATACTTTCCATCTACAATTCTTTTGCGAGAGCTTCCATAGCTGGAATATCAGCAGGTGCCCATTTCAAGGAGCAAAGACATGGGCGTTTTAACCATATAAGGGCGGCGTGCTCGGATTTTATAGGATGGCTATCATTTATTAGCTCGCAACGCACGGTGATCAGGTTAACTATAATATTTTCATATTCATGGACATTGTGGTTGAATATTTCTAATGCCTTTATATCACAATTTAATTCTTCCTTTATTTCCCGGACAATGGCTTCTTTTAAATCTTCATATTTTTCAACCTTACCCCCTGGAAATTCCCAAAGGTTTCCCATGGACATTGATGGAGAACGGAGGGCACAGAGAATTTCATTATTTTGGTTTTCTAAAATGGCGCCTACTACTTGTATTGTCTTTTTCATCATACTCACCTACATTTTAATTATTGCTTTTTTCCATGAGAAATTTTTGGTTAGGTTCATAAACGTAGTAAGCTTCTGTTGGTCTTGTTTCATAAAGTTCGTTTTGTTCTCCTCTAAGGAAAAGATTAAGATGTTTTTTTACAAATGAAGAGATGGCATCTTCCCCAGAGATTTGAAATCCATTGGCACCAGTTATTTTCATATCTAAGATGTAATCATTTGATGATATATATAATTTTCTGTTGGGTTTTGATGATGGCAATTCTTCTAACTTGCAATCTGGATTAAGCTTTATGTCTACAATATAGTTTTCACTGTTAATTTTCATGGATTTTGGCTTAACCTCAAAGTTTTTGGAAACTGCATAATCTAGGACAACAAATGATGAGTCAATACAAAAATTTGTAAGCTTGCTTACGGAAAGATTCTTATCTAAATTTGCTGTTCCTGACACAGTTTTGTTTTCTTTATCTATGGAAATTACAACATTCTTTGTGGCATCTATTGTTCCAGGGAACTTTAGTATTAGAATGAAGGATACTATGGCCATTATGGGGAAAAAAAAGAACATAAACTGCAATGCTGATGTCTTAGCTGGTTTTAGTTTTTTACTTTTTACTTTATTTGATACTTTCACTCACTTCAACCTCCTAAAATGTATACTTATATATTTTATATTATACTATGTTCTATTGTAGGAGAATTACAGAAACATTACAAGAAGAATGTTATTTTTTTAGCAAATTGTCTAGAATTTTTTGAAGAGTTTGTCCTGTGAAATATTGAGTTTATATTTATTGCGTAGTATGATATAATTTGTGTGTTAATTATATAAGATAGGAAGGTTACCAATGTATCAATATTTAATAGATTGCAAATATATCAATGAAGGCCAATTAGAATACCATTTGAATAGTTATAAAAATTATGAAATGCCAGTGTATATTGTGGATGCCAATGGTAAGTATACATATGTTAATAATGCATTTCTTAAAGTATTAAACATAAGAAACGAAGAAGATGTTGCGAAAGATGTAGAGCTGATTTTAGGAACCCGAAATGCTAAATACATTTCAAGTCTTAAACAGAAAATAATTATTTTAAAGGAAAAAAAGAGTTTTAACCAATGTATATATATTGATGGGAAAGAAATGGTCTGGAGAGTTACTAGTATTCCCATATTAGATTACAATGGAGATTGCAACAAATGTATTTGCATTGCAAAGGTTTCATATAAGAAGGACATTTATACTGAGAAAAGTGATGAATATGGAAACCAATACAATATACAATACAGCATCATAGGAGATGACAATGAAAGAAAAGAAGAGTTCATATATGAAGAATTGTATGAGTACATGCAAGAGATAAGCCATAAAATTGTATTGGACGGAATGAGTATATGGATCTATGATGAAAAGTTTAAGATCATAAAGAAGCGAATCTGCATTGGCATAGATAGCAAGATAATGGATGGGGTAGAGCTTCCTTTTGATGATTATCAGCAGGAATACATGAAGAGAAACTGCAAAAATCTATTTTATCCTGTTCCTATGAAATCCTATGAGAGGTTTTTTGCAGAGCATGGTTTTGAAGATGCGTACAACAAATATCTATTAGATAAGTATATAATGTACATGCCTATAATCTATGATGGAAGAGTTCTGGGAATGCTCAGTATTTATTTAAGCAATGGTCATTTAGAGGAGGAGGGGTACGTTCTTATAAGGCGTGTTATCAATAGAATATCCTTATGTTTGAAAAATATACAGTTACTCCACGACGTGACAAATCAATTGAGCGAAAAGGTAAAGTTGCAAAATACGTTGAATAGATATTTGAACAATTCCATGGATTTATGTATCGTAATGGACATTGAATTCAATATTCTTACCACATCCTATAGTGTAATAAAACTGTTGGGATGGACTTTTGAGGAAATTAAACAGCAGAAAATACACGAAATGATTATAAGTAATTCAAAAAAATTAAGGGACGTAATAGACTCAAATAAAAGGTATAATACTAGGGTTTATGTGGGACCTTGCAAGGCCATGTGCAAGGATGGCTCTTTTAAGGATTTGGATGTGTACTACTACATCGACACTATTAATAATGAAATAGTACTTACTGGACAAGATGTAACTGGCATAAATGAGTTAAAAGCTAAAACTAAATTATTACAAAGTGAGATAGACAAAGAAAAAGTGAAAAATGAGTTTATTACAAATATATCTCATGAGTTTAGAACTCCTTTAAACATTATACTGTCTGCCGTTCAGCTAGAAGAGATCCGAAATAAAAATAATTCTGTGGATGAGGGAAAGATTGATAACATTGCTCTTATAAAGCAAAACTCCTATAGAATTTTAAGATTATCAAATAATTTAATTGATATAGCTGCCATAAACTCTGGATGTATGAAAATGAATTATAGAAATGTGAACCTTATGGCTTATATTAGAGAAATTACTAAACATGTAGAATCTTTTTGCCGAATAATAAATAGACAGTTTTCTTGCTATTTAGACAATGTAAATATTACCATATCCTGTGATAAAGAGAAGATGGAGAAAGTAATATTGAATTTGTTGTCCAATGCTATTAAATTTACTAGTCTTGGCGGGAAAATAGGTTTGGGGGCCAATGTGGATAGGAACAGCAACAGGTTGTATGTATGGGTAAAGGATGATGGGTGCGGAATAGCCGAAGAAAACTATGAAAAGGTTTTCTCTTCTTTTACTCAGGTGGATAATCTTTTAACTAGAACTACAGAGGGCAGTGGGATAGGACTAGCCTTGTGCAAAGCATTCGTTGAGCTGCACAATGGCAAGATATATATAGATTCTTCCTTTAAACAAGGTACAAAGATGGTATTTTATATACCTTTATGCAAGTTAAGGGAGACCTCTACAAACAAGGATTCTGTAATACTTCAGAGCTCTAAGACTAGCGTGGAGGTGGAATTTTCAGATATATATCTGTAGTATAAGTAAAAATTTTAAGAACTTATAGGTGGTGTTGGGCATTATTTAAATTTACACTATCAATGGTATCCTTTAAAAGAGACATTTTTATAAGGATAAGATTAATGTCTGTATTCAATATACTAGCTAGTTGAACTACATCGTAACCTTCCTGAGCTAATGATATAAATTCTTTGGAGTCGATGAGCAGTGAGCTAGCAAAAAGATTTGCTTCATACTCTGGCCTGTTCTTCATGTCGTACAGCATAAATTCCTGTAGTACAGAAGAACGGGCTAGATCATCGTGAAGCAGGGAGTGACCGAGCTCATGGGCACATACTATTCGCTGCATCTCCCAAGGTAAATTTGAATTTATAAATATATATTTACTATCACATATAATGGCATACATACCTTTTAATTTAGTAAAGTCGGATCTATACATTATTTTTATGCCCAGTCCTTGGGCTATGTCAAAAGGATCACAGCTTTTATATCTAGTTATGAGGTCGTATGCAATTTTTTCGATGTAGTTATAGCTCATTTATTATACACTTCCCTAAACTTTACTTTTTTATGATTTTGTAAATATGTTTTCATGGTGTTGCTCACCATTTTTCTTTGCATCTAAGTACGCTTCCATAAGGGCTTGCATTACAGCGTCTTTGTCCCCTTCTTCTAAGTTACCCCCTGAAAACAGTGCACTTACTTCAGAAATCAAGTTCATAGCCTGAAGCTTGGAGTCCATCTCAATGCTTTTTTCATTGGAGTTTATGTTTTCACTTTCATCCATCATAAGATAGTCAGTACTTACATTAAATATAGAGGAAAGTTTGCTGAAGATCTCAGTGCTCTTGGGATAACAATTCCCCTTTTCATAATTTATCAGTGTTCTTTTAGTTACACCTAATTTATTTGATAGCTCTTCTTGAGTCATTTTATTTTCAGTTCGCATTTTTCTCAATTTGTCTTTAAACTGCATAATAACACTTCCTTTCTTTAATTTCAAGTTCATACATTAAGGATATGATTAGATATATTTTATAAGGTGAAATAAATTTCATAAAAACTATTGACAGTGAAACAACTTTCGTATAGAATATAAAGCATAGAAGGTGAAACTAATTTCACTTTAATCATAACTAAACTTTCACCTATTGTCAAGGGGGAGTGAAACTTATGGACCGGGCAATTTTGCATTGTGATTTAAATAATTTTTATGCATCTGTAGAGTGTATGCTCCATCCAGAACTGAAAAATGAATATATAATAGTTGGAGGCAGTGAACAGGATAGGCATGGCATTGTACTAGCAAAAAACAACAAAGCAAAGGCCTGTGGTATAAAAACGGGAGAAGCAGTGTGGCAGGCGAGACAGAAATGTAAGGGCTTAGTAGTAGTCCCACCACACCATGATGAGTACGCTAAGTATTCAAAGCTTGTTCAAAATATATATTATAAGTATACCAATCTCATTGAACCTTTTGGCATAGATGAATGCTGGTTAGACGTGACGGGAAGTACAAGACTCTTTGGAAAACCCTCGGATATTGCTTTTAAAATAAAAGAAGAAGTAAAGTCGCAGTTGGGACTTACAATATCCGTGGGAGTTTCCTACAATAAAATATTTGCAAAGCTCGGCAGCGACTTGAAAAAACCTGATGCGGTGACCGAAATATCGTCGAGGGATTTCAGGGAGAAGATATGGTGGCTGCCAGCATCTTCAATGATAGGTATAGGAAAATCTACAAAAGCTAAGTTAGATCGCTATTGTATACACACAATAGGAGATTTGGCAAAGTGTAATGTAGATTTTTTAATTCATAAATTTGGCAAGGTAGGCTATGATTTGTGGTGCAATGCCAATGGACAAAACAGATCTCCTGTAAAAGACTTTTTATATAGTGAAGATGTAAAGAGCGTAGGCCACGGTACTACTACAAGTAAAGATTTAAGCAGCAATGAACAGGTGTGGAAACTGATTCTGTATCTTTCAGAATCCGTAGCATCACAACTGAAAAACAAAAATATGGTTGCAGGAGTTATTCAATTAGAAATAAAAGATAATGAATTTTCAACGTTTAGTCACGAGGGCAAGATTGCATATAGTACAGATAGTAGTCTTATTATTGCTAAAAAAGCATATGAGCTTTTTATTAAAAGTTATCCCTGGAAGAAAAATATTAGGGCTCTTACAGTGCGAACTAAATCTTTGCAGTCCAGGGATATCCCCCTTCAGCTAGACTTACTTTGCAGTTATGATTCACAGCTTAAGCAAGAAAAAGCAGAATATGTTGTAAATGATATACGTAAGCGCTTTGGAAACAATAAAATTTGCTTTGCTAGGCTTCTGAAATGAGTAGGAATAAACGACTTTGATTATGTGCATAATATAATGTAAACATCTATGCTGAGTGGAATGCTTTGCCACTTGTTATGAATAAATTCTAATGATAAAATATATATTATACTATAAGAAGTTTAGGTGGTGAATTTATGGATAGTGAGACTAAACAAATGTTTGAACTTATAATTGGAAAACTTGACAAGATGGATGCAAGACTTGACACCGTCGAGAAGACACAGAAAGCTATGGTTGTGAAGATAGATGAGCTTTATGCTATAGCAAGGGCCACCGAAGAAAATATAAAAGTAACAAGAGCAGAACAGGAAAAAATTGCCTTTCAAATGGCGAACATTCAGGGTAAAGTAAATTCCTTAACTGGTGAGGTTAAGGAGCATGAACATATTATACAACAGATAAGGGCAATAAAGTAATACAAACTAATTATCATTATAACGGATGTATTGACACGGAATTCATAATATCGTATACTCTATATTGAAAATGTGAGGTACCTATAGTTTAAATGGGAAAAAGGTGAGATGCCTTTACAGCCCCCGCTACTGTGTGTAGGGATGAAATCTTTAGAGCCACTGAAAGAAAAGTATTTCTTTTGGGAAGGGAAGAGAGTAAGAAGATCTACAAGTCAGGAGACCTGCCTTATATTATATTTTATCGCTTCGGTGGGAAGTGAAAGAAATAAAGGTTAGTATGTTAATATTATGGCAGTGTTCTCTTTATGTTTGTGTTATAGAACATAGTTTATTTTAACAAGTTATGGTTTTAGTTAAGGCCATTTCTTATACTGATTCTTATTTTGATTTCAAATCCAACCAAAATGGTTGGATTTTTTTATTTACAATAATACATATGGAGGATAGCATTATGGTAAAATCAAGTGTAAAAAAGGCATTAAGCTTATTGATGGTAGCGACTATGTCGGTATCAATTATGGTGTCAATGAGTGGGTGTGGTAAGTCAGTAGTAGACAAGAAAGAGGATAACAAGGGAAAAACGTCACAAGTAAGCACCGAATCAAAAGGCAACGAAAGTAAAAATTTATATCCAGATTTCGTTCTTAAGGATACGGATACTAAAGTTACATACAAGGATTGTTTTGGAGATGAATCCACTATAACAAAAAACCCAAAAAAAACTGTGGTACTTTTAAATTCTATTCTTGATTTATGGTATCTTGCTGGAGGTGAGGCTATAGCTAGAGTAGATGGGAAAACTAATGTACCTAAAGAGGCTGAGAATATAACGAATTTAGGTTCTTTTAGCAAGGTGAATCTTGAAAAACTATTAGCATTGGAACCAGATCTTGTTATAATTTCTTCATCATCTAGTGATCAGGTAAAATTGGCAAAAAGTCTTAAAGAAAACAAGATAGAAACTGCAATTATAGACGGTAGCACTAATGCCTACGAAGGATTCAAGAAAAATCTATATCTATTCTCTAAAATTCTTGGAACAGAAAAGATATATGATGAAAAAATATCGCAGATTACAAAAAGATGTGAAGCTGTTATAGAAAAAACTAAAAAAGTGGACAAACAACCAACTGTAGGAATATTCTTTACATCCACAAAAAGTGTACAATGCGAGTTGCCTACTTCCCTAGTTGGAGATATGGTACAACTTATGGGTGGAAAAAATATTGTGGATGGTGTAGATGGAAAAGGAAAGACTAAAGTAGATTTTAGTATAGAAAGACTTATGGAGAAAAATCCTGATTATATTCTAGTTACAACTATGGGTGACGTAGAACAATGTAAAAAGAGATTTGAGAAGGATGTAATGTCAAATGATATATGGGGCAGCCTTAATGCTGTAAAGGAAGGCAGAATATATTATCTTCCTAAAGATTTATTCCTATACAAGCCAAATGGAAGATATGGAGAGGCCTTTGAGGAGTTAGGTAAAATTTTATACCCAGAGGTGATTAAATAGTGAACACTGACAACTCTTTAGCTGTTTTGCACAAGAAAAAGGTTTATATTTTCTCTGTGATGATGATTTTAGGTGCTAGTGTAATAATATCTTTTTTTATAAGTCTTAGCTTTGGTGCCTATAAAATATCTATACCCGACATTTTTAAAGCTATATTTATTGATAAAGAAGGATTGAGTAGAAATATCATATGGAAAGTAAGAGTCCCAAGAACTTGTGTTGCTGGAGCGGTAGGTGTTTGTTTGTCATTGGCAGGAGCAATTTTACAGGGGGTTATGAGAAACCCCCTGGCTTCTCCAAATACCATTGGTGTTTCAGCAGGTGCGGGGTTAGTAGCTACCGTAACATTGGTTTTGATTCCAAACTATTCATATCTACTTACACCATGTGCTTTTATTGGGGCATTTACAATTACATTAATAATATACATAGTATCGTGGAAAGATGGTGTGAATCCTCTGAGAATGATTTTGGCTGGTATTGCCATATCCTCACTGGTTAATGCAATCATTAATATGATACTTATTTTTTATCCTGATAGAGTACACAATACTTTAGGGTTCACTGTAGGAAGTTTATCAGCTAAGACTTGGGCAGATTTCAAACTTATCCTTCCTTATGCGGTGATTGGATTTATACTGTCCATGATTATGAGCAAAAAATTAAATATATTGATGCTAGGAGATGAAATTGCTACTAGCCTTGGACTAAAAATTGAAAGGGTAAGACTAATTTTAATTCTTCTGTCTTCTCTATTAGCTGCCAGTGCAGTCAGTGTTGTTGGTATGCTTGGCTTTGTAGGACTTATTGTACCACATATAACGAGAATAGTAATTGGATCTGACTATAGATACTTATTGCCAGCTAGTGCTATGCTAGGTGCAGCATTAGTTACAATCTGTGATACTATTGCAAGAGTGGTAGTAGAGCCTATTGAACTACCTGTGGGGCTTATACTGTCATTGTTTGGAGTTCCATTCTTCCTATATCTATTGAGAGGGGGATTGAAGAAACGTGTTAAGAGTAGATAACTTAAAATTAAAATATGACGAAGAGATTATTGTGGAGGATGTATCTTTTAACATAGAAAAAAACTCTATAACCACCATAATTGGGCCTAATGGCTGTGGAAAGTCCACCATATTAAAAGCTATTTCAAGAACAAAGAAACCAAGTAAAGGCAATATATATCTAGAAGACAAGAATATTAGAGAAATTGATCCCAAAGTAATATCGCAGAAAATGGCCATAGTTCCACAAAGCCCCATGGTACCAGAAGATTTTACTGTGAGGGATTTAATCGGATATGGAAGATATCCTTATCTGGGATGGATGGGGAAATTGACAAAAAAGGATTACGAGATTATAGATTGGGCTATCTATGAGACACGGTTAGAACAATTACAGCATAGGCAAATATCCACCATGTCAGGTGGAGAGCGGCAGAGAGCATGGATAGCCATGGCATTAGCTCAAAAGCCAGACATACTTTTATTGGATGAACCCACAACTTATTTGGATATTTCACATCAGTTTGAGTTATTGGAACTAGTAAGAAAATTAAATAAAAAGATGAATATAACTATTGTTATGGTTTTACACGATTTAAATCAAGCTGCTAGATACTCAGATAATATAATAGTTATAAAAGATCATAGAAAATATCTAGAGGGTCCACCTGAAAAAATAATCACAAAGGATGTTCTGGAAAATGTGTTTAATATAAGTGTAAAAGTAGTTTACGATGAAGATAATAAATGCCCATTTTTTATACCGGTAAACAGCAAAAATGTGCAAAATATAATTTAAAAGTAGTGGGGATGAAGGGAAATATGCTAAAAATAGCTTATTATACAGCGGTAGATACGTATTTATCAGTAATCAGCAAGGCTTATGATGAAACAAATAAGGATGAAATTCAATTGAAAGTGTGGCACAAGCGAAATTTGGCTTTAAAAAGGTGCAGGGAAGAGTTGGATATATTTTTAAAGGAAGCGGATATTTTTATCATTCAACTTATGGGAAATGAAGATAGTCTTCCAGGTTTTAGCGATATAATGCAAGAGCTGCCACGTGGATTGAAAATTTACCTTCATGGAACTACTGAATATTCTATGAAATTGGCGGCGAAATATAATACCATAGAAGGCAAAGTGGCAAAGATGATGTTCTCTTATATCGTCAACAGTGGCAGTAGAAACTTTGTAAATATGTTTAAATATTTAAATAATGTTTTTAATAAAGGAAATGAACCCTACGAAAATCCTAAAACTTTGCCTTGGGAGGGAATTTATCATCCAAAGCTAGGTACATTTTCTACTTTAGATGATTATTTAAAGGAAAATTATGATGAAAGCAAAATCACCATTGGTATAAGTTTTTATAGGAATTATTGGCTAAATGGCGATGTTTTGTTTGTGGACAGTTTGGTTGAAAAAATAGAAGCTATGGGGTGCAATGCCCTTCCTGTCTTTGTGTCTACATATAAAGATCAGAATTTAGGGAATCTTGGCATTGCAGGGGCATACAAAAAATATTTCATTAAGGATGATAAACCGGTCATAGATGTGTTAATTAATGTTGTAATGTTTGCCAATGGTGTTGTGGGTGAGGAACATAAAAAATATCTAGATGTGATAGATGTACCAGTAATTCAAGCAATTCTAAATACGGATAGTTATAAAGTTTGGAAAAAGGAAAACTACGGCCTTTTGCCGTCAGCTTTGTCCATAGATGTGGCATTGCCAGAATTTGATGGTGGTATAATCACTGTACCCATTGCTCACAAGGAGACTAGGATAAATAAGTATTCAGGTATACCTGTTGTGTCTTATATTCCATGTGTAGAGCGCATAAACAAAATTGTAAATATAGCCAAGAATTATGCCCAGCTTAGAAGTATGGACAACAGTGAGAAAAAAGTAGCTATAATAATGCACAATTATCCGCCTAAAAATGAATTTATTGGATGTGCCTATGGTCTTGATACGCAGCAGAGCATAATTAATATACTTAAAGCATTAAAAGATGAAGGTATATTGGTGGAAAAAATATACGAAAATTCTGGCGAACTTATGGATGAACTTTTGAAGTGTGCTACAGGTCATGAAGGTTGGAATACGGATGAAAAAATAAAAAACTCTAAGTTTGTAACTAGGCAGCAGTACCTTCAGTGGTTTGAAGGAGTAGAAGAAAAAGTAAAAGATGAAATGGTAGATAAGTGGGGTACACCACTTGGTGATGGCATGGTTTACGATGATAATATAATCATTCCGGGCGTGGTCAATGGCAATGTATTTATTGGTATACAGCCCACTAGGGGATTTTCCATGGATCCTGGAGCTATATACCATAGTCCAGATATACCTATGGGACATCATTATTTAGCTTACTACAGGTGGATAAAGTATAAATTTAAAGCTAATGCTGTGATTCACATGGGAAAGCACGGCTCTTTGGAATGGTTGCCAGGAAAGGCTGTGGCATTATCTGAAGAATGTAATAGTGATGTTGTTATTGATGATTTACCTAATATCTATCCGTATATTATCAATAATCCAGGGGAGGGTACTCAAGCTAAAAGGCGAAGTTATGCGTGCATAATAGATCACTTAGAACCTGCCATGGAGAATGCTGGCCTGTACGAAGAGTTGGAAGAGCTAGAAAACAAAATAGATGAATATTATGAGGCAAAAACCTATCAATCAGATAAGTGTGAGGGTATGGAGAAGGACATAGAGGAGTTAATAAATAAATGTGCTTTGGAACAGGATCTTAAATTAGAAGAAGTATGTTTTCAGGATAAACTTCAAAAAGTTCATGGATATCTCAATGAAATGAAGGATACACTTATAAACAATGGGCTTCATATTTTAGGTCAATATCCTGAAGGGGAAAACATGGTAAAGTTTTTAGTAGCCTTAACTAGGTTGTCTAATTCAGATGTGCCATCTCTAAGAGAAACTATAGCTATGGCCTACGGATATTCTATAGACTATCTATATGAAAATATTGGAATTATTGTAGAACATAACAAAACAGGTGGACAAATCATCGAAGATATCAATGACAGGTCCGTTGAATTAGTGCAATTTGCCATGGATAATGAAGATTGTGATATAAGACAAAGGATATTTAGCAATTTTGTATTATGTCAAGAAGAATTATGTAACATTATTAAATACATTAAGCACCATCTTTTGAATAAAATATGTAGAACCAGGGAGGAAATAGAGCATTTAGTAGATGCTATAAATGGGAGATTCATACCACCTGGCCCTTCAGGAGCACCAACTAGGGGACAAGCAGATATCCTTCCCACAGGGAGGAATTTTTATACAGTAAATCCCTTTTCTATTCCATCACAATTTGCATGGAATACAGGTGTGGATTTAGGGAAACAATTATTGGAGAGGTATAGACAGGAGAATAATGGTGATTATCCTGAAAATGTGGGTATTGTTTTGTTTGGAAGTCCAACCATGAGAACTAGAGGTGAAGATGTGGCAGAAATATTATACCTCATTGGTGTTAGACCTATATGGCAGCAAGGTGGTGCAACGGTGAAAGGTTTTCATATTATACCTCTAGAGGAGCTAGGCAGACCACGTATAGATGTAACCATAAGGGCTAGTGGTTTTTTTAGAGATGGATTTCCTAATTTAATGGAACTCATAGATGAAGCTATACAGGAAGTGTCATCTATGCATGAAAAAGAAGAGCAGAATTATATTTTAAAGCATATGAACCAGGATATAAAAGATCTGATGGATCAGGGAACTAGTTTAGAAGAGGCTAGAGAAATAAGTTCTTACAGGATATTTAGTGCAAAACCTGGGGCATATGGTGCTGGTGTAAATACTCTGGTTGACGAGAAGAATTGGAAAACTAACAGCGATATGGCTAAGGTATACTTGGAATGGGGTGGCTATGTGTACGGAAAAAAGGTTTACGGACAGTGTCACAAGGAAGCTTTTAAGAACAGGTTATCCAAACTGGATTTAGCAGTTAAAAATATAGATACAAAGGAAACAGACGTCATTGCCAATGACGATAATTACGCATATTTAGGTGGTATGGTGGCAGCCACCACTGAGTTTAAAGGAAAAGCTATTAAAGGATTTGTGGGAGATTCTTCTGACCCTACAAGAGTAAAGACTAAAGATATAAAAGAGGAAACAAAATTTCTTGTAAGGACTAAATTATTGAATCCTAAATGGTACAATGGCTTAAAGAAACATGGCTTTAAAGGTGCAACAGATGTTTCAAGAACTGTGGATTATGTATTTGGTTGGGGTGCTACCACAGGTGTAATAGACGATTGGACATACAATCAGATAACAGAAAAATTCATAAAGGATAAAGATTTTTCAGAGTGGATGAAGGAAAATAATCCTTGGGCCTTGCAAAACATCATAGAGAGAATGCTAGAAGCAATTCAAAGAGAAATGTGGCATGTTGATGAGGAGACTGTAAAGGTACTAAAAAGAGAATGTTTAGACAATGAAAGTTTGTTAGAAAGAGATTTGTGATATACAAAACAAGCTACACTTTAGGTAAAACTGAAGTAGTAGCTTGTTTGTTGTTATATGAGTTAATTTCTATTTCATCATCTCTTGTATTGTTTTCAATGCATATTCAATGTCTTCTTTTGTATTGAAATACCCTATGCTGAATCTTATGGTGCCATCTGGGAAGGTGCCAAGGGTTTCATGAGCTGATGGGGCACAATGCATTCCGCAACGTGTGGATATGCCGTAATCACGACTTAAAGTGTGTGCAAATTCCCCCATGTCTTTGTCCACCAAAGTTATTGACACTGTGGATAACCTTTGTGACATATCCTCGAGATCGTGGTGGCCAACTATGCGCAATCCTGGGATTTCCTTTAACCCATTCATGAATACTTTGCAAAGTTCCATTTCGTGAGTGTGGATAGCTTCAAGGCCCGTTTTCATTATAAATTTTAGGGAGGTGTTTAAAGAAAGAATTCCTATGACATTGGGCGTTCCACCTTCAAATTTATCAGGCATATATGAGGGTTGCTCTTCTTTGTCGGAAAGACTGCCTGTCCCACCTTCAATTAAAGGGCATACTTCTTTGTTTAATCTGTCATTGATAAGGAATCCACCAATACCTGGGGCTGCTAACAGTGACTTATGACCTGTGAAACAAAGGCAGTCTATATTAAATTTCTCCATGTCTATAGGCAATACACCAGCGCTTTGAGCGGCATCTACAATGAAAAATAAATTATGTTTCTTGCATATTTCTCCAACCTGTTCAAGAGGCAAAACGGTACCACATACATTAGAACAGTGAGTCATTATTATGGCCTTTGTATTTGATTTTATGTACTTTTCAATAATTGTAGGATCTAGATCTCCTTTTCTAGAGCAGGGAACTCTGGAAAATTCTATTCCTTTTTTAGAAAGGGACGTCAGTGGGCGCATTACGGCATTGTGTTCCATGGAGGATACTATGACGTGATCACCAGATTTTAAAAGGCCTTTCATTACTACATTCAAGCTTTCAGTTATATTTTTTGTGAATATAACATTTTCAGGCTTATTAAAGTTAAATAATTCACAAAGCAATTCTCTCGTTTCAAAAATAGTATTTTCTGTGGAAAAAGCGTCGCTGTAAGTGCTTCTATTTACGGAAGAACCGCAGTTTAGTAGATAATCTGAAATTACATTTTCTATGCCAGGAGCTTTTGGATAGGAAGTAGCTCCGTTGTCTAAATATATTTTTTTCATACATTTTCTCCAATCATCATTGTTAATATTCTTATTATTTATTATACCTTAATTTCATGAAATATGGGTAGTGTGAAGGAGTAAAAATATGACTATAGAAAATTTAAATAGATAGATAAAAAACTATTTAAAATATGTATTTGATATGAATATAACAAATCACTTTGATATAATTACTGTGGAACTTATAAGTAAAAACATAGAAAATGGTATGTGGTACCATAAAAAACAAAAAATTAGGAGGGTAATTATGAAAGACAAAAAGGGTATTATTATTATCATTGCCGGTGCTATCATAGGGTTTTTATCGGCTTCGCTGGTAAAAATGGGTAACCCAGGCAATATGGGTTTGTGTATCGCTTGTTTCCTTAGAGATATTGCAGGAGCAGTTGGAATACACAATGCAAAAATTGTTCAGTACATAAGACCAGAGGTAATTGGTATAGTAATCGGAGCATTTTGCATGAGTTTAATCGGAAAGGAATTTAAATCAAAGGGTGGTTCCTCTCCATTTACAAGATTTATACTAGGCTTTATGGTTATGATAGGAGCTTTAATGTTCCTTGGATGCCCAATGAGAATGGTACTTAGAATTGCTGGTGGAGACATGAATGCAGTTGTAGGTCTTGTTGGATTTATTGCAGGTATTCTTGTAGGTATTGTATGCCTTAAAAAAGGTTTTTCGCTTAGAAGAACATACAAACAAGGCATGATTGAAGGAACATCGATTTCAATTGTAAATGTAGCATTGCTTATATTATTAATTGCAGCACCTGCATTTATTATATTCAGTGCTGAAGGACCTGGTTCTATGCATGCACCAATATACTTTGCTTTAGGTGTTGGTATGGTAGCAGGAATAATTGGACAAAAGACAAGATTGTGTATGGTTGGCGGTATCAGAGATACAGTTATGTTCAAAGATACTTATTTATTAAAAGGATTTTTAAGTATTATTTTGTTTGCATTTATAGGCAATTTAATTTTTGGACAGTTTAAATTCGGTTTTGAGGGACAACCTATAGCTCATAATGATGGTCTTTGGAATTTCCTTGGAATGGTAGTTGTTGGATGGGGCAGTGTTCTTTTAGGCGGATGTCCATTTAGACAACTTATATTGGCTGGTGAAGGCAACAGTGACTCATCTATCACTATACTTGGAATGGTACTAGGTGCAGCTTTCTGCCATAACTTCAAACTTGCTTCATCAGGTAAAGGACCTACTCCAAATGGTAAGGTTGCAGTTATTATATGTGTTGTAGTACTCCTTGTAATATCTTACTTAAATTCTGAAAAGTTCGCTGATAAAAAGGCAAAGAATAAAGAAAAGGGTGTGAAAGTTAATGCTAATTAATGCAAGAGGATTATCTTGCCCACAGCCAGTAATTCTTGCAAAAGAAGCTGTAGACAAGGGTGAAAAAGAAGTTGAAGTGCTGGTAGATGATGGAGCTCCAAAGGAAAATGTACCAAGATTCCTTACTAATGCTGGATATAAGGTTACAGTAAAGGAAGACAACGATGAAGATGGATACGTAATAACAGCAATCAAATAGGCAAAATAGTTATGGTATTGACAATAATAAGGGTTATGATAATATAACAGGGGAATGTAAATTGTCAATATGAACGGAGAATTACTATGGAATATTTAGGTTTGTTTTTTACGCATTCGGGTGCAATAAAATTTAAGCGAATACTTGACGCAAAGAGTAGTCCCTGCGAGCTTATGCCAGTGCCAAGGAAGCTTAGTTCCAATTGTGGCATCTGCGCTAAGTTTTATTCGGAATCTGTGGAAGATGACATCAATGATGAGGTAGAGAAAATCTATCAGGTTTCAGATGAGGGGTACAAGCTTATATACGACGCTGAATAATTTTAATTAAAATAGGCTTATACTATGGGTGAAAAACTTGTGGTATAGGCCTATTTTTTGTAGAAAAATGTGGTATTATTCTCATTGACAATGGGCAATGAGTGTTATAAAATATATTCAATACTCTTTGCACTGCATACAAATCTACAGTACAAACTGAGCAGGCGATGAACATAGGATTTATGTTGTTGTGTTCGTGGGGCCGGGCCACTCTTTGGTGGCAGCAGATGAATATTATTTAATTATTAACATCTGTGGGACAGTAGTTTACTATTATTGTTCCATAGGTGTTTTTTCTTTACCCCAATTGGAACTGAATCACTGATTGATTTTGCATGTGCCATAGAGCTATCTTACTAATTTGGGAGGGTAACTTTTTATGGAACAAAACAATTTAAATTCAAAGAACACTAGAGATTTTAAAGAGGACAAAAAAATAGCTATGAGGGTATCTACTATAAGCGTTATAGTCAATGTGATCTTGTCATTATTAAAGCTTATAGCTGGTATTGTTGCAAAGTCTGGGGCAATGGTTTCTGATGCCGTTCACTCAGCTTCTGATGTATTTAGCACTTTTATCGTTATGGTTGGTGTGACTATGTCCAATAGAAAATCCGATAAGGAACATCAGTATGGGCATGAAAGGTTGGAATGTGTAGCGTCTATACTACTAGCTGTTACATTAGCTGGTATTGGAGCTATAATAGGCTATAAAGCTATCATTAAGATTGTCGGGGGGGATTATGGTTCCTTAGAGATCCCAGGTTTCTTGGCATTGGCTGCAGCAGTGGTGTCTATTGTAGTAAAGGAATGGATGTATTGGTTTACAAGGGCTGCAGCAAAAAAAATTAATTCAGGTGCTTTGATGGCAGATGCTTGGCATCATCGTTCAGACGCATTATCGTCTATAGGCTCATTTATAGGTATATTTGGAGCTAGACTTGGCTTCCCCATTCTAGACCCTATAGCTAGTGTTGTCATCTGTATATTCATAATAAAGGTGGCTTACGATGTATTTATGGATTCCATAGACAAATTGGTAGACAAAGCGTGCCCACAGGAAACCATAGAGGAAATGAAGGCAGTCATAATGAATAATGAAAATGTGGGAAATATTGATGACATAAGGAGCCGTCTTTTTGGCTCACGGATTTATGTAGATGTAGAAATTGCCTTAAAAGGGGATATGTCCTTAGAGGAGGCTCATAATATAGCGGAACAGGTTCACGACGACATAGAGGAACATTTCCCAGATGTAAAGCATTGTATGGTACACGTAAATCCTTTAGAACGTGGGGGGCACCATATATAAAAATTACGTCCTTATGAATTGAATATGAGCATAGGTTATTCGTTATTTTATAAAAATGACGATAAAACACTGGATCAATTGATAGAAGAGGCAGATAAAAGTATGTATATGATGAAAAATTAGTTGAAATTTATATACATATAATATATAATTAATATTGAATATAAAAAATAATATAAAAATATGCCTAGGGTAGAGGCGCTGTGATTAAGAGTATATATCTGGAATCTTGCAAGATGTAGATGGGTATAGAAAGGAGTCATGGCCGAAGGTCAAAAATGTTGCAGATTTTTGGTCTGGCCATGCATAAAATATATGCATGGCTGTCACTTATTTAAGTGGAGAACTACAGGGTCATCTTAAGTTGTATTAATTGCGTGTAAAACGTATATAGGATGCGATAAGGTTGAGCCTTATGGCATCCTTTTTGTTTCTTACAGGTGTCTCAAGTTCTGACGAGTTAGGCAGAAACGGGAGAATGCATATGAATATTATTGTTCAAAAGTATGGTGGAAGTTCAGTGGCAACCACTGAAAAAATTAAAAATATTGCAAAGAAGGTTGTAGGGAAGGCATCACAAGGAAATGTTATGGTCATAGTTTTATCAGCTATGGGAAAGACCACAAACCATTTAATACAGCTATCGGAAGAGGTAAGTTCAAAACCCGACAAACGGGAACTTGATCAATTATTAAGTACAGGTGAGATTGTGTCCATTTCTCTTTTAGCTATGGCTATAAAGGAATTGGGCTATGATGCTGTAAGTTATACAGGGTACCAAATATCTATAGAAACAACGGATACCCATGGGGAAGGTTCTATAAAGGATATAAATAGTAAAAAAATTATGGAGGAACTGAAGCAGGGTAAAATTGTTATTATAGCTGGGTTCCAGGGTATGAATAGTGTAGGTGATATGACTACTCTTGGTAGAGGCGGTTCTGATACTACTGCGGTGGCATTGGCATGTAAGCTTCATGCCAAATGTGAAATATATACTGATGTAGATGGTATATACAGTACCGATCCTAGAAAATATGATTTGGCACGAAAGCTGGATTATATTAGTTATGAGGAAATGATGGAACTATCATGTCTTGGTGCAAAGGTAATGCACGCAAGGTCTGTAGAACTAGCAAGCAAATATAATATTCCTATATACGTGGGACTAAGTACTGAAAATCAAGGGGGAACTTACATTATGAACAATGAAGATATGGAACTAAAAACTGTAACAGGTATGGCAACTAATAACGATGATATAGTAATTCATATTAAAGATATAGAGGGAAATATAAATATTATTTCAAAGCTATTTAACATTATTGCAGAGAATAATATTAGCATAGATATGATTAGTCAGACTGCTCCTGTAAATAAAATGGTAAGTGTATCATTTACTATTCCAATGATAAAAAAGAGTCAGTGTATGGACTTATTGACAAAATATGTGCAAGAGAACCAAATAAACGTAGAAGAAAATATAACTAAATTTTCTGTGGTGGGATTAGGCATGAGAAACGCCACTGGAGTGGCTGCAAAGGTATTTAGATTGTTTGATGAAAATCATATAGAGGTAAAAATGATTACCACTTCTGAAATAAGAATAACTTGTGCCATAAATAGAAGTGATGAAGAAAAAGCAGTTAGCATCATTGCACAAGAATTCAATTTATAGGGGTGATAACATGAAGATTATAGGTAATATGGATATAAGAGATAATCAACTTTATGTAGGTGGCTTTAAGGCCGAAAATCTTGTGGAGGATTATGGTACCCCATTGAACGTAATGGACGAAAATCTTATACGCAATAATTGCAACAGATATACTAAAAGTTTTGTTGGAAATACGGATAATAGAGTGGCATATGCCGGAAAAGCATTTCTCACATTATATATGTGTAAAATTATCAAGGAATGTGGTATGTATTTAGACGTGGTATCTGGTGGGGAGCTGTATACTGCTCAAAAGAGCGGTTTCCCTATGGAACGTATATATTTTCATGGAAATAATAAAACCAGTGATGAAGTCAATATGGGAGTTAAATTAGGTGTAGGCACTTTTGTGGTAGACAATTATTATGAGATGGAACTAATAGAAAAGTATGCAAAGGCACACGAAAAAATTCAGAGAGTGATATTGAGAGTCACACCTGGTATAGAGGCACACACTCACGAGTATATAAAAACAGGACAAATAGATTCTAAATTTGGATTTACAAAATTGAATCATGGAATAATTAAAGCTGTTAAGAAAGTGGCAAAATATCCTCACATAGATTTTCAAGGAATACATTGTCATATTGGATCACAAATCTTTGAAACTAAACCTTATGAAGAGGCAGTAAAGGTCATGTTCAACATTGCTTCTGAAATAAAAGAAATGCTAAATATTGAGATAAAAGAGATAGACTTAGGTGGTGGCTTTGGTATTTATTACAAAGATGGAGATAAGCCGAAGAAAATAGAGGAGTTTACAAAAATCATACGAGAAAAAGCAGAAAATATGAAAAAAGAGTATAATATAAATATTCCAATCTTAACAATTGAACCAGGTAGGTCTATAGTTGGTAATTCAGGTATAACCTTGTATACCATAGGAGCTATAAAAGACATACCACAGGTGAGAAAATACGTAGCTGTAGATGGTGGAATGGGAGAAAATATACGACCAGCCTTATACGATGCAGAGTATGAAAGTATAGTTGCAAACAATGTAAATTCAGAAGATGAAGAATGTATTACCATAGCAGGAAAGTGTTGCGAATCGGGGGATATCTTAATAAAGGATATTACATTGCCAAAAATTAAATCTGGAGATATAATCGCCATTATGAACACAGGAGCATATGGGTATTCCATGGCTAGTAATTATAATAAGATACCAAAACCGGCGGTGGTAATGGTTTCCAATGGTACGGCAAAATTAATTTGTAAAAGACAGACCTATGCAGATTTAATAAAAAATGAAATGATTTACTAAAAATAAGTCTTGGCTTCAGCGGGAGTTTTTACTCCCTCTAAAGTTTAGGACTTTTTATTTTTACATAAATCAATAAAGAAGTCAAAAATGTTTTACAAAATAGTTATGTTTCTAAATAATAGAAACTTTCATGATATAATATAAACATAATATAAACTATAATATAAATAATAAAGAAAATAATTTATGAGGTGAAAAAATGAAAGGCATATTTAAAAAGCTATTAATTTGTTGTAGTGTAATGATTTTTCTTGCTGGATGTCAGGAAGCTAAACCTGGTATCAATGGAAAAGTGGAGACTCCAAATGTTAAGGCTGATGAAAAGCTTACCTTAAGTACCTTTATTCCAAAGGAAAGTTATAAGGTTGTTTATGATGGTACTGATCTTGCGCCTAATATTCAATTTATAAGAGGTAACGGAGAAAAATATCAGGCTGTGGGAACAGATGGACGGGGTGCCTTTGTAAATGTATATGAAAAGAATAATGGAAAATTAAGTTGTGTAATGGAGTATACTGAGCTTTCACAGGGAGAATCTGAAAGTTTGGAAACTCTTAATTATCTAGATAAAAATGATGTTGGGGATAAAACAGATGTTTTGTGGGAACCTTTGGAAAAAGGTAGCAAAATGGGAAATCGCCAAATAGAGGATGTAGGTGAAAATTTAAAACTAGACGATCTTCAGCTTAAGGGTCCTTATGTAAAAGTAGTGGACAACCACAGTGAGAACGATAGTAAAATGATTATAACTTCGTATTATTCAGAGGGACTTGGATGTGTAAAATATGAGGTAAGTATGGATGGAGTAGTTGTATGCCATTATATACTAAAGAGCTATACTTTAAATAAGTAATAATAGATGAGGGTATCACATGGTAAACATAGTTGTGATACCCTTATTTACCTTATATAACGTATAATAGCTACATAGATAACTATTTACAGATAGATTACTATATATTTTTGGATTATATATGTTATAATAAATATTGTTTATTAAAGAAATGATGTATATTATTAAAAATAATTATCATATATAATGTTAGGAAAAATGGGAGGTAAATTATGAATTGCATCATTGCACAATCCGGAGGGCCTACAGCCGTTATTAATTCAAGCTTTATTGGTGCTTTGACAGAGGCAGTAAAATGTGGGAAGTACAATAGGGTTTTGGCAGGCATAAATGGTATTCAGGGAATATTAAATGAAAATATAAAGGATGTAACAGATCTTACTGAGGAGCAACGCCAGGAGATTAAATGTACTCCAGCTGCAGTACTAGGATCTTGTAGGTACAAGCTTAAAAGCATAGAGGAAGATAGTGAACAATATGAAAAACTTTTTAGTATATTTGAGAAGCACCACATTGATACCTTTTTCTACATAGGTGGAAATGATTCCATGGATACAGTGAAGAATTTAAGTTATTATGCAAAAGAAAAAGGGCTTGACTTTAGGGCTGTGGGTATACCAAAGACTATAGATAATGATTTAGAAATAATGGACCATACGCCTGGTTTTGCTAGTGCGGCGAAATACATAAATACTTGTATTGTAGAATCTTATTTAGACAATAGCGTATATGATCAGAAAAGTGTACTTATAATTGAAACCATGGGAAGAGAAGCTGGGTGGTTAGCTGCATCTGCCGTGGCGGCCAAAGTAAATGGGAAACAGATTGTGGACCACATATATGTACCTGAGAATGCTTTTGAAGATGTAAAATTCCTCAATACAGTAAGAGAAGGACTGGAGAAAAAGGATAGATTGTATATCGTAGTTTCTGAGGGCATAAGATATGCTAATGGAGATTTTGTTGCAAACTCAAACAACAATGCTTCTCATGATAAATTTGGACATGCTCAGTTAGGGGGAGTAGGACAGAAGCTGAAGGCTATGATTTTGTCGTCAGGTGTGACAAAGAGAGTAAAGGCTTTAGAGTTTAACATACTTCAAAGATGCGCTGGACATGTAAGTTCAAGGGTTGATTTAGAAGAGGCCTTTGAATTGGGAGCTAAGGCTGTAGAATTCGCCTGTCAGAATATGAGTGGTATATTGCCAGGTATAATAAGAAACAGCAACACTCCATATACATATACCATTGAGCCTATAGAAATTCAGGATGTAGCAAACATGACAAAAGTGTTGCCGCAATCATGGATAGATAAAGAAAATGATTTCATAACTGAGGATATGAATGTCTATGTTGAGTCTTTAATTGACCACATGGATATAGTGTCTAAATATACTACATTACTGTAAGTCATATGAAAATGCTTTAATCAACATAATATACACAGAAAAAGTGTTTTTTTCACAGGCTTATCCACAAAAACTGTGGATAAGTTCTGTAGAATTGTGGAAAACTTATATTTAATAGATAAAAAATGTTTTAAATACTATAAATTCAGATTATAAATACGAAATAATGCAGTTGTCCACAAAATCTGTGGACAAATATTGAAAAAACTGTGGATAAGTATAAATTTAATGTGTATAAACAGAATTCTTGGAGAACAAAAATTGCCTGTGAATAAGCTTACAACTTAGCACAGGCATTATTTTTGTTCTAAAAATACTTTGTGAATATAATTTGGATATATTAAATGTTTACAACTTCTATAATTGTTATGTTGGTTGTGTGCATATCATCTTTAAGGTTAATGTATTCGTTAGTAATCTTGTTAGTTTTTTTGTTGATAAGCCGAACTCTCGGGCGTGTACAGCAATCAGGAAAGTTTTTTACTACTATGCCAATGCGTTGATTGCTGAGCCGAACACATGTTCCCAAAGGATAAGGCGCAACTCGCCTAGTAAAAATTTTCACAAGTTCCATATCAAAAAGCGAATCAGCTCCACCCATAATATATTCCATAGCATCAGAAGGAAGTATAGCACTTCTGTAAGGTCTGTCAGAAGTTAGCGAATCAAATACGTCGGCAATGGATATTATTTTACCGAAAGTGTGTATTTTATTTTTTTTCAATCCAAATGGATAGCCGGAACCATTGCAGTGTTCGTGGTGGTGAAGTATACCCATGTAAGACGAAGTTGCTATATTAGGATAGTTGTCTTTAATGAAGGCATAGCCTAAGAACGAATGAGCTCTAATCTTGCGGTGCTCTTCTTGAGTAAGGGATGACTGTTTGATAAGGATGTGTTTGGGAATGAAAATGTTTCCAATATCGTGAAGAATAGCAGCTAACCCCAGGTTGTACAGTGTGGTCCTATTATAGCCTAATGATATTCCCATAATAGTTGATATGACAGCAACGTTTAAAGAATGATAATATGTATATTCATCAAAAAGCTTTAAATCCACCATATTGTAAAGAAGATTATCTGTACTTAATATCTGGTTTATAATAGTTTCAACTATGAATTTAATTTCATCCATTGATTGAGTTAAATCAGAACCATTGTAGTCATTGATAAATATATTCTTTATGCCACTAAGAGCCTTGATTTTCAACTCTTCGCTTATCATGGTATTAATCTTTATGTCGGAACTAATCTGGTCCTCTATGTAAATTCCTGATAGACCAAGTTGATGGATGGCTTGTATTTGATTTTGTTTTAGTACAGAACCCTTTTTTAACAAGAGACTTTCGTCCTTGTCATACAAATTTACAGCTAAAACCATGTTTTCTCTGATACAAGAGTCAGGCACAAAACGCATATAGGACTCCTCCCTCAAATTATAATAACATATTAAATTATAGAATATATCCATATTATATTAAAGAATACTAGAACATTTTTTAGCTGAAAATGCACATAAAATAAAGGGTTCTGTCATTTATTTAATATAATTAAACAAAAAAATGAATAATTTGAATAAACAAAAACTATTTTGTTACAATGAAGTTGTTATCAATCACCTGTTGTCTAGTTGGGAATTTTCCACAACAATGGGAACCTTCTGGACACCACATAAGATATTCACAATGGGGAACAAGAGTATTTTCTAATTCCGGAAGAACACTTATTACTTCTTTCTTCATTAGATTTGCTAATTGCCTTATTTCCCATTGGCTTCTAATGCAAAGTCTCTTATGCATAAAGTGTATGAGAGCTTCTAGGGTAAAACCCCATGTGCCTTGAGTTTCACAGCTTTCAAGTAGGCAGTATCTTGCATCTTGGTTTGCACCTTCTTTATTTTTACCTTGAGATTTCAATATTTGCTGTATTTCCCCATAGGTTTTTATACTTTGCTCCATAAGTTCTGTGTATTTTTTTAATGCTTCTTGGTTTTCAGCTATTGTTGGAGGAATTACAAAGTTCACTCCGTTCATGTCACAGTACCTTTGAGATTGTTGGTTTAGCTCTACGCCAATTTTGTGCCTGTTTAGCTGCAAACTACAAGCTCTTGAGATCCCTCTTATTCTAAACTTGAAATATTCCGTTCTGCTACCACTAAAATGGCTCTGATTTGCACAAGCATGTCCAACCCTTTCAGCGTATTCTATAGGGGTATTATAACATTCACAAGAAAACTCCCCCCAATGTTTATAAAGTTCCTTCATATAATTACCATTTATAAGTTCTACAGAAATCATATTTACCTCCCGAATTTATTCTATGTAAATATAATATCACATGTTTACGCAAAAAAAACTGTTAATTAAAGCCATAACAACATTTGAACACTTACAAAAAAATTCATATAATTTGTAGAAAACATAAGTATTTTGTAACAAAAAATGAAATTTGTAATATTAATATATAGAGGATGTTTTTCTCAAAAATAATATTATCATACAAATCTTATTAAAAAGGATGGTTTTACAAATGAATGAAGAGATATTTGAATGTACTAATACAGATGAAATAGGAGAACGTGTTTGGACTCCTAGATATGAGGCCTGCTCTAAGGATTATGGCGACTATGAAGGTGCATCAAAGGCAGGAGAAGGTGCAATACGAGTTACCAGATATCTTGGCAGTATTACTATGGGTAAGATGCTTTTAAATAAAATAAGGATACCTGAAGGGTTTGTTGAAGCAGAGCATATTGCTAGTAAATTGAAATTGAATACCTGTAAGGTATGTGGAGATACAATTTTTTTAACTGGTTGTCTTACTGAGACCATTAACTATGTTACATCTGTGATGCCAGCCATGCCTTCAGTTGGTGATAGCGTTATAGATGGTCAGGGTCAATTTCATAGTAAAATAACATGCAATGGCAATCCAAAGGTTAGAAGGGTAGAAAACAAAACCATTATTGTAGATATCCCGGTTTCTATGTCTATGAAAGCTGATTTCTTGGAGAATGTAAGACTAAGGGGAAGTAGAAATAGAAAGGCTTTTTACAATGAAAATACACTTCAGCGCTGTGGAAGGGGTTCTGTTGGAGTTTGTCCATGTGAATCTTTTTCAGAGGACTTTGTCATACTAAATAAAGGTTTTGATTGTGATGTGGAGGCATACAGAGTTTCACAGGTTGATATAAGCAAAATCTTTGATTTTCCACCATGTGGTATGTGTGGTGCACAAGGTGCAATGGATGGGGATCTTTCAAGTGATGGGGACTTTCAAGTGGGATCAGCAAATTTTTGCAACAAGTATTTTGTTATAGAGGAAAAGATGCTTTTAGAGGTAGTTGTATCGGTGTATATGGATGAACTTGATTTGGGAGACGATAATAATTATAATTGCGGACGTGGATGCTCATTCTAAGTTTCATCCAAGGCTTAATTAACAGCCAATCCTTATTTTAAATTTTCAAGGCAAAGTCATATATCATGGCTTTGCCTTCAGTGCTTATATTAACAAAGTCTAAAAGATTAATAATAATTTTAATATATATATAAAATTAATGATATAATATCATTGTAAATATAATTTCAACAAAAGTGGGTGATTAGATGGATGAGAAACAATTGCTAAAGGATTTATGTACATCACATGGTCCTAGTGGTAGGGAGGATATGCTTTACCCTATTATTGAAAATGCCTTCAAGCCATACTGTCATGAGATAAGATGTGGCAGTCAAAATAATGTGTATGCCATAAAAAAAGGAAGGGGAAATGGCAAAAATAGCATTATGCTTATGGCACATGCTGATGAGGTGTTCATGCAGGTTACGGGGATTATGGACAATGGTTTTTTAAAGTTTACAACTCTAGGTATAGATGCTAAAACACTGGTATCACAGGAAGTTGTCATTCATGGCACAAGTCAGATTATAGGAATCATAGGAATTAAACCTCCACACCTTATGAATGATGAAGAGAAGAATGCCGCAGTTAAAGTGGATGATTTGCTTATTGATACTGGATTATCCAAAGAAGAGGCAGAAAAAAATATTAAAATTGGAACATATGTAACATTAAAAAGAGATTTCTATGAGCTTTTAAATGACAATGTGGTTTGTAAGGCTTTAGATGATAGAGCCAGTATAGTTTCTATGTGGAATTGTGCAAAAGAGCTTATGAATGTAAATCATGAGTTTGATGTATACTTTGTATGCTCATGTCAGGAAGAGGTTGGGCATAGGGGTGCAAAGATGGCTTCCTATGATTTAAATCCAACTTTAGCCATAGCTATTGATGTTACTTTTGATAGTGGGAAAATGGGAATACCAGATAAAGAAACGTATCTTGGAAAGGGTCCGTGTATATGTATAGGTCCTAATATCCACCCTAAATTTAGAAAAAGGCTTATGGAATTAGCAGAAGAGTATAATATACCATATCAAGTAGAGGTAGAAGGTGGAAATACAGGTACAGACGCTTGGGACATACAAATCGTAAGAAATGCCATTCCTACTTTGCTTATATCTATTCCACAAAAGTACATGCACACTTCTGTAGAAATGGTAAATATGAAGGATGTCGTTAACACGGGAAGAATTATGGCCAAGTTCATTGAAAAGGTTACGTCGGAAAATCTGGAGGAAATGCTATGCTTTTAGAGGAATTATGTAATGCTCATGGTCCTGTGGGCTATGAAGGCCAGGTTAGAAATATTATAAAAAAGGAAATAGCTCCCTATGTGGATGAAATAGAGATAAATACCATGGGAAATGTGCTTGTGCACAAAAAGGGCACAGGTCCTAAGGTTATGATAGACGCTCATATGGATGAGGTTGGTTTTATCATAGAGGGATATAATGAGGATGGTACGCTTAGGTTTTCACCGCTTGGTGGTGTAAATGCAAAAATACCTCCATGCAAGGTTGTTTATATTGGTCCTGAAAAAATAGTTGGTGTTATAGGTTTAAAGCCAATTCACCTTCAGAGCAAAAAGGAAAGAGAAGAGAGCTTGACTTATAGAGACTATTGTATAGATATTGGTTTAGAATCAAAGGAAGAGACTAAGAAGATGATCTCAAGAGGTGAATATGTTGTATTCTCTACAGAGTGCGGTGACTTTGGGGATGGTCTTTTAAAGGGCAAGGCCTTCGATGATAGAATGGGTTGTATGGTTCTTATGGAGGTTTTGAAGGAAAAATACGATTGCGATCTTTATGCTTCCTTCAGTGTTCAGGAGGAAATAGGTGATAGGGGTGCATTACCATCTTGCTTTAAAGTTGAGCCAGATATAATGGTGGCAGTGGAAGGAACTATATGCGCTGATATGCCTTCTGTACCTAAACACCTTCAGGCCACAGAAATTGGAAAGGGCCCAGCTATATCCATGATGGATGCAACTAGTATTTTTGATTATGAGCTTACTAATAGCATCATAAAGACAGCCAAGGAAAATAACATACCTTATCAAAGAAGAAAGGCTATCGCAGGTGGAAATGATGCAGGGGCTGCTGTTGGAACGAAATCAGGTGCAAGGGTTGCTACAGTATCTGTACCATGTAGATATATCCATTCAGCTATATCTGTAGCTAGCAAAGATGATTTGAAGAATACCATAGCTCTTATGAAGGCGTGGCTGAAAACACTTTAAAAGTTAATAATTAAAAGATAAGGAGAGAATGTTATGGAAAACTTAATGGATAGATTAATAGAGATTTTCAGAGTGAGCTCCCGCGAGTCACTGGCAAGGGAAGAAATAAAAAAACAGCTTGATTCTGTGAAGGCAGAAGTACAAGAAGATAAGTTAGGCAATCTTATTTTGAAGGTGCCAGCAAAAGGTGAGAGTAAGGAAAAGCTTATGATTACTTGTCCCATAGATACTGCTGGTCTTATGATTACATATATTGAAAAGGAAGGTTTCATAAGAGTAGACTGTGTCGGAAAGATGGATGTTCAGGATATAATAAACAGAAGGGTTACTACGTCACTAGGTGTTACAGGTGTTGTAAGGTGTAATGCAGAAAAACCAACCATGAGGGATGTTTATGTGGATTTTGGCTTTAAATCAAAGGAAGAAGCTGAAAGCATGATGGTGAGAGAAGGCGAATGTGTTCAGCTTAACGCTGAAAAAGTTCAGCTTTGCAATGACAAATATGCCGGCACAGGTCTTGGCGGTGCTGCTGTTGTCAATGTTCTTGCAGATGTAATAAAAGAAAATGAGAATTTTTCAAAGGATTGCTATTTTGTCTTTGCATCTCAGGGACAGTTAGAAGGAAGAGGTGGAAGGGCTGCAGCTTATGAAATAGACCCAGACTACTGTATAGTTCTAGGTACAGAATGTACTGGCGACTCTTTTGGTGGAAAAGAGAGCATAAAGCTTGACAATGGTCCAGTGCTAGTTCTAAGGGATAAGAATTTGATTATATCCAAGGAATTAGAAGAGGGCATAGAGAAGGCAGCTAAGGATAGTAAAGTGTCTATTCAGAGGTCTTTGGGAACATCTGTTACTGCAGGAGGCCCAATTCACAAAGAACTAGGTGGCATAAGTACAGGTGTTATTGCATTGCCAGTAAGATATAAAGGCACTCCAATGGAGATGGTTTCATTAAAAGATATGGAAGCTTTAAAAAAGCTTATAGAGTCTATAATAAAATAGTATGATTAAACAATATATTCAAATAGCATAGTTAGAAAGGGTGCAGGAGCTTATGATAATAGCTCCTGCACCCTTTCTATATTATTGACTTCATTTATCTAACTAAATTTCTTCTGATTCTTTTAAAAAGTTTTTTATTATTTTATCCAATTTTTTAGCTAAATCATTATTTGAAGAGGAGAGTGAGCCTATGGAGCGGATGTTGTTTACTTCACTTTCCATGGAGGCCGATATTTCTTCACAGCTAGCAGTGGTTTCTTCAATTACTGCGGATATTGTTGATATATTGTCTAAGATGCTATCTTTATCATTTGAAAGGGATGAGGAAAGTTCCTTTACCTGAACAAGGTTGCTGGCTATTGATTTAAGAGCATCTATCAACGCAGTGAACAATTCTGTGGTGTGGTTGATGTATTTTCCCTGATTTCTAGCACTAGCTATAATATTTCCCACAGACACTATGGCATCATTGGATACTTTTTGGATATTTTTAATGTTATCTTTAATGTTGTTAGTTGCAGAAGCTGTTTGTTCCGATAATTTTTTTATTTCGGAAGCTACCACAGCAAATCCTTTGCCAGATTCTCCGGCATGGGAGGCTTCTATACTTGCATTTAAGGCTAGCAAGTTGGTCTGCTTTGCAATGGTGTCGATTAGGGTGATTATGGATTCTGAATTCTCAGCATAATGGCCAACTTTATCTACTATGGAAGAAACATTTTTTAAATTTATGTTGGTATTTTTTGTCTCATCCTCTAAGGTTTTTATGGTATCATTTCCTACAGATATATTTTTCATAGAGTTTTCTACAATGGATGACAGCCTTTCAATGCATTCACTGCTATTATCTATAGAATGTGCTAGTGAATCTAATCTGTGAACCATATTTTCCACACCCTTTGCTTCATCAGTAGAGCTGGCGGCTAACTGCTGGCTAGCAGAGGATATATCTTCCATAGATATGGTGGATTTAGTTGTTATGTCATTTAAAATGTTACTGCTATTATACAGAGAAGATACAGAGTTATTTATTTCTTTAATCAATTCTTTCAACGTTTCTTTAAGAGAACTTATACCACGGCACATTTGACCTATTTCATTGTTATATTTAGCATAAGGATCCGATTTATTGGTATTAAACTGCCCTTTGGATATGGATAAAATGTCCTCATTGGCGCATATCAATGGTTTTACAAGTTTTCTATCCATAAAAATTATGACACAAAGAAGCAGCACTGCCACGGAAATTGTGATTATATTTGCAAAGGCTGAAAAGGCAGTTTTATTCTTTTTGTAGGTGGATAAATCAAAGGCCGTTTCTACAATTACGGGCTCACCACTTAGATTTACTTCTTTTCTCAAAATGGCCAGTGGTTTGCCAGAGTTTTTATCTGTACTTTCATCTATATACATGGTGTCTGGAGCTATAGCAGAAGTATTTAAAAGGGACTTATCACTGGAGTATACTATTTTATAGTCTTTTTTAGTGTAGATACTAGAGGATATCACTCCATTGCTCTGGGCAATATTTTGAAGACAAGTGTCTATTCCGAAGTTCTTTTTAAACTCTGTTACAGCGTCAGCTTTTACTCCAACTTGAACGAAATAATGGTTGTTGAGATTTACACCACCGTATTTTACGTCATAGTCCCCTACAGTGCTTTTCCGACATGGTTCTGCATAACTTTTTTTATTAGCACTGAGCACCTCATTAAAGGCATGATCAGGTGGAAATACCCAGTTAATATTGTCTCTCATGTTTGAAGAGACAATGGTCTTGTTTTTCACTATATTAATTTCAAAAACTTGGGTATCTTTAGCGTATGCAGAGATAATATCATTTAGTTTTGAATAACTTGTTGTCAGCAAAGGTTTAACGCCATAGGCTAAAGATATGATTTTATCTTCTAGCATTTTTTCCACATTGTCTTGTTGAATGGCAGCCTGCTCCATAATTTTAATTTCCATGCTGAGAGTATTTTCATAATTGTCTTTTAACGTTTTGCTAAGAGTAGTTTTTGAGTAATCTGTGGACAATATTTGACCTAAAGAAATTAAAATAAGAGAAAGAATGCATATAAAAACAGATATTGTTCTGAGTCCGGTTCTTTTCTCCATAAAAATTCCCCTCCTTAATTTATAGTTAATAATTATATATTCGTATGTAATTATAACAAATTAAGAAGAAATTACTAAAAATTTACTTAAACTTAAAATGTGGGAACTATAATGCCTTTATATTTATCTTCTATGAATTTTTTTACTTCATTAGAGGTTAGTGCTTTTGTTAAAGCTTTTATTTTCTCAGAGGACATATCTTCTCTTCTGCACACAAGTACATTGGCATAAGGGGAATCCTTTTCCTCTAGAGCTAATGCATTTTCCACAGGGTTCAGCTTTGCAATTAATGCGTAATTGGTGTTGATTATTGCTGCTGACACCTCTTCTAAAGTTCTTGGCAGTTGTGCAGCCTCTATCTCTGTTATAACAAGATTTTTACGGTTCTCTTCAATATCCTTAATTGTAGGATTTTTCACTCCCTCTTTTAGCTTTATTAGTTTAGTATTTTCTAATAGCTTAAGTGCTCTTCCCCGATTTGTTTCATCATTTGGTATGGTTATTTCTGAACCATCTGAGATTTCTTCAAGTGTTGACACTTTTCTTGAATATATTCCTAAGGGTTCAATGTGAATTTTTGCAGTATATTCAAAGTCATAATTCCTTTCTGCTTTTTGTTTTTCAAGAAAAGGTACATGCTGAAAGAAGTTAGCATCAAGAGATTTTTCTTTTAATGCTGTATTTGGCATAGAGTAATCTTGGAATTCTGTAATCTCAAGGGTATAACCTTGTTTTTCTAGCAATGGTTTAGCAGCTTGCAGAATTTCCTTGTGCGGTATAGGGCTAGCTCCCACCACTATGGTTTTGTCATTAGGTTTGTTATTGCAACCTGTGATATTAAGTGTAAGTAAAGTTGCTACTGCAAGATTTATTAGCAATTTTATAGATTTTTTCATGTTTTTTCTCCTTTTTCAATATAATTTAACGTGAAATTTTTTTTATAAGTATTTTATATATAGAATTTCCGACAAGCTGTATAATCTGGACTAGCATTATCAGCATTATAACCGTTATAATCATGACTTGGGTATTAAAGCCTTGGTAACCATATCGTATGGCTAAATCTCCAAGGCCGCGGCCTCCTATGGCTCCAGCCATGGCAGAATAGCCTATGAGGTTAATAATTAAAAGTGTAACATCTAGTACTAAATATGGAATGCTCTCCCTCACTATAACCTTAAATAGGATATGAATTGTGGTGAGTCCAAAGGCCTTGGATGTTTCTACAAGACCATGATTTATCTTGTTTAGAGAAGCTTCAAATATTCTAGCTGCAAATGGAATAGCAGCTATGGTAAGTGGAACTATGGCCGCTGTAGTGCCGATGCTTTTACCAACTAATAATCTTGTAAGTGGTATTAGGATGATCATCAAAATAATAAAAGGAAGGGAACGAAATATATTTATTATAAAATCCAGAACCTGATAAATTATTTTATTTTCATTTAAATCTTTCCTACCAGTGGTTACAAGCACTAATGAAATGACAAATCCAAAAATTATGGACAAGGTTGCAGACACTCCAACCATATATAATGTTTCACAAAGAGAAGTGATGTACTCGTCTAACATGGCTTTACCTCCTTTTCAATTATCTGGAAATTCATATTGCGATTACTTAGAAAAAGGGAAAGTGCCTCTCTGCTTTCTTCATGAACATTAACAATAAGACTGCCACACACATGATCCCTAAATTGCTCGAGCTTCCCCCATACCACAGATAAGTTTATATTTAAAACTTTTGCGGCTTCAGTTATCACGGAATCATAAATATTTTCGCTGCAGTAGTAAATTTTAAAGTTTACCCCTTTACTTGGAAGAATTTCATATTCTCCAAGAAGGCTTTGTACTTCTTTGTTGCTGCTTAGAAATAGCTTATCAACTTCGCCTACTGCAGTAATACGGCCACCATTCATAAGAGCTACTCTGTTGCAAAGCTGTTTTATAACTTCCATTTGGTGGGTCACAGTGACTATGGTTATGCCTAGGTTTTTATTGATTTTATTTAGTAATTGAAGAATAGATTGGGTTATTTTAGGGTCAAGAGCCGATGTGGCTTCATCGCAAAGCAGTAATTTCGGGTCTAAAGAAAGTGCTCTTGCTATGGAAACCCTTTGTTTCTGTCCACCAGACAATTGAGAGGGCATACTATAAAGTTTGTCATCTAGTTCTACTAGGGTTGCCAATTCTACAACCTTTTTTTCAATATGTTTATTATCATATCCCCATGATTTCAATGGCAATGCAATATTATCAAAAACATTTCTTGAAGGAAGCAGGTTGTCAGATTGAAAAACCATTCCTATATTTTTTCTAAGAGATCTCAAATCTTTATGATTCAGGTTTTTAATTTTATTGTTCATAACAACAAGATTGCCAGAATCAAAATCTTCTAAACCGTTAATGCACCTTAATAGGGTTGATTTTCCCGCGCCACTGTGACCTACTATACCGAAAATTTCACCTTCATGTATATTTAGGTTTATGTCACTTAAAGCTTCAAAGGAATTAAAACTTTTATATAAGTTTTTAATAGTAATCATTTATTCACTCCTTCTGTTTTGTATAAATTATTTTAGCTTTTTTATCTTATGGCTAGCCGCTATAATATTTACACAAAACCTGTGTTTAATTTTAAATGTGCTTAATTGTAAAAGTTTGAGAAAAAAATAAAGGCCTGAGAACCTCAGACCTTAAAAAATCGCGCGAAATTCTCATCTTTCGGTATAAAAATACCGCAGGATTTAGCACCATGCAAAATGCTGGTTGCTGGGTTTCATAGGGCCAGTCCCTCCACCTCTCTTGATAAGTAAAGAAATATTTAATTAAATTCAACTTTTGTTGTATTTATTATAATAACATAAGAAACATAAGTCAAGGCAATAATATTAACAAAGTGTGAATAATTATGTAGACGGTGTTGATTGAATCCTATCTAAGAATAGGGTTATAATATATGTATGATGTATCAAAACTGAAGGGTGGAAATAGCAATGTTAGAGATATATAAAAACTTTATAGGACAGGATGAACCAAAGCAAATTGAAGAAATAGAAGATGGTGCGTGGGTAAATATTTCTTATCCCACTGAAGAGGAGCTGGAGTTTGTAGCTAAGAAGGCCAATGTACCAGTTGATTACCTGAGATCAGCCCTTGATGCTGAGGAAACTTCTAGAATAGAGCAAGAGGAATCCAATCTTCTTGTCATACTAGACATACCATTTTTGAACTATGAGGGAGATAAATCCGTATACGAGACGTATCCTTTAGTAATTGTAAGAACGGAAAGTGTCATCATAACTGTATGTCTAAAAACAAGTAAAATACTAGAAGATTTTAAAAGTGGTAGGGTGAAATCCTTTTGTACGTTTAAAAGGTCAAGATTTATGTTGCAGATTTTATATAGAATAGCCACTTATTATCTTATTTATTTAAGACAAATAGACAAGAAAAGTGTTATGGTGGAAAATAGACTTCACAAATCTATGAAAAATAAGGAATTGATTCAGTTGCTTTCTTTGGAAAAATCCCTTGTGTACTTTTCAACTTCTCTTAAGTCCAACGAAATAACCTTGGAAAAGTTAATGAAAATGAAAGCTTTTATAAAGTACGAAGAGGATGAGGATATATTAGAAGATGTAATTATTGAAAACAAACAAGCCATAGAGATGGCAAATATATACAGCAATATTTTAAGTGGGACAATGGACGCTTTTGCTTCTGTTATCTCCAACAACTTAAATATAGTAATGAAGTTCTTGGCCACTATAACTATAGTATTGACCATTCCAAACATATTTTCAGGATTTTTCGGAATGAATGTAGGCGGAATACCATTTAGAGACAGCCCTTTTGGATTTGCCATAGTTATTGCCATTGTAATAATTGTCAGTATAATAACTACCTATATACTAAATAAAAAAGACATGTTTTAAATAAATAGGCCGTAAAATCCTGAGTTTGTATACGCAGGTTTTGCGGCCTTTAAGTATAGTAAAATATAAAATAAAATTTTACTTAATTTGTTTACTCTGAAGAAACTACAGTGACGTCTATATTGTCTAAAAGGTTCAAGTCAAAGGAACCAGTCCAAGTGGAATTTTCCATATTAAATATTTTTATCACAGGTCTGTCGGGAAATCCCTTATTCTGCTTCACAACTATGCCGGACATACCGTTGGACAATCTAATGATGCTTCCAATAGGGTAAATGGCAAAATTGTCTTTAAATCTGCTTATAAGTTTGGGATCAAACTGGCTTCCTGCTCCGGATAATATAAGCTCATAAGCTTCAAAGGGCTCAAACCTAGGGCGATAGGATCGATTTGCGCTTACGGCAGTAAAAACATCGCATACGGAAATAATTTTTGCATAGGGATGAATGGTTTTTCCAACGATCCCATGGGGATATCCTCTGCCATCAAATCGTTCATGATGCTGACCTATGGCCATGCACACATCGTCAGGTATGTTGGGAAGATCTGCTACAATTTTCTCTCCTAAGCTAGGGTGAGTTTTTATAATCTCAAACTCTGAATCTGTAAGACGCCCCTTTTTATTTATTATGCTATTGGGTATTTTAATTTTGCCAATATCGTGTAGTATGGCTGCAAGGGCTAAATCGTCTATTTCATTTTTCCCAAGGCCTGCAGACATTCCTAAAAAGATAGACATTATACAAGTATCTACGCAATGGACATAGGTGTAATCATCGTAATCCTTTATTTCAAATAAGTTTGTTGTAACTGAACCACATTCTAAAATATGGTCTACCATTTTAAATATATCGTTCTTAAACTGATTAATATTTATACTTTTAGGTGATTCAACGATTTGTTGAAAGGCTGCCGGCATAGACTTAAGGGTAGAATATTTCAAATTTTCCATATATTCATCCTTCAATTTTTCTTTGTAATTCGTGACAGCATCTTCATACCCGGAGATTCTAACCGCGTATATTCCATTTTTCTGTAATTTTTTTATGTGCTGATTAGTTATAACTGTGCCAGCTTTTATTAAAATTGCCCCATTGGGATCCGTCACATCATAAGAAAGCTTTTCATTGCCCTTTAATGAATCAACTAATACTATTTTCATACCAACCTCCAAGCAATGGTTTTAAAGAATTCTAATATTACAAGTATCGTTCTTTATATTTATCGTACATATAAAATATAAATTTAGGTGTTTTTATAAGTAAATTTACAGTGATGATCAAAGGTAATTATATTACTATTATATTAGAACTTTCTAGAGAATATTATAGCATGTATTGTTAAAATCAAAACATTATTAGTATTATTTTGTCGTAATATTACTCACAAAACAATGTTTTTTGATGTATATTATAAAAAATTAAGTATAATTAAATGAATTCTATGAAATTTATATTAAAACTCAATTATAATTGAATTTACTATTTTAAATTTAAAATTCACATTGTATATTGTAAAGCCATCACTGATTATTTTAAAACTATGTAGAAATTTGTATAAGATAATTGTGTATTAATATGTAGGAAAATCATAAAGGTAAAAAGGCAAGGAAAAAAAATAAGTTTTTTTGTAATTTGATGTTGACATGTAAAAAGAACTTTGATATTATATAGAAGTCGCCTGATGGTGGCAAGAAAAAATGGTCTTTGAAAATTAAACAGAATAAAAGAAATAAACAAACTCGTATTCTTTTGAATAACAAGTAAGTAAAATGCTTAGCAAGTAATGCTTCGAGCAAGAGATAATATCTCAATAAAAGAGCAGATACAAGTTAGGGCAGCAAGGAAACTTCTCAGCGTAGCTGATGAGTAAGATGCTGCACGAAACAAGTTTCTAGCATCATCTTAAATTGAGAGTTTGATCCTGGCTCAGGACGAACGCTGGCGGCGTGCTTAACACATGCAAGTCGAGCGATGAAATCCCTTCGGGGATGGATTAGCGGCGGACGGGTGAGTAACACGTGGGTAACCTGCCTCAAAGTGGGGGATAGCCTTCCGAAAGGAAGATTAATACCGCATAATATCTAATTGCCGCATGGCAGATAGATTAAAGGAGCAATTCGCTTTGAGATGGACCCGCGGCGCATTAGCTAGTTGGTGAGGTAACGGCTCACCAAGGCGACGATGCGTAGCCGACCT
>NZ_FRAD01000018.1 GCF_900142225.1 Hathewaya proteolytica DSM 3090
CTAAGCCCTAGTTCCCCAGATTCTCTGTATGATTTACGCCATCTTTTGCTTGCACTCCAAATTCTATCATTACCTAATATATCTATATCAAAGCCTGCATCAATAAAAATTTGAGTTGGCAAATATCCCTTGTTATATTCAGCAATAAACAATGATTTAAATTCATCTGTATAAGTAATTCCACGTTTACTTACAGATTTTACATATTTATTCTTTGATAAGACATCAATCTCTTCATCAGAAAATAATTTCTTGCTCATTATATTCACAACCTTTCTATTACATTGTACAAAAAAAGATCCTGTAGGAGTAGACTTTTTTTTATTGTCTACTCTATAGGATCCATTTTATTTTGAGGTATGTCCTTAAATTTTAATTATTTTAGTAAATCATCCATGTTGTAAAGGCCAGGCCCTTTGCCCTTTAGAAAAATTGCTGCTTTTATAGCACCAATTGCAAACACCTCTCTAGAAATAGCCTTGTGTGTAAACTCTATACACTCACCTGTACCTGCAAAAATTACGGTGTGGTCTCCCACGATGTTTCCACCTCTAATTGCGTGGATACCGATGTCATTGTGATTGCGCTTAGAAATACCACTGCGTCCTTCCACATAATTCACTGGACTATTTAATGAGTCTTTTATGGTGTCAGCTAGAAGCAAAGCAGTACCGCTAGGAGAGTCTACCTTTTGATTGTGATGCTTTTCAATTATTTCAATATCATAGTCATCATATAGCTTTGAGGCAATTGATTTTAGTACACTGTTGATAACGTTTATACCAATAGACATATTTGCAGATTTAAATACAGCCACCTTATGGCTAAGTTCCCCAATCTGAGAAAGTTGTCCATCGGTAAACCCTGTAGTACACAATACAATAGGCATAGATTTTAATTCACAAAAGCTAATAAGGCTGTTAAGGGAGGAAGGTCTAGAAAAATCAATTATAACATCAGCCTCCACATTGCACTTTAGAATATTGTCAAATACGGGATATGGATAATTGTTGTTTTGGTCTTTATTGTTTATATCTATACCGGCCACGATTTCAGCTAGTGGATTTTCTTTTATACAATTGGAGATCATTGTTCCCATTTTTCCTAAGCAACCGCTAAGAATTATTTTCGTCATGGCTACCTCCTATATTAATGAACATTTTTTTAATTCGTTTACCAATATCTGCAAGTTATTGTCCCCCATGTTACAAAGAGGAAGTCTTAGGTCTCCAACTTTGTACTTCATAAGGCTTAAGGCAGTCTTAACTGGTATAGGATTTGTTTCTATAAAAAGAGCATTCATAAGGCTTAAATACTTAAGTTGAATGTCTAGGGCAGTTTTAACATCCCCATTAAGGTAGCTCATAACCAAATCATGGGTCTCCTTTGGAGCTACGTTTGCAAATACTGAAATAACCCCTGAACCTCCAAGAGCTAGTATTGGAATGATTTGGTCGTCATTGCCGGAATAGATATCTATGGAATCACCACATTGAGCGCTGATTTTGGCAACTTGACTTATATCACCACTGGCTTCCTTTATAGCTACCACATTAGAACAGCAGCCGATGATTTTTACTAAGGTGTCTGGTTGAATATTCACACCAGTCCTTGAAGGAACATTGTAGAGGATTATGGGAACTGATACAGCATTGTCAATAGCTTTAAAGTGCTTAACAAGACCCTGCTGTGTAGTTTTGTTGTAATATGGAGTTATGACAAGAAGACCATCTACTCCAACTGATTGTGCGTATTTACTCATCTCAATTGCAGATGCCGTGTTGTTTGAACCAGTTCCTGCAATTACTGGAATTCGTTTATTGATGTAGTCTACAGTGAACTTTATTGTTTCCTTTCTTTCAGCCTCTGTCATGGTTGAAGCTTCTCCAGTGGTACCACATATAATTATGGCATCTGTGGATGAATTTAAATGAAAATCAAGAAGTTCCTTAAGCGTTTCGTAGTTCACACCATTCTCCGTAAAAGGTGTAATTATAGCTACACCTGAGCCTTTAAAAATACTCAACGTTATCCCTCCTACTTATCTTTTTTTAGCACTAATTCAGCAATTTGCACAGCATTTAGAGCTGCACCCTTGCGTATATTGTCGGCTACAACCCAAAGATTTAAGCCGTTATCCAATGAAAAATCTCTCCTTAATCTGCCTACAAAAACTGGATCCTTACCAGCAGCGTAAAGAGGCATAGGGTACACAAGATTTTTAGTGTCGTCTTGCAAAACTAAACCCGGTGCGTTTTTGAATATTTCATAAATATCTTCCATATGAAAAGATGATTTTAGTTCTACGTTGATGCTTTCGCTATGGCCGTAAGCCACAGGAACTCTTACCGTGGTGGCGGTTATTTTTAAATCATAATCGTGAAGAATTTTTCTCGTTTCGTCAATCATCTTCATTTCTTCTTTTGTGTAACCATTGTCCATAAATACGTCAATATGGGGGAGCATATTTCCCACTATGGGATAAGGAAATTTTTTCTGTTCCACTCCCTTATAACCATCTATTAAATCATTGTAACCTTGGATTCCAGCTCCAGACACCGCTTGATAAGTCGAATAAACTATTCTGTTAATGCCGTATTTTTGCTTTAATGGGTGAAGAGCAACCATGGCTTGAATAGTAGAACAGTTAGGGTTTGCTATTATTCCTTTGCTCAAGGAAACATCCTCTGGGTTTACTTCAGGAACTATCAAAGGAACCTCTGGATTCATCCTCCAAGCACTGCTATTGTCTATAACAGTGGCACCGTATTTTGCAAATACAGGTGCAAATTCAAGAGAAACAGAGCCACCTGCCGAAAACAAGGCTATATTTATAGATTTATTTTTTATATTATCTTCTTTTAATTCTTCCACAAGGATTTCTTTGTCTTTATAAGTTAACAGGGAGCCAGCCGATTTTGCAGAGGAATATAAATAAAGATTTGATATAGGAAAATTCCTCTCTTCTAGAATATCCATGATTTTTCTTCCTACCATGCCTGTGGCTCCTACTACAGCAACATTGAGCATAAAAGTACCTCCTTTATTATTGTAATGCTAATACTATTATATATCCTAAACACAAAAAATTGTATAAAAAAATTAAATTAAATCATGTAAAATAAAGTCATTGAAGTAAAAATTACAATGTTGAAAAAAATGTCGAACTGTAATACAATGTGTATTATGAAAATACAGACCAATTACACAGTTAATATTTCTATATTACTTTTGAAATAATTTTGTAACTTTTACGGAATGGTTATAAAGTATTATAGAATTATATTAAAATATACTAATTATAATTAAAAACATCTATTAATTTAGGGGGGAGTATTTAATGTTAAAATTTATCCTTAAAAGAATGGTAATGGCCATTTTTACAATTTGGGCCATAATAACCATCGTATTCTTTATGATACGTTTAAAACCAGGTGACCCAATGGCAGCAGGTTCTAAGCAATTAAAAGGACAGGCTCTCGAGAACTTTAAAAAGTACTATGGTTTGGATAAGCCTCTTATAGTTCAATATGGAAAATATTTAAAAAATCTTTTCTTCCATTTTGATTTTGGCTATTCTATGGTTGACTCAGGAAAGAACGTTATCAAAACTATAGGTAAGTATGCACCAGTTTCAGCTTCCTATGGTTCTATTGCTCTTGTAATACAGCTTATGGTAGGTATACCACTAGGAATACTCGCTGCATTTAAGAGGGACACATGGATCGATAAATTACTGAGTGTAATGATTCTTATTGGTATTTGTCTTCCATTCTTCGTTTTTGCATCTCTAGTACAATATTTCTTCTGTGTAATATTAAAGTGGTTTAAAGTATTCTCATGGGGTACCTTTGGTGGTTACTTCATGCCAGCGTTAGCACTATCATTTGGTGGTATAGCAACTTACTGTAAATACACAAGAAACAGTACTCTGTCAGTTATAGGTGAAGATTACATCGTAACTGCAAAAGCAAAAGGTGTTACAAAGATGGCACTGACATTTAAACACGTTTTGAGAAACTCTTTAATACCAATTATAACTATGGTTCCACCAGCTGTTCTTGGTATTTTCGTAGGTGGACTAGTTACAGAGAGAATATTCTCTATTCCAGGACTTGGAGATGAACTTACAAATTCTATTAACTCCAACGATTATCCTATGATAATGGGTATGACCATAGTTACAAGTATGGCGTTTGTTATTTCCTTAGTAGTTGTTGACATACTATACAGTGTTGTTGACCCTAGGGTAAAACTATCATAATTGAGGAGGGAAAATAATGTCAGAGACAACTGAAAATAAAAATTTGGAGTTAACTCCAGATAAATTTGAAATAGTAGGTATAAATAGTGAAGAATCTGAAGCCATATTAAGACCTAGTATGACTTTCATGCAGGACGTATGGAGAAGACTGAAGAAAAACAAAATGGCTCTTATAGCTGGTATTGTGTTATTGCTTATTATTCTTTTTGTTATATTTGCTCCTTTCTTTACAAAACCATACGATGAGCAGAATCGTGGATCACAGTTTAAAAACTTAGCTCCTACTGCTGAGTTCTGGTTTGGTACAGATAACATGGGAAGAGATATGTTCTCAAGAATAGCAACAGGAGGAAGAATTTCCGTTGCTATGGCAGCAATATGTACATTCCTAATGGTTGTTGTTGGATGCGCATATGGTGGTGTAGCAGGATATGTTGGCGGTATTGTAGACGATATTATGATGAGAATTATTGAAATATTGAGTAGTATACCTTACTTGATTGTAGTTATATTGATGTCCATGGTTCTTGGACAAAGCGTATTTTCACTTGTATTAGCTATGTCCATTACTTCATGGATGGGCACAGCCAGAATGGTAAGAGGAAAAGTAATGCAGCTTAAAGAACAGGAATTTGTTCTTGCAGCACAATCTTTAGGAGCTAGCACAGGAAGAATAGTTTTAAAACACCTTCTTCCAAACACATTTGGATTAGTACTTGTTGATGTTACGTTCTCAGTTCCAGGATTTATTTTCTCAGAATCATTTTTAAGTTACCTTGGGCTTGGTGTTCCAGCACCACAGACAAGCTGGGGTTCATTGGCATCGGCTGCACAGTCAAAGTACAGAACACAGCCTTTACAATTGTTCTTCCCATGTTTGTTCATCAGTTTAGTTGCTTTCTGTTTCCAGCTTTTTGGTGATGGATTGAACGATGCTCTTGATCCAAAGTTACGTCAATAATAAGGGAGGAATAAGAAATGGAAAAGGTTTTAGATGTTAGAAATTTAGAGGTTTCCTTCCACACTTACGCTGGAGAAGTTAAAGCGGTAAGGGGAGTATCCTTTGACCTTAAAAAAGGAGAAACATTGGCTGTAGTTGGAGAATCAGGCTGTGGTAAGTCAGTTACTTCTAAGGCTATAATGAGAATATTAAGTACACCTCCTGCAGAGATAAAAGAAGGTTCTGAAGTATTCTTTGGGGATGTAGATGTTTTGAAATTATCTGAAAATGATATGAGAAAATATAGAGGATCTGAAATATCAATGATATTCCAGGACCCAATGACTTCACTTAATCCAACAATGAAAATTGGAAAACAGATTGCTGAAAGCTTAAGAGTTCACAGAGGTATGTCAGCAAGTGAAGCGGAAGAAGAAGCTGTAAAACTTTTAGAGCTTGTTAAATTACCAAATCCAAAGGCTAGAGCAAATCAGTACCCTCATGAATTCTCAGGTGGTATGAGACAAAGAGCCATGATCGCTATAGCTCTTGCATGTAACCCTAAAATACTAATTGCTGACGAGCCAACAACTGCTCTTGACGTTACTATTCAAGCACAGATAATGGATCTTATTGGGGATCTTCAGAAGAAACTTGGAACAGCAGTTATCCTTGTTACACATGACCTTGGTGTTGTTGCCAGCGTTGCCCACAAGGTTCAGGTTATGTATGCAGGACAGATTATAGAAAGAGGAACTACAGATGAAATATTCTACAATCCTCAACACCCATACACTTGGGCACTACTTCAATCAGTACCAAGACTAGGAACAGAGAATAAAGGAAAACTATATTCTCTTGGTGGTACTCCACCAGATCTTGTTCAGCCACCAGTAGGATGTCCATTTGCAGCAAGATGTGAGTATTGTATGCAAATATGTAAGGATGCTATGCCAGACGTTACAGCTATCTCTGATACACATTCAGTAAGCTGCTGGTTGAAACACCCTATGGCTCCAAAAATTGAGATGCCAGAAGCACTAAGTGTAGGAGGTATGGAATAATGGCTGAAGAGAAGGTTTTAATAGAAGTAAAAAATCTTAAAAAATATTTTAAAGTTGGAAAAAATGCCATCCTTAAAGCTGTTGATGACGTAAGCTTTAGTATTAAAAGAGGAGAGACTTTAGGTCTTGTTGGAGAGTCAGGCTGTGGAAAAACTACATGTGGAAGAACTGTTATGGGCATGTATAAAGCTACAGGCGGTGAGGTTCTATATGATGGTGTAGACGTTCATAGTTTAAACACACGTGATAAGGTTAAATTTACTCGTAAGGCTCAAATTATATTCCAGGACCCATATGCTTCTCTTAACCCAAGAATGACAGTTGGTGAAATTATAGCAGAAGGAATAGACATCCACGGAATAATGAGTGGACAGGATAGAACAAATAGAATATATGAGCTTTTAAGCCTAGTAGGATTAAATAAGGAGCATGCTTCTAGATTCCCACACGAATTCTCAGGTGGACAAAGGCAGAGAATAGGTATTGCCAGAGCTCTTGCTATTGAACCTGAATTTATAGTGTGTGATGAACCTATATCAGCTCTTGACGTTTCAATCCAGGCTCAGGTAGTAAACTTGCTTATAAAATTACAGAGAGAATTGGGCTTAACTTACTTGTTTATCGCCCACGATTTGTCTATGGTTAAGCATATATCTGACAGAGTAGGAGTAATGTACGTTGGTCATATGGTAGAAATGGCAACAAGTGAGGAGCTTTATGCTAATCCACTTCACCCATACACTCAGGCTTTAATGACATCTATTCCAATTCCAGATCCAAATGTAGAGCATACTAAGAAGAGAATAGCACTTGAAGGTGAAGTACCAAGTCCAATTAATCCAGCACCAGGTTGTAGATTTGCTGGAAGATGTAAATACGCAAAACCTATATGTACACAGGAAACACCACAACTTAGAGAAATAGAAAAAAACCATTTTGTGGCTTGTCACATTGTGTAAAGTTTTATAGTTAATTTTTAAAATAAAGTTAATAATACTGCAATTTCGTTGATTTATTCAACAAATTAGAGTAGTATTTAAACAAGGTGTATAGTGCGCTATTTCGGTAGCGCACATATTTTAAATTTATATTTATTTTTATTAATATTTGAAAGGGGAATTCATTTATGAAAAGCAGAAGACTTTTATCAACAGTATTAGCTTTAACAATGGTTTCTTCTACATTATTAGTTGGTTGCGGAAACAAAGACAATAGCGGCGCAGCTAACAACGATAATGGAGGAAACTCAGAAAACAAAAAAGACAAGGTTCAGGAGCTTACATTTGCTTCAGCGCCAGGTTCACAGGTAAATCCTGGTGTAACTAGAACTAACACAGAATGGGCTCCAGAGGGATACATTTACGAAGGACTTGTTCGAAATTCAAAAAATGAACAGGGCGTTGACGCTCCAAAGCCAGGTGTAGCTGAGAAATGGGATGTTAGTGAAGATGGATTAACATACACATTCCATATCAGAGATAACGCAAAATGGGCTGATGGAAAGCCAGTTACAGCAAATGATTTCTTATATAGCTGGAGACGACTAGTGGATCCAAAGGGCGATTGTGCTAAAAACGGTGGACTTTTAAATGGAATAGTTAAAAATGCAACAGCAATACAGAAGGGCGAAATGAAACCTGAAGAACTGGGCGTAAAAGTTGACGGCAACAAATTTATCGTTACGCTTGAAGCTCCATGTCTATATTTCCTTCAATACTGTTTCCATCCAAACTTAAAACCAGTAAGAGAAGACTACGTTACTAAATATGGTAAAGAAATGGGTAAAACTGTTGAATCTATCATGGGTAACGGCGCTTACAAGTGTACTTTCTACGAGTTAAAGAATAAAATGGTATTTGAAAAGAATGAAAATTACTGGAGCAAGGATACTAGAGATATACAGAAAATAACATTCCTTGACATGCGTGAAGATAATGCAAGATTTACTGCATTTACTGAAAAACAGATCGACAGAGCTGGCTTCACTGAACCAGATTTAGTAAGTGAGCTTAAAAACATGGAACACGTGCAGAACATATCTAAAGCAGGTACGGATGTTACATTCCTTATGTTTAACTGCAAAAACGAGTATTTAGCTAATGCTAATATTAGAAAGGCTATTACTGCGGGCTTCAGCAGAGAAGAATATATTGAGACAATCAATTCAGGTGTAGGAAATCCAGCTTATAATATGGTTCCTCCTACTATATCATGTGGTGGAGAAAAATATAATCCTGGCGATTTCAAATCTGAAATAAATAAAATGGATGCTAAAGCATTATTAAAACAAGGTCTAAAAGAACTTGGAAAATCAGAAGACCCATCTCAGGTTCAGCTTAGAATCGTTACTAGAGGTACAAATCAGTTTGAAAAGGATATAGCTGAGTACTTTATTGAAGAATTCAAGAAAAATCTTGGAATCACAATAAAGGCTGATTTAGTTGACTACACAATTATGTACGACAAATTAGGCAAAGGTGACTATGAAATCGCTTATGGCGGATGGTTTGCTGACTGGAATGATCCATCAAACTTCTTAGATACATTTGTAACTAACGGATATCATTCAAGTGAAACTGGTTATTTCAACAAGCAATTTGATGAATATATGGCAGAGGGACACAAACAAACTGATGCAAAAAAAGCTGCAGAATTTTATGCAAAAGCAGAAAAAGTTTTATGTATAGATGATCCAGCAATAGCTTCATTTGAGTTTGCTTCTACAAATACATTCTCATGGGATTATGTAAAGGGTTACGATACAAGACCTAACTTAGGCTTTGAAGACTTTGAACATATTTACATTTCTGGAAAAGAAGATTTAAAATAGTATTACAAAAAAAGACGTCATACGACGTCTTTTTTTGTAATATTTATCTCATATTTTTTAAGTAAAAAAGTGAATAAAAGGTTACGCCGATTAAAAAAAAATACATGAATTTACGTTAATAAAATTAACAAATAGTGAGCTAAAAACAGAGAAAAACTTAAGAGAAAGACTGAAAAATAAGGGTTCGTAATGATATAAAAAAATATTTATTTTAGTCTTACATCATATAAAATAAACAAAATTAACAATTTGTTCATAATTAAATTCGCTTTTTGTATTGATGTTTTACAAAATTAAGAGTATTATATTTTTAAGTTCATAAGACAAAATGATAAATTCTATCTAAAAATTCAAGGGGGAATTCATTTATGAAAAGCAAGAAATTATTGTCTACTGTATTAGCATTAACTATGGTATCATCAACATTGCTAGTAGGTTGTGGAGACAAGAAAACAGAGGAAAAGAAACCAGAAGTAGATACAACTGCCAAGGACAATGCGAAAAAAGACAAAGTGCAGGAACTTACTTTTGCTTCAGCTCCAGGTGCACAGGTTAACCCAGGTGTTACAAGAACAAACACTGAGTGGGGTCCAGAAGGATACATTTACGAAGGTCTTGTAAGAAACGCTAAAAACAAAGACGGCGTAGATGCTCCAAAAGAAGGTGTAGCTAAATCATGGGAAAAGAGTTCTGATGGTCTTACTTACACATTTACATTAAGAGATAATGCTAAATGGGCAGATGGACAGGCTGTAACTGCAGAAGACTTTGTTTATAGCTGGCAGAGACTTGTAGATCCTAAGAGTGATTGTGCAAAAAATGGTTCACTTTTAAATGGTATAGTTAAGAATGCAAAAGAAATCCAAGAGGGAACTAAAGCAAAAGAAGAATTAGGTGTTAAAGCTGATGGAAACAAATTCATCGTAACACTTGAAAAACCTTGCTTGTACTTCTTAGAGTACTGCTTCCATCCAAACTTAAAACCAGTTAGAAAAGACTACGTTGAAAAATACGGTAAAGAAATGGGTAAGACTGTTGAATCAATTATGGGTAACGGAGCTTACAAATGTACTTTCTATCAGGTAAAAAATAAAATGGTATTTGAGAAGAGTGACACATATTGGAATAAGGATACAAGAGATATTCAGAAGATTACCTTCCTTGATATGAGAGAAGAAAATCCTAAGTACTCAGCATTCACAGAAAAACAGATAGACAGAGTAGGTTTATCAGATTCAGACCTAGTTTCTAACTTAAAATCTATGGAGCACGTACAGAATATATCTAAGCAGGGAACAGACGTTACATTCTTCATGTTCAACTGCAAAAACGAATTCCTTGCAAACAAGAATATTAGAAAAGCAATAGCAAATGGATTTAGTAGAGAAGGATATATTGATACTATAGCAAATGGTTTAGGCCAGCCAGCTTACAACATGGTACCTCCTACAATTTCATGTGGTGGTAACAAATACAACCCTGGTGATTTTAAATCAGAGATTTCTAAATTAGATGCTAAAGCACTTTTAAAAGAAGGCTTAAAAGAACTTGGAAAATCTGAAGATCCATCTCAGATTCAGTTAAGAATAGTAACAAGAGGAACAACTCAGAATGAAAAAGATACAGTTGAATACTTCATCGATGAGTTCAAGAAAAATCTTGGTATTGTTATAAAAGCTGACCTTGTAGACTACACAATAATGTATGACAAAGTTGGAAAAGGTGATTATGAAATCGCTTATGGTGGATGGTTTGCAGACTGGAATGACCCTTCAAACTTCCTTGATACATTTATAACTGGTGGATACTATGCTGCTGAAGCTGGATATTCAAACAAAGATTACGATGCTTTAATAGAAAAAGCTCACAACGAAACTGATGCAAAGAAAGCTGCTGAATTCTATGCACAGGCTGAAAAAATTATCTGTATCGATGACCCAGCAATAGCTTCATTTGAATTTGGTGCAAGCAACACATTCTCATGGGACTTCGTAAAAGGATATGAAAACAGACCAAACTTAGGTTTCGAAGATTTCGAAGGAATCTATATCTCTGGTAAAGAAGATATGAAATAATAAATCTTAAAAGAAAGATGTGAAAGCATCTTTCTTTTTTTTAACGTCTAATGAATATAATGTTAAATTCCTGTTAAATCAATAATAGATTTATACAAAGTTAATATATAATTTACTAAATGTAAATACAGTAATATTGAACTGTATTTTACTATTTAGTATTATTAATAAGGACCTAGGAAATGTGTCCCAATGTAAAAAAAATATAGGGGGATTCTCATGAAGAGTAAAAAACTATTATTGACTATGCTATCACTCACTGTTATGTCGTCAACATTAATGTCAGCTTGTGGTAGTAAAAAGGAAAGTGCTACAACAATTGAAACTAACAATAAGATAGAAGATGAAAATCACAAGGATAAGGTGCAAGAACTAACTTTTGCTTCAGTTCCTGGTGTGCAAGTCAATCCAGGCGTAACCACAAGGGATAATGAGTGGGTGCCTGAAGGATACATTTATGAGGGAATAGTTAGAAACTTCAAAACCAGTGAAGGCTTTGAAAAGGTAGTTCCAGGTGTGGCAGAAAAGTGGGAAGTAAGCAATGATGGACTCACTTATACTTTCTACGTGAGAGATAATGCTAAATGGGCCGATGGAAAACCAGTCACAGCTGAGGATTTCGTGTACAGTTGGAGAAGGTTAGTTGACCCTAAAAGCCACTGTGTTAAAAATGGAAAGCTATTAAATGATGTGGTTAAAAACGCCACAGCTATACAAAAAGGTGAAAAAAGTCCAGAGGAGCTTGGAGTAAAAGCAGATGGAAATAAGTTTGTTGTAACATTGGAGAAGCCGTGTTTATACTTCTTGGAATACTGCTTTCATCCAAATTTAAAACCTGTTAGAAAAGATTATGTTGAAAAGTACGGAATTGAAATGGGCAAAACTGTGGACTCTATCATGGGCAATGGTGCGTATAAGTGTACATTGTATGAGGAAAAGAGTAAGATGGTTTTTGAAAAGAGCCAAACTTATTGGAACAAGGATACTAGGTATATAAATAAAATAACATTTAACAAAATAGAAGATGAGAACTCTAAGTTATCTGCTTTAGAAGCAATGCAGATAGATAGGACTGCTTTTGGTGAGTCCGATGTCATAGAAAGAGTGAAAGATATAGAGCACGTAATTAGTGCAAATGAGCCAGGCAAAAACACGGATTTCTTGATGTTTAACTGCAAAAATGAATATCTGGCAAATACTAATATAAGAAAGGCTATAGCTAGTGGTTTTAGCCGTGAGAATTACGTTGATTCAATAGTAAATAATTTGGGAAGACCAGCATATGGGCTTGTTCCCCCTGTTATAGCTTGCGCAGGAAATAAGTATACACCAGGAGATCTTAAATCTGAAATTTCAAAGATGAATTCAAAGGAATTGTTAAAAAAAGGTTTACAAGAACTTGGAAAGTCAGATGATCCATCGCAAATTCAGTTAAGGATTGCTATAGGTGGAACACAGCAAAAAGACAAGGACACTGCTGACTTTTTCATAGAGGAACTAAAAAACAATTTAGGTATCGTTATAAAAGCTGATTTAATGGACAGCACTATTTACTTTGACAAAGTGGGCAAAGGTGATTATGAGATTGGTATAGGTGGATGGTTTGCTGATTGGAATGACCCATCTAACTTCCTTGATACCTTTGTTACAGGTGGATATTATGCAACTGATGCAAAGTACTCTAATAAGGATTATGATGAGTATATGAAAAAATCCCATGAACAAATTGATGCCAATAAAGCTGCAGAATACTATGCAAAGGCAGAGAGAATACTTTGCGTAGAGGATCCGGCTATTGCAGCTCTTGTTTTTAATGATGATACAGCCTTTACATGGGATTATGTTAAGAACTATGCAAGACCAAGCTTTGGATTTGAAGATTTTCAGGGAGTCTATATTTCTGGTAAGGAAGCTTTAAAATAGTTATTGCTACTAAAAGAGTGTTTGTTAGAAAACACTCTTTTTTATATTAGCTTTTCATTGAATAAAGTACGGAAATATGGTATTATAAACGAAGCTATTGCTGATAATTACAGAATAAATGCAAAAGTGAGGTTGGTATAGAGATGATGAACGCTAACGTAGAAAAATTTGAAAACTTTCTTGAAAAATTGCAGTTGAGACCTGCTTTTAGCTGCATGGAGGATGAATCCCATGGAAGTTCATATTATAAATCATTTTATAAAGGGTTGATGGGTGAATTTGAGTATACGGTTTGCCTTCATGGGGATGGAAGTTTTGAGATTGTCTCTCCTTTTGTTGGGGTCCAGGGTGCGATTCTTCGACATTCTGTGTTAAAAGAGATTAATGCTTTGAATTCCACTTTCAAGGGCTTAAAATTTATAATCAATAAAGAAGATGAAGTCGTTATGATATACAGTCATGGAGACGGCAAGGGTGAATTTGTGCCGGAGATCGATTTAGACAATGCCATAGCGCTTTTTCAACAGGCAAATGAAAAGTTAACACCTATGATTATTGAGCTACACAAGGTGAAGGAAAAGTTTAATAATTAGAATAAAAAACCTTTTCGTAGTAAATACTAAGTTTTGAAGTTTTAATTTAGTATAATATGGAGAGGTTATTTTATGTCGAAAAGTAGTAGCTTAAAGAAAAAGATAAAAATGAAGATAAAATTAAACAGAGAGCTTACACCTATGGAGAAAATGAGGGAAGCTTTAAAATATGAAATTGCTGAGGAGCTTGGGCTTAAGGAAAAGGTTGATAAGTTGGGATGGTCTGGGCTTACGGCGGAGGAAACGGGACGTATAGGAGGTATAATGACGAAAAAGAAGCGTATTATGAATTTACCTAAAAATGAGGACATTGTGTAGACAGAAATCTTAAAGTGAAATATAATATTTTCATGGAAAGAGGGAGAGGGTTATGGGCACTTATAAGGAATTATCAGTTATATACGATAAATTGCTATGCGAGGATATAAACTATGAAGAGTGGAGCAACTTCATTCTAAAAAAATGCCATGAGTACAACATAGCAAGGGATAGCTATGTGGATCTTGCTTGTGGAACTGGAAATATTACAGAATATCTTTACAAAGGGTTTAAATCTACCACTGCTGTGGATCTATCTGATTATATGCTGACAATGGCAGAGGAGAAATTAAGAGGGAAACACATTAACTTTGTATGCCAGGATATAATAAATCTAAACCTCCATGGAAGGTTCGATGTGGCAACATGTATTTTAGACTCCACCAATTACATTCTAAAAGACAATGAATTAAAACAATATTTTAAAAGTGTATATAATCACTTGAATGAAAAGGGTTTGTTCGTTTTCGATATGAATTCTTACTATAAACTTATGAACATCATGGGCAATAATATATTTAATTACGATGATGACAATGTAGTTTATATGTGGGAGAACAACTGTGAGGATGATATAATCTATATGGATCTAACTTTTTTTGTAAGGGAAGGGGAACTGTATAGAAGGTTTGATGAAAGCCACCAGGAAAGAGCCTATACTTCGGAGGCGGTGACAAAGTATTTGGAGGATACAGGATTTAGAATCCTTCAAGTGCTAGATGGTTACAGTAACAACAAGGCAAATATAAATTCAGAGCGCATTTTATATATTGTACAAAAGGAGAGTAATTGTAATGAAAGATGAATTGATTAGAGCTACCGCTTGCAATGGACAAGTAAGAATACTAGGAGCGGTGACCACAGAGTTAGTAAATAAAGCGGTTAAGATTCACAACACATCTGCTACGGCATCGGCAGCCATGGGAAGAATGCTTACAGCTGGAGTCATTATGGGATCCATGCTTAAAAGTGATAAGGACAAACTTTCACTTAAGATAGATGGAAAGGGACCAGCAGGTGGTGTGCTTGTAACTGCCTATAGTGATGGCCATGTAAAAGGTTACATGGGAAATCCTAAAGTAGACCTTCCGCTAAATGATAAAAATAAGCTTGATGTTGCTGGAATCATTGGAAAAGATGGAGAGCTTGTAGTTATGAGGGATATGGGGCTAAGGGAACCATACATAGGAAGAGTTCCAATATATACAGGTGAAATTGCTGAGGATATTGCTTACTATTACACTGTATCAGAACAAACACCATCAGCTGTTGCATTGGGTGTGCTAGTAGACACAGATTTAAGCATAAAGGCTGCAGGTGGATTTATAATTCAAATGCTTCCTAACTCCGATGAACTTTTGTCAGATGTTATAACTTATAGACTAGAGGAAACACCTGCAGTGACTGAAATGATAAGCCAAGGAAAGTCAATGGTTGATATTTTAAGATTCATATTTGATGGCATGGAACTTCAGGTATTGGAGACATCTACACCAGAGTATAGATGCGATTGTAGTAGAGACAAAGTGGAAAAAGCCCTTATCAGCATTGGTAAAAGTGAACTGGAGAACATAATAATAGACGATAAAAGTGAAAATATTAGGTGTGAATTCTGTGGCACGGAATATCAGTTCGCACCTGAGGACCTTAAAAATCTTTTAAACGAAATCAAATAATTGTGTATCAAAATAGCTGTTACAGAATAAAATATATTGTGTAGCAGCTATTAATTTTGAGAAACTGGGCACCATAGCCAAGCGGTAAGGCAGAGGTCTGCAAAACCTTTATTCCCCCGGTTCAAATCCGGGTGGTGCCTCCATTAAAATCACAACTTAAAATACTTCCTCTATCTACTAGGTTGCTTTTTGATAGATAAAGTATATCAATACCACATTTCTTTAAGAAACTTATGACCTCTTTTCCGTACTTATAGAAATTAAGATTTCCATAAAAGGCTACTGTATTGTCATCAATGATTCCACAACAACCTCCTATAAAGCCATAATCAAGTCCAGGGAGAAGTATGTTGCCTGGTGGTACATAAAGAATATTATAGCCCATACTATGTAGTTTGTTGTAAATTGGCTTGTCGCTAGTTATAAAACAATTATAACCTAACACTGCTAGAGAACACTTTGTGTAACCTTGGGGTACGTCTATCATGGTAAAGTTCTTATTGTAATCTTGTCTTTTTTTCATTATATCCATAAGCTTTTCATCCGTGTACTTTAAATTGTGAATGAACATACTTTTGGAAGAGGCGGCATTGAGTATAATATCCCCCGGGTATTTATAACTTAAGCTTTCAGCGGAATGAATTACTTCAAAGCCGTAGTTTAAAAGGGTATCTACGAAGGCCTCATCCATATCTTTGTGAACCATTAGTCTATTAGCATCTAAGATGTGAAGTAGCATATCAGGGTGCCCACATACTGATGGATATAGAAGGCTGCTACTTGGCACTTTAATAATATTGGGACAATAATATGATAGGGCGGAATATTCCTCATTGGAAATTCTAGAATCTACAAAAGTGTACTTTGCCATTTATGGAACCTCCTGAATTTAATAATTTTAAAATACATATATAATATTCGCTACTTTAATTGTACTGCATTTATAGAGGATTTTAAACATTTCCATATTGTCGATTTTTAGCAAATGAATTTTGAATACGGAAATTAAAATCACACATAATATGATTAAAGGAGTGAGTAGAATGTTACTAGACACAATTATATATGATCATAGTATGGATGAATTTATTGATATTATCAAAGACGTAAAAAGTATGCTACAGGTAAAAAAGATAAACGTAGGAATAGAGGAAAAGGTAGAGGATGGGAGCCACATAGTAAAAATATATTCTGTAACAGACAATGAAGAGGAAAACAACAGCATTAGAAGAAGTATAAATTTGTATTTGTCTATGGAAATATATTATATTATGAGCAAGTTATATACAGAAAGTATTCTTAAACAATTTTTAATGGAAAAATACTTTTTCCTAAACAAAAAAGAAATAAATTATCTTATAGGAAGAGCTGACGAAACCTTAAATTGTGATAAAATAATAATAGAGCCTAAGGGCATAAATTATATAAATAGAAAAAACCAAATAATAACACAGATTTTGAATTGTCTAAATGACAACAGAGAGTTTAATATAAATGGATTTATTACTTTTAGAAAGAATGAAGTGTACAATGAATTCAAAGATATTACCGATGAATTAGTTGAGGATTTTATTGTTGAAAAAGAGTATAAAGAGTTTATAAAACTATTGCGGTATTTTGTCACCATGCAAGAATGCAAGATTAGTGAGTTAAATATAATAGTTACAAAGGATAAAAATTACTATTTACTAAATAAAAAGGGTGAAGATATAAGAGATGATATAATAGGACAATTGCCTTTAAAGGACAAAAAGATAAGTGGAATTATAAATGAAAGCGACCTTATCATAGGTGGATTGATAACAAATGTTCCAAAGAGGATAGTGATTCATGGTTGCGACAATAACCACGATGATGAGCTTATAAACACCATTAAAGATATATTTATAGACAGAGTGGCATTTTGTCATGGCTGCGAGTTCTGTAGGATTTACAAACAGTACAATTAATCCCCATGTCAGAGATGAAAATAAAATAAAAAAACTATTGACAAAAGAGTAAGTGTGGAGTAGAATAAATATGTTGTTTAAATAATTCAAGTAGAAATTGTCGTTTCTCACCTTGCAGCATAGCTAGTTAGGTTATCTTTGAATATTAGTCTAGTACTATATACGAGAGACGGCTTGTGTCGTCTCTTTTTATTTTAAACAATTTTCCAATCTTTATATGCTGTATTAAAAAAAAGATTGGAAATAGGAAAACCTTAGGAGGTGTCTAATATAAGCAAGAAGGATATATTGCTAAATGAAGAAATAAATGAAAAGGAAATAAGAGTTGTGTCAGACGATGGTGAGCAGTTAGGTATAATATCATCATCAGAAGCTTTGAGGATTGCTGAGGAGAGAGAAAAGGACTTAGTTATGATATCGCCTTTAGCTACTCCACCAGTTTGCAAAATAATGGACTATGGAAAGTTTATATACGAGCAATCTAAAAAAACAAAAGAAGCAAAGAAAAAGCAGAAGGTCATCAATATAAAGGAAATAAGACTTAGTCCTACTATAGAAGATCATGACATTTTAATCAAGGCTAACAATGCTAGAAAATTTTTACTAGATGGAGATAAAGTAAAAGTAACTGTTAGATTTAGGGGCAGGGAAGCTGACTACACTCATATCGGTGCAAAAATTCTTGAAAACTTTCTTTCAAAAGTTAACGATGTTTGTGTGGTTGAAAAAGCAGCTAAATTAGAAGGTAGAAATATGATTTTAATTATAGCTCCTAAGAAATAAACCATGTAAGGAGGAATTAATTATGCCAAAAATGAAAACTTGTAGAGGTGCAGCTAAAAGATTCAAAAAAACAGGAACTGGAAAGTTAAAGAGAGCTAAAGCTTATAAAGGACATTTATTAACTTCTAAGTCCCAGAAGACAAAAAGAAACTTAAGAAAAGCAACTTTAGTTTCAGACTGTCAAGAAAAAGTAATGAAGAAGTTATTACCATATTTATAATTTAAGAATGGAACTTAGGGAGGTAGTAAGATGGCAAGAGTAAAAGGAGCTTTAAACGCTCGTAAAAAACATAAAAAAGTATTAAAGCTTGCAAAGGGTTATTATGGCTCAAGAAGCAAGTTATTCAGAACAGCTAACGCTACTGTTATAAGAGCACTTAGCAATGCATTTACAGGAAGAAAGTTAAAGAAGAGAGATTTTAGAAAACTTTGGATTGCTAGAATAAATGCAGCTACAAGAATGAACGGAATGTCTTATTCAAGATTTATGAACGGTTTAAGATTAGCTGGAGTAGATATCAATAGAAAAATGCTTTCAGAAATAGCGATTAACGATGCAAAAGCTTTTGCAGAATTAGTTGAAGTTGCAAAAAAACAATTAGAATCTAAATAAGCATCATTGTTTAAATATACTTTGGTACATCTAAAATGCAGCTTTTTTTGGCTGCATTTTTTTATGTTGAAAATATTAAATTAAGTGGTATACTATATGTGATATATTTTTAGTGTGCTAAAATTTAGCATGGAATGGAGACTTATATGGGAAACGAGGAAAGCTTTTTTAAAAAGGCTAAACGTCGAAAAAAGATGATATTGCAGCCAGTGCAGATACTAGCCATAGGATTTGCTCTGGTAATTTTAATAGGAGCTATAATACTTACACTGCCGATTTCTTCAGCTGCCAACAAGGCCACAAACTTTGTAGACTGTCTATTTACTTCAACTTCTTCTGTTTGTGTTACTGGCCTTATAACGAAAGACACTGCCACGTACTGGAGTACTTTTGGTCAATGCGTTATAATTATTTTAATACAAGTAGGCGGTCTTGGTTTTATGTCTTTTGCCACACTTGTGTTCATGCTGGTAGGAAAGAAAATTACCTTGAAGGAAAGACTTGTTATGCAGGAAGCTATGAATAGCTTAACCCTACAGGGGTTAGTAAAAATGACGAAGTATATATTAATTTTTACTTTTTCTATTGAGGGAATTGGTGTTATGATACTAGCCACTCAGTTTATACCTGATTTTGGATTGGGAAAAGGCATAGCATATAGTGTATTTCATGCCATATCTGCTTTTTGCAATGCTGGATTTGATCTTATGGGAAACTTCAGCAGCCTTACTTCCTATTATGACAATTCAGTGGTTATCATGACCATTTCTTTCTTAATTATTTCGGGAGGTCTGGGGTTTTATGTGTGGAACGAATTGTACCACCACAGGGAATCCAGTAGATTTACCCTCCACACCAAATTAGTTTTAATTACTACTTTCATACTTATAGTAGGGGGAGCCATTTTTATGTTTGTTTTTGAAAGAAATAATGTGCAAACCCTAGGGCCTATGAATATTAAGGATAAGGTTGTCAACGCTACTTTTGCCTCTGTATCTCCAAGAACAGCAGGATTTAATTCCATAGCTTTGGATAAAATGACTGTGGGAGGAAAGTTTTTGACTACAGTGCTCATGTTTATAGGCGGTTCTCCTGGTTCCACTGCGGGAGGTATAAAAACCACAACTCTTATTGTGCTTATTTTTGCCATGATATCTACTATAAGATGTAGAGAGGACGTAGAAATATGTCACAAGAGAATCACAAAGGATATTGTGTATAAAGCAATTTTAGTGGCAATAATGAGCTTTTTATTGATAATTAGTGCTACCTTTGCTTTGGCTATAACGGAGCATGGATTCAATTTAGAACAAATCGTTTTTGAAGTGGTTTCTGCCTTTGGAACTGTGGGACTTACTTTGGGAATAACTCCAGAGTTAAGCTCTATGGGCAAGATTGTAATTGCCATATGTATGTATTTTGGGCGATTGGGACCACTAACTATAATACTTGCATTTTCAAGCAGAAGATCTATTAAGGGAAAAATAAAATATCCTGAAGAAAAGATACTTGTGGGATAGGGGAGAGTATATTATGAGCAAAAAACAGTATGTGGTAATTGGACTTGGAAGATTTGGAACGTCCATAGCTGAAACTTTATATCAGCTTGGCAACGACGTTCTTGTTATTGATCACGATGACGAAAGAATACAGTTAGTAGCAAATAATGTGACTCATGCTATACAAGCAGATGCCACAGATGAAATTGCTTTAAGAGAAGTAGGACTAAGAAATTTTGATGTTGGTATAGTTAGTATAGGTTCAGATATTCAAGCTAGTATAATGGCTACAATTCTTTTAAAGGAGTTAGGGCTTAAAATGGTAGTTACAAAAGCAACTAACTCTATGCATGCAAAGGTTCTAACAAAAGTTGGTGCAGACAAAGTTATTTTCCCTGAAAAGGATATGGGAATTAGAGTAGCCCATGGATTGGCCTACTCCAATGTACTAGAATATATAGAGTTGTCACCTAAACACAGTTTGGCAGAGTTTAGATGTCCTAGGGACTGGTGGGGCAGAACTCTTAAAGAAATTAATGTTCGTATAATCTATGGAATAAACGTCATTGCTATAAAAAGGGATGATGAAGTAGATGTGGCTCCAAGTGCCAATGAGGTGTTAAACGAGGACGATGTCATTGTGGCTATTGGAAGTATAGAGGACCTTACAAAATTTGAAAACAATATAAAGTAGTAAGGAGATTAAAGTGAGATATCAAAACATAGAGAGCAAAAACAATGAAGTTCTAAAAAAGGTGAAGAAATTAAAAGACAAAAAATATAGAGATGCTGAAAGGCTTTTTATTGCAGAAGGTATTCGCTTTGTAGAGGAGGCTGTGAAAACACAGTTTCCTCTAAAATATATTTTCGTTTCAAAGGATCAATATGACAATGAACGCATAAACTCCATATTAAAAGGTGTAGATGATTCAGTATCAGTGAACTTAGTTCCCCATGACCTTTTTAAAGGGATTTGCTCTACGGAAAATCCTCAGGGCATATTGGCAGTGGCAAAAACAAACAGTGAGTTTACTCTTGTTTCTCCAAAAGAAAAAAAAGGATTTTATGTTTTTGTGGACTGCGTGCAGGATCCAGGCAACTTAGGCACCATAATTAGAACGGCTCACGCAGCAGGTGCTTTAGGTGTAATTTTAAGAAAGGGAACTGTGGATTTATACAATGAAAAGACTTTGAGATCTTCCATGGGTTCTGTGTTTCACCTTCCTGTAATTTGTGATATGGAAAGCGATTATTTGATGGTTTTAAAACATATGGGTTACACTATAATAAGCTCATCTTTAGACACAAACAACAATTTTTACAATATTAATTGCAAAAAACCCTTAGTCATTGTTCTTGGCAACGAGGGCAATGGCATTAGCTCTGAAATACTTAAAATTAGTGATGAGTTGGTAAAGATACCTATGCCTGGCGGCGCAGAGTCAATGAATGTTGGAGTGGCAGCAGGTATACTAATGTACGAAATTGTAAGACAAAATTCCTAAATATAAAAACAAGAAGATTGATAAATCCTCTTGTTTTTTCAATTAATTATGTATATAATTAAACATAGTTTAATATTTATTTTTAAAAGCTATGAAAAAGAAAAGTAAAAGGAAGTATTCTTTCAGGGAAAATGAGTCATAGACTGAAAGCTCATTTAAGACAATGTCCTTTGAAGTTCGCTTTGGAGCTCCACTTATGAAATTGTAGTAGTTAGTGGCGGATTACACCGTTAATAGTTTTTGAGGTCTGCTGTGAAATTTAATGCAGATTAATTAGGGTGGTACCACGTGGAAAGTTCGTCCCTTAGGGGAGGGCTTATTTTTTTTATATATTTTTAAGGAGGAAAAATTATGAAGGAAAAACTGGAGGCAATAAAGAATAGTGCTGTGGAACAAATAAGTAACTCTTTAATAAAAGAAGAGCTAGAAACCATAAGAGTAAAATTTCTTGGAAAAAAAGGTGAACTGACTCAGATATTAAGAGGTATGGGTGGTTTGACAGCAGAAGAGAGACCTATAATCGGAAAACTTGCAAATGACGTTAGAGAATGTATAGAAGAAAATCTTGATAAAAAGATATGCAATATAAAAAATAAAGAAAAACAGGAAAAATTAAAGAATGAAATCATTGACATATCTATGCCAGGAATTAAACACGAACTAGGAAAAAAACATCCTCTTGAACTGACTTTAGATAAAATAAAAAATATATTTCAATCCATGGGATTTGTTACAGAGGAAGGGCCTGAGGTAGAGTACGATCACTACAATTTTGAAGCCCTAAATATCCCAAAAGATCACCCAGCAAGAGGTGAGCAAGATACCTTCTACATCAATGATAACCTAGTCTTAAGAACTCAAACATCTGGTATACAGGTTAGAACCATGGAAAATCAAAAACCGCCTATAAAGATGATAGCGCCTGGTAAGGTATATCGTTCCGATGATTTAGATGCTACTCATTCACCTATATTTTATCAGATTGAAGGACTTGTTGTAGATAAGAACATCACCATGGCGGATCTTAAGGGAACATTGGATACTTTTATGAAAAAGATGTTTGGAGACAAAATGGAGACAAAGTTTAGACCACATCATTTCCCATTTACAGAACCATCAGCTGAGATGGATGCTACCTGTTTCGTATGCGGAGGAAAGGGCTGTAAGGTATGCAAGGGCTCAGGTTGGATTGAAATTTTGGGTTGTGGCATGGTCCATCCAAAAGTTTTAAGAAATTGTGGCATAGACCCAGAGGTGTACAGTGGATTTGCTTTTGGTTTTGGTCTTGATAGAATGGTAATGCTTGATTATGCCATAGATGACATAAGGCTTTTATATGAAAGTGATATGAGATTTTTAAATCAGTTTTAAAGTTAAAAGGTATTTAAAAAAATAATAAAAATAATTGTGGAAATATTAGGAGGAGACATATGAAGGTTCCATATAGCTGGCTAAAAGATTATATTAATATAGATATATCACCAAAGGAATTAGGTGACAAACTAACTTTATCAGGTTCAAAGGTAGAAGAAGTAATTATTTCTGGAAGCGAAATAGAAAATGTGGTTACAGGAAGGATAGAATGCATAGAAAAGCATCCTGATGCAGATAAACTGGCTATTTGCTCTGTGAACATAGGAGAGGAAGAAAATATACAGATTGTAACAGCTGCTACAAATATGAAGGAAAATGATGTGGTTCCAGTAGCACTTCACGGTTCTACTCTTCACGGAGGAGTAAAAATCAAAAAGGGAAAATTAAGAGGCGTGATGTCAAATGGTATGTTCTGTTCAGAAGAAGAACTTGGTATCGCCGATGGAAAAGAAATAAAAGGACTTATGATACTTCCAAGGGATACTGCTGTGGGAAAAGATATAAAACAAATTCTAAATATGGAAAGTGCAGTAATAGACTTAGAAATAACATCTAACAGACCAGATTGCATGAGTATCATTGGGATTGCTAGGGAAACTGCAGCAACCATAGGAGAAAGTTATAAGATGCCAAGTCTTCAATATTCAGAGGATGAAAGCAGCAATATAAGTGAAATATTAAAGGTTGAAGTTAAGGATACAGATTGCAAGAGATATATGGCTAAGGCAATTAAAAATGTAAAGATAGCTCCTTCACCTAAATGGATGCAAGATAGACTTATAGAATATGGTGTAAGACCTATAAATAACATAGTTGACATTACTAACTTTGTCATGATAGAGCTTGGTCAACCTATGCATGCTTTTGATAGAAGGCATATTACTTCTGGAAAAATCGTGGTGGAAAAAGCCGAAAATAATGAGAAATTTGTTACTTTAGATGAAATAGAGAGAAAATTGGATAACACTATGCTTTGTATAAAAGATAATGATAAAACTATTGCTATTGCTGGAGTTATGGGTGGCTTAAATTCTGAAGTTAGGGAAGACACCACAGAAATAATATTAGAATGTGCTAGCTTTAACAATGTAGCCATAAGAAAAACTTCTTCAAAATTGAATTTAAGAACTGAGGCTTCCACAAAGTTTGAAAAGGAACTTGATGTTAACAATACAGAAGTTGCCCTTCAAAGAGCTTGTCATTTAATAGAAGAGCTTAATGCTGGTACCGTTGTTGGTGGAGTTATAGATGTTTACAACGACAAAATTGAACCTCACTTTGTTCAGGTAGATTACAAATGGATTAATAAATTTATTGGCATAGATCTTTCAGCAGAAGACATGAAGAAAATCCTTGATAGTCTTGAACTTACAACCGAAATAGAGAGGAACATATTAAAGGTAAATGTGACAACATTTAGATGTGATATCAACATTAAAGAAGATGTGGCGGAGGAAGTGGCAAGAATATATGGATACAACAAAATTCCATCTACTTTACCTCATTGTGAATCTGTAAAAAGCGGCAAAACTGAGAAGGAAATGTTAGATGAGAAAGTCATAAATGTTTTAAATGGTGAAGGATTAAATCAAGCTATAAGCTATTCTTTTATCAGTCCAAAGGTATTCGATAAATTGTGCATAGATACAAACAGCAGTCTTAGAAATGTGGTTAAGATTAAAAACCCTCTTGGGGAAGACTTTAGTGTAATGAGAACCACTTCTATAGGATCCATGATGGAATCCTTGTGTAGAAATTACTCAAGAAATAACGCCTACGCAAAACTTTTCGAAATCGGCAAAGTATACATTAAAAATCAAGATGAGAATAAAATACCTGAGGAAAGAAACATTGTGACTATTGGTATGTATGGAAAAATGGATTACTTAAATCTAAAGGGTATAATTGAGGAACTTATAAGAGGTCTTAATGTGAATAATGTAACTCTTAAAAGAGAAAGTGAAAACCCAAGCTTCCATCCTGGAAAAACTGCTGCCATGTATATAAAAAATAAGTATGTGGGAGTATTTGGAGAAATACATCCAGATGTATGTGAGAACTATGGTATGGATGAGAGGTGCTATATAGCTGAGCTGGATTTAGATATACTATTTGAAAACTCAGTATTGGATAAAAAGTATACTCCTCTTCCAAAATATCCAGCTGTAACTAGGGATATTGCAATTCTTGTGGATGACGAAATTCTTGTACAGGAAATTGAAGATACCATAGTAAAAGCAGGAGGGAACCTACTAGAGAGTATGGAACTTTTCGATGTATACAAGGGTGAGCAAATACCAAAAGGCAAAAAAAGCGTGGCCTTTGCTCTTATCTACAGGGTTGCAGATAAAACTCTTACAGATGAAGAAGTAAACAAGGTTCATAGCAAGATATTGAGAGCAGTAGAACATAAAATCGGGGCAGAGCTAAGATAATAAATAGTAAAACAAATTAATTTTTTGTAATAAAAACAATTAATTAAATTAATATAGGTTTATTAAATCAGTAATATATGTTATTATATAATGTAATAAAACATGTATGGGGTGTTACAATATGAACGTTGTTACTGTTAAAATAAACGAAATGGAATATTCTCTTACAGGATCTGAAGACGTTGAATACATAAAAGTATTAGCTGATTATGTCAATGAGAAAGTAAGAGCCATAAAAAGCAACAATAACAAATTGGGAACAAGTGAGCTCTCTGTGTTAGCTGCCATAAACATTGTGGATGAATTGATAAAGCTTAAAACCCAGAAGGATAAAGTGGACGACACCGCAGCATCTCTCAAGGAAAACAATGAGGAGCTTATAAAAAAGAATGAACAGTTGCTTGATATACTTGAAAAATCGCAAAATGCTATTAAAAATATGCGGGAAAATATTAACCAATTAGAGGAATCCAGCAATAATCTTCAACAGGACATCCAAAATGTGCAGAAGCAAAATTCACTACTTCAAGAAGAAAACATTCAATTGCAATCTAGGGTAAATGAATTAGAATCAGAAACTAAGGAATTAAAACAACCTGAAATCAGTGAAACATCGTCTAATGCCATAGATATCTTGATGGAGGAAAATGAAGCCCTTAGGAAGAAGTTAATAAGCACCATAGAGCAGAATAAATTTATGGAGCAGAAAACCAAGAAGTATGTACAGGAAATAAAAAACCTTAAGAATGAGAACAAATTATATAAGAAAGTTTAAAAGGATAAGGTTAAACTTATCCTTTTAAATTTATAAGGGCAGGTGAAATATATGACCAAAGGAAAAATAGAATTGCTAGCACCGGCAGGAAGTATGGAGAGTTTGAAGGCTGCAGTGCAAAGCGGAGCAGATGCAGTATATCTAGGAGGCAATAGATTTTCTGCCAGAGCTTATGCCTCAAACTTTACGGATGAAACCATGGAAGAGGCTGTGGAATACTGCCATTTCTATGGTGTTAAGGTGTACGTCACGGTAAATACACTTTTAAAAGAAAATGAAGTAATGGACGCTGTAAGGTATGTATCATTTTTATATCACATAGGTGTAGATGCTGTTATAATACAAGACCTTGGTTTGGCATCTCTTCTAAAGGCAAATATACCACAAATGGAAATCCATGCTTCTACTCAGATGACAGTGCATAACGGTGAGGGTGCCAAGTTCTATGAAAACTATGGCTTTAAAAGAATTGTGTTGTCCAGGGAGCTTTCCTTAAAGGAAATTGAATATATATCAAAGGATTTGAAAGTGGAGACAGAGATTTTTGTTCATGGTGCGTTATGTGTGTGCTATTCAGGTCAATGCCTGATGAGCAGTATGATAGGTGGCAGAAGTGGCAACAGGGGAAGATGTGCTCAGCCTTGTAGGTTGCCTTATAGTATATTAAACAAGAAAACCATGGAATCAAAAAGTGGGTACATAATGAGTCCTAAAGATATATGTACTATAGAAAATATAGGCGATATAATAGAAAGTGGGGCTTCTTCACTAAAAATAGAAGGGCGTATGAAAAAACCTGAGTACGTGGCAGGTGTGGTTAAGGCATACAGAAATGCCATAGATAAGTACTATTTAGGAGAAGAATACTGTGAAGAGCAAGATAAAAAAATTTTGGCCCAGCTTTTCAATAGAGAGGGATTTTCAAAGGCATATTTATACGGCAACCACGGCAAGGATATGATGGCGGTGAATTTTCCTAAGAATATGGGAATATATTTAGGCACTGTGGAAAATGATAAAACAGTTGTGCTTAGAGAAGACATAAGTGTAAAAGATGGTATAAGGTTTGGCGAAGAGGGCCTTGTAATATCTTCTATTGAGGAAAACAAGGTGGAAGTTCCAAGGGCTGAAAAGGGCAGTAGGGTATTGTTAAAACCCTGTAGGTATAAGATAGGGGATAGACTTTACAAGACATCCGACAATAACTTAAATGAGGCACTATCTCTATATTACAAGGAAGTTGTGAGGAAGTATCCTATAAAGCTTAAGGTGAAATTTAATTGTCACGAAGCCATAGAGCTAAGCACACATATCTTTGAACACGAATTTACTGTAAGAGGACCAATGGTGGAAAGTGCATTAAAAAAACCATTATCCAAGGACAGCATAGAAGAAAAACTGAGAAAATGTGGCAATACGCCATTTGAGGTAACAGAGGTTGAGTTTGAAAAGTTTCAGCCTGGATTTATGGCAGTAAGCGCCATTAACCAAGTAAGAAGAGATCTTATTGATGCAATAATGGAGTATAGAAATAAAGAAAGTAAAAGGGAAAGCAGCAAGGGAATAGAAGGTATAAAGGTAAATGATACCATGATAAACCATAATATAAGTTCTATGCCGGAGTTTGTTGCAACTGTAATTTCAGAGGAGCAATTAAAGGCTGTTTCTGATTTTAACAAAGAAAACAATACCTGTGTAGAAATTTGTATAAATCCTTTCGTAAAAAATAGTATTATCAGCATAGACAGTTTTGAGAAAAATAGTATTTTTATAAGGGTGCCCAGCATTATAAAGGACAGTGAATACGAAAATTGTTGTGTTATTATAAAGCGATATTTGCCATATTTAAAGGGTATTATTACATCAAATATGGGTATTGCTTCAAGGTATTCTAAGGTGACAAAGATAATTCTAGATTACAAGAGCAATATATTTAACTCCTATATGGGGGATATCTTCAAGGAGTTTCACGGTGTGTACTTAAGCGGCGAGCTAAATAAAAGTGAGATTAAGAGCATATGCAGTAATACAAGGGCTACGGTAAATATGGGAATAAACTTATATGGCAGATGTGAACTCATGGTAAGCGAATATTGTCCTGTGGGAGCTTATTTTGGAAACAAAGATTGCAAATCTCATTGTAGTGCACCTTGCAGAGAAGGAGAGTTTTATTTAAAAGACAGAATGAAGGTGGAGTTTCCTATAATTAACGACATATATTGTAGGAGTTACATTTTAAATGGAGATATAACTAACATAATATCCTTTAAGGATGAAATAATAAAAATGGGTATAAAAAATTTTAAAGTGGACTTTACTTTTGAATCTTATGATGATGTTAAACATATTTTGCAAAATATGTTACACGGTAAAGGTGAGATTTGTGGTGAAAATTATACTAAGGGTCACTACAAAAGAGGCGTTGAATAGAGTATGAGAGGTTCAAGAAAGGTGGTGAATTGCCTATTGTATTTTACAATGGGTAAGCCTATATGAATGAAAAGGGATTAAGAGTTTTAGAGTTTAACAAGATAAAAGAAATAATTAGAAAAAATGCGTCTACTGGGGCTGGTAAAGAGTTAATTGACAATCTAAAGCCCTATGATAACATCCACGATGTGAAAGAACACATTGAAGAAACTGATGAAGCTGTAAATTTAATAAATAAAAAGGGCATGCCTCCTATGGAGGGCCTATACGATGTGAGGGAAGACATTGATAGAGCTGCAAAGGGTGGAACATTAAGAGGAGAGGCTCTTTTAAAAATAGCCAATGTTTTAAGGTGTGCTAGGCGTTTTACAGAGTACGTGGCAGTAAAAGAGGGTGAGGATCCTTATAAAGTACTTAGCGATATTGTCTGTGGAATTATCCCCTTAAAAAGAATAGAGGATAAAATTTTTGATGCCATAATAAGTGAAGATGAGGTCAGCGACAGAGCCAGCGAAAAATTGTATTCCATTAGAAGAGCTTTAAAAGATAAAAATGCCAATGTGAAACAAAAGGTAGGATCCATGGTAAGAAGCTATGGACAATACCTTCAGGAAAACCTATATACCATGAGAGGCGATAGATATGTTATTCCTGTAAAAAGCGAATGCAAGGGCCAAGTCCCAGGACTAGTACACGATCAAAGTGCCTCCGGTGCTACCTTATTTATAGAGCCCATGGGATTAGTTGATCTGAATAATGAAATAAAAGAACTCATGCTAAAAGAAAAGGCAGAGGTAGATAGAATTTTGGCTGCACTTACAAAAGAAATTTTTACTAACATTAAAACTGTGGAAAATGATGCCAATATCGTGTGGGAGCTGGATTTTATATTTGCCAAGGCAAAATATGCCTATAGTACTGAGTGCACTAAGCCTATGGTAAGTGAGGAGGGCATTATAGATGTTGTAAAGGGACGACATCCTCTCATCGATCCAAGTGTAGTGGTAAGAAATGATATATATTTGGGTAAGGATTTTACATCATTAATAATAACCGGTCCAAATACAGGCGGTAAAACGGTGACAATAAAGACACTTGGTTTAATCGAACTCATGGCTTTAAGTGGTCTTTTAATACCGGCAGATGAAAACTCCGTAATAGGCTTCTTTAAAGAGGTTTTTGCGGACATTGGAGATGAGCAAAGTATAGAACAGAGTTTATCTACTTTCTCCTCCCATATGACAAATATTGTGGAAATAATGGATAAGGCAGAGGAAGATTCTCTTGTCCTATTTGATGAACTAGGTGCTGGAACTGATCCTACAGAAGGAGCGGCATTGGCTGTGGCTATTCTTGAAGAACTTCGCAAAAGGAAGTGTAAAATACTAGCTACCACCCACTACAGTGAAATAAAGGCTTATGCTTTAAAAACCATGAATGTGGAAAATGCCTGTGTTGAGTTTGATGTAAATACTTTGCGACCTACATATAAGCTTTTAATTGGGGTACCAGGTAAATCAAATGCATTTGAAATTTCAAGAAAGTTAGGCTTGCCAGGATATATAATCGATTTTGCAAAGAAAAATATATCTCACGATAATATGGAATTTGAAGATCTTATAAGCAGTCTTCAAGAAAAGAATATTTTGGCAGAGCAGTACGCTAGGAAAAATGAGCTTTTAAAAGATGAAGCAAGAAAACTAAAGGAAAAGTATGAAGAAAAACTTGAAAAGGTAGAGAATATAAGGGAAAAAGCTATTCAGGATGCAAAAGAAGAGGCAAGAAAAATTGTTCGAAATGCTAAGAGTGATGTGGATGAAATACTAAAAGAGGTTAGAAAGCTAGAGAGCTCTCAAGATTTTTCTGAAGCTAGAAAGAAGTTAGAAAGTCAAAGAGAAAAAGTAAAAGGAAAACTTTCAAACTTAGAAGATGAAACTCTTTATGAGGAAGAAATCGGAAATGTAAGCGAAGCATTGCCAGGGCAAGAGTATACCTTAATAAGGATAAATGAAAAGGTTACTGTTATTACTGAGCCTGACAAAAAAGGAGATTTGCTCGTGCAGGCGGGTATAATGAAAATCAAGGTGAATTTGAGTGAATTGAAGACCCTTACTAAAGATGAAATAAAGAGAGATAAGAAAATACAGAGACGAGAAGCTAAACTAAGAAGCAGCAGTGTATCTTCATCTGTGGATCTTAGGGGAATGGACTCAGAAGAAGCTTTGTATTCAGCTGATAAGTACCTGGATGAAGTGTACTTGGCAGGATTAAAAGAAGTCACTTTGATTCACGGAAAAGGCACTGGAATACTGAGAAAGTCTATTCAAAATATGCTTAAAACTCATCCTCATGTTAAATCTTCTAGACTTGGAGAATATGGAGAGGGTGGCATAGGTGTCACTGTAGTGACTCTCAAATAAGGAGAAAAAGATGGTAGTTGTAAGCGCTTGTTTATGTGGTGTAAACTGCAAATATAATGGAGAAAACAATTACAATGAAAAAGTTGCAAAACTTTTTAGGGAGAAAAAGGCTGTATTAATTTGTCCGGAGCAAATGGGCGGCCTTTCCACCCCTAGGCTTCCTTGTGAGATAAGCAATTCCGGTGGGGAAGAGGTACTTTGCCATAAGGCTAAGGTTGTGAATTGCAAGGGTGAGGATTGTACAGAACAGTTTTTAAAGGGTGCTGAGGAAGCTCTTAATATTGCCAAAGCTGTAGGTGCAGATAGTGCTATTTTAAAGTCTAAAAGTCCTTCATGTGGTTGTGGGAAAATATATGATGGGAAGTTTTCAGGTCAATTAAAACAAGGCAATGGTGTAACAGCGGCCTTGTTTTTAAAAAATGGAATAAAAGTGTATAATGAGAATAGTGTAGAGGAAATATTTAATTTGGAGGAATGAACATGAGTTTTCAAGAGTTGATGGGAGAGGCAAGAAAAAATTTAAATAATAGCTGTAGGGTATGTAAGGTATGTAATGGGGTAGCTTGTGCTGGTGAAGTTCCAGGCATGGGTGGATTGGGAACGGCGACTTCCTTTAAAAACAATGTAGAAAGTCTATCTAAAATAAAACTTAATATGAAGACTATCCACAATGCTAAAAATCCTGATATGGAAACAGAACTATTTGGGAAAAAGATGTCTGTACCAGTATTCGCAGCTCCGGTTTCTGGTACCACTTTAAATATGGGCGGAAAACTGACTGAGAGGGAATATATATCCATGGTCATAGATGGATGTTTGGAAAGCGGTATTTATCCAATGGTTGGAGATACTGCGGTGGATACTTTTCTGCCAACGAACCTAGAAGAACTTAAAAAAAGAGATGGAAATGGTATCGCCTTTATAAAGCCATGGAAAAACAATGTAGTTATTGAAAAAATCAAAAAAGCAGAAGATGCAGGCGTTTTTGCTGTGGGAATGGACATAGATGCTTGTGGACTTATAACTTTAGCTCTTCATGGAAAGCCTGTTATGCCCAAGGAATTTGATGAGATAAAAGAAATTATTGATTGTACAAAACTGCCCTTTATTGTAAAGGGGGTAATGTGTGCAGAAGAAGCAAAGATGGCTGTAGAACTTGGTGCAAAGGCCATAGTAGTTTCAAATCACGGTGGAAGAGTTTTAGACTTTATGCCTGGAGTGGCTGAAGTTTTATCAGAGGTAAGCAAGGCTGTAAAAGGCAAGATAACCATATTAGCTGATGGCGGTATTAGATCAGGAGTAGATGTTCTTAAATTCTTAGCTCTAGGTGCTGATGGCGTGCTTATTGGAAGGCCTTTTGTATGGGCATCTTTTGGCGGTGGCGCACAGGGAGTAAGGGAGTACGTGGAAAAGATAAAAGGCGAATTAAAGTCCGCAATGATATTGACAGGATGTCAAGATATTGCTAGTATAAATGAAAGTATAATATATAGAGAATAATTACTGTAAAGGCAGGTAAGGCTATGGGTTTTTATAGAGATGTGGCAAAAAATGAAGCTAAAGGGTTAAAACAATATAAAAGAAGATTTGAGAAAATGCGCATATCAGATTTTATGGCTGTTAGCGAAAAAAAATATAGGGAAGTAATATTCAATAAAAAATACCTGGAGAAAATTACAGGAACTATAACGGGAAGCATTTTTGTAGACGAACAAAATGAGCTTGTAACTAACAGAGAAGTTTTAAAAAAATTAAGTAAGATTTCATACATGACAGAGATTCTTTTGGATTCTGAAGGGAGCCTCTCTCTTAGTAGGCTTTTAAAGGATGATGGAGACCTTGGGAGAGATAAAAAAGATGGAGTAGGCATGGTAGAAGCCCTTAGAATAATACTGGAAAACAATGTTATAACGAAAAATATGTATATGGAGTTAAAGCAAGTTTTTGAGGAATTCTATGCATCTAAGGGTGAGGACAATGAATTTATTAAAAAGTTATTGGACAATGTAGAGAAAGCTGTTAAGCAAAATAACAATGTGGTGACAGAAGAAATTCTAGACAAATTCAAATCTGATTACAAAAATGTACTCTTGAGCAATTTTATAAGAATCCAAAAATTATATAGACACGAAAAAACCCTAAATGAGGCTCTAACCGTGTGCAAGAAATACGAGCGAAAGATTAAAGTTAGGTGGCTTAGTGGAAGAAGAATAAACTTCGGAAAATTGACTTATAACCTATACTACATGGTTAAAGTAGTAAATACATACAAGCCTGTATTAAATCTGAGCTCCAACCAATATGATAAGAAGTTAGATGAAATAATTAAGTCTAATATAGAAAACAGGTATGATGGTATAAGGACATTGTAAGACGGGGCTAAACCCGTCTTTTTATTTTAGAAAAGCTGAGGATTATATACCCTCAGCTTTAAATTTATTATTCTACTACTTTTATATTGTCTACTTTTGGGTCCTCAGTACCTTGAACATATAATCCTACTCTTTTTAGTTCAGCTACGTAGTCCACAATCTCTTTAGTGATCTTTTCACCAGGGCATAAGATTGGAATACCTGGTGGGTAAGCAAGTAAAAATTCCGTGCTAATTTCCCCAATACTATCCTCTAATTTCACAATTCTTGTGTGGCTCTGGAAAGCTTTCCTAGGTCTAAGCATTTGCTCTGGGATCTCAGGTATGTCTAAGAAATCAGCCTTTCTTTTTTGTCCTTCTCCATAGTATTCATAGCTTATCTCTTTCAAAGCTGAAAGCAATCTATCCATGCCCTCTTTTGTATCTCCAAAGGAGCCTACAGCCAATGTGTTGTATAAATCGGATAATTCCATCTGTATATGATACTTATCTGCAAGAATACTGTCTAATTCATAGCCTGTCATGCCTAAATCTCTGCAGTTGATTGTGATCTTTGTAGGATCAAAGGCATAAGCACCTTTGCCGTCAAGAACTTCCTCACCAAAACAATAAAGTCCTGGCATTTTGTTGATTTCACTTCTTACATAATTGCTCAATTCTATAGAGTTATCTAGTAATTGTTCGCCTTGTGTAGCAATTTGTCTTCTTGCACAGTCTAAAGAAGCCATAACTATATAAGAAGGAGATGTAGTTTGAAGGAGGCTCAACACTTGCTTAACTCTTGGAACGCTGATGTATCCTTCTTTTACCTGTAGCAGTGAACCTTGTGTCAGAGCTCCAATTATTTTATGGGTAGACTGGGCAGCCATATCTGCACCAGCATCCATGGCACTTATAGGAAGTTTTTTGTTGAACTTCAGATGTGGACCATGGGCCTCATCTACTATAAGGGGAATGCCATAGCTATGTACGATATCAGCTATTTTCTTTATGTCTGTTGCTACTCCATAATAAGTTGGATTTATAATTAAAACAGCTTTAGCATCTTTATTTTCCTCTAAAGTTTCTTTTACTGTTTCGGGTGTAACAGAATGAGCAATTCCTAAAGTTTTGTCCAATTTAGGTTGCATATATACAGGGATGGCTCCACTTAGTATAATACCTGCTGTTACGGATTTATGTATGTTGCGCGGTACAATAATTTTTTCCCCTTCGCTGACAGCAGACATAATCATTGCCTGTATGGCACCAGAAGTACCGTGAATAGAGAAGAAACAAGCATCAGAACCATAAGCATCGGCAGCTAGTTCTTGACTTCTTTTTATTGGACCATTTGGATGGTGGAGGCTGTCCACTAGCTTAAAGACAGTAACATCAATTTTAAACGGATTATCTCCCATAAAATCTTTGAACTCTTCATCCATACCCTTACCTTTCTTATGACCAGGCACGTGAAAAGGAAGGGTGTCTCTGTTTACATATTCTTTTAATGCATCAAATAAAGGAGTTTCATTTTGGTTATATTTGTACACTAATAACACCCACTTTCTAATAAAATCGCTTTAAGGTAGTGTGAATATTTATGCTTTAAATGCTAAAAGCTATATTTTAAGTATTGCCTATTTTTCTAGAACATAATCATACATAAAAACACAACTACTAAAAAACATATTAATTATACACTTTTCACACATAAAATCAAGCTATTTTAAATTAAATTTATTTTTCATAGTAATTCTTTTAAATCCTCACGTTTAGAACTGAATTTAAAATGTATTTATTCAATTTAATTTATTAATTAACTATTATTACAAGAAGAAAGCACTATATAATATCTTTGTCACATTTTTTAATTGTTATACGGTGAAATTTTCAATTTTTTATGGTATTATATTAATGTATTGTAATTAAACAATTTGTAATATGTGAGGAATAATATGGATATTAGAAACAGACTAAATGATAAGTTGTCAAAAATGTTATTTTTGGAACTAAAGAAGGATAGGCAAATAGGAAATTATGTGGTAAAAGAAAATATTTATGTTCCAGTAAAATCATCATCAATAACGTCTAGAGTAAAAAACGGTGAAAATATAAAAGATATCCCAATGTCGTTTTTTATTGAAGGCATGTTCTTCGTTTTAGGAGCTGACAAAGATTTTAGGTTTAATGAAATGTATAAGGAATTCATTGAAAGTACAGATCACAGTGTGCCTTTTATAAAAAATGTAATTTATCATAAAGTAAAGGATGAAGAAATAGAAGATGCCTATATTCTTACAAAGGGTCTTTCAAGGATAGAGCCTAGTACAGAGGTGTATGATAGGCTTCTTGTGCTTTTAGAAAGATTAAGGGAAAAATACGAAGAGTATGAAGAGGAAGAACTTTATGTCATAGACGAAGGAAAAAAGATACCTAACTACGCCACACCTTATTTGTATGAGAGCTTAGTTTGCCGGGACAAGGGAGAGTTTGAAAAGGCTACTGCGGTTTTATACAGATACTTTGAGCTAGGTGGAGAGGAAAACCAAGGAGTAAGTAAATTTAAAAAAGAGTTGGAAAACATCAATACATACAATAAGGGAAAAGAGCTATGCACAGAAAACCCTGAGGAAGCCCTTAAATTGTTGATCCCTTTAGTAGATGAGTTTGAAGATAGTGCCAATATATATTACTACATTGCAGTGGCGTACAGGGCTATGGAGAACTATGCCAAGGCAATATATTATCTAAATGAAGCTTATACTAGGGATGAGGCGCTTATAGAGGTAATAAACGAATACGGCATAAATTATGCTAGCATTGGAGAGTTTGAAAAAGCTGCTAAGTATTTTGAAAGAGCTTTTAGAGAATCAAGAACTGTGGAAATATGCACCAATGTGGTTATGTGTTATTTAAATATTAAAGACTATGAAAATGCATCAAAATTTCTTGAGGAGGCAAAAAAGATTTCCCCTCAGGATGAGATCGTTTTAGAATTGGAAGACTATCTAAAGAATGAAAATAGCTTTTAATTTTGGGAGGAGTAAATATGAAAATAAAAAAGGCCATAATACCTGCGGCAGGTTTAGGAACTAGATTTTTACCGGCGACAAAGGCACAGCCAAAGGAAATGCTACCAATAGTAGATAAACCAACAATCCAGTATATCATCGAAGAAGCTGTTCAATCTGGTATTGAACAAATTCTAATCATAACAGGGAGAAATAAAAACTCCATAGAGGATCACTTTGATAAATCCTTTGAATTAGAAGCACAATTGCAAGCCAGTGGGAAGGATGATTTATTAGAGATAGTTCGCAATATATCCAATATGGTAGACATTCACTACATAAGGCAGAAGGAGCCAAAGGGCCTAGGTCACGCCATAAATTGTGCTAGGATTTTTGTTGGAGATGAGCCTTTTGCAGTAATGTTAGGTGATGACGTAATTAAAAGTGAAAAGCCTTGTTTAAGGCAACTTATGGACTGCTACGAGAAATACAATAGAACAATATTAGGAGTTCAAGAAGTTTCTCACGAAAATGTATCGAAATATGGAATAATTAAAGGTGAAAAGATAGAAAATAGGGTATATAAGGTTGAAAATATGGTGGAAAAACCGTGTCCGGAAGAAGCCCCTTCAAATGTGGCTATATTGGGTAGGTACATAATAACACCGGAGATTTTTGAGATTCTCTCAAATACCCTTCCAGGAAAAAATAATGAAATACAGCTTACAGATGCACTACAAGAACTTCTAAAGATGCAAGAAGTATATGCGTGCAATTTCCAAGGAAGAAGATATGATGTGGGAGATAAGATGGGATTTTTGCAAGCTACTGTTGAGTTTGCCTTAGGTAGAGATGACTTAAAATACGAATTTATGGAGTACCTTAAGACCATCAAAGACAAAGAACAATTCTCATCATTATACAATGAAGTAAAGTAAGGGAAAATTATGAAATACATATAGTTGATTAATTGCGTATTTTGTGATAAAAATATATGTAGGTTTTATACTAACAAGGAAGTGAAGAGATGAAAAGAGATAAAAAGCTAATAATAATCGATGTGATCCTTATTATTGCTTCGTTGTATTTATCATTGCTTATCAGATTTGATTTCGGCTTTTCAACGGCATTTAAAGAGTACGTAAGATTTTTAAATTTATCCATAATACCCGTAACCCTTATTACACTGTTTTTCAATAAGGTATTTAATTTGTATGATAGTTTATGGAAATACGCTTCTATCCAGGAAGTTTTATCTATAATTTATTCTGTATCCTTATCCAACCTGGTGTTCATTGTTTACAGTTATTTTATAAACTTTAAATTGCTGAAAAGTACTTATTACAGATTCCCATTCACAGTACATATTATATTTTGGCTCTTATCAGTTGTATGCCTTGGTGGAACTAGACTTTTGTTTAGAATACTTCAGGAAAAGAGATGTCAAAATCAATGCAAGGAACCAAAAAAGAATTTGTTGGTAATTGGAGCAGGAGACGCAGCTGCCCTTATTGTAAAAGAAGTACAGAGAAATCCAGGGCTAAATTACAATGTGGTTGGGCTGATAGATGATGATGAATACAAAATAGGTAAAAGAATTAACAACATCCCTATATTAGGTGGACGAAATAAAATCTTAAATGTTATAAAAGAAGAATCCGTTGACGAAATTATATTTGCCATGCCATCTGTAAAAAACAACACAAAAACAGAGATAATGAGCATATGCAAAGAAAGTAAGTGTAAGTTAAAAACTTTTCCTAGTATGGATGAGGTTATTGATGAAAATTTCAACATGAGCAAGTTGAGAGATGTAAGCATTGATGATTTACTTGGAAGAGAGGAAATTCAGCTAGACGACACAAATATAAATGAATATTTAAAGGATCAGGTGGTTTTAGTCACCGGTGCTGGAGGTTCTATAGGTTCAGAACTGTGCAGGCAGATTGTGAAGTTTAAACCAAAGAAATTGGTACTTCTCGATATATATGAAAACAATATATACGATATTCAGATGGAACTAAATCATGCTTATCCAAAACAAGATAAGAGCGTTATAATAGCTTCCATAAGAGACAAAGCAAAATTGGATGAAGTGTTTAAAAAGCATAAACCATACGTGGTTTTTCACGCAGCAGCTCATAAGCACGTGCCACTAATGGAAAACAATCCATCAGAGGCAATAAAGAACAATATTATAGGTACTTACAATGTTTTAAAGTGCTGTGATGAATTTAAAGTAAGGCGATTTGTTCAGATTAGTACTGACAAAGCTGTAAACCCTACCAACATAATGGGTGCCACAAAGAGATTCTGTGAAATCATGGTGCAGGCCTTTGATAAAGTAAGCAAAACGGAATATGTGGCTGTACGATTTGGAAATGTGTTGGGCAGCAATGGCTCTGTAATTCCACTTTTTAAAAGACAAATATCTTACGGTGGGCCTGTTACAGTAACACATCCAGAAATTAATAGATTTTTCATGACTATTCCAGAGGCTGCACAGCTGGTTATTCAAGCAGGTGCCATGGCAAATGGAGGAGAAATATTTGTTTTAGACATGGGAAAACCAGTTAAGATGTTAGATCTTGCAAAAGATTTAATAAGACTTTCTGGCTTTGAGCCTGACAAGGAAATAAAAATTGTGTTTACGGGGCTCAGACCTGGTGAAAAGTTATACGAGGAACTTCTTATGAATATTGCAGATTTAGACTCTACTAAACACGAAAAAATATTTATAGAAAAACCCATGGAGTACAGTATGGAGTTTGTGGAAAAGTCCATAAAGGATTTTGCTAAAGTTGCTCAATACGGAGCAGATGAAATAAAAACCATGATGGAAGAAAAAGTTCCAACATATAAGAGAAAAGATTAATTTAAATAAATATATATTTAAATAATTTATATTACACTAACGTAATATTCTAGGAGGAGTAATAATGTCAAAATTAAGAGAAACATTAATGGATAAAATAAATAATAGGACTGCTAAACTTGGAGTGGTGGGACTTGGTTATGTTGGATTGCCTTTAGCAGTGGAAAAAGCAAAAGCTGGTTTCGATGTAATTGGTTTTGATGTTCAAGACACAAAGGTTAACATGGTAAATGAAGGTAAAAACTATATAGGCGACATAGTAGATTCAGATCTTAGCAAACTTGTCAGCGAAGGAAAATTAAGGGCAACAACTGATTTCTCTTTTGTAAAGGATGTAGATGCTATTGCCATAGCAGTTCCAACACCTTTAGATAAGTTTAAGCAGCCAGATGTATCTTATGTTGTAAAGTCAACCACAGATGTGGCAAAATACATTCACAGTGGTATGCTTATCGTTCTTGAGAGCACTACATATCCAGGAACTACAGAAGAGATTGTTAAACCTATTCTTGAAGAAAGTGGACTTAAGTGTGGAGAAGATTTCTTCTTAGCCTTCTCACCAGAAAGAGTTGACCCAGGCAATAAGCAGTTTAAAACAAAGAATACACCAAAGGTTGTAGGTGGATGCACACCAGAATGTACAGAGGTTGCAGCAGCTTTGTATAAGTCAGTATTGCAGGGAGAGGTGTTCTCTGTTTCATCTCCAGCAGTGGCTGAAATGGAAAAAATTTTAGAAAATACTTTTAGACATATAAACATAGGTCTTGTAAATGAAATGGCCATACTTTGCAAAAAGATGGGTATAGATATATGGGAAGTTATTGAAGCAGCTAAGACAAAACCTTATGGGTTTATGCCATTTTACCCAGGCCCAGGTTTAGGTGGACACTGTATACCATTAGATCCATTTTATTTGACATACAAGGCTAGAGAATATGATTATCACACAAGACTTATTGAAACTGCAGGAGAAATAAATGATTCTATGCCTGAATTCGTTGTAGACAATGCAATGAAACTTCTAAATAAGCACAAGAAATCTTTGAATGGTGCGAAGGTTGCCTTACTTGGAGTTGCATATAAAAATGATATAGATGACATGAGAGAATCACCTGCTCTAAAGGTTATAGAAAACCTTGAAAAGGCTGGTGCTGATGTGGTTGTAAACGATCCTTATATACCAACATTCAAGCACAATGGAAAAGTATACACTTCAGTTGATTATAAAAAAGCCATTGAGGAAGCTGATATAGTTATAATTACAACAAATCACAGTAATTATGAATACGAATATATAGTAGAAAAATCAAAGCTGCTTTACGATACAAGAAATGCCACTAAGGATGTTGTAAACAACAGAGAAAAAATTAATAAACTTTAATGTGGAAGATGTAGTATATTCTACAGCAAAGAATATCAACTCACAAAAGGTTGATATTCTTTCTAATTTTAAAATGAAAGGGAAAATTCAAATGTTGAGATTTGCGATTATAGGTTGTGGAAGAATATCATATAAGCACGTGGAGGCGTTGATTTGCAATAAAGAGGAAGCCACTCTAGTTGCAGTTTGCGATGTCATAGGTGAAAAAGCTGAGGAAAAGGCGAACAGCTATGCAGAAAAAATGGGCCATGGCTATGAAGTTAAGGTGTACACAGATTACAAAGAAATGATTAAGACAGAAGATATTGACGTAGTTACCATTGCCACTGAAAGTGGTTATCATGCAGAGATAGCTATGGATTGCATGAGGGAGAAAATAAATGTAATTGTGGAGAAGCCTATGGCTTTATCTGTAAATGATGCAGAAGCCATGATAAAATGCGCTAAAGAAAACAATGTAAAGCTTTGTGTAAGCCATCAAAATAGATTTAACAAGCCTGTTCAGGAATTGAGGAAAACTATAGAAGAAAATAGGTTTGGAAGATTAGTTAACGGAACAGCGAGAATACTTTGGAACAGGAGCATGCCATACTATGAGCAGGCACCTTGGAGAGGAACTTGGGCTCAAGATGGTGGAACGCTTATGAATCAGTGCATACACAATATAGATCTTCTTCAGTGGATGATGGGTGGAGAAGTGGATACGGTGTACGCTCAATGTGATACTTTTTTAAGAGAAATTGAAGCAGAGGATTTTGGGGCTATAATCATTAGGTTTAAAAATGGCGCTATTGGCATTGTAGAGGGTAGTGCCTGTGTATATCCTAAAAATCTAGAGGAAACACTAAGCATATTCGGTGAAAAAGGAACTGTGTGCATAGGTGGCCTAGCAGTTAACAAGGTGGAAACATGGAGATTTGAAGATTCTAAAGAAAATGAGGAATTAGAAATATTGAAAGCTCAAGAGGATGATCCAGACTCTGTTTATGGCTTTGGACACACTCCATTATTTAAAGACATGATAGATGCTATTAACTTAAATAGGGAGCCTCTTATAAATGGAGAACAAGGCAAAAAAGGTATGGAGATAATTCTTGCAGCATACAAATCTAGAAAAACAGGCATGCCAGTGAAGTTTCCAATTGAAGATTTTGCAAGCACAGATATGACTGATATGAAAAGGATAAAAGATTATAAATAAGAGGTAGAGATATGGAATATAATTATATATCTGAAAGTGCTAGTTTAGGGAAAAACGTTATATTGGGCAAATTTGTGGTGATTGAGGACCATTGCACTTTGGGAGACAACTGTGTCATTGGCAACAATGTGGTAATTCACGAGGGCAGTGTAATAGGTGACAATGTGCGCATGGATGACAACGCTGTGTTGGGAAAAGAACCTATGAGAGCTGCCAACAGTATATTTAAGGACGAGGAGAAGTTGCCCCCTTGCGTTATAGAAAGTAAATCTATGATAGGAGCGGGGGCCATTGTCTACGCAGGGTCACACATAAAAGAAAGCGTTCTAATTGCAGACCTTGCAGTGGTAAGAGAAAATGTGATAATAGGTGAAAAAACTATTATCGGCAAGGGAGCCACCATAGAAAATTTTTGCACAGTGGGTTCTAACTGTAAGATTCAAACTAATGTGTACCTTACGGCATACTCCACTGTGGAGGATTACGTGTTTATTGCTCCTTGTGTTGCCACATCAAATGACAATTACGCTGCTCGTTCAAAAGAGAGATTTGGAAAGTTTAAAGGTGTAACTGTAAAAAAAGGTGGAAGAATTGGGGTAGGAGCGGTTATTTTGCCTGGTAAGACAATAAATGAGGATGGCTTTGTGGCAGCTGGTAGCCTTGTAACTAAGGATGTTGGCAAAGGCAAGATATGCCTTGGGAGTCCAGCTAAAGAAGTGAGAGATGTGCCCGAGGATCAACTGCTGAAAAATCAATAGAATTAACTTTGAGGTGTTAAACCATGAAAATTTGTATGTTAACATCAGGACATCAGATATTTGATAATAGAATTTATTACAAAGAAATTTTGTCGCTGAAGAAAAAATATGATGAGATATACATTATAGCTCCTGGTGAAAAGGATTTTACCACAGAAGATAATATAAAAGTCAAGGTATTTCCTAAAAGAAAATCTTGGTACAATAGGTTTGAACCTATGAAAAAAATCTATGACTTGGCCATGGAGATAAATGCTGATGTATACCATGCCCATGAGCCAGATTCCTTTCAAGTGGCTGTAAAATTAAAAAAGAAATTGAACTGCAAAATAATATACGATTCCCACGAATATCATCCAGAAGGATTTGCAGAGCACTTTTCAGTTGGTAGGGGTTTAATAGAAAAACTTTTATACTCCTATGAAAAAAGTATTGGAAAAAAAGCTGACTATATAATTAGTGTAAATCAAATTCTAGTGGATAAATTCAAGGCATACAATAAAAACGTGGCCCTGATTCCAAACTATCCGGTGTTAGATCTTTCACTTGAAAAAACCTTATGCCCTGATAGCACAAATTTCATATATGTAGGTGGACTTCGAGAGGATAGGGGAATTTTAAAGGTTCTTGAAGGGATAAAACTTGTAAAAAATAATAATTGTTCTTACTATTTTATCGGTCCCTTTGAGACTGAAGCTTTAGAAGATAAGGTAAAGACTTATGTTAGTCAAAATTTAAGTGATAAAAAAATTGTTTTTACAGGGAGAATACCTCACATTGAGGTGTATGATTATTTAAAGAAAGCTGATGTGGGATTTGTGTTGCTTCAACCTAGCAATTGGAGATACATCAACTCCGAGCCGGTAAAAATCTTTGAGTATATGATGAGTGGAACAGCTGTTCTGGCCAGTGATTTTCCTATGATGAGAAAAATTGTGGATAAATACAAGTGCGGACAGGTAATTGACCCAGAGGATCCAGAAAAAATCGCTATGTGTATAGAAGAATTAGCTAAGGATAGGGAATTAGTAAAGAGATACGGCGAGAATGGGGCAAAGGCTGTAGAGTTGGAGTACAACTGGGGTATCTGCGAGAGAAAATTGTTCCAACTTTACGATGAACTAGACAAATAAATTTAGAATGAGGTACAAACCATTGAAAAATAAAGATTCTATAATATGCTTGATTATAACAATCCTTGCTCTCGTTGTAAGCTATGCTATGAAAAGAGATATGCCAATTATTTATGCTTTTTCCTTGCTTTATGTAGTGATTATATACATTAAGTTTAAAGACAACAGCAGAAAATTAATGTATTTTACCAGCTTGTTCTTTGCCATTTTTTCCTTTGGACACAGAAAGAATTACTATGTAGCCTTTGTATTATACGCTATACTTTTCCTAAAAGAACAGTGGAATATTATAAAAGAACATAAAGCCATTAAACCTAAGATAAACCTAAATAAATATGGTATTTTTCTTATAGTATTCTGCTGCTATATGGTGCTTAGTGTTCTTTGGAGCATGGATAAACATTCTGCGGTGGATTATTTAATAAAATATGCTATAAGCATTTCCATGATATTAATGATAATCTTTGAAAATAGGACCAAGAAGGAGCTAAGTGAAACCTTTGATATGGCTAGTTATGTGGTTTTAGGTGTTTTGCTAATTGGCCTAATTGAAATTACCGGCTATGATTTTGGCTTGCCAAACCACTTTGAAGATAAAAATATAGTATACAAACTGGCTAGAATGATTCCAGTAACCTTTTTCTATAACTCAAACAACTATGCAGTTTTTTTAGTAATTGCCCTTATTATGTCTTTTAGGCAAGTATTTTATAAAAAAACCGGTGCCATGAAAATAATTAATTTGATTAATGTGATTTTGATCATAATAAACATAATCTTTTCTAGGTCAAGGGTAGCCTTCATATCTTGCATACTGGCACTTTCCTTTGTAGCGGTATTTTCTCTGATAAATTTGAGAAGAAGCAAAGAATTTGCCAAAAAGGGCGTTACATTTGCAATAAAACACATAACTTTAATATGTTTTATATTTATTTGTATTTCTATTTTCCCCAACATGTCTTATTATACTGGTAAGTTTGCCAAAATTCCTGTAGTGGCTGAAATAAGCAAGTTGATGGGTAGCTCCTCCACTGAAGATGAGTACAAAGAAATAGAAAAGAATCCTGTCATCGGTCAAGAAGGCTCTGACAGCATAAGGTTAACTCTTATTCATGATGTGGTGGTTCAAGGCATCGTAAAGGATAAAAATTATTTTGGTGTTGGCGTAGGGAACTCAGTAAACTACATAAAATCAGTGGGCAATACTCACGGTATACTTAATATCCATTCGCTGTGGTTTGAGATACTGTGTGAATTTGGAATACCTATATTTTTATACACAGTGTACATATACGTCATGTTATTTATAGACTATTTTAAATTGCGGAAGAAAGTCCATCTTATGAGGGATGATCTATATTTAAGTGGCATAACCCTCACTGTTGCAAACGTATTTCTTGTATTTGGACCTAGCTTTGTTATAAGCTTTACTCCTTTTATTATTTCTATTGGAATAATGTATTCTATTTGCAGTGTTTATAAAAAGGATTCTTAGTTTCAGGTGGAGTTTAGCAATGGCTATCCATAATAAAAAACGAAAATCAAGAAATTTACAATAATGATACTGTGTTAAAGGAGGAATATATTTATATGAAAATATTAACCGTAATAGGTGCTAGGCCTCAGTTTATAAAGGCTGCGGCAGTTTCCAATGTTATAAGAGAAAAACATGAAGAGATACTTGTTCACACGGGTCAGCACTACGATGAGAATATGTCACATATTTTTTTTGAAGAGCTTGGCATTCCAAAACCCGACTACAATCTGGCCATAGGTTCTGGTGGACATGGAGAACAAACAGGAAAAATGCTGATAGAATTAGAAAAAATATATTTAAAGGAAAAACCAGATGCAGTTTTAGTCTATGGTGATACAAATTCTACATTGGCTGGGGCATTGTGTGCTAGCAAGCTGCTTATACCTGTAGCCCATATTGAAGCTGGTTTGAGGAGTTTCAACATGAGTATGCCTGAAGAGCAAAATAGGATACTTACTGACCATCTATCAAAGCTTCTATTCGTTCCAACTAATACAGCTGAAAATAACTTGTTTAATGAAGGAATAAAAAAGGGCGTTCATAATGTTGGGGACGTAATGTTTGATGCAATTCTTCATTTTAAGAAAAAGGCAGAAGAAAAAAGAGCTTTTATGGAGAGTCTAGATGCTTACAATGAACCTTATATACTGACTACAATTCATAGAGCTGAAAATACCAATGATGTGAGTAGGCTAGAAAACATAATTACTGCGTTAAATGAGTGCAATAAAAAAGTTATTCTTCCATTGCACCCAAGGACTAAAAAATACATAGAGGACTACAATCTTAAATTTGCTGACAATATTAAGATAATCGAACCCGTAGGATATTTGGAAATGATCAGCTTAGAGATGAATGCTGAAAAAATCGTAACGGATAGCGGTGGAGTGCAGAAAGAGGCATTTTTTATGAAAAAGCCTTGTATAACAATGAGGGACGAAACGGAATGGGTGGAAACCGTAGATAACGGCTGGAATATAGTTGTTGGAACAGACAAAGATAAAATTGTGGATGGTATAGTGAATTTTATTCCACGGGAAGAGCAAAAGGCTGTATTTGGTGATGGTAAAGCCGCCGTTAAAATATCAGAACATATATGCAACATGGTGTAAGGTCATGTTGCATACATAAAATAAGGGGAGATACTAGTGAAAAAACATGAAACAGAAATTAATTTCATAATACTGTTAAGTTCCATGTTACTTTGTACATTGTTAAAAAAGAACGGCATTTTTGTGGCATTGTTTTCTATAGCATATATAACTGGTATATATTTCAAATGCAAGGGCAATTGCAGAAAGTTTCTATACTTATCTAGTTTGTATTTTGCCATTGCCATACTAGGTCATAAAATAAACTACAACATTGCCTTTGTATTGTATTTTATACATTATACAAAAAATAATTACAAATCTATTCTCATGAGTTTAAAAACTTTTTCTGTAAAAAAACTCAATATGTATGGAATTTTCTTTTTCGTATTTGGTGTTTATATGGTTTTAAGCCTTCTTTGGGCAATGAACGTAAAAACATCCTTGGAATACATAACTAGGTATGCAGTGGGGGCTACCATGCTAGCCATGATTATTCTGGAAAACAAAAGAGAAGAGGAACTTAAGGACACCTTTAGATTTATCACATATCTTGTATCGGGAATTCTAGTAATAGGTATACTGGAAATTTTGGGCTTTGACTTTGCATTGCCAAATCACTTTGTAGACCATGGCATGACATACAAGGAGGCTTTAAGAATACCAGTTACGTTTTTCTATAACCCAAACAATTACGCTATCTTTTTGATTATGGCATTCATAATAAGTTTAGCGGACTTGTTTTACAAGGAAAACAAGAAATTCACCTTGATTTCCCTTATCAATCTATTGATGACTCTTGTAAACATTGTGTTTTCACGAGCTAGAATTGCCTTGCTCACCTTCTTTATATGTATATTTGTCCTATTGGTTTTTGGAATAATTAATATAAAAAGAAATAAAAAATTTGCATACAAAACCATAAAGTACTCTGTTATTTATGGAATTCTAATTGTGGGCACCTTTGTAATATTTTCTATGTTCCCTAGAATGGGCTATTATACTGGGAAGTTTGCGAAAATCCCTTTGGTAGCAGAAATAAGAACAATAATAAAGGACAAATTGCAGAGTGAAGCAAAGCCAGATAAAGAACAATTGGAAAAAGAAATTGTGACGTCAAATAAAGTTATTGGAAACGAAGGTTCTGACAGTGTAAGACTAACTTTGATGTACAATGTGGCAATTCACGGAGTTTTTAAAGATAAAAACTTATTTGGCGTTGGCGTTGGGAATTCTCCTAATTACCTTAAAACAATAAATAACACCCACGGCATAATCAACGTCCATTGTTTTTGGCTGGAAATACTCTGCGATTTTGGAGTGTTCATAGGGTTGTACACAATAATAACTTATTTGTGCTTTGTAAATCAGCTATTTAGGCTGAGAAAGATAGTGGATTTAAATAAAGATAGATATTATCTATCAGGATTTATTTTAGCAGTAGCCATGATTTTTCTAGTATTTGGCCCTAGCTCCGTAATTCATTTCCCACCATTTTGGATAGGTATAGCATTGAGCTATTCCATATTGGATTGCTACAAGAAAAAAACTCATAAGTTACATACAGATAAAAAGACAGCATAACATAAATGTTAGAGGTGATAATAAAAGTGAATATATTATTTTTGACTCAATACTGTCCTCCAGAAGTGGGAGCTCCTCAGAATAGGATATTTGAACTTGCAAAGCATCTTAAAAGTTTTGGACACAATGTAAGCATACTTACTGCCATGCCAAACTACCCAAGGGGAGAAATTTTTGAAGGATATAAGAATAAAAAATATATGGAAGAAGAAATGGAAGGCATCAAAATACATAGAACTAGCATATATACTACAAAGGAAAAATCCTTTACAAAACGGCTTAGAAACTACCTATCATTTACTTTTTCATCGGTTTTTACGGGGATGAAGCACATCGAAAAGCCTGACGTGGTTATAACGGAGTCACCACCTTTATTTCTAGGGTGGTCAGGATATAAAATAGCTAAAAAGATGAAGGCAAAATTCATATTTAATGTTTCCGATTTATGGCCAGAGTCTGCTGTGAAGCTAGATGTTTTACACAATAAGATGCTTATAAAAGCGTCAACGTGGTTAGAAGAGTTTTGCTACAGAAAAGCTAATGCCGTTACAGGTCAGACTCAAGGTATAGTGGATAACATTGTAAACAGAGGCTTTTCAAAGGATAAGGTTCACCTTATAACTAACGGGATAGATACGGAATTTTTTAGGGCTGATAAAAGAGATGAAAATTTTAGGCGCCAGTTGGGCTTAGAGAATAAATTTGCTATTTGCTATGCGGGAATACACGGATTAGCTCAAGGGTTAGAAACTGTAATAGAGGCGGCAGATAAAGTGAAAGAATACAAGGATATTGAGATAGTATTCATAGGAGAGGGCCCCGAGAAAAATAAGCTAATAAGTATGGTAAAGGAAAAACAATTGAACAATGTTATGTTTCTTCCTATGCAGCTTAAACCACAGATGCCACGAATTATTTCTTCCATGGATGCCACAGTAATACCCCTTAAAAAGCTTGATATATTTAAGGGTGCTCTGCCTTCAAAAATGTTTGAGGCATTGTCAGCAGAACTTCCAATAATTCTTTCTGCAGAGGGTGAGGCAGAAAAACTCATAAACAACGCTAAAGCGGGAATTGTTGTAGAACCTGAAAATCCTGAAGCCATGGCTCAGGCTATTATAAAACTCTACAAAGATGAAAATCTTAGAAAAGAATTAGGCTTAAATGGAAGAGCCTATGTAAAAGAGCACTACTCTAGAGACAACATAGCTAGAAAGTTAGAAAATATAATTAAAAATCTAAAATAATAAACACAGGAAACTTAGAAAGGGGAATTTTGTCCATGAAGGTTTTAGTTATATCACATATGTATCCATCCTCTGCCAATGAAATGTCTGGTATATTCGTAAAAAAACAGGTACAGGAGCTAAAAAAAATGGGCTGTGATATTACTGTTATTTGTCCTATACCATGGGCAGGCTTCCCATTGAATATCATAAGCAACAAGTGGAAAGCTTATGATAATATACCCCACAAAGAGGTGGCGGAGGGAATAGAAGTTCATTATCCAAGGTACATAGAGTACCCAAAGGGCATAGCCTTTGCCTCCTCTGGAGAGAGGATTTATAATGCCATAAAGAAACTTGTACATAATCTACATAAAACAAAGAAATTTGACCTTATTCACTGCCATGTAGCCCTACCAGATGGGTATGCTGGAATGAGATTGAGCAAGGAGCTACAGCTTCCCTTTATGGTAACTGTACATGGTCAGGATTTTCAGTATACCATTAAAAAAAGTGAAATCTTAAAGAAGAAGGTTTATGAAGTTCTAAATAAAGCAGATAAGATAATTGTGGTGAGTAGCAAGCTTAGAAATACAATTAGTGATGAAAAATTTATCAGTAAGACCCATATTGTTTTTAACGGTATCGATGTAAACAATGAGGGTGAAGATGTAGAAAAGCTGAAACATATTCCAAGGGATGTTCACATACTAAGCGCGTCAAATTTGGTGGAAACCAAGGGAATAAAGTACAACATCATGGCCGTTAAAGAGCTAAAAAAAACCTATGACAACATAAAATATTACATAATTGGCAGTGGAAATCAAGGTCAGCAACTTGAAGAAATGGTGAAGGAACTGGATCTTTACAACAATGTGATTTTCTTAGGAAGATTGAGCCATGAAGAGGTGTTAAGGTGGATGAAAAAATGCAGTGTGTTCTCTTTGCCTAGCTACCAAGAAGGCTTTGGTGTTGTGTACATAGAAGCAATGCTACAAGGTAAGCCTGTCATAGGCATAAAAGGGCAAGGTATACAAGATGCCATAATACATGGAGAAAATGGTTTTCTTGTAAAGCCCAAGGAAAGTCAAGACCTTTTAGAAACCTTGCAATTGTTGCTCAGCCATGAGGAATTAAGAGATACTATTGGAAACAATGCTAGAAAAACTGTAATAGAGAAATTTACGTGGAAAAAGACGGCTGAAGAGTTATTGCGTATATACGAGAGCTTAAAGGCATAATGAGGGAGTAGGAGGGTTTATATGAGTGATAGTCCAAAACAGTTTATAAAGAGGTTTATAGGTTTTTCAATGGGGCCTGTTTTATCGGCTGTAATTAACTTTTTTACTGTATCACTTACAACTTATTTTATATCACCAGCAGAAAGTGGCAAGGTGTCAATTTATGCCATGGTGTTAAGTGTCAGCAGTATGCTTATTTTTCTAGGCTTAGATCAGGCTTTTACAAGACAATTTAACTCTGAAGAAGATAAAAGAAAATTATTTATAAATGCAGCCTTACCTCCTTTAGCTGTGTCAATTATAATTGGCGCCATGGGAATGATAGTCTATAAAAAGATGTCTGTCATGATAATTGGTGAAGTGGATGGGTTTATTATGGCTTTACTAGCTATATCCCTTCCTTTAACAGTAATAGATAGGTTTAATCTATTGCTCATCAGAATGCAGGAAAAAGCTAAATTGTACTCATTTTTTAATATTATGAATAAGTTAATTTATGCTTTGGTGCTTATACCTTATTTGATGTGCATTGAAAGTACATATAAATCAATTATAATTGTTACTTTTTTAACCTTACTTGCAATATGTATTGTGGAATTTTTATTTACAAAAGATTATTGGATTCAAAAAATCGCCTTAGACAAAAAACTTCTTCACGAAATGTTTAAGTATGGATTGCCCCTAATACCTGCCACTGTGGTCATAGCCATTTTAAATTCTATGGATAAGGTGGCCATAAAGCATTGGTCCAATTTTCATGAGGTTGGAATATACTCAACTGCTATGAAAATAGTCAGTGTAGTTGCCATAGTGCAAAGTGCGTTTTGTACTTTTTGGACACCTACTGCTTTTAAATGGTATGAGGATAAAGTACCGGGAGAGAAGTTCATAAAAGTAAGCAATATGCTCATGTGCATTATGACCTTTATGTTTACTGGCATAGTGTTATTTAAGGATATTATAATAAAAATTTTATCACCAGAGTATATGGCTGCGGCAAAGGTAGTTCCATTTTTAGTTTTACTACCGGTAATGTATACAGTTTCGGAGGCAACCTGTCTTGGAATATCATTTTCCAAGAAGACTTGGTATAATATATTAGTATCAATTTCTGCTGTGGTGGTGAACTTCCTATGCAATATACTTTTGGTTCCAAAGGTTGGAGCTGTTGGTGCTTCTATAGCAACAGGATTTGCCTATATAGTCTTCTTTTGGATGAGAACCATTATATCTAGAAAGCTTTGGTTTAAATTCAAGGTTACCTTGTATGCCCTAGATATTTTGTGTATGGTAGCCCTTGGATTTGCTAGTATAACCATTAACAATGTATGGTTAAATATAGCATTGTCAGTTTTGATAATTATTGTGAATTATAGAGAATTGGTAATGATCCTTTCCTATGGTAAAGCTATAATAAATAAGAGAAAAAATCATTAATATTAAAGGAGTAAAACATGGAATTTGAAGTGCCAAAGGTGGAAAAAGTTAAGAATATAGACAATAAAAAAATTCAATTTATGATAAAACGAATTTTTGATATATTATTATCATTAATAGGAATAATAATTTTATCTCCTTTATTGTTTGGATTGTGGTTATGGATAAAAATAGATTCCAAAGGCAATGCCGTTTTTAAACAGAGGAGAATAGGAAAAGACGGAAAAGCTTTTACCATATATAAGTTTAGAACAATGGTGCCGGACGCAGAGAAAAAGTCTCAGTTGAAAATCGATGAAAAGGATTTGAGCAATTTCGTTTTTCAAAACAAAAATGATGACAGGATAACAAAAGCAGGTGCTTTTCTTAGAAAAACAAGCCTTGATGAGCTACCACAATTATTTAATGTTTTAATTGGCAATATGAGCTTGGTGGGGCCTAGACCTGAAATACCAGAGGTGGTTAAGTATTATCCAGAGGAATACAAACAAAGGCTTTTGGTGACTCCTGGCATAACTGGCCTTGCCCAAATAAGTGGGCGGGGAGAAATCGAATTAGGTAAAACAGTATATTATGATGTTACTTATATTATAAATTTTTCAATTTGGAATGATGTAAAAATATTATTTAAAACAGTGACTTCAGTTTTAAAAAAAGATGGCGCTTTTTAAAAGAGAAACATAAAGGTGAAAAAAGATGGATAAATATGCAAACATATTGGGCTTCAAGGTTTTTAGAGGAAGCTTTAATGAAGCTTTAGATGAGATAGATAAATACGAAAAGGTAAATATAATATCGGGAAATCCTGAAGTATTGTATGCTGGTTTTAATGATGAGATATTAAGTAAAGAATTCTCATCCAATAGAGCTTTTATAATACCTGATGGAGTGGGAACAATTTTAGCATCCAAAATGATAAAGTGCCCCGTGAAGGAAAAAATCGCCGGTATTGAATTTATGCAGGCAGTTCTTGAGAAATCTGCACGCCTTCAAAAGCCAGTATACCTTCTTGGAGCTTCTAGGGACGTGGTTCAGTGTTGTGTAGAGAAGATAAAACATCAGCACCCGGGAATTTTGGTGGCGGGCTATAGGGATGGTTATTTTTCCGACAAGGATGCAGAAGAGATTGTAGAGGAAATAATAAGATGTAAACCTTATGCTGTTTTCGTAGCCTTGGGTTGTCCAAAGCAGGAAATGTTCATAAAAAAATATATGGATGTTATTCCTGCCAATGTGTTTATGGGAGTTGGAGGTAGCTTTGATGGTATAAGTGGAAAAGTGAAGAGAGCTCCTAAGTTTATGATAAATATGGGCATGGAATGGTTATACAGAACAATTGTGGATCCAAAGAGAATTGGAAGGTTGTCTAGTATTCCAAAATTTTTGTATCTTGTAAAGCGATATAAGTAAAAATAAGGAGGTATAAGTGTGAATATATTATTTATAGCATGTTACTCTCCCTTTATAAACAATTCTGCATCCATAAGAACACTGTATTATCTCAATAACCTGGTGGATATTGAGGGAAACAGTGTTACTTTGCTTACGGTGGATTTCCCAAAAGATTCGGTTTACTTTGATGAGTATATTTTAAGTATGCTAGATAAGAGAGTCAAGGTTCACAGTATTTCTGGGGGAAAGCTTTTCAACAAGGTTATGCCTAGAAAAGTTCAGGGTGTAGTTGAAAAAATAAACGGGAATAAGATTCAAAATAGCAATAGAGAAAAGATAAAGAGAATAATAAAGAGCATGAAAAATACTTTAGTGTCTCCGGATATGTATTATAGTTGGTCTAAGAGGGCGTCAGAGTATATGGTGAAATTAATGGCAAAAGAAAATTTTCAAGTTATATTCTCCATGCACGAACCCCCATCTAGCCATCTTTGCGCTCTTAGGATAAAAAAATGTTTTAAGGATATTCCATGGGTGCAGTACTACAGCGATCCCTGGGTTAGGGACCCCAATAGGTCTTCTATGCCAAATCTTAGGAAGTTAAGAGAAGAGAAAATGGAGAAAGAAGTAGTATCTATGGGTGACAAATTTGTCTTTGTTTCAGAGGGAAATAGAGATGAATTTATAAAACTATACAATATACCTAAGGAAAATACATACTTAGTTCAACGAGGATTTGATATTAATAAATATGAGGAAATTTTAAAGGATAATCCGCCAGAAGGAGTAAAGAAAAACTGCATAAATATGGTGCACACAGGGGAAATCTTTACAAAATTAAGAGATGTAAGACCCTTTATAATGGCATTAAAAGAACTGCAGAAAAAAAATATAAGTTTGTACAACAAGTTAAATATAATGTTTTATGGAAATATTGATGATGAGAGCATAAAATCACAACTTGAGTCTGTAGATAAAATCACAGTAAAAAAAAGAGTACCATATAAAGAAGCTCTGGCCTATATGATTCACAGTGAAGTGTTAATATTACTTGGCAACAAAAACTCAAACCAAATTCCAGGAAAAATATACGATTATTACGGCACTAGAAACAATATATTTGTCATATTAGGTGATGAAAAAGATCCTGTTAAATCTGTAACACAGGGTGTAGAAAAGTGTACTGTGGTAAACAATAACAGTGAAGATATCCTTAGGGGACTAAATCAAGTTATTAAAAAAGTTCAGGATAATAGAGATAGTGAGCCAATTATGGAGTATGAATGGAAAAATGTGACTTACAAACTTAATGGAATATTGCAGGAGGCGGCCAGATGCATGTAATGTTTATTCCCTCGTGGTACTCTAGTAAATCAAATGAGGTACACGGAAGTTTTTTTAAAGAGCAAGCCTTAGCTCTTCAAAGAGAGGGCATTAAGGTTACAGTAGCTTATAATGAAATATTTCCTATAACAAAGCTGGGGCGAATTGGTGAAAAAAAAGGCCTTTCCTTTCAAGTAGAGGATGGACTAAATACCTACAGGTATAAGGGGTACAATTTTTTACCCAAGAATCCATTGATGTTTCAATTGTTCAATAGGAGAATGGATAGCCTATACAAAGAAGTGGTGAGAAAGCAAGGAAAGGTAGATGTCATTCACGCTCAATCTTCCATGTGGGCAGGTATTTCTGCATTGTATATAAGCAAAAAATACAATATTCCTCTTGTTATAACAGAACATTCATCATTAATTAAGGCAAAGCATTTAAGAAATAGCTATAAGAAACATGTATACAATGCCTATATGGGAGCGGATATCCTTATAGCTGTGGGAAATGGTCTAAAAAGTGAATTGGAAGATTTCACTAAAAGAAATGACATAGAGGTGGTACCCAATATAGTGAACAATAAGTTGTTTATTCCTTTTCCTGTGGAGAAGGAATATGAATTTTCCTTTTTTTCCTTGGGTTATTTAGAGGGAAATAAGGGAATGAAAGAGCTCATAATTGCTTTTACAGAGGCTTTTCGTGGTGGAAGTGAGCACCTTGTAATAGGTGGAGATGGAAGTGAAAAAGAAACATTGCAAAACCTTATAAGAGATAGTCATATGGAGTCCCAGATCCACTTAATAGGTGCTCTTTCCAGGCAGGAAGTGGCTGAAGAGATGAACAAATGTGATGCTTTCGTACTAGCCTCTCCCTATGAAACTTTTGGTGTAGTTTATATTGAGGCCATGTTTTGCGGAAAACCAGTTATCGGATTATATAATGGTGGCGCCGACAATATTATAAAATCCTATAATGGAATAATAATAGAAAAAAACAACGGAATTTTGCTTAGAGATGCCTTAATTTATATGAAAAATAACATCCAAAATTATTCTTCAGAAAAAATTTGTAAAGAAACTATGAATAAATACTCTTCTAATACTGTTGCAAAAATAATTTTCTCACTATATAATAAGGTGTGTAGAAAAATGTAGAAGTATGATACTATTTTATAAGTATGAAATAAATTTAGATATTTATAAAAAAAATAATTTTACATATTGAAAAAAACCCGATTTAATATTATTATATAATGGGATTTGAATTAAGGAGACAGGGGTAAAGTTATGGAAAATTTAAGCGTTAAATCTTTTGTAGAAAAATTAGCCTCAAATGAACCAATACCAGGAGGAGGAAGCATAGCTGGTTTAGCCGCTTCTCTAGGTAGTGCTCTTAGCAGTATGGTATTTTCTCTCACTGTGGGCAAAAAAATTTATCGAGAGTTGTCAGAAGATGACAAAGATAAATTTGATTTTTGTTATAGTGAATGTAGAAAATATGTTGATAAGTTCATAAAGCTTATGAATGACGACGCAAACGTTTTCAGCGAGTTCATTAAGGTATTTTCTATGCCAAAGGAAACAGAGGAAGAGAAGCAAAAACGAAATGAGGCCATAGAAAAAGGCTATGAAAAGGCTATAAAAGCACCTTTGGAGACCATAAGTGAATGCGAAAAAGTTTATGATCTTATAGCTGTTGCCGCTGAGTTTGGAAACAAAGGAGTTATATCCGACGCGGCTGTGTCTGTTATCATGCTTCATGCAGCGGTGGAAAGCTCCATTATCAATATAAAAATCAACTTATCTGGTATAAAAGATGATAAGTTAAAGAGTGAAGTTTTAAATAAGTGCCAATCTGTACTAAAAGTAGGAGAAATCAAAAAAAGCAGAATTATGAATATGGTGGAAGAGCGACTAAAATAGCTATGTGTAGTATTGGTATAAAGTAAACTTTATATATATGACAAAACTAAACAACGATAAAAAAATGAGAGGGATTTATTATGGAAAAAGAAAAACATTATAAAAAAGCCATAGGGCTTGAAGGTTTTATCTGTACTGTGGTATTCTTTGGCTTTTTTATAATACTTGGAAGTATTATGGGTGCGCCAAATATGTTCAATACCCTTATGGAAACAGGATTTGACTTGTTGGTTAATACTGTATTAAAAATCACTGCATTAGCTGTTATTGCAGGGGCAGCAGCATCAATATTATCAGAATTTGGTGTAGTAAGTCTTATCAACAAATTACTTTCACCTTTGATGAAGCCGCTATATGATCTGCCAGGTGTTGCTTCACTTGGTATACTTACAACTTATTTGTCAGATAATCCAGCTATAATAACGTTGGCAGACAATAAGGTTTTCCTTCGATATTTTAAAAAGTATCAAGTTCCAGCTTTGACAAACCTAGGTACAAGCTTTGGTATGGGACTAATATTAACTGCTTTCATGATTGGACAAACTGGGCCAAAGGGCGAAACTTACATCTTATCAGCACTTATCGGTAACGTAGGTGCCGTGGTAGGAAGTGTTATAAGCTGTAGACTTATGATTCACCATACAAAGAAAGAGTATGGCACCGAATTACCAGCTGTTCAAGAAGAAGACAGCAACATAGATACAATTAATTATAGAGAAGTTAGAGAAGGCAGTGTTTCAGGAAGAATTCTAGAGAGTATGCTTGAAGGCGGTAAATCGGGAGTTGACATGGGTGTGGCAATTGTACCAGGTGTTATTATAATATGTACACTTGTTATGATGCTAACTATGGGGCCTGGCGCAAGTGGAAAATACACTGGAGCAGCTTACGAGGGTGTACCTCTTTTCCCTTGGATAGGCAAACAGCTTAGCTTCATTTTAGAACCTTTACTTGGATTTAAGAGTCCTGAGGCTATAGCATTCCCTATAACATCTCTTGGTGCAGTAGGAGCGGCAATAAGTCTTGTTCCTAACTTCTTAAAGCAGGGATTAATAGGGGGAAATGAAATCGCTGTATTTACTGCTATGGGAATGTGCTGGAGTGGATACTTAAGTACACACGTAGCTATGATGGATAGTTTAAAATTTAGACACTTAACCGGTAGAGCAATTGTAAGCCATACCATTGGTGGATTATGTGCAGGAGTCGTGGCACACTTATTATTCTTATTAACTACATTGCTATAAAAATAATACATAATTTTAAAAGGAATTCTGGAAACTCAGGGTTCCTTTTCTTTTTTTTACATAATATAAAATGTATAGTATTATTCTGGAGGAATCAAAATGAAGGACTTTTTTAATTTATCCTATAATGAATTAATTTTTCTATGTGCGATTTTGGCAAATGAAATAAGCAATTGTCTTACTTCAAATGAACAAAGCATACTAGGGAATTTTTTAGAGGGACTGGGGCAAAATATACTAATTGCAAATTCCGTAAGCAGCTCATATCCACCACAGAGCAATGGCCCTAACTTTGGAACTCCAGGAGTTGGTCAATATGGAAGCGTGTACAGGTATGGATTCAAGGTGGATTCTAAAAGTGATGATACTATTTTTCAGCAGAATTTAAGCGAGGAAAACAGAAAAATAATAAATGATATGGAAATGAAAATAGAGGAATTGCAAAAAAAGGTGGAGGAGCTAGAGAAAAAAACAATCTAATTTATTTAAAATCAATTTTAAATATGGTATATTATTTACGTTGCTTGCCTTTAAATAGGCGTCAAAAATACAAAGGATGGTGTATTCATGGATTATATTTTATTAATTGTAGGCTTCTTTTTTCTTATAAAAGGGGCAGATTTATTTGTGGACGGTTCCTCCGCTGTGGCAAAAAAAATTGGCATACCTGCTGTTATCGTGGGGCTTACCATAGTGTCTATAGGCACAAGTGCCCCAGAGTTAGCTGTTAGCACGATTTCTGCCATAGAAGGAAATAATGGAATAGCCCTTGGAAACGTGATAGGTTCCAATATATTCAATACCTTAGTGGTTTTAGGTGCCACTGCAGTATTTTCACCCCTATTTATTAAAAAAGACAGTGTAAAAAAAGATTTTCTTGTGTGCATAGTGGCATCAGTGCTACTATTTATATTATCCTTTAACAAGTATTTTGGAGGAAAAGATAATGTAATAAGCAGATTAGACGGCATGATTCTTGTAGGCCTTTGTATCTTATACATATCCTATCTTATTTACATCACAAAGAAAAACAAAAACAATATGGATATATGTGAAGAAGAAAAGAAGAGTATAGAAAAAATAAAGACAATGCCAAAGATTTTGCTAGGCATTGTAGGTATAATAGGCATAGTAGTAGGTGGTGAGTTTGTGGTAGACTCTGCAAGCAATATCGCTAGATCCCTAGGTATGAGCGATAAATTAGTGGGACTTACCATAGTAGCTATGGGAACCTCTCTTCCAGAACTGGTAACATCTATTATGGCAGTGTTAAAGGGCGAAAACGAAATTGCCCTTGGAAACGTACTCGGCTCAAACATATTCAACATATTTCTTATATTGGGGGTGTCATCTTGCATTACTCCAATAGCAGTTCCATCGGTTTTGGCAGTTGATCTTTTAATTTTAATATCTATAACTATTTTGCTAGGATTGATCATATTCGTTTTTTCCAGAGACAAAGTAAAGAAATTAGTGCGAATTGAAGGTGTGATGCTTATTTTTATATACATTGCATATACCTTTTACATAATAATTCGCAAGTAAAATTCATAAAAATTAATTATTTGATACTTGTATTAATGTGTAAAGTATATTAGAATGATAGTATGAAGGAAATAATTCATTTTTAAAATTATTTTGTAATAAATGATGTAAATACAGTCATTTAATCTGGAGGGAGTTATTGATATGGATTTTAGATTTGAAAGTGATTCAATAGGGGAAAAACAAGTTCCAAAGGAAGCATACTATGGTGTACAAACATTAAGAGGATGTGAAAATTTTAGAATCACTGGAAGAGTGATGTGTAAAGAGTTTATTGACAGCTTAGCTGAAATAAAGAAAGCTTGTGCAATTACAAATAATGAAGTAAAGGAAATTTCCGATGACGTAAAGGATGCCATAGTAAAGGCATGTGACGAAATAATTGCAGGACAGCTACATGATCAGTTCATCGTTGACCCAATTCAAGGTGGAGCAGGAACTTCTGCAAACATGAACGTCAATGAAGTTGTAGCTAATAGAGCTGGAGAAATGCTTGGTGGGGCAAAGGGAGCTTATGACAAGGTTCATCCAAATGACCACGTAAACAGAGGTCAATCTACCAATGATGTTATACCAACAGCAGGAAAGATCACAGCAATAAAATTACTTACTGCTTTAATTAAAAAAGCAGAGGATTTAGTTGTTGCTTTAGATAAGAAGTCTGCAGAGTTCAACGATGTTATAAAAATGGGAAGAACTCAGATGCAGGATGCAGTTCCAGTTAGATTAGGTCAGGAATTCAGAGCATATAGTTCAGCAATAAAAAGAGATGTTGCTAGATTGAAGAATGCACAAAACAGTCTTTTTGTATGCAACATGGGTGGTACTGCCATAGGAACAGGCATAAATGCTGATGAAGTTTACTTCAAAAATATAGTTAATAATCTTAACAAAGTAACTGGCATGGATTTCAAACAGGCAGAGGATTTAGTTGATAGCACTCAAAACCTTGATGGATTCGTTGCAGTTTCAAGTGTACTTAAGACATGTGCAGTAAATCTTTCAAAGATGTCTAACGATTTAAGACTTATGTCATCAGGACCAAGAACAGGCTTTGGTGAAATCAATCTTCCAGCTAAGCAGAATGGTTCTTCAATTATGCCAGGAAAAGTTAATCCAGTTATACCAGAGGTTGTATCACAGGTTGCTTTCAATGTAATAGGAAATGATATGACAATTACCATGGCAGCAGAAGCTGGACAACTTGAATTAAATGCTTTTGAGCCAGTTATATTCTATAATCTATTTGAATCAATAGAAACACTTACTCATGCAATAGATACATTAATCGTTAACTGCATAGATGGTATCGAAGCAAACAGAGAAAGATGTAAAAACATGGTGGAAAACAGCGTAGGTATCATAACTGCTATATGCCCACATGTTGGATACAAAGAATCAGCTAAAATAGCAAAAATGGCAATAAAAACTGGAGAATCAGTAAGAAAAATAGCTTTAAGTGAAAATATATTAACTGAAGAACAGTTAAATAAAATTCTTGATCCAATGGAAATGACTGAACCAGGAATACCAGGAAAAGAATTTTTAAATAAATAGTAATTAGTAAATGTTTAAAGACTTGATTTTAATATAAAATACCCTAAAAAACTGCGTAACGATTTTTAAAATGTACCCTATAGAGTAGACATTATAAAAAAGTCTACCTATGGGGTATTTTTGTGTATAATAGAATAAATAACATTAGGAGAATATACAAATGAGTAATAAACTATTTACAAAAGAAGAAGTTAAAATATTATCTAAAAATAAATATGTTAAGAATGTAAGTAATAAAGCAATTACTTATACTGATGAATTTAAAAGTATTTTTATTGCAGAGTATGAAAAAGGAAAATTTCCAAGAGAAATATTTGAAGAGTTTGGCTTTGATATAAATATTCTTGGAGTAGAACGAGTTAAATCCTGTGGAAAACGTT